>NZ_FQWF01000040.1 GCF_900129585.1 Flavobacterium micromati
CGGCGGGGCTCACCTCTTCCCATCCCGAACAGAGTAGTTAAGCCCGCCTGCGCAGATGGTACTGCAGTTATGTGGGAGAGTATGTCGTCGCCTTTTTTTGAAAAACCCTTCATCTAACGATGAGGGGTTTTTTGTTTTATGCAGTTATGTGGGAGCCATGATAGCTATCGAGAGTTGCCTGTTCAATCTGAATTTATTCTAGGACTTAGTAAAACCCTTCATTTAATGGGATCAAGAACAAAACTCGGGGATTAGGCAAATAACTAGTTAATCTAAACAGGAAGAAATCGGGGATCAAGAACAAAACTTGGGGATTAGGCAAATAACTTAGTTAACCTAAATAGGAAGAAATCTACTTTTCTCACTCCTCTAAATTGATTTCTGAATGCTTTAATTTTAGCATTGAAGTTTTATTCACTGTTTTTATCTTATTTTGGAGTTTATGAATTTCATCCCTTCGGAAGCATTTGTACTTCGTTTATCAAAGCAGTTCAGGATAGAATCATGATTGATTTTTACACTGTTCATTAATGTAGTGAAGCTTTTGATCCCTAAAATTTCCAAATCGTTAAAGCAACGTGATGGTAGATCATGACAAAACTTCATGCAGATGATTTAGTTAAAATGAAACAGAGGGAAATTACTTTTTTACGCTTGTAAATTAATTTCTGAATGCTTTAATTTTAGCATTGAAGGATTATTATCTGTTTTTATCTTATTATGGAGTTTATGAATCTCATCCCTTCGGAAGCATTTGGGCTTCGTACATCAAAGTCGTTGGACTTATAATTATAATCGATTTTTATAGTATTTATGTATTGAGTCTATATTCTGTAGAGTGAATACATTCAACAACAAATTTTATCTACTTGCAAACCCATGAGAATAACCAATAGTTATGGTGGGATAAAGTAGAAAAAAAATAATTTCCTTATTTATTTAATTAATATCACTACGATCCGAAAGTCTAAAATAAAAAGTGCCTGAGATTCCCTTATTTTTGTTTTGCGAAAAATAAAATAATTATATGGGACTCTTCAGGCGG
>NZ_FQWF01000038.1 GCF_900129585.1 Flavobacterium micromati
TTCGGATTTTGCGCTTTAATAATAAAACTCAGAAATAAAAATAGTGATATTCAGATGTGTTTTTTCATAATCTTATGTGAGAATGATTCAATAAACAATCTTCAACTATTATATTAATTGGGGTTGTTTATTTTTATTGCTTAATCATTAAGTATTCCCCAGTATGTATACTAGCAGGGGTTGGCGCAGGATCTCCTTCTTTACGAATTATAAATCCATCCCAAAATATTTTAACTCGTAAAGCATCAACACCATTTACCGTTGTTTTACGTATGTCTAAACCCGCAATATTAGGTGATTTATTATCTACAAAACTAAGACGTAGACGCTTTTCTGTTGGGGAACAACTCGGGCAGCCTAACTGAGTGCCTATGATAATTCTATTTCCTGTTATTCTATGATTAATCTCTTCATCTGTATAGTTGACATTAATATTTGCTAATGTATTGCCTTTTTCTACTCCATCCTTTATAAATTGAAACTCTCCAACAATAAGGTCAGTATAATAATATCCATATGATTTTATTTTTTTCTTTAATACAAATTTTAAGGATGTGTTTCCATTTGAGTATAAATATGTGCCATCATAGCCATCAAGTACACCACTGACGTCTTTGTAATAGGCTCCTTGAGGTTTCCCTCTTGTTGGTTCTGAAATATCGTAAACTGGCGATTGAGCTGAACAAGCAGTTAAGAATAAGAAAAAAGTGAAATAGTGAATGTATGTTTTCATAATTGTCTATTTAGTTACAAGGGGTTTGGGTTACTATTGAATTATTTAAAGTAAGTTTGTCAAAATGGTCTGTGGTAGCATCAGCTTTAAAAAGCACTATTCCAAAATCTTTAAACTGCTCTAAAAAACTTTTCTCTAAATTTCCATTGCTTTTGGCATAGATTTCTGCTTGATCTTTATGAATTTTTTTAATACGATCATTTTCATTTTGAAATTTGGAATAATTGGGGTCGTTCCACACATTATTTATCTGCGTCCGTAATGATTCTATATTTTCTATTTTTAGCATGTAAGTATTCGTGTTTCCTGCAGCGTCCTTAACAACTAAACCATTAAAAGCCTCTTGTTTTCTAATAGAACTAGCCTCATCGTAAACATTCAGCAAGAAACGAATATCTTGAAAAGAAAACATAGCATAACCATCTGAGGGATGAGAATGTAATCCACCGACGTAACTGG
>NZ_FQWF01000033.1 GCF_900129585.1 Flavobacterium micromati
CCGCCTGAAGAGTCCCATATAATTATTTTATTTTTCGCAAAACAAAAATAAGGGAATCTCAGGCACTTTTTATTTTAGACTTTCGGATCGTAGTGAGTTTTTTTAAACCATTAAGAGAGTTAAGTTAATTTAAGATTTAACTGCGCTTAATGTTTTTTAATTTTTTTAACGGTTTTAGTAAATTTAATGGTTGATTAAGACAGCCTTTTTTCAGATCTTTTATAAAAAAATAATTCAATGTTATTTGCTCTCGAGCCTTGAGACGCTTCCAGCGTGACAAATTGTGGCGTGAGTGTTTGGCAAAATATATTACAAAAAAAGTACAAACATTAAACAGTTTTTTTTATACCAGTAAGAGAGTTAATTTAAGATTTAACTGAACTTAATGCTTCTTTATTTTCTTAATGGTTTTAGTAAATTTAATTGTTGATTGAGACAGCCTTTTTTCAGTTCTTTTATAGTAGAAAAAAATTAAATATTATTTGCTCTTGCGCCTTGAGACGGTTCCAGCGTGACAAATTGTGACGTGAGTGTTCGTTAAAAAATATTATTAATAATATAAATATGAAAAAGGTTTTTTAAACCATTAAGAGACTTAAGTTAATTTAAGATTTAACTGCGCTTAATGTTTTTTAATTTTCTTAATAGTTTTAGTAAATTTAATGGTTGATTGAGACAGCCTTTTTTTAGATCTTTTATAGTAGAACACAATTCAATGTGATTTGCTCTCGAGCCTCGAAACGCTTCCAGCGTGACAAATTGTGGCGTGAGTGTTTGGCAAAATATATTACAAAAAAAGTACAAACATTAAACAGTTTTTTTTAAACCATTAAGAGAGTTAATTTAAGATTTAACTGCGCTTAATATTTCTTAATTTTCTTAATGGTTTTAGTAAATTTAATGGTTGATTGAGACAGCCTTTTGTCAAATCTTTAATAGTAGAAAACAATTCAATATGATTTGCTCTCGAGCCTTGAGACGGTTCCAGCGTGACAAATTGTGACGTGAGTGTTCGCTAAAAAATATTATTAATACTATAAATATGAAACAGGTTTTTTAAACCATGAAGAGAGTGAAGGTAATTTAAGATTTAATTCAACTTAATGTTACTTAATTTTCTTAATGGTTTTAGTAAATTTAATGGTTGATTGAGACAGCCTTTTTTCAGATCTTTTATAGTAGAAAAAAATTCAATGTGATTTGCTCTCGAGCCTTGAGACGCTTCCAGCGTGACAAATTGTGGCGTGAGTGTTTGGCAAAATATATTATAAAAAAAGTACAAACATTAACC
>NZ_FQWF01000032.1 GCF_900129585.1 Flavobacterium micromati
CACTACGATCCGAAAGTCTAAAATAAAAAGTGCCTGAGATTCCCTTATTTTTGTTTTGCGAAAAATAAAATAATTATATGGGACTCTTCAGGCGGAACAAAAATATTAAAAAACCAGTTATCCGACAAATTATCGACCTAGTTCCTCGTTGGATGATTGAATCTTGTGCAAAAAAGCACAAATCAGACAAGGGATGTAGTAAATACAAGACTTACGACCAATTTGTCGCTTTAACTTACGGACAGCTAAATAAATGCTATACATTAAACGATATTTCCACTGGAATTGGTGTTAGCGAGACTTTTATTGGCGATTTAGGTTTAAACCAAAGTCCCGCAAGATCTACGATGAGTGACGGTAATAAAAAACGGGATTGGAGAGTATTTGAATCCTTGTATTACAGGGTTTTAAAGCACTATGAAAGAGTTTTGAAAAGTGAGTCCCAACGTAGTATTATTACCGAAATTAAAGACCAAACTATAAAAATCATTGATAGTACCACAATTAGCCTATGTTTAAATATGTTTGACTGGGCAAAGTTTCGGACAGCAAAAGGCGGTTTAAAAATACACACGTGCTGGGATGACAATTTGCAGATTCCAGACTTGGTAAATATAACTCCTGCAAAAACACACGACCGATACGGTCTTGGTCAGTTAATTTTTCCAAAAGGAACAATTGTTATTGAAGACAGGGCTTATTTTGATTTCACATTGATGTTGCATCGGATTCAAGCCGAAAATGTTTTTGTTACTCGAATCAAGACCAATACATTGTATAAAACTGTCCAAGAATTAGACTTGCCTGAGAAGGAAGATGAGGATATTATAAAAGACGAAATTATAGTTTTAACTAGCAATAAAGCGGTAGAGATTGGTATTAGCGAACAGCACTTACGATTAGTTCACGTCTATAAAGAAGATGAAAACAAGGTTATTGAGATAATAACCAACAATTTACAATGGTCAGCAAGAACCATTGCTGATTTGTACAAAAAGCGATGGGATATCGAGTTGTTTTTCAAAGCAATGAAACAAAATCTGCAAATAAAAACATTCTTAGGCACAAATGAAAACGCAGTTAAATCGCAAATTTATATTGCTTTGATCAGTTATTTATTGGTAGAATTGATTAATAGAACAATAGCAAAGAAGACAAAATCGTTCACTAATTTGGTTGAAAAAATCAGAATCTGTTTAGTCTATTATCTAAGTTTAAATTATGTCTGCAATGAAGTTGGAAATGGAGCTAAAAAAATAAGATCAGAACCAAAATTAGAATTTAGTTCTGACTTATTTTCAGGATAATTTTTTAAAAACAACCTGTATATAGGCAATGCCGACTGATATTTAAGGTTTTCTTAAAACTTTCGGATAGCAATGA
>NZ_FQWF01000029.1 GCF_900129585.1 Flavobacterium micromati
CATTACGATAACTCCATAGTGTTGACGGCATGTAATCGGTTCCGTTCAACCGCGGGTTCATTGTTCGTTCTTCGAACGCAACGAAACCCTAGCTGTTGTGCGTAGTATTTTTTATTACCAATTTGGTTTGTTGTAAGTCATTTCTTCTATTTTTATTTTTTTATATATTTTCGGATTAAGGTTAGCTCTAAAAATGGAAATTTCATTAATTTTTTTTCTGATTGATTTTTCAGAATACCCAAGGCAAAAGTCTGTTCTTGGATTTTCGTTTAATAAAATCAAATCACTATTCTCATCAATAATTCCGAATTCTAGTTGGTCTGAGCCTGCATTTATATCTGTATAAATTTGCAGTTTAATAACATTTCCTTTAATTTTAAAATATCCAACAACTCCGTAATTAACATTATTTATATCTTCTATTTTCGGATATGTTTTTGTTCCTTGTATTTTAAATTGTCCGTTTGAGTAAAATCTGATGTATCCATCGTTATTTTTATATTCATTACTATTTCTATAATAATTGCTGTTTGTCAAGTAATATATTGCAGTTGTGTCAATTATTTTGTCCTCAGTTAATTTTGCAGATTTTTTTTGATAACTAAATTTATAGTTTTTTGGTGGTCGAATAAATCCTTCATTATTTACCAAATAATGAGAACAACTTGTTAATAATATAAGTAAACTTATTTGAAAAAATTTCTTCATTTTTTTCGTTTTTTGGGTAATATTACGCACAACGTCAGTCTGTGAAAAAACTTCCGTTTTATTTGCGTCAAATATAGTATTTTATTTTGGATATAAGAGAGAAATTTTGTACATTTAAAGATGCAACATATATCTGGAACATCGCGTCAACAGTTACAAATAAGTAGTTTAGAAGATAAAATCGCCTCGGATAATCCTGTGCGTTTTATTGAAGCTTTCGTAGAGCACATCTCCCTTGAAGCACTTGGTTTTACGGTACAAACTATAAAATCCGAAGGCCGTCCCAGTTTTGACACTAAGTTGTTTCTTAAAATCTATTTATATGGGTACCTAAATGGCCTTAGAAGTTCTAGAAAGTTAGAAAAAGAGTGCGTTCGCAATATTGAATTACAATGGCTTTTAGAGGCTATTTGCCCAAATTACCATAGCATTTCTGATTTTAGAAAGCAAAACCCAGCAGGGCTTAGAAAACTATTCAAACTCTTTGTTTCTTTTTTGAAAGATGCCGACCTAGTTGCTGGTGAAACCATCGCAATTGATGGCACAAAAAGCAGAGCGCACAACAGCAAGAAAGCTAATTTTAACCAAAAGAAAATTGACAAACATCTAGCTTATATTGAAGAAAGAACCCAAGAATACCTGACAGAATTAGAAACAAATGATGTAAAAGACAACACAGTAACCGTTACTAAAATCCAAGAAAAAATAGCCCGTCTAAAGAAAAACAAAATCCGCTATGAATTACTGGAAGAAAAATTAAAAGATAGTGGCGAACCGCAAATTAGTACCACCGATTCTGACTCACGCGCACTACTGGTTCAAGGAGTTGTGGTCGAGATAAGTTACAATATTCAGGCAGCAGTAGACAATAAACACAATTTAGTGGTTGCTACTCACACCATTAATCGCAATGATCGCAACGCACTAGCAGCCATCGCTATCGAAGCCAAAGAAAATCTAGAGCTAGAAACTTACACGGCTTTGGTAGATAAAGGCTACCACAACGGACGCGAAATCACTGAGTGCAA
>NZ_FQWF01000034.1 GCF_900129585.1 Flavobacterium micromati
AGGTCGGTTTTTTTATGTTATCTAACAGGGTATTTATCAGGATTTTGTGAAGTATGAAATACAGCGTTCAAGAAAACGGTTTTGCTTGGTTCGTCTACAATAAAAAAACGATATACGGAAATTTATCAAAAGATAAAAACCGATAATTGTTATCGTGAAACTGGTAAAAAGGGTTTGATTGTAACCCCTTGTATGTTTTTCTGTACTCTTTTAAAAAATCAAGAGCTACTTTTTTGGTAGTTTTTTCAATGTAATATGCAACCGCATCTTCAATATTTTTAGAAGCAATAGGCGAAACGACAATCTTATAATTCATACTTGCTTTTTAGATCAGTATAAAGTGTTTCGGCATCAGTATAATTAGTTTTGTCGGAGTTGAGTTGGTTATCTAAAATTTGTTGTTGTTTTTTAGACAGGATATAAGGCTTGGAGTTTGTTGTAGGTTCCACAAGCGCATCAACATAACCAATAACACGTTCTAAAACACTTTGAGGAGCGTTTTTAAGTTTTTGTACCAGTAAAGCAATAGATGTAGTTTCCATTTATATTTTTTTATAGCACTAATTGTTGAATTTTCTTTTAAGTTATAAAATCACCAAAGTATGTTTTACAAAATGTTTTATTTAGTGAATAACAAATTTAATCATTTTTCATTAATTACAAAGTACAAGTAATAATTTCTTACTTTGATTATAAATATTTGCTTTAAACTTTTTTGAGTGGTTTGCATATATTGAAACAAAAAAAATCTCAATTTACACCACATAATTTCTGAATCAAATCACCTATATTTATAAAAAACAGATCAAAAAGTAAGAAAACGGCTTTTCAGAAATACCGCTTCTTGAAAAATTCTTAACACCACCTCTACGAAGTGTTCTTTAAAAAGTAAAAGTTCTTAAAAGTCTAGGCTACTGTGCGAATGTCTCTGACTTCGCACCCATTCCAATAAGCAACAAACACAAGCAGTTAATTATAATAAAAAAAATGGTTATATTTGATAAAAAAGCGATGTCAGATGGCTACAAAATAAGAGACCAAACTTTACCACATTTCATAACGGCAACCGTTGTAGATTGGGTTGATGTTTTTACAAGAACAAGCTACAGAGATGTAGTTGTAGCATGCTTGGATTTCTGCATAAGAGATAAGGCTATGGTTTTATATGGATATGTCATTATGAGCAATCATATACACATGATTGTGCAATCTGGCGATGGAGATTTATCTGGTTTGCTTCGAGATTTTAAAAAATTCACAGCTTCAAAAATTTTAGAAAAAATAAAAT
>NZ_FQWF01000028.1 GCF_900129585.1 Flavobacterium micromati
CAGCTAGGGTTTCGTTGCGTTCGAAGAACGAACAATGAACCCGCGGTTGAACGGAACCGATTACATGCCGTCAACACTATGGAGTTATCGTAATGTATATTAATGAATATCAAGAGGATTTAGAGTCCTCTTTTTTTTTGCAGTGCAAAAAGGTCGGTTTTTCTCTTGTTTTCCTTTCCCGAAGTTTCGGGATTAGTCACAACTTCCCTTACCCATAAAGTTAACTTATACAAGGACTTGAGCTTTGGCTATCGCTAAGATACCATCCCGACACTTCGGGAGGAGGACCACGCTGGTCAAAAACCGCTATTCGATGTAAATTGCCTGTTTTGCAACAAGGGCATTTGGGGAGAAAAGGTTTCTGCTCTGCTTTTTCCAGTACTTTTACCTTTAGTTTTTCCTGTAAAAGTTTTAATTTTTCTCTTTTCCAGTTGCTGCTCAAAAAACCATAGTGCCGTATTTTTACAAAGCGTTTGGGCAAAATGTGCATGGCAAACCTTCGGATAAATTCCTCGTGCGTGAGCGTCATTTGTTTCTTGAACCCGTTTTGACGGTAATCCTTGTACGTAAAAGTCACGTTTTTATCGTCAACACTTTGTATTCGGTTATTACTAATAGCTATTTTATGAGTGTATCTACCTAAATATTCAATGACTGATTTTGGACTTCCAAAAGGCTTTTTGGCAAACACCACCCATTGCTTCTCCCATAACTGTTTCTTGACTTTGGTATAATTATCAGGACTTCTCTCTTTTAGTTTCTCGCAATATTTTGCCCTAAAAACTTTGGACAACGCCTTGACTGGAAACAAAAATTTACCATCACCTCTTATGTTTTGCCAATTGCCATTTTTGTCCACGCCACCACCAGGCACGATGCAATGCAAGTGTGGATGTAAACTTAAATTCTGTCCCCAAGTATGAAGTACAGCAATCATTCCGCTTTGGACTTCTTTCTTTTTGCCAAAGGTTTTAATCGTTTCCCAAGCCGACTCAAAAAGTATATTATACATCAATCGCGGATCTTGCATCGCTAGACTATTGATGCTATCAGGCAAAGTAAAAACGACATGGAAGTATGGAACTGGTAAGAGTTCGCTCTGACGAGCTTGTATCCAATCGTCTCTGTTTTTACCCTGACATTTAGGACAATGGCGGTTGCGACACGAGTTGTAACTAATGCTGATTTTTCCGCAGTTGTCACACGCATCGATATGACCACCCAAAGCTGCGGTGCGGCATCTTCTCACAGCTGATAAAGTGCGTAATTGCCAGGTGTTGAGTCCTAAATTTTCTATTTTATTACCCAGTTTCTCTAGTACATGCGCTACTTCACACTGACCGCGCTCCATGGCTACTTGCGGCTGCATTTTGCAAACAAAGTATCAAGAGGACTAAAGGCTTTTATCGTATCGAGCTGCGCAATATGCAAATACTCCATTGTAGTCTCAATTTGCTCGTGTCCCAAAAGGTTTTTCAAACTGATAATATCGAGTCCGTCCTCGAGCAAGTGCGTGGCAAAAGTGTGCCTGAGCGTATGCACGCACACCTCTTTCTCGATTCCTGCTGCCTTGCAGGCTTGCTTGACTGCCCATTGCACCCCACGCTGGGAATAGCGAGAGTCAAAATCGCCTCCCGCTATGCCTTGAGGTTGTCCGTTGAAAAGATAGACTTTTGGTTTTTCGGCTTCGATGTAGGTTTTGAGTCCGCGAATAAGATGTTTGGAGAGTGGTACATAACGGTCTTTCTTGCCCTTGCCTTGGACTACCTTGAGTTGTTCACGATCAAAATTCA
>NZ_FQWF01000027.1 GCF_900129585.1 Flavobacterium micromati
CATTACGATAACTCCATAGTGTTGACGGCATGTAATCGGTTCCGTTCAACCGCGGGTTCATTGTTCGTTCTTCGAACGCAACGAAACCCTAGCTGTTATAAGAAGTACATTTATTCGCCAAGTAATTCTTCCACTTCTTTTTGCAAAACTGGTAAATTTCTAATTACAATTCCCCAAATTACATCATCAGAAACTGAGTCATATCCGTGAATAATTCTATTTCTAACATCTACGATCTTTCTTGAGTTCGAAATTACAATTTCGTTATCAAGTTTCAGAATTCGGTTCATTGCTTCACCGATTATTTCAATATTTCTTTCAACAGCTCTTTTTGTTCTTAAATCATTTTGGTAAACCTCAAATAATTTTGGAGTATCAATATAATAGCTTTCAATTTCATTGATAGAACTTAAAATATCATAAAGCCAAGTTTTAATATTATTGTCCATAAATCAACTGTTTTTTTTGATTTATAGTTTTTCTAAAAAAAGGATTTTTTATTGCTTTTTCCTCAAGTAAATCGACACTTCGTTTGAAAATATTTTCTAAAGAAAATTTTAAATCATAATAATTATCTCCATAATCTAGAACATCTAATTGTTGGAAATCTACAATCAGATCAATATCACTTTCGGCATTAAATTTATCATTTAAAACTGAACCAAAAGCATATAGTGATTTAACTTTATGTGATTTACATAAGTTTAAAATGTCTTTTATATGACTTTCAATTAAATTCATTTTATCTATTTTTTTATAAAAGTAATGAAAAGAAATTTAGTTGTATAATTTATTGTGAATTTCCGCAATTTTGGGCGTATTTCTGGTAACGTCAGTCTGTGAAAAAACTTCCGTTTTATTTGCGTCAAATATAGTATTTTATTTTGGATATAAGAGAGAAATTTTGTACATTTAAAGATGCAACATATATCTGGAACATCGCGTCAACAGTTACAAATAAGTAGTTTAGAAGATAAAATCGCCTCAGATAATCCCATACGTTTTATTGAAGCTTTTGTAGAGCATATCTCACTTGAAGCACTTGGTTTTACGGTACAAACTATAAAATCCGAAGGGCGCCCCAGTTTTGACACTAAGTTGTTTCTTAAAATCTATTTATACGGTTACTTAAATGGCCTTAGAAGTTCTAGAAAGTTAGAAAAAGAGTGCTTTCGCAATATCGAATTACAATGGCTTTTAGAGGCTATTTGCCCAAATTATCATAGTATTTCTGATTTTAGAAAACAAAATCCAGCAGGGCTTAGAAAACTATTCAAACTCTTTGTTTCTTTTTTGAAAGATGCCGATCTGGTTGCTGGTGAAACCATTGCAATTGACGGCACAAAAAGCAGAGCGCACAACAGCAAGAAAGCTAATTTTAACCAAAAGAAAATTGACAAACACTTGGCTTATATTGAAGAAAGAACCCAAGAATACTTGACAGAATTAGAAACAAATGATGTAAAAGACAACACAGTAACCGTTACTAAAATCCAAGAAAAAATAGCGCGATTAAAGAAAAACAAAATCCGTTATGAATTACTGGAAGAAAAACTAAAAGCTAGTGGCGAACCTCAAATTAGTACCACCGATTCTGACTCACGCGCACTACTGGTTCAAGGAGTTGTGGTCGAGATAAGTTACAATGTTCAGGCAGCGGTAGACAATAAACACAATTTAGTGGTTGCTACTCACACTATTAATCGCAATGATCGCAACGCACTGGCAGCTATCGCTATCGAAGCCAAAGAAAATCTAGAGCTAGAAACTTACACGGCTTTGGTAGATAAAGGCTACCACAACGGACGCGAAATCACTGAGTGCAA
>NZ_FQWF01000039.1 GCF_900129585.1 Flavobacterium micromati
TTCGGATTTTGCGCTTTAATAATAAAACTCAGAAATAAAAATAGTGATATTCAGATGTGTTTTTTCATAATCTTATGTGAGAATGATTCAATAAAAAATCTTCAACTATTATATTAATTGGGGTTGTTTATTTTTATTGCTTAATCATTAAGTATTCCCCAGTATGTATACTTGCTGGAGGTGGCACTGGATCTCCCTCTCTGCGAGTGATAAAGCCATCCCAATAGATTTTTACTTTTAATGCAATCACACCATTTACCGTTGTTTTGCGCATGTCTACACCAGCAATGTTAGGAGATTTATTATCCACAAAGCTAAGTCTAAGTCGTTTTTCTGTTGGTGAACAACTAGGGCAGCCCAGCTGAGTACCTGTTATGATAGAGCTACCTTTTATGCGATGATTTGTATACTCATCAGTATAATTTATAGTAATATTGTCCA
This sequence comes from Flavobacterium micromati, assembly GCF_900129585.1. GTDB lineage: Bacteria > Bacteroidota > Bacteroidia > Flavobacteriales > Flavobacteriaceae > Flavobacterium > Flavobacterium micromati. The sequence continues at coordinate 442 of NZ_FQWF01000039.1, forward strand.
GAGTATTTCCTATTTCTACCCCATCTTTTATAAACTGGAATTCCCCTACTAAAAGATCTTCATAATAATATCTGTATGACTTTATTTTTTTCTTTAATACAAATTTAAGAGATGTATTCCCATTGCTGTATAGGTAGGTTCCGTCATAACCATCTAGAAGTCCATTGATATCTTTGTAATAGGAGCCTTTGGGTCCGTCTTGTGGCTCTGAAATATCATATATTGGACTTTGAGCTTGACTAGCTGTTAAGATGAGGAAAAATGTGATGTAATGAATGTATGTTTTCATGATTGTGTATTTATTAGTTACAAGGAATTGAGGTTATAATTGAATTATTTAATGTCAGTTTATTAAAACTATTTTTAGTTTCATCAGCCTTATAAAGTGAAATACCAAAATCTTTAAATTGTTCAATAAAGCTTTTTTCTAAATTTCCACTGCTTTTTTTATATAATTTTGCTTGTTTAATGTGTATAGCTGTAATTTTATCTTTTTCACTTAAACCTTCATATTTTGGTTCATCCCATACATCATCAACCTTTGTTCGTAGTGCATCAATATTATCAATTTTTAACATATACGTATTTGTATTTCCCGCATTGTCTTTACAAACTAATCCATTAAAAACCTCACCTTTTCTAGTAGAACTGGTCTCATCGTAAACATTCAGCAAGAAACGAATATCTTGAAAAGAAAACATAGCATAACCATCTGAGGGATGAGAATGTAATCCACCGACGTAACTGG
>NZ_FQWF01000037.1 GCF_900129585.1 Flavobacterium micromati
ATTACATAAGGGAAGGTTACTGAACCGTTGTAATTCAACGCTGGTGTAAATGTGATTACTCCTGCAGCTGTAATGTTAACTGTTCCATTAGTTACAGCAATTGTTTGTGCTGTTCCAGGTGTTAACGTTGTTCCATTGATCGACCGTATAGTTGGTGTGGTTCCGTCAGGATCAGTATCAGCAGTTAATGGTAATAATGCTATTGCTGTATCTTCATTGGTCGTGTAATTATCAGTTACTGCTATTGGTGCATCATTTACTGCCGTTACCGTAATTACTTGATTAGCAGTTGCAGTTAGTGTACCATCTGTGATTACATAAGGGAAGGTTACTGAACCGTTGTAATTCAACGCTGGTGTAAATGTGATTACTCCTGCAGCTGTAATGTTAACTATTCCGTTAGTTACAGCAATTGTTTGTGCTGTTCCTGGTGTTAACGTTGTTCCATTGATCGATTGGATCGTTGGTGTTGTTCCGTCTGGATCAGTATCAGCAGTTAATGGTAATAATGATATTGCTGTATCTTCGTTGGTCGTATAATTATCAGTTACTGCTATTGGTGCATCATTTACTGCCGTTACCGTTATTACTTGATTAGCAGTAGCAGTTAGTGTTCCATCTGTGATTACGTAAGGGAATGTTACTGAACCATTATAATTCAACGCTGGTGTAAATGTGATTACTCCTGCAGTTGTAATGCTAACTATTCCATTAGTTACCGCAATTGTTTGTGCTGTTCCTGGTGTTAACGGTGTTCCATTGATCGATTGGATCGTTGGTGTTGTTCCGTCTGGATCAGTATCAGCAGTTAATGGTAATAATGCTATTGCTGTATCTTCATTGGTCGTGTAATTATCAGTTACTGCTATTGGTGCATCATTTACTGCCGTTACCGTAATTACTTGATTAGCAGTTGCAGTTAGTGTACCATCTGTGATTACATAAGGGAAGGTTACTGAACCGTTGTAATTCAACGCTGGTGTAAATGTGATTACTCCTGCAGCTGTAATGTTAACTGTTCCATTAGTTACAGCAATTGTTTGTGCTGTTCCAGGTGTTAACGTTGTTCCATTGATCGACCGTATAGTTGGTGTGGTTCCGTCAGGATCAGTATCAGCAGTTAATGGTAATAATGCTATTGCTGTATCTTCATTGGTCGTGTAATTATCAGTTACTGCTATTGGTGCATCATTTACTGCCGTTAC
>NZ_FQWF01000036.1 GCF_900129585.1 Flavobacterium micromati
TTAAGTACATGACAAAAAACTGAACATATTGTTTTCTAATGAATTAAATCCCGTTAAAAGGAATTTGGATAAATAATCTAATCCATATTTGAATACGCTTACAGCTCTTCTACCATGTTTTTTTATTTTTATTTTTTGGATATTTTCGTCCAAATAGTCTCCGACTTTATAGCACCACACAAAAGCAATCATTGTTAAAGAGAAAAGTTTTTCTAATCTTTCTAAATCAGTCACATGAGTATCTTCTATGTTAAAACCACTACTTTTTAATCCTCTAAAAAGGGTTTCAATTTGCCATCTTTCTTTATAATAAATCATTGCTTGTTCTGGTTTATTGAATGAAACAATAATTAAAAATTCCATTTTTCCATTTCTATTAATTGTTTTACTTCCAGAGAGATAGCATCTTTGTCCATGTAATTCTACAATTTTCGGATAATGATAAAACTCACCTATATTCAAATTATTGAACAACCAAAAAGCCTTAATCTCTTCTTGCTTTTGATAGGAATAAATTTTGAAATTATTCCTGATTCTGATATAGTACCTAATATTGTTTTGGTTCAAAAATTCTAACCATTTCTCACCAACAAACTCTCTATCTGCCAAAATACAATCGATACTTTCTTTTCCAAACAATTCAATGTAAAGTTTAATTAAAGTAATCCGCTCTTGTGTGTCAGAGTTACCTCTTTTATCCAACATTTTAAACATCAATGGAAAAGCAACATTTTTATAGCTAACTCCCAACATCAGAATGTTAATGTTTTTGGTTCCGAATTTCCAATTGGTTCTATCTAATACCAATATCAAATTAGATTTAGATGGTAATAAATTGAATATTAATGAACTAACTATTTTCATGGGAAATTCAAATTCCTTCATGAATCTTTGTATTCTTCTATAAGAGCTATTTTTATTAGCTTTTGTGTCAAATCCCGAGGCCAACCTGTCATAATTAATTGTCTTTATTTTGCACAGAGCTACTATAAATAAACAAATAAGCTTGACCCGTGCCAAGTTGTATTCTCCATTGAAATGACCTTGTATAAACGAAATAAGCGGAGTATCTTTACCCTCAAGACTGGTGTTTTTCATTATAAAAATTATGTGGTAATAATCTTATAATTTACAAAACATCGGTCTTTTTTCCTAATATAATGTCGTTTATTTTACTGGTAATCAGTAAAATATATTTTTGTCATGTACTAAA
>NZ_FQWF01000025.1 GCF_900129585.1 Flavobacterium micromati
ATTAAAAATAGTAGAGCTTCGCACTAAAAACATATAGAACGCAAATTAATTAATTATATTAGGATTTGAGCCTATATGTGTCACAATCCATTTGCCTTTAACTTTTTGCATTATTATAATTAGTGTGGTTGCTCCAGCCATATGTGAAGTATGCATCGTGAATACAATATGTTTTTTATTTTGATAATAAATAGGCTCGGAAAATCCATATACTTTAATATCGAACTTATTGTATTTCTCAATAATAAGTTCTATCCCTTTATTTGTATTCATACTTTCTAAAACAACTTTTTTATTTATAAAGTTATCTTTCGACCAAAAATCCTCGTTACACCAAATCCTATTACCTGGTAGACATCTGTTTTTATATTCTTTCTTCATCTTTTCGAAGTCTTTCTTTTTGTATAATCTTGTGTCACTCTTCCAATTTCCTTGGGAATCAACAATCAATATTTCATTTAATCCAAATATATTTAGTGTTTCATTGGAGTTGATTTTTTCTTTAGCAACATAAAGTATTTGTGTTGTATCTTTTATAATTGTTCCTAAATAATCATTGAGTGCTTTGTATTTTTCATTTGTTGATTGTGCAAATAAAACATTTGAAAAATTTGTCAAACAAAATAAAATAATAGCAGTGTAAAAAAAATAATTTTTCATCTTCTCAATGTTTAGTTGCAAGGTTTTCCTACTGGTTTTTGTTCGTTTGGAGTACCGTGCTCAACTGCACGACCAACAGACTCACAGCTATATCTATTTTTAATTCTATTATTTTCGGTACTTGCAGGAGAAAATGTCTTATTAAATATAGGAGCGTCTTGTAATCCGCCCCAAGCTAAATCTTTATACACTTGGTAATTTATCAAATAATTTGCATCATATTCTTGTAATGCTGATGCCATAGCATCTACGTACCGGTCTGCCATTTCTTTGTGTTGTGCATCTGATGGATTCGGGTAAGTTTTTTTAACATAGGCTTCAAATAATTCAGGAAAAGAGGGTAATGCTGTTGATGGAGTATTGTTATAATCATCTACAATACTTAAAAAATAAGCGTGTATTATTTCGTGTATTAATGCTGTAGCTTTAAATAACTTTGTGCCATCTGTATATCTATCACGGTCAACTCTAATTTCATAATTGTATTTAGAAATTCTCTGAGTTTCTGCATAAGTGCCTGCAGGTTTCATTACCATATTTACCGTATATATACTATTCGCTCCTAATTTTGCAAGTACATTTGCAATACGAGCATTTGTTGTGTTTTTAAGTTGTTGCATAACCTCTTTTGGGCAAGGATCAAGTTTACTATCATCAATTTTATCTTCAATCACTTGAGCGATTAACATTTCGGTCGCTGGAACACCTGTCCAACTATTATTCCCTTCAAAAGTATATAAAAAGCCATCCCATTCTAATACTTTTTCGCCAATACGAGGGTATTGAATCTCTGAAATTCTGCATTAACTAAACGAAGCAGGTGCACCTTCATGAGTTTGTACCCATTTCCCATTTTTCTTTTTGTATATGATGATAGCTGAATTATAATATTCAGGAGGAAATACAGATCCGTAAGAACAATAAAAAATAAGATACTCTTTATTTTGGTAATATATTGGATTTGAAAAATTAAAGAAATTATAATAGGGAGTTCTATAAAAATATTTTATTTCATATGCTTTTGTGCCAAATTCTACTTCTTCAATAATTATATTTTTATTGATAAAATTCTCTGACACCCAAAAGCATTCACTTCCTATATAGGTCGCATTCTCTATTTCAGAAATGGTGTTTTTGCTATATTTTTTTCTTGCTTTTTCCCATTCTTCATCTTTATAGAATGTTTTATCCTGTTTATATTTTCCAGTTACGGAGTCCAAAGAATAAATATCATTAAATCTAAGTATTTGTAAGATCATGTCAGTATTGATTTTTTTATTCATCATAATAATTTTATTAAAGCGATTATTAATTTTCTTGTCTAAAAAATCATTAATCACTTCGAGTTTATCACTAATGGAATCATTGAAAATTAAAACTGGACTATTGTCCACAGTCCTATTATTCTTGGAACCACAACTTATTATAAAAATTAATATTATAATATACACTAATTGCTTTTTCATTTCTAATTGATTTAATTGCACGGTTTTCCAATTGCATATTGTCCTTGAGAGTAAACTCCGTTTATTTCGGCACCAATTCTTGCCGTTATTCTATTGTCATTTATGCTTCCTTTTGGAAATTTTGCATTATATACATCAGTCCCTTGTAAACCGCTCCAAGCCATGTCTTCAAAAACTTGTTTGTCTGCTGGAGAAAAAGGAATTCCGTTATTTGCTTGATACGCCTCCAATGCAGATGCAATCGCATCAACATACTTATTAGCCATATCCTCGTGCTGGGCTATAACAGAGTTGCCTACACCAGCATTTAAAGCATATAAATTAAACAATTTAGGAAACCCGTTAAAAGGATCATTAGTTGGATAACTGTAAGTATTGTAGTCGTCTACCACGCTTAATATATATGCATGAATCATTTCGTGCAACATACCAGTTGCTTTATATAATTTTGTTGCAGTTGTAAAACTGTTATCTGTGACAGTTATTAAATAGTTGTTTTTTGAAATTTTTGTCGTTTCGGCAAAATTGTTTAGCTTTGTAATCCCCATTTTCATTGTTACATTATATATGTTACTAGGCACAAATTTCGCCAATACTTTAGTAATATCTGTGTTTGCTGCATTTTTAAGTTGTGTCATAATCCCCTTAGTGCATGGATCAAGGTTAGTGTCATCAATTTTATCTTCAATCACTTGAGCGATTATTGCATCTGTAGCTGGAACACCTGTCCAACTATTATTCCCTTCAAAAGTATATAAAAAGCCATCCCATTCTAATACTTTTTCGCCAAAACGAGGATGTTCAATTTCTGAAATTCGTACAGAAGCTTCAGGAACATTTTTTATCACTAAAGCAGGTAAAGAAATGAAAACAATATCCCAATTGTTTGATGTGGCATTAAATTTATATCGGGTAAATACACCATCTCGACTTGTAAAATCGAACATATTATCGTTCGAAGGACCATTTGGAAAAACTGGCGCTTCATTTATTCCTGGTCCAGTTCCGCTTCCACCACCTCCACCACCGCCTATAGTATTATCGCATGGCACTGATGCGTTTCTATATAACTCACCACCACCACCACCGCTGCATGGCGGGGGACAATCCGTATATAAAAATCGCGTAGATTGGTACCCGCTAGGGTAAGTGGTAACAAGATAATAATAATAACAGTTTGAATTACTTCTACTGTTTTTTTGATCTTTTTTCCCCTGATATACAATATTATTTACTTTCAGTATTCCATTTTCGTATTCATTTGAAAGTTTAAGCTTTGTGAAAATATTTAAAAAGAAAACCTCTCCAGAATAATATTCTTTATTTACTTTTTGATCTAAAATGGATACTACAACTTTGTCATAATTGACATTATTATTTTGATCTTTAAATACAATAATGTTAGATCTTACAATTAAATTGTTGTTGAGATAAAAGATGATCTTTGTTTTTGTTGCACCTTCAAATCCATGTACTGTTCTGAGATCAGCAATGAGCAGTTTTTCAGTTGTCCTTAAATCATATTTTTTTAAACTATTAATATCTATTGCAACTGTGATTTGCTCAATGGCACTAATTTGCTCTTTACTTGCATTGATTTTAAAATCATTTAAGTAAATTAGAACAGCTTCTTTATAAATGTTGTGTATTTGATTTTGTTGATTAAACGCCTCTTCATCTAGCTGGCATTTCGTTACTAGAAGCGGAATAAAAATTAAAAGCAATATTCTAAAATATTGTGCTAGATATTTTTTGTAAGTGGTTTGTAGTTTGTGGTTTGTGGTTTGTGGTTTTCATAATTTAATTTTAAAATTAGTCTTTTTTAACTACTATTAACCAAATGTACACAAAGTAAATGATTTAACATATACCGACTTTTAATGATATTTTATAGAAACTTGTACATCTATTTTGTTATTAAAAAAAAGAATTTATTAGTACTTACGAGATTAAATCAGAAAATGAGCAATGATAATTTAATCATTTTTATTATTTATTGCTGATAGCTGGCCCGCTAGTATCAATGATGCTGAAGCTAGAAAAGATTGGAACTGGAAACATAAATTTGATTTAGAAACAATGACAGCGGATATGCTGGAGCATTTGAGCGAAAAAGAATAAGCTCGATTTCTTTCGTTTAAAAAATGACTTTGCTTTGTAAGTGGGTCTCAGTGTCTTTCGGGATATAAACTTAAAAGAAAAGGTGTTTTGGAGATTTAATTGAGTTTTTTACATAAAGTGATGAACATTAAAGGTGAATAATATAGAAAAAATTAATAATATTAATATTATTTTTTTAATTTTACAATATTGTAATGGCAACATAGCAATCTAAAAAATTGACCAAATAACCGAAAATTTAATCATTAAAAAATTACTTATTTGTCTAGGGATCGTTTTGTTTTTATCCTGTGAAAAAGAGGATTCAATTGCAACGGATTCAATTTCGACATCAATCTACAATAAAGACATTTCGAATTACCTGAATCTGCTTAAAACACAATCGAATAAGGAGAATTCTCTAAAAATCGAAGCACTTGTAAATGCTATTGACCTGAATAGTGTAAAAATCTATAATTTAAAATCCACAGAAAAATTAGTTGTTGTCGATTTGAAATCGCTAAAAGGTTTTGAAATTTCAGATAAAACAAAAGCGATTTTCTTTGTGTATGAAAATAAAATCACACGTTCAAACATTGTTACTTTTAATGTTAAAGTTCCGTTTGATAATCTGGATAAAGTGATACTATCCGTTTTGGACATGAAAAAAAACAAGGATAACCATACCGGCAAGATTTCATTTTACAATATGCATCAAATTATCTCGCTTTCGAACGAATTTGAGAATGGAAAATTGACGTTCAATGGAATGGCGCGCAGGAAAACAACAATAAACATTACAGGAAAATCTGCTGGATGTATCGATTGGTATTGGGTAACTAACTCCTCTTCCACATATTTATATACCACTTGTGACTCTTGTCAACCCTATCGTATGAGCGGGATAAAATGTGACCGTGGCGGTGGCGGCAGTTCAAGCAGCGGTACAAGTTATCCTTCATATCCTTCCAATCCCAAAAACGACGATTTATATACATATATGGATCAAGATGGTGAGTTCGTAACAAAAAAATATAACGGTGTAACTGGAGTTTGGGATTTGTTCTCAATAAGCCTGAGCGATGTGGTAACATATAGTAAACCCGCAAAGTATTACTATTTGATTATTCAATGGCCTTATGATCAGAAGAAAGTTATACATGGTGATCTAATATATATCTATGATGGAGCTTCAGGAAATTGGGAAGGAGTGCCTATAACTTATCCTAGCCCATGC
>NZ_FQWF01000024.1:0-3395 GCF_900129585.1 Flavobacterium micromati
AAAGGCGACGACATACTCTCCCACATAACTGCAGTACCATCTGCGCAGGCGGGCTTAACTACTCTGTTCGGGATGGGAAGAGGTGAGCCCCGCCGCAATAACCACCTTAAGAGGTTATAATTGCTTTGGGCAATTACTGTAATGTTACTTATCTTATGATAACTACCAATTACATAATATCTTAACATACTGAGATAAAGAAAAATTTTGTATAGTGAGAAAGTTTCTTTCCAGCCCTTTATTCCCCCTTTGGGGGTTAGGGGGCTGGAAGGACGTACATAAGCTTACGGGTTATTAGTACTACTCGACTATGACATTACTGCCTTTACATCTATAGCCTATCAACGTGGTCATCTCCCACGACCCTTAAAAGAAATCTCATCTTGTGGTGGGTTTCGCGCTTATATGCTTTCAGCGCTTATCCCTTCCAAACGTAGCTACTCTGCCATGCCACTGGCGTGACAACAGATACACTAGAGGTTTGTCCAATTCGGTCCTCTCGTACTAGAATCAGATCCACTCAAATTTCTTGCGCCCACAGTAGATAGAGACCGAACTGTCTCACGACGTTCTGAACCCAGCTCGCGTGCCACTTTAATGGGCGAACAGCCCAACCCTTGGGACCTTCTCCAGCCCCAGGATGTGACGAGCCGACATCGAGGTGCCAAACCCCCCCGTCGATATGAGCTCTTGGGGGAGATCAGCCTGTTATCCCCGGCGTACCTTTTATCCTTTGAGCGATGGCCCTTCCATGCGGAACCACCGGATCACTATGCTCTACTTTCGTACCTGATCGACCTGTATGTCTCTCAGTCAAGCTCCCTTATGCCATTGCACTCTACGCACGGTTACCAAGCGTACTGAGGGAACCTTTAGAAGCCTCCGTTACTCTTTTGGAGGCGACCACCCCAGTCAAACTACCCACCAAGCAATGTCCCCCGCAATCGCGGGGTTAGGCCTCAGATAAACAAAGGGTTGTATTTCAACAATGACTCCACAACGCCTAGCGACGCCACTTCACAGTCTCCAACCTATCCTACACATCATTTATCCAAGGTCAATACTAAGCTATAGTAAAGGTGCACAGGGTCTTTTCGTCCCACTGCGGGTAAGCGGCATCTTCACCGCTACTACAATTTCACCGAGCTCATGGCTGAGACAGTGTCCAGATCGTTACACCATTCGTGCAGGTCGGAACTTACCCGACAAGGAATTTCGCTACCTTAGGACCGTTATAGTTACGGCCGCCGTTTACTGGGGCTTCATTTCAATGCTTCTCCATTACTGAATGACATCTCCACTTAACCTTCCAGCACCGGGCAGGTGTCAGGCCCTATACTTCATCTTACGATTTTGCAGAGCCCTGTGTTTTTGATAAACAGTCGCCTGGACCTCTTCACTGCGGCCACCACGCCTTGCGGCGGATGGCGACCCTTCTCCCGAAGTTACGGGTCTATTTTGCCTAATTCCTTAGCCATGAATCTCTCGAGCACCTTAGAATTCTCTTCTCGACTACCTGTGTCGGTTTGCGGTACGGGTACTTATTACCTGAAGTTTAGAGGTTTTTCTTGGAAGCCCTTAGGCGCACTATCTCTTCTACCGAAGTATCCGAGTACTATCGTATTTCCCCAAAACCCGTGGATTTGCCTGCGGGTCTTATAGGTAGGTACTTCAACGAACTATTCCGTCAGTTCGCGGCGCTTTCATCACTCCGTCACCCCATCACAGTAATAACTAGTACGGGAATATTAACCCGTTGTCCATCGACTGTCCCTTTCGGGTTCGCCTTAGGTCCCGACTAACCCACAGCTGATTAGCATAGCTGTGGAAACCTTAGTCTTTCGGTGTGCGGGTTTCTCGCCCGCATTATCGTTACTTATGCCTACATTTTCTTTTCTCACCAGTCCAGCATACCTTACGATACACCTTCAACCCTGTGAGAATGCTCCCCTACCACAACCCACAGTTAAAACTGTGGGCTATCCATAGCTTCGGTAATACGCTTATGCCCGATTATTATCCATGCTCGTCCGCTCGACTAGTGAGCTGTTACGCACTCTTTAAATGAATGGCTGCTTCCAAGCCAACATCCTAGCTGTCTGGGCAGACAAACCTCGTTCTTTCAACTTAGCGTATATTTGGGGACCTTAGCTGATGGTCTGGGTTCTTTCCCTCTCGGACTTGGACCTTAGCACCCAAGCCCTCACTGCTGGTAAACATTATATAGCATTCGGAGTTTGTCAGGAATTGGTAGGCGGTGAAGCCCCCGCATCCAATCAGTAGCTCTACCTCTATATAACTTATAACCAGCGCTGCACCTAAATGCATTTCGGGGAGTACGAGCTATTTCCGAGTTTGATTGGCCTTTCACCCCTACCCACAGATCATCCCAAGACTTTTCAACGTCAACGGGTTCGGTCCTCCACTGTGTGTTACCACAGCTTCAACCTGTCCATGGGTAGATCACACGGTTTCGCGTCTAACACTACTGACTAAAGCGCCCTATTCAGACTCGCTTTCGCTACGGATCCGTGGCTTAACCACTTATCCTTGCCAGCAACGTTAACTCGTAGGCTCATTATGCAAAAGGCACGCCGTCACCCCACTAAAGGGCTCCGACCGCTTGTAAGCGTATGGTTTCAGGATCTATTTCACTCCGTTATTCACGGTTCTTTTCACCTTTCCCTCACGGTACTGGTTCACTATCGGTCTCTCAGGAGTATTTAGCCTTAGCGGATGGTCCCGCCAAATTCAGACAGGATTTCTCGTGTCCCGCCCTACTCAGGATACCACTATTTATTATACTCATTACTTATACAGGGCTATCACCTTCTTTGGCCCTACTTTCCAGTAGATTCTAATTCTTTGTACATAAAATGTCGTGGTCCTACAACCCCAACATTGCCGTAACAACATTGGTTTGGGCTAATCCGCGTTCGCTCGCCACTACTTACGGAATCACTTTTGTTTTCTTCTCCTCCGCCTACTTAGATGTTTCAGTTCAGCGGGTTTGCCCACCTATCGGTGTACTATCTCTTCAAGATAGTGGGTTGCCCCATTCAGGTATCTACGGATCAATTCGTGTGTGCCAATCCCCGTAGCTTTTCGCAGCTTATCACGCCTTTCATCGCCTCTGAGAGCCAAGGCATCCCCCATACGCCCTTATTTTGCTTATTGTACCAATCATAAAATTAATTATGACCGTTTCTTTACTTGTCTATTAATAAACAAGTAAAAATGCTTTCTACTTTTTATTATTTTCTTATCTCAATATGTCAATGAACTTTTCCCCCTCCAACTCCCCCAAAGGGGGAGAGTTAGCATTCTAACTTCCTCCCCTTTGGGGAGGCTAGGTGGGGATAGTGGAGAATAACGGAGTCGAACCGTTGACCTCC
>NZ_FQWF01000024.1:3454-5485 GCF_900129585.1 Flavobacterium micromati
GTAGTGGAGAATAACGGAGTCGAACCGTTGACCTCCTGCGTGCAAGGCAGGCGCTCTAGCCAGCTGAGCTAATCCCCCAATTTCTTAAATTCCAAATTTTTAAATTCCAAATTCCAAAAAAATAAGGATCCCAACTTCTAGAATTTCCTTTCAATCTATTCTTATGAACGTACTTCTTTAATCCGATTACACTAAAGCGTAAAGCGATTACTTTTTTATTAGTTGTCTCGGACAGACTCGAACTGTCGACCCCTACATTATCAGTGTAGTACTCTAACCAGCTGAGCTACGAGACAGAATGATTTTTGATGAAGGCTTCCCAATTCTTGATTTCTGATCTTTTAACAATCGGAAATCTAAAATCGCTTGTCAACAATCTTAAATCTTTTTTAAATTAACAGCAAGAGTAATAAAATGTCCTTCTTTGTTTCCAATACAATCTTTGTCTTCTTTCCTAACCGTGTTTATTGCTAAACTAACAATTAGGCTCTAGAAAGGAGGTGTTCCAGCCGCACCTTCCGGTACGGCTACCTTGTTACGACTTAGCCCTAGTTACCAGTTTTACCCTAGGCAGCTCCTTGCGGTCACCGACTTCAGGCACCCCCAGCTTCCATGGCTTGACGGGCGGTGTGTACAAGGCCCGGGAACGTATTCACCGGATCATGGCTGATATCCGATTACTAGCGATTCCAGCTTCACGGAGTCGAGTTGCAGACTCCGATCCGAACTGTGACCGGTTTTGTAGATTCGCTCCTGGTCGCCCAGTGGCTGCTCTCTGTACCGGCCATTGTAGCACGTGTGTAGCCCAAGGCGTAAGGGCCGTGATGATTTGACGTCATCCCCACCTTCCTCACAGTTTGCACTGGCAGTCTTGTTAGAGTTCCCGACTTGACTCGCTGGCAACTAACAACAGGGGTTGCGCTCGTTATAGGACTTAACCTGACACCTCACGGCACGAGCTGACGACAACCATGCAGCACCTTGTAAATTGTCTTGCGAAAAGTCTGTTTCCAAACCGGTCAATCTACATTTAAGCCTTGGTAAGGTTCCTCGCGTATCATCGAATTAAACCACATGCTCCACCGCTTGTGCGGGCCCCCGTCAATTCCTTTGAGTTTCATTCTTGCGAACGTACTCCCCAGGTGGGATACTTATCACTTTCGCTTAGCCACTGAACTTGCGCCCAACAGCTAGTATCCATCGTTTACGGCGTGGACTACCAGGGTATCTAATCCTGTTCGCTACCCACGCTTTCGTCCATCAGCGTCAATATATTAGTAGTAACCTGCCTTCGCAATTGGTATTCCATGTAATCTCTAAGCATTTCACCGCTACACTACATATTCTAGTTACTTCCTAATAATTCAAGTCTAGCAGTATCAATGGCCGTTCCACCGTTGAGCGATGGGCTTTCACCACTGACTTACTAAACCGCCTACGGACCCTTTAAACCCAATGATTCCGGATAACGCTTGGATCCTCCGTATTACCGCGGCTGCTGGCACGGAGTTAGCCGATCCTTATTCTTACGATACCGTCAAGCTCCTTCACGAAGGAGTGTTTCTTCTCGTATAAAAGCAGTTTACAATCCATAGGACCGTCATCCTGCACGCGGCATGGCTGGATCAGAGTTGCCTCCATTGTCCAATATTCCTCACTGCTGCCTCCCGTAGGAGTCTGGTCCGTGTCTCAGTACCAGTGTGGGGGATCTCCCTCTCAGGACCCCTACCCATCGTAGTCTTGGTAAGCCGTTACCTTACCAACTAACTAATGGGACGCATGCTCATCTTTCACCGTTGTGACTTTAATAACTCGACCATGCGGCCATGTTATACTATGAGGTATTAATCCAAATTTCTCTGGGCTATCCCTCTGTGAAAGGTAGATTGCATACGCGTTACGCACCCGTGCGCCGGTCTCTAAGTAGCAAGCTACCTATACCCCTCGACTTGCATGTGTTAAGCCTGCCGCTAGCGTTCATCCTGAGCCAGGATCAAACTCTTCATCGTATATTGTGTGAGACAATCTCTT
>NZ_FQWF01000010.1 GCF_900129585.1 Flavobacterium micromati
CCGCCTGAAGAGTCCCATATAATTATTTTATTTTTCGCAAAACAAAAATAAGGGAATCTCAGGCACTTTTTATTTTAGACTTTCGGATCGTAGTGACTTTAATACTTTTATTTGAAAATAATATGCAACTGCGTGCTTCAAATCACCTTATTTTCTTTTGCAATTGAAATCAACTCAATATCACTGCAGCCACCCATATAAAAATGTTCTTTCATTTTTTGTTTACGTTTTTTGATGGCGCTTACACTCAAATACACCAATGGTTCCAAATCTTTTGTTTGGTAACCGATGCTTAAGTAAAATAGAATTTGCCTATCATATTCATCAAAATTTATATCGTTGCGATGGATGATTTGCAAATAGTCAAGTATTGTGGGTGTCCTTATGATTTCGCCTTTCAAGACTTGCGAGACAAAAATTGGAATGTTTTGAAAACACAAGTCGCATTTTTCAAAAATTCCATCAGGCTTGCAACTATTGATTGTATCTCTAAGCTGCGACGGTTGCCAGAACCTCGCCATTACTATTATTTTAGTGTTGGACAACTTAGTTCTTATTTGTTTGGCTAGTACTGCACCATTGCAAATGTTTTTTTCTGCGAAAGGCGGCATCAGCCAATTTAGTATGACTACGTCAAAAAAAAATTGGGGTTTGTATTCAAATAGTATGCAATAGGCATCTTTTAAAGAATTGCAAACTTCTAAATCATGGCAAGACGGTAAATGCTGTCCTAAGTTTAAATATACATCCGTATTAAGTTGATGGTCAATTGCTAATATTTTAAAGGCCATAAATTTTTATGTTGATTAATACTAGTAGGTCGGGTAAAAATACTACACAAAAACAAAATTGCCGTTCCTTAATAGTTAAAAAAAAGTTAATTTTTAATTTATGGTGAGTTTTTAGTATGAAGGTAGAATTATCAATATTATTTCTTCCAGCATTTTAAACTCTTAACGCAATAGCGAGGGAATTTTTTTTTTTAATAACTAAAAACTACTCCTAGCTGGATACTATAATAGCATTACTTTACAAAAAATTAAAACAAACGACTATTTTAGTTAAATAACTATAAAAATAGTTAGCAAACTAGAAATATAGTTGTAAGTTTGTATTTCGCCAACGCTCAGGATAACACAATAAATAGCTATGCAAAAATTAACCAATAAAGAAGAGGAAATCATGCACATTTTATGGAAGCTTAAAAAAGCTTTTGTAAAAGAAGTCATGGCTGAAATTACCGAAGATCGACCGCATTATAATACGCTTTCAACTATTGTGCGTAATCTAGAAGAAAAGGGTTTCGTTGCCCACCATGCCTTTGGAAACACGCATCAGTACTACCCAATTATTAGTATTGACGATTACAGAAAGCGCTTTATGAATACTGCAATCGATAACTATTTTAATAGTTCCTATAAAAATATGGTTTCGCATTTTGCAAAAGAAGAGAAAATTTCAGCAGCTGAACTGCGAGAAATTTTGGCTATGATTGAAAATAGAAACAAATAAAAAGTTATGCTTACTGAAAAACAATTTTTACTAAATTAAAGTTCAATTATGGAAGCATTATTCATCTACCTCGTCAAATCAAGCGGACTTATTGCCTTGTTTTATTTTGGATACTATTTTTTATTGCGCCAAGAAACTTTTTTCAATAGTAATCGCTGGTTTTTGCAAATGGGCTTATTTACTGCTTTATTGTTGCCTCTAGCTGTTTTTACTAAAACAGTAATTGTGGAAGCAAGCACAAATACTATTGATTGGTCAAAAATTCCTGTAGCTACTTCGACTAATAATCAAGAGTTCGAAATCAATTGGTATTTAATTCTCTTGCTCATTTATTGTCTTGGTGCTTTTTTATTTTTAGCAAAGTTTGTATCCGATTTCTATAGCTTAAACTCTATTTTGAAAGGGAAAACGATGCATACTCAGGCTGATTATAAATTTATTGATACTACTGAAAACGTTGCTCCATTTTCTTATTTTAATACAATCGTCTACAATTCGTCATTATATAGTACCTCCGAACTAGAGAATATTTTAGAACACGAAAGAGTACATTGTGAACAAAAACATAGTGTTGACGTATTAATTTCTAGGGTTTTTTGTATTCTTTTTTGGTTCAATCCACTAATTTGGTTGTACAAAAAGACCATTTTACAAAACTTGGAATTCATTGCTGACAGCGAAGCCACGAAAAAAATATCTGACAAGAAAGCGTATCAGTTTACACTTTTAAAAATAACAACGCATGAAAATTGTGTTGCCATTACCAATCATTTTTATCAATCATTAATCAAAAAACGAATCGTCATGTTAAACAAAAATCAATCAGACAAAAGAAATTCATGGAAGTACGTACTTGTGCTACCAGCATTAGTTGCTTTTATGTTTTTATTCCAAATTAAAGTCATTGCACAAGAAAAAATTGATGGAATTAAAGAAATTGAAAGTATAAAAGGAGATTTGACTACGGTAGATATTTACCAAATAAATAAAAACACTACTGACAAAGAATTAGAGGAAAATGCCTTAAACATCAATACTAATTATGGCATTAAAACTACTTTCTCAAAAGTAAAAAGAAATTCAAGCAGTGAGTTAGTTGCTATAAGAGTAGTGCTTAAAAAAGGAAAAGAGATTTCAAAAGTTATGGAAATACAGGAAACCAATGCCATAAAAACATTTGGAATAGTAGTGTCTAAAAACGTGAAAGGGTTTTTACAAATCGATTTCACAATGGAAGATAATATCAATAATGAGGTACAGACTGGTATTGTTGCACCTGATGCTCCCTTAACTGATGAAAAAGAAATTTTTATTAATGGTAAAAAAGCAAACCAAAGTGATTTGGATAAAATAAATCCGAATGACATTATAACAATCGATGTTAATAAAAATACTGATAAATCAACTATTAGGATTATTACAAAGACAGATAAAAATATTATTCTATTCGATCCAAAAATTCCAGCTATTGAATTAGGCTTAGATAAAACTGACCCTACAAATCTAAACGGTTTACATAAGCCAAAAGGCACCTATACTGTTAAAAGTGTAACGACACAAAAAAATGGTGTTCCAACTGATACAGAATATTTTATTGATGAAAAAAAAGTACTCGCGATTGAAGCGGAAAGCATGATTCCTGACCTTATCAGCAGTATGGACGTAAGAAAAGATGCAAATTCAAATAAAAATTCAATCCGCATTATTACCAAAAACTACGTTTCAACTAAAGGCAACATACCGGAACCTCCTATGCCTCCGACTCCTCCCACATTTAGTTTAAAAGCACCTAAAGCCCCTATTTTCCCTAAAGCGCCGATAGCACCAAAAGGTTATCTAAAAAATGGTGATAAAAAAGCGTGGGCAAGCTTCAACAAAAAAATGGAAGATTTTAGTAAAAAAATGGAGGCAATGGCACCTCAAATAGAAGCTTTTGATAAAAAAATGGCCGATTTTGATAAACAAATGAAACCTTTTAATGCGCAAATGGAAATTTTCGAGCAAAAGATGAGGATTTACGAAAAACAAATTCAGGAATAGCACGCCCAAATACAAAAAAACAAATAGTAAATGATAGACGAGACGGTCTCTCACGAGACTGTCTTTTTTTATATCTTTGAAAAAAAAATATGTTTAAAATTCTAGCTCAAATCAATAAGCTCCTATTACCTAGTTTTACAAAACAGCGATTAGATTTATCCAAAGCCAAAAAATGGCAAATGGCTATAATTGGTTTTCGCTACTATGTGACTACAAGGGCTATCGATTAATACGTAATTGCGGCAAAAATTGGCTTGTCTTTAATTTTCTCTCTTCCGTTCAGGAAAGACAGTTCCATAATAAAATTACATTGCATCACTTCACCGCCCAATCGCTCTACTAGTTCACAAACTGCTTTTATAGTTCCGCCAGTTGCTAAAACATCATCATGAATTAAAATGCGATCTCCTTTTTTGATCGCATCTATATGAATTTCTAAAGTATCAGTGCCGTATTCTATATCATAAGTAGCAAAAATTGTTTCATAAGGTAATTTTTTGGGCTTTCTAACTGGAACAAAGCCCACATTCAGTTCTTGTGCAATCAATGTCCCAAAGAAAAACCCCCGACTCTCCACTCCTATTACCTTATCAATATTTAAGTTTTTTAGAGTTGAGACTAATGTTTTCAGACATTCTTGTGTGCCTTTTGGATCTATAAGAAGCGGCGTAATGTCTTTAAATAAAATTCCTTCTTTTGGAAAACCTTGAATATCACGTATATAATTTTCTAAAAACATAATTTTCTATTTTTTACAAATTTACTCTTGCAATTTACACAAATAACCCTATATTTGCACCCGCAATCAGGTTATTATAACCACTTGCAAATGGCCTTGTGGCGCAACTGAATAGCGCACTTGATTACGGCTCAAGAGGTTACTGGTTTGAATCCAGTCAAGGTCACGATTAAATAATTAAATCAGAAGAAAACGCCAAGCTTGCTTGAGCGTTTTTTTTTGCTGTAATGATTTTCAAAGCGGAGCTTTGCTGGATGCGCAAAGCGAATAAGTCAAGGTCACAAAACCCCAACAGATGTTGGGGTTTTTTTATGGTTTGTAAAATAAAAGCTCGATTAACAACCCAATGGAAAAGTACAAATAAAGCGATCAAGTCGTTTACTTATTATTTCTATTAAAATTCAAAAAAAGATATACAAATATTGAAGATTCAATGTAATAGAAATAATAGATTGTTTGCTCAAATGATCTAATAAAAGACAAATGACCATGAGACTTTGAACTGAAAAAATGGTGTTTTAAAAATTTCGACGTCTTTAAAAGTAAACGAAAGTTAGGATGAAAATTTATATACGATTTAAGCAAGTTTGCTTCATTTGTATGCAAAAAAAAATTGACCGATTCTTGGCTCATTGTTGTGTTGCTGATTCCCCTTAAACAATGGAGACGTAGGCTTTTGTACGTGCCCGAACGGGTGGAAAGGACATGCGCCATTACAGCTACTTCAACAACCTGACTACCCGTGACCTTCGTTACGCCAAGTATCGGTTCAATTTTTTACTCAGTCGGTTTTGTCGCGTTGACTAAGTAAGAACAGTAATCAATTTTTTCTTTATTTTTGTTTCTACTTAAGTAAAAATTAATTGCTAAAGATTGGCTTGATTTCTGTTTTGTAAATTTAGGAACTGCATCATAATCAATAGTTATAGAATTATTTATTAAAGTTATATCATTCACATTTAGAAAAACATATCTTAAATTCGTAAAAAACTGAAATAATTAAATCTCAGCCGATAGTGATTTTTGTCGATAAAATCGACGTTAATAATCTGATAATTATATAACTATATTAAATAGTATTGTAAATTAAATAAAAGCTTCTTTATTAATTTTGCCTTATTACTAATTAAAAAATGATAAAGTATGGAAACTTCAAACAACCAAATCAAAGAAACTGTTAGCGAAAATTTTTCTGCTAATAGCGAAAACGAATCATTTCAAAATGATTTTGAAAATGCAATTATTCCTTCATTACGTCCAGATTTGAACCACCATGAATTCTATGTAAAAGAACAAGAGGAAATGCAAACCGATGGAATTCCTTTCGACGATGAAATAAGCTTGAGTGATCTAGATGATGATTTTTTAGAAGATGACGACTTAGACAATGATGAGGCAGCTGAAGACAATCAAAATGATTTTGAACGTGACGACGATGAAGATTTTTTTGATGAGGAAGACGATAATTTGGAGGGCGAAAATGGGAACAGCGAGAGAACAGCAGAACAAAATGACGACGATTTTTTAACGGAAGATCCCAATCTAAATTCCGATGATCTTCGTTCTAAAAATAGTGACTTCAATACTTTCAAATAGAATTGAAATTAAAATAATTTGCTAATTTTATAGAAAAACATCGTTTAAAACGATGTTTTTTTTATAAAATTATTATCCTGAAACTGCAACAGAGAAACTCTGTAGTGATAAAATTTGTTTAAAATTATTACTCGTAAATACTAATATCACTTTACTATTTTTACTATTTTTTTAAATAATGTCGAATAAAATCTTTAAGGCAAATTCCGACTATGTGTTTTTGTATCCCGACTTCTCACGACTGTTTTAAAAAATAAAATTAAGTTCCGTTGAATTGCATTGCTGCACTTTAAAAATTGACGAAAAACAAATCTGGAGATTAAACGAAATTTTTGCTTTACTGACGTTTTGTTTTAACAGAATATTTAATTAGTATCTTTAGTAAAGGATCAAGCGTTTTATGCTTTTATAAATTTTAGACAAATCGCGAGCAAGACAAATTCTCCATTGTCGCAAAATGGCCGAAAAATTAAGCTTCTTTTCTTAGTTCAAAATAAAATTTCGTAATGTTCTGCGATTTATACTTTCGAATTTAGTCATCAAACCATTCGTTGTTGTCAAATACCGTTCATACCGAAGGTTTTATTCACTGATATTTTGAAAATGAAAACTAGCAATTGTAACTTCATTTATGTTTAAGCTCATTAATCAATATCTAATATTGCAAAAAAAGTAAAAATGGGAACAAAAAATCTTTCTGAACGCTCCGCTTACGAAGTCTTTGAAGACCACCTCAAACTTGCACAAGAAGGCAAGCTTGGCGAAGATCTTAAAAATAATTATGCCACAGATATTGTACTCTTGACTAATTACGGCACATTTTACGGACATGAGGGGACAAAAGAGGCTGCTACATTATTAGATGAACAGCTTTCAAATGGCAGTTATGATTATAAAATCAAACTCTGTTATGAAAAAATCTGTTTTCTTCATTGGACAGGAAACTCCGAAGACTCTTATATTTTAGATGGTGCTGATTCCTTTCTAATCGAAAAAGGTAAAATAAAGGTTCAAACCATTTTTTATACCTTTCACAAGAAAATCAATAAAAAAGAATAACATCCTCGTACAAAAATTAGAATTTGGCTGTTAGCTAATTATTAATCACCTCTAACTGTTGAGATGGACTTCGTTTATAAATTCGTTACGCTTAGGTCAGGAATATTGCTCCACGCAAATTGATTTAAATCAACTATTTACACAATAATCCTTTACTAATACTTTAAGATAATGCTAATAATTGCTTCTTCTTGAAGGTCAGTATTGCAGACGACATCGCACCGAGAAAAAAGTGAGAAGCAACCCCATGTTTTATAATTTAGCCATTTTTATAAATAAGTCACCACATTATAAATCAAGCGGTTGTTGATTGTCAAACATGGCTTTTGTTTATAAAAAGATCTATTTTTAGAAAGTATTATTTGTATAATATGACCAAATTTCAGGAAGTAAATTATCAGTCAATAGTTTAAATGATTGATGTTGCCTTAGCTATTTAGGTTTTTTTCATGATCATTTAGGCGTGTAACTGCGCCATTTTAAAATTTTATCGTTTCTTAATGCAACTTTCTTTTTCTACAATAAGTCAAAAGATGAAATTGCGTTGAACCGACACCAAAATAGAAGCTCTATTTGTTGGCAATTTAATTAATGACTTTAGAGTGGCTTCTTTTAATTAATTGGTGTTGATTAAAACCTAACAATAATTTATACTCGCGAGTAAGCTATCAGTTCCTTTTTTCTTTTTGCGAAAGTGAATTTTTTTTAGAATTCTTTTCGTAATTTTTTTCAATTTCATTAATAGCTGCACCGCACTAAATCTATGGATTTTCTCCTGCGATTTCGAGTCAAACAACGTTTTTATTGTTGAAACCTCAAACATAAAAAAATTTATTATAAAATAAAGTTGTAATGTTTTAGCAAATAGACGGAGGTTTGTTCAGAAACTGAGGATATTTTTAAATACTAATAAAAGCACTGAACCAAAATTGTGATTCTTTGGACTGAAAGTATAATTTATTGATTTTAAGTTGTTTTACTTTTATAAACTAATATTTAAAACAAAAATCATGAAAACAATTAAACTAATTTTAGTCCTTGTTGTCTTTGCATTAAATCATGCACAAGCACAACAACAAAATCAAACAACTTTTAAAAACAATGACGCTATGAAAACTTTCGTAATCGAACGTGTAATTCCGGGTGCGGGAAACTTAACAGCTGAACAGTTAAAGGGCATCTCGCAAACATCTTGTTCAGTTCTAGCAGAAATGGGACCAAAAATTGAATGGCAACAGAGTTATGTTACAGGAGATAAGGTCTATTGTGTTTACAAAGCAGAAAATATGGCATTAATTGAAGAGCATGCTAAAAAAGGAGGTTTCCCAGCAAATTCTATAAGTGAAGTTAAAAATGTAATTGGTCCTATTACGGCTAAACAATAGTTTGATATTTTCATTTATCAAAACGCTAATTACCTAAAATATAGCTTTTTACATTGAAAAAATGATTATCTTTCTTGAAAAATAATTGTATGCCAATATACATGGATTTTCATGATTTGCCTGATGGCGTTACCGCTGCGCATATTGCAGAAATGCATCAAGCAGACTTAAAAATTGAACACAAATACAATTGCCGTGGATTGACTTACTGGTGCGATGAACGACGGAAAACTGCTTTTTGCTTAATTGAAGCCCCCAATGCACAAGCTATTAAAGAACTTCATGAAAAATCGCATGGAGCTGTCCCACAACGGATAATTGAAGTGAATGATATACTTGTTGAATCTTTTTTAGGTAGAATTCAAGATCCTGAAAAATTACAAAACACTAAACTAAATATTATAGACGATACCGCATTTAGGATATTAATGGTTATTACTATCAAAAAACATAGTTTAAGAAGTAAAAACATCGAAATAATACAAGCTGCAATTCGAGGTTATAAGAAATCCATAATGAATATTGTTATTAATCATGATGGTCGTGTTATTAAGCGAGAAGGAAGTTCATTTTTAATGTCATTTACTTGTGCTACAAACGCGGTGGAAAGTGCTATTAAAATTCAAGAATTGTACAATTGTGTGATTACTCCAGATCTAAAATTTAAAATAGGCATAAGTTCAGGTTTTCCGGTGACCAAAGGCAAAAGCATTTTTGAAGATACCATAAAAGAAGCCAATTATTTGTGTTACACAGTTAACAATAATATAATTTTATCGCCAGAAGTAAAGGATGATTACGAAAGTGAAAATATAAATAACCCAATGAACATAACTGGCGTGATGTATTTAACTGTTTATCAAAAGGAATTTTTAGTAAATCTACTGGAATATATAGAAACGGTTTGGCAAGATTCCAATACAAGTGTCCAAGATTTTAGTGAACGTCTGGGATTAAGTAAATCAAATCTTTATCGAATTATGAAGCCTGTAATTGGTAAATCTCCAAACAATTTTTTGAGAGATTACAGACTGAATAAAGCGCTTGAATTATTGGACAGACAACTATCAAATATTTCTGAAATTGCTTATCAGACCGGATTTAGTAGTCCAACTTATTTTTCAAAATGTTTTTATGAGGCTTATGGTATTTTACCCTCGAAATATAGTAAACTGCAATATACAAGTCAATCCATAAGTCAAAAAAGATGAAGTAGCTAGTTCTATGCAACACTAATAAGATCGTAGAAAAAAAATCACCACAGAACAACTATTATAACTGGTTCCTTAAGATACTATTTCTTTATATAACTTACGGTTTGTCATCAATTTTTTTTTGTTATTCTAATTACGCCTATTCGGTATTAGAAATTTTATCAAAACACACAAACAATAAACTTAAAACTGCAAACAGTTGTAACCATTAGAAGAGAACAATACCCTTTTAAAGAGCATTTTATTATAACTATTTTATGACATTATGCAGGCGAAGAATTGCCAATGATGTAAATTAAGGCAATAAAAGATATAAAATTTAAATGTGATCTTACTAAACTTTTATAAAGTGAAAAACCCTTTGTGCAGCAAATAGAAAGCGTATTTGAACAATTTAAATGTACTTTATAGAATTATTGCTAGACTACTTTAAGCTTTCAGAGCTATTTATCATTGCAAAACATATAAAAACAAAAAACACCTTTTGGTTTTAAAAGGAGTACATCATAATAGATTTATTTTTTGTCCTGTGGGTTCATTATATTTAATGCCAATATCTGTCCTGCAGCACAAAAACTATATTAATTCTAAAAGCCCTTTTGGCGCTAAGCTATCCAAATTTTCATATTTATTTATAACATTCGATATAAATAGTTGTTTTTAGAACCAACCTCAACTTCTTAAGAATTTACATCGCAATTTTAAAAAATACAGTAGTTTAACGTTAAAAAATACACCTGCATCAAATTTAAAAAAGTTAAAATATTGTTAAAAAAGATAACAAATAGTCCAGCTTATTTTCATTTTAATCCCTTAAATATACTAAGCTATTGCGGTAATTGACTTTAATTTTTGGAGATAGAAAGAAGGTAAGTCCTCTACATTCGTAATAGATTTGTAAAACCAATACGTTTTTTGCTAATTTTGTGCCTATTAATTAACAAAAACCTATTTATGAAAAAGATTAAAATTGCTGTAGGAACATTATTTTTCTTAGCATTATTTAGCTCCTGTCAAAACGAAAATCTAGAGCAAAGCGAAATTGAAAATATTGTAAAGCCTGCAGAATTAGCGGGGGAAAAAATATTAGGGAGTTACATCATACTATTTAATGATGATAAGTCAGAATCCTCAAGAATGAAAATGTCTACAAAAGTGTTTTCCTCAAGACTTGAAAAGTCAAATGCTTATAAAGTAATTGAAGGCGACGCGAAATTTAAAATAGATAGACTTTTATCTAATATAAAATTTGATAACTCAAAAGTTTCAAATTATTATTCTACTCAATTTAATGGTATATCTGTTCATGATGTCAGTGTTGATGAACTAAAAGAATTTTCTAAAAATCCAGCAGTAAAAGCAATTTATTACGACCAAATAATTCCAAATCCTATAGATAATATTATAAAGTCTCCTCAAAATAATATCGCTAGTAGAATTGCTGGTCAAGTTACACCTTGCGGAATTACAAATGCTGGAGGATTCGTAAATGGCGCCACATCAAATGCGTGGATCTGGATTGTCGATACAGGCGTGGATACAGATCACCCAGATCTTAATGTTATTACTGATACTAGATATGCCAAATCGTATATAGGAACATCAGTTGAAGACTGTAACGGACACGGAACACATGTTGCTGGAACAGCAGCGGCAAAAAATAATACAATTGGTGTTGTAGGTGTTTCAGCTGGAGCTCCAATCGTTCCTATAAGAGTATTTGGTTGTACAGGTGGTGCAAGTTCTTCTGATATTTTAGCAGCAATAAATCATATAGGTGCAAATGATGCTCCAGGAGATGTTGTAAATATGAGTCTTGGCGGTTTTTTTGGCGCAAATTGCAGTACAACTTCACCATACCTTACAGCATTGAGAGGATTAGGGACCTCTGGAACTAGAGTAGCATTAGCAGCTGGAAATGATGCGGCAGACGCAACTCTTTATAGTCCGGCATGTACAAATGGAACTAATATTTTTACAGTTGCATCAATGACTTGTGAGAAAACATTTTCTTCATTTTCAAACTACAATAGATCTGCTGTAGATGTAATAGCAACTGGTAGTAATGTTCAAAGCACTTGGTTAAATGGTGGTTACAACACTATAAGCGGAACTTCTATGGCTAGTCCTCACGTTGCAGGAATTATGCACGCAAGAAATGGTAGTCCTGCATTAAGTGGTAGTGTAACATCTAGAAGTCAGATCTATCCTATTGCAGTTAGATAATTCAATCAAATTTATAAGGAGAATTACACAGTTTTAATTATGCTGTGATTAGCTCAATAATTTTTCAACAGCATCAATAATTTTGATGCTGTTTTTTTTGTCGTTGTAAAAAACAACTTTAAAAAAGTTTAAACTGTTAAACCCAAATTACGTATTGGAAAAACATTCTTAAAGCATCTTATAAAATCCGAAAACGTAACATTTAAAACGATTGTTGTCTAAATTCACTTAGAGCCAAATATCTTCTATTTTCCTTAGCTCTTAATTGGACTTTTTCATTGTTCGCTTGGTTTTTGACCATAATTGGATATGGTTTCGTCTTTGATCAAGTTACAATCTAGTAATAAATATAAAAAAAATTCTCACATTTTTTTTTAAACACTGACGCATACTGTTTTTTTAAATAAGAAACCCTTTAGCAATTATTGAAAATGATTTTTAAAAGTAATTGCATGTTACTATTTCCTTAATCCTATTTCTTTAATTGACTATAATTTTTCTGAAGGTTATAATAGATTTTGCGAAATACTTTCTTATTTGACTTTATGAGATTTAAAATTTTGCTTTTTTGAATTACAAAGTTGGGAATTTTATGCGAAATGTAATCGATAATAGAATAATTGATATTATAAATCAATGAATTATGTTAAATTATTTATGAAAAATTGTTGAAAAATTCTAAAAAAATTAATCCATTTCTAGAAATGGATTTGAGGATTTTGATGAACTATTCTACAACAGCAGTAGTACTACAATATAAAGAGCAGTTTCTATAAAAATTAGTAATTCGTTTGATATTATAATTTTAATCTACTTCAGATTGATATCCTTCATGTTTGCTCAAAATGCCAGCTACATTTGTCAATAGTATACCGTAAATAACTTTTGAACAAATATCTGCTACTGTGTAAGTGATCTGACGACCAACAACCCCAGCTTCGTTAAAAAATCCTCCTTCTATTCCTAGCAAATGTGGCATCAAATAGGCACCTGGATACAACATCCAAGATATAAGAAATAAAATCCATATAGAATTTAAGGTTTGCTGCGCTTTAAGAGGAATACCTTCTTTTCCTTCATCAATTACTTTTTTCATCAGGTAGAGAATATGTATAAAAAATACGGTTGAGATTGCTCCCCAAACCGCAAACGCTACTAAATTAGTAACTTCATAAAACTGGCCAATGTATCCGGTAATGACCATTCCTGCGCCTGAAAACCAAAACTGATTGCGAATGCTACTAAAGCTAGAACGTTTTAACGAAATAATAAACAACATCTGAAAAAGCAGCATAGGAACATCGATGAGCCAATTTAAATACCGGTAACCGTTGTTAAAAAGATCAGCTCCACCCCCAAGATAATATCGCCCCCGTTCTATATCAAATACAAAGCTACTTGTCCAATTTTTTGCCTGAGCAAATAACAATAAAAAAGCTGATACCGTTACTACAACCGAGAGCACAGATGATATTCGATATTTAGGCGCTACCGCTTTAATAGTGAGTACAAAATAAAAAAGCGCAGAAAGCATGACGGCATAACCGAGTGTAAGAACGTGAGCTACGATTTGGTAAGCCATTTCGCTGAATCCTTGTTGCAAACCTACATAATTTTCAAAAGTCGCATTTCCTAAATTACTCATATTAATTTCGTTTTGATTACTACTTATTTTCTTATTTGATAAACTAAAGTTACTATAGTTGCATTTTGTATTTCGACTGGTATTTTAGAAGATTGTTTTGTTATGATAAAGATAAAGTTGTTTTTTTATGCCTTCGAAATTATTAAGATTAGTTTAACTAACTGTTTTAATGATAATTATATTTTAATATTCCTCGATTACTCATTTCTGAAACCGATTAGAAATTTTGTTTTTCATCTACTTAAATAATATTGACCTAAAGCCTTCTACCTAAATACTCTGACTTTGAAGAGGCAATAATCGGATTTATAGAATAGTAGCCCACGGTTTAAACCGTGGGCTTTGCGTTTTTAAAACTACTCCGCAAATAAAATAGAAAAGCTGATTTGGATTGTTGTTTAGGAGTACATTTATTTCATTTCGATATAACTTATTTCCAGATTTACGCTGCAATCTCCCGATAAAAAAAATCGGGAGGATTTCCCCTTTAATCGGGGCTAGAAAACACTTTTTGTTTTTCATGAACACAAAAACCCTTCTTCTCAAATACTCTCATTTTTAGTAATTTACAATCAAATTCATAAAAGTAGCCCACGGTTAAAACCGTGGGCATTGTGTTTTTAAAACCGCTCTACAAATAAAAATAGAAAAGCTGATTTGTAATGTTTTTTAATAATACACTTATTTCCCGCTTTACGCTGCAATCTCCCGATAAAAATCGGGAGGATTTTCACTTTAATCGGTGCTGGAAAATACTTTTCTTTTTTCAGCCACACAAAAACCATTCTTCTCAAATACTCTCATTTTTAGGAATTTACAATCAAATTCATAAAAGTAACCCTCGGTTGAAACCGTGGGCAATGTGTTTTTAAAACCGCGCCACAAATAAAATAGAAAAGCTGATTTGTAATGTTGTTTATGAATGCACTTATTTCCCGCTTTACGCTGCAATCTCCCGATAAAAATCGGGAGGATTTTCACTTTAATCGGTGCTGGAAAATAATTTTCTTTTTTCAGCCACACAAAAACCATTCTTCTCAAATACTCTCATTTTTAGGAATTTACAATCAAATTCATAAAAGTAGCCCACGGTTAAAACCGTGGGCAATGTGTTTTTAAAACCGCGCCACAAATAAAATAGAAAAGCTGATTTGTAATGTTGTTTATGAATGCACTTATTTCCCGCTTTACGCTGTAATCTCCCGATAAAAATCGGGAGGATTTTCACTTTAATCGGTGCTAGAAAATACTTTTGTTTTTGATGAAAACACAGCCTACTACTCAAAATACTATCACTTTTGAAGCGATAATAATAAGATTAATAAAATAGTAATCCACAGTTTAAACCATGGAAAAAAAAATAGCGTAGCAACCACAACCATCAAACTCAAATAAACGAAATCCTAAATACTATTAATTTTTATTATCACTTGATGTTCTATTTTTTTGAGTAATTTAAAATTCAAAAATACTTAAGATTAAAAAAAATATGAATTATATAAGAAATATTGGAAATTATGTAATGTATTGATGATAAAATTAAGCCAACTTTAGAAGTTTGGTTTTAATAAACAATCTTAAAGCTAAAGCCAACGAATTTGATGCAACAGAAAATTAAAGAAGGTGTTTTTTCTACTAGAGGAGTTGTAATAAAATAGCAAACTAGACAACAATTTTAAAAAATGCAAAAATGAAAGTAGCAATATTTAGCATACACAGTTTTGATAGGCCTTTTTTTGAAAAAATTAAGACAAACAGTCACGAGCTTGTTTATTTTAAAGAACAATTATCTGCAGAAACCGCGTATTTGGCAAAAGACTTTGATGGTATTGCAATTTTTACTTCTGACAGTGCTAATGAAGAAATTTTAAATCTATTACATTCATATGGCGTAAAATTTATTGCTTTACGCTCTGTGGGTTATGATCATGTAGACATAGACAAAGCGACAGAATTGAAAATAAAAGTCGCTAATGTACCAGAATATTCACCTTTTGCCATTGCTGAACATACAGTAGCTATGATTTTGGCACTGAATAGAAAATTAATATTAGCCGACAATCGCATTAAGCGACATGATTTTAGTTTAGGTGGCCTAACCGGATTTGACTTAAATGGTAAAACAGTCGGAATAATCGGAACTGGTAAAATAGGTTCCGTATTAGCAAAAATACTACATGGCTTTGGATGTAAAGTAATTGCTTACGATAAAATTGAGGAAAGCTCATTAAAGTCAAAGTATGCATTACACTACACTAATCTTGATGAGCTTTGCAAACAATCTGATATTATCAGTCTGAATCTTCCGCTAAATAAAGACACAAAATATTTAATAAACGAACAACAAATTACCATTATGAAAAATGGTGTGATGCTAATAAATACAGCAAGGGGAGGAATTGTCAATACTCAATCAGTAATAAATGCTTTAAAATCTGGCAAAATTAGTTCATTTGGAATGGATGTCTACGAAAATGAAAAAGGTGTCTTTTTTCACGACTTGAGTAAAAGTATTCTCGAAGACGATACTTTGGCTTTGCTTACAACATTTAGCAATGTATTAATCACAGCACATCAATCCTTTTTAACAAACGAAGCATTAGATGGTATTGTGTCCACAACAATCAAGAATATAGATCAGTGGCAGAAAGAAGGAAAATCAGTAAATGATATCAATTAAAATATATAATAATGAAATTATTAGTGACTACCTATTTTTTGGCAAACGTCAAAGGAGCCATTAAATTTGGTCAAACTTTTACTAAGCAAACTAAAAACATGATAGTTATTTTCTACTTTGCAATTCATTATTATCGAATTCACTTGATGGAGTAATACTTTTTTTAATAAGTACAAAATCAAAGAAATAAATGATTTTCTTGATACCTAAAAAAGTTTATCTGTACTGTTATTAGTAATGAATATAGCAAATTCGCCACTATAAAATAAAGTTTAAAAGTACTAAAGAATTATTCAATGCAAAAGAATTTGAGGGCATTGAATTAAACAATCAATAAATAACTTTGATTTTTCACTTGTAGACTGGTTGGCACAATATTTCTAAAAACCAAAGCCTAGTCTATTAATTATGTTTTCAAATAGAGAAAAAGGTTTTTTTAATACTATACTTTTGAATAGTTAATCGGCAGAATTAAGCTATATCAACTAATATCTGTTTTGATATATTCAAATGAAATCATTCAAAAATAAACAAAGGATAATTAATTATGACTAGCCTAATCCTCCTTCTATCGTTTTTGTTTTTACTCACTGGAGTATTTATTTTCCGAAAATTATGGCTCGGAGCATTGGGCGCTGTTATCATCGTTCTTGTTTCAAAATTTTCATTTTCAGCAGCGAGCAAAGCAGTTTATTATGAGTTGTCAAATGCTATGATTATTGGGACAGAACTCATTTTATTAATATTCGGAGCTTACCTTTTTTATAATATTCTTTCTGCTTACAAACATTTTATTCTTTTTACAGAAAGCGTTTCAATAATTTCTTCACGCATTTCACTGGCAATTATACTCTGCTTTTTTATGGGGAGTTTTATGGAAGGTATTGCGGGTTTTGGTATACCAGCATTACTTATAGCTCCACTTATGATTACCGTAGGATTTAAGCCAGTTACTGCTATTGTTTTGCCATTGGCAGCAACAATAACGGCCGTCCTATTTGGAGCTTTGGGAAGACCGTTGCGGATTGGATTGGGAATAAATGAACCTGATGAAGTGGTAACAATAACTATCATTTTAAATGCTATGCCTGCATTAGTAATTCCATTTATGTTGACTTATCTTTTGTCCAAAACGGAGCAAATAAAAATTAACTGGAAAAAAGAGTGGAAAACAGTTTTAGGTGCCGGAGTTTGTTTTTACGTCCCCTTTTCACTTACCGCAATGTTATCCTTAGAATTTCCATCAGCGATTGCGGGAATAGCTGGACTACTGTTATTCGTCTTCGTATTTATACCAACTAAAGAAAAAATATCAGGACGGATTTGGTGGAATACCTTTTCTCCTTACTTATTTTTCATTGTACTCTTTTTGAGTTTTAGGTTTCTCGCCCAAGATACACTAATTTCTTTTGCGTCTGGTATAAAGCAAGTCTCGATATATCAGCCAGGAATTATTTTTATAATTGCCTCTATTTTGGTTTTGTTTGTTTTAAATCAGGGACATTTCGCAAAACATTTTTTATCTCTGCTAAAAGTATCTCTGCTGAAAATCTGGCTTCCAGCTGTCACCATATTATTGCTTATTTCGTTCACACAATTAATTGCAAAATCATTTTCGGAGCTTGTAAGCTCATTAACAGCTTCTATGAGCTCATGGCAAATTATGGCTCAACCGTTAATTGGTATCAGCGGAAGTTTTATTACCGGAAGTGCTACTATGAGTAATCTTCTTTTTGCAGGAAGCTTAAATACTACAGCATTGGGTCAAAAGCCTCTATTTATGTCGTTGCTCCATACAGGGGGTGCGATAGGTAATGCTATTTCGTTGCAAAATATAATTATGGTAAAATCTGTTATACCTGATAATATTTCAGAGTCAAGAATATTAAAATTTAACCTGCCTATTATTGGGATTTATGTTGTGTTAGTTCTAATATCTACTCTGATTTATGTGAGATAGGTAAGAAATAAAAGGCGATATGCACTTGATAAGAGGCGCTGAGCACGTAAATACAGTCAAAAAATAAATTAATAACAAGATAAATTAGCAGCAATGATAAAAATCCTTTTTCCAACTGATTTTTCAAAAGCATCGCTCAATGCAATTGAGTATGCTTTGAATTTTGCATCAGGCAGTGATGCTAATTTTATTTTCTATCACTCCTTCATCCCTTTTAATAGTGCTTTATCAGGTTCACCTGAATTTAACAGGAAAGAAATCATTAAAGTTGAAAAGGAATTAAAAATCAGAATTGAAAAAATTAAGTTTAAAATGAATAAAAAATTTCCTGATATTGTGATAGAAACTTGCGTTGACAAAGGTGTAGAGTCACAACAAATAATTTCTTACAGCAAGAAAAATAAAATTGATTTGATAATTATGGGAACCACAGGCGCAAGTGGCTTAAAAGAAGTACTCATAGGAAGTGTTACCGCTGATATTATTGCCAAAAGTGAGTGTCCAGTTTTAGCTATTCCTGCAAAATATAAATACAAGTCAATTCAAAAAATACTGATGCCAACTAACTATGCTTTACATGATCTGGTGGTACTCAAATTTATTTTTCAGTTTTCAGTTACAAAAAATGCAAACATTCATTTCCTGCACATCACGCCAAAAGGAAAACCTTCCACGAAAGATATAGAGTTGATGGAAACTTTTAAAGAAACAATCAGCAGTTTATTAAAAAATAGAGACAAAGAATTCAGTTTACACCAAGACAATGACGCACAAGAGTCTATTTCAACTATAGTTCAAAAGGAAAATATTGATCTAACTGTAATGACTACTATCAAGCGTGAAAGTTTTATTAATCGCTTTTTTCATACTAGTTTAACTAAAAAGATGGCTTGTCATACCCTGATTCCTTTACTGGCTATTCCAGCTAGGAGTTTTTAGCTAAATATTTTTGAAATGAAATTAATTGGATAAAGTTGTCATTGCATTTGTTAATAAATACTTTAGAGTTAAGACACAGTTATAGAGAAATAGGAAACCATCGAGATTTTATTAAAATCAAAAGAGAAAATAAAAAGTGTACTTAAAATTTCAATTATAATATTACTTTATCATGCTATTAACAATACTTGGATTCTTACTTTGTGCTGCTGTAATTTTTTTCAGCGGCACTAAATTAGCTCATTACGGCGACCAAATGGCCGAGCTAACTGGAATGGGTAAAGCATGGTTTGGTTTAATTATGATGGCTTCAGTGACTAGTTTGCCCGAATTGTTTGTTGGTATAAGCTCAGCGAGCATAATAGAATCTGCTGACTTTGCAGTTGGTGATGTCTTAGGAAGTTGTGCGTTTAACTTAGCAATATTATCTCTTTTGGATGTATTTTCAAAAAAAACAAGTTTATTCTCCGTGGCTTCGCAAAGCCATGTGCTTGCTGGGGCATTAGGTGTTGTTTTATTCTCTTTTGTAGGTATTGGTCTATTTTTGCCTTATGATTTTAAACTTATTGATTGGATTGGTGTAAGCAGTATTGTTTTTATTGCTTTTTATTTGATTTCAATTAAATTAGTTTATCAATATGATAAAGGCCACCCAACACCGAGTATTCCATCCAAACTATTGGAGTTACAAAATAGAACATCGATCAAAAAAGTTATTTTTTGGTATACTTTAAATGCATTAGTCGTTATTGTTGCCGCTTTGGTACTCCCGCATTTTGTAGAACAAATTTCCAATCAAACAGGGCTGAACAAATCATTTACTGGTACAATTTTGTTAGCTGCATCTACATCGCTACCTGAAGTGGCTGTTTCAATAGCAGCAATCAAAATAGGTGCTATCGATATGGCTGTAGGTAATTTATTAGGTAGTAATTTATTTAATATTTTCATTTTAGCTATTGGCAACTTTTTTTACAGAAAAGGACATATTTTAGTTGACGCATCGGAAAGCCATATCGTTTCTGTATTCTCGATAATTACGATGACCGCAATTGCTATTATCGGCCTTACTTATCGATCAAAAAGTAAAGCTTTTTTTCTTGCATGGGATACTTTGCTTATTGTAATCATGTTTATTTTTAATATGGTCATTTTATATAAACTTTCATCATGAATTGTCACTAATTATCTGCATTTCAAATTAAAGAACTGCCTTAAACAAATATAAAACGACTTTAAATAGCTGAAGCAGCAAATTGGCTTATGCAAAATGGTAAAATGAATTGATAGTATTCGGTTTATCGATAACAGTTCCAAGATAAGATAACATTTATTTTAATTCTCGTAGCGCTAATTTTTTTTGCGTGCGAAATATAAAAGATAAATCTTCTTTTTACCACTTATGGCTCACAATTGTATTGATTAGAAAGATTAATCAAAATCCTTGACAAAGAATTTAATACAAGCGGAATAATTTTTAGCAAAGATCTATTTTACGTAACTTTGAGAATATGTGTAAATGAAAAATTACAATTCGTAATAATACATACTTATTACAAGTAATAATCAATAATTTATGAATACCACTTCTGTAATTCTACTAATTGGCTTTTTATTGCTTTTCCCATTTGTCTCACAAGCACAGCAAAAGTAGGAACGCGAATATAAAATGAACTCCGAAATGATTCCGCAAGCTGCATAACAGTTTATTGATTCAATCGCTAAAGATTTAAAAATAAAATGGTTTAAAAAATAAGGTCTTAATGATGTTTCCCTAGAGCCAAAATTTAAATATAATAACAAACAATTTAGTATTGCATTTGACACATTGGGAATCTTACAAGATGTAGAATATGTAATCAAAAAAAGCGCTTTGGCTCCAAAGATCTATAATAAAATAGAAGGTAAACTCGATTCTCTTTACCAAAAATGGAAATTTCAAAAGATACAAATGCACTAATAGAACCAGATGCAGTGTCTTATAGAACAATTCAGCAATTTATATTTCAAACTAAAATTGA
The DNA here is from genome assembly GCF_900129585.1 of Flavobacterium micromati. Lineage (GTDB taxonomy): Bacteria > Bacteroidota > Bacteroidia > Flavobacteriales > Flavobacteriaceae > Flavobacterium > Flavobacterium micromati. The sequence goes on from NZ_FQWF01000010.1 coordinate 21,017, forward strand.
ATCTTTTCGGGTAGCACACAGAATAGCGACAGACCAAACCTTTTCTTCAAACGAAGCTACCGAATTTAGATTGAGGTACAGATTAAGTGCAGAAATCCTGCTATCAGGTCAAAAACTTGATGATAAAGAGTTTTATTTTAAGTTTAATACCGATGTTCTCAATAGTATTCAGGATAATGTGTATGATTTATAATTTAGGATAGTTCCTAACATTGGTTACGTAATAAATAAACAACATAAGATAGAAATAGGTCTAGATAATCGATTTGAATCATTTATCAACAATCAAACCCGAGCAACGTCTTGGTTTACTATAAATTGGTTTCTTTAAAATTATTAGTTATTTTCCAAACGACAAAAATGGATTTGCTAAAAATACAAATGCTCTGTTAGTCAAATTAAAAATAAAAATATTCGCTTTCTTATATTTTATCAGATTAAGTAAATTTATAGTTCTTTTCCAAATTTTAAATTTCTATATATTAGAATGGACTATTATAAAATAAAATTAATATGAATCACCATCTCGTATCCGCGTCCGAAACCTATAAATTGCTTTACTCAAGGAAGGAAGGATTAAGTACTTCAGAAGTAGAAGAGCGACAAAAAAAATATGGAAAAAATGACTTAACCGAGAAAAAGAAAATTTCGGTTTTCGTTTTATTGCTAAATCAGTTTAAAGATGTAATGATTTTTATTCTATTAATTGCGGCTGGAATTTCTTTAGCTGTTGGTAATTTAAAAGATGCTGTAGTAATTTTAATTATTGTAGTGCTGAATGCCATCATCGGCTTTGTGCAGGAATTTAGAGCAGAGAAAGCTATGGAGGCATTAAAGAAAATGGCAGCGTTCAATGCTACAATTCGCAGAGGAGGAACTATTGTTCAGCTTGCTGCCTCCGAATTAGTGCCTGGTGATATAATAATTCTCGAAGCGGGAATGTCAGTTCCAGCAGACATTCGCCTCACTGAAACACGCTCCTTAAAAATTGACGAAGCGTCACTAACAGGTGAATCTAATGCAATAGAAAAAAATACAGATGAACTAACAGTAGAAAATTTACCACTTGGCGACCGCTTTAACATGGCATATAAAACCACCATTGTAACTTATGGCCGTGGCGAAGGCATTGTAATTGCAACCGGAATGAACACCGAAATTGGGCGCATCGCTGAACTGCTTCAGGAGGATGAATCCAAAACCCCATTGCAAAAAAGATTAGCTGATTTCGGTAAAAAATTATCAATTGTAGTTATCGGTATTTCCGCACTTCTTTTTATCATTGGGTGGTTGCGTGGTGAAAATCCACTGCAGATGTTGCTAACCTCAATTTCTGTAGCAGTGGCGGCCATTCCAGAAGCATTGCCTGCAGTAATTACCATTGCTTTAGCAGCAGGTGCTAAACGAATGGTTCAAAAAAATGCACTCGTTCGAAAATTACCTGCTGTTGAAACATTAGGCTCTGTAACTTACATCTGTTCGGACAAAACAGGAACCATTACTCAAAATAAAATGACAGTGCTGGACGTTTGGATTTCGCCAAAAGCAGAAGCTATTGGTGATTTTTCAACTGAACAATTATTATTACTTTCAATGGAACTCAACCATGATGCGGTTGAAGATGAAAATAATATGCTTAAAGGCGATCCTACTGAAGTTGCATTAGTCGAATATGCTAGAAAAAATAAAAATTATGATACGCAATGGTTAAGCAATTTTAAACGCCACGACGAATTGCCTTTTGATTCAGTTCGTAAACGAATGACAACTATTTACCCCTTAGCGGAACAGTTTATGATTGTGACAAAAGGCGCAGTGGAAAATATTTTAAGCAATTGTAAGGATGCAAATGCCGAAGAAATAAATTCAGTTACTGAGGCTTTTGCTCAACAAGGGAAAAGGGTTTTGGCTTATGCTGTAAAAGTCGTGAATACTTTACCAGATACGATTTCAATTGAAACCATTGAAACCAATTTAAACTTTATTGGTCTAGCTGCAATGATTGATCCGCCCCGTGCAGAAGCCGTGCAAGCAATTGCTGATTGCCATACGGCAGGTATTACGCCAGTTATGATTACCGGTGACCATCCCATTACGGCAAAAGCTATTGCTACAGAAACAGGAATTTTACGTCTTGATACAGACAAAGTAATTACAGGAACAGAACTTGCAAATTTGACGGATGAGGAATTTGAAAAAGAAATTGAATCCATAAAAGTATATGCGCGTGTTTCACCCGAACAAAAACTAAATATTGTAAAAGCCCTCCAAAATAAAAATAATTTTGTTGCCATGACAGGCGATGGAGTCAATGACGCTCCCGCTCTGAGACACGCGAACATCGGTATTGCAATGGGTATTACAGGCACTGATGTTTCCAAAGAAGCCGCACACATGATTTTACTCGATGATAATTTTGCGACCATCATCCATGCAGTGAAAGAAGGGCGAAGAATATTTGACAACATCCGCAAGTTCATTAAATACAGCGTTACCGGCAACAGTGGTAAAGTATTGACTGTCGTTCTAGCTCCGCTTCTTGGCTTGCCCATTCCACTCCTTCCCATTCAAATCCTATGGTTAAATCTCGTTACCGATGGTTTACCAGGACTGGCCTTTGCATCGGAAAATGCCGAAGAAAACATTTTAAAACGACCGCCACGCAAACCAACTGAAAGTATATTTGCAGGTGGAATGGTAATTCATATTCTTTGGGTTGGTTTGTTAATGGGCGGAGTTGCTATAGGTCTCCAAAGTTGGGCAATTCACGTCGGAAATGATAAATGGATGACAATGGTATTTACGGTTTTGAGCATTTCTCAAATGGGACAAGCAATGGCGGTCCGCAGCGAATGGCAATCCTTATTCACACAAGGTATATTTGGAAACAAACAATTAGTAGGCGCTGTGCTATTGACGCTTGGCTTACAAATGGCGGTCATTTACATTCCATTCATGCAGGATATTTTTAGTACACAAGCCCTTACTTTAAATGAATTACTACTGTGCCTTGGATTGTCAACTATTGTGTTTTGGGCAGTGGAAATTGAGAAATGGGTGAAGAGAATAAAACGTAAACAATTAGAGCTAACAATGCAAAAAAAGTAAGCACAATTTTAAAAAAAAATACTAAAAGAATTTAGTCATTAATACTGATTTTAGTCATTTTAAGTACTGTTTATAATATAGAAATTTTTGTTTTCAAAAGTTGTAATTCTATCATCTGAATTTTTTTTTCTGCAAACTTGTATCGACATTGCATCAATACTTAGCGCAACATGATTGAATAAAAAGCAATTTACTCCGTTTCTATAAAAAGTAAATAAGAATTCTATTTCATACCATTTTGTCAATAATAGTAACGGGAACAAGTTCTTCTAGAATTAACTTTATTGGATCTACAATACCATAATCAAATTTATGTTCCCTTGTACCTGAAATTATTTGAACGCCAAGATCTGAATGTTGAAAATTAGCAGAATTTATCACCTCTTATAAATCTTGACTTTGGAAATCGGACTTTTTCATTTAGATTTTCTGAGCTTTGTCCCACTCAATAACATGTGAGACTAATTTTGGTTTACAGTGAAATTTTGCAGAATGAGATTCATTATTACCGTTCATAAAACGTAAAGTATATACACTGAACCCGCCGTTATTAAACTTGTTGTTATTGCACGATCGCTAATTGTATAAATAATGGTGTGCATTGACTCTACATCTAAGATATAAACTCCCAAAAAATTTCGCATACTGGGACTGATTCTAGCATCTCCTTATCTAAATCTGGGTTTACAGCATTAAAAGTAAAACCGGCAAATATTTTATGGTAAAATATTTTATGGAATCGGATGAAATTTAATTGTTTTCCTCAACAACTGGATTTAATTTGAGTTCATTTAATAGTTCACTAAAACTTAATGAAGCGCAAGCAATACAATTATCGGCAGCACCGTAATAAATGTAAAGTTTGTCATCAAATAGTGCTGTTCCAGTGGGGAAAACAACATTGTCTACAATACCATTTATTTCATAATCAATTTCAGGAGAAATTAATGGATAGGGTAATCTACCAACTACTTTTGTTGGATTTTCAAGATCTAGTAATGCAGCGGCCGCCGAGTAAATATAACCTTCTGAAGTATCAAAAACACCATGGTAAATTAGTATCCATCCGTCTTCTGTCTCTATTGGCGGACATCCACCGCCTGTAAAACTTGACTCATGATGTGAACCAACCGGATCAAGAATTATATGTTCGTTAAAATGTAAAAAGTAATTATTCCAAAATTCTCTAGTTAAATCCTCTAAGCTAGTAATTAAAACAAGTTGTATTCCAGGCCGAATGCGATGCAGAAAAGCCAATTTACCATTAATTCTTCGTGGAAAAAAAATCACATCTTTGTCCCAAATAAATACTTTTTTGCTTCTGTTAAAGTGGCGCACATGCCTAAAATATTTAGCGTTAACTAGATTAGTACATTCTGCTAATCGCTGGAACTCATCAAAAGTAAACTGCGGAACAATGATTCCATGATTAGTAAAAGTGACTAAATCAGATGAAGTAACTAAAGTTCCTAATGCATTAATTCCATCAAAAGAAGTGTATGTAATATAATAAATACCGTCAATTTTTACAATGCGCGGATCTTCAATCCCATTTGAGGCTTCTTCGCAACAAGGTATCAGTAACGGTTTGTTATTTCTTTGAACAACTTCTGTTGCACCCTCCAATTTACAATAACCAACTGTTGAATAATTCCCAGCTCGAACAGCTCTATACAACATGTGAATTACGTTACCTTCTTGCATTATCGCAGGATTTAGAACGCTTTCATTTTCAAATAAGAGTGCGGTCTTTTCAAGAATAATGCCTTCTTTTTTGATATTTATCATGTGTACCAGGATTTTTCTAAAATAAAAGGCGCAGCTAATAACTAGTTACGCCTCATACTACTTGAAATGTGTATTCCTACTAGCTATTAACTGTTAAGTTGCCCACTAAGACAAGCAATGTTTATTTGGTTAATAAATTCGCAATGCTGCATTGCATAAAAAAATTCAATTCTTACTTATGTTTTATATAAAATTTCTTGAATAACCTCTTTATTTTAAAAGACAGGCCAGAATTTTCTATCTTAAAATTAAAATAAAATTGCTATTATTTTGCAAAGATAGATTTTAAAAATAGTGTTTATGTTATACTATTAAAACGGTTACTTATATAAATCACGCATCTAATGAGTTATTATCCATAACTGCAAAACCGTACTAACTTTATACTAAAGTGAAAATTTTAATTCCAGTTTGTAATTACCTTGCTTCCTTTTCCGTCCTCGTTGACAATGGTAATAGAACGCGGAATCCGCTCTTGTAATTCAGCTACGTGCGAAATAATACCTACAATTCTATTTTCTTTTCGTAAGGATTGAAGTGTTTCAAAAACAATCGAAATACTTTCAGCATCTTGGGTTCCAAAACCTTCATCGATAAAAAAGAAGTTTTTATCATTTTTATTTAGGGATTGAACGCTTTCCGCCAATGCTAAAGCTAAACACAAAGAAGCCTGAAATCCTTGACCACCCGAAAGTGTTTTAACGCTGCGCGATGCACCATTATTAAGATAATCGATAACCTCAAATTCATTAGAGCTATTAATTGTCAAGCTCAATTGATTTTTAGTCATTCGATGAAAACGTACGTTGGCAACATCAGATAAATTTTGTAAGTAAATACTAGAAACATAGTTGACAAAACCGCTTGCGTTAAACATATTTGCTAGAATTCCTAGGTTAATAAATCGATTATTTAGCACTTCGAACTGCTGTAACAATTCAGCTTTTTCAGCAAAAGCAGCTGTTATGCGTTTCAAGTTATCTTGAACTTTAGAGACTATTCCTAACTGCACTTCAAATTTTTCCTTTCTAACAGCGACAGTATTAATGAAGTCTTCAAATTCTCGACTTGTAAAAATTTGGTTCAAAACTAATTCTTCCGCTTGCGCAAAAGCGTTTTCGGCTACTTTCAAATCAATTGCAAATTGTCTTGTTCTATTTTTTTCGAAAGCGATATCCCAAGTTTTTTCCAGGATGTTGTTAACGATTTCAACAGAATCAAAGTGATGTGTTTGCAAAAGAATAGCTATTGTTTTCTGGATTTCCTGTACCGCTTTTTGATAGGAGATAAGTTGCTGCTGTATTAAATTCAAAGTCCCCTCTAAACCTGCCAATTCAATATTTTGCAAAGTAATTGCATCCGATTTTAATTTAAATTCGGTTGCAATACGGTTATTTTGCTGGTTCAACTTATTTTTTTCCTCTTGAATATTTATTATTGCAGATTTCTCATAATCACCAAAATCTACAACTTTTAATTGAGATAATTCATTGGTCAACGTTGCTGTTTTTGCAGCTTTCTCGCTTGATAGAATTGCATTTTCTGCCGACAGAGTTTTCAATTCGTTAGCTGTTTTCTGCTGCTGAACTCGAATACTATTTTCTTTTACTTCCGTTTCAGATATCTTGTTTTCAATGAGTTGTTGCTGTTGTTTTGTATCTAAAAAAACCGATTTATCAACAGCGTTAAAATTCTTCCAAATAAAATTCGATAAATGAAGTGTAAACTCACTTTCTAGCGCTGCTTTTTCAGCCAACGTAATTTGTAATTGCTCGACCGCATGCGCAATGGCTAAATCTATTTTATTAGCTTTTGATTCCAGTAAGACGAACTCTTTTTCTTGGTTTACCAATCGTAAAATGGTTGCTTCATTATTTTTTAGTTCTTCTGAAACATCTTCAGCCACCATCACATTAGGATGTTCGAGCGATCCACAAAGCGGACAGTTTTCACCTTCATGTAAACTATTAGTAAAATGAGCCAATTCCTTGGATACCAATAGTTTGGTTTTATTTGAAAAAGCAATTGTTTTATCATTGTGAACCACTTCTTTTTTTTCATCTAAGAGCTTTTTCCAATTTTCGAGAGGTAAAGCCAAATCTAAAAATGCAACCTTTTGAGTCACGACATATTCTTCGATTATTTTAATTCTATCTACTTTCGTAGCCAGTTGTGATTGTTTTGATTCTTGTAAATTATACCAGTTACCAACTTCTAACAATATATTTCCATCCAATTTTTTTGATTTCAAACTGAGTAAATCCGCATGAATTATTGTCAAATTTTGTTTAAGCTCGTTTTCTTTTTTTTCACTTTCCAATGAAAAAACGGTAGCATTAGCAATCTTTTTTTCAATTGCTGCCAAGTCTATCTGCAATCCTAAAACTTTTTCAATCGATTCTAAATCAGTTACTCTTTTTTTAGAAACTTCTAATTGATCAAATTGTGGTTGCAATCCATCAATTACAATTTGATTGTTTTTTCTGTTTTGTTCTAAAGCAGTTTTATTATTATCAACATTTAGTAATTGTTCTTTTGTTTTATCCAAAACAGTTTTGCCCAACTTTAGTTCCTGTAAAATAGCTTTGAAGTTTTTCTCGGTGATTTCATAAGTAATAATCTCATGTTGTAAAGTATCTATATCTGGCTTTTGTACCATTAATTCAGCAAGAATTACTTTCTTTTTCTCTAAATCCTCAAAGTTCTTTTTTAGCGTAGTTAATTTTTGAAGTTCGGCTTCAGCCAAAATTAAAACGGCTTTATCTTTTTGTAACTCGCTTTCCGCAGTAGAAACTTCATTTTCTAAAACTGAGATTGTTTCAGCAGAAATTGCTTCGAAACCGGTTAAGGCACCTTTTAATAGATCTAGCTCCGTTCTTGTAACACTTTGCGCATTTGCAACTTTGTAAGCCAAATCAAAACGTTGAAGATAAAAAATCTCTTTCATCATATCGGACCGCTCTTTGCCTTTTAAACTCAAAAACTCACTAAATTTTCCTTGCGGAATTATAATGGTGCGTCTAAAGTTTTCATAGGTCAATCCAATAATTAATGTTGCATCAGCAGAAGTCATAGGAATCCACGTTTCCTCTTTCCATTCATAAGCCAATCGCTCGATGGAAGTCGTTTCCTCAAAACGCTTTTTGCGCTTCCAATCGGCTACAAATTTGAATTTACGTTCTTCAAAATTCACGAAATCAAATTCAATATTAGCTCTATCCGATTTTAAATTTAGCATGTTGTACGCACGCCTGTCAGTTTTATGCAACCGATCTGTTTCACCATAGAGCACAAACCCGATAGCTTCTAAAATAGAGGATTTACCAGAACCCACAGCGCCAAAAATTCCGAATAAACCAGCATCAGTCAATTCTTCAAAATCAATTGTTTGCTTTTTCTGATAGGAATACAAACCAGTAATACTTAATTTTAGTGGTAACATGACGTTTTAGATTATTCGTTTTTAGCTTGACTTCCTATAATTTCATTAAATAAATCCTTTAATTCTTCATTGGGTTGCTGTTTGTATTTAGACTGAAAGTAATCAGCAAACAATCCTTGGATATTTTGATCTAAATTTACTTTTGGCATTTTTAGCTCTTGGTTGGTTTCATTTCGAATTATTGGTATTATAAAAATAATTCCGTCATGACTTTCGTGTATTCGTTTTAAATGCTGATTTGCAAAAAAAGTATCGCTAACCAACGTCAGTTCAACTAAACAATACGGATTTGCCAATAACCATTCAATAGCCAAATCGATAGTATCAAATCGTTTTCTGTGTAAAGGGCGACCTGATACAATTGAAATTGGAGTATATTTCACCTCTTCGATGGGTTGAGCTTCAATTAGTACAACTTTTTTTTGCTGATCCGCTTCAGAAAAACTATATGATATGGGACTGCTGGAATAAACCACAGGACTGCAATGTCCTCCTACGTTTTGATACCGGTGTAAATGTCCGAGCGCAGTATATTGAATTTGCTGCGGAATACAATCTGTGTAAATAATATCTGCGTTTCCTATTCGCAAAGGTTTTTCACCATCAGGTTCTTCAAGGATTTCGCCGCCACGCTTGAGCATGTACAAATGAGTTGTCAAAATATTTACGCCTTTTGTATCGCAATATTTATCAGCTAGTTTAGCCCAAGAAGTTTGTAGCAATTGGTTTAACTGCTGTTCTTTATTATCCGCACCTAAATAAGTTTTTAGACGCATTTCATTTGCGTAAGGCGTAGTTATAATTCGGATTGGAAAAATATATTGAGGTAATTTAATTTCTAAAAAACCATTTTCTGATTGCGTGATTTCAAATCCTTCGTCAATCGTCATTTTCGGAATTGTAACATCGGGATTACCCACAAATAGAATTCCGCATTCCCGTGCAAGCGGATTTGGCGCATCAATTCTGTCTGGACTATCGTGATTACCCGCAATTGCAATTACAGGTCGTTTTCCATTATTAGTCAATTTTTTAAGCGTTTTATAAAGTAAATCAACAGCCTCAACTGGCGGATTAAAAGTGTCGAATAAATCACCAGCAACTATAATTAGGTCTGCATTTTGATCGTTGGCGATGTTACATATTTCATCCATTACCATCCTCTGTTCTTCTAAACGAGAGAAATGATCTAATTTTTTTCCTAAATGCCAATCGGCTGTATGTAAAATTCTCATGCTTTACTGCTATTAAATTTAACTCTCAAAAATAGTGGTTCTTAAAGGTATTTTGCAACAGCAATATGACAATAAAAATCAATAAAAAGCAGTTTTTATAAAATTAGATTTTGCTGATTTTTTAAGTTTTGAACGGTTTTTGAAACTTTTTAAGTTGCTGTAAGATCTTTAATTGTTTAAAGAATTACACAAAACGATATGAAAAGGGATACGTTATATATTTGTTATTGAGCTTAGTTCTTTACACTTGAGTTGCTCGATAACATTGGGACGCTTCCAGCGTGACAAATAAGTACTGACAGGTGGCAAAATCAATTTCAGTTTCAATGAAAATAGCTTTGCCATTAATTCTAATTTAAATAAAAAAACCGTCTAGTTTTAACAAAGACGGTTTTGAAGATTTTGAAAAAATTAAATATTCAATTTGCTATGCTTTCGACCAAAACTGAAATAGACTGCTAAACCTATCAGCAACCAAATTCCAAAATAAATCCAGTTCCAAACGCTAAGTTGAGCCATCAAGTACAAACAACTAATTAGACCCAATATCGGGATCAATGATAAGTTGGATTTGAAAGACCAAACAACTAAACCAACTAAGACAAAAAGAAAAATCCACATTGGAATTTTGTGTTTAAATAAGCTAAATCCGCTTTCATATTTTACTGAATCGGCAATTGGTAAACCTGCAATTACATTTGCATATTTTGTATCATCGCTATGGTATTGACCTAATAAAAGTTCTAAATCGGGAGTTTTATCTGTGCTGTTTTTAGGATCTATTCTAACTAAATAAGCATATACTTTTTGGGTTTCTTCTTTATTTAATGAAGTAATAATTGCCTCTGAACTATTAATTTGAGTTTCATTATTAATAAAATCCATAGTCGCTTTTTTGTTGTAACCAAAAGCGAATACCAATCCAATAATGATTAAAACAGGTAAAATAAATTTAGAATTTACGTACGGTGTTTTAAATTTTCCACGCGGAATATCTGTGCGGTTTTGAAGCACTAAAACTCCAGCACAAACTAGAACAAAGGCAAAGAGCGTCCCAATACTGGTTAAGTCTGTCACCAATGTTAAGTTTAAAAACAGAGCTGGAACCGCGACAACAAAGCCAGTAACTATAGTAGCGTAAGAAGGTGTTTTAAATTTAGGATGTATTTTAGAAAAACGTTTTGGCAATAAGCCATCTCGGCTCATACTCATCCAGATACGCGGTTGACCCATTTGGAAAACCAATAAAACACTTGCCATAGCTACAACTGCACTCACCGCAATTATACCCGACATCCATTTTAGGTCTAACTTTTCAAAAACAAAAGCTAGAGGATCTCCCACATTTAATAAACTATAATTTACCATTCCAGTTAATACTAACGCAATAGCGATGTATAAAATAGTACAAATGATAATTGCCCACATCATTCCTCGAGGTAAATCACGCTGTGGATCTTTACATTCTTCGGCAGTTGTTGAAATAGCATCAAAACCTATGTAGGCAAAAAACACAGCAGAAACTCCTTTTAGAACTCCAGTAACTCCGTTTGGTGCAAAAGGATCCCAGTTGGCAGTATCTACATAAAATACACCAACAGCGATTACTAAAAGTACAATACACACTTTTACCACCACCATGATATTACTTGCGTTACGCGATTCTTTCATTCCGCGATAAATCAACGCAGTAATCAAAACGATAATTAATAAAGCAGGAAGATCAGCAACAAAATGAAATGAGCCAATAGCAGGCGAAGTTGACCAAGCTGTAAAAGCATCTTGTAAAGCCGGACTTAATTTAGAGAATTCTTTTCCACTTTGCATTAATGCTGTTGCTTCATCAAAACCTCTTGAAGCAGATAAAAAATCCATTTGAACCCACTGTGGTAAGTTTAGGCCGCCACTTTCGAGTAATCCAGTAAAGTAATCGCTCCAAGAAATCGCGACGGTAATATTACCCACAGAATATTCCATAATCAATGCCCAACCAATAATCCAGGCTATAATTTCTCCAAAAGCAACATAAGAATAGGTGTAAGCGCTCCCAGAAACAGGAACCATCGAAGCAAATTCGGCATAAGCGAAAGCGGCAAAACTACAAGCAATAGCAGTAAATAAAAAAAGAAAAATAACGGCTGGACCACCGTCTGCGCTTGCTTTTCCAATGGTACTAAAAATACCAGCACCTATGATTGCTGCGATTCCAAAAGCAGTTAAATCTCTTGCAGTTAAATGTTTACCTAGTGAATTGTGTCCGTCAGCATTATTTTTTTCAACTTGTTTTAAAATATCTTGTACCGTTTTTTTTCTAAATAAACCAATTAAACCCATATTATAAATTTTATCTTTTTAAAATTAATTTCTTACAAACAACAAGAACTTATTTTGTGAAAATAGAAATGTTATTCAAGAAAAACCAAATATATAAAACAAATTGAGTTCTGAAAGAAACGAGTGCGCATTTTTTTTAACGTTTTTTTAAATCAAATTAAACGATGTAGACTGTTATTAAAGTAAAACAAAATCAGAATCAAATTATTTTTTACAAATTTATTCTAATCGATAAATCCCCCCTTCAATGAGCGAAGTCCAAACAGTTCCATTATCGTCAGTCGTAAATCCATTTACACTTGAAGTGCCCAAATTCAATGTTTTTATAACTTCAAATTTATTAGCATCAACAATTACAACTTCACCTTTGCGGCTTCCTAGATAAATTTTACCATTATTCTCTAGAATTGCTGCCGGATTGTGTTCGTATCCTATTTTTAAATCCAGAATTCTACTTTCTTTTACTAAATTTTCTTCTGTTAATTCAAGATCATCACTTAAAGGCAATCTCAACAATTCGCCGTCCATTGTTTTAGCATAAAAGAATTTTCCATCTTGACTTTTCCCCATCGATTCACGAACTTTCCATTTGGAGGTTCTCAACAAGGTTTTTCCTGTATTTATGTCCAAAATTGTCAAAAATCGTTGCGGAGTTACAAAATAGAGTCGGTTATTTGACGAAACTCCGCCTACATTTCCAGCAGAATATAATTCTTGTTTTTCATTTCCATTGTTCCATTTCCACAGAAGTCCGCCCGTATTTTTATCTAAACAATAAATAAAAGTATCCCAAGCTCCAAAAATAATAGAGTTTTGATGAATCAATGGTATTCCCTGTGAATAAGATTGTGGCAATTTATTCTCCCAAATTACTTTTCCGTTGTTAACATCAAGACAAATAAATTTTCTGGAACTAGCTACATATAATTTTTCGTTTTCAACAATTGGAGATCCAACTAGAATGCCTTCAACTGCTCTTATCCATTTTTGTTTTGACGATTGTTTATCAAATGCCATAATATTTCCCTCAATGTCCCCAACAATAAGATTGTTTTTTACAATTATTGGTTGGAAATAAATCGAATTTCTTGTTTCAATTTGCCAATTAACTTTCTTATTTTTCAAATTAACGGACTGAATTGTTCCTAGTGAATTCGCAAAATAAATATTTCTTTTATCGAAAGATGGAACACTATAAATAGATGCGATATCGTTGGCAAAAGCCTTTATTTGATTTAGTTCAGACTCTTTTTCAATTACAATAGTAGAGGGTTTAGTAGAAACGGAATGAGTAAAAACAGCTTTCTCATCTATTTTTTTGTGATAAACACTAATACTATCATTGTTGATTACTACTTCATTATAACTCCTGGTTTTGCCGTCTCGTGAAATTATTGATATTCCCATTAGACCGCTCAAACCTGAGAAATTATATTTTTTCAAAGTATGTCCATGTCCGCAAAAATTAGCAACAACAGGATATTTTTTTAGAACAGAAAGAACTTCTTTATAGTTGCTTAGACTGTTATCCAATGGATAGTGAGAAAAACTTAGAACTTTTTTATTACTATTTTCTAGACTTTCTTCAATGGTTTTGTCAAGCAAAAGAATATCTTCTTTTTTTACGAAACCATCACCCATTTTCATGTAAGGGCCGCAAGGAAAACCTACAAAAAGATAATCTCCTTTTGAAAAAACAAATCGGTCTTCGCCCCATAATTTTTTGTAAGTCAAGCCCGCACTTTCGCTCCATGTGGTCTCATGATTCCCAGATATAACGTAATATGGAATCTTTAAATCAGTAAGTATCGTGTGAACTCGATTGAGCTCATCATCATCACCGCGATTAGTTAAGTCTCCAGTTATTACAACAAATTCGTTTTTAGAATCGTTAATTTCTTTGATTATTTTTTGAAGTAGAAAATCATTATCGTTACCAACAGACACATGTAAATCAGTGAGATGGACGAAGTTTATATCAGGAATTTGCTTTAATTGTTGTCCAAAACAAGTTGCGATTGCAAAGACAAATAAGATTTTAGAATATAAAAATTTCATAATTACTTATTGATTTAATTTGTAACACTATTAAAAAAATTACTGAAAAACAAGAATTGAAATTTTAGGGAGTTGTCCCAGTATTCGTCATTGTGTGCTCCCGGACGTTCAATATAATCATGATTTATTTTAAGAGTCAACATCTTTTGATGTAAATTTCTATTTACTTCAATAAAAAAATCGTCTACACCGCAGTCTATGATAAGTTTTAGTTTATTACTTTTTAATAAATTGATCATATTAATCACTGTGTTTTTTTCCCAATTTTCAGCAAAATCAGTTATGGAACCCAGTCGTTTTTTCAAATCCCACTTTTCTGAAAATGGTCGAATGTCCACTCCTCCACTCATACTTCCTGCCGCACCAAATACGTCCTGATGTTTAAATGATAAATACAACGCTCCATGTCCACCCATACTGAGACCTGTGATTGCTCTACCATTAGGACTTGCATTGGTTTTATATGATTGATCAACAAAAGGAATCAACTCCCGAATTATGTACGTTTCATATTTAAAAGCAGGATCAATAGGACTATCGAAGTACCAACTAGAATAATTCCCATCTACACCAATGGCAATAAAATTGTATTTGTCAACTTGCGTCATTACGTCTGCAAAATTCTTTACCCATGTAGCATAATCTCCACCATATCCATGTAATAAATAAATTACCGGAAAATTTCTATTAGCTTTTTCGTAATTATCGGGAGTGATTACGCACGAGTTAATCTCTTTTTTCATTGCAGTGCTGTAAACTTGAATCGTGTCAATCTTTGCCGCATTGGCACATAACAATACAGATAAAAGTACAGTTGTAAAAATTGTTTTTTTCATGTTTTGGTCTTGATTACTATTTATCTCTTCTAAATATAGTTCGAGCAAATTAAAATTCTGTACTATTTAATTTTAGATCAGCTAAGTTTAATACTATTCTATAAGCATTTGATATTTAGAAGAGAAATCAATCTTAGATCAATTCATTTTAAACATCCTCGCAAAATTGTAACTGGATGTAAAGCTTTTCTACTTGTTCCATCAAAAATTTGGTGACGACAACTTGTTCCCGCCGCTGCAATTTCTGTCGTTGCTGCTGTTGATCTAATTTTTGGAAACAAAGTATCCTCGCCCATTTGCATACTGATTTCATAATGTTCTTTCTCGTATCCAAAAGATCCAGCCATGCCACAACATCCTGAATTATAAATGGTAACCGAACTATTTTTTGGTACATTCAACATTGCAAAAGTAGCTTCAACAGAACTCAACGATTTTTGATGGCAATGTCCGTGAATTTTGATCGTTTTAATTTCATCTGAAAAATGATCGGCATTTATTTTACCAGCTGTAATCTCATTTTTGAAAAACTCTTCAACAGTAAAAACATTTTTTGCAAGTTCTATTGCCGCATTTTTATTATCTGCTAAACGCAAGTATTCATCTCGAAAAGTCAAAATTGCCGATGGTTCCAGCCCAATTAGTGGAAAATCATCTGCAATATAACCTGAAAAAATAGCAACATTAGTATTGGTAATAGCTTTGGCTTGGTCTAGAAAACCTTTGGAAATAAACGCTCTGCCACTCTCTTCATGATCTACTATTATTACTTCGTAACCTAACTTTGTCAATAATTCGTATGCGTCAATTCCAACAGATACATCGTAGTAATTTGTAAATTCGTCAACAAACAAACATACTTTTCCGTTTATAAATGAATCACTTGATGCTTGATTCCAATTTTTCTCATACCAATTTCTAAAAGTTTTTGGAGCTAGAAGTGGCACTTTTCGCTGCGGTGCAACTCCCATACTCTTTTTGACAAAAGGTAAATTAGCGATAAAATTTGTCAATTTTGGGGTAATACTTCCTAGACCATTTAGTTTAGCGTTGTAAGCAAAAACTTTATTTCTCACTAAAAAACCATTTGCTTTTTGGTATTGATATAAAAACTCCGATTTTAATGCTGCAACATCAACGTTACTTGGACATTCGCTCGCACAAGCTTTGCAACTTATGCACAATTCAAACACTTTATACAATTCTTCGTGATCGAATTTATTGTCTTTTTCAGAATGCGTTAAATATTCTCTTAGCGCATTTGCTCTTGCTCGGGTTGTATCTTTTTCATTTCGTGTTGCACGATAACTAGGACACATACTTCCACCTGCAGAAGGCAGTTTTCTACAATCTCCAGAACCGTTACATTTTTCTGCCAGACGCAAAATCCCCAAGCTGTCTGAGAAATCCTGAATGGTTTGAATTTCAGGCTCCACCCTGCCGGCTTCTACTCTTAGATTTTCATCCATTTTAGAAGCATTTACAATTTTACCAACATTCAAAATGGTGTGTGGATCAAATGCTTTTTTTATTCTTTTTAATAATTCATAATTTTTATCGCCAATCATAAATGGCAAAAACTCGCCGCGAACAATTCCGTCTCCATGTTCACCACTTAATGAACCTCTGTATTTTTTTACTAGAATAGCGACTTCGGATGCAATGTTTCTAAACTGATGTAAGCCTTCTTTTGTTTTTAAATTCAAAACTGGACGTAGGTGAATTTCTCCCGCGCCAGCATGTGCATAGTAAATCGCACTTTGTCCGTGACGCTCCATCATTGCTGAAAATTCAGCAATATAATTGGGTAAATCACTTAATTCCACAGCCGTGTCTTCAATAGAATCAGCTGCCTTGTCATCACCTACGATACTTCCTAGCAGTCCTAATCCTGCTTTTCTTAACTCGTTTATTTTGTCAATATCAGTCCCAAAAATCTTTGGTAAAGCATAACCGAAATTATTTTTTTCCAAGTCAGCAATTAATGCATCAGCTTGTTTTTCGGCATCTTCCAGACTGATATACGAAGCCACTTCTAGCATAATAACAGCTTTGGGTTCGCCTTGAATAAAAAATCTGTTTTTGGCTTGCTCTCTATTGGATTTTGTGCAGTTGAGTATCGTATCGTCCATCATTTCACAAGTGTACAAATGATGTTTCATAGCTGTAACAACCGCTTCTAAACTTTCCTGTATTGTGTGAAAATGCGCCACCACCATTACATTATTCGTAGGTGGCAAATCATCTACTTTCAATGTGATTTCAGTAGTAAAAGCAAGAGTTCCCTCGCTTCCGCAAAGCAGTTTTCCTAAATTTATTGTACTTTCAGTTCCTCCAAAAAGTTCAGAATTAAGCAAGATATCAACGGCATAACCGGTGTTTCTTCTATGAATTTCAGGTTTTGGAAATTCTTTTATGATTTCAATTTGATTTTCTACAACAGATAGCTCTTGATAAATTGCTTTATAAATTGCACTTTCAAGCGTGTCACCTTTTGCTTTCTCTGAAAATTCAGCTGAGCTTAATTCTTTGAAAACAACAGCGGTTCCATCACTCAAAATAGCTTTTATTTCTACTATTTTATCTCGAGTGACTCCGTATCGTATTGATGTGGTTCCTGATGAATTATTGCCCACCATGCCTCCCATCATACAACGATTAGAAGTTGAAGTGTTAGGACCAAAAAATAATCCGTATGGTTTTAAATATAAGTTCAGCTCGTCCCGAATCACGCCGGGCTGGACAGTTACCGTTTTATTAATTTGATCAAATGCTATGATTTTTGTAAAATGTTTAGAAACATCTACAATTATTCCGTTTCCAACCGTCTGTCCGGCAAGAGATGTTCCAGCGGTTCTTGGCGTGATTGAAATTTTGTTCTGTGAAGCAAACTGAATTATTTTCGCTATGTCTTCTTCCGATTTTGGAATTGCAACCGCTACAGGTGCTATCCGATAAGCAGAAGCATCAGTGGAATATAAAATCTTGTTTAATTCATCATATAAAAGTGTTCCTTCTAATGATTCTGCTAAGTGCGATAATTTATGTGAAATTGACATTTACAGGTAACATTTATGTTGTTTTTCGAGAAAAACTGATGACTACTATGTTGTTTTACAGAAGCCTTAAAAATAAGACATTGAAATGATTTTTAAAAAGTATTTTTGACAAAACAATTCTATCAAGAGACAATCAAAATAATACTAAAAATTTAAAAGCTGCTTTCTAATAATTTTTTAATGTCATTCAAAACTGCTAATTCTACATCGGCATCGCTTCTAACATTTGCTTGTTCCAATAAAGCGTTTATATTATCCCTATCTAACGTTTGTTTTTTATCGATTATTAGTAAAATTTGTGCTGAACAATCACTTAAACTTTTTGACAAAGGTAAAAATTGGTGAACTAAAGGCGCATTAACACTTAAAGCAATCAAATCCGTATTCATTACTATCCATTTTTTCAGAAAATTGGTTACAATCATTTGATTTTCTGGATTTTTATTCTCTAAATAATTGGATGTCGCAAGTTTAAAATCAAAAGCATCTGAAGCGTCTGAAGTGCAAGCATCAGCAAATAAAGTGAGTGGTGAATGCATTCTATATTTTTTTCCTCCACCGTTGCGTTTGTAATTTTTAAGCGGTTCACAAACATTTGAAAAATCATTTATTGCGTTTGTATTTTGATTGTTACTAATGTTTCTCAAAATTACTTCTTTATTCCTGATATGCATAATACCGAGTTCTTCTAATCTAAAAGAAATTGTTTTTAGTCTCTTCCGCAAACTATTCATATCTCTGATGCTCTCATTAGACCATAATCGCTCAGCAATTGCTGCCGTTCTTGGCCAGATGCGTGAGTCAATTGTCAAAGGCGTTACAAGTTCGCTCCACATTGCGGCTTCGCCTCCTAATATTCTCGCCTTTTCTTCCAGACTTAGACTAGCATTTTTAGACAGTGGATCGTTCAAATAATGAGTTTCAATATTAAGCATCAGATCGATGTAAAAACCATTTGACAAAACAGAATTATAACCTTTTTTTGCGGCTTGAATCAATGATTCTCCAGGTTTAACTCCTTCATTTGTACCGCGCCAAGCATGAATAATAGCATCTTTAGACATGTTTTCAGTCATTATTTCTTCCCAACCCATCAATTTTTTATTGTGAATTTTTAACATCGGAATCAATTTCATATTGAAATAAGTTTGCAAATCATGTTTGTCTGCCAACTTATTCTTTTTCATAAACTGCTGAATTTTTGGATTTGCAGCCCATTCTTTTCCATTATTCTCGTCACCACCAATATGAAAATAATTAGATGGGAATAACGGACAAACTTCATCAAAAATAGCAGCTAAAATGATATATGTTTTGGGATTTGTAGGATCTAATGCCGAATTATATATTCCTGAATTAGTTTGAACCACATAACTCCCTATTCCGTTATCGACTTTACTTCCTATTTCAGGATAAGCGGCTAATATTGCCGAAGCATGTCCGGGAACATCAATTTCTGGAATTACTTGAATTCCTCTGTCGCTTGCATATTTTACAACATCTTTGATTTGTTCTTGTGAATAAAAATTCCCATTGGAACCCAAATCAGTTAGTTTAGGGAGTTTTTTCACTTCAATTCTCCAACCTTGATCATCGGCTAAATGCCAATGAAAAACATTCATTTTCATTGATGCCATTGCGTCTAGATTTCTTTTGATAACATCAACAGGCTGAAAATGTCTAGCGGCATCAATCATTAGCCCTCTCCAAGTAAATCGTGGAGAATCGATAATCTTGATATTTGGAAAATAATAGGAAGTACTATTGTTTTGCAGTAATTGCAATAAAGTTTGCAGTCCATGCAATGCCCCTAAATCATTAGCAGCGTTAATCGTAATTTTGTTGGGAGTTATTGTAAGCTCATAACTTTCATCTTGATTAATTTCTATTTTTCCGCTGCCAGTGCAATTTATTTGCAGTTCTGCATCGGGAATTTCGCTTACTTTAGTTATAAAATTTTGTTCCAGAAACAATCCCGTTCTATTGTCTAACCTTCTGATAAAATTTGTAGCTCCTATAAATATTCTCGCATTTGGATTCCCAGTAATGTTGACTTTAAATTTTTTGCTTAAAGCAAAAGTACCTTCCGTTACATTTATATTTTGAGGCCATGGCATCAAGTCTAATTGCTCTTTTTGCGTTTGAGCATTGGCAATCCAAACTGAAAATAATAGAACTACAATGTGTTTCATTTTTTATTATTTAGATCAATAATCAAAACGTTTAAAAGCCTCCATTGCTTCATATTGAGCAAGACCTAAATCATCATATAGCTTTGCAGTATTCTTGTTTCTATCCTCTGCCCGCACCCAAAATTCTCTTGAATCATTTCCTTGAAACATCACTCTGTCTTTTTGAGATTGGTGGTATAAAATGGCATGTCTTTTAATCATAACTTCGTCAGGACTTAATGGAACGGCCATGTCAATTTCATGAATATCCCATTCGTGCCAAGCGCCTCTGTACAGCCAAAGCCAGCAATCATTCATATATGATTCTGATTTTAAATGTTTCATTGCTGCAAATATAGCGTTCAAACAGACTTCGTGCGTACCATGTGGATCAGCTAAATCTCCCGCAGCAAAAACTTGATGCGGTTTTATTTTTGCAATGATTGCTGCAACGATCGCAATATCATCGATTCCTAATGGGTTCTTTTTAATTTGTCCCGTCTCATAAAATGGGAGATCTAAAAAATGTGTGTTTTCATCTTTTAAACCAATATATCGAGTAGCTGCGTAGGACTCTCGTCTTCTAATAAGTCCTTTTAATCTTCGAACTTCTAAAGAATCCACTTCATTCTCCTTTTTATTAGTGAGAGAATCGATAACTGATGAGAAATCAAGTCCGTTATTCTCTTTTCCAATAAAGTCGTTACAAACTTCGGCAAATTTTAGGGCTTCGTCGTCAGTAACAGCAATGTTTCCTGAGGTTTGATAAACCACATGCACATCATGACCTTGTTTTATAAGCTTAGAGAATGTTCCTCCCATCGAAATTACGTCATCATCAGGGTGCGGACTAAAAAGGATAATTCTTTTATGAGCAGGATTAGTGCGTTCTGGTCTTTTAGAATCGTCAGTATTTGGTTTTCCTCCCGGCCAGCCAGTGATGGTATGTTGCAAAACATTGAACATATTAATGTTCAAATCGTAAGCAGAACCCTCTTGCGCAAGTAAGTCGGACATTCCATTGTTATTATAATCTCTATCCGTTAGTTTTAAAATTGCTTGGTTGGTTTCATTACAAAGCCACACAATTGCTTTACTTTTTAATTCTTGTGTCCAAATGCATTGTCCAACAAGCCAAGGGGTTTTAAATCGTGTCAATTCAGAAGCAGCAGATTGATCCAATACAAAAGTCGCATTAGAATGATGCTGTAAAAAAGTAGCGGGAACATCAGATGAAATATCGCCTTGAATGGTTCTTTTGATTATTTCAGATTTGTTTTGTCCCCAAGCCATTAATACATTTCTCTTGGATTTAAGTATTGTGGAGACGCCCATGGTTATGGCTCTTTTTGGAACATTATCTATTCCATTAAAATCAGAAGATGCATCGACTCTTGTAATATGGTCTAAAGTTATGATTCGAGTTCCCGAATTAATATGAGAACCAGGCTCATTAAATCCTACGTGTCCAGTACGACCAATACCCAATAACTGAAAGTCAATTCCACCAGATTTTTTTATTTTTAAATCATAATCTGTGCAATATTGATTGAGTTGCTCTAATGCCACTGTTCCATCTGGAATATTTACATTCTCGGGTTTTATATCGATGTGATTAAATAAATGCTCGTGCATGAAATAATGATAACTCTGACGATTTTCTTTGGTCATAGGATAATATTCATCTAAATTGAAGCTGATAACACTGCTAAAACTTAAACCTTCCTCTTTGTGCATTCTAACTAACTCTTCGTAGACTTTAATAGGAGATGAACCTGTTGCTAAACCAAGAACACAAGATTCGTTATTGGATTGTTTTAGACGAATTAATTGTGCTATTTCTTCAGCGACGACTTTTGAAGCTTCAACTGAGTTTTTAAAAATTACATTGTGGTTTTTCTCGAATCGTGTTTCTTCGAATTTTCCAGGAATATCATAAAGTAAAGAAACAGTGTTTTCCATAATACATTTGAGTTAAATAGTTTAACAAATATATACAAAAAAGAAAAACAATTATTTTATTTTGCGTTATTTATTATAAATAAAATTAAATAACGCTAAATAATGCAAATTTAAGAATATCTAAATTATAGCTAAAGTATAATTATACCTGATTTTCTGTACTCTTCAAGACTTGCATCATCAGGGCTTAAATCAGTAATTATAGTATCTAATCGCGTTAAGTCGCATACCACATGCGGCTTTCTAGTGTTTAACTTGTCAGATGTAAACATTGTAATTACTTTTTCAGCTGATTCGATCATCGCTTTTTTGACAATTGAAACCTCATAACCCATTTCGGTCAGCCCTTGTTTACTATCAATGCTACTAACACCCATAAAACAAATATCCGCTTTAATTTTTGCCAATACTTGCAGCACGTCCATGCCGATAGTAACCATAGCGTTCTTTTGCATTTTACCACCAATAAATATCAAATCGATATTTGGATATCGAGATAATTGCATGGCAATAGGCAAACTATAAGTATAAATTGTAGCCGTTAACGACGGAGGAATCAATTTAGAAAAAACAAGATTAGTAGTACCACCACTCATAATAATTACTTGACCGTCATGCAGTAATGATAGCGCTTTGTTACCAATTACTTTTTTCCGTTCCTCATTAGATATTTCGATATCAAAAACACTTTTATGCTTTTCACTAAGAGGAATTGCTCCGCCATACACTTTTTCTAATAATCCCTTTTCGTGCAACTTATTCAAATCTCTTCTGATTGAATCTTCAGATACACTCAAATCTTGTGCTAAAGTTATGGTACTAACACGTTGCTCATCAGCAAGTTTAGTTATTATGAATTGGTGTCGCTCTGCTTTTAACATATCACATTTTAAATATCTAATGCAAATATATCAAAAAAATCAATTCGAAACTTAATAGTGTTATTCCTAAAAGTCACTATTACAACTAAATGAATCTTTTTTTAGCGTTATGTTGCGTTATTTATTTAATTTTATAAATTAATACGAACAATATTGCAGTCATTATCAAAATTTTAATATATTTGTGTGTAATCAAAAAACTAAAATAATTATGAAAAAAAAGTATTTAATTCTTCTCCTATTCTTTTTTGGAATACTTTCGAGTTATTCTCAAAACATGATAGTACAAGGTAAAGTCATTGACGGCGAAGGTGGCATATTACCCGGAGCTAACATCCTGGAGCGGGGAACAAAAAATCAAGCTTTAACTGATGCGGATGGAAATTTTACAATAAAAGCTAATAAAGGTGCAGTTCTTTTAATAACATACATAGGATATAACACAAAAGAAATTATTGTAAACAACAATGTTGTGAAAATAATGTTGGACGAGAGCTCGCAGACTTTAAATAATGTAACAATAATAGGTGCATTAGGTATTGAGAGAAAAAAATCAGCATTGGGATACTCAATACAAGAAATTAAAGGTAAAGAGGTTGCAGATACACAACGCCCTAACTTTGCAAATGCCTTACAAGGTCGCGTTGCTGGCTTAAGTGTCATAAGCACCTCAGGTGCACCAGGAGCTTCTGCAGCAATCCAACTACGAGGGGTAAACTCGTTGAGCGGTAACAATGGGCCATTATACGTAGTTGATGGTTTACCTATCAGTAATGAAACGTTAAGCCAAGGCTCATTGATATCTGATCAGCCAAATAGAGCTCAAGATTTCACCAATAGAGGAGCTGATATCAACCCAGAAGATATTGAGACATTCACTATTTTAAAAGGTCCTGAAGCAGCAGCATTGTATGGTATTCAGGCTGGGAATGGTGCTATTGTTATTACCACAAAAAAGGGTAAAAAGGGCGTTGGACAAATTACTTTCTCTACAAACACGAGATTAGAAAATATTTATCGTTTTCCAGAAACACAAAGAGTTTTTCAACGAGGTGCTGATGGTATAAATAATCCTGAATATAGAAGACAATTTGGAACTGAATATGCACCAGACACCAAACTTTATGACAATGTTCAAAATTTTTTCCGCGTGGGAGTATTAACTAATCACAACCTTTCATTTGAAGCAGGAACTGAAACTACGTCCTATCGTTTATCTGTTGCTAATTTAACGCAAACTGGTGTAACTCCAAACACTGGATATGACCGTTTAACAGCAAGCCTTAATGCAACAGCAAAGATATCTTCAAAATTAAGAACAGAAGCTACATTTAATTTTACAAAAGCAAGTAACCAAAAAGCTCAAAAAGGTGCTGGAACATCTGTACTAGCTCTATTAGCTTGGCCTGCAGATGATGATGCAAGTGACTACCTTAATCCAAATGGGACTAGAAGGAGAATTACAACTGGTGCACTTGAAGCGGTTGAAATAGACAATCCGTACTGGGATGTAAATAGAAATACAGCGGAAGATATTAATAACCGTTTTATAACTAATTTAGGATTGATTTATGATCCATCTTCATGGCTCAATCTAACAGGGCGCGTAGGATGGGATATAAATTCAGCCCAAGGATATAGAGCAATCAATCCAGAATCCTCAGCTGGTATTGGACCGAATGGTTTTATTGAGACCTATTATAACAATACCAGTAACCTAAATACTCAATTTTTAGCCACCGCAAAGAAATCTATTGGAAAATTCAACTCTAAAATAATGGTTGGAAATTCAGTATTTGACAATTACAGCAGAGTTTTATCCACAAGTGGAAGTAAATTTTTTGATCCTAATTTCTATTCCATTAACAATACAGATGTTACTACGCAAAGATCACAAGAACGAATTGTTCAAAGTCGTGTAGTAGGTTTTTTCTCTGAAGCTAGTTTCGATTACGATAGGATTGCAACTGTTACTTTAACGGGACGTCAAGATTACACATCAGTGCTAAAAGATCCTTTCTTTTATCCTTCAGTAAGTGGTAGTTTTGTTTTTACGAATTTACCAACGCTAAAAAATAAAAAAATTCTTTCTTATGGACAACTGAGAGCGTCCTACGCAGAAGCGGCAAATATACCATCTCCTTATTCAGCTGAACCAGTATTTACACCTCAGTTAACAACTGACGGTGGATATGGATACGGAGTGACAGGAGCTAACGCAAATTTGAAACCTGAGTTTCGCAAATCTACTGAGTTAGGCGCCGAATTAAAATTCTTTGACAACCGCATTGGTTTAGATGTAGCTGTTTACAGCACTAAAACAATTGACCCTATTTTGAGAGCTCTGCGGTTAAGTTATGGAACAGGATTTGTTTTGACATCAGCAAACTTTGGAGATTTGCAAAATGAAGGTTTGGAAGTGACTTTGAATGCAACTCCAGTTAGAAATGAGAACTTCACTTGGAATTTTTCTGCAAACTTTAACAAAATGCGAAACAAACTTTTAAATCTTCCTGAGGCTGTTACTGAATATTATATTTCTGATACTTGGTTGTATGGCAATGTTCGCGGTGGAGTAACAGTTGGAAATCCCTTAACAACTATAACTGGAGTGGATTATCTTAGAAACAATGCAGGTCAACCATTAATTGATGCAATATCTGGTTTTCCAATAAGAGATCCTAACTTTAAAGTAGTTGGGGATAGAAATCCTGATTTTGTAATGGGGATAACTAACTCGTTTACCTATAAAAATATAAGTCTTACCTTTTTGTTGGACATTAGAAAAGGCGGAGATATTTTTAATGGAACTGAAAGATTTTTATATAGTGAAGGTTTATCAACACAATCCCTTGATCGAAATGAAACTAGAATTGTCCAAGGAATATTGCGTGATGGTTTAGAAAACTCTGCCACACCCACTCAAAATAATATTCCAATACGACCAAGTGTTCAAAACGAATATTACAGATCTGGTGGTGTAGATGCTGATTTTATTGAAAAAGACATTAATTGGTTAAGAATGAGAGATATTACGCTAAGTTATAGAATGCCTTCTGCAATATTGAAAAAGACATTTTTGAATTCTTTTTCTTTGTCGTTGACCATGACGGATGCTTTTATACTTACAAATTATAAAGGAGCAGATCCTGCTGTAAATGGTACAAATGCTTCCACCGGAGGTGTTGGAGGTGTAGGTTTTGATTTCGGCGTACTATCGACGCCGCGAGGCTTGAACTTAGGTATGAGAGTTGGACTTTAATAAATAAATGATGAAAAATATAAAAAAATATATGGCCTTACTGGCCCTTACAGTCTCTGCAGTATCTTGTGATGACTTGCAAGAATTAAATGTAAATCCGAGTTTCCCTGTAGACGTATCTGCAGTGTCACTGATGTCACCGATAGAGCAACAAATGGCTCGCGGACTACAATTTGACAATCGTTTCCTAGGTAGGTATATTCAAAATTTTAGTAATACTGCTACAGGTAACCCGTGGGATCGATATGGATTTGTTGAAAATAGCGATCAAGCAGGCGAAATTTGGAGAATGACTTACTTTGCAATAGGTTTGAACTTGACAAAAATGCAAGAAAAAGCAATTGAGGAGGAACGTCACGATATTACTGGTATTTCAAAAGTTATTAGAGCATGGTCATGGCAGGTCACAACTGATTATCATTCAGAGCTTATTGACTTAGATCAAGTTTTTACTCAGCGTCTATCATACGACTATGTTGGACAAGAAAAAGTATATGCCGAAGTAGTACGATTATTGAATGATGGCTTAGGTGATCTAGCTCGTACAGATGGTAGAGTTTCGCAAGCTTTTACTGGCGTGGGTGATAAAATGTATGGAGGAGAGCGATCAAAATGGACTAAGTTCGCTTACGGAGTTTTAGCCCGTAATTTAAATAGCCAAATCAATAAGGCAACTTACAATCCTGATAAAGTGATCGAATTTTGCGATAAATCACTATCTTCTAATGCAGACAATGCGGTAATACGATTTAATGGAACTGTTACTGATGATAGTAATTTTTATGGGCCGCAACGAAGTAATCTGACTAATTTCCGTCAAACTGATTTTGCATTGAGGACAATGAATGGTAGTATTTTTACTGGGGCTATAGATCCTAGGATGTCACGAGTACTTGTACCATCTGTAGGAACATCGGAAACTGCACCTAGTTCAGCAGCTAATCCTGATCCAACAAAATATACTTTTAATGGAAACCCTTTAAACACAACCGCATCGACAGTAGTTACAAACGTAAATAGAATTCCTAACTTGTGGGGAACTTATGCACCTGGATCGGTTACAATTCCTGGGAGATACTTATTTAGAGATAAAGCCAATTTTCCTTTGATGACCTACTCTGAAATTCAATTCATGAAAGCTGAAGCCGCTTTTATCAAAGGAGATAAAGCAATGGCATTAGACGCTTATAGAAAAGCTATTGATGCTAGTATTGATTTTGTAAACAGTAATACAGTACCAAGCAGTACTTTTCCTATCACTACGCTAATTAGTGCCGCAGAGAAAGCAGCATTTATAGCCAATGTGAATGTTGTACCAGCTGCGAATGCATTAACGCTTAGTCAAATTATGTTGCAAAAGTATGTAGCTCTTTTTGGATTTGGAATGTTAGAAACATGGACTGACATGCGTAAATATAAGTACGATAACGTAAATGTGTATACAACGTTAAATTTACTCCCTAATGGAGGACTTTTTATTGACAACAATGGGAAATTGCCGTACCGTGTACGTCCGCGCTTTAACTCAGAATATGTATGGAATTTTGAAGCTTTAAAAGCTATTGGTGGGGACAAAGCAGATTATCATACAGTAGAAATGTGGTTTTCTCAGCAGTAATTATTAAAAATTAAAAACTAATTAGATGAAAAATAAATTTAATTTCATAGAAAAATTGATCATTGCTGTTCTTGGATTATTCTTTTTTGCATCATGTGGAGACGATCATGATTTTACTCCATTTGAATCAAAAGAGAATCTTGAGAATTTAGCCAATGTAAAATTTGTACACGCAGCAGTAGGACCGACGGGAGCAAACTTTACAATAAATTACTTTGTAAATAATATAAAAATCTCTGCTCTTAACATAACCTCAGGCTTACCTTTAGGAATAGTTTACGGTTCAACATATCCAACACCTATTAACTATGCTTTAATAGAGCCCGGAACTCAACAATTTAGAGCTGATACTCCGAGTAGAGCTGCGACTGCCACTTTGCCTGAGGTTCCAGCAAGTACTATATTTAATGGTAATATTGTTACTGAAAAAGGAAAATCTTATACTAATTTCCTTTTATCAACACCACCTACAATTACACCAGCAGTTTATTCTACTTTACAACTTAATGATGATTTTGCACCAGCTGATTTAGACAAAACAAAAGCTTACGTTCGGTTTATAAATGTAATTAGTAATGCAGCCGCTGTAGGATATGATTTAGGGATCATTAAAGCAACTTCTAATCTTGGGGCTACTCCTGTTCTTACAAAAGAGGTTTTAACTTATACTAATATTACATTCAAAGGCGGAGATGAAAAATTTATAGCGATTGAACCTCAAGAACCCAATGATACGAGAGGATATCAATTGCAAGTGCGTGTAGCTGGTTCACCACGCAATGCACCTGGTACAATAACAGGTACAACAATAGCAAACCTTGCTAATGTTGCACCAGCAGTAATATTCATACCACGAGCAGGTAGAGTTTACACGATATTTTGTAGAGGAATTATAGGTGGATTACCTACTGCAACTGTTAATCCACCAGTTGTGAGTTTTATAACTAATAGATAATAAAAGTTTATTTGAAACCGCTTACAACTGTAAAGCGGTTTCTTTTTTACTAATCTACTGTCAACATTATTAATCGAAGTATAATTAAAAAATCATATGTTTCAAAATTTGATAAAATACACACTTATTCTATTCTTTGTGGTTTTTAATGATGTTTGCTATAGTAAATCAAACAATATCAGTCGCGAAATCAAAACTGGCGCAGATAATTTCGAAATATACATTCCCTTACTAAAAGGAAAAAAAGTAGGTATCGTAACTAATCAAACAGGAGTTTTAAGCAATAAAACACATCTCGTAGATTTCCTTTTAGATCAAAAAATAAATGTACAAACTATTTTTGCACCTGAACACGGATTTAGAGGAACTGCAGATGCTGGCGAACTTGTTGTGGACGGAAAAGATTTAACAACTGGAATTTCTATAATTTCACTTTATGGAGATAATAAAAAACCTAAACCAGCTCAATTAGATGGTATAGAGGTGATGGTTTTTGATTTACAAGATGTTGGCGCTCGATTCTACACGTATATTTCTTCCCTGCATTATGTGATGGAAGCTTGCGCAGAAAATGGAATTCCGCTTATTATACTAGATCGCCCAAATCCTAATGGAACTATTATTGATGGCCCACTTTTAGAAAAGGAATTTACCAGTTTTGTAGGCATGCACCCTATCCCGCTTTTACATGGAATGACTATTGGCGAATATGGAAAAATGATTAATGGTCAAAATTGGCTTAAAAATGCAGCACAATGTAAACTAACCGTGATACCTTGTGTAAACTATAATCGTAAAATGGAGTACAATATTCCTATAAAACCTTCTCCTAACTTACCTAATGATCAATCTATTAATCTTTACGCAAGTTTATGTTTTTTTGAAGGAACTAACGTAAGTGTCGGTCGAGGAACTGAAAAACAATTTCAAATTTATGGTTCCCCTTTTTTGTCCAGCAAAATTTATGATTACCGTTTTACTCCTAAGCCAAATTTTGGTGCTAAAGAACCTATGCACAATGGCAAAGAATGTTTTGGGGAAGATCTAGCAACCTATCCAAAACTGCATAAGCTGGAACTAAGATGGTTAATAAAAGCCTATCAAAACACAAGCGATAAAACTAATTTCTTTAATGCTTTTTTCACCAAACTAGCTGGGACAAAGAAATTGCAAACTCAAATTGAAAAAGGTGTTTCTGAAAATAAGATAAGAGAAAGTTGGCAAAAAGATTTAACTTCATTTAAAAAAATGAGGACAAAATATCTAATTTATTAGGTTGTTTCAATAGGTATTTAGATACAAATGAAATAATATAAAAAATATTTGCTCATTTCCTACTAATTTCTAAATACTAAAGACGTTATTTCTTTTTTAATTTACAGTTATTTGCCAAAAAACTTAAAAAAAAAAATCGATATCATTCCCCTACTCTTTTTTCAGCACAAAAAATTTATTTTGGTTATTTATTTCATAGCGGATCGCAATAACTAAACCTTGAACTCAGCTTATTTTCCTCACATTAAGTGATACACGTTTATTAGCTTCATCATTCTAAGATAGTAGATGTATTGTCCAACAACGGTGAGATTTGCAGTTATTAAGTTATGAATCTTTAGAAGAAACCATACTTTATGCCGCCGTAAAAGTTTAATTAAATAGCTATTAGTTTTTATGTTTTCTGTTTGAAATAAAAAAAAGAGTTGCTAAAAAGCAACTCGTTTAAATAGTATTAGAAATCAGTTAATTTGGCGGATCAGCTGGCGTATTTGGATTATTAAAACGCTCAGAATCTGGGTAAGGGTAAAAATTGCGGTTTCGCTCTGCACCAGGTGTTCCAGCTGCGGGACGTCCAAATCTACGTGTATCTTCAAGTTTTAAACCAGACATAAACAACTCGATACAACGGTTTCTATAAATTTCTGTTAGCACGCTTGCTTGGTTAGCTGCTCCTGAATAAGCTGGCAAATTTGCGCCTATACCCCAAGCGTCAGCCGCGGCCGTTTTTTGTAATATTCTATTAATTTCTGTAATAGCTTGTGGCAACTGGTTTTTTCGTGCCAATACTTCTGCTCTAATCAAAATCATTTCTCCTGGTAAATAAACAGGTACCGAACTACTTAAACTACTCCAAAATCCTGCTCCTCGAACAGCTATTGGTGTAGAAAGTGGGTTGATATAAAAATTGATTCGACCATCAGCCGCAACTGGCTGTAGTGCTGCAGGTAATCCCAATGTACGCCCGATTGGCTGATAATTATTGGCAACCAAAAATGCTGTAGCTGCAATTGAATTTTGATTTACAGCATCAAAAGGAAAGCTAGACCGCACAGTTAAGTTAACTAATGTTGCATGTTCAAAAGCTCTATCTAAATCGCTAGGACTGCCAGACATCAGGTAAAATCTAGCTAAAAGTGCATTGACTGTATTTGTGTAATTTAAATTACCCACCAATCCAGCAAAACCAGTTGCACTAGGCAACGATGCTTTGGTATCTTCAAGAGTTTTAATTACTACCGCAAGCACTTCGGTGCGTGAATTAAAAATAGCATTTTTTTCGGTTGAAATTGGCACTCTTTCAAAAAATTGAATCAAATTTCCTAAAGCTAAAGCTTTGAAAATTGACGCATGTACAAAAACGCTAGCTTTTTCGACAGGCAGGCTAATGCGGTCAATATTATTGATAACCTTTTGAGCTTCCGAATTCAGAATTAAGCTTTGTGCCCAAATATTGCTCACTACTCCGTTGACTGGTAAAACCTCTCCAGAACCAGCGAATAAACCAACTTCATCTGCATTCCCGCCTTGTGGAGCTCCAAGCTCATTTGTAGTAAATCCATTTGCAGTTATAATAGCATAGCCATACGGACTCTGACGCCCAACACTAAATCTTGATTGTAGCCCGTTGGCAGCACCAACTAAACCATTGCGTGAAGAAAATACATCTTCTTCTGAAGCGCGTGTAGGATCTAAAAATTCTTCGTCGCAGGAGGTTAGAAACAAGCTCATAAAAGCTGATAATATGATAAATTTTTTCATTTTTCTTTGTATTAAAATTTAAATTTAAGCGCTAGTGCAACAGTTCTCGGAATTGGAATTGTCCCAAAATTGTATCTCGCCACAGCTGATTGTCCACCAGAATTTACTTCAGGATCATAGCTTGTAAATCTATCCCACGAATAAAGGTTACGACCACTAAGATTTAGTGTAAAATCTTCGAATAAATTACTCACTTTACCAAAAGAGTAGTTTATCGAAACTTCTCTCAATTTAAGGTAACTACCATCAACAATCCTAAATTCTTGAATGTTATAAATAGAGTAAATGTAGCCACGTGGTAGCTCTCCTCTTAATTCTTGAGCAACTAATTGACCAGCACCAGTACCTTGACGTGTTCTAAAATCGGCATCCCATATATCTCCACCACTAACTCCGTCCAATAAAACTGAAAGTCCCCATTTTTTATAGGTAATATTAGTACCAAAAGCATAAATAAAATCTGGATTTGGATCGCCAATTTCTTTGTTCAAAACATCACCAAACGGCTGCCCATTTGCATTTCGTTGAATTGCTCCCGTGGCAGTATTTCCGCGCTCTGTTTGTGGCAATCCATCTGGCATGAGCAATAAGCTTCCATCAGGATTACGTGCATAGTAACTTCCAAAATAAGTTCCAACCGGACGATTAAGTTGAACCGCAACTGGAGCACCCGCTGGATTTGAATCTAACAAAAAGAACGGTTGGTTCAATTTAGTAACTTCATTTCTGTTTCTGCTCATGTTACCGTAGATCTCAACATTAAAATCCTCACTTTTGACAACTATACCTTTCACCGTAAATTCTAAGCCCTTGTTAGTCATTTCACCTAAATTTTCAATCGATGAAGTTGCACCAGTTGAGGGTGCAGCTTGAACACGCAAAAGTAAATCTTTAATATCGGCTCTATAATACGTCCCAGAAAGTGTTAGTCTATCTTTGAAGAATCCAAAATCAGCTCCTACTTCATAAGATACATTGCGTTCTGGTATTAAACCTAAATTTCCACGGCTATTGCCCGCGAGCGTAAAAGAAGTTTGTCCAAAAAGGTTACCGGTAGAATAGTTAGTAAATCTAGAATAAGCTCCAATCGCCGTTAAGTTTCCTGATTCTCCCCACGAAGCTCTCAGTCTTGCAGTACTCACTTTACTTTCTTTCATAAACTCTTCGCTAGAAAGAACATAACTTCCGCTAACTTTTGGATAAATTTGTCTTCTTACATCCGCTGCAAAAATTGTAGATGCATCTTGACGAATAGCTGCTGTTACAAATAATTTATTTTTATAGCCCAAAGTTTCTTGAAGATAAACGCCCCACAAATTGTAATTTGTTTCTCCAGAAGAAGCTGAACCACCAATTATTGTATTTGCAGCATTTATATTTTCAATAAACGGCTTCAAATCTCGTCCTTGTACAGAAAAAAGTTTATCTCTGTAATATTGCACATTATATCCTGCGTAAGTTGTTGCCGTAAAATCTTTTGTGACATTCCAAACGTACCTAAGGTTTAAATCATTGTTTAATTGGTACACTTTATTATCGGTTTCTGATACAAATCCATCGTTAAAAGTACCTACGTTAACTGGTGCATAAGGAAATCTAGGAATAAAGCCAAATCCTTTTTGGTTGAAATTGTCTAATCCAACAATAAAGTCAGCATTAAAGTTTTTAAAGGGCTTGTAATTCAATTGTACATCAGCAATCACACGATCGGTTTGTTGTCCAAATTTGAAAGTTTCAATAACAGAGAGTGGATTAACGCGACCCGGATCAACCGCCAGCAAATTGCCATTACCATCCCGCGAGGATATATCATAGATGTTATTATTAATCGTTGAAGAATTCATCGGACTGTAAAAGACATTTCCGTCAGGTTTGTCTTCAGAGCGAGAAGTAACATAGTTTACACCAAACGAAGCAGAAAGCTTTTCGTTGATTTTATTTTGAACTTTAAGATTAATACCTAGTCTTTTAAAATCAGTATTTTTTACGATCCCACCATTTTCTAGATAGCCAACCGATGCAAAATACTTAGTGTTAGTATCACCACCTGCGACCGAGAAGTAAGTGTCGGTACCAACACCAGTAGTAAAAATATCATCCTGAAAATCATAGCGGGTTACATCTTTTAAACGGGTGTCCATATTTATAAGTCCTTGAGGAACTCCAGCTTGATTTAAACCTCTATTTACAGGAACAGTTGTAGCTGAGCTAGCAGCAAATCCACTAATTGGAAATAAAGCTCCATTAGCTGCAGGTATTTCAAATTGTCTGTTAACAAGGTTGACGTCTAATTTTTTGCGTAACGAATTGACAACCAAACTTGTTGAAAAAGTGTATGATGCTTCCCCAGCTTTTCCTTTTTTGGTGGTAATAATAACAACTCCATTTGCTGCACGAGAACCATAAATAGCTGCTGCAGCACCACCATTAAGTACTTCCACACTTTCAATATCATTTGGATTGATATCTGCAGTACGGTTTTGTCCTATGACTACGTTTGTGTTACCACCAATCTCAGGATTTGAAACATTGGCACTACTATTACTGATAACTACACCGTCAATAACGTAGAGAGGATCTGACCCGCCTAGTATGGAAGAAGTTCCTCTTAGTTTAATTGAAAAACCACCTGAGGGATCACCTGAATTTTGAGTAATCTGAGCTCCTGCAATTTTGCCTTGCAAAGCAGATGCAAATCCAGTGGCTTGTGCTTTGACCAAATCTGCAGCTTTTATTGTGGTTACTGCATTACCCATTTCTTTTCTTGTGGTTCGAATGGTCGAACCCATAACAACAATTTCCTCTAATGCACTCGTCTCTACATCTAGCTGTACATTCATCGATGAACCAGTAACTCTGACTACTGAACCTTTATAGCCCACAAAAGTAAAAAGCAGGTTATCACCATTTTTAGCTTCTATGCTGTAGTCCCCATCGAAGCCGCTTGATGCGCTGGCTTTACTTCCAGTTACAGATACAGAAACCCCTGCAATAGGCATTCCCGACTCGACATCTGTAATTTTGCCTGAAATTCTTTTGCTTTGTGCCTCAGCGATGTAAGCTGAAAATACAATAATGCAAAATGTTAAAATTAGTTTTTTCATAATTTATAGTTAGTTAAATTGATATTCAAATTTATTAAAAATTTATGAGATTCAAAATAAAATTTGCTTTTTTTTACTTATTTATGATAATAAGTGCAATAAAATGCAAAAAAGATTGATATGATAGCTTTAATAGCTGTTTACTATCACTTTACATCTTATAGTAACGAGTAAATAAGTCCCTTTTTAAATTAAATAAAAAGAAAAAAAAGCAGTTAACATTTTATATATTCATAAATTGAATTTATTTTAGTGCAAAAATTACGTAAATTATGCGATTTTAAATTAGTTCACTAAATGATTTACTTATAATATGGAAGTTATTTTGCTAAAAAATAGAGATATTTGAAATATATATTTTTATAAACTATTTCAATCTTATTTTCATCATTAAACAACATTATGCGTTTTTTTGCATTATTATAATTATTTAAAACATAATAATGCATATTAAGATTGTTTAATTAAAACTTATTGTTATTTTTGTCATCAGTTGGATAAAAATACTGTCGACCTGATCGTATTTGTTGAACGCAATTTCACTTAAACAAAATATAACCTGATGTAATAGAGTCGATATTTGGTAACAACTCCTATTATTTTTAATAAAAATTAATTATGACTAAAATTAATCCTGATACAGAAAAAGAATCGCTTTATGCTAATCTTGAAAAAATGAGCACACAAGAAATACTAATGGGAATTAATGCAGAGGACAAAAAAATATCGAGTGTGATTAAAAAACAAATACCAAACATAGAAAAACTGGTTGACGCTATTGTAATAAAAATGCAACTTGGCGGGCGATTATTTTATATAGGAGCAGGAACATCAGGAAGAATTGGTATTTTAGACGCATCAGAATGTCCTCCTACTTTTGGTGTACCGCATGATTTAGTAATTGGGATTATTGCTGGAGGTGATTATGCAATCAGGAAAGCAGTAGAAAACGCCGAAGATGACTTCAAGCAAGGATGGTTAGATTTACAAAAACACAACATAACAAGCTCTGACTTTGTTATTGGTATTGCAGCCTCAGGAAATACGCCGTACGTGATTGGTGGTTTAAAAATGGCTCGTGAAAATAGTATTAGCACCGGAAGTATTTCATGCAACAGCAACAGCCTGATTTCAAAAGAAGCAGATTTTGCAATTGAAATTGTAGTAGGTCCTGAATTTTTAACGGGTAGTACACGAATGAAAGCAGGAACTTCTCAAAAATTAGTTTTAAATATGATCTCGACATCAGTAATGATAAAACTAGGAAAAGTGTATGGTA
Organism: Flavobacterium micromati; assembly: GCF_900129585.1. Taxonomy (GTDB): domain Bacteria; phylum Bacteroidota; class Bacteroidia; order Flavobacteriales; family Flavobacteriaceae; genus Flavobacterium; species Flavobacterium micromati. The sequence goes on from NZ_FQWF01000010.1 coordinate 57,145, forward strand.
ACAAAATGATTGATATGCAACTGTCTAATAAAAAACTAGTTCAAAGAGGAGTCGAAATGATTGTTGAAGAACTCAATATTGACGAAAAACTAGCTTCGGAATTATTGATCAAACATAAAAGCGTAAGAGCTGTTTTATTGGCTGAAAATAAAATCTAAAAATTTACTTTTACACTATTAAAAAGCGACCAAAAGCCAAAAAACCATAAACCGATAAATACCTAGAATGACACCAAGTGCAATCCTTATACTTATAATTGTTTATTTTGGAGTTTTATTTTATATCTCACATAGGGTAAGTGGGAAGGATGATGGAAATAAAGCGTTTTTTACCGCAAATAAAAATTCAAAATGGTATTTGGTGGCTTTTGGGATGATAGGAACTGCTCTTTCTGGAGTGACCTTTATTTCTGTTCCTGGAGAAGTAGGTGCTGCAAGTGGTGAACAATTTAAATATTTTCAATTTATTATTGGAAATGCAATAGGTTTTATAATCATTACAAAAGTATTATTGCCATTATATTACCGCATGAATTTGACTTCGATTTATAGTTATATCGAACAAAGAATGGGATTTTACAGTTATAAAACTGCAGCATCCATTTTTTTGATTAGTAGAACCGTAAGCTCAGCTTTTAGACTGTATTTAGTTGTTATCGTTTTGCAACGCTACGTTTTTGATTATTACGGAATTCCATTTGCATTGACAGTTTTAATTTCACTAATACTCATATTTTCATACACTTATCGGGGCGGACTGAAAACTATCATTATTACAGATACTTTACAAACGTTTTTCTTAGTAACATCGGTATTCTTGACAATTTACTTCATTTGTGATAGCATGGACTTAGGTGTCGTAAATGCTTTTAATGAAATTAAAAATAGTAACTATTCTAAAATATTTTTCTTTGATGATTTCTTGGGAAGCAAATTTCATTTTGTAAAACAAATCATAGGCGGGATGTTTGTTACCATTGCAATGGTGGGACTCGATCAAGATTTAATGCAAAAAAATCTGAGTTGTAAAAACATTGGCGAAGCACAAAAAAACATGTTTACATTCACTGGAATCTTTGTAATAATAAATATATTTTTCTTGAGTGTAGGTGCTTTACTTTATATCTATGCCAATAAAAATGGGATCGCAATTCCAACAGATTTAATAACTGGCAAACCGCGAACTGATTTACTTTTTCCAGAAATAGCCTTAAATCATCTTTCGATAATTCCAGCAATTGTATTTTTACTGGGAATTATCGCTGCTACTTTTGCCACAACTGATTCTGCTTTGACAGCATTAACAACTTCATTTTGCGTCGATTTTTTAGGAATGGATAAAGCTGAAAATTTAAATAAGAAAAACACTGTTCGAACTAGACATCTGGTACATATTAGTTTTTCTGCTTTGATTTTTATGGTCATTCTCGTTTTTAATTCCATCAATGATAGCTCTGTAGTAGGAATGATTTTTAGAGTGGCATCTTACACTTACGGACCATTGTTAGGTTTATATGCTTTTGGATTATTCCAAAAAACAAGAAATGTAAATGACAAGTTAGTGCCTTATATTTGTGCATTGTCTCCCCTATTTACCTATTTAATTAATGAATATTCAAAAACTTTATTTTCTGGATATGTATTTGACAATGAATTAATTGTTCTCAATGGACTGATTACTTATTTAGGATTGCTAATAACTAGTTCCCACAGCACAGAAAAAATAAGTTTTTAATTCCTTAGGAAAAACAAGAGTAGTCAACGAGAACAATAACGATTTTATGAAATTTTCTTCTGACTTACCATTCGAATAAAATGAAACAAATGAAAAAATATTTTTTAAAAATCATGCTTTATACAACATTTGCGTTTCTAATTGCGAACTGTGCTGTTGTAAAAAAAAGCAAAACGGTTACTGATTTACCAAAAGAAATTTTTACAGAAGATACAGCAACTTACAAAACTGTAAGTAAACTAGAACGTAAAACTTTTTTTAAAGACTCAGATCTAGAAACGCTTTGGGTAGATAGTATTTACAATAAAATGTCGCTGCAAGAAAAAATAGGTCAATTGTTTATGATTGCTGCGTATTCTAATAAAGATTCTATTCACGTTAACAAAACAAAAGCATTAATTCAGAATTACAATATAGGAGGCGTTATTTTTTTTCAAGGTGGCCCAGTTCGCCAAGCTAGATTAACCAATGAATATCAAGCTAAAGCAAAAGTGCCCTTATTTGTAGCTATTGATGCCGAATGGGGTTTAAGTATGAGATTAGATTCTACCTATATATTTCCGTGGAATATGACTCTTGGAGCGATTCAAGATTTAGATTTAATCGAAAAAGTAGGACGACAAATGGGTGCTGAAAGCAAAAGAATGGGAATCCATTTCAATTTTGCTCCTGTGATCGACATTAATACTAATCCTAAAAATCCTATTATTGGCAATCGATCCTTTGGCGAAAGCAAAATAAATGTGAGCAAGAAGGCAATCGCCTTAATGAAAGGCGTTCAAGCTCAAGGCGTTTTTAGTACGGGCAAACATTTTCCTGGACATGGCGACACATCTACTGATTCGCACTACACTTTACCATTAGTCAATTTCTCAAAAGAGCGCCTTAACCTCGTAGAATTATATCCTTACAAAAGAATGTTTGATGAAGGATTAGCATCAGTAATGGTAGGACATCTCAATATTCCAAGTTTAGAATCCAAAGAAAATATTCCTTCATCGGCTTCCTTTAATGTGGTAACAAACGTGCTTCAAAATCAACTAGGCTTTGAAGGTTTGATTTTTACAGATGGTTTAGCCATGAAAGGCGCCACTAATTTTAAAGACGCAGGCGATTTAGAGTTAGCAGTGCTTTTAGCCGGAAATGATATTCTTCTCGCTCCAGAAAACGTTCCTGCCAGTTTTGAAAAACTGGAATCTTTTTACAATGAAGGAATTCTAACAGAAGCACGTATAGCCTTATCTGTAAAAAAAATATTGAAATACAAGTTTAAAGTTGGCCTAAATAAATACAAACCTTTTGCTGTTGCTAATCTAATAAAGGATATTAATCCCTCGCAAAACAAGGCAATACATTACAAATTGTACGAAAACGCGATTACAGTACTGAAAAATGAGGAAGAGATACTTCCTTTAAAAGATTTGAGTCAAAAAATTGCTTATGTAAAATTAGGCGATGCTGAAAATAGCACTTTTATCTCCACTTTAAAAAAATATACCGAAGTTACCGAGGTTTCGAATGCCAACATAGATAGTTTAAACGCCGAATTTAAAAAATACGACCTTGTTATTTTAAGTTTTCACAAAGAAAATAAAACGTGGGAAAAACAAGATTTCAACGAAACAGAATTGCTTTCGATACAGAAGATAGCTAAGGAAAATAAGGTAATTCTAGACATTTTTACAAAACCATATACATTACTGCCAATAACTAATTTCAATGAAATTGAAGGATTAGTTGTTTCCTATCAAAACTCAGATGTAAGCCAAGTGGTTTCGGCAGAATTATTATTTGGTGCCATTGAAGCCAAAGGAAAATTGCCAGTTTCGATCAATAAATCATTTAAAGTGAATGATGGTTTAGCAACAGTAAAATTGAACCGATTGGGTTTTACAACACCTGAAAACGAAGATATGAATCCGCTGATTTTATCTAAAATTGATAGTATAGCACAAAAAGCAATTAATGGTAAGATGACTCCCGGAATGCAAGTATTAGTAGCTCGAAGAGGAAATGTGATTTTCCAAAAATCCTACGGTCATCTAACTTATGACGAGACTAAAAAAGTCACAAATTCAGATTTATATGATGTAGCATCTATTTCAAAAATGATTTCGACACTTCCTAATGTGATGCAGTTGTACGATCAGCAAAAAGTTACATTAGACACCAAATTAAAAACGATGGTACCGCTTTTTGCGAAAACTAATAAAGAAAATATCAGTTTCAAGGACTTATTAACGCATTATGCTGGACTTCAAGCTTGGATTCCGTTTTACAAAGCAACTTTAAATCGCGACAATACACCCATGGAAAAGTACTATCGCAAAGTGGCAAACCCACAATTTTCGAGAAAAGTAGCTGATGATTTGTACATAAGCAATGATTATCATGACACCATCATGAAAATCATTGCTAATAGTCCGCTATCCCTCAAAAAAGAATATAAATACAGCGACTTTACTTTTATCATTTTAAAAGAATTTTTAGAAAGAAAAACAAAACAGCCACTTGAAGTTTTAAGTCAGAAAAACTTTTACAACTCGCTTGGAATGAACAATACGATGTATAATCCATTAACTAAATTTGACAAAAATAACATCGCCCCATCAGAAATTGATACTTATTTCCGTCAGCAAGTTGTACAAGGATATGTGCATGACATGGCGGCCGCAATGGAAGGCGGAATTGCCGGTCACGCTGGAATTTTCTCGAATGCAATGGATGTCGCTAAAATGATGCAACTGTTTTTACAAAAGGGAAATTATGGTGGCAAAAGCTATTTTTCGGAAGAAACGTTCAATGTTTTTAATACCTCGCACTATGCAGCTCAAGGAGTCCAACGTGGTTTAGGATTTGATAAAAGAGTAGAAAAAGAGGGTCCAACTTGTGGTTGCGTGTCAGAAACTAGTTTTGGTCACACTGGTTTTACTGGCACTATGGCTTGGGTTGACCCCAAAACTGAAATTGTCTATGTTTTTCTTTCCAATAGAACGTATCCAGAAGTTACAGCCGAAGGAAATAAGTTATCAAGAGAAAAAATTAGAGAAGATATTCAACAAATAATTCAAAATGCGATTCTTAAATAAGAGGTAGATTACTATGTTTAATCTGAAAATTAAATAACGCTAAAATACAAATCATGAATTCAAATCTGGAATCACTTTATAAAATTGCCCATAAACCAACGCGAACCATTATTGGTTTAATGTCTGGAACTTCACTTGATGGCTTGGATGTGGCTTTATGCGAAATTTCAGGTTCTGGTGAAGAAACTGAAGTTAAATTAATTGAGTTTAAAACTGTTGAATATTCAGAAGATATCAAAACAGAAATACGATCTGTTTTTGCAAAGCAAACAATTGAATTTCAAAAACTCGTATTACTAAATCAATGGATTGGCGTTTTACATGCAGATATGATTTTGAAATGTTTGCACCAATGGGGAATTTCTTCAGAAAAAGTAGATTTGATAGCGTCTCACGGTCAAACTGTTTTTCATGCGCCAAAGATTTTGCACCAGCAAGAAAAATTTCCAAATGCTACTTTGCAAATTGGCGACGGAGATCATATAGCAGTAAATACGGGCATTATCACACTATCTGATTTTAGACAAAAGCATCTTGCGGCAGGAGGTGAAGGAGCACCATTAGCAGTTTATGGAGATTATTTTCTGTTTTCAAAAAAAGGAGAAAATCGTATTATGCTTAATATAGGCGGCATTGCTAATTTCACTTATTTGCCCGAAAGCAGCGATGCAGAAGAAGTTTTTGTAACTGATACAGGAACTGGAAACACCTTGATTGATGCATTTACGAAACTTGTTTTTCCAAAAAAATCGTATGATAAAGATGCTGCAATCGCTAAAGATGGAATTGTAAATCAAGAACTTCTGACAAGTTTAAAATCTAATTCTTTTTTTCAAAAACCTTTCCCTAAAACAACAGGACCTGAACTTTTTAGTGTTGACTTTGTTACAAATGCACAAAAAAATACCAGTATGCTAAATATTTCGATCAACGATTTACTAGCGACACTAACTCGATTTAGTGCAGAAACAATTGCAGAAGCAATAAATAGTACAATCAATAATACCAATTATTTAGTTGAAAATTTCACTATTTATTTGTCGGGTGGAGGAACACACAATCCATTATTAGTAAAATGGTTAAAAGAATTATTGCCTTGTCATTTTTTAAAAACAGATGATTTAGGAATTTCAGGTGATGCTAAGGAAGCCATTCTATTTGCCATTTTAGCTAATGAAACAGTATGTGGTGGTAATTCTGATTTTGGAACACGAAAAGGAATTCCATCGGTATCGATGGGAAAAATATCATTTCCGAACTAGAAAAAATATCTATTAAACCAACCAAAATAAAATGCAAAAAGAACGTTTACTTTCACTCGATGTTTTTAGAGGATTTACCATTCTATTGATGACAATTGTAAATAATCCAGGAAGTTGGGCCCATATTTATCCACCTTTAAAACACGCGGAATGGCACGGCTGCACTCCTACTGATTTAGTTTTTCCTTTTTTTATTTTCATCATGGGAACCGCAATTCCATTTGCAATGCCAGCAAAACATCTAGATTTTGCTGTTTTCAATAAAATTCTCGTTCGTTCACTTCGCATTTTTTGTTTGGGATTATTTTTAAATTTCTTTAGTAGAATCGAAGTATTTTCATTGGAAGGAATTCCGTTGCTGATGGTTCGGCTGCTGATAACTTTTGCGGTGGCGTACGCACTTTTAGGAAATTTCACTTTGAAAATTAAAACTTATCTCGTTTTTCTAATTTTTGGTGGTCTACTATTTTTGGCCTACAGCAGGATTCCCGCATTCGATGAAGTACGGATTCCGGGAGTTTTACAACGAATAGGAATCGTTTATTTCTTTGCTTCACTATTATATCTAACATCAAATCTAAAAACACAAATTCTAGTAGTAGCAGCTATTTTACTAGTTTATTGGGGCTTAATGGCTCTAGTGCCTGTTCCAGGATTTGGAGAAGCTAATTTTGAAAAAGGAACTAATCTAGCAGCCTGGATTGATAATTTATTATTAAATGGCCATTTATGGGCATCATCAAAAACTTGGGATCCAGAGGGAATTCTTAGTACTTTACCCGCAATTTCAACAGGTATTTTGGGAATGTTTGTTGGCCAAATATTGAATTTACAAATTTCAAAAAGTGATATTGTAATAAAAATGGCAGTCGTAGGAATTTCAATGGTGGTTGTTGGGTTGTTGTGGAGCACTGCTTTCCCCTTAAACAAATCACTTTGGACGAGTTCTTATGTAGTTTACACTGCTGGTTTAGCTACAATTTGTCTACTAATTCTGTATTACCTAATCGACGTTCTAAATATAAAAAAATGGACGAAATTATTTTTAATTTGGGGTGTTAATCCAATGATTGTGTTTTTCTTTTCAGGAATAATTCCAAGAGCTTTAAGTGCTATTAAGATTGAAAATCCAATTGTAGCGGAGGAAAAAATTAGTCTTCAAAAATTTATTTATGATTTTAATATTGTTCCGCTTTTTGATAATCCGTTGAATGCATCGCTTTTTTATGCTGTTTCTTACGCGGTTTTTTGGTCATTCATTCTATGGATTTTGTATAAAAATAAATTGATTTTTAAAGTTTAATATCAAAATTTTTAAACGAATTCATTTTGGCAAAAGCGAAATATTTTGGCAAGCAAATTGTAAAGTAAAATTTGATCACTTATTAAACGGATACATTACACTAAAAAAACTATTTTTGAAGACTTTACTAAACTACACGCTAATGAAAAATTATAAGCACAGCGCATTACTAATATGCTTTCTAATATTCTCATTTTTGAACTTAAATGCTCAGGAACTTATCAAACATCCAAAAACCGAATTTAGAGGTGTGTGGATTGCAACAGTTGTAAATATTGATTGGCCAAAAACAAGTAAAGACAGCGTTGCCAAACAAAAAGCCGACTATATTGAAATTCTAGACACGTATCAAAAATTAAATTATAACGCGGTGATTGTTCAAATTCGCAGTGTGGGTGATGCTTTCTATCCAACTAAATTAGCTCCATGGTCAAAATATTTAACTGGAAAAGAAGGACAAGCACCTAAGCCCTATTACGACCCGCTTGAATGGATGATAAATGAAGCGCACCGCCGAGGCTTTGAATTTCATGCTTGGATGAATCCGTATCGTGCTGCAATGGATTATAACACCGCCATTTTAAGTCCAGAACACGATTTTTTTAAATATCCCGAATGGATGATAAAATACGGTGGAAAATATTACTACAATCCAGCGTTGCCGGAAGTTCAAAAACATTTATTAACGATTGTTGATGAAGTAGTTCAAAATTATGATATCGACGCAATGCATTTTGATGATTATTTTTATCCATATAAAGTTGCAGGTGAGAAGTTTAATGACACCGCTGCGTTTATTCAATATGGGAAAGGAATGAGTATCGAAGATTGGAGACGCGACAATGTAAATACATTTGTAAAAGACGTATCTGTTTCTATTAAAAATCTAAAACCGTGGGTACAATTTGGAATAAGTCCTTTTGGTGTTTGGAGAAACAAATCAGTGGATCCGAGAGGTTCTGATACTGAAGCAGGCCAAACAAATTACGATGATTTATATGCCGATCCATTAGCGTGGATGGACAATAAATGGATTGATTATCTTGTACCACAATTGTATTGGAGCATGGATCATCCTAAAGCTTCTTATTCTAAATTATTAAAATGGTGGTCTGAAAATTCTAGTAATACAGCAATTTATATAGGAAACGGAACCTACAAAATCAACGCTGATTCAGATAAAAGATGGAATAATCCACTCGAAATTCCGAATCAAATTGACATTACTAGAACGTATAAAAATGTTCAAGGAAACGCCTATTTCAGTGCCAAAGGATTTGTCAATAAAAATCAAAAAGTAACAAAATTACTAAGTGAAAATCAGTATAAATATCCGGCTCTTCCGCCTGTTGTGCCAGCGGCAGTCAAAATTATGGTGATTGTTCCCACGGCAACTAACTTGATAGTTGATCCAATCTCCACCCGATTTTCTGTAAAGAGCCCAATGTACAGCAAAATAAGATACGTTATGGTTTACGCATCGTCATTTGGTTTGCCAATTGACATTAGCAATCCTAGCCAAATTATCGAAAAAGTCGCTTACGAATCCAATAGTGATATTGCCGAAATTGTAATTCCAGCTTACAAATTAGATAAAAATACTACTTGCGCAATGACTTTTATTGATTATTTCGGCAACGAGAGTGAAGCAACAATTGTAGATTTAAAACAATAATTTCAAATTACCAATAAGCAACTTAAATGAAAGCAGATAACAGACCATGGTATTGGATTCCCGTATTAAATTTCGCATCGGGATTTCCTTATGTGATAATAATTTCGGTCTCCGTGCTGATGTACAAAAACTTAGGAATTAGCAATGAAGACATTGGTTTATATACCAGTTTATTGTATTTGCCGTGGGTTATAAAACCATTATGGAGTCCATTTATTGATTTATATGGCACCAAGAGAAATTGGTTTCTAACGATGCAATTCCTTATTTCAATTGCCTTTATTATAGTTGGTTTTATTATTCCTACTAGTCATTTTTTTGTGTTGAGTTTAGCTGTTTTTTGGGTCGCTGCTTTTGCATCGGCTTCCAATGATGTAGCAAGTGATGGTTTTTATATGCTGGCTTTAAGAAAAGAGCAACAGTCTTTCTTTTTAGGAATTCGAAGTACATTTTACAGAGCTTCAATGCTTACTGGAAACGGCTTAATTATTTTACTGGCAGGATATTTAGAACATCGTTTTGGTAATAATCAGCAAGCATGGTCTTACACAATGATTTTCGTGGGCCTTGTAATGACGATCTTAACTGTTTACAACTATTTTGCGACACCAAAAGCAGAGTTGCCAATTGCAGTAGGTCAAGAAGAGGAGAAAAATTTTAGCAAAGTTTTTATTAGTTTTTTCAAGAAGAAACAAATTGTTTTAATTCTGGCTTTCATTCTTTTATTTCGTTTGGGAGAATCGCAATTGCTAAAGATGTTAACTCCTTTTTTAGTAGATCCTATTAATGACGGCGGAATGGGATTACAAACCGAAGATGTTGGAATCATTTATGGAACTTTTGGCCTCATTGCACTTACCATTGGCGGTATTTTAGGCGGAATTGTAATTTCGAAAGATGGTTTGGGGAAATGGATGTTACCCATGATTTTAGCGATGCACTTGCCAATTATAGGATTCGTTCTATTATCTCACTTTCATCCAAGTTCTGTAATTTATATTTATTTGACAGTAATTGCGGAGCAGTTTGGATACGGTTTTGGTTTTGCAGCCTTTATGATGTATTTAATTTATGTCGCTGATGGCGAATCAAAAACTTCCCACTATTCTATTGCCACAGGATTTATGGCACTAGGAATGATGCTTCCTGGAATGGTAAGTGGTTACATTCAAGATTATTTAGGTTATGGTAATTTCTTTATTTGGGTTTTTATTGCTACTATTCCTGGATTAATACTTTCGAGATTTTTGATATTTCCCAAGAATTTTGGGAAGAAGACAACCTAAAATCGTTACTACGGATTAATCCAAAAATATAACCGCAGATTCGCAAATTATTTTAAAAAATTTATAATCTACGCATCTTCGGTAAAAATTATTCCAAGCTTTATTTGATACTAGCAAACTAAAAAAAAATGACATTAGAACAAAAAATAGGACAATTTTTCTTTCCCGCAGTATTCATTAACGATACGGAAGAAAATATTCAGGCAACTGAAAAATTAATTAAAGATTATAACATTGGCGGACTTACTTTTTTTCATAGTAGAGCGAGCGCAGCAACTAATTTTGAAACCAAGAAAAAAGTAATTTTTAATGATGATAGTTGTCAGCGTTTAAAGGAACTCATTGTTCGCTATCAAAAATGTGCTCCTACTCCACTGTTAATCAGTATTGATGCCGAATGGGGCTTAGCAATGCGCGTCGAAAAAACACCTCAATATCCTTATGCAATTACGCTAGGCGCTTTGTCTGAATCAAAATCTCATTTGGTTTACGAAGTTGGAAAACAAATTGGTTTTGATTTAAAATCAGTTGGAATTCATTACAATTTAGCGCCACTAGCGGATATCAACAATAACCCCAATAATCCTGTTATTGGGTATCGTTCCTTTGGCGAAAGCAAAGAAAAAGTCAGCGATTTTGCATTAGAATATTTAAGAGGAATGAATGATGCTGGCGTGCTAGGCTGTCTGAAACATTTTCCTGGTCATGGTAACACAAACGTCGATTCTCACCTGGGCTTGCCAATATTAGAAGAAAATTTAGAACAATTATTAAAAAACGAGCTGGTTCCCTTTATAAAAGGAATCGAAAATAATGTCGATTCAATAATGATAGGTCACTTGGCCGTTCCGGCTTTGAATGATGGAAAAAATACCTCGGCTACCTTATCTAAATCTATTATAGAAATGCTTTTGCGAAAGCAATTAGGTTATGATGGATTAGTAATTTCTGATGCCTTGAACATGCGAAGTGTTTCCGATTTATACACTAAAAAAGGACAATTAGAATGGGAAGCTTTCAATGCTGGAAATGATGTACTTTGTTTTGCAGAAAATGTCGCTGAAGGAATACAAGAAATCCTAAACAATGCAACAGCATCAAGAATTGCGGAAAGTTATAATCGTATTGTAAAATGCAAGCAAAAAGTTGGTTTACTAAATTTTGAAACTGCGGTAAAATCAATATCAGATTATGAATTCGATTTTGAAAAAACTTCTGATTTAAATTATCAAATCGCTAAAGCTTCCATCACTAAAATCATCGATAACGGCAATACGCAAGCTGTTTTTGATGCAAAAGCAAAAAGTACGCTTGCCAAATTAAGTCTTTATAAAAAAACTGATAACCGATTTTTTAAAGTTTTATCTAATGATTTAATGTCACCGGAATTTAGTTATCAAAGTGAGGAAAAGTTAGATTTGGAACAGCTAGAAAAAGACCTTGAAGGTTATGACACTATAATTATTGCATTATTTGTTCCTAAAGCAAAACCACTTGACAATTTTGATATAGACGAAGAAGTTCTTGTTTTTTTGCAAAAAATATTTAATATCAAAAAATGCATTTTATATGTTTTTGGAAACCCCTATTCACTCCAAGTGATTCCAAACTCAAAATCAGTGCTTGGAATCGTACAAGTATATCAAGATTTTGATGAGTTTCAAACTGTTGCCGCCAAACATCTGTTAGGGAAGCTGGAATGCAATGGAACTCTTCCTGTTTCTATCAATTGGTTGGATTGAAAAATTGGATTTCTGATTTAAACTTGTTATAACTAAAATTGATTACTTCATAAAAACTAATAATTAAAATCAATTAATATTCTCGTTCTTTACGTTAAGTTTGTACTGGTCAACTTATTAAACTAAAACAAACGTATATGGAACTTTCAAATGATTTAAGCAAATGTCCTTTTAGTCCAAAGGAATACAATTCAAGACCCGCAATAACAAATCAGCACTGGTGGCCAAAAGCTCTAAATTTAGATATTCTTAGCCAACATGATACTAAAACAAATCCGCTAGGAAGTAATTTTAATTATGCTGACGAATTTAAAAAATTAGATTTAGAGGCTGTTAAATCGGATTTAAAAAATTTAATGACTGATAGTCAAGATTGGTGGCCTGCTGACTGGGGCCATTATGGAGGTTTAATGATCCGTTTAGCTTGGCACTCTGCGGGAACTTACAGAGTCTCTGATGGACGTGGCGGGAGTAACACAGGAAATCAGCGATTTGCACCTATAAATAGCTGGCCTGACAATGGAAATTTAGATAAAGCACGACGATTACTTTGGCCAATAAAGAAGAAATACGGAAATAAAATTTCGTGGGCTGATTTAATTATTCTTTCAGGAAACATGGCTTATGAGTCTATGGGATTTAAAACTTTTGGTTTTGCTGGAGGACGTGAAGATATTTGGCACCCAGAAAAAGATATTAGTTGGGGGGAAGAAACAGAGTGGCTGGCAAAGTCTGGAGGCTTAGGAAGTAGATATTCTGGCGAAAGAGAGTTAGATAGTAAATTAGCCGCTGTAATGATGGGCTTAGTTTATGTGAATCCAGAGGGTGTTGATGGTCAGCCCGATCCTTTGAGAACAGCTTACGACGTGCGTGTTACTTTTAAACGCATGGCAATGAATGATGAAGAAACTGTTGCCTTGACCGCGGGTGGTCACACCGTAGGGAAAGCGCATGGAAATGGTGATGCTTCTCTGCTAAGTAAAGAGCCTGAAGGAAGTGAAATGGAAACTCAAGGTTTTGGATGGTTAAATCCAAAAAATAATGGCAATGGTGCTGACACTGTTACAAGCGGCTTAGAAGGTTCATGGACTACCAACCCAACACGTTGGGACAATGAATATTTCCATTTGTTATTTACTTATGACTGGGAATCGAAAAAAAGTCCTGCTGGTGCGTGGCAATGGGAACCAATAAATATTAAAGAAGAGGATAAACCCATTGATGCTTTTGACCCTTCAAAAAGAAATAATCCAATTATGACTGATGCCGATATGGCAATGAAAATGGATCCTATTTATAGAAAAATATCAGAACGCTTTCACAAGGACCAAGCTGATTTTGATGATGTTTTTGCTAGAGCATGGTTCAAATTAACACATAGGGATTTGGGTCCAAAAAACAGATATCTAGGCGCAGATGTTCCCGATGAAGTATTGATTTGGCAAGATCCTATCCCAACAGTCGACTATACTTTATCCGATTCAGAAATTGAGGAGTTGAAAGTAAAATTACTTGGAATTGGTTTAACACGACCAGAATTAATAAACACAGCTTGGGATAGTGCTCGAACATTTAGGGTTTCTGACCTTAGAGGTGGTGCAAATGGGGCCCGAATTCAATTATCTCCGCAAAAAGACTGGACTGGAAATGAACCAGACCGTCTTAAAAAAGTCCTCGCCACACTCAAACAAATTCAAGCGGATTTAAGTAAAAAAGTTTCCATCGCAGATTTGATAGTTCTGGGAGGGAATGCCGCAATTGAAAAAGCGATTCAAGATGCAGGATTTGATGTAAAAGTACCTTTTAATGCTGGTAGAGGTGACGCAACAGCAGAAATGACTGATGCAGAATCCTTTGAAGATTTAGAACCAAATGCAGACGGTTTTAGAAATTTTTACAAAAGTGAGAATACAATAAATCCAGAAGAATTATTATTGGATAGAGCACAATTGCTAGGATTAACAGCACCAGAAATGACTGTTTTAATTGGAGGTATGCGTGTTTTAGGAACTAATTATCAAGGTTCAAAAGAAGGAGTGTTTACTAATAATGAAGGTGTTTTGACTAATGATTTCTTTGTTAATCTTACTGACATGAATTATAGTTGGAAACCAATTGCAGATAATCTATATAATATTGTCAATAGAAAAAGTGGCGTAACTAAATGGACTGCAACCAGAGCTGATTTAGTATTTGGTTCAAATTCTATTTTAAGATCTTATGCTGAAGTTTACGCACAAGATGACAACAAAGAAAAATTTGCAATTGACTTTGTAAAAGCATGGACAAAAGTTATGAATAACGATCGTTTTGATATAAAATCAAATTAACTATTAACTTTTTAATAATTCAAAAATCCACTTTTTAAAGGTGGATTTTTGTTTTGCAATAACTTTCAGAAAAGGAATATGAATATATCAATTATAAAGTTTTTCTATGGTTTTATAAATAAATAGCATAAAAAACTATCGTTAAAACTGTATTTCTGAACTACTTTTGCACTGTGAAAACAATAACAATTTAAAATAAAAATAATATGTCTTTAGTAGGAAAAAAATTCCCAAGTATTGCAGTTGATGCTATTTCAGAAATGGGTGATAATTTAAAAATCAATATTTTTGAAGAAGCAGTAAATAATAACAAAAAAGTACTTTTATTTTGGTACCCAAAAGATTTTACTTTTGTATGTCCAACTGAATTACACGCTTTTCAAGCTGCTTTACCCGAATTTGAAAAAAGAAATACAATCGTAATCGGTGCTTCTTGCGATACGAATGAAGTTCACTTTGCTTGGTTAAATACTCCAAAAAATAACGGAGGAATAGAAGGAGTTACTTACCCAATTCTTGCAGATACGAACAGAAATTTATCCAACATTTTAGGAATTCTTGATATTGATTCAACTGAATATTCTGAAGAGACTGATTCAGTTATTGTTGAAGGATCTAATGTAACTTTTAGAGCTACATACTTAATAGACGAGACAGGAAAAATTTTCCACGAAAGTGTAAATGATATGCCATTGGGTCGTAACGTAAACGAGTATTTACGTATGGTTGATGCCTACACTCACATTCAGGAAAAAGGAGAAGTTTGTCCTGCTAACTGGGAACCAGGTAAAGAAGCAATGAGTGCCGACAGAACAAGTACTGCTGAGTATTTAACCCTGAACTAAGAAGAAAATCAAATTTAAAATTCCAAATTCCAAGACAGATTATACAAGTTTAATTTGGGATTTGGGATTTAGGATTTGGAAATATAAAATAAAAAAATATTAACCTTTTTAAAAGTTTTAAATTTTGATCTTGACATTGGAATTTGGAATTTATAAAAATTATAATTTAAAATATGTTAATCGAATTAACTGAAGATACGTTACAGGATTTAATTTCCAAAAACGAAAAAGTAGTAGTTCAATATTCGGCATCATGGTGCGGAAACTGTCGAATTATGAAGCCAAAGTTCAAAAAATTAGCAACTGAAAACGAAGCAATCACTTTTGCACTTGTAGACGCTGAAAATTTCCCAGAATCTAGAAAACTTGCCAATGTAAGTAATCTACCAACTTTTGCCACTTTTGTAAATGGTAAATTAGTAAACGAAACACAAACAAACAAGCAAGAAGTTTTAATTGAATTAGTAAACGAAATCGTTTAATTGGTTAAAAGGGATAATCGTTCAAAAATGTTTGCCCAGCCAAATCAACAAATTAACGGATAACCGAATAAATATTAAAAGATGAAATTACCTGTAATAAAGCATTTGACACAATTTATAGAGGAAAATGATGAAGATTACATCATTGAAACTATTGACGTTCTGGAGGCTATGACTGAAATACCATCACTAAAAGATGAAGAGTTAGATGTTATAGGTGAATTAATTTCCAATATGTATGGGGCTTTGGAGGTTAATAAATTAATAAAAATCGGAACTGATAAAAAAGAAGCGTTAAACACTTTTATGAAAAGAGTTTTAGGTTCAATAGACAAATAACATTATCTCCTTAAAAATATTGGAACGCACTCTAAATCGAGTGCGTTTTTTATTTGTAAAAGAGAATTATTTGAAGTTTAAATAAATATACGGCGTATCAATAAGACAAATTTTATACGATTACTTCTGAACAAATTCTTAAAAAATTTTCATACTTTTGAACCTCACAAAAAAACAAACAACATGGCTTCAATTACATTAGGAGGAAATCCAATTCATACATCAGGAGAGTTACCAGCAATAGGTACCAAAATCGCTGATTTCAAATTAATTAATACTGATCTTGCAGTAGTTTCACTTAGTGATTTTGCAGGTAAAAAGGTAGTTTTAAATATTTTTCCCAGCGTTGATACTGGAACATGTGCAGCATCAGTTAGAAAGTTTAATGAAAATGCAAGCAAATTAGAGAATACAAAAGTTTTATGTATTTCAAGAGATTTACCATTTGCACAAAAACGTTTTTGCGCGGCTGAAGGATTAGAGAACGTGGTAAACTTATCGGATTTTAAAAATGGTGAATTTGGTAAAACTAATGGTTTAGAAATAACTGACGGACCTTTAGCGGGATTGCATTCAAGAGTAATCATTGTAATTGATGAAAACGGAATAATTACGCATACGGAACAAGTAGGTGAAATTGCTGATGAGCCTAATTACGAAGCTGCAATAGCAACACTTTAATACTTCCTGATGGAATTTCAAAAAGACAATAACTTTATTTCGGGGAGAATTAAAAGTTTTACGTTTGCTTTCCAAGGTGCTAAAAAATTAATCACAACGGAGCACAGTATTATGGTGCAATTCTCTTTAGGAATTATCATGACTATTACTGGTTTTTATTTTGGTATCTCTAAAACAGAGTGGCTTTTTCAAACAATGGCTATTGGCTTAGTACTTAGCGTTGAAGGATTAAATACGGCAGTTGAAAAAATCGCTGATTTTATTCATCCAAGTTATCATCAAAAAATTGGATTTATTAAAGATATTGCTGCTGGGGCAGTATTTTTTGCTGCATTGACAGCAGTCATAATTGGTTTAACAATTTACGTACCTATAATTTTTTAGGTATTATTACAAATTTTAGATGGCAAAATCAACAAAAGCTACTCCTTCAAATAAAAAAGCTGAGACTAAATCAGGGCCTAAAATTACATCACAGCTAACCAAGCAACATAAAATTGTTATTGGTTCTTTGTTGGTTTTATTTTCCATAGCATTAGTTGTTGCCTTTATATCTTTTTTTATCTATGGACAACAAGATCAAAGCGCAGTTCAGCAGTTAGGTGATAGAACAGAAGTTGTTGGAAACTGGTTGGGAAAATTTGGTGCTTTTTTAGCTGATTTACTCATTTACAAGGGCTTTGGAGTTGCTGCTTTTATATTTGGACGCTTATTTTTTCTCTCTGGAATTTATTTGGTTTTAGGAATCAGTGTTCGGAAATTAAAAAGTATTTGGTTTTGGGATCTATTCGTAATCATAATTTTATCAGTATTATTTGGATTTTTTGCGACTTCAGCACCAGAATTAGGTGGAACAATTGGTTATGAGTTGAATTTATTTCTACAAGATTACATTGGGAAAACCGGAACGCTATTAGTCTTATTGTTTGGTTTAATTGTTTATATTATTTTTAAACTACAACTCTCTCCAGATAGCATTCAGTCCTTTTTTAATGATTCTAAAAAAGAAATGAATTCAACTGCTTTGACCAATCTATTAAATCATACAGCAGGAGACTACAATTTAGAAGAATTTGCTGTCAATGATGAAGATGATGATATTCATTTAAAAACAAATGGTTCTCTGTTTGAAATCAATAAGGAAGCCTTAAAACCTACCATAAGTAATTCGTCTGATATACAAAGAGAACCAATTGCTAGGCAGCTTACTATGGAAGTTACTCCTCCTCCATTTCCAGAAGTTATTGTGTCTGCTAGTGACTCATTTGTAATAGAAACAGCGGCTGAAGAAGATATTATTGAAGAAAATTTAGCTTCTAGATTAGTGGCTGATTTTGGATTATTTGATCCTACTTTGGATTTATCCAATTATAAATTCCCAGTAATTGATTTATTAAAAGAATATTCCACGGGCGGAATTACAATTAATCAGGAAGAATTAGAGGAAAATAAAAACCGAATTGTAGATACGCTTCGCAATTACAAAATAGAAATCGCGCAGATAAAAGCGACTGTTGGACCATCAGTGACCTTATATGAAATTGTCCCCGAGGCAGGAATTAGGATCTCTAAAATAAAAAGTTTAGAGGATGATATTGCATTATCACTGTCGGCATTGGGAATTCGTATCATAGCGCCTATTCCAGGAAAGGGAACTATAGGAATTGAAGTTCCGAATAAGAATCCAACAATGGTTTCTATGAAAAGTGTTATTGGCTCAGCCAAATTTCAAGAAGCAGAAATGGAATTACCAATTGCTCTTGGAAAAACAATTTCAAATGAAACTTTCGTCGTTGATCTAGCTAAAATGCCACACTTACTAATGGCTGGCGCGACCGGACAAGGAAAATCCGTAGGCTTAAACGCTGTCTTGACTTCACTTTTGTATAAAAAACACCCAGCAGAAGTCAAATTTGTCTTGGTTGATCCCAAAAAAGTTGAACTTACACTTTTTAACAAAATTGAAAGACATTATTTAGCTAAACTTCCAGACATGGATGATGCTATTATTACTGATAATGCCAAAGTAGTTAACACCTTGAACTCTCTTTGTGTAGAAATGGACAACCGATATTCATTGCTTAAAGACGCAATGGTTCGAAATATTAAAGAATATAACGATAAATTTAAAGCGCGGAAACTAAATCCTGAAAATGGACATCGATTTCTACCATATATAGTATTAGTTGTTGACGAATTTGCCGATTTGATTATGACAGCTGGAAAAGAAGTCGAAGTTCCTATAGCGCGTTTAGCGCAACTGGCGCGGGCAATTGGAATACATTTAATTATTGCTACACAAAGACCATCTGTGAATGTTATTACTGGACTCATAAAAGCCAATTTCCCCGCTAGAATTGCCTTTAGAGTAACCTCAAAAATAGATTCTAGAACAATCCTAGATACACAAGGCGCTGATCAATTAATAGGACGCGGAGATATGCTTTATACAAATGGGAATGATGTAGTGCGGGTACAATGTGCTTTTATTGACACACCAGAAGTAGAAAAAATAACCGAATTTATAGGTTCACAAAAAGCATACGCCACCGCTTATTTACTTCCAGAGTTTGTAGGTGAGGAAAGCGGCATAAATCTTGATATGGATATTTCCGACAGAGATACCTTATTTAGAGAAGCCGCTGAGATTATTGTAAATGCGCAGCAAGGATCAGCTTCTTTATTACAACGAAAACTTAAATTAGGTTACAATAGAGCAGGTAGGTTGATAGATCAACTGGAAGCCGCGGGAATTGTTGGCCCTTTTGAAGGAAGTAAAGCACGAAGCGTCAATATTTTAGATATGAGTTCTCTTGATCAATTTTTCAGTAATGAACAAAATAAATAAAACAATGAAATTAAGCAATCAAGAATCTGCAAAAAATTATTTGAACGGAATATCACAAAAAGTCATCGTAATTACTACTTTACTACTTTTTAGTTTTTCAATTCAAGCACAAGATAAAAAAGCAAAACAACTTTTAGATGAAGTTACAGCTAAAGTTAAAAGTTACAGTAATATCACAATAGATTTTAAATATTCATTAAATAATGCAAAAGAAAATATAAACCAAGATAGCAAGGGGAATGTAATTATGAAGGGCAATCAATATGTGTTGAGTTTCATGGGAGTTACAAAGGTATTTGACGGCAAAAAAACATACACAATTGTTCCAGAAGATGAAGAAATTACTATTTCTACGGTAAATGATAAAGATGATAATGCCATAACCCCTTCAAAAATGCTTACATTTTTTAATTCAGGTTATAAGTATGAAATGGATATTTTGCAAAACGTAAAAGGGAGAAAAATTCAATATATCAAACTAGTCTCTACGAATCCAAAGGATTCTAGAAAAGAAGTTCTGCTTGGAATTGATGTTCAAACAAAACATATTTATAATTTGATTGAAGTTGGAAAAAAAGGTACCAAAACAACTTTAACGGTTAATTCTTTTAAAACCAACCAACCTTTATCAAAAAATCAATTTACATTTGTAGGGAGTAAATATCCAAATTACTACATCAACAAATTAGATTAGTACATTAAGTGAAAATTCTTGACAAATACTTATTAAAAACCTTTCTGACTACATTTACTACCGTATTTGTAATCTTATTTTTCATATTTATACTTCAAACCGTTTGGTTATTTATAGCTGAATTAGCGGGAAAAGATTTAGATTTAGTGATGATTATAAAATTCTTAGCGTTTTCAATGCCAAGGATTGTACCTTTAGTTTTGCCGTTGTCTATCTTGCTATCGTCAATAATGACTTTTGGAAATTTAGCTGAAAATTATGAATTTGCTGCAATGAAATCTTCTGGAATTTCGCTTCAAAGAGCGATGAGAAGTTTAACGGTTTTTATCATATTGTTGAGTATTGTTGCTTTTTTCTTTTCTAACAATGTAATTCCTTTTGCTGAGTATAAGTTCATCAATTTTAGGAAAAACATTGCTCAAGTTAAGCCTGCTTTAGCTATTACTGAAGGACAATTTAGTGATGTTGGTTTTTATAATATTAAAGTCAACAAAAAAAGTGGAGCAGAAGGAAATACGCTCACCGGAATAACTATTCATAAAAAATCTCAAACTGGTGATGGCAGTAAAACAGTTATTAAAGCTAAAAATGGCGAATTAATTAG
Source organism: Flavobacterium micromati (assembly GCF_900129585.1). GTDB lineage: Bacteria > Bacteroidota > Bacteroidia > Flavobacteriales > Flavobacteriaceae > Flavobacterium > Flavobacterium micromati. The sequence continues at coordinate 78,059 of NZ_FQWF01000010.1, forward strand.
CAGTGAGGAAAGTAGTATTTTACAATTAGTTCTCAATGATGGTTATTATTACGAAGATATTGTACCTAAAAATTATAGTGATCGTGACAAAATGCCTTTCGCGAAAAGCTCATTTAAAAAACAAATTATTAATATTGATTTATCAGAATTGAATAAAGTGGATATCAAGGAAGAATCAGTAGCCAATACAAATACAATGCTAACGGTCAATGAATTGAACTATACTTTAGATTCCTTAAAAAAGAATATGAAAAGTGATATCATTTCGTTTGCAGAAAACAGCAATCTCAAGATTGCCTATCCTGAAAAAAATAAGGCGATTATCAGCAAGAGAAATAAGTTACTTCCAAAAGATATATTGTCGTTATATACCAACCAAGAAAAATCTAATATTTTACAGTTAGCAAAAAGTACACTTGAAAATAGTATTTATTCAATTGACAGTACAAATAGTGAATTACTTAACAAGCAAAAAAACATAAACAACCACTTATTAGCATTTTATGATAAGTTTGTTATTGTTTTTGCATGCTTTTTGATGTTTTTTATTGGAGCGCCTTTGGGAGCAATAATTAGAAAAGGAGGACTTGGTCTTCCCATAGTTTTTGCTATTTTGATCTTTATCAATTTCCATTTTATAAATACCTTTGGAAAAAGATTAGCGCAGGAAAATGGAATGACACCATTTATGGGAGCTTGGATTTCCTCCTTCGTTTTGACTCCTTTAGCCATATTGTTAACTTATAGAGCCACAAATGATATTGGATTAATAAATATGGATGTTATACTGGCTCCTTTCCAAAAAATTATTAAAAAATTATTCCCATCACAAAACTAAACCCTGAAATGGACTTAAATAAAATAAAGTTGAACACAATTGAAGAAGCGATAGAAGACATTAGACAAGGAAAAATTATTATTGTTGTTGATGATGAGGATCGTGAAAATGAAGGTGATTTCTTGGCTGCAGCCGAAAAGGTAACTCCCGAAATGATCAATTTTATGGCTACTCACGGTCGCGGATTAATATGTGCGCCGTTAACAGAAAGTCGGTGTAAAGAATTAGGTTTGCATGTAATGGTTAGCAATAACACAGACCCAATGGAAACCGCTTTTACGGTTTCAGTAGATTTAAAAGGCAACGGTGTTACCACAGGAATTTCAGCATCAGATAGGGCAAAAACCATTTTAGCATTAGTTAATCCAAGTACTAAGCCGCATGAATTAGCGAGACCAGGACATATTTTTCCATTGATTGCAAAACAAGGAGGCGTTTTAAGACGAACGGGCCACACAGAAGCAGCAATAGATTTTGCACGTTTGGCAGGTTTTAAATCGGCTGGAGTCATTGTCGAAATTATGAACGAAGATGGCACAATGGCGCGTTTACCGCAACTGGTAGAAGTCGCTCGCAAGTTTGACTTAAAATTGGTTTCAATTGAGGACCTTGTAGCGTACAGAATGCAACATGATAGTTTGATCATCAAAAAGGAAGATTTTAATATCGAGACTCGTTTTGGTGCTTTTAGACTTAGAGCTTATCAACAAACTACAAATAAACAAATACACATTGCACTTACTAAAGGCATGTGGAATTTGGGCGAGTCAATTTTGACACGTATTAATTCTTCACAAGTCAACAATGATTTATTGGGAACGTTAACTAACAATGCTGATCAGCAATTAGACGATATGTTCCAAGTAATAAATGAGGAAGGAAAAGGCGCTGTTATTTTTATAAATCAAGATATGCAGGCTGTAAATTTCTTAAATCGAATTTCAGAGCTAAAACAATTACAAAGTGAAGGCATATTAAAAGCGCCAAAACTTGTTATCGATAGTAAAGATTTTGGGATTGGAGCTCAAATACTGCATGATATCGACATTTCAAAAATTAGATTAGTGTCTAATACCGAAGGAACAAAACGTGTTGGAATGATTGGATACGGCTTAGAAATCACAGAATATGTAAGTTATTAAGAGAAATTTGATTTGAATATAAAAATAATTGTTTTGTTAATGCGAAGGAAATGAAACAATTAAAAATTACTTTAAAAAACAGCTATAATTTTTATCAAATTCTTTTTGTAAATCGAAAAAGGTAACTATATTTGCACTCGCAATCAGGTAATGGTTGTCGCTCACTGGAGAAATGGCAGAGCGGTCGAATGCGGCAGTCTTGAAAACTGTTGACTGTAACAGGTCCGGGGGTTCGAATCCCTCTTTCTCCGCCAGTATAAAAACAAATGGTATCAAAACCCCGTAAATCTTATGATTTACGGGGTTTTTGCTTTTACGACATAGTCAAATTATTCATCTAATCTCATCTTTAAAGAGACTAAATCGAGACCCTAACAAATTCAACAATTAGGGTCTCGCTAAATCTCCTTAAACCCTACAAACATTATGTTTTACGACTAGTTCAACGACTAGTTCATTATGTAAACATCTTGTTTGGTATCCTGAAGAGATCTAAATTGAATAATAATTAAAAGGTTACCACTATGAAGACAAAAATCACATTGCACTATTATGCTAAAAGCACCAAAGCCAACACATCTGGTCAATTACCAATCTATATTAGATTGACCGTGGATGGAAAACGAATGGAGTTCAGTTCAAAGAAATTCATTGATGCAACAAAATGGTCAGCCGAATTGTCAAAAATGAAAGGGACCTCAGAGGAAGCCCGTTCATTAAATGAATACCTTAATTTAATGAAATCCAAAATATATGACATTCAAATGGAGTTAATCCACAAAAACGAATTGCTCACACTTGAAGTTTTCAAAAACAAACTAATAGGTATCGAAGAACGCTCTAGAACCCTCATCCCTATCTTTCAAGACCACAACAACAAAATCAAAGAATTGGTGGGTAAAGAATATGCACCAGGAACGTTAGAGCGTTACAAGACCTCGTTAAAACATACCATCGATTTTCTCGAATGGAAATACAAAATATCCGATATCGAGATTGATAAAATAAACCATGCCTTTATTACCGATTATGAATTTTACTTGCGCAGCGTTAGGAATTGCGCCAACAACACCGCGGTGAAATACATAAAGAACTTCAGTAAAATCATAAAGATATGCTTGGCCAATAATTGGATTGAAAGAAACCCTTTCAGTAACTACAAAGCCAAAGTCAGAGAAGTAGAACGCGTATATTTATCACAGGAAGAGATTGAGAATATTATCAACAAAGATTTTAAAACAGATAGACTCTCATTAGTACGCGATATCTTCCTTTTTAGCTGCTTTACCGGTTTGGCTTACATCGATGTCAAAAACTTAACAAAGTCCCACATAAGCCGTGGTATTGACGGGGAGAAATGGATATTCACCCACCGCCAGAAAACAGAAACGGCTTCGAAAATTCCAATTCTTCCAATTACACAAATGATAATTGATAAATACGAAGATCATCCAGAAAGCAACAATCAAAATAAATTATTACCCATTTTGAGTAACCAGAAAATGAACGCCTATTTAAAGGAAATTGCTGGCGTTTGTGAAATTAAAAAAGAACTTACCTTCCACATTGCCCGACATACTTTTGCTACCACAGTAACACTCACGAACGGTGTTCCCATTGAAAGTGTAAGCAAAATGCTTGGACACAAAAACTTACGAACCACTCAACATTATGCAAAGGTTTTAGATAAAAAAGTGAGTGAGGATATGATGATTTTGAGGAAAAAAATGTTAAAAAGCAACAATGAAAAAATTATCAAAAAGGCCAATTAGAATTCCGCGCACCCCCGTGAGACGCTAGCTTATTATTTATGTATGTTTTGTGGAAAGATAAATTTTTGGTCTTTCAAAATTGCTATGATCGCATCTGATATTTCAAAAACTTTTCCATTATAATTATTGTCTAACAAAATGACCGTAAACTTTTCATTAATATCCGAAACTAAAATGGCTTCATAATTTCCAGCTCTTCCATCGTGTAAATGCTCAATCAAATTTTCATCTTTGTATTTTGCTTGTCCTAAAGCTGATTGAGTTTGTTCTAAATCAAATTGTTGACCTATTTCATACAGCGATTGATTATTAATTATTTTTTTTGAATGAAGACAATTTACCCATTTTAGTAAATCAATAGTTGTTAAGTAAGTTCCTCCCGTTATTTGCAAGTCCGTTTTATCTTGAACTAGATTATTATTAAACCCTTTAGCTATATTTTTTTCATTCCCAAAAGGTGTCAAAATAGACGAATTCATTTTGCAAGGTTTAAATATGTACTTTTCTGCATACATTTTAAAGGACATGCATGTTAATCGTTCAACAATAAATTGCCTTAAAAAAATATTATTGTTATTGTAATCGTAATTTGTGCCAGGTTTAAAATCAAGAGTGTCGGTTAGCTTTAAACCATCAAAAAGGTCTTTGTCATTGTTAATAATTTTCCAGTTTACGTTAGGTATGCCGCTAGTATATTGTAATAAATCTCTAATTGCTACTTCATTTGCCCATTTTGGTAATTCAGGAATAAATTTAGAGACCTTATCGTCCAACTGTAATTTCCCTTGTTCCTGCAATTGCATTAAAGCTACCGCACTAAATTCTTTTGTTATAGATCCGATATTAAATCTATAAGCAGCATTTAATTTCTTCTTTTTTGTTACATCAGTAAAACCAAATGACTCTTGGTAAATTATTTTATCATTTTTTGAAACAAGTACGTTTCCATTAAAAACCCCAATTTGGTTTGACCATTTCATCAGAGAGTCAATTTGCTCTATTTTTTTTGTTTGAGCAAATGTATTATTTGTCAGAACTAAGAGAATAGTAAAAATTGAGAATAGTTGTTTGTAATGTTGCATAATTTTTAAATTATTGTTATTAATTATCGGTTTTAATTAGCTGTCGCTCACTGCTAATTTTTCTAAAAACCAATAAAACGTCATTAAAACTTAATTCCGAGTAAATATGATTGATTTGTCATAAAAAAATGTCTTGACGTAAAAGACTTCACCTTTATCAGTAAAACATCCATTTCTCCCAGTTACATCCATGATGAGTTTTAATTGTTCGTGCTACGCACACAAGGAAACTCTAGCTGTTGCAGGCAACTCTTAATTTAGATTACACGTTTTCTCATATAAATCTTTCAAGTGGTTTACTGACATATCGATCAATGGTTCAAACATAAATGCGTTTATATGAATATTCTCTGGGGTCATCAAATTAACTTTATCAAGAATTGAAACAGCTGGACTTGTGGAAAATTTAATCTTATATTCTTGATATAATGCATTTGTCTGATTGTTTGAAATCAAGTTCAAATCGACTTCTGGGAGTTTGCAGATAAGATAAATTTCAGCTTTTAGCCTAATAGCTATTGCAAGTGTTATTTTATTTTCAATGTTAATTTCATTTAAATTAGGATCATTACTTATTGCATCAGCCGTTTTAAATATGAATTCAAATAGATTTTCACTTCCAAAGTCTATTGTCTTTCCCTCAAGCTTTATTAGTCTAGATTGAAATATATCAAAAGTATTCTGAACGGTTAAGCTTTCGGAACCTCTCTTTTTATGCATTGAGCTAGTCAATAATTTGTAATCTTCACATTCGATCGAATCTGTATACTCAATTATATTTCTGACAAACGCAATTAAACTAATAAAGAATCTAGGCTTTTTGTAGTTAGAGATTAAATGCGCAAAAAGGTCATTCCGATACTGTCCGAGATGAAGCTTTATTTCTTTTTCATCGCTTTTAGTAGCCATATAAACAACATTATGTGGTAGGGCAATTCTAGAAGCAATTGTGCGATAGAAGTCAAAATTATGAGTAAGAATAACTATTCGAAAATCGTTTGACAAATGTAAGTCACGGATGTATTCAATAATAGCAAATTTATTTTTATAGTCAAACGAATCCGCAACATCATCAAAAATTATCAGGTGTTTGTCCGTACTATTTTTTCTTGATTCAATTTCGAATAGAAATTCGAGAATAAAATATGCTCTTTGCTCTCCTTTGCTAAGAATTTTTAAAAGATTTTCGCTGTTTTGACGTACTGGATTTTCGTTTTTATCGATGTAGTCGAATTCTAAATTAGCAGTGTCTTCCTTTAAAAGAATATCTTCTTGATTTACCAGAATGACCTCAAAAGGAACATAAAATCTAGAATTGAAAGTCTGAATAATTTTTTTCCAAAGATCAATTTCCTTTTTGGCCTCAATTATAATTTTCTCAATTTCAGTTTTTTGTACTTCATAGTGTCTCGCTAAAACTTCAGTGTCAGATTTTATTTCTGATAAATAATTTACCCAAATCTTCTTTTGAAAACCTTTATAGTCGCTTAATTCTACTAAAATTGAATTGTCTTTTTCTATGACTTTTTTAAATGTTCTGAGTTCTATATTTGAACCAATTGCTTTATCAAATTTTTCGAAAGCTTGAATAAGCTTATGATCACTTAAGATTTTGCTCATTTCTTCTTGGACAAGTTGTTTTAAGGTAGCGGAATCTGTAATTTCAGTTCCGTCCTCTAAAACAAATTTATGTCCTGCTTCAAAAAAAGCATTGTCTTCGGTTGATTTTAAAATTTCATTTGCTTGTGCTGTACCAAAAGGGTTATTTGATTGCTTAAAAAAATTTGATTTAAATAACAGATCTTTGTAGTCAGAAACATATTGATCAAGAAGTTTTTGATTTTTATCTAAAAATTTTTTTACATTATCTTTCTTATCAAAAATATCATTGTATCGAAAGTTATATTTTTCAAATGACACTTTTAGACTTTTTGACGTGTCTAACAGAACTTCAAAAAATGTATTTTTCGATTGATCTACAAAGCTTTCAATAAGTTCCGTTTCACAATCTGTACTTTGAGAAACAGCTTTTAGTTTTTTAATAAATTCTCTTCTACGCTCTTCAAGTTCAAAATATATTTTTTCGTACTTTTTTTTCAAATCAATACTTGCTAAAAAATTACTAATTCGATGAGAGGCATCGAAACCATTGTCTTCAGCATTAATAACCAAAATACTTTCAGGTTTAATTGCGATACCATCAGAATAAATTTCATATTTCGGTATTTTTTTGATGTGAACTTTATCACAAGGCATATTACCAGGTACATTTTTTGAAACCAAATCAAACGTTTTCGCAAATGAAGTTTTCATTGTGCCATTTGGCGCATAAACCATAAATGTATTTGATTTATGGGCAGTGAAGTCAAATTCGTGATTTAACTTACCTATGCCAAAGCAATTTTCCCAATCAATTTTAATTATTTCCATATCTTGATATTTAACCTAATTCGTGATAGAATTACTACCACCTAATATATAACATCAACAACTAATACTTTTTTAAAGTTTCAAAGCTATTTACCCTAGTTCGTAAATAAAAGCTTTTCAAATCATTCTTACAATACCTACTTATAGTGATATTCATACATTTCTTTGAAGTAAAATTATTCCAGTATAATTTCAATTCTTTACGGTTTCCCACATTATCAAATAAAACATAGAAAAATACCACGCAGCATCTTTATTTCTCAACAGCGAAAATACATATTCCCGAAATGAAAAACATATCTCTAACTAACACAAAACTGAAACAAATCAATACATCTGCTAAAAATTAAAACACTCCTTTAATTATCTTCCCTCAACTAAAATAAGAACCTACTCGAACTTAAATCCCACTATTCAATTCCCGAATTGAACACTATACTTTTAGTGTGAAAAATTTATTTAATATAGTTTTGCTGGTGCATTTACCCACTATCACTAGCTACTATATCAAAATAAAAGCATGGATAACCCTCCTGATCAGCACCGGATAAAACAAATTTACCAGCTACTTTTCGAAATGACAACTGGTAATCACACGTTGCGTATGCCGCAAGGCGACAAAGAAGATGAGCTAGATAAGCTCATTAAAATTATTAATGACGTAGCGGAACGGATGCATCTAATAATCTTAAATTTAGGTTTTGTAAATCCGCATTATAGCTACCAGAATCTTGTTCAAACCACCTTTATACTTGACGAAGATTTTATTATTATAAGTTTCAGTTCTGATTTACCTCTTGCTTTTGGCTACGAACCAGAACAGATTTATAAAATGGATTTTCACGTACTTTTAGCGATACAATTCCAGCCTTTTTGGGACACAATTAAAATTCAAATAAAGAGTGAAAAAAGCTATTATGCCACTATGCAAATATTATTCATAACTGCTCAAAAAAAAATTATTCCCTCTTATTGCAGCATTTCAAGACTTCTTTATTCGAATAAAATTTTGATAAGCACAATCACCACGATTATCCGAGACATTGATACACTAAATCAAATTAAAAAAACGAAAAATACAATCGCCTCTCGAAACTCAGAAGCGATTATGATACAAAATCTCTACGATTATATTCTAAATAATTTAGAAGAGCCATTACCAAATGTAAAAATTTTATCGAAAATGTTTGGAACAAATGAGTTCGCATTAAAAGACGGTTTTCGTCACTTCTTTAAAACTAGCATTTACCATTTTTACACGGAAGAAAGATTAAAAAAAGCACATCTTTTAATTCAGCAGACAGCGATTCCATTAAAAGAAATTGCTTTCATGAGTGGTTTTACAGATTATATTAATTTCTATAAATCTTTTAAAAAAAGATATTCATATCCACCATCGGCTGTTAAACGCGACACAGGTCTTTGAGATAAACTAGAAAATTAAGTGATAGCAGTTACCATTTTTGCATACTAATATTCCCGAATTACTATTTGCTAAACTTTTAATATTTACAATTTTACAGTACTAAAAAATAGTGCGATGAAATTAACTGCAACTTTCAGAAATAAATTCACAATAATTATCAGCTATTTGTTCATATTGCTTTTCGTTTATTCAGCAGTAAGTAAAGTACTTGATTTTCAAAATTTTCAAGTGCAACTTGCGCAATCTCCTTTACTAACTGCTTTTGCTACATTTATTTCTTACGCCGTACTTATTGTAGAGTTCTCAATAGCCGTATTATTATCAATTCCCAAGACTAGAACAATTGCCTTGTATTTAGCATTTGGACTTATGTTTCAATTTACACTTTATATCTACATAATACTTAATTACAGTTCTTTTGTGCCCTGCTCCTGCGGGGGTATACTTGAAAATATGAACTGGACAGAACATCTTTTCTTTAATATTGCATTCGCAATGCTCGCGATAGCAGCTTTGTATCTTTCCAATGATTGGCAGAATAAACCGCGATTTTATATCAGCATACGTCTTGTAGCAATATCGCTGCTAAGTATAGTTTTAATGGCTGGGCTGTTTCTTATTTCTGAAGACATGGTGCAACATCGCAATAACTTTGTGAGAAGGTTTCCTCCCTTTCCTGCTAAACGAATTACTGTAGAAAACCTGAAATTCAATTCCTATTACTTTGCTGGCGAAAATAACGGTGAAATCTTTCTTGGAAATACATCGGCACCAGCGCTAATAACTAAAATGGACACAACACTTCAAGAGATCACGACTCAGAACATTAAGATTATGGACACGTTATTTAAATTCCATAATGTACAGTTACGGGTACTTCCACCCTACTTTTATTTATTCGATGGTACAGTGCCTTGTATTTTTAAAGGAAATTTAAGTGATGGAAAAGCGGTTTTACAATCCAGAAAAATCCCCGGTTTCACAAAAGCGGTTGTTATTGATTCCACAACGCTCATAATTCGAACGCTCAGCAATTCTAGAGAAAATCTTTTAGCGACTGTAAACCTCAACAAGGACCAAATTAAAAATTCAGATCCTAAACTTCTTGTCAAACAAATCGATGGATTATTCGATACCGATGGAACAATGCAATACAGCCACAAGCAAAGAAAATTTGTTTACCTCTACTATTATCGTAATCAATATACGGTTACAGATCACTACCTCAACCTAGTGCATCGCGGAAACACAATTGACACCACTTCTAAAGCCAAAATTAAAATGAAATATATAAAAGCGAAAAAGCAAAGGGTGTTTTCTGCACCTCCATTGTTGATAAACAGAGTTAGTGCAATGCATAATAATCTGCTATTCGTAAATTCAACGCTACCAGCAAGATATGATGAATTAAAAATGTGGAAAAATGCCAATGTTATTGATGTATACGACATTCTAACTAAATCCTATCTCATGAGCTTTTACATCTACAAAATTGACGGTGAAAAAGTTGATGATTTTATAGTAACCGATACCCATTTGTTTGTAATACTGGGATCAAATATTGTGTCGTACAAATTAAGTAAGGCATTAAAAGAGCAATTTAAATAGAGAAGGAAATAAATACTGGCCAGTATCAGGGGTAAGATCGAAAACCTGTAAAAAAGAGTAGATCACATTAGTTAATTTTTAAATTTTAATAGTATGAAATCTTTAGCAATTAAAATGATGTTCCCCGCTGTAGCCTTTGTGCTGGCATCGGCAGGTGCAGTAAGCACCAATCATTCAAGTAGTGAATCTGCAAATGCAGCAGTACAGGGATTTAAACGTACGGCGCCGTTCAATTGTCAGCCACAAAAAATCTGTAACAACGTAGGATCGATTCTCTGTGTTGACGGTACTGATCAAATGTACGCGAAACCTTCGTCAACATCTGATTGTACTGCCCTATTGACCCACAAACCTTAAATAATCTTTTGAGGTAAAATTAATGCAGGTCATAATTTCTTATGACCTGCATTTCTTATTGTACTCCTTCAGTAATCCATTTTTTTGGGGATTCTCCTTTTAAATAATAGCCAAACCAATCTTCAATTCGATGAGCAAAGTCCTGTTGATTCTCCTTTTTCACCAAGGCATGACCATCTCCGGGATACACTAGCAAGATGGTGCTTTTTTTTAATCGTTGCATCGAAAGATAAAAAGCAATACTTTGATAATAATGAATCTGTCTGTCTTCTTCTCCAGTCCAAATAAGCACAGGCGTTTCAATTTTATCGACATAAGTAAGCGGCGAATTACGTTCGTAGCCTTTCCTATCCTCAAACAACGATTTCCCCATACGCCACTGCTGGGTCTCAAATCGCCACATCTCTGGTCGTCCAAAAATCCAACCGATAGAAAGATACCATCCAGCAAGGTCAAAAACGGAAGCCCCTGATATAGCACTTGCAAATAAATTGGTTTGCCCTAGTATAAAATTAGTTTCATATCCTCCAAAAGAGTGTCCAATTAATCCAATTTTAGAACTGTCGACTACGCCTTTACTTACAACTGCTTTGGTGGCAGCAATGACACAATCTGAAGCTGATACCCCTGGATTTCCCAACTCATATTCAATATCAGGAAGTAGCACAAAATAACCTTGAGCAGTGAGGTTAGAGGTATTAAATCCTGCCATATTATGGAGCGATGGATTGATGTAATAATGAAGTAAATAGGATTGCGTTTGGTATATGTGTACAATCATTGGATATTTCTTTTCTGGATTATAAACTGCAGGATAATACAAAATCCCAGTTAAAAGTGTGTTTTTTGAATCCCGATAATAGATCTTTTCCTGCTTTGCCCACGCATATTTATAATGCTGTAAATTACTCTGAAAGAGTTTTGTATTCGTCCCTTCCTTGCCCATGCTTATGCTTAATTCTGGCGGACTATTATATTTCTGTGATTCAAAAACATACACATTCGCTTTGCTTGCTTTTAGTATTTTTGTAGTAAGAAAATCACCAAAAACAATTGGTTTTGTACTCCCATTTGGATCAAGAATATAATAGCCACTTTCATTATTTCTTTTCGCACTTAACATTATTTTATTTTTAGTATTGATCGCTGCATCAATATGCCCAGTAAAATAGGGTGCATAAAATTCGCTATCAACTGGCGGAACTATCCGGAATGTAATTCCCGACTCCTTCCCCCTAGTAAGTCGAACAGCTTTATTTCCTTTAAAATCTATTTGCCAAATATCAAACTGATCATAAATTAAAATACATTCGTCATGAATACCCCAGCCTACAATCCGGTAGTTAATTTGCCAAATCTTATCTTCCCAGTCCGCTAATTGAAGCCCGTGCCGCCCTGTAACATTAGAATGGGCACCAGTCAAAAAATTATAAACCCACCAGTCGTTATCTTTAAAATAAGCAAAATATTTTCCGCCAGGTGACAAACTTGATGTTTCTAGTTCTGTAGACTGGTTTTCTAAAAGTAAATTTTTCTGTCCCGTTTCTAGATCAGTAACAAAGAAGTTTACATTCCGCTCCATTTTGTATTGCGGTCCTAAATCGTTTTTATTATAAGTAATAGCAAAATCTTCACTAGCATTCAGAAAACCAAAGGGTTTACTTTGATCGGTAATTTGCATAAAACGATCTTGCTCCGGCCACCATGCAGCGATTCTGGTATTAAATTCGATATCCCCCACAGTCTGCCTTTCAGGATAAACTACCGCATCATTGCCATTCCACACCTGTGCCCCATCAAATTTTTCTGCTATGGCAACCTCCTTTCTAATAGTAAAAAACACCCTTTTACCATCGGGAGAAAGGGTCAAACCACTCGCGAATCCGCTTTCCACATAAAAACCCTCTGGAATTTTATTGGGCTCCATTTGAAATAATGTAGTATTCTTTACAGAAAAACAGAAAACAGCCGGACGATTAATTGCACTGATACTATCTTTATTTTCTCTAAGAAAAGCAACAGATTGACCATCAGCATTCCATATCAGTTGCAAAAATTTTCCGCTACCACTTTCAGCTACTACTGATTTCCCAATAGTTGACCCAAAGGTCACCATCAGTACTTGGTAAACGCCACCATTTTCAATGGTACAGACCAGAGCATCTTTGGTACTAGTCATACGGAATTGATCAATCCCTGCTATGCTTTGCAGCAGTTCTCCTCTAGTATTCCTAAGCTGTAATACGCGCTGGTTCGCTTTTCCTTCCACAGTAATCAAATAGTGTCCATTTCCCGAAAAGGAATACGATTCCACTTCTTCAATTATACTGATTTTTCCCTTTTCCAAATCAAGAAGAGATAGTCGTCCATCATTATCACGGCAGACAAATTGACGTTCCCCGCTAAATGCTCCCGCATTGGATTTAGCAAAAGTATACATCTTCTTTCCGTCACTTCGCTTCACAAAAAGCGTATCAGGGTTTTCATCATAGCGCATCGCATAGCTTACCCAATTCCCTTTATCAGATATTTTGTCAGTATAAAGCGTTCCCCACAAATGATAATCAGTTTCTGTAACTGCTTTTTTTGGTAGTACCTGCCCGTAATTCGGGCAAGCAACTAACAACAAAATTAAAAAATTAACCCATTGGTAAACTTTACCAAAAAGTATCGTATTTTCTTTTTTACAGCTTAACATCAGATAAATGTTGTTATAATTTATCATATCAGTATCCTGGATTTTGTGGTTTTAGAGATGGATTAACAAGCAATTCCGATTGTGGCAAAGGCCATAATTGGTCATTGGCACTCCACCCCGCTTTCGCACCCAGCACAGCATCCAGTTTGCCAAAACGCTTTAGATCAAAAAAACGATGTCCGTACTCTGTAAATAATTCAAACTTTCGTTCTTGCAATACGGCTTCAAGTAATGCGGATTGAGTATTTGCGGCTGTATTTGCAAGACCAGCAGTGTTTCTTATTTTGTTTAAATCTGCTGCAGCACCGGTGATTTCTCCCTGCCTAGCACGTGCTTCTGCCCTAATCAGGTATTGCTCTGCTAATCTGAAAATAACGGAGTATTCCATTGAGGAGCCTGTGGCTATATCTTGCTTGTATTTATAGGGATGATACCAAATACCATTACCCTCCGTGACCTCCTTTATCCAGCTACTCTTTCTTAAATCATTAGTCTCAAACTGCGACACAAAATTATCGGACAAGGCCACCAACTCGGGGGGACCAGAAAAGAAGATAAAAGTGCTACCGGCTTCTGTATTAGCACCCGCAGCTCCAGAAGCTAGCTGCCATATTGTGGTGGTGCTTTCTTTTAGAAATATTGCATCAAGGTTATTCTCCCAAATATAATTTACATTGTCATTCAATAAAGCCGATGCCGTGTTGGAAGCTTCTGCAAAATTACCATTGTTTAAAAATACCCGTGCAAGCAATGCTTGAGCTACTGCCTTATTAGGACGAGTTCTGTCAGATTTAGTATAACCTTCTGGCAATAACTTGATGGAAGTTTCTAAATCAGAAATGATATTTTGATAAACGACTTGAGAAGCCGTCCTTGGTGTCGTGCTGTTAAAAACGTAATCAGTAGTGGATAAGTAAGGTACATCTCCAAAAACAGATACAAGATAAAAGTGAATCAGCGCTCGTACAAAAAGAGCTTCACCCTGCAACTGATTTTTAACATTTGATGCTAATGAAGTTGACTTGCCTACTCCTTCAAAAACAGCATTAGAAGCATAAATCTGATTATAGGAGCTGTTCCAAAGTATTGAAATAAAAGGATCAGAAGCGAGTATCGAATTATTATAAAAATCGGCTGTCGTAAATGCACCGTTTTCGTAAGAGACCAATTCATCAGAGTAAGTACCTAGCAGAGAAGAAATCCCATAAGATTTTCCTGTTAGCAATCCGTTTTCTCTAAGTTGCGCATAAACATCAACCATAGCTGCATTGGCTGTAGTAGCATTTTCAAAAATTGCATCGGTAGTTAACTGTGAATTAGGTTGATCAACTACAACAAAATCATCGCAGCCTACAATAAAAGCAAAACAAAACAAGGCTATTAGCTTGAAATAATATTTCTGGATTCGTATTAAATTTTTCATTGATTGAGATTTTAAAGATTAAAATGTTAATTGGACTCCCGCTGAAATAACACGTAAAGGAGGTAAAGTCCCGCCCTGAGTAAACTCAGGATCTGCTCCTTTAAAAGAAGTGATAGTGAGCAGATTTTGAGCTTGCAGTGACAAACGACATCCCACTTGTGGTAAAAGTGTTCTTGGAATATCGTACGAGAGAGATATATTTTTAAGACGAATAAAAGAAGCATCGCTGACAGCACCGTCGCTCAAACCAAAGAACTCACTGGCCTGCATTACTTGTTGATTAATACCAGTGGTAAACCTTTGATGCGGGGCCACGTCTCCAGTTTGTTGCCAGCTATTGACATAAGCTTCTGGCTGGTTACTGAGTAGTCCAGCAAAACGTTGCGTATTAGCAAAATTGAAATTTTGCTGTTTAACAAACTGAAATAAAAAATCCAGTTGTAAGCCTTTGTAAACAAACATATTCTGCAAGCCGCCATAGAATTCAGGGTTGAAATCCTTAACCGTTTCGCGATCATTTTCGAAAGATATAACGCCATCACCATTTACATCTTTAAATTGGTACAGTCCAGTTTGTGGATCGACTCCAGTAAAATGAAATAGTTTTCGTATTGTCGTAGGTTGTCCTATTACATAATCGCTTCTATACGCAGAAGATTCTAAATCAGGAAAAGAAACCAATCTATTAGTCGCGCTAGTTATATTAAAATTAGTCGTCCACGAAAAATTATTAGTTTTAATTGTCACTAGGCGCAACGTAGCTTCAAATCCAGTATTTTCAACAGTCGCATCTAAATTAGCTTGGATGCTACTAAAGCCCGTGGTTCCTGCTAAAGGTAAACCAACCAGCTGGTTGGAAGAACGATTCTGATACCAAGCGGTTGTCAAAAAAATACGATCGTTAAAAAATCCCAGTTCTAGTGCAGCTTCAAATTTTTTGTTAGTTTCCCATCCAAAATCAGCATTATAAAGTCTAGCAGGTTGCAAACCATTAATACCTCCGTATTGAAAGCCCGAGGAACTATAAGTATTTAAAAACTGGTAATCTCCTATTTGATCATTTCCAGTAGTCCCATAGCTGGATCGTAGTTTTCCAAAACTTAGCCATGAAATATTTTCAGCGACTAATGGTTCTTTATGAAACAACCACGCACCGCCGATAGCTCCAAAAGTGGCAAACTGCTTTGCAGGTCCAAAACGACTCGACCCATCCCTCCTAGCGGTAAGATTTAAAATATACTTTTCAGCAAAGGTGTAATTAGCACGCCCAAAAAAAGCTTGATATTTATAAAGTATAGCATCATTATTCAAAATTTGTGTCACCGATGCTGATGCCAAGTCAGAAAGTAGGTTATTGCTAGTAAATCCACTAGCAACAGTAAGTAACTTCTCGCTATCTTGGTTTTGAAAAGTAGCACCTAACAATACATCTATTTTTGATTGTCCATACTCCTTACGCCAGTTCAATTGCGGCTCAACGATCCACGAACGTCTGCTCACGGTATTGCTAAATATCGAGGAATACTCACTACCTAAATTAAATGCAGGATTGTAAATAGTAGCGGGGATGGAACGATTATCTACATTATTTAAATCGGTAAAGCCAAGACTTGTTTTGAATTCCAAGTTTTTTGCTACACTATAAGAAAGTAAGCTATTTGCAATAAGATCGGTTGTTTGAGTAATATTCTTGCTTTCTAAATTGGCCAGTGGGTTTTCCCATGTACCGTTCTCCCAGTTTAGCTGATTATCAGCATCATAAAGTGCAGGAGCATTAGGTGCAAGTTGTCGCGACAAAGTAACAAAGTCAATCCATGGAAGGTTATTGTTTTGCGCAGTAAAACTTCCCGAAAAAGTGACACGAAACTTTTTATCCTCAGACACATGATCAAAACTAAGTCGAGCACCTCCTCTACGATATAAAAAATCTCCGGGGAACACGCTACTTTCCGTATAATAATTTCCGCTGAGTAGGTATTTTGTTTGTTCAGAACCGCCACTGACCGAAGCCTGCAATCCCATAACTTCAGATGTACCTCCTATTAATTTCTTTTGCCAATCTGTATAACGGCTAGTATCCCAAGTGCCGTTAACATCAAAGGCATTTGGCAGCAAGGCAACTATACCATCATTAGCAAAAGCACTGCGCCGCATAGATAAATACTGTTCAGTGTTCATGAGAGGCATTACTCTGCTGACCGATCCACTACTGTGATTAGTATTTATTGTAAAAGTGGTCTTGCCTGCTTTGCCTTTTTTAGTAGTAACTAGAACTACGCCGTTGGCACCGCGAGAACCGTAAATTGCTGTAGCATCAGCATCTTTTAAAATTTCAAGACTTTCTATATCGCCAGGATTAATGCTCGCTAACGGGTTTCCGTCTCCTGGAATAGATGTAGAAGTTTGACGATCACTTATCGGATCTGATGAATAGGGAACTCCGTCAATAACATAAAGCGGCGCATTCGCCCCTTCCCGCAGACTGTTTAGTCCTCGTATGTTGATACTAAATCCACCACCTGCAATCCCACTTTCTTGAACAATATTAACACCTGCCATTCTACCTTGCATGGTTGCAAGAATATTAGGAACCGGTTGCTTTTCAATGTCGTTTGAAGTTATTCGAGCAATACTTCCTGTTCGCTCACTTTCTTTCACACTATAATAGCCAGCGTTCACTTTTACCTCCTGCAAGCTGGTGGAATCTTCCTGTAGCAGCACATTTAGTACCGATTTACTATTGATTGGAATTTCAATTGTCTTGTATCCGATAAAAGAAAAAACTAATATATCAGTGCTTAAAGCGCTGATCATGTATTTACCGTCAAAATCAGTAATAACAGAAGTTTTTGTTCCTTTTACGGTGACCGTTACTCCAGGTATTTGCCCCCGATTATCTTTGACAGTTCCCGTAATTTGTAGTTGGTATATATCCTTTTTTGTCGCCCTGAGCACAGTCGAAGAGCTTATCGTAGCGGCATGTGCGGCAAAGTTATAGAACCACATTGCTAAAAGTAAAGGAATGACAAGCCTCCCTTTGTAAAATGAAATATTTTTCATAATATTGGTTAAGTTAATTTAAATGAATGTTTTTGTTAGCTTTAGGTCCTCTATTCAGTTGTCGAGACGGTAAGAGGGCCTTTTTTTTTGTGCTTTCTTTTATAACCCTTAGCACATAAGGGACTATTTTTTTTATTTCCAGTAAATAAGCGACACTAAATTGCTATTACGCAATAGCACTTTTATTGTTTTATCATAGGCAAACTAATTTTTAAGGTTAGTAGTGCGATTTAGAATGTGCATCGTTTATTGAAAACTTAAAAATTGGTTCAAATGCTCAATAAATCAGTTAAGGCTTTTTATTACACCATAAATCGGTCTAAGACAAACTGCTGCAACCATAAATCCATAGGTATATTAGTGTTATAAATGCTACTATTAGAGCAGCTTGTATTAGTTTATAGTATTTCATAATATCAATTTTTGTATATTACACAACACCATGTATATCCCATGTGTTGTGGTAACGTAATGTTATAAGTATGAATTGATTTTCAAGAACGCTTCTTAGGACATTGTTTAAGGATTTTTTATTCATAATACTGGTTGAGGTAAGTTAAATTGAATGTTTTTGCTAGCTGTATGCCCTTCGTGGAGTTGTCGAGACGGTAAGAAGGCCTTTTTTATGCTTTTTGTGAAGCCTGTACTGAATAACTAATTCAAAATAAAGAATCAGTACAGGCAACATGTAAATAGTATTCTTTTTTTTATATCATAGGCATGCTGATTTAAGAGTTAAATAGTTGACAAATTATTGCGAGTCTTTAAAAATGAAGAAGATTGGCTAAGAATTAGCTGGAGGTGTAGCCTTAAAAAATGGCATGGAACTCAGCTTACTGCCTTAGAGGTACTGGTATACCCGGGAACAATAAGTGAGCCCACGCCATGGGACGTGAGCATCTTACTTATTATTTCGTTCCTTTTAAAATTACCAGTTTTCTAAGACGAAATTCTAAGCGAATGCTTCAAATATTTTCTATATGAAGAAACGCAAATCTAATAAATGATATCTATTATTTCCAAATAAAGATCAAATGATAACCAAAGATATAAATTATATTTTGTAATCCAAGTGGTTTACAGAATATTATGAAATATTATGAAAATTGCAGTATGGCTGAACTAACAAAAGAAGATACTGTACTACAGAGAAAAATATCTGAAAGGATTGAGTTTCTAAGGCTGCAAACTGGTTTATCACAATCGGATTTTGCTAAGAAATATGATATAGATCGGCAGGTCATTAATAGATGGGAAAGCACAAAAAATAAAAGAGGAGTTACTGTGTACTCAATTAAGAAATTTTGTGACATGATCAATATTAAATTAAAAGATTTTTTTGACGATGATATTTTTTCAGTGAAGTAAAAGATATCTGAAAGCTTTTTCAATATAAACCAATATACTTTAGGTATTCAATTCCGGAATCACACACTACACTATTTGTTACTAACTCTGTAAAATTATAGGTTTGACGTTTAATCAAATCTATAATAACGATGGAATGGTATGAAATAATAGGGCTGGCTGTGGTTTGGGTTGTAGGCCTTTACTTGAGAGGGAAATTTTATGAGCGTATGAGAAATAGGCGTTATAATGATAGTTTAAAGGATAGGCGACTGAAATAAAGGAAAATGTTGTGAGGCGCCTTTTTTGTTTTTACATTATATTTTTTTGA
The DNA here is from genome assembly GCF_900129585.1 of Flavobacterium micromati. Lineage (GTDB taxonomy): Bacteria > Bacteroidota > Bacteroidia > Flavobacteriales > Flavobacteriaceae > Flavobacterium > Flavobacterium micromati. Next base: position 97,573 of record NZ_FQWF01000010.1, read on the forward strand.
TAATGTGGAAAACCGTAAAGTATAATAAAAATGGTTTTGTATGTTTGGTGCTGCCAGTAAAAAACCATTTTATGGAACAAAGCAAACCTCATTCGGGGAGACTGCTGCCATTTCATGGCTGGTATAGACAAGTTGGCTGCAATTTACGACCCAAATCGTCCATATTCGTCTCTAAACAAATATTTATGATAACAAGAATTGAAATTCGAAATGTTAAAGGAATTGGAACGACAACAGAAAACTGTAATTATAATTTTGAAATATCACCAAATAAACCAAATATACTTGTAGCTCCAAACGGTTTTGGAAAAAGTTCATTTTCAGTCGCATTCAAATCTCTTCAACCAGGAAAAATTGTATTAGAAAAAGAACACTATTTTAAAAATAGTGAATTAAATCTTCCATCTATTAGTATAACTTACGAAGAAAATGGTACTTCGAACACTGTTTCTGCAAACCAAGTATCCAACATAATAAAATCTGAATTTGACTATTTTGTTATCAATAATCAGATATATGCTAAAGCAAAAAAAAATAATTTAGGCGGATTTGTAATTGCTACCGCTTCATTGGAAACTCCTCCAATAATTTTAGTCAACAATATTCCTGAATTAATTCATTTTGATTATACAATTACTCATCATAGAGAAGTGTTCGGTCAGAATGGAAAAGTGTTGAAAAATATTTCTGTTCTTTTTGGTAATGACAAAATGATCAAAGGTCTTGCTAATTATTATGTACATATAAACAGACTAAATACAGGTGTCAAAACACAGGAGAAATTAAATTCATTTATTGAAAGGGTTAATGAACAGGTTGGAAATGCCGAAACTGTTCTTGACTGGATTGAGAATAATGAACTGGGAAATTTGGAAGACATTCCATATTTGAGAGATATTAAAAATTATATTATTTCTCTAGATTTAAATTACACCAGAGTTGCTGATAGCTTTTTAACTGCTATACAATTTGCTAAAATGTTTAAAGAAAATGAAGCAAATTTTAAAGCAGCGATTTTAAGAAAAATCTATAACTATGAAAAAGACCAATACGAAGCATTATTTGCTAGTTTTAATTCAAGTTGGCAAAATTTTAAACCTCTAGCTAAGGACAATAAATTGATTGTCGAAATTCCGAAAACCGCATACATTTCAAATGGGCAAAGAGATGTTATGTGTTTCATTGCTTTGCTAAAAAAAGCAGAATTAAAATTGACAAAATCAAAAGGTGTCTTAATCATAGACGAAGTTTTTGATTATTTAGATGACGCAAACTTGATAGCGGTACAATATTATGTTACACAATTTATTCAAAAATTTCAATCTGAAGGACGCAAAATCTATCCTATAATATTTACTCATTTAAATCCATACTTTTTCAAAAATTTTGTGTTTAGCAAACAAAAGGTGCATTTCTTAAATAGTAAAGCTGCAAAAATTAATGAGCATTTTAAAAAAATACTTATTAATCGAGAAAATATCTTAATTAAAGATAATGTCTCAAAATATCACTTACACTACGAACCAATTTCAATAAACATTCGCCCAGATTTTGAATCTCTAAATCTCAAACCGACTTGGGGTAATTCACAAATTTTTGAGGAATTCATTGGTGATGAATTTACCAAATACAATAACAATGAAGAAATATATGACCCTTTTGCAGTTTGTTGTGCAGTAAGAAAGAAAGTTGAAAAAAATATTTATGATAAACTATTGACGCAAGAATTTAAGGATGAATTTTTAAATACCCACACAACTCCAAATAAACTCAAGTTTGCAGAAAACAAAGGTGTAGTTGTTCCCGAAATCTATTACCTACTTGGCATCATATATAATGATGGTATGCATTGGAAAGACAATGAAGTAAGTATTGCAAATAAATTAGAAAACTATACAATAAGGAAAATGATTGGTGAAATTTAAACTGCAGCCAACGGCTACTACAACGGATTTGGGCAATTGGATTAATGGAAAGTTGGTTTTGTATTTGGAAGTTTAGTGATAACCTTAAGATAAATCTTAACTTAGTTCCAAAAAAACTTGGTAGAACCAGAACAATCTAGTCAATAGTAATACGAACCTGAAATTATATGGAGATATTGAACATTCTTAATAAAAGTATTAAAACCTTTGGAATTGGAAACATAATTTCCATCATTACCTTTTTAATAGGTCTTTTTATCTCTTACTACTTTTATTTTAAATCGTTTTACAGATTGGTTTACTCAACAAATACAATTTGTAAAAGTTGTAAAAAAATTAGTGATTGGTCTAATCCCGAAAATATGTTTAGTACCAGAATCTTAATTTATAATAATGGCAGGAAAACCATATCAACTGAACAAATCAATAAATTAGAGATTATTTCATCGGGTAAAATTGACAATATCATTATAGTAAAAAATGTAGAAGGGCTTTCTACAAATATTGATAAAAAAACCGCAAAGCTTAATTTTGAAAATTTAGATTCAACAGATTTTATTGTTTTAGAAGTAGCTCATAACGGCAATATAAATTTGAAAGGTAGGGTAGTTGAAACTGGAAAATTACTTCATACTGAGCCCAGAAATTGGATAATTCTCAATGGCTTTTTTGTCATATTTATTACACTTATGTTGTTCTACAATATGTATACCATACTTGGTATAGAAAACCCAGACACATGGCTGTTTACTTTAAATTTTGTTGTTTTATACGGAATCTTTATGGTAATAAGATTTATTCATAAATTGTTATTTATTCCCGATAGTTTATCTAATAGATATCTAGAAACAAAAGACAAATGGAGTTTAGAATTCAATAAGTAAAAACTACTATCTATAACAGCTGAGGTTTCGTGGCATGCACAATACAAACAATGTAACCTGTTTTGAACGGTACAAGATAAGTTTTAATATGCCACAGATTATAATATCAGAATAATACTATATAGAAGTCATTATGAGAATATATTTTGACAAACAGATTTTTAGCCACCTTTTTAAGCAAGAACAGGACAAATATTGTTTCCTTTTGCCTAAGCTATATAGAGCAGCAAGCAATAATCTATTCTGTTATTCACATGCGCACTTGTTGGATTTAAAGAATGACACCACAAACATAAAATTTGCCGAGTTGGAATTTATGGAAACGCTGGTGGCAGACAATTACATTTCTTATCATGGCATTGAGAAAAAAACATCTTTCTACTTAGCAAAGCCTTTAGAAACTTTTGCAAGTGAAATCAATACTGTTGAAAACATTGATATTACTAGTCTGTTATCTAAAGATAGTGAGGATTTAAGCGAACTCGAAAAAATGAGGCGTGACGGTATTAAGAATGCAATGTCAAACATTAAGTCCAATTATGGATTATTAAACCCTCTTGAACTTCCTTATTCATCATTTAAGCCAGAAGATGCCTGTTTTTTGGAGGATCTTCCAATTGACAAATTATCTGGCTACTTTAAAGAACTTCTTGATAAAATGGAAGACAACAAGTCCATTTATAAGCAGATTAGGAATACAAGTGACAAATATATAAATAATGGCAAATACACTGCAGAGGCAGACAATTCAAACTTTAACCTAGATCTTAAAGATTCTTTACTTGGAAAGACATTCTTAGACTTTGTTGAAAAAAATTTAAATCCAGATGGTGACAAGTATGTCAGCCGTCAGGATTTCTATGTAAATGCATATTGTATTCTTGATCTCTTGGGAATTTGCAAAGAACCAGCAAAGTCTGTCAAATTTAATAATATGCTCAATGATGGTTTTCACAGCTATTATAGTGCATACACTGATATGGTGGTCTCTGACGATAAAGGTTTTCTTAAAAAGACAAAAATATTATATAGGCTGCTGGGAATAGAAACGAAAGTTTGTCACATTGACGAATTTATAGAAACTTTTGATTTTTATATTGATAATGAAAATCATGATTTTTCTGAATTGCTAAGATATGATCTTGAAAACGGGATTGTATTGGGTTCTAAGAAATCACTGCAATTTAACAGGGAGACAATTACCATAAAAACAGCCCTAGACTATTTTGGACTCTTTAATCGTGTTGATAATATGACTGAGGATAAAGTCCAATATTATTATATGTATTCTGAAAGGAAAAATTATTCTCCGGGATTATTTTTTCGCGAATTTGAAATGGTTATTAATCATTCATACGATTTATTTGGTTCTGATGTTAACAGTAGAGGTAAATTTGATTGGGAAAATGAAAAGGCGCAAATTTCTAATCTTGAATGGCCTGGCAGGTTGTGGAAATTAAACGGTTTGATCTTACAAATTGAAGTTAACAAGGGAAATGACAAACTAGGGATGTTAATTACACTCGGAATTTAGTATAAAAATTAATTTATGGACGAGTAACTCATTGGCATTTTGATAAAGCCTATAATGCCGAATACCCCCAATCACGCGAAAATCTTTTCCGTGCCCACAAACAAAATCAGACATATATAAAAGTTGACAAATATTTTATGAGAAACGACGAAAAAACAGAAATATTAAACAGTTTTGTAAAGACAGTTTTTAGTGTAATTCCATATGCCGGAACAGCACTAACCGAACTAGTTTTCGATTATAACGGAAGAATTAAGCAAAATCGATTAAATAAATTTGTAGAAATTCTTGCTAAAGAATTTTCCAATAATAATGAAATTAATATTGAGAACATTAAAACCGAGAATTTTAATGATTTATTTGAAGCTGTAATAAAACGTGTTTACACGACGAAATCAGAATTGAAACTCAATCGATTCAAAGACATTTTAATTAAAGGTTTAAAAAGTCCAGAAAATGATTTTGAGTTTGTGGATGTATATCTAGATTTAATTACAGATTTATCAGAAGATGAACTTATAATATTATATGAACATCGACATTTTGGCAAAAAATACAATATTGAAGTTTTAAGAAAAAATGAACTTGCTGAGCAATTACATAAAGCTAACGAAAAACGTAAAAAAGAGACAATCAATATTGGACCATCAAAATACGCAAGACAAATAATTGAAATAGAAAAAGAAAGAGGTGAGATTAGAAATAATCACAATAATCTTGAAAAATTTAGAGGATGTAATAATTATAATATTTCTGACGATAAATTTAGATTTTACAAACAAAGACTTTATTCAAAAGCTTTAGTAATCGATAGCGGTATCGGTGCGATAGGAACGGAACCATTTGAAATTATGAGTATAACCGAATTTGCAGTAGAATTTATAAATTTCATTAAGAATACCGAAAAATAAAAAAACCAGACCGCTTGGATTTACACACAATAGTTAGCGCAATGAGTGAAGTGCGGTTAAAAGAGGAACAGCACAATAATAGAAAACGTCTTGTATAAAAGAAAGGGCTGAAAAGCCCTTTTTAAAATTCTAAAGTCAAAATAAATTCAGAGAATTTAATATTGTTGGAGCTGCTAATTATGTCTGTTTCTTTTTCTAATTTATCTGGTGTAATAAAATCAAAATCGTCTTTGTAATTTTGAAAACTAAGATCAAACAATTCGTGTTGCAATGTACCTTCATTTGGCTCCTCAAATGCAATTTTAATTTTATTGACTGTAGTTTTGGCTTTTATAGCAAAGACATTCAAAACCTGTTGTAAAATTTTTGTTTCATACAAATGATGAACCACCGTTTGTTCTCCTAAACTAAAATCAACGATTTGAATGGCACTAATTGCTCCATTCTTAGTAATCAACGGTATATGTGTTTCTTTTAGGATACCATTGAAAGTAAAAGGGTCAAAAGTAAATTTTAAATCTGCTTTTTCGTCGAGACCTTCTTTTTCAAAAGCAGGTTTTATCTTTTTGGCAAAAGTTACCATTTCTTTTTTAGTTTCGATGGCTACCATTTCACCTACAAAGTTGTAATAGTACTGCATAAATTTCTCGGCAGTAAAATCAAAAGATAAAGAAGCAGGTTCCGAAAAAAACAAAATTCCATTATTGTATTTATTCAAATAAGAAATATAATCTTTAGAGAAAATCGATTTTTCAAACACTAATTTCTTTTGATCTTTAGTCAGTGCTTTGTTAGCCTCAGTAACTTTTTGCTTTATTTGCTGCAAGGCATTTTTAGCCATGCTTCCAATCCCTATTTTGGTAGGAGCCAATTTATCTAGTAATCCCAATTTGTTTTTAGAATAATCAAAATAAATCTCATTTTCGGTAATAGCCAATACGCCCATAACCACTTTTTCCAAAGAAATAGGATTAGTTTGAATGCTGACAATGCTGAAAAATGTTTTCATTTCAATAAATGGATTTACTGTTCAATATAACCGTTTTAACTTTTTCAATTCGTTCTTCACAAAACAAATATTCTTGTATTCGGTTCGCTAAATTAGGGGTTAATTTCCATATATCAGGTAATTGATAAATAGCAGCATCAATAACCTCTTTATGGGAAATTTTCAACAAAGGTATGAAATTTTCAACAATTTTAATGATTTCTTCTTCGTCCATATAGCTAATAAAGCTCTTGTAAAAATCCGAGTCATGAAATTTATCCTGATTTATAAAAGGCATTTTTGAATTAAAAACGCCTATTTGTTCAACTCCACCAAAAACAAAAGCATGATCAAATGCCAATATTTTACGTTTATTACCAGATCTTACAGTTAAAAGATTGTAATTAAATCCTGGGTTGATAAATCGTCCTCTATCCACATTATTGATCCATAAATCAAAAAGCGCAATTTTAACTACATCCTCCTGATTTAGAATTCGATTGTAATCCCTTTTGCTACTGCACGTTTCAAATTCAGTGAGTTCTTCTGAAGGATCAATTCCTTTTGAACCAAAACAAATATGGTTTACGCAAAGTCTTCTGTTTTTTATAATTTTACTTTTATCCAAAGTTCCTTCGGAAATCTTAACCAAAGCTATATCTGGAGTAGGGATATTTAAAACTTTTAGTAAATAATGGGAAACTATCTCATAAGCGAGACAGTTAATTTCATTTGGATCAAAATCAACCAAATATTTGCAGTAATACAGATAACCATCATTACAAATAAACTTCAGCGGGGAATGACCGCTTGTTTTTGTCTCTTCTAATAAAAGTTCTGTTGTTACCTTGGCTATGTCAACCATGCTATATGATAAAGATTTGTAGTAAATATAGCGACATTTCTTTTGATCATCTGATATAATGTTTTATAAATTAAAAAATAAAATTAATGAAGATAAAATAGCACTCAAAAGATATCAATCATATCATATTATTTTGCCTGGTAAATAATTTTAGTAAGCATCTGTTTTTTTAGGAAAGATAAAAACAATACTAATAATAATTGTGGGTGTTCAAGTTCTGATTTCATAATAATATCTTTGCTTCCTTTGATATCTGAAACAATTACATCTTCCGCAGTAAGATACATCTTCGAAAGATAATTAATTTTTTTAAAATTAATTTACGATTAAAAAATCACTACTATCTTATCAATTTGATTTGGTAACACTTATGCCTGTGTCACTATAATTACTTCCCAAATTTCCACTATGCAATTCGGGAATTTCACTATTCAATTCGGGAATTGAATAAAAGACTGTTTGCATGCTCAAACAGAGACATATAGATTTGTCAAACTATACGAGACCCACATCTGTGCAATTGAATAACCTTAATAACCTAAGATGAAATTGTTTTCACAATCCCTCCTATTAGAATTAGAAAACCAGTTAGACATCATACATTTAGAAATGAAAGAGCCGGTGCAGTTTGCAGAAGCGGCGATAAAAATTTCAATATCCATTTTAGAAAGGTTAAAAACGTATTGCATAAAATACAAATTCAAAGATAAAGCAGAGGAAATTGAGTTTTTCAAAAATATTAAACCCCAGTTTGCGGCGAAACTAATTTATTATAACGAAATCTACACAATTGAAACTAGTAAACCTTATGGTTCTAATAAAGCTGTACGTAAATATTACACTACTGAAATCTCTAAGTTAAAAACATTCTTCAACGACAATCAGGAATTTTACCGGTACTATCGTACAAAAATTCAATGCCTGGACATTACGTACTTCGTACGAGGCAAATATGATGTAAAATTGACTCTCGATAGTTTTTACTTTCAAACAGACCAGCGCTTTTCTACTTCACATGACTACAAATTGGCAAAGATTTTAGCCAATACTTTAATTAAATCTTACTTAGAATCAGAAATTAAAAAATTAGAAAGTAACATCGTGGTAGCTGCAACTACTTCCTTGCCTTGCAAAAAACAGAAATGGACAGGATCAAAAGTGGAATTAATTGAAATGATATATGCATTGCATACTGAAGGAGTTTTTAATAATGGAACTTCAGGGCTTAAAGAAGTCGTAAGCTTTTTCGAATCTACTTTTGATATTGAATTGAGACAATTTAATAGAGTGTTTCTTGAAATACGTAACCGAAAAACAGAAAGAACTAAATTCTTGAACAACCTTAAAAATAAGCTAATGATCCGAATGGAAATCGCAGATGAAAATTAGTTTACAACCAATTCAATCAATTAAATTTACTGGAGCATTAAACAAAGACGAACAACTTTTTGAGCAAAAACTACATTGATAAACAATTGAAAAGTCCGTTTTTCAACAACAAAATCACATGAAAAGATAGATCCAAGAAAAAACCAGAAAAAGCCGCCCAGTAGGACGGCTTGATAATTTTACTCACATTGTATAATTTCTACTTTAAACCTTGAACAACCACATTTTTTGATGAACTAACTTCTCTAAAAAGTATAGTCCAATCAGGATCTTTATTTTTTGGCGGCTTGATTGACGCCTCATAAGTGGCATACCGAATAATAGAGGAATTGATCAGTAAAGACTCTTTATCTTCTGTTGATAAGTTATCATCAAGCAAAATATCCTCTTCATAATCAACTATAAAATTATATAGCGTCTCGTACTGTTCTTGCAGTCTTATAAGACCCAATAAGGAATCAATAAAATGACTAAAACTTAATTTGGCATCCGGAGTCATTTCCCAAGTTGCAATTATTTCTTGTAAATGATTTCTAGCGCTAGATGATACGGTAAGGGTTTCAATTCCAGTTGTTTTAGGGATAACATTACCATCTAAAAAGTTTTTGGAATTATCAAGTGACTTTTGCTCGTAAAGCATCCTTCCATCAGTATCAAAAGGATTACTTGAGTTTGCAGGTATGATTCCTGTACTCTTCGAATTATATTTAAAATTACGTCCTTGTTTATCAATGTTATCGGATTTATTCTCAATTATTGATTCAGAATCGGTGCTACAAGAGTGCAAGAGTGTAGCAAAGGACATAAAAATGGCTAGGTATAAAAATATTTTTTTCATGGTTTTAAATGTTTTAAATGTTATTAATTACTTTTTACATTAGTTCATTTTGCCCGGGATTATTAGAACATTATTCGTTTTGCTCATAACAAAACCATTTGAATTCGAAGCAAAACTAAATGCGAAAGAAGTGGTACACAAGCCAGCTACTGTGTAATTCGGGAATCTACAATGTGCAATTCCAGAATTGATAACATTCAATTTATTAACCAATGAAAACAAAACCAATGATTTACAGTCAACAACTGTACTTTGGCTTAACTACTTGTAACATCGAATTATCAAAGTTTTTTTTATACATTTATCCTTACAAATACCCTCGAAATATTATTAGTTTAATTTTTGAAATTCTATAACCCCAAATTAGAACATGAAAAAAACCTACCCAATCCTACTTTTACTTTGTTTTGCAACTTACTTAAACGCTCAAAAAAGATTCATAGTTCCAGATAGTCTCTCAAAAAAAGAGTTCAACTACTTCAATGAAAAAATAATTTATAAAGAAAATGATAGTTTAAGAGAACGGTTATATGCCCAATCTTGGCTAGCTAAAGCAAAATCTGAGAAAAACCACAATCAAATGGCTCTCGCCTACAAATCTTTAATCTATAGATTTGATAAAAAATTAAGACACTTATACGCAGATAGTTCGGTTGTTGCTGCCATACGGACAAGAGATCCTGAGTTGATAGGATCAGCGTACATGACTAAAGGAATTGTATTTTATGATAGAAAAGAAATGATGAAAGCGCTGGATAATTACCTACTCGCCGAAGAATATATTTCAAAGACAGACGACGATTATCTAATTTATAAATTAAAATACTGTAAAGCCCTGACTAAATATTATCTTGGATTTTACCATGAAGCAATAGCTTTATTTACGGATTGTGTTGCTTATTTTAAAGAACAAAATGATCATGCGTATGTGAATTCATTATATTCTTTAGGTCAGTGCTACAGCAGAATTAATAAATATCAATTATGCAGTAAAATAAATCAGAAAGGAATAAACGCTGCGATGCAGTTTGAAATTTTTCGAATGAAATCATACTTTCTTTTTTCTGAAGGTGTAAATCAATCTCTAAAACACAACTATGAAGATGCAACAAAAAAATTATCATTAGCACTTCTGGATCTTAAAAGTAATAAGGATTTTGCCAATGAAACACTAGCATATTTCTACATAGGCAAAAATTACTGGTCACAAAACGAAAAAGAAAAAGCAGTGTTTTATTTTAAAAAGGTAGATTTTACTTTTAAAGAACAAAACTATATTAGCCCTGAACTGAGAGAAGCCTATGAGCTTATAATCGACTATTACAGTAATAAAAATAATCAAAAAGCACATTTATATTACGTCACTAGATTACTAAAAGCTGATCAATTATTAGAATACAATTACAAATACTTGTCCGGAAAAATAACGAAAAACTATAACACCGAAAAACTACTGCAATCCCAAAGTGATTTAAGGAATTCATTGAATATCCGCACCATAATGGGGATTACTATTATTACAGTTTTAGCAGCAATAATTGCATTTCTCGTTTATCGACATTTCAGGTCTAAAAGATTATTCGGCGAGTTAATGAAACGGCAGCCAGAAACGACCAAAATAGTTGAAACAAAAAATGACGGAACCTTTTCCATTGATTTAAGTCCAGAGGTGGTAACATCAATCCTAAAAAAATTAGAAAAATTCGAATCCACTAAAAAGTATCTCGACAAAGAGATGAACTTATACAAATTAGCCTCTTTGCTAAATACAAATACGAAGTACGTTTCAAAAATTATTCTAAAATACCGCGAAAAAGGCACTATAGAGTATATAAGCGATCTTAAAATTGACCATATAATAGAATTGCTTAAAAACGAAAATAAATATCGAAATTATACGAACAAAGCTTTAGGAGATGAAGCAGGATTTGGATCAACCCAAAACTTTACCAGAGCTTTCAATACTCATACAGGAATATCACCCACCTATTTCATTAAGGAATTGAACAAATCAATTCTAATCTAAATTGCATTTGCAATTAAAAAAAAATAAAGCGATTAAAAGTAGTCAGTAAATTTCCATCAAATTCAAACAGTAAAAATAGCACGCACTTTTAATTAAAAACGTAAACAGCACAAACCAAAATAAAACCTAAACTTAATTTTACTTAAACTAACCGTGAGTTAAGGCGAGGGATCCATTAAGAAAAAAGTAAATTCTTTATTAATTCCCCTTTTTTTCTATCACAACTTGTGAATCACTTGTGATATAAAAAGTTCCAAAACATACAATTTTGTACCATAACAACTTAAAATACTAAAGTTATGGCAATCGAAATCCTTACCAAAGAAGACCTTAAAGAATTCCAAAAATCTCTGTTGCAAGATATTAAAAACATCCTCAAAGGCAATAATGAACAATCTAAAAAATGGCTAAAATCCACTGAAGTTAGAAAGCTTCTGAACATCTCCCCTGGCACGCTCCAAAACCTTCGGATAAATGGAACCTTAACATACACTAAAATTGGTGGCATAGTCTACTACGACCATTCTGATATTGAAAAGGTATTAAACGGCAACAAAGTTAATGCGCTACCCACACTCTTCAAATAATGTTTTTGTGGGGGACAAGAAAATCTCATTATCTAAATAAAAGTTTTAATACTTAATACTCCAATCTTAATACTTCCGTATGAATTACATAAAACACTTAACTGGGTTTTTTGATAAAGTATCAAAAGACAAAATTCTCAATCCAACACACGTTAGTTTATACATCGCATTATTCCAATTCTGGAATTGCAATCGATTCAAAAACCCAATCAGTATTTCTCGTGATGAGGTGATGCGAATCAGCAAAATTAGTTCGAAAGCAACCTATCACAAATGCTTAAAAAACTTGCATTCTTTGGGCTACATTAATTACGAGCCATCGTATAATCCATTCAAAGGAAGTCAAGTGTACCTATTTAATTTAGCTGACGAATTAAAACCAATGCCCAAAAGTGAAAAAAACACGAGTTCAAATAATGAACCCGTTTTTAAACTAGTTGACGAACAAGTTGTGGACAAGTCCTGCACTAGCAGCGATACAGGCACTGAACAAGCTCTGGTATCCTATATAAACAATACAAACATTACAAATAATCCAAACATTTTAAAGGTTACAAACTTGGATGAGCAAGCACAAAATTTTCAAGATGACGGTTCAATTTTTAAAAACCAAGATGCCGAAAAAAAAGAAAAAAAGTTGCGCGAAAAAAAGAAATCCCTTTTGGATTCGCCGACACCGATAGAAAAAAATTATGAAATTGTCGACAAGGTAAATTTTGTCACTTCGAGCGTGTCATCTCGAGCACAGTCGAGAGACGAGAAGCCAAGAATTGAAGATGTCAAAACATATTTCCTCGAACAAGACTTCCAAGAAATCGAAGCACAGAAATTCTTCAATTACTTCTCCAGTAATGGATGGTTAGTCGGTGGCAAAACTCCAATGGTTGATTGGAAGGCAGCAGCACAAAACTGGATGATAAACGCAAACAAATTTAACACCAATGAACAGTACCAACCCAACAGAGCAAAACACCTCAATACAACCATTGATAAAGACTATTCAGAGCCATTATAACTATGACGAAGTAATCGTCTGGCTGGAAAAAAAAGGAAGTGAATTATACGGAACTCAATTTAAAATAGTAGAAGATGATCATACCATTATTTACAAACTTATTGCCTATTTCCTTAAAGACGAGCAAACCTGTTTTCAATTGAATGTGAACCTGAATAAAGGAGTAATGTTGAGCGGCCCAGTAGGATGCGGTAAAACGTCATTATTGAATTTAATGAAATACCTTACCCCTACCGATAATAAATTTTATGTGAAGCCCTGCAGGGAAATCAGTTTCGAATTCATCCAAGACGGTTATGAAATTATCCACAAATACAGCAAGGGAAAACTTTATTCATCGGAGGCTAAAACTATATGTTTCGATGATTTGGGCACTGAAAATAATCTGAAGTATTTTGGAAACGAATGCAACGTTATGGCTGAAATTCTACTATCGCGTTACGACTTATTTATTTCTAAAAAACTTATCACGCACATCACAACAAACTTATCTGCGACTGAAATAGAAAACCAATATGGAAATCGTGTCCGAAGCCGATTACGCCAAATGATAAACTTAATTGCCTTTGACAAAAGCGTTAAAGACAAACGATAATATCAGCACACCTCTCTGTCATCTCGATCGGAGTCGATAGAACGAAACAAACGAACAGTCAACCCAAAGCAATTAACTAAATAACCTTTTTACACAATGAAAAAAATCAACACCTTCTGGAACTGGTTCCAAGACAACAATCAAACTATCAAAAAACTAATCCATGAAACGCCTCAAAATCAACAATATATCATATTTTGGATAAATAAAAACTTAAGCTACTACTGCAGGGAAATTGACTTTATAATTGTCTATCCAAAAAAAGAAAATAGCAAAGCGGAATTTATTGTCACTGCCAATGGAAATTCCACCTATTTCCAACAAGTCACAGCTTTAATCGATAATGCACCAAGATTGAGAACATGGAACTTCAATACGTTCCTAAAGCCAACCGAGCAAATAATTCAAATTATTGAAGAACTAGAAAAGCCATACATAATTCGCGAAAACACTTTAAAAGCAAAAAGTCTGAATTTTATATCATTAGATCATGATCAAGAAACGGATAAGTTACAAATCCACATTTATCTAAAAAACTATAATATACTTTGTAACACAAAAACTTTAGATCAAGCTCTTTCCATAATAATTATAGAACTTTTGGGAGAAAAAACGGCATCCAAAAACATTAGTTTTATTCAATTAGCCCAATTAGCAGATCTAGACCAAAAACTGATTAAACTATATGAATTACAGTACTATCTGGATTCCTACAAAATAGATTAAAAATCACCAAAAGTGGGTATTGGAAATTCGTTAAAATCGCTGTTATTTTACATTGCACGAACCAAAACGTACTAATCCAAAATGAATTAAAATATTACTTCTGAAATTATTTTAGTGATGCAAATGTGGAAAACCGTAAACTAATTCCATTTACTCCGCATAACTTTGAAAAATCAATCCGATTCTAACTCTAAAAATAGTGTTATTTATCAACCTAATTTGTTAATAACAAAAATCTTACACTACTTTCAAATTGTGTATTTTTAGATTCTTAAAAAAAAGCGTTACCCATGTCATTATTCCAGCCTTCAGTTCTTAAGAAATATTTAAGCCAACAAGATTCAGATCAAGTACTGAAAGCCTATAAAAAATACGTCAAGTATTTCCATAATATCACTATTCAAGAAAACATCCGTAACAGTAAAGAGGAACAATTTCAAGAAGGTTTTCTTAGAGAATTATTTGTGGATATACTAGGATATACCCTCAACCCTACTCCGAAGTTCAATCTTACTACCGAATTAAAAAACATAAAAGGTGCCAAAAAAGTGGATGGTGCCATACTAAAAGACGGAAACGCCTTGGGTGTAATCGAACTAAAGGGAACCAATACCAAAGACCTCGAAAGCATCCGCCAACAAGCATTTGATTACAAAGCCAACCAAACAGGTTGTATCTATGTCATCACCTCCAATTTCGAGAAGTTGAGGTTCTACATCAATAATGCCGTGGACTATGAAGAGTTCAATCTATTTACCCTCACCCACGCCGAATTCGAAATCTTCTACCTCTGTCTGGCCAAAGAAAATATTCTGGCTAACAAACCACTCAGCATAAAAGAAGCTTCGGTGGTGGAAGAAGAAAATATTACCAAAAAATTCTATTCCGATTATTCCGTTTTTAAACGCGAATTGTACCGGGATTTAGTCAAACAAAACCGGTCTAACATCATACTTAATGATTTACCCGAAAAGACTACTAAACTGATTCTTTTCCAAAAATCACAAAAACTAATCGACCGTTTTTTGTTCATTCTCTTTGCAGAAGACCGGGGACTGCTGGCCCCAAACTCCATCAATACCGTTCTCAAAGAATGGAAGTCTTTGGCCGATTTGGATGTGGAAGTGCCATTATACGACCGCTACAAACAATACTTTGGCTATCTTGATACTGGTCGCAAAGGCACCGACAAGAAAGAAGAAATCTTTGCCTACAATGGTGGACTTTTTCAACCCGATACTATTCTCGATGCCGTAATCATCGACAACGAAATGTTGTACCGTCATACCTTAAAGCTTTCAACCTACGATTTTGAAAGTCAAGTGGATGTCAATATTCTGGGGCACATTTTCGAACATTCCTTGAACGAAATCGAAAGTGTCAATGCCGAAATTGAAGGGACGGATTTCGACAAACAAAAAACCAAACGCAAGAAAGACGGGGTTTTCTATACCCCTAAATACATTACCAAATACATTGTTGACAACACTATTGGCAAATTGTGTACAGAGAAAAAACAGGAACTGGGCATTATAGACGAAGAATATGCCAAAGGTCGCAAGAACCGCCACGAAGCAACGATTATCAAACTGGACCAGCAGCTCAAGGATTACCGCGAATGGCTTTTGGGACTTACCATTTGTGACCCCGCTTGTGGCTCCGGAGCCTTCCTGAACCAAGCCTTGGATTTCCTGATTCGAGAACACGCCTATCTAGACGAACTCAATAAACAACTTTTTGGGGGTTTCTTTGTCTTTCCCGATATCGAAAACCAAATCCTAGAACACAACATCTATGGGGTAGATCTTAATGAGGAAAGTATCGAGATAGCGAAACTCTCTTTGTGGTTAAGAACTGCACAACCTAAACGAAAACTAACGAGCCTAAACAACAACATCAAATGTGGCAACTCACTGATTGACAACAAAGCCATTGCTGGCGACAAAGCCTTTAATTGGAAGGAACAATTTCCAGAAGTTTTTGCCAAAGGGGGTTTTGATGTGATTATTGGGAATCCGCCTTATGTCAGACAAGAACTATTTATAGATATAAAACCATATTTAGAAAAAAATTATAAATGTTACAATAGTGTGGCGGATTTATATACATATTTTATTGAGTTGGGTATAAAGCACCTCTTAAAACAAAATGGCATATTCAGTATTATAGTTGCTAATAAGTGGATGAGGGCAAATTATGGTAAAGAGTTAAGAATTTGGCTAAAAGAACAAAACATTATTGAAATAATTGATTTTAAAGACTTACCTGTTTTTAATGATGCAATTGCTTACCCGTGTATTTTAACCGTTGGAGGCAACAAAAAAGGTGAAAATTTTATCGGAGTTGAAGTTGATAATTTATTATTTTCAAGTTTAGATCAATATGTTAGTAATTACAAAAGCAATGTGAATAGATTGTTTTTAAGAGATGAAGGCTGGTCAATAGCAGATGATAAAATAATGAGGATTATCACAAGACTTTCGAAAGAAAAATCAAGCCTTAAAGAGTTTATTGGAGGTAAAATGTATGTTGGTTTAAAAACAGGTTTAAATGATGCTTTTATTATTAATAAAGATTTCTATAAAGCTCTAACTTCAAAATCAACAAAATATGAAGAGATTGTAAAACCCTACGGAGTTGGAAGAGATTTATCAAGATATGGAAAACCAACAATTGATAAATATATAATTTGTATCCCAAATAAATGGACCGATTCAAAAGGTAGTTTTAAAAATGAACTTGATGCTTGGAATTGGTTAAATTCTGAATACGAATTGATTTCTGAATATTTAAAACCATTTGAAAAAAGAGCAAAAATGAGAACCGACCAAGGTAAATATTGGTGGGAATTAAGAGCTTGTGATTATTATAATGAATTTGAAAAGTCAAAGATTGTATATCCAGAAATAGCAACTAATGGAAGATTCTCTATTGATAGAGAAAAGTCTTATTTTGATATGACTTCATTTATAATAGGTAGTGAATCTAAAGAGTTATTAGGTATTCTAAATTCAAAATTGATTAATTTTTTATTTAGTCAGATAAGTTCAGAAATTAGAGGTGGTTTTTTGAGATGGAAAAGGCAATATGTTTATAAGTTGCCTATTCCAAAAAATATCCAAAACGAAAAGTTAAGTAATGATGTAGATATTGCTGTCCAACTAAAACAAAACTATGACATTATAATTGAAAAATTTAGCAACTACTTTTCAGGTCAATACAAACTAGAAAAACTTACAAAAAAATTAGAAAACTGGCACGAACAAAACTTTTCTTCCTTCATTTTGGAACTCAACAAAGCCATAAAGGCAACTGGCAAACCAACACTTTCCAAAAAAGATGAAATAGACTGGATGGAAATTTTTGAAGAATACAAATTACAAGCCCAAACTCTAAAACAGAAAATCGACAAAACTGATAAAGCTATTGATAAAATGGTGTATGAATTGTATGGGTTGAGTGAGGAGGAAATAAAAATCGTAGAACAATCGTAATTTTAAAACAAAATAATATCAATTTTTATTCACGAACACCAAAAAAACAATAAAAAAGCGTGAGTAAATTGGGATAGTTGAGAATAGTTAGAAATTAATATTATAGGTCATTTGGAAACTAAGTCAATAAAATATAGCGAGAAAGATAACGACTGGGCAAAAAACGTAGAGGGTACTGAAATTCATATATCCCAAGCGAAAAGTGGAGCAATGGGTTATTATTGTATGGGCTGTGACAAAGAAATGCAGGCGGTCAAACGAAAAAACAACAATTACAAAAGCTATTTTAGACATCATACAAAAGATGTTGATACAAGTAAAATAGAGTGTGTTCACGCAAGTAAAGAATACCGCGAAAAACTAGCCTACTTTTATTTTTTACGAACAAAAAAAATAACTGTTCCAGATGTTTATAAATATCCCCCTAAAGGAGTTGAAGGACAGCCTAACTTGTTAACTAAAAAGGAAACTATTATTGCTCACCGTGTAGATCGAGAAGTAACTTTTTTTGAAGATGAAAGTGGAAAAATTCATAGTGGAAAAAATTCGAATGTCGATAATCGATTTTTATGGATAAGACCTGACGCTGTTTTTTATGATAAAGATGATAAGCCCGTTCTTTTCATAGAGTTTGTGGTTACACATAAACCTGATACCGACAAATTAAATAAGTTACAAAGATTAGGCATCAATACAGTTCAAATAATTATTCCAAAATTATCAGAAGAAGAAATAGAGCGAGAAATCAGTAAAGCATCAAAAGTAAAATGGACTTATAATGAAATCGAATCCAACACCGAGTATATACGAATTCACTCTGGAAACTCAGAAGGAATACCACAAATTGATGAAGAGCAAAGAAAGCTTTTTGAAGAATCTTTCACCTGCAGAGCAGCGCAAATTAAAAACGTTTTACGGTCAGTTAACCGATGCTTGGAATCGCAATCATACAGACGAGTTGAACAACTCTTTGAACAAGAAATACAACGAACTGAGGAAGCTACAAGGGAGCATCGATCAAGATTGGACGATCTACAAGCAGGAATTGAAGCAGAAATCTATGGAGAGCTTGAATCTCAAAGACAAAGAATTGCAGAAAGAAGAATTAAGCTTCAAGATAACTATTCAAACTTGGAAGACAGATATTTTAAACGAAGAGAAGAAATTACAACAGAACAAAGATCTACTGACGGGGAAATTGAACTTAGATTCAATATTGGAACAACTGAAGAAGACATTAGAAGTGAATTTGGAAGTAAAGAAGCAGAAATTGATTACCAACAAAACGTCGTTAGCAAACAAGAAGGATACCTTGAAAACGATATCCGAGAAGAATCAAGATTTGCGAACAATTTTGAAAGAAAACAAGACGAACTTAGAGAAGAGTTTGGAGAACTTGAAAAAATCGAACGAATTAAATTTGAAGGAGTTAAGAAAGGATTTGAACCAGAAATTGAAAGCTGCAGAGAACTCAAAACCTCAGTTGAGGATGAAATACGAAGCGTTTTTGAAGGGCGATACAAACAAGTTGTTGAAAGACTTAACAATAGAGATGTACAAGCAGGAGATGAATTGTCCGAAAATATTAAAACAATACTTGAATTACGGGGAATATTTGACTGTTATGAGCCTATACAAAAAGCTGGAGAAGGATACCGCGAAAGATTATCAATTATTAAAAATGGAACTTGGAAAGAATGGAATTGATGAACAATGGTTCGAGGAAAAGTTTAAAAATTTAAATAATAGTTAAAATGTGATTAAATCATGAATAATCAAGTGGTTGGATCAATTTGAAGAAAACAAAACCAAAGCCCAAACCCTAAAATCACAAATAGAAACCACCGAAAAACCTATTGATAAATTGGTTTATGAGTTGTATGGTTTGAGTGAAGAAGAGATAAATATTGTTGAAAATAGATAAATTATGCTCGAAAAAATAGAAATTAAAAAAGTAGCTTCTTTTAATGACACTGGAATTCAAATTAACGGTTTGAAGAAAGTAAATTTTATTTATGGAGCTAATGGATGTGGGAAAACAACAATATCCAATTATTTGCATAACAATTCAGAAGATAAATTCCAAAATTGTACTACAAACTGGAAAAATACTCAAGCATTAAAAACATTAGTTTATAACAAAGAATTTAGAGAACGAAACTTTGGCAAAGGAAAAATTGGTGGTGTTTTTACATTAGGAGAAGCTACTACTGAACAAATTGCAACCATCAATGAAAAGGTTGAGGAATTAAAAATTATAAAAGCGGACGGTGTAAAAAAAAGAGAAACATTAAATACACAAATACAAAAAAAAGAAACCCTAGAAAATAATTTTAAGGAAACTTCTTGGACAAAGATTTATAAAAAATATGAAACTGTTTTTAAAGAAGCTTTTACAGGTTCATTGCAAAAAGAAAGTTTTAAAAATAAACTGTTGTCAGAATTTAGTACTAATACTAAAAAGCTAGAAACTTTTGATGAGTTAACAGAAAAAGCAAAAACTATTTTCGGAAAAGTTCCGCAAAGTATAGCACCAATAAACGCAATTACATTTGATAAAATTATTGAAATAGAAAGCGACCCTATTTGGAAAAAAATAATTGTTGGTAAAGCCGATGTCGACATTGCAAAACTTATTCAAAAACTAAACCTAAACGATTGGGTAAATCAAGGTAGAAACTATATTCAAGAAGATAACACTTGTCCTTTTTGTCAGCAAAAAACGATTACAGATGATTTCAAAAAACAATTAGAAGATTATTTTGATGAAACGTATTTAAGTGATTTGAATACTATAAAAACGCTAAAAGAAGAGTACAATTCCTTGATGAATAATTTTGTTAATGAATTGAATAATCTTGAAACAAATCAAAAATCTATTCCAGAGACCAAATTAAAAACAGATAGATTTTCGGCCTACTTAAAAACTTTAATTAATCATAATACCGTTAATGGAGAATATCTAAACAATAAAACAAAAGAACCAAGCAGAAGCATTGAACTAGTTTCAGTAAAAGAACAATTAGCTTTAATTTCAGAATTAATTACAAATACTAATGAAGAGATTATTAAGCATAATAAGATTGTTGCCAATTTTACAACCGAAAAAATCAGTTTAACTCAATCAATTTGGAAATATATTATTGAAGAATCCAGAACAGATGTTGTAAAATTTAATGCAGATAATAATGGATTGCAAACTGGCAACACTGCTCTTCAAGGTCAACTAACTGCTAAATTAAAGGAGTTCAGTGATTTGGATATTGCAATTAAAAACTTGAGTAAAAATGTCACGAGCATTCAGCCAACTATTAATGAAATTAACCGACTTTTAAAATCCTATGGATTTTTAAGTTTCAAAATTGAGCCATCTTTAGAAGAAGGTTTTTATCAAATTCAAAGAGAAGACGGAACAATAGCCGAAGCAACTTTAAGTGAAGGCGAAATTACTTTTATAACTTTCTTGTATTATTTACAATTGGCAAAAGGAGGCAGTTTAGTAGAGAATGTAAACGATGAAAGAATTTTAGTTATTGATGATCCAATTTCAAGTTTAGACAGTAATGTGCTATTTGTTGTTAGTACACTTATAAAAGATATAATTAAAAGTATTAAATCAGATACTGGTAACATAAAACAAATTATTCTTTTAACTCACAATGTCTATTTCCATAAAGAAGTATCTTTTATAGATGGAAGGACTAAATTTTGTAAAGAAACTAATTTTTGGATATTACGAAAAAACGATAAGTTTACTAATATCCAAACTTTTATTATGGAGAATCCAATAAAATCATCTTATGAATTACTATGGCAAGAATTAAAAAGTGAAAATGTAAAATCGAGTATTACTATTCAAAATATTATGCGAAGAATAATTGAAAATTATTTCAAACTTCTGGGCAAATATGGCGATGATGATTTAATACAAAAGTTTACGACTAAAGAAGAGCAAGAAATATGTTCATCATTAATTAGTTGGATTAATGACGGTTCACACAGTATAAATGATGATTTATTTGTTGAATTACAGGATAGAACAATTGAAAATTATAAAAAAGTATTCAAAGATATCTTCAAACTAACTAATCACGAGGGGCATTTTAATATGATGATGGGAATAAGTGAATTAATTCAGCCTGTAGAGGAAATAATTAGTTCAATTCAAAACAATTAATTATGATTAAAGTCTATTTAGATTGGAATGTTATGCCTGGAATGAAAAATAATCATTTCCAAGAACTAGATGATGTAGGAATGAATATTTAAATCGAGAGAATAAAAACAAAATTTATACAATGCTTCAATAAACAATTATGGAATTAACTGAGAAATTATTATCCGAATTACAAAGAAGACTTAAAATAGGAAACCGCAGAGGAGTCCACCTAAATGCTATTCCGGCAAATTCAAGATACAAGTTCGACTTAAACAGACTTTCTCATATTGACAAAGACCTTCCAAACAATTTTATAAAATCGCTACTGACAGAATTGCCTCTTAAATTTAGAATAAGCTGGAAAGACAATGTGCCTGATTTAAACTCTCTTTTTCAAGAAGACCAAACACAATTAGTTAGAATAACCAAGGCATTTGAAAACCTGATTAATCAAACAGATGCAATTGAATCTGAAAAAGGGATTAATACTTTTGGATTTGGATTTCCAATTTTAGCAAGACGTGATAGAGCGGACAATAAATTAACTGTTGCACCAATACTGATCTGGTCATTAAGAATTAGAAGAAGCAAAGAATTTAACACCTGGGAAATACTTAGGAATGAAGACGACCCAATTTATATTAATGAAGTTTTAATAAATCATTTGCAAAGTGATTCAGAAATTGAAATAGAGCAAATCCCAAGTGAAATGCTTGATGATGGCTTAATCAATAAAGCAGAGCTTATTGAAATATGCAGTAATCTTATAAAAGCAATAAATACAAAGTCGCCAGAAGATTTAGAAGATACTTTTGAAAAGAAATTGGATTCCATTACTGCCATTGGAGACAAGGCACATTATGAAAAACTACCATTAAACTCAACAAATTCCTTTATTGATTTTAGTGGTTTGTTCTCCATTTTTGAAGTTCAAAAACAAAATATAATCAATGATTATGGCGATCTAATGGAACTTGAAGGAGTAGATTTAGACCTTGACGATATGGAGGAACATTCGTTTCAATCCATTTCATCGGTAGAAACAGATCCTTCGCAACAAAGTATTTTACATTCATTAGAAGCCACAAGAAATATTTTAATACAAGGACCTCCCGGAACAGGTAAGAGCCAAACACTTACTGCTATTCTTGTTAATGCACTCGAGAATAATAAAAAAACTATTGTCGTATGTGAAAAAATAAATGCCTTGGAGGTATTAGAAAAGGGGTTAAAAGAAAGAGGACTTGATCATCATTTTGTAATTGTAAGGGATGTTGTTAAAGATAGGAAAACTGTTGTTGACGCAGTAAGAGCTCGTGTTGACAATCCAGAATACAAACGCTACAGATACAATTATTCAAAAGAATCTTTAGACATCTTAACTTCAAAGGCAAAGGAATTAATCTCCAATATCAATAATAAACATCAAAAACTTGACAAAAAACTTATTGGAAACAAATCTTGGCCTGATGTAGTTGGAAATCTATTAAAAGAACTAAAAGGAAATGATGATGATAATAATCTTGATATTGACAAAACGCTCTTTACGTATACATCACAAGAATTAAATTTATTACTTGACCTTGTTCATAAAGGTCAAATTTTATATGATGATTTTTTGCCTATTGAGTCGAATTCATTTATAAATCCTTCAAAATTAATTGGAGAGAATCCTTTCTTAATTGAACAAAGTATTATTGAAGATTTTGATATTTATGTAAAACAACTGGCTGAGATTAAACAACTTTTAGAAGCAAATAGAAGTGAGTTTATTGGTTTAAGAAAAAGTGAATTAAAAAGTCAGCTTGCATTTGTGAATGAAGCAATAGAGAAGGTTTTTGAAAAGGAAAAAGAACTGGAGCAATTAATTTATAAAAGCCAAGTTGAATATTGCAACTTTAGAAAATCAGAATTAGACCAACAAGAAAATAATTTTTCGAAGTTTATTACAGAAATTGATTCAATTTTTGAAAACAATAAGGAAAATGAAGACTTAACAAACAAAGCAAAGATTGATAGTTTTGGTTTCAAAATGGCGTCTATTTTCTCAAAGAGCAAGAAACAAACAATTTCAGACCATCTAAAACTGCAAAACAATTTTAAAAAACTCGAAGAGTGTATAGAATCCTCAAAAGATTATATTCCAAAAGAATTTGATGGCGATTTAGATTCAAAGAAAAAGTCTTTACACACATTCAAAAGTGATGCAATAAGGTTGAAAAATGGCTTTAACGACAAAATTGACGAGGAATTTAATTCATTCCATTTAACTTCTCTACTGGACGTTGCTGATTCTAAAATTTTATTGCAGTCAATTACCTTCAAAATAAACGATTTAAACTCTTCTGAAGGTTTTGTGTTAAAATTGCAAACTATAAAAAATGATTTTGAAACGTACTTTGACGATCTTAATACAATATTTAAGCTGCTGTCAAAGACAATAGCTGAAAGTAATGACTTGGAATTACAATATTCATTCATTGGTTCATTCAACAATAGAAAAAGCATTGTATCTAGTCTAATTGCTGATTTAGAATTGGTAAAAGAAGCATTTGACAATAAAATTCGAACAGAGTTTCAAAAGATTAGTTTACTCAAAGCAAATCCGAATGAAATTGAAATAAAAAGCCTTTCATTACTTCAAGAAAAGTCAAATGCTTTAGCCGATAAAATCAAAAATGATAATTGGACTATTGCTAAAATTAAGTTAGCAGAATTTTACAAATTCATGATGGATATAGAAACTCTTATCCAGAAGAAAGTTGATTATTTCAAGGCAGAAAAAGATTTATTCACAATTGAATTCAAATGGTTTCAATTTTACAATATCCAATCTGAAACTAATAAATCAATACTTGATGAATTAAAGCATAAATCAAATTGGAACAAGTTCTTTTTGATTCATTATCTTAATTCGATGCTTCTTAATTCAGCGAATATGGATTTGCCAACAGATGATGGTGATCATAATGAACTGGATAAGGCGCTGAACGGAGTTGATAAGGAACAATTAAAATTTATTAAAGAGTTTTGGTATTCAAAACAGATAGATTCCACCAGAGAATTTGAACAAAACAACACAAACCTTTCTGTTGAGAATCTTTATAATAAAAGAAGTAGTACCCGATTCAAAAGACTTTCATTGAGGCAAATTGTTCAATATGATGCCGATCTTTTTTCATCTTTTTTTCCAATTATTTTGACATCTCCAGATGTTGCAAGTAATTTATTCAAGGGAATGAATGGGTATTTTGATATTGTAATGTTCGATGAAGCCAGTCAATTACGATTGGAAGATAATTTACCAGCAATATTAAAAGGAAAGCAGATTGTTATTGCAGGAGATGAACATCAAATGCCACCATCAAATTATTTCAGCAAGGTATTCGATGGAACTGTTGAGGATGAAGATGATATAGAAGAGGAAAATGATAATAAAGTTAGAATCGATAAAGATGATATGTTGTTGTCTTGTGAATCGTTGCTTGATTTCGGTACAGAATTGAACTTCCAAAGAAAGCATCTTGATTTCCATTATCGTTCAAGACATCCATTTTTAATAGATTTTTCCAATTATGCTTTTTATAATCAACGATTAAAACCTTTGCCAAATAATTTTGAATATATACCCATCAAATATATTCAGGTAGGCGGCACCTTTTCAGAGCATACAAATGAAGCCGAAGCCGAAATGGTTTTATCAATCATTGAAAACAATATTAACCGATTGCCAAATGGAGAATATCCAACGGTCGGAATAGCAACATTCAATATTGCTCAAAGAAACCTTATAAAGTCAAAAATTGAAGAGCGGAAAAAGTTTGAAAAGTACAGTGATTTTAATGAAAAAATACAAGAATTAGAGCTTGACAACCCTAAGAGTAATAAATCGTTTATAAAAAATTTAGAAAACATTCAAGGGGATGAAAGAGACGTAATTATTCTTTCTACAACATACGGAATAGGTAAAGACGGAAAATTTGCTCAAAGATTTGGTCCAATTAACCATTCAAAAGGGTATAAACTTTTAAACGTAATTATTACTCGAGCCAAATTTAAAGTTTATGTATGTTCATCAATACCAGAGCAAGTATTTATGAATTATAAGGAGTATTTAGCGACTGAAGGATCAAATAACAAGAGAGCCGTTTTATACGCGTATTTAGCTTATAGTAAAGCAATAAGCGAGAATAGCAATGATTTACGGCTTTCTGTTTTAACTTCCTTATCTGAAAATACAACTAAAAGTGTAGGTTTTGATTCATTCGTTGGAGGTGATCTAGAATCGCCATTTGAAGAAGAAGTGTATCAAAGTTTAGCAGACAAACTGGGAATTGAAAAATTAATTCCTCAATTGCAGTTTGCTGGTTTTAGAATTGATATTGTTTATGACCCTAAAAGGATTGGTGTTCCTAAAATTGCAATTGAATGTGATGGTGCAAAATACCATTCCAGTCGAGAAGCCTATTTACACGACAGACATAGACAAAAAATATTAGAAAATCACGGATTTGTATTTCATAGAATTTGGAGTACAAATTGGTGGCGTAATTCAAGCCGGGAAACAACAAAACTAATTGACTTTATAAAGAGCGTTGAATCAACAGGTATTTCAAAATTAAAAGATCATTCAAAGACAGCTTTAGCTTTTACAGACGAAATAGAAATAATTGAAAAATATATTTCGAAAGTAGCTTTCATTGACAATGAGAAAGATGTTGCAATTATTCAAGCGATTGAAAGAAAGGCTCCGGTACAAACCCATCTATTCCAAAACGAAATCAAGCTACATAGTAAGGTTAAAGTAAGATATGTAAATAATGGTAAGGACATAAGTGTTCAAATAGTTGAATCTACTAACAACAAAGGTGCAATTGTAAATGGAGTCCAAAAAGTCAATATCAAATCACCTTTGGCAGTCTCAATACTTGGGCGTTCTATTGGTGATATTGTAAAAGTTGGAGATTTAGATAATTTTGTTGAAGTGCTTCAAGTGGCAAATTAAATTAATCATGTAAAACTAGACTTAGCGGCTAAACAACTTTTAATAAAGGAGTTTACAACATTACCTCTTGAAGAAAATTACGAAATAGAGTACCTGTTGTATGAATAAAAATTAAGTGCTTTTTTTAAATTAACAAAACAGATAAATGGCAAATTTTAATTTACTTTTTTCAGATTATTTCAAAATTGACAAGTCTAAATTAGATGAGTTTGGAGCATTAAATATTTGTCTAACTGCTGATTTACCATTGTTTATAGACCCTTTTTTATTGTTTGCTTCTGATGATGATGAATATAAAACATTGCATAAGAATGTAGTTTCACATTTATTGTCTCTAAAAGAAATTGCAACTGAAAATAAAGGAATTGATGTAAATAGTATCTTGTTTAAGTTTCCAGAAATTAAACAAAATTGGTTGGGAGTTTCAAAAAATGGAAATAAAGGAAAAGGACTCGGGAAAAAATTTGCTGAAAACATTATAGAATCATTTAATGGATTTTACAATTCATTCGGTAACGAAGTTATTTCATCAGAAACACATATAGAAAAGTTAACAATTCTAAACTCTGGTGTTGGCAAAGATTTCGTAAGCGATTTTACAACCAATTTAATCCTTGATTATTTACTTCAATATACTGAAAAATTTGCTCTTAAATATTTAAAAGAAAACCAAATAAAAACGTTCAGCATTCGAAGTATATTTAATTATGAATTAAAAATATGGATGCCAAAACAATATAAATTACCTTACTTGTATCTTGAAGAAAAGGGAGATTTTATTATATTGACGCCCTTAGATATTTTAACCAAAGATGATTCTATTATAAACAATACCGAATTTTATTCCAACTTTACGTCGGTCGCAAATTCAATCGACAATACTAATTTAAGAAATTCCATAAATAAATATTTTAGAAGTTTTTTACCAAAAAAGCCAACTCAACAAGATAGAAATTTTGCAATTCGAAAAACAGCTTTAAAGTTTCCGCAAATTATTGACTATTATATAAAATCCAAAGAAATCAATAAGTCTAGTATATCAAAATTATCAAAAGATAAAGTTGATAAATTAGTTTCTGAATTGATTGATTCTCTTTCACCCTTATGTGATATTTTGTTTGACACAACGGATTTTTATAAAATAATTCCAAACAGTTACGAAGAAGCTTTAAAAAGAGCATTGTATTTAAAAGATGTTATTGAAAACAATGATGTTTATAGGATTTTTTATAATAATGGAGAAGCTGTAAGCCACGAAGATACCATACAAAGAATTTTCAGATTAACTTGGTATGCTTCACCAATGGATGTGAATTCGGAAGTAAATAATGGAAGAGGTCCCGCAGATTATAAAATTTCTTATGGTATAAATGATTCGACAATTGTTGAATTTAAATTAGGAAAATCATCATCACTAATCAAAAATTTGGAAAATCAAACTGATATTTATAAAAAAGCATCTAAATCTGCCAAAGACATTAAAGTAATTTTATGTTACAAAATTGAAGAAATTAAAAAAGTTGAAAGAGTTTTAGAGAAATTAAAATTAGTCAATCTAGAAAACATCATTGTGATTGATGCGTCACCTAAAAAATCCGCATCAAAGGTTTAATTACGAAAACAAAATCTGCAACTAATTTTATAGAATATCAACTCACATTTAATTAGATTTGAAAAGACATAAACACATTGAAATTATATTTTTATTTGCACCATTATATTATTTAATTAATGACTTTATACAACAACAAATACTCTTTCATTAAAGACCTTAGCAGCGGTGGTTTTGGCAAGGTGTTTTTGGCTAAAGAAAAAGTATCCAATCGTTACCTTGCGATCAAGCAATTGATAAACACCAATCGATCAGAACAAACGGCTATTCCCGGAAAATATAAAATTATTAAAGAAATAGTAGCCGAAGCAATTGTAAATGCAATTACCCATCGAGATTACATAAGCAATGGGAGTGTACAAGTACTGTTATTTAGCAATAGAATATTCCAACAACACAAAAAAAATGAAAAAAGTTAAATATCTATTTGAACGAGATACGGAATTGAAAGATATCAATTATCAAGCTTTGATTGCTTTTAAAGCACGCTACTTCCAACTGTTAGAAGAACATCCGTTTCCCCCTGCTCCTACTGCGGGTTCACATTACGAAATGATCAATTATCTGAAACGAAAAGATGAATCTAAACCAATAAATATAGGAGTTTATCATAACATCACGCCTATGGAAGCTGCGAATAGAATAGCATCAGATCTTGTTATTATTAATGGCTTGATTCAACTAGTCGCTTCTAAAACTGAACTCAAGGAAGCAAAATTTACATTGCGTTTAGGCACTACACATCACATAGGTAAAGGTGATTTTACAATTAAAATTAACGGTGAAGAACACGAGGGAGAAGCTTTTAATGTTGCTCCAACTTTTTTGAAATCGAAAATGAATACTACTACAAAGAAATGGCTGAGTAATGACATACTTAAACATATACTAATAAATGAAGAAGCTTTTGCATTTATAGGAGCTTCGCTAGTTGACAAAAGAGTATTTAAAGTTGAGAATTGGCATGTGTAAAAACTAATAGATGAATATTATGGGAATAATAAAAGATTATAAAGAAGAACTTGCAAGATATAAAGAAGAGCTCGAAAACGGTAATGGTGACGTGGAGCAAGATGTTGTCGATCTAGAAATGAAAATTGAACAGGAAATACAAGAAATGGCGGAGTATGAAGATACAAAACCCTTTGAAAAACTATTAAAAGAACTAAAATCATTAAAGAGAGAATTCGACTTTTATGATGCGAACGAAGAATTAGATAGGATGTTTCCAGACCGTCATGACGAGGACTTTGATGAAGATAGTATGAGATATGATAGCGTTTTTATGGGGGATTAGGTTTTAAAGTTGCATGAGTTACAACGAAAATGGCTGCTTAATAATGATTTTATAATTATAAAATTACAGATCAAAAAAAAATAATTTATGAGTATAACTATCGAAGATAATGTTACAACTAACCTATTTGAAGTGGGAACAATCTGTATCAAAGACTTGTTTAAATCTGAGATAAAACTAATTATTCCAGATTACCAAAGACCTTATGTGTGGAATAAAGAACACATTACAGCACTGTTAGAGGATTGGCATGATCATTTTTTTAAAGATAATGAATTCAATGAGGATGCAATAGAATATTTTATGGGTGCTGTAATGATTCATAAAAACAATAATAATAATAATTACGAAGTGATTGATGGTCAACAAAGACTCACTACCTTACTGGTTATGGATTATGTTTGGAACAATGATGATTCCGTTTTGAGTAAAGGTAATTTTAATTTTGCATATAAATCAAAAGTATCTGCTACTCATATCAAAGAAAATAGAAATTATTTGCATAGTATAAATGGAAATTTGATTTCTAAGCATTTTAATAAAATTGTAAGTAAGTTGATATTTTCAATTATTATTACGGACAAAGAAGATAATGCATTTGTGTTTTTTGATAGCCAAAATAACAGAGGAGTTCCATTAGATGAAATCGATTTTTTTAAATCTTATCATCTTCGAGAACTCAACAATTTTGAAAATTATCTGAAATTCTTTGCCAAAAAATTTGATCAATTTAATTCTTTGAATAATGCGAAAATTCACAATGAACCACATTTAAAATCACTCAATGAGCTTTTTATTAAACAATTGTGGCGCATTCGATTTTGGTCTAAAAACAAATTGTGGTTTGCATCTCGGAAATCACTTTTAAATACTTTTCAGAAAAATACGGTGGTCTTTGATGCTGTTGACAATGTGAGACTTTATCCATCTTTCAATAATACATTAGGAAGTAGTTTGAGGTTTAACAAACAAATGCAACCAGAACTCAATTCAACAATTCGTTTATATGGTTCAGATAGTATTGATATTCCTTTCACGATAAATCAACCTATTCAAAAAGGAATTGGTTTTTTCTTATTTACAGAAAAATATTCATCGTTATTCAATTATATTTTTAGAGATAAAAAGATTGAAGATATTAGTAATGTAACTTCTTTAATTTATAAATTGTACAACGATTATTTTATCAATTTATATCAAATGGCACTTGTTATGTACTACGATAAATTTGGTGAAGAACAAATAGAAGCTTTTGCCAAATGGTTTGAGCACTTTATGGGAGCTTTTCGAATGAATAGATCTAGTATTGTAGAACAATCACCTATTGTTTTACTTAGAGATTATGGAAATATATTACAACTTATTCAACAATCTTATCTTAGTAATGAAGTACTATCTAGTTTGAAAAAAGCAGTTCCGGAAAATTATTATGAAGGATTTACTTATGAGGATAAAAATGACAAAATTTTTATAGCAAATGCCAATGGCCAATTATCATTTGCTAGACAAAATTACTATCAAAGTGTTAAATCATTTTATTCAAAATCAATCACATTGAATTATAAACTTACAGATAAACAAAATTGGATCAATGGAAGCTTTACTAAATAGAAATGAAGACTTTGCAAAACTAGCAGATCAAGATAATAAGGTGATTGCTTCGGGTTTAATTACTTTAGAAAAAGTGGTGAAGCATCAACTGCATTTTAACATACCCATCTATCAAAGACTGTATGTTTGGAAGTCAGGACAAATTCGAACTTTGTTAGAGGATATTAAAAATGCTTTTCTGAAAGATTTTCATTATGATTTTTTTTTGGGTGGAGTGATGCTTTCGAATAACAAAGAAGGACAGATTGATTTAGTAGATGGGCAACAAAGATTCACTACTTTGTGGTTGATCTGCGATGAACTTGCAAAGTATAATAATAAATTAGAAAACTTTATTTATACAAGCCAAAACGAACCTAGGATTTATTTTTCAATACGTGATAAAGCACAAAAATTTTTAAAAGATAAAGAAAGCTTTAAAGAATACTTGAATGATAAAGGAGAAATCATCAAAGGAGCAGAGAGTGAAGTAAGCGAAATAATTCCGTTAGTCGAAGGACGATATATGATTAAAGAAATAATTAATGAATTTCAAAAAGATCTATCCTTTGATGTCAAAGCATTTGCAAACTATTTTTATACTCAAATTAATTTAACTTATACTTTTATACCTGGAGATTCGGATATGAATAGAGTGTTTGAGGCAATGAATAACAGAGGAAAACAATTAGAGCATCACGAATTATTGAAATCGAGATTGTTGCAACAAATTTCAAAAGACAATCGATTGATTTATGCGCTTATTTGGGATGCTTGCTCAGATATGGGAACTTATATTGAAAAAAGTATAAAAGATATTGCAGATTTGAATTGGAAAGATTTATATGGTAATAGTGCTATTCTGAATGAAGAAAATTTAGAAGATTCCTCCAAATTTGAAATTGAAAATGTGGATATATTACAGGTATTACAAAGAGATCAGCATCAAGAAAACACAAATTCTTCATTATTAAATATCCTTCAAGATACGACTGATGGCAACTCTAATTCTTCAAAAAAGGAAATAACTGAAAACGAATACTCTAGTAAAAAAACACGAAGTATCATTTCTTTTCCTGCATTTTTGCTTCATACACTTCGGGTATATCAGCTAAATAATGATTTTTCAAAAGAGAATTCGGCCGAAGTTATTGATAAGAATCTCTTGGCTGTTTTTAATGTTGAAAAGAATTTTAATTCTGAAGAACAAGCCAAAACACTTATTGAATTATTGTGGAAAACACGAGTTTTATTTGATAAATATGTCATAAAATGGATTTATGACACAGAAGCAAAAGAAGAGTTTCACGGATTAGAATCTGTTCAACTATCCAAAAGCATTTTAAAAAATAAGAATGGCACAAGCAATGAAACAATTAGTATTCAACGAATTGAAACTACTGATGAAAGTTTGAGAGGTTTAGTAAAACTTCAAGGAATGCTTTATCATTCACAAGAGATGACCACTCAATATTGGCTTACTCCATTTTTATTTTTTTTAGTAAATGAAAAAAATTCGAATCCATTACTGTTAAGAAAACTGGAAACTTTAGAAAATGTGCTTTTTTACTCTAAAAAAAATACTTCAAAATTAAAAGAGCGAACATTTGAAGTGGTTTCTCAAAATCTAAATGAAGAATTAGATTATTTAGTAAATACACAACATTATTTAACACAATTATCCGGTACAAACTATCCAAATTATATATTTTATAAATTGGAATATATTTTATGGAAGAATAGACTTAGTTTATGTAATAAATATCAATTAGTTGTTGAACGATGGAATAATTTTCGATTAACAGCCAAAAATTCAGTGGAGCATATTTTTCCGCAACAATCAAAAGAAGAAAATAAACATATTGACTATATTTCTGATGATGATATAAAAGAAATGAATTTAAAAGGACAACATCCTATCGATGATTTCGGAAATTTGGTATTATTATCACCTGGCATGAATTCTGAATACAGCAATATGCCATATAAACAGAAAAAAGGTAAATTTGATTCAAAAACAGATGTTGATTCTTTAAAATCAGAATTAATTTTTAAGAGCACTGATTGGAATTGGAAAAAAGTAGATACGCATCGAAATGAAATGATTGAATTAATTAATAGCTATATAATCTCTTTAAAATCTTAGCACATGTCCTACGAATACTCAGAAGACGCACTCATAGAAAACGCTACTGAAGACTATCTAAATGAACTTGGCTAAACGGTGCTTACTGCTTGGAAAAGGGAATGCTTTCGCGAGCAAGGTTTACTAGGGCGTGATAATTAAGCAAACGACATCACATCTTTCCACCAATAGCACTGCCTGCCACTTACTCAGTTTTACTGATAGATAAAAGAGCAATTCTCATCAACATATAGCAATATTTAGAAATACCTAACAAAAAATAAAGTATGAATTTGAAGTATTTCATTGTTAAAGGTAAAAATAAAAATTATAGTATCCATGTAAGGTTTTGGGATAGTAAACGAATTGATCAAAAAACTCATTTAGATAGAGTGTCCCATAGGCATTAGGAAAAGTGACTGGTTCGACTCCGGTATTCTCCAAATAATACAAACTCAAGTCAAATAGCTTGAGTTTTTTTTATTTCTTAGCCTATACAATAATTATCCACGAAGCCAATTTATATTTCAAGAAGCCACAGCTACGTAATAATTAAGTGTTTTGTGGATTTTAAAATTTTCAATAAACAATCTCTATAATTTCAAAAACTCGATCTTCTTTCGCTAGTTTTAGTACTGCTTTTTCTCCCACTTTTTTGTTTAGCAATAATATAGCAATTGGGGAAATAAATGAGATTTTACCTTTTGCTATATCCGCTTCATCTACACCTACAATTTGATATTGTTGTAATTTTGTTTGACTCCCAATTTTTAGCGTAATCAATGCTCCAAATCGTATTTCATTCTGCGGATGCATATTGAGGTCTACAATTTTAGCAGTAGCGATTCGGTTATTCAATAATTGCAATTTTGCATTAATATAATTCAGTACAATTCGTCTTTCATTTTCATCGGCGATTTCTAGATTCTCTTTTTCGCTATTCAATTCCTGTTTTTCACTTAAAAGCTGGTCTATACCTGTTCGTGTAACATAGTTGACTACTCCATCAGGTAAATCTGCCCTTGGTGGTACAATTGGAATTTCCTCCTGATCATCTTCTTTTACAAACCCTCTACTCATAGTTTCCTTCTTTTTACTATTAACCCTTCTTTTAACTTTTCCTGAGGTGACGCAAAATACAGCTTTTAATACCTTGTTTATGGGAGGCAAATCATTCTCTTCTCTATAACTTTTATAGTTTTCATAAAATCGATTAAATTATTTAAACACTTGCTATTTACACCCCAAAAAATAAAGTTGTGCTAAATAGCTTTACGCTTTCTCGATTCTATAATTATCCTTCCGCACCTAGTATCATAAGGTCTAGTGCCGTTAGTAATTTCCATCCAAGTCAAAACACATTTCAATCATCAACACTGAAGCGATTACAACTGTCTTTATTGTTTCACTAAGATACGTAATTCTGATATTGCTAGTTGCAAACGCTCGTTACTTTATGGAATTGAACTCATTAAGAAAATCCTAGCGCTGCAAAGTCCGTTTTTAATCATTAAAAATAGACTATAATCTTTAGTTATGGGTAGTAATTAAAACAACAAAATCCCCATTATACCGAGGGTTTTGCAAACTGTTTTTCTGTCTTTAATTAAAAGAATCCAACTAGCACTTTATCGTAAGAGATTAGCATGTTTTTTACAACACAATAATGATCTAATGCCATTTTGTGGTTATCACAACCGAATTCTGTGATGTAACACCTCCAAAAGGAGCGTCGGATGGATTCGTATTATATTGGTTTAGCCAAAATTTACCTACTTGAGTAGTAAGTGGAACTTTAAATAATTCGTGAGCATCACAAGATCAAATTCAAGCACTGAAACAGTAATATGACTAGTTTGCAATCGCAATAGCTTCTTCAGTAGATCTAAATGTTATTAAAGCTAAAACTAGTGCAAAAATTTTTTATAATTAATTACTCTGCAAATCTACGGCAGCAGTTCTCGTTTCCTGTTATTGATTTAGTTCAACAACTTGTGAAAAAAGTTCAATATAATTATTTAGTCTATAAATAAGTAAAAATACAGATTTAACTAGTTGATTTTAATTGTTTTAATTAATTTATTTTTTGATTCGAAATAAAATATGGACTATTTATAGCTGCTATCTAATTGATAAATCATTTGAGCGAGAGACTTATTTTTAAGTCAAGTTTATAAAACATAAAGACTCACTTATCAAATCAAAAAAATATTACTAAAACCTATTTACTAAGAGAATAATAAAACGAAATTCTAATTAATGACTAATTAAAATATTTTGATCCGTGTTAAATCGATTTTACACAAAACACCTTATCGAAAGAGCCCTTGTACTATGTAGAATCTGTTTATCTCACCATAGTACAAGGACTACTTTATTTAACCAAAAACATTCCTGAATGTCACATATAAAATTTCGAAATATCTATTAGCTGAGAAATGAGTTTTTTTGGGCTTTACGTTTATAAGAAATTATGAATTCTTTAAATATCCATTTGGATTTATAACAAACTTCTTAGAAGATCCATCACTGAATGATTTATAAGCATCTACACCTCCTTGAATTGGTACAACCGCAATATCCATTACAGACTGCACATCGATTCGATTCCAAAGAATTGCTTGCATCAAATCATAACTATAATTCATTACTGGAGCTCCTTAAGAAATAGGTTGACCGCTTTCAGATCAAATTATATAACTTAACGGTCTTTCAGTAATAAATCTATTTGATCAGCTTCAACATTTTAGTTCCTGACTTAGTAAAAATATAGTCATAGGCTATGATACAATTATAAAAAAGTAGTTTTTTGTCTCTAAAAGTAGTACCATGTACCATTGATTGTCGCGCCAAACATTTACTTTTACAAATAGAAAATGCATCATGATTATTGAAGAAATCAAACAAAAAATAGTAGAAACACATCCGTCATGGTATGCAGCAGATGATTCAATTGATGGCGATAAATATACTGAAATTGATGAAGGTTACATTAGAGAGCTAATTGCGAATTATTTTGAAGACCATGACTATGCGGTGGATGATTCCCTTCTGAAAAAAGGGATGAGTATTGTGATGAAGACTATTTCACATGGGAACGATATATTGACCTTTTATGTTTAGAAAAAGAAGATGTTTTAGATTTACGCTTTTTCTATTATAAAACTTTCTGACCCGATCAAGTTTCCTCCAAAGAAGAAATATTAGACGAAATCAAATACAATTTGAATTTCAATTTATACAATGAATTTTAAAACTCAAAATTAATAACAAATGACAATTTTATACCTGCACGGCCTCGAAAGCAAACTAAGTCCATCAAAGAGATCCGTTTTAGAACGCTTCGGAACCGTCGTTGCACCTGATCTGGATTATCATAAAAACCCAAATGTTTTTGATTTATTATTAAAACTGAATAAGGAACATAAATTTGATGTAGCAATTGGCAGCAGTATGGGAGGTTTTATGGCTTATTACTTTGCCAATACAGTAAACCGCCCTGCCCTACTATTTAATCCGGCTTTGCCGCATAGACCAGTTACTCAAAATATTCCTGCAATAAATACTTTAAATACCGCATCGACTCTGCATTTTGCATTAGGTGGTCAGGATGATATAATCAAAGCCAATGATAATTTAAAATGGCTTTCTAAAAACAGACTACCAAATACTGCCATCAAAATTTCAATTCACAACCAAATGGGCCACCAAATCCCATTGGCTATTTTTGAAAATGAAGCAAATGAATTCTTTCGTCAATTGGATTTATTGAAATAAAATTATTTTATCTCACGACTTCATTCCTTGCCGCTACCATCGTTTTGCTTTACAATAAATATATAATACTAAATAAAGAACGAACCGTATAAAAACGTATTATGAAAGAACTACGTGTTACATTACCGGAAGAACTGTAACAACAACTGTAAGCTAAATTGGAGAACGAAGGAGAAAAAATCTAGAAAATAGCACCCTTTCTAGATGTTCAATTAAACTAAATGAAGCCTTCCCCGGAGCGTCGTGGTTAACAGTAGAAATGAATGGTGAACTCGCTTTGGGTGATGTCAATTGGCAAATCATTTGATCTACAAAACCTTTAAATAGCTATTTCCTTTTACAATGATTTAGAACGATGCCTAAAATATAAATCAACATATTCGGAGAAGGAATAGAAATCAGACAAGTACAATTGGATCCTTAGAGGTATCAGTAATGGACAGAAATCGCATGAAAAAAGAAACGATTACTAACACATTTACTATTAAATCCATTTTTTTATTTTCAAATAGAGGATAAGAGCATTACTTCTATTTTAAATTTACATTAACTGGCAGTATCATGAGTTCTGGATAAACCAAAAACTACATTGAAATTTTGTCTAACAGGCACAAAGCATTGAAATCAAAACCAAACGAACTATTCAATGAAATGATCTTATTTCATTTATACGACATCAAAAAAAATTAGGGTTTCAGTTTAAACGAATTAGAAAAAGGCTTCTTTAGTATCAATATGGAAATTGGGTTACTTAGTTCGTTAGAACTAAAAATTGCTGTGCTCCAAAAGGTATCAGAATAAAGTGATCCGTCAAGCACTTATTCGTATTGTCCTAAAACAGTTAGGATTTTAAAACAATATTTTCGTAAAATATCACGGGCAATCAAGCGGTCTCTCTACGGTCGTTCCCTTTGTTCCGTTCGGCAGTTCCAGTCGGTCAACCTTCTATTTTTATAACCTCTTTTAAGTTACTATCAGCATTTCTTTCCATAGAACAATCAGGGTCTCCCTCCATTCCACAGCCACTTCACGGCTCTAAAAAAACAGCACCTTAAAAATAAGGAGCTGTTTTTTTGCGCCGTTTCGTTCCTCATCTTCACACGGTCACTTCCTGCGTTCGGTCGGGCTACCATAACCGTAATATCGCTTCATTTCGTTCCGCCGCCACACTATTAGTATTGGTAACGTACAATTTGCTTTTGTAACAGTTTTGTTTTGTTACCCTGAGCGAAGTCGTTGAGCGCTTCATTACATTCCAGCCATATTATGGTTATAGCCCTCCGTTTTTTCAGCGGTTGCTCCTTCGCACAGCTATCGGGGTTGGCTCCGTTCGGTAAAAAACCTCACTTTGCCCTAAATCAAGGTTTCCCGCCGCAAAAAGGCGGGAGTGTTTTATTTTTTTCCCCGCCGTTTCACGCTCACACCCGCTTCATTTCGCTTTGTTAGTCCGCAAAACGTAATTATCATTTAATCAATAACTTTTAGTAATCCTGAGCACATTCGCAGGACGCTCAATTCCCGCGTTTATGGCAGCTGCTCGATTGCCGCAACCCCGCCACTGCGCTCCTCGATAATAATAATTTCCGCTACCGCTGCAATTATTATTCTCTGCGGTGCTTGGGGGTGTTTGATTGCTGTTTTTAGTAGAACGAAGCGCTGAGAAGGATGCTTACGAAAACGTTTAGTACTGCCAAGAAAAAAATAAAAAAAAAGAAAGTAAAGGTAAGTTCCGATTTCAAAAAGTCAAGTTCAAGCCCTTTGGGTTTTTAAAAAAATCTCCACCCTTACAGTTTCAATTCCTACTTAGATATACCGATACACTTTCGCATTACCAGCAGTCTGGGGTAGTATTTTTTCAAAAAAACTGGACTTCTTTTGAAACCTCCACTTCTGAGACGACTTTCTTTTTTTTCTTTTTCTTTTAAAAATATTTAGGGGCCGAGCTTAGTGAGGCACCTACTCTAAAATCCGAAAGTATGCCAAATTTTATCGTTAAAACACATCAAAAAGACACCATTTACTTGGGAAACCAAATCTTTATTCTGAACAAAGGAATCAACAGCGGTAAGCCCCAAAAAGAGCCATTTACAAATAGTTATGTAATTATTTTTTCATCCGAAGAAGATGCCGAAATGATGTACTGGCTGGCTTATAGCCTTTGGCAAATGAGATTTTGGCACCAGCACCTAATAGGTTCCGTTATTCCTTTTATTAGAATTAAATGCTTCCAAACCGAATTTGACCACAAAGTAACTAAAATGCTAAGCGATTTCGAGCAGCACAAAAAAGACATCCATGCCATTAAAGAATTGGAGCAGCAAAAACAACATTTGGAGACAAATATCAAACTGATAAATGAATTAAAAAAATGCATTTTATTTAGGTACTGCCACTAAACAAAAAAAGCCTAATCTCGCGATCAGGCTTTCTTAAAAATTCAGCAAAGGTTACCACACGAAAACTGAATTTATTTTTTATTTTTTGTTAATCGTTTTAGAAGCAGTGAAACTATAAAACTTACAACTGCTCCAACAACCGCTAAAATAATTGTTTTTTTAATATCTTCAGAAAGGATGTTGGGCATAATACTCAGCAAAGTTCCTGATGCGGTTCCTGCTCGAAGGGAAATATTAGCCTCCATCACGAGCTCGATTTACGGTCTTTTGATGGGAAGTAAGGACATCGCCAACAGTGAGTTGACTTACAGCGGATAACACTCCCCCAGCCACGGCCAGATATCCAGCTATACTAACAACAGCCACTGGCAAAACAACCGGTGCTGCAATCACACTTCCGCTGATGGCCAACAAGGCTAGTCCAACGGTTCGCAAAATCCTAAAAAACTTAGGAGTGGGCGATTTTGCTCTTTCAACTAATTTCATAGTATAATTTTTTAAACCTGCGCGCTGCAGGCAGATTGAATACTTATTTTAACAACAATATTGCATTCCAAAGCAGCGTAAACTAGCGCTTTTAACTTTTTCAATGCTATTCGGGAAGAACTGCCCTTCCCTATTCCAGTGTGTTTGGTAACAGGAGCAATACATCCTAATAATTCTTTTTTAGCATTATTGGCAGGATGGATTAAGATCAAATGTCGTCCCGAAACATGTATCACATGCAAGTGCCATCCGAATTTTTTACTGTATCGCTTTTTTAAAACATATTCTCCCTCGGGAATACAAGAAATTCGTCTTTGATTTCCTAACCAAGGCAATTCGATGGTATAACAAACTAGTGTGCCGTTCCATTCTAGGCTCCCTTGCGTTCCTTCAGGAAAATAAATTCTGTTTAATACCAAAACCATTTTACAATCCGCTGACGCTAACCAATGCTAACGGGTTATAGGATCCGTTTTTTAATGGATACATCTGACCATTCACCTGTTGGTAAAACTCAACACCTAAAGCCAAAAACAAGGGTCTTGTGCTATTAGGAGTAACTGGATTTGCTTGTGTAATAGCGACTGTTGGTGTTAAATCCCACGGAAGAATCGTGGTCTCGGAATTTGTGGAAACGAAAGTCTCCCCCTCAAAATCGATTTCAGAGCCAGCCGAAATAATTTTAAAATGAGTTGTTCCTCCTGGAGCTGCAATCATATTAGCAGGAATAAAAGGAGCTATATCAATAGTAATGTCTCCAGTTACTCGGTCAATACCAGCGACGTAAGGAGCAAATAAACTTGTGCCCAATTTTCCTCTAATATTAAATTCAAAACCAGCAAGTAATTCGGCTTCGCCGTCAATCACATTTCTCAACCCTCTCACACTGACGGTATCTGCTTGGATCACCTTTATCATTGCTTGAGTCAACCGACTGACCATTCTGCCATCAGCAGAATTCAAAAGCAAGGCTCTCAAAGCCGTTCTCAAAATCTTGCCCGCTTTTCCTGCTCTTCCAAATTCAGAACCATTCTCACGTGTTCTTTGAAACGCTGGATCACTTTTGATTCTGCTGGCATCGATACCTCCTTTTTCGCGCGCTAAATGCCCATCTTGGGTTTTGTAAAAAGTAATATCTCCAATAGTACCTTTCAACTTAATTATGCCTTTCTGTCTTGCCATAATTCCTAAAATTTAAGTTTATAATTTGTTTTAAATATTCTTTAAATCCACTTTCCATTGCAACAATTCCGATGGATTTTAAAACAAATTTTGCCAATTAAATCGCATAAAAAACACTCCCCTATTCCATATGTCATTTTTAGGTATAAATGGCAGGAAACAACACAAATGTCTCTTCCCATCACCCAAAAAACCACAACAATTGTCCCTTCTGAACAAAAGAGATTTTTCACTAATTTTATGGAGTCAAACAAATTGGATTACAGGAGTTTCAAGTAAGTCAAAGCCCAATCAAAGCTATAGATAGAGTATGAAAACAGAATATAAAAGATTGTGTATTTACCCAAAGGATATACAACGCATTACCGGAAAGAGTTATAGACAAAGTATTAGACTGTTGCAAAACATCAGAAAGGAACGCAATAAGCTCCAAAATGAGCTTGTATCGATAGAAGAGTTTTGCCAATATACTAGCCTAAAAATAGAACAGGTTGAACCTTTGATTATTGGATAGAAAATTTATTTAAACGCATCAAATTTTGAACTTTAACAGACTAATAAATTGTTCAAACTTATGTTTAATTACATGTTCATTATCTAGTGTGGTTTACCCATAAAAATTATTATAAATCAGCACTATTTTGTACAATTACTACTCACATATTGATAAAATACACCACAATAAAAAAGGGGATGATTTCGATTATAATTTACATTTTAAAATACTGATTTTAAGTTATTTACACATCTTTGTAAAATCCCTCTTTCTCCGCCAGTAGAAGTACAAATTAAATTAAAATCCTTTAAATCGTATGATTTAGAGGGTTTTTGCTTTTTGGTACTATCCAAATTATTCGTCAATGTTTGTACCATAAGCGATAAAATTGAAACTCTAACTTTTCAACTTAAAAAATTTCTGAAACAGTTTTGATGCAAATCCAATCTTGGTTTTTTGTCCTACTAGATTCAATTAATTAATGCAACTTTCAGGAAAAGAGATAAGATAATTTTTTCAAAAGAAAGGGCATGAAAGCCCTCTCTCTCGAATGGAATAAATTGTCTTTATTTGCTCCTGACCAAAGTTGTAAATAATGAGCCATTTAACCAGTGAACAAAGATATACTATTAGTGTATTATTAGAGCAAAATTTTAGCAAAAGCCAAATCGCATTGCTCATTAAAAAGGACAAGTCAGTAGTGACTCGAGAGCTAAAACGTAATTGTAATTTACGCAGTGGCAAATATGATTATGCTTTAGCATAGCGAAAATATGAAAAGCGACAGAAAGGAAAATCTAAAAGAAATGATTTAACCGTTGAAATTAAAGAGCGCATTAAAGCATACCTAGATCAAGAGTTAAGTCCGGAACAAATCGTAAGGGTTTGCTCAAAAAACGGATTATCTTGTGTTTCAACAGAGTCTATTTACCAACATATTTGGAGAGATAAGAAAGAAAAGGGGGATTTATATCTAAGTCTACGAACAACCGGTAAAGG
Organism: Flavobacterium micromati; assembly: GCF_900129585.1. GTDB lineage: Bacteria > Bacteroidota > Bacteroidia > Flavobacteriales > Flavobacteriaceae > Flavobacterium > Flavobacterium micromati. The sequence goes on from NZ_FQWF01000010.1 coordinate 140,474, forward strand.
TATAGAAAAAGAGGAAGTGCGAAAGATTCCAGAGGTGTCTTAAGCAACCGGAGACTTATTGAAGATCGCCTGAAAATTGTTGATTTAAAGCAACGTTTTGGAGATTTAGAAATAGATACTATAATCGGCAAAAATCACAAAGGAGCCATTGTTACGATAAACGACAGAGTCACCGGAATGCTGAGGGTGAAAAAGATAAAGTCTAAAGAAAGTGAGTTGGTCAAACAAGCGACCATTGAATTATTACAGAACTGGAAGTCTCATTTGTTTACAATCACATCCGATAATGGAAAAGAATTTGCGATGCATCAAGAAATCGCAAAAGCACTAGAAATTGATTTTTATTTTGCAAATCCTTACAGTCCATAGGAACGAGGGGCAAATCAAAATCTAAATGGATTGATAAGGCAGTATATACCGAAATCGACCTGTTTTGAAGAAATAACAATCGAAAGAATTATAGAAATACAAGAAAAATTAAATAACCGTCCGAGAAAAAGATTTAATTTTGAAACACCAAATTATATGTTTTACCAAAAAGTTGCATTTATAACTTGAATCCAGCCCTATAAAACAAGTCAAATTAAAATTTTTCAACTTTTTATCTTTAAATCAATACCTCACTCCCTCATCTTGTACCTTGGCAGATTAATCTCATGCGCCCGAGGATATGGATCCCGACTGATATTACTCACATCTTCCTTGATGCGTTGTTGGGTTAGGAATTGATAATCCTTAGCATCAGAATATCTTGGATCAGGGACAAAAGGAAGCTTTGCCATTTTGAAAATGGTTAGCGTTGGAAAATGATAATCAACTTCAACAGTTCCTAATAAAAGATAACAACCTCCACCTTGAAAAGGAAACTGTAGTAAATTATCAGGGAAATGCACGGTGTCAAAATAAGTTCCTTCAAAATCTACCCAAGTGCCAAAACACATCGTACCTCTAACGGTGAGCACTTGTTTTCTCGAAATAAGACAACCCAACATGCGAACTTGCTTTTTGTGGTGTTGGATTAAATTCTTTGCCATTACATCACCTCTGCAGTGACTTTGCAATAAATCAAAAGTGGTAAAAGAGGTTGAAAACCCTAATAACTCAGTTTCGTCAAAAGCATCTTCAAAACGAGAACGCTCTAATTTGGTAATTGGTATTCCTTAATCGATTACGTATTGTAAAACTAGTCCTTATGTTCAATATTAAAATAATACAATAAACTTGGCAGCACAATTAAAAGTAAAGGCATTGCGATTAAAAAACCACCTATTACTGCAATTGCAAGTGGTTGATGCAATTCAGAACCTGTACCAATTCCAATGGCCAAAGGTAATAATGCAATTATTGCTCCTAAAGCAGTCATTAATTTTGGTCTTAAACGGGTTGATATGGCATACACCAAGGATTGCTTTTTATCATTCGAATTATGAAGGGTTTCTTTAAATTGTAAATAGGTGAAAATAGCATTTTCACTAATAATTCCAACAATCATAATCAAACCTGTATAGCTCCCAACATTCAAAGGAGTGTTTGTCAAAAACAGTAATAAATAACTCCCAGAAATACCTAGGACTGAAATAAACAGCAGTATAAAAGCCACTTTTAAATTTCGGAAAAGGAATAACAAAACGCCAAAAACTAATAAACAAGATGCCATTAAAATAAGTAATAATTCTTTGAATGATTGTTGCTGGTCTTTGTAAGCGCCGGCATAATCAATATAATAACCACTTGGCAGCGAAATTTTACTTGAGACTTCTTTTTTAATGTTTTGCATCACCGTACCTAAATCTTTATTGTCTAACCTACCGGTAACCACGCACATCATCTGCAAATTTTCGCGCTCTATCTCGGCAATTCCTTTAGAGATTGAGATATTGACCAGATTTTTAATCGGTATCGATTTTCCATTTGGTAAAAAAATAAAAATCTTTCTAATTTCCTCTAAATTTCTATTCTGGGTATTTGGATAAATCAACCGTATCGGAACCGCTTTATCCAACTCTAAAATAGAGCCAATCACATTTCCTTCCAACAAAGTTTGCAATTGAAATTGCAAATTGGCTGGCGTAATACCATATTGAGATAATTGGTTATAGTTTGGGGTAATACTTATGGAAGGCCCAGCATATACAATTCCATCAAATACATCAGCGGTGCCTTCTGTTTTTTTGACTATGAGAGCTACTTGTTTGGCTATTTTTTGCAATTCTTTTTGATCGTTTCCAAATACTTTGACCTCAATAGGAGAAACAGAACTCATCAAATCACCTAGCATGTCGCCAATAACTTGACCAAAATCTATTCGAAGTGCAGGCTGTGAACTTTCTACTTTTAATCGAATTTCATCTATAACGTCATTACTTGTTTTGGAACGGTCTGTTTTTAGTTGAATTAAATAATCACCTCTATTAGGTTCTGTAATAAAAAAACCCATTTGTGTCCCTGTTCTTCTGCTGTATGCCTCCACTTCTGGAATAGTATGAATGATTTTCTCGACCTCAACTAACATTCTATCCGTTTCTTCTAATGAAGTACCAGGTGGTGATTCATAATCCAAAACAATACTTCCTTCGTCCATCTCCGGTAAAAAACCAGTTTCTAATTTTGGTAAAATTAAAACTATCGAAATAAGTAATACAGCACAAAAACCAAAACTCAATAGTGGTCTCTCAATAAAATAGGCTACCCAATTTTGACTTTTAACTTCGTGATGTTTGCTTGCTGATTTCACTTCAGAAAGATTGTTGTCATTTTTTGTAAGCAACAAATAAACAACTGGCAATAGAATCCAAGTCACAAAAAAAGAACAGATTAATGTGATAATCATCGTATCTGTGAGCACTTTAAAATATGCTCCAGCAACACCACTCATCAATACAAAAGGAAGAAAAATAACAATAGTACATAAGGATGAACCTACCATTGCAGGAAAGAGATAGTGAATTGCTTTTTGCAATAATGCTGTTGTAGGTTCTTCAGGATGCTCCTCGTGGGTTCTATGAATTTGCTCCACAACAACGATGGCATCATCAATAATCAGCCCTAGCGCAGCAGCAATTGCACCTAAGGTCATAATATTGAAAGTTTGTCCAGAAAAATATAAGACTAGCAAAGTAGCACAAAGTGTTACCGGAATTACAATTAAAATAGTAGCACTTGCTTTAATCGATTTCAAAAATAAAATTGCTACAATAATCGCTAAAAACAGTCCTATTAATAAACTGTCGGTAACACTTTTTACGGCATCACCCACAAAACTGGATTGCTCGTAATAAGGTTTTATTTTTAGATCTTTCGGAATTATTTTTTGCAATTCTTTCAATTTCGCATCCATATCACTTGACATGGTAATTAAGTTGGCACTAGGTTGTTTGATGATCGCAATTAATACACTTTCTTTTCCGTTGGCATTTACTTTTATATATTCTTTAGCTTCTTCAATGGCTACCGTTGCAATATCTTTTAAGGTTATTATTCCTTTTCCATTATTTATGATTACTAGATTTTCTAAATCGGATTTCGTGTTAATCTGAGTATCGGTTAGCGTTAAATATAAAAATCGATTATCTGACAAGTAACCATTGGAAGTAATAAAATTGGTTTGGCTTAAAACCTGTGAAACTGCTTCAGGCGTAATGCCATAAGCAATCATTTTATTCTGATTGAGTTCAATCCAATATTCTTTTTCTTTTCCACCAATAACTCGAACTTCACTTACACCATCCACTTGCGAGAGAAAGGGCTTTATCGTGAAATTGGCTATTTTTTTTAATTCAATAGGGGATTTATTTGTGCTTTCGATTGAATAGCTTATCACAGGAAGAATGGACGGATTCATTTTCTCCACTGTTATCTGAATATTTGGTGGTAAATCAGTTCTAATCTGATTAATTCTAGATTCAATTTGCTGTTTGCTTACATCCAAATCCGAATTCCAATCCATAAATGCTGAAATCTCACAACTTCCTCTGCTGGTTGTGCTTCGAACCGTTTTTAGATTGGGGATTTTTTTTATCGCATTTTCTAGTGGCTTGGTAACGGTAACCATCATTTTATCAACTGGTTGTTGGCCTGCATCGGCAATGACTTTTATTTTAGGAAAAGTAATTTCTGGAAATAGACTGGTTTGCATTTTAGAATACGCAAAAATACCTCCCAATACTATCAAGAAAATTAAGGTGCTTAAACCACTTTTATATTTTACAAAAAAATTATTCATTATTGGACACTATTTATAATTTTCACTTTAATGGTATCGCCCACTCCATAGTTCCCTGAAATTACTATTCTATCTGTTACTTTAAATTTAGGTGCTATTATTTCTATTCTTTCTTGATTTTTTAAACCAATTTGAACAGGAACCTTGATAGCCGTCACATCATTTTTAAGTAACATAACCCAATATTCTGTTTCTATTTCATTACTTAAAATAGCTGCTTTTGGTACCGTAGTGATAGAAGATTTATTTGATTTTGGAATCCGTACAGAAACAATCAAGTTTTCAGGTAAAACTTCATTTGCATTGATTTTTAAAAACACACTTTGCATTTGCGAAGCGGCATCTACAGCCGGAATAAATTGTTTTATTGTAGATGAAATGGATGTTCCATCTGGCAAGTAAATAGGAAGTTGTTGATTAATCGAAAGGTATTTTTTTAATTCGAAAGGAACATTAATAACGACGCCATAATTATTCAAATCATTAATAATGGCCAATATATCCCCTTCTTGAACGTAGTTGCCGTTCTCTACATTAATAGCGGTAATAAATCCATTAGAACTTGAGGAGATAAAAACCGCATTTCCAAAATGCAAATTAGAATCTAATTTATTCACATCATTTCCTAAAGCAATTGCCTCTTTTGTTTTTATGGAAAACAGCCGCTTTCCTTTTACAACTTTGTCATTCGTTTTTACATTAACAGCTGTTATATAACCAGTAATGATTGATTTTATAGGAGTTTTAACGATATAAGAAACCGTTCCAGACACTTCTTCATAATCATCAATACCAGTTGTGTCAATCGTTGTGACAGTTACAGGGATTATAGTTTCTGTTTCTTTTACAGTAGTTTCTTGTTTTTTACAAGACTGTAAAAGCACTAAAAAAAATAGAATTATAAGGGATGTGATTATCTTATTTTTCATTTGTATTCCAGTAATTAAGGTCATTAATTAATACCAATCGTTCCATATTATTTTGAGCTATTGCATTTGTAAGCGACAATGAAGCATTAAGGGCAATAACATAATCTGGTATACTTGCATTTCCAGTAACCAACAATTTATTAAAAGCTTTTAATAAAGTGCCATTGATATTGAATTGAGCCTCTAATTGTTTAGTAATCATTTCGTTTTGACTTAATTTTAACACTAACTGTTCTTGCCGCTGCTTAAACTGTCTTTCAAATTGTTTTTTATAAGCCGCACTAGTTTGCAAGGCCAATTTATTTTTAATGGTTTGGAGTTTTCTTTGATCTCCATCATAAATGGGAATTGAAAAATTAAAACCAACACTGTTACCAAAATTTTTATGATATTGGCCTGTTATAGTAGAAACATACCCAGCATCTGCTAACAATAGTAGTGATGGCTTATAATTATTGGCAATATTTTGTTTTTGATTCTGAATACTCAAACTATCAATTTTAAATTGTTGATTATAAATAGAACTTTCTGAATCTATTAGTTGCTTCAATTCAATTTGCGGTTGGATTAATACAGCGGTCGATTTTTCATTGGTTCCACATAAATAATTTAATATTCCTAAATCATTTTCAAATTGATATTTCATTTGCAGCATGCTGAATTCCTGCTGTTTTACTGTGGATAAAAAAAGAAGGTAGTCCGTTTGTTTGTAGATTGATTTTTGAGTAAACTTTTTAAGAATTTCCAATTCAGTATTTAATAAACCAAACTGTTTTTGTAGGTTTAAAAATTGATTGTTATCAGAAAAAGCAATGATATATTGTGATCGTATGGCTTTTTCAATATCATTTTTTGTAATTTTTTTATTAAAATCTACTTTATCTTTTAATAAAGTGAGGGCAGTAAGCTGATTGTTTTTTTGGCCTTTGCCAAATATTTTTTGCGAAAAGCTCACTAAACCGCTAACATTTTGGCCATTACTGATCGCATTGTCGTAACCAAAATTATTAATTACCGGCGCATAATTAGCAAATAAATTAGCATTTAATTGCGGTTTTAAATTGGCTTTATATAGTAAACTATCTATCGATAAAGAATTAGATTGGTTGTTTAAATCCTCTAATAAAGCCGTATTCACAACGGCTTTTTCAATAAAAAAATTCACGTCTCTTTTTTGTGCAAAAGAAGCAATTGCATTAAGTGCAAGGATATAGAGAATGAGAATTCGCATAAAATTATCAGATTTTGTGTTCTTAAAGAACCACCATTATAGCTTAATACAACTTCACGCTCCAGTATTTTTTGAAGTTTATTTTAAAATGCTTGTCCTATTCCAAAATAAAATAAACTGTCCTCTTTTGACTTTCCATAATCAAATGACAAAATTGTAGATTGATTCCAAGCAATTCGTAATCCTGCACCGTATGAAAATTTAATATTTTTAAAATTTAAATCTTGCCATCTATCTCTCACTGTTCCTGCATCAAAAAACGGCGCTAATCCAAAAGCAAACCTTTGTTTTCCAAGTTTAGTTTCTAAGAATCGATACCTTAATTCTATGTTAGTAAACCATAACGAGCGTGATAAAAACCGGTTTGCTCTATAACCTCTCAACGATTGTTTTCCTCCCAAAGAGTTGATACTTCCATCGGGACTCCATTGATCTTGAAATTCAAAAAATGGAGCGTTTGATCCAAATATATTTCCAACTCCCAACCTACTCGCTACAACTGTCCTTTTACCGAAAGGCAATTTCCAAAATCCTTTCCCTTGTAGAAATAATTTATTAAATTCAAGCTGCGAACCAATATATTTACTTGAATATTCATTTGCAATTTCAAAATAGTATCCTTTTGTTGGATCTGGTTCAAAATCTCTTGTGTCATAAATAAGCGCAGTTTGAAGAATCGAAATCCAACCGCCGTTTAAACCCGATATATTCGTTTGTTCAAAATCTCTTTTTAAAAGCGAGAACCCATTAGGCGCGGTTGTCTTTTCTTTCGTAATTGGATCTATAGCCTCAGCTTCGACACCTTCAAAAGTTTTGTACCTTAAGTTTTGTATTTCATAGCCGCCCATAATTCTCCATTTTCCATTGCCTAACGCATAATCGGCTTTTAGATTAAGCATAAATTCTGTTTCTCTAAATCTATTAGATAAGGCATCTGTTACAAAAGGGGCTTCGCCAACATCGCCTGAACGCAGCGTTTTTCTTGCCTGATCATATTCTGAATAGGTGTTATAAGTTGGTCCTCCACTAGGAGTTGAAGGAAGTCTTAATGGTTCTAAAGTAGTTTCAGTTAGACCAAAATATAAATTGGTTGGATTTTGCTGTGCCTTAAAATCAATTTTAAATCTCCATCTAGTGCCTTTGTAATAAGGAACATCTAATGACATCACTAATTCTCTTGCATTGGATGTGTAATAAGCTGCGTTCACCTTCAATTTTGCTAAGTAAGGCGTGTAAGGAAACAAGGGATTTGTTCGCGCTCCATTCCAGAAAATATTAGATCTCACACCAAAACCAAATCCGGTAACCGGATCTGATGAAAAATCAGGAATTCCTGTGAAAAACCTACCTTCTTTTTTTTTAATGAGGTCATCTTCAGACATTCTTTTTGATTTTACAAAGGATAAAGAATCTTTTTCCTGCGCTTCTAAAAAAGGAAAACTTAGAAGAGTCAACATAAAGGAATACAGTAAGGTTTTTTTCACTTTCGTAACTATTTGTACAATTAAGCCACTATTTTTTTTTTAATGGCTTGTTATAAATTATATTTTTATTTTAAGATTATTCTCCTTTCAAGATTTTTACAAATCTACCAGAAGCATCAAAAATCAAATCACTATTTTTTCCATCAATACTAATCTCCGCTTCAAACGTAATTATATTTTTGTCATCTGTAATTTTAGCAGTTTCTTTGATTTTTTTATTAGGATAGGTCATTGCTATATAGGTTGAGGCTTTTGCAGGTAATTCGTTTTCTTTAATTTCGATTTCTGTGGCTACCTTGTGCCCTTTTTTATCATAGTTTGCTGAAGCATCTTTGCCATTCATTGTAAATTCTGCTTCAAAACCATCTGTCTCAATATCCCAATTTACTTTCGTATTTGGATATTCTTTTTGAAAAGCTTCCTTAACAAATTTCGGCACTTCTTTCTTTTCTTTAGTCTGTGCGCAACCTACTGTACTTATTGCCGCAGCGGCAAATAAAATTAAATTTTTCATAATTGCTGTTTTTAAATTAGTATGCAAATATCTATCATGAATCTATTTCAAATCTATTTTGTAAACTGCTTTATAAAAAATATATCCACATCAATGCTAGTTATAGTTTGACTTACTATATCAATTTCAAAAAGAAATTAATAGTACCACTTTCGAATTTTATTGGGCGTGGTGTATTGCTAATCCCGTTTATTTCAACACATTTAACTGGTCAATAATTTGAATAAAAATATCTTGCCAATAATTTGGATTATAAGATAGTGAGGAATTTCCAAATCGAATAATTTGAATATTTTTCTCTGGATAGATGTACAGATACTGACCATAAAGTCCAACGGCATAAAAACTATTATATTTTACAGGTCCTATTCCCCAATTGTTGTTGTAAAAATGTCTGTTATTGTTACTCGGATCTGAATGTGTTGAATATTCCACCCAATCCCTTGAAACAATCTGATTGCCCTCCCAACTGCCTTTGTTGAGATATAACCTTCCAAATTTAGCAAAATCAATGGTCCTTGCTTGTAGGCAACAAAAAGCTTTTTCCATACCATTTTGATTATCCTTGTCCAAGCTCCAATATGCGGGTGCTTCCATGCCTAATGGCTTCCAAATTTTAGTTTCTAAGTAATTTGAAACGGGCTTATTCGTTATTCTTTCAATAATTAAAGCTAACAACTGGGTATTTGCACTGCTATAATGAAATTCAGTATTAGGTGCTGTTTTGATTGTTAATTCTTTCATATCTCTTCTTAAATCATGACCCCAATAAAATTCAGCATTATCGGAGACAATATTAAATTCTTGATCTGTAAATTTTATTCCTGAAGTGTGTTGCAGTAAATTTTTTACTGTAATCTTATCAAATCCTGGCTTATTTTTAAATTCCGTTAAATAATTAATAATAGGGTCCTCTTTACTTTTAATTTTTCCTTCTGAAATAGCTATACCTACCAATGTTGAGACCATTGGTTTGACCATAGAAAACGAAGATACTAACGAAGTGTCCGAGTATTTACCATTATATTTCTCATATAAAATCGTATCATTTCTGATGATCAAAAACGAAATTGTATTATGAATTTTTGCAAAGCTATCTAGAGCTATATTACTTGCATTCAATGACTTGTTAGTCAAGCCTATCAACTTTCCTAAATTGTAGTCTTTAGCAGGCTTTATGAAATTAAAAACGGAGTCTTGGTTTTCAATTTTTCTTTTCGGAAAATGAGAAAAGTCATTCTGGTCTGGTAATGCCCCAAATCGAAGGGTGTGATAAACATCACAAGATGAAATTCCTAGAATAACGATTGCCAATAGTAAAATACTTATTTTGCTCCCCATAACTTTTGTTAGATGTTATTATATTAGTAATTAAATATTTACAATCAATCTATTATGTAACCATATTTTTAAACTGACTTAAAGAAAATAAATGCGCATTATTTTTATAATGATATGAAATGTTAATTGAATTCGCTTCGGCAATTTCCTTCACGATAGCCAATCCTAAACCAATAGAATTTACATTAGACGATTTTTTTTCAAAACGCTCAAAAATAGTATTTTCATTTAATGGTTCGAGTGCACCAGTATTGCTTATAATTAAGGTTTTATTTTTTATCGAAACAATAATTTGTCCGTTCTTGTAATTATGTCTTATGGCATTTTGGACTAAATTATTAATTAAAATAAAACACAATTCTGAATTAATTCTAAAATCCAATTCCTCAGTTGCTTCGTAAACAAACTGAAGCTTTTTATCTAAAATGAAATCTTCGTTTAAGGTTTTTACTTTCTCAAGCAAAGGAAGTAGTGCAACGGTATCTGTTTTTTCGTATTGTTGATTTTCTATTTTAGAAAGTAATAACAATGATTTATTTATCCTACTCAACCGACTTGTTGCCTCTTCAATAGAAACTAACAGCTTCATTGTTTCTTCATTCAAAGTGTTTTCTTGAAGTAATAAATCTATTTTACCCTTTATTATAGCTAATGGTGTTTGAAATTCATGGGAAGCATTTTCAGTAAATTTTTTTTGATTATTGTAATCATTAATCATTTTTGAAGTCATGAGATTGATAGAAGAATTTAATTCGCTGAACTCCGTGATTTCATTAGATTCTAATTTTTTATAATGCAGTGTATTGACGTTAAAATCCTTAATATAGTCTAAGGTGCTTTTAAATGGTTTCCAAATTAACTTGGAAATTTTGATATTGATGTACGCTGTGACTAAAAAAAGTAATACCAATAATAATGTAAAAACAACAAAGACTACTTCCATCAATTCATCATATTCTATGGTACTCTTCCAAACTTTAATGTGATAATTTTTCCCGTTTACGACAGCATTTAGTGCTATCATTTTATTCGAAATGTACTCCTTTTCAATATCAGAATACAGCAACGTGTCCTTAGTAGTTTGCGGAATAATCCTGCCCTTTTCAATCTCTTTTATATACACCTCATTATTGGCTTCAAATACATTTAGCACAGTACCATTTCCTTTTTTAATGTAGAGCTTTGTATCACTTTTACTCTTGTTAAAAGAATAGATTCATTGCTTTCCCCAATTTCTTCCAATAAAAAAAAATAGATAAAAATGGCTGAAAATAAAATTACCGGAATAGTGTAGAAGATATAATATCGGCTCGTTTTTGTTAGTAACTTCATAGTTCGGTTTTAAAAGTATATCCTATGCCATATATGGACTGAATGTAGTCATTACAGTTTGCTGCCAGTAGTTTCTTTCTAAGATTTTTCACGTGGTTGTAGATAAAATCAAAATTATCAAATTGATCCGCGCTGTCTCCCCATAGATGTTCCACCAAAGCGTTTTTTTGAATAACCCTGTTTTTATTAGCGATAAAATAAACTAATAAATCAAACTCTTTTGAAGTTAAAGTAATTGGAAGTGTGTGTATCAAAACTTTTCTTTCATCCGGATACAGTGCCATTTCATTGATGATAATTACATCAACTCCATCAAAATTATTGCGTCTAATCAAAGCTTTTATACGAGCATTTAGTTCGGGTAAATAGAAGGGTTTTGGCAAATAATCATCCGCTCCTAAATTCAATCCATCTATTTTATCATCGAATGAATTTTTGGCTGAAATAATAATAATTCCAGTTTTTGGTCTACTATTTTTAATGGTTTTTATTAAATCTAACCCATTACCATTAGGCAAAGTAATATCTAATAAAACACAATCATATTCATATACTTGTATTTTTTCATAAGCACTATTAAAATCGTTCGCTACTTCAACTATATTCTTTTCAAGTCCTAAATAGTGGGTAATACTTTTTTGCATTTCTATTTCATCTTCAACCAGTAAGATCTTCATAATGTAAGTTTAAGTGTAGAATTATAAAGTAAAATTAGCTGTTAAATCTATTCCAAATCTATTGTTTTTCAAAAATACAGATTTCCTACAGATTTGAAATTGAAATTTGTATATTGTCTCAAAAATATTTCCAAATAATTTATAAAATCACACGATATTACCAACCTATTTATAAGATTTTAGCGCTACAAAATAGCAGTGTAATTTTATTAAAGACAAAAAAAGTAGCTACTTTTAAATAAAATCAGGAACTTAAATCTTAAAATAAAAAATTATAATGAACACAAAAATTATTGATAACTATTCCAAGCTCACGCTATGTTTGTTTTATGTCCCCTTATTGCTAATAATTGTCATTGTTTCATTTCTGCAAAGCCAAGATTGTTTAAGTAATTTGAAATACATACAAATTCAAAAGAATAGTTTCTTTTTTATTAATCATAATTTAGGACAATATCCTAGTGTAGAATACAATCTTACTCAAATTGGTGATGCTTCGATATTTTTATCTTTTTTAATTATTTTGATTGTATATGCTCCTAAATTATGGGAGTCTTTATTATCCGCTTCGCTAGTTTCTCTATTATTTTCTTACATACTTAAAAAAACATTTTTAGTACCAAGACCTGCCGAAGTGTTTGCAAACAATAGTTTTATTATCATCGGTAAAAAAGCTGTAGGCTTTGCCAGTTTGCCATCAGGACACTCTATTACAGTGTTTACTACACTTACCATCTTGCTTTTCGCCTTTAATCCAAAAAGGTTGAAATATAAAATTTTATGGGCTTCATTCATAATCCTTTCTGGTTTAGTTATTGTATTTTCAAGAGTTGGTGTAGGAGCGCATTATCCTCTTGACGTTATTTTCGGAAGTATTATTGGATATATTTCGGGTCTAATAGGCATTTTTATTAGCCGTAGATATAAAATTTGGACATGGATTAACGATAAAAAATATTATCCAATTTTTATTATAACCGTTTTAATATGCTGTATTTCTTTGATAATGAAAATAATTAATGAAAATTTAATAGTGTTTGATTTAGCACTAATTAGCTTATTTGTTGCACTTTACACAATAATTTATGTATACATTAAAAAATAATTTAAAAATAACTCATTTTGCGTTATTAATGAGTGTTCTTAATATTCTATTCTTTCATTATCCTTTTTTTAAATTTGTTTTTAATAACCTTGAATATAAAAGTACAAACGGCATTTCTATTATTATTAGTTTAATTATTCTGATGCTAGTTCTCAATGCTTTTGTTTTTTTTCTGATTTTTTTTCTATCGCGCTTAGTTGGAAAGTTTTTATTGGTCGTGTTCTTTATTATTAACTCCATTGCAGTTTACTTTATTAATACATACAGTATAATTATCGACGAAAGTATGATTGGCAATATTCTCAATACCAAATATGAAGAATCAAGCAGTTTTTTTTCGATAAAATTACTCGTGTACGTGATTTTATTTGGAGTTATTCCTAGCATTTATATTATAAAAGTTAAAATAATAAATGTAACGTTAAAGAAATTTTCGATCATCACTTCTCTTACTCTTTTATTAATTCTAGCTTTAGTTTTTGTTAATGCTAGTAACTGGTTGTGGATTGATAAAAATTCAAAAAAATTAGGTGGACTTGCAATGCCATGGTCCTACTCAGTAAATATTTCTCTTTTTTATGCCCATGAATACAAAAGAAATCAAAAAGAAATCTTACTGCCAAATGCTATTATAAAAGACAACCAAAAATCAATTGTAGTCTTAGTTATAGGAGAATCTGCAAGAAGTCAAAATTTTTCTTTATATGGCTACAAAAAAAACACGAATCCACTACTTTCTAAAACGCCTAATTTATTTCATTTTAATGCTATCTCTGATGCTACCTACACTACAGCAGGTGTAAAAAGTATTTTAGAACACACAAATAGTGATGAGTTATATGAAATATTGCCCAATTATTTATATAGAAATAATGTAGAAGTTATCTGGAGAACTACAAATTGGGGAGAACCGCCTATTCATATTAAAAATTTTCAAAATAGAGATTTTTTAAGACCAAATTGCACAGGTCAAGGATGTGATTATGATGAAATTCTGCTGACTGGCTTAAAAGAAGAAATTTTAGCCAGTAAAAAAAATAAAATATTGATAGTATTGCACACAAGTATTAGTCATGGACCTTCCTATAGCAAAAAATATCCACCCACATTTGAAACTTTTAAACCCATATGTAATAGTGTTGAATTAGGAAATTGTTCGCATGAAGAACTAATCAATGCTTATGACAATACTATTGTTTATACAGATTATATTTTATCTAATGTTATTGCCGATTTAAAACAATTACCAGCTTACAAAAGTACCATGATTTTTGTGTCAGACCATGGGGAATCTTTAGGAGAAAAAAATCTATATATGCACGGGTTACCTATGAGTATTGCACCGAAAGAACAATATGAAATTCCTTTTATAGTTTGGTTATCTGATAATAGTTCAAAACACTTAAAGCCTAATAAAACATTGTCTCAAAACCATGTGTTTCACAGTGTTTTAAATTTTTTAAACATAGAAAGTTCTATTTACAATGAGGAAATGAATATTTTTAAATAAACTAATTAAAAGGAATTAAAATATATCCATAAAAATTTTAATCGTATTAAATTTAAAACATGAATTACAAATTCCTTTTATCAACGTTCCTAATCTGTCAATCGATTTTTGCACAAGAAGTTAAAAATGATTCTATCAGCACAAAAAAAATCAGCTATAAAGAACTAATTATACCTTCTGTACTTATTGGTTATGGGATAATTGGTATTGAGAGTGAAGCCATTAAAAATTTAAATACAGAAATTAAAGAAGAGGTTAATGAAAATATTGACCATAAAATTACCATCGATGATTTTACACAATACCTGCCAGCAGTTTCGGTTTATGGCTTAAACGCTATGGGATTAAAGGGTAAGAGTAATTTTAAAGACAGAAGTATAATTTTGGCTGCGTCCTATCTATTAGTTGCTGCTACAACATTACCACTAAAAAACATAACACACGTGCAACGGCCAGATGGTTCGTCATTTAATTCCTTTCCTTCAGGTCATACCGCAACGGCATTTGCTAGTGCCGAATTTCTCTGGCAAGAATATAAGGATGTTTCTGTTTGGTATGGAATTTCAGGTTATATTATTGCAACAGGCACCGGTTTCTTTAGAATGTATAACGATCGACATTGGTTAACCGATGTAGCAGCTGGCGCTGGAATTGGTGTTTTATGTACAAAAACAGCCTATTGGTTGTATCCAAAAATGCAAAAGCTACTTTTCAAAAAGGAAACAAAAGCAACAGTTATCATTACCCCTTTTTATAATGGAAGGCAAACAGGAATTGGATTACTTAGAAAATTTTAATCTTTTTACTAAATCACAAAAAATGATTTATAAAAAGTTATTACTATCCGAAAGTTTTTAACACAACTTTCGGATAGTAATGACAAACTTTCTATAAAAGTCCATTTTATAAATGTAATCTTAGTTTTTTTGTCCTGCTCGCCAAAATAATCCAAATTAAAATTTTTCAACTTTTTACCTATAAATAAATTAAATCCTTACTCCCCCATCTTGTACCTGGGCAGATTAATCTCATGCGCCCGAGGATATGGATCCCGACTGGTATTACTCACATCTTCCTTGATGCGTTGTTGGGTTAGGAATTGATGATCCTTAGCATCAGAATATCTTGGATCAGGGACAAAAGGAAGCTTTGCCATTTTGAGAATCGTTAGCGTTGGAAAATGATAATCAACTTTAACAGCTCCTAATAGAAGATAACAGCCTCCATCTTGAAAAGGATACTGTAATAAATTATCAGGAAAATGAACGGTGTCAAAATAAATTCCTTCAAAATCTACCCAGATGCCAAAATACATCGTACCTCTAACCGTGGGAATTTGTTTTCTCGAAATAAGATAACCCAACATGCGAACTTGCTTTTTGTGATGATGGATTAAATTCTTTGCCATTACATCACCTCTGTAGTGACTTTGCAATAAATCAAAAGTGGTAAAAGAGGTTGGAAACCCTAATAATTCAATTTCATCAAAAGCATCTTCAAAACGAGAACGCTCTAATTTGGGTAATTGGTATTCCTTAACATACTCCTGAAGTAGTAACATTTGATGGTCCATTTGAGCCAAATTAAACAATAAACTCGCTAATATTAATAGTTGGTTTTTGGTTTTACCGGTCTCCCTCGGGAATACAAGAAATTCGGCTTTGATTTCCTAACCAAGGCAATTCGATGGTGTAACAAACTAGTGTGCCGTTCCATTCTAGGCTCCCTTGCGTTCCTTCAGAAAAATAAATTCTGTTTAATAACAAAACCATTTTACAATCCGCTCACGCTAACCAATGCTAACGGGTTATAGGATCCGTTTTTTAATGGATACATCTGACCATTCACCTGTTGGTAAAACTCAACACCTAAAGCCAAAAACAAGGGTCTTGTACTATTGGGAGTAACTGGATTTGCTTGTGTAATAGCGACTGTTGGTGTTAAATCCCACGGAAGAATCGTAGTTTCGGAATTTGTGGAAACGAAAGTCTCCCCCTCAAAATCGATTTCAGAGCCAGCCGAAATAATTTTAAAATGGGTTGTTCCTCCTGGAGCTGCAATCATATTAGCGGGAATAAAAGGAGCTATATCAATAGTATTGTCTCCAGTTAATCGGTCAATACCAACAACATAAGGAGCAAATAAACTTGTGCCCAATTTTCCTCTAATATTAAATTCAAAACCAGCAAGTAATTCGGCTTCGCCGTCAATCACATTTCTCAACCCTCTCACACTGACGGTATCTGCTTGGATCACTTTTATCATTGCTTGAGTCAACCGACTTACCATTCTGCCATCAGCAGAATTCAAAAGCAAGGCTCTCAAAGCCGTTCTCAAAATCTTCCCCGCTTTTCCTGCTCTTCCAAATTCAGAACCATTCTCACGTGTTCTTTGAAACGCAGGATCACTTTTGATTCTGCTGGCATCGATACCTCCTTTTTCGCGCGCTAAATGTCCATCTTGGGTTTTGTAAAAAGTAATATCACCGATAGTACCTTTCAATTTAATTATGCCTTTCTGTCTTGCCATAATTTCTAAAATTTAAGTTTGAAATAATTTGAAAATTCCCTCAATCATAATCCAGTTGCAACATTTTTAGATTGATTTCAAAACAAATTTTAGACAATTTAACCGCATAAAAAAGCCATGACCATTGCATATGGCACTTTTGGGTATAATTGGCATAAATCAACTTAAATGACACCGAATTTCCAAATTAATCACCATATACGAGTATATGTAAAGGCATATAAAATTAATTTTTATAGTAAAACTATATGCTTTTACATATAATTTACTATATTTGATTTAATTCGTTGTAAATGCATATAATCATGATGACACTAGCTGACTTTGTAAAAGAAAAAAGAAATGAAGTAAACCTCACACAGGAAGCATTTGCGGACCGTGCTGGAGTGGCACTCACCGTTATCCGAAAAATAGAGCAAGGCAAAGAAAATCTAAATTTGGAGAAGGTAAACCAAGTTCTCAGAATGTTCGGGCATACCCTCGCACCAGTAAACGCAAGAGAATTATCCAAAAATGATAAGAAAGAATAATGAGAAAAGCAGCAATATATTATAAAGACCTATTGGCAGGAATACTCACGGAAACAGATGAGGGAGAATATCTCTTTCAGTATAAAGAAAAATATATAAAAGAGTACCCCAAACAGTTCATCACGTTTACAATACCCGTAAGCGCCAAAACTTATACAAATCAACGATTATTCCCATTTTTTGAAGGATTAATTCCTGAAGGCTGGCTACTGGCTATCGCATCCAAAAACTGGAAAATTAATCCAAACGACCGAATGGGATTGCTACTGGCGTGCTGCCAAAATTGTATCGGAGCAGTTAGTGTCCAACCCCTATCAAACGAAGATGAGTAAGAAATGTTTATACTGTTATCAAATATTGGATGATACAATTGTAGGTGATTTTCATGAGCAGTGCAGCTTAGTTTTTTTTGGAACAAAGCGGCAACCTGCATTTGAACATACCCTACAACAAATGGTGGAATTAGCTCAAAATATAGTAGAGCGTAGCGTAGCGGTTCCAGGAGTACAACCCAAATTATCGTTATCGCTAGTAAATGACACGATTCAGGATGGAAACAAAGGGCGTCTTACCGTTGCAGGTGCTTTGGGCGGTAACTTTATTTTCAAACCGCCATCCGAACAATTCCCTGAAATGCCCGCAAATGAACATATAACTATGCGCATTGCAGAAGCATTTGGAATTAATACGGTAAAATCAAGCTTGATACGTTTACAATCCGGGGAGCTGTCCTATATTACCAAACGTATTGACAGGACAGCAACGGGTGAAAAAATCCACATGCTCGACATGTTCCAAATCACGGAAGCTTTTGACAAATACAAAAGCTCTATGGAAAAAATTGGTAAAGCCCTAAACGAGTATTCTGACAATACCTTATTGGATAAAGTCTATTTCTTGGAGTTAGCAATTTTTAGCTTCTTAACGGGAAATAATGATATGCATCTCAAGAACTTCTCCATGATAAACACAGGCGGCTCCTGGACGTTAGCACCTGCCTATGATCTTCTGAACGTAGCTATTGTAAATCCGGACGACACCGAAGAACTAGCTTTAACTTTGGAAGGAAAAAAGAAAAAATTAAAATGGGAGCATTTCGAACGATTGGGAAAATCATTAGACTTAAACTACAAACAACTAAAAGGAATCGAGAAACGATTTAAGAAAAATAAACCTATCGCCATCCATTGGGTTAATACCTCTTTCCTATCCGATGAATACAAAGAAAAATATAAAATGCTGTTAGAAGAAAGATACACTGCCTTATTCCTATAAATGCTTCTAAACCAATAATTTTTTTTTCTAATTTTACACAACATAAACGTTTAGGCAATAGGATTTTTAAGTAAGTCAAAGCCTAATCAAAGCTATAGATAAAGTATGAAAATAGATAATAAGAGATTGTGTATCTACCCTAAGGACATACAACGCATAACCGGAAAGAGTTATCGTCAAAGCATTAGAATAATGCAAAATATTAGAAAAGAGCTCAACAAGCTCCAAAATGAATTAGTATCAATAGAAGAGTTTTGCCAATATACAAGCCTAAAAATAGAACAGGTTGAACCACTAATTATTGGATAAAAAAAACTTCTATATTCAGTAAAAGAGTAAAGTTCATTTTTATAACATTCATAATTGTTTATAAAAGTCTAATTATTAATTGTATTTACAATATTTATAACTCGTATATACGGTGTCAGGTACTACTAGCGATAATGTCGTTTATTTATTTACAATTATAGTTGAAGACTGATTACAGCAATCTAGTACGATTTCACAACTGTCCGTAGCCTTAATTTAATCTTTCTAAAATATTTTGCATTTTTAATACTTACCTCGACCACAACTTCCTGATATCAAATTAATACATTGAAATAAAATCATTCTTTTACAGTAGAAATCCATTGATTTTTGATTCCCCATTGTTTATTTGGCTCCGTCGAAGTTTCAAGAATTAGCAAACCTCCTGCTTGGATTTCACCTTGTGTTAACCAGTTTCTTTCCAAAACTTTTCCATTCAAATTAGCAGATTTTATGTAGAAGTTATCTTTGTTATAGTTCTTGACTTCTATGGTAAAAAATTTTTTATTTTCCCATTGAAAAGTGACTGTTTTAAATATTGGAGCAGTCAAATAATAAATAGGATCTCCAACGTTTGCGGCAGATAAACCAATACTGCGCATCACAAACCAAGAAGACATGGTTCCTGAATCATCATCCATCGTTCGGACATACGCTTGTGGTTCGTTTTTATAAATTCGGCCTATGTAGGA
This sequence comes from Flavobacterium micromati, assembly GCF_900129585.1. Classification (GTDB taxonomy): domain Bacteria; phylum Bacteroidota; class Bacteroidia; order Flavobacteriales; family Flavobacteriaceae; genus Flavobacterium; species Flavobacterium micromati. The sequence goes on from NZ_FQWF01000010.1 coordinate 160,154, forward strand.
ATCGATTCCTTTACTGTTGTCATTAAAATAACTTTGAATGACAATATCTAATAAAAGATTGCGATACAATTTTTGTGATTTCCATGGTTGAGAACTCGCATTGTACATCCCGGGAACTTGTAAATCAGGCTGATTGGCATGATTATAATTATCGCCATCGAAAAATTGATTTAACTGTGTTACAAAACTATCCTCGCCTCCAGTCAATACTTTTAATCCTTTTACATCAAATGGTACAAACCAACGGTATTGCCAAACCGTTCCTTGATACATGCCTCTAGCTGGCATAATATCAATATCTTTTTTACTTAAATCAGCAAAATCTTTTTTCCAATACTGTTTGTATTCTAACGCTTTATTTAAGTACTTTTTACTCAACAACGTATCGTTAGTAATTTTCAGAATTTCTGATAATGCCCAATTGTCGTATGAAGATTCTAGTGCTTTATCCGGTGAACTATAATCCAATCGATCTACCTCAGCAATCAATGAATCTTTTATCGGATTAAAGTCTATGAAATAACCTTTTCTATTACCATCTAATAAAACTACGATCGCATGTTCTGTTCTAACCGTGGGAGAAGGCTCGTGTTTTGTAGCCCAATTATTCTTTCCGTGCAAATATAAATTAGCAATCGATCTTAAGATAAAGCGGTATTTTTCGGGGTAGGCCAATGATAACATAGGTAATTGTTCTCTATAATTATCCCAAATAGCCCAACCATTATATATAAAATCTTTTGACTTTTGTATTGTGCCATCAATTGCGGCATATTTCCCATCAGGTTCTGATATTAAAAAAGGAGCTTGTAAACCACGGTATAAAAGAGAGTAAAATAAATCTTCCCGATCTTTCTCTCCTTCCACTTTGATTCTACTTAATAGACGATTCCATTGCACCGCTGTTTCCTTGGACAATTCTCCTGCAGCAAGAGATTCTATTTTTGCCTTAGCATAATCCTCACTCACAGAGGAGAATCCTACGCGAACATTCATTTCTCTTGCGTCCTTCTTTCCTGACACTAAAAGTTTATGCTCCTCTATAGATTTAATATGCTCCATATTTGCGATTTCAAGCGCAAAATAAATACGATAAATTCCTTTGTTACAAGTTGTCTGTGTATCAACCCAACCACTAATCATTTTTCCTGAAATTTGATGCTTTTCTGCTACAAATCGATTATCAAAAGCATACGATAAATCGATATATAATCCTGCTCCTGAAGATGGAAAAGTATATTGATGAATCCCAAAATTATGTTTTACACTCATCTCAGCCTTTACACCGTTTTCAAAAGCAACACTGTAAATTCCAGGAAAAGCCTTTTCTGTTTTTTTTACTAATGGTGTAGCAATATCAGCAGTAAGAATTGGTTTAACCAAAATATTTCCGCCTGTACCAACACATCCCACTCCTTCAATTCTTGTATGCGTAAATCCAATAAACTCCTTTGCTAAATACTCATACCCCGCATGAAGATGAGGATACGTTTGTGGTCCAATACTCATCATGTTAAAAGGCGAAGAGGCAGCTGGTGACATCTGTCCATGATCACCTGAAGTTCCAAGAAAAACATTTACTTTATCGTTATACCATGGAGAAAGACTGCGTTTCTCTTTTTGGGCGTTTACTGATTGATTACCAATTGCAAATAGGATAATTACAATAAGGATTACTTTTTTCATAAATTTAAGGATCTAAAGGGTCGATGGGATTCTGGTGTAATGATTCGATTTTGGGCAAAAATTCAATGGTGGTGTCAGAAAGTCTTTTTAATTGTATTGCTGGAAGATATCCAAACTCAGACATGCATCTTGCTGCAAAGATTTTATTTCCTAAATAACTGCTATGACTACTATTGGTAACCACTAAAATAGGTTTAGTAATAGACACTTGATTGAGAACCAAAAGACGAGTGGCATTACGTAAATTTGTTGTCGTATGCCTTGCATGTGGATCAATTAAAATATTTTCTTCTGGAATCTTATACATTTCCATCAGTTCCTTTTTCATTTCAATGGCTTCACAAAAAGAAGTTCGAAAAGGGTGTGCATGTCCTCCCGAAACAATCAATATCGGTGCTTTTTTTGATTGATATTCTAATACTCCCAATTGTAAGTTTAATTTTCCTACCGCCGAAAGCCGGTCTTGATAATTTTCGGGTCCATTTCCTAAAACTAAAATCGAAGAATACGCATAAGTATCAAAATTAATATTTTTTAAATGAGCAATTGCTTTTTTATTTTCATTTTCAGCTAATGGCTCATAACGAGCCGCTTCATCTCTATGATTCATATACAACAACGCTAAAGAAAAATCTAATGCTGGCTGAAAAAACAAACGACTTTCTTTTTGCTTTGCATGTTGTAAAAAGTCACTCCACATTACAACAGCTCCTTTATAAAAATTAGATTTAACGTCATAGGAAACGGAATCAATTACAGCATACTGCGGCGCTTCACCTGCCCCATACACACTAGAAATTTGATTCATTCCTGTAGCACAAAGTTCCCACGCCTTTATTAATAATTGAGCGTCCGATTCATTCTTGAAATTTTCATAGGCTCCAGAGGTACGCAAATTATCGTTTACAAAATCTTGAAAAAACTGATTTTCATGTATTAATACCTCTAATCTTTTAGAGATGTTTTTTAAAACTCCTTCTTTGAATTGGTAACTGGAGATTAAACTTTTCAAACTATCTTTAAAAACAATTACCTGTCCCTCAATTTCTTTTTGTTGTTTTTCATAAATGGATTTTAAAATTAAATCATTTTCTAATAATCTGCGAACTGCCTCATTTTTTTGGATGGCAGTCAAAAGATAAAAGTTTTTGTCTTGAACTACAGCATTTGAATGAGCTGATGTAAAACCTAAAGTGAATCCCTTCCCTTTTTGCGCCTGAAGACTCATAATCATAAAAGTCAACAGTATAATTAGTATTCTTTTCATGTCTTTCTTTGTAAATAGGAAAAGGGCAATATCACGATTGCCCTTTTTATTTTAAATATTAATAACCGCTATTTTGAGTAATTATCCCAGGAGCAAATCCATCAATATAGCTTTGAGGTATTGGAAAATATTCGTTTTTCCCTTTTGTAAAAAAAGCATTCGTTAAATGTGTTCTTCTTGTTTTTTCTACAGCAAGGTATGTCTTCATAACTGAATCAACTTCTCCCCATCGCACTAAATTAAAGAAACGGTGCCCTTCCATAGCCAATTCTAATCTGGTTTCAGTATGAACTGCTGCTGTGGCTTCTATTGAATTTGTCCAAGGCAAAGTGTAAGTGCTAATATTATAATTGCCAGCATTTGCGGTTCCATCCAGTGTTTTTACATAAGTAGAATTAGAAGCACGTTGTCTAATTTGGTTAACTAATGCTCTTGCCTCTTCCAATTTATTAATTTCTACTGAAGCTTCAGCTCGCCATAAAATTACCTCTGCATACCGAATGATATAGTAATTCAAGGCATTAACATACGGCCAAACCGTTACATAAAAAGGCGATTTTGCCGAAACTATCCTCTTTTTAGGAGCGAACTCTCCATAGGTGGCTAAATCTCTTGCCCAAGTCGTTGAATAAAGAACACCTAAATCTTTATAAGGAATTCCAGGACGTCCCACTGTAATATCTAATCGGGGATCTACTTTATCGCTATTTAGAACATCTATATTATCCTCTTGAGGTAAACCGACACTATTTGTCTTAAACGCATTTACTAAATTTTTAGAGGGTCTATGAAAACCATATTGAGCATAAAAAGGTCCGCCTGGTGCTGTTAATCGATCCCCAATACTTCCATTATAACTGCTCGCTTGTCCATCATTTATAGAATGTTGCACTGCAAAAATAATCTCTTTATTATTGTCATTTTCAGGTAAAAACACTTGTTGAAAATCACTTAATAAACCATAAGAGCTGCTCATAATTTCAGTTGAAGCATCATAAGCTAACTGCCATTTTTTTTCAAACACATAACATTTAACTAGATAAGCCTTAGCTGCGATTTTTGTAGGTCGGCCTTTATCCGTTTGAATTTCAGGAAGATCAGTATAGGCTAATTTAAAATCATCTTCGATTTTTCCCCAAAGTTCCTCTGAAGTAAAAATAGTATTTGATTTTGCATAATCAGCAACTGTATTAGCAGTTTCGTCAATATAAGGAATACGATTGTAGATTTTTTTCAATTCGAAATAATAATGACCCCTTAAAAATCGCAACTCAGCAGCACGCTTTAATTTTAAAGCGGGATCAAAATCTGTAGAAGCATTCAATAAACGCATCGCCTCATTACTTCGCTTAACTCCTTCATATAAGGCCATCCATTTTCGTACGATGTCGATAGTGGTTGAATTTGCATTGAAGATTTCCATTTGGTGTATATTATTTTGATCACCTGTTCCTCCGCCTCCTTTATAGCAATCATCCGAAGTCACATCGCCAAAACTCCAATTGGAATCAGGAGAATTAAATGCATTCGATGCACCATCTATTTGTCCGTTCAAAACACTGTAAGCCGAGATAATGGCACGCTCAACATTTGCCGCTTGTGTCATTTCAGAAGGTTTTACTTCACCATAAGTCTCTTCTTCTAAGAAATCATTAGAGCAAGAACTCAACTGCAGGGATAAACCAATTAGCAATGCCGCGTTCATTATGTTTTTTATTTGTATCATTTTGAAAAAATTAAAAGTTTAAATTAAAGCCTACAATAAATGTTCTTGAAGGGGGATAAAGTCCTCTATCAATACCTATATCAAGGTTTCTATTGCTTGATGAGTAACTTTGCAATCCTATTTGTGGTGTCATTCCGCTATATTTAGTGATTGTGAACACGTTACTGGCTTGCCCGTAAAATCGCAATTTCATTCCTGAAACTACTTCTGGTTTGAACGTATATCCTAATTGTAAATTATTTAACTTGAAGTAAGATCCATCTTCGACATAATAAGAGGATGGACGAATATTATTATTAGTATCGTCTAAGGATAATCTTGGAATATTTGAAGTGGGATTATCCACTGTCCAAGCTCCTAATAATGCTGCATCTTTATTATAAGCCGCCTGATTAAAAAACTGTGTTTTATACTTTGTCAGGTTATAAATGTCATTTCCAAAATTTCCATTGAAAAACATTCCTAGATCAAATTGCTTGTACTTTAGATTAACATTAAAACCTAACATTACAACAGGATGTGGCGAACCAATAAATGTTCGGTCTAACGTATTAATTATTCCATCTCCATTAATATCTTTGAATTTCAAATCTCCTGGCTTTGCATTTGGTTGTAAACCATAATCTGTAACTTCTTGATTACTTCTAAATAATCCATCCGTCACAAAACCATAAAAGGAACCTATAGGTTGTCCCACAGCACTTCTGGACACCTCTTGACCAAAATTTACAGTATGCAACGAGGAAGTTGGTATTCCTAAATAAGGGGCACTTGATAAAGCGGAAAGGTTATTATTATTTCCTGCTAAATTCAACGCTACATCGTAACTAAATTCATTTATTTTATCTTTAAAATTTACGTTTAACTCATAACCGCGGTTTGTCATTTGTCCATCATTGACCCATTGCCCATCATTTGTTCCACCATAAGTAAGTGGAACAACATTGTAAACTAGGATATCATTTGTAACTTTATCGTAAACTTCTGCTGTAACATTTAATTTGTCATTAAAAAATCCCAAATCTACACCAAAGGTTTTTTGTGTTGTGGTTTCCCATGCCAAATTAGAATTGGCAACGCGGGTTTGAGTCAATCCTGTAGCAACTACATTTTGGCTACCGTTAATAGCATAATTAGAATAACTATTATTATTTGTATAACTATCTACTGTAGAATAGGAAGGCAATTGCTGGTTTCCAGTTTGTCCCCAACTCCCTCTTAATAAAAAAGAACTTATAGTGGTCCCTACCTTAAAAAAGTTTTCTTTGTCTATTCTCCAACCCCCTGAAACCGATGGAAAAGTCCCCCATTTATTATTTACTAACCTTGAAGTTCCATCTCGTCGTACCGTTGCTGTAACCAAATATTTCTGTCCAAAATTATAATTTACTCTTCCAAAATAAGAATTCAGTGCCCATTGCTCAGCTGTTCCTGAGTTCAATTGATTTTCGGTTCCATACGTTAGATACCTAAAATTCAAATCACTATATAGAAAATTTTGTCGTGAAGCTCCAAATCCTTCATAATAATATTTTATAGCTTCTTGACCTAGGAGGGCATCAATATTATGGTTATTAAGTTGTTTTTTATAATTTATTGTATTTGAAATGGTAAGCTGATAATTAAAACTATTGTTAGTTGTCAATTCATTTTTAACATTCCGCGATAAAATCTCGTCAAAAACGGGTGAAAAACCTCTATAATTATAGCTTTGAAAATCTAAACCTAAAGATGTATTATATGTAAAATCACCTACTGAAACTCTAGCAAAAACATTACCCAATGCTTGAATTCTTTTTTGCTTATTATCTTTAGCTCGTGTTAATCTACCTAATGGATTTGAAATATCATTTATAGGATTTCCTGCAAAATTGCCATTTATATCATAAACAGGCACAATAGATGGGAACTGCATTGCATCATAAACAATACTACCCAAAGAGCTGTTCGTTCCTGCGGCAACCTGAGTGGTGTAGGCACTTGTAAAATTTTCTCCTATCGTTAACCAATCTTTTATTTTATAACTAGAATTGAATCGTGCGGAAAAACGCTCAAAATTGGTATGTTTTATAATTCCATCTTGATTGAAATAACCTAGCGAAAACGAATTTTGTGCTTTATCATCTCCTTTAGAAACTGACAAATTATATGAATGAACAGCCGCTGGATGCATAATTTCTTTTATCCAGTTTACGTCTCCACTTTTTATAGTATTTGTTTGATTGATAAAATTAGGAATAGTAGCTTGATTTGGATCATTCCCATAAATACCATTTGAAGGTACTTTGCCATCGTTTTTAGTTGCTTGCCATAACAAGTCGCCATACTGTTGTGCGTTTAACATATTAGGTAAATTGAATGCCGCTTGCATTCCTGAATATCCGTCAAATTGCATTTGCGTTTTTCCGTCTTTACCGCCTTTTTTTGTAGTTATTAGAACAACGCCATTTGCAGCACGTGACCCATAAATGGAGGCCGATGCGGCATCTTTTAAAACTTGAAGAGATTCAATATCTGCTGGATTGATTCCGTTTAATCCATTGGAAACTGGCACTCCATCAACAACCACTAAGGGATCGTTATTATTAATGGTACTAAATCCACGAACACGTATAGAAGTTCCTCCTCCAGGGCTATTATCGCTCATAATTTGAACCCCGGCTAATCGACCTTCTAACATCTCCACAACATTAGACTTTGGTTGTGAATTAATCTCTTTCATCTTTACAGAAGAAATGGAAGCCGTTATATTTCTTCTTTTTTCAGTACCGTAACCTGTTACTACAATTTCATCTAATTGAGAGGCTGATTCCATCAATACAATATTAAAAATGCTTTTATTTTCAATATTTACAGTCCTATTCTCAAAACCTACATAAGTGACCGTCAGAATTTTGCTGTCCGCAGGTATATCTAATGCAAATCTACCTTCAAAATCAGTAATAGTTTGATAAGTAGTTCCCGAAATCGCAACAGAGGCTCCAGGAATTGGAAGATTGGTCCCGTCTAAAACAGTTCCTGATATTCTTCTTTTTTCTTGAGAACTATTATTTCTCAAAACTAACAATTCTTTAACCAAAACTCCATTTTTGGTGATCTTAAAATCTAGATTTGCTTTGGCACTTACTACATTTAATACCTGATTTAAATCTTGATTAATTATAGTTAACGAAATTTTATTCTGTAAAAAGGACTGATCTGATCTATAAATAAACTTGCTATCGATTTGTTTTTCAATTGCGATAAAAACTTGTTTGATGGTTACCTCTTTTAAATTTAAAGTGATCAATTCAAGTTGTTCAGCAGTATCTAAGGATTCCGATTTGTTAAGTGTTTTTGAATGAATAGTGCATACACTTCCCTGAATAATAATAAAAGCTAGGAATAGAATTTTATTTTTCATTATTTTATTTCGTGTTTTTTTTGTTATTTTTTTTTGACAATGCAGAACCAACAAAACATGTTGGAAAAGGTGAAAATTAATTATGTTTATTGATAATTTTTTTTATTTTAGGCAGCAGTAAAGCTTCACTAATTTGCCTGATAGCCAAAGCAATATGATTTTCAACAGTTTTAGAACTGATATTTAAAACTTCTGCAATCTCCTTGTATTTTAAACCATCTATTCTACTGAGTTCAAAAACTTGACGGGATTTCTTTGAGACATGTTTTAAAATAGCACTTATCAATATGCTATTAATTTCTTTTTTTTCAGCATCGATAATTTCTTCCTCTCGGCTTGGAAAATTCATCGTATTCCCAAATTGGTTTTCATTTAGCGGTTGTTGCAAATACTCGAATTTGTCGACTTTTATTAATCTGTTTTTTGCTATTACATATATATAAGATTTTGGGTTAGTAATTTTATCCAGCGATTTTCTGTTTTTCCATAATTCAATAAAAATGTCAGCTACTTTCTCTTCTACTACACATAAATTTGTTTCGTAGGCCAAACCAAAGCGACACAATTTTTCGTAATATCTTTTAAAAAACAACTCCATGGACTCGTAATGATCATCCCTAATTTGCTGGAACAAATAGTCATCCGAAAGGGATTCATTATACAATTTTCTTGACTTACTATTCATCAGACTTCGTTATTAAATAATAATTAGGCTTACTTTGAATTATTTTGCAATTGGTAATAAATTCTAATGAACTGATAAATTCATTTATATTTTGATCTTTAAAAGAACCCGTAATTCTGAGATTAGCAATTTCATTATTTTTTACGATAAAGTTTACCCCATAAAAGCGTTCAATTTTTTCTTTGGCATCTTGAAGTTTTTCATCTTTAAGCAATAAAATATTATCTTTCCAGGCCATCGTTTTTTCAATATCGAAACGTCTTTTTAGTACGGTATTTGTTTTTGTGTTGAATATTAATTCTTCACTGGGCATTAAATAGATTTCATCATTATTTTCTTTTAGAGATACTTTAACCTTCCCTTGTTTTAAAGAAATTGTTTTATTTATAGTTTCGCTATTAACACTAAATTCAGTTCCCAAAACCTGTACATCAAGATCAACTGTGTGAACAGTAAAAGGAGAATTAACATTTTTTGTAACTTTAAAAAAAGCTTCTCCAATTAGCCAAATGTCCCTTTGGTCCTTAAAATTATCTGCATATTTTACGCTACCTCCGGAATTTAGAGTCACTACACTATTATCTGGTAATGTAAAACTTAAGCGATGCCCTCTTTCTGCAACTCTTTGATTACTAAGCACCATTGACTGCGGAGTATTTAAATAAAAAAATAAACCTAAAAAACAGAGGGAAAGCGAAGCAAAGGCGTATAAAAGTGGTTTTCTAAAATTGAATCTATTATTTTTTAGAGTATGATGATTTATAAATGTTCCTTCAATTTCCTTAAACGAAGGAGTAATAATAGTTTCTTTAGTTGTTGGGTAACAAACCCATATCATTTTATAATCTTCATAAATTGATTTTAGATTATCATCTAAAGACAATTCGATTTCAAATAGGGATCGGTCCGCTTTTGACATCTCACTAGCCAAATATCTTACACATTTTTTTTCCTTGCGTTTAATCATAATCTCGATAGTTTTTGCGTTTATATATGAGAGTCGAAAAGTATAAAATACCACTAGTTCTTAACGTTAATTAATTAACAACAAACTGTATTTTCTATTAAGACAATTGGTATAAAACAAGAATAAAATGCTACTTTCAGTTCAAGACAGGAGCTAATAAATTAACAACCATGTGTCTGATATTATTAAAATTAACATATAAGAAAAGCCGTGATTTAAGGTTGAAATACGGCAATTAGAAATAGTAAGATAAAAGGAGGCGTAATTTTCCGTAAAAAAAAGATAATTGATATTTCAAAAAAAAAAAAGGTAAACGATCCTTAGTCAAATTAGGAAAATTGCAAATGAATGCAATCGGTACACTGAGAAGAATACACAATAACAAAAATTACTATAAAGCTGCACAAGAACTAATTTATGGCGCCGAAATAACTTATAAAATATTAATAAAACTACAGATAGTTAAATTTGGTCCAATTTGAAATAATAGAAAAAGACCACATTGCTTAACTGCTTCGTCAGTGTTTTAACCCCTATAAAACAAGAGTATTATTCTAAATTTCGATTATTAATTACATTGTTAATTTTTCATCATTATTAAATTATAGAATAGATTTACCAATATAAAATCCTAAAAATTGAACAGGTTGAACCATTAATTATTGGCTAGTAACTTTATTTAACCTAAACAAATTTTGAAATTTACCAGTTCAAAATTAATTCAATAATTAGTTCAAATTTTGACAAATAAATAATAAATACACTTTGATTAAACAGTCAAAATCATTACTTTTACTGAGATAAGATTACATGATTTTTGCACTAAAATTGACAGGAGCAAAATCGAGACCCTAGTTTTAAACAGCTTTATAACAAGCTATATATAAGCGAATTAAGTAGGCAATACAAATCCCTCTTTCTCCGCTTAAAAGCCCCGAAACATTAGTGTTTACGGGGCTTTTTATTTATAGGTGTTATTTTAGGTTTTAGTAAGGGGTGATAACAAATGTTAAGTTAGGTATTAGAGGAACAATTTGCAATTTATTGTACGGGTTAGTTCAAAAAGCACACCAGCAAATGAAGTAATTGCAGCAAAAATAAAACAACAAAGAGTCGTTTGAGCAGATAAAATACAAAGTATAGGCGAATACCAATATTTAAATAAATAAGAATGAACAAACTGGCAAAAAAGTTAACGTTATGAAAGGCTGGTTTTGGGCTTGGCAAAATAAGTTAATGACTTTTATCGCATTCTCTAACAATCGGGTTTGCTAACATTTAAAATATCTTTGCAAACGGATTTAGGAATGCTGTTTTGGTACACGCCTTCAGGGTTGAGCCATTTTAAGACACCCTGCAAAACTCATCTACTCTGCATCGCACATCTATTGAAAGAATTGATTTTTTTCGAACAAAAATACTAATCTAAATGTACTACAAATTTTAAAACAATGTTATTTGAAGTATTAGAACTAAAAAAAATTAACCCCACATCAATACTAAACATATATAACACAAAGAGCTCAAATACTTGAAACGCTAAACGTACTACTTTAAGAAATTGTCCCTAAGAACCAAAAAGAAATTAATGCTTTTCACAAAAGGATTACTAAATACAAGAATTATATCTTTACTTTTCTACATTATTATGAAGTTCCACCAGATAATCATGGATCCGAAAGATCCATTAGAAGCGTAAAAGTTAAACAAAAAATATTAGGACAATTTAAAACCGAAAAAGGAGCTCAAATCTATGCATTAATCCGGGCAGTAATAGATACCTGTATTAAAAATGGACAAAATATTAGCCGCTTTTAAAACTTTAGCTAAATTAGAGGCTGAATAGTTACAATATTTTTAATTTTAATCTCTTCCATTAAATGAAATTTGGAATTATAATACTTACCTTCATTATTGCGAGTTTAATACTTCCTACAAGTAACTTAAATGCACAGAGTTTCGTCAAAAAATATTGGAATACTTTACTCAACGATTCAACTGAATTGTCCCAACCGCAACTATTAATATACCCAACTATAGCTTATGCCCCCGAAACTACATGGGAAATCGGGCTTAGCTCTTTATATGTATATTATGCCAAGCGGGATACAACCAATAGGTTAAGCGAAATAAATGGTTTCACATTTTTTACATTAGAGAATCAATATGGATTGTGGTTTGATAATGCCATCTATTCTGATCAAGATCGATGGTTTTTTCTTGGAAGGGTGCGCCTGCAAAGTTTCCCGTTATTTTATAATGGCATCGGTATCAACACGCCAAAAGAGTACACGGCTCGGGTTGATGCAAATCAAATTATTATCAAGGAACGTGTTTTAAAAAAAGTAAAGAAAAATTTATTTTTAGGTCTAGAGTTAGATTATCAAAGTCTTTCAGCAGTCGACTTTGTTGTAGCCGAACCTAATAATCAAGATTTTTCATTGCCCTTGGGTAATAAAGGATCCAATAATTTAGGCGTAGGATTAGGGTTAGTGCTTGATAATAGGCATAATGTTTTGAATGTGCGGAAAGGATTTTTTTCCGAAGTAGCATTATTGCACAGTAACCCTGCTTGGGGAAGCTCTTTCAATTTTACCTCAATTTTATCTGATACTAGAATTTACAGACCTGTTGGAAAAAATAATGTTTTCGCAGCTCAACTGTTGGGACAATTTAATTTTGGAGATGTTCCCTTCAACCAACTCGCACAAATGGGCGGAGATAGTATGATGCGGGGCTATTATTTTGGTAGGTATAGAGATAATAATCAGCTGGCAGCTCAAGTAGAATTTCGGTTTTTACCTATTCCGTTTAAATTTACCGACCGAATTGGAGCGGCCGTATTTGCAGGGACAGGCACAGTTTTTAATAAAGTCAATAATTTAGATGTATCTAATTTAACGGTTACTGCCGGTGCTGGTTTACGATTTTTGTTATTTCCAAAAAAAGACATTTGGACTCGATTAGATTATGCATTCACTAGAGAAGGCACGGGCTTTTACTTAATTATAGGCGAATCATTTTAAGTTCTAGAATTATTAAGCAAATTTGGCTACATCCATCGCTTCTTTTGCTGGAATAAAGCTCAAAACTTTTAGTGAAATTAGGAATAAAAATTAATAAATAAGAACAGCAAATACTATAATCATGACAAATCCAGTCTTGCTTTTTCCTTTGCGACCCAATAATTAGTTTTTTTTAGACATTATCTTAATAGACTTCCTGTTTTATTTTGCGCTATCCTGCAAAATTTCTCAAACATTGCAGTCATATAAAAAATAAGTCCTTATTACCCTAAAAAAATTAAAACTTAAACCTATGAATTATATATGAAACTTTATGAATTGTATAAGTTGTAAATAAATTATAATACCTAAATTCACTATTTCATACATATAATACTTACAGTTTGAATATCAATCTTCTTTAGTAACATTATTTTCGACAAAAATTCATAAAAAAATGACAATTAGCATCATAATTCCAGTTATGTTTAAAATATGTAGTTAATTTAATGTAAAAGTTCATTTTCAATTTAAAAATAAATTAGAAAATTCCAAAAATGTATATTCTTATTATCGTAATCTTTTTTTAAGTTGTAAGTTAATTTGATAACAAAAAAAACAAATCAGTGAAAAATTTTTCTTTCATGTTAGCTGATAGAAATATGAAACCATGTAATGAAAATATTGAAATATATTTAATCAGCGATGCAAAAGCGATAATTAATCGTATTCCTCCTTATTTATTTGATAAATATAGCTTAAAAGGTGGTTTTGAAAAAGCATTTACGTAGTAAGCGAATACTATAAAATCCATTTATAAAGTGGTAAAAAAGCGTTAGATAAAGAAGATTAAGCTATATTAAATTTCTTATAATTTTTCGTGCAAATAACAAATTAAAGAAAAAAATCGTATTGAGCTGTTACTGAATAAAATTAATATTATGGGTAACGAGGAGGCAAACGTTGCTGCACTTTACTTACTGGATAAAGATTTGGGAAAAAGATTTGGTGAAGTATGCTTGACTCATAATGCTACTACCACTATGCTTAAATAAACGTGTTAGAGAATTGATTATAGACTCTGATTTTTTATTAATAATTTAAATTAATGCATATTTAAAACTTGTTTTATTGTAGCAAATAATTAAAGAAAAATAAAATAACATGAAACAAAGTGTAAACAGTTTATTAGGCTTTTCCATCAATGGAACTGATGGTGAAATTGGAAAAGTAGAAGAATTCTATTTTGATGATCAAACCTCAACCGTTAGATATATAGTGGTAAAGACAGGCGGATGGCTTTCTGAAAAAAAAGTTTTGATTTCGCCTGAAGCGTTTTAAAAAGTAGAACAAGAATCAAAAATAATATCTTTAAATCTAACAAAGGAAAAAATAAAAAACAGTCCTGATATTGCCACAGACAAACCTGTTTCAAAGCAACAAGAAGATTTAATCCGTGGATACTACTCTTGGCCTGGCTATTACGGAAACGGCATAAATGGACAGATGGGACTAGGGATGTGGGGCTATCCGTTAGTTGAAGTAAGGGAAACAGAGAAGGAATTGATGCAAAGTAAAACGGAAGCGCAGTCGAATGACAAACCGCATTTGAGAAGTACAAAAGAGGTCACAGGTTATGATATAAATGCATTGGACGGGGACATAGGAAAAGTGGAAGATTTTATAATTGATGATGTAACTTGGAAAATCCTTTATCTAGTTGTAGAAACCGGTAACTGGTTTTCTGGAAAAAAGGTTATTATCTCTCCGCATTGGATTAAAGATGTTCAGTGGCAGGAGCAGAAAGTTACTATCAATCACTTAATAGATGAAGTAAAAAACAGTCCTGAGTATGATTCTTCGCAACCAATAGATGATTCATATCAACATACACTAAATGATTATTACAAAAAAATAAAATAAAAATTATGGAAATTTTACAAGAAGCAGAAATATTTGAAAAAGCCAAAATGAGTCATATGACTACTAGTGAGCGTGTAGAAGCTTCAAGAGAAGCAAAACGGCTTGTATTAGCAATCAATAAAATTTATCAGAACACAAAGGAAACAACCTTAATGGATTTAATGAAAAGGTTAACCATTAAAAAACAAAGAATTGATATTCGACTAAAAGGAAGACCCAATTCATGAGTTTACTTCTAATTCCTGATAAATAAAAATAATGGAAAATTATACAGTAAAAATAATTTCAGTTAGTCTAGTTACACATGACGTAAAGCGATTCACAATTCAAAAGCCAGAAGGTTTCAATTATACACCTGGACAAGCAACCGAAGTGTCCATAAATACTCCCGCACTTAAAAATGAAACGCGACCTTTTACATTTACAAGTTTAAATGATAATAAGCATCTAGAGTTTACAATTAAAATTTATGATAGTCACAACGGAGTTACAAAAGAATTAGGAAAATTAAAACACGGTGACGAACTTATTATCCGCGACGTTTGGGGCGCAATTGAATATAAAGGCGAAGGAGTATTTATTGCTGGTGGTGCAGGTATTACACCATTCATTGCCATTTTAAGGCAGTTAAAAGCTGACAATAAAATTGCTAACAATAAACTAATTTTTACCAACAAAGCCGAAAAAGATATAATTCTCAAAGAAGAATTTAGTGATATGCTTGGTAATAATTTCATTAATACACTCACTGATGAAAAAAAAGAAGGCTACGAAAAAGGTAGAATTGATTATGCTTTTCTTAAAGAAAAAATAGACAACTTTAAACAGCACTTTTACGTGTGTGGTCCACCACAATTTGTAACAGCCATTTCAGAAGCACTCACCCAATTAGGAGCGACAACTGATGCAATAGTTTTTGAGAAATAATCTGTAATATTTGTTAAAAATATAGTGTCAATTTGTTTGTCTTGTTTCTCGAATTTAAAATCAAAAAAAAACTACTTTAATTCATAATGCTGGTGATAATAAGTCATCCAACAGCAGTAAAATATGAAAAAAAATAAAAATATAATCATTCAAAACAAATTTAATCTCCTACTAAAGTTAATTTTTGTTTCAGTTTTCCCTCAAATATTGGTCAATATCTCAATTGAAAAGATGCTGTTGGTACTCCAAATTCCGATAGTGCAAGATTAATCACTTTTTTTAACCACATCTTATATCTTGGACTCGTTCGTGATTAGCTGTTTAACAATTATGTAAAAATCCTACAAAATAAAAAATACTATTAGACATAACTATAATAGCGAAAGATTTAAAAAAAAATACATTTTTATTTTAGAAAAGTTTCTTGATAAGTGATTAAAAAATTATACTGAGTTGCAAATTAAAATTATTTTTAGAAACTAAATAAGACAGACAAAAAAGTAAAATTAACAATAAAATA
Source organism: Flavobacterium micromati (assembly GCF_900129585.1). Taxonomy (GTDB): domain Bacteria; phylum Bacteroidota; class Bacteroidia; order Flavobacteriales; family Flavobacteriaceae; genus Flavobacterium; species Flavobacterium micromati. The sequence continues at coordinate 176,263 of NZ_FQWF01000010.1, forward strand.
TAATTAATATGAAAGCACTTCAAATTATAAAATACGGTGAAATTAAAGACAGCCTATCCATCAATGAGATCGAAAAACCTTCTTTAAAACCAAATGATATTTTAGTGAAAGTTAAAGCAGCTTCGATAAATCCTATTGATTACAAAATGGTGGAAGGTAAATTGAAAGATATGATTTCGTTGAACTTACCTACTACAATAGGTTTTGATCTAAGCGGAGTGGTGATGGAGAAGGGCGCGGATGTAAACAAATTCGAAATAGGAGATGAAGTATATTCTAGAGTGCCACAAGAACAAATGGGTACCATAGCAGAATTTGTAAGTGTCAATAGTGACCTAGTTGCTAAGAAACCCAAAAACAGCTCTTTTGAAGAAGCAGCTGGTTTGCCTTTAGTTGGACTAACAGCAATACAAGCTCTAGAGAGTGTTGGAATTAAAGAAAACGATAGAATTCTCATTCATGGAGGATCTGGTGGCGTAGGTAGTTTTGCAGTTCAGTATGCTAAAGCTAAAGGAGCCATCGTATATACGACTACTAGCAGCAAAAATGTAGATTGGGTCGAAGCTTTGGGTGCTGACCGAGTAATCGACTATAAAACTGAAGATTACAAAGAGGTTGTAAATAATTTAGATATTGTTTTTGACACTTTAGGGGATGACTACACCTTTGATGCTTTTGATCTCATTAAAGAAGGTGGAAAAGTGACTACAATAGCAGGTCCACCTGACCCACAAACAGCCAAGCAGATGGGTATGAAGGATTATAAATTGCCCGAAAAATTAGCAAAATTGATCGAAAAAAAATCTGCTGTTTACAAACTAACGTGGATGCAACCTGATGCTGAGCAGCTAAATAAAATCAGCAGAATGGTTGAAGATGGGGATATTAAGCCTATCGTTGATTTGATATATTCTTTCGAAAATGGAATTGATGCCTATTTATATTTAGCGACAGGAAGAGCCAAAGGGAAAGTGATTATTACGATGTCGTAAAATTGAAAGGGATAAACAAAATTATTAATTGTAAAATATAAAAAATATGAAAAATGAAAAACAAAATATACTGGTGGCCGGAGCAAACGGTACAACAGGAAGACTTATTATTGAATTACTGAAAGGCTCGGATGTCTATAGACCTATTGCCATGGTAAGGAAACAAGAACAAAAAGACCGTTTCGAAAAAGAAAATGTTTTAGTGGTGCTAGCCGATCTAGAAAAGGATTTAAACCACGCTGTGATAAATGCAGACAAAGTAATTTTTGCAGCAGGATCTAAGGGAAAGAATATAATTGGAATAGACCAAGAAGGTGCAAAACGATTAATTGATGCTTCAAAAAATGCTGGAGCAAAAAAGTTCGTTATGCTCAGTTCGATGGGAGCTGATGATCCTTCTGTAAGCGATACACTTGAAGATTATTTAAGAGCAAAACAAAATGCTGATAATTATTTAAAAGCCAGCGGCCTGAATTATACTATAGTAAGACCCGGTTCACTAACGGATAAAGAAGGTACTGGTAAAATTCAATTAAAAGAAAAAGTGGAAAATCCCGGAAGTATTTCAAGAGCAGATGTTGCACAAACCTTAGTTGAAGTATTGAAAAATGATGTAAAACACAATCAAGTGTTCGAAATTCTAGCTGGTGAGACCCTTATTGAAAGTGCGGTTACTCAATGACAAATAGAACTGATAACGCCTTTCATAATAAAAGTAATGTGCATAGCAGAAGCACCACCAAAAGGTGATCGTATTAACATTGATTTGAAAATATCAGTTACTATTAATAAATACAACCAGATTCAATTAATTAATGCAACTCACAGGAAAAGAGATGAGCCAAACCTATCAAGAATATTCCAAACTGCATTTCAAGAATTTACCATTTTGACAGGCGAAAGTGCGAATGAAATACTATCAGAAAATAAAAACTAGATTATAGAAATTAAGACAAGCTTGTAAACCTGACTTATATAATTTACAACAAAAGATCAATGAGACGATTAATCAATTTATTTTTACTTCAGATTTAGCGATAGCGATAACTGAAGTCGATTTGTTTATAGAGTCCGTGCTGGAAAAGTTTTTAATAAAAATAGATTTTTATAAATACTAGTAGCTGTAGATCCTGTAATAACAATTTTTAAAAGTAATTTGTCACAAGGTTGTTAGCCAGTTTGCCGAACGTACAGCTCCACCTCCTAAATTAGCAGCTTCACATTTTGTTGACTAGATTAGAAAAAAAACTGATAGAGTAAAATTGGACTTAACTAATTGTAGTATCTTTTATAATCGGTCATGTTCTTCTTTCAATAAAGCTAACTTTTTAAAATATAGAATTAACATAATGAACAAACTATGAGCACAACAAGAACAATCAATTTAAAAAACAGACCAAAAGGGATACCTGAGCTGACAGATTTTGAGTTTACTACTGCTGACGTACCTGCGTTACAAGAAGGAGAAGTTTTATTAAGTTCCAAATACTTTTCAGTCGATCCTTATTTAAGAGGAAGAATGAGTGATGCTGAGTCCTACATAAAACCATTTGAGCTCAATAAACCGATAATATCTGGCACTATTGCTGAAGTTTTAGCATCTAAGAACAGTAAATTCAGTATCGGCGATTACGTGTCTGGTATGTTAGCATGGAAAGAAACTCAGGTAGTAAAACCCGACGAACTTCTAAAAGTAGATCCAAATAAAGCACCTCTTTCGGCATATCTTGGAGTTTTAGGAATGACAGGACTTACCGCATATTTAGGATTGACTGAAATAGGAAAACCTAAAAAAGGGGAAACACTCCTTGTATCAGGTGCAGCAGGAGCTGTAGGAAGCGTGGTAGGTCAAATTGGTAAAATACTTGGATTACGAGTAGTTGGAATTGCCGGCACGGATGAAAAATTGGAAATGCTCAAATCTAAATTCGGCTTTGACGAAGCAATAAATTACAATACCACAGAAAACATGAATGAAGCGATCGCTAATTCTTGCCCTGAAGGTGTAGATATTTATTTTGACAATGTGGGAGGAGAAATCTCGGAAGCCGTACTTTTTAATATCAACAAGTTCTCAAGAACAGTAAACTGCGGTGCTATTTCCGTGTACAATAACACAACACTTCCAAAAAGTATTAGTGTACAACCATTCCTGATCAAGAAAAGTTCTTCCATGCAAGGTTTCGTGATCTCCAATTATGTAGACAAACATTCCGCAGGAATTAAGCAATTAGCAGAATGGTTACAGCAAGGCAAATTGCATTACATAGAAACTATTGTAGATGGGTTTGATGAACTACCTAATGCTTTTATCGATTTATTTCAAGGAAAAAACAAAGGAAAAATGATCGTCAAAGTATAAACTAAAATAAAGAAATTTACTTTTTTAACAAATACAAAGTCAAAAAAAGGAATTGAATACCAGAATAACTAATTTTTAAAATTATGTAGAAATTTATTCAGTATTGAAATGTATTTGTAGCGTAAAGTCGTACTAACAATATTAAGAAATAAAACAATAATCACTAAGAAATTATTCCTTCCTTTTTTTGATGATTTTCACTATTTTCAGGATATACACAAAAGGAATACCTAGATCCAGAAAAAAAAAACCAATCTAATGATTAAAGTAGATGAAATAAAATTAAAAATAATTTTAATCGTGTTAATCTAAACATTATCGATGTTTTACTTGTCCATAAATTTTAATCTGCCTCTAACTGTGATACTCGTAAAATTGATAAAAAAGGCTCATTTAGGAGATAAGTTATTATTGAGTAACATGGCAGAAAAAATTTTGATTGCTAAATCGGATTTAAAAAATCTCAAATAGCTGTTTTTAAAATAATTAATTCATGTATTAAAAAAGGTTAATCTTATCAGCTGTTTTAAGGATAAGATTGAGACAGACGACACAAATATGAACAATGACTAATTAATAAATTAGCGATGAAAATAAATAGGATGACTTAAGCTACTTCATACATTCATTCTATCGCTAATAACTGTATCTAGCTGTTCAAACTCATTTCTGTATTGTGATGCCATAATTCTTTTAAACCATCGTGTATGAACAAAAATATCCAAATAGAACTAATCGTGTTTATCGACTATACTATCAAAATCGCTAGAAATGGTCGCCATATTCTAAACAATGTTGTCAAACATTACGGCGATACGATTAAATTAAAATTTCAATACTTTTCTAATGACGTAAATAACGCCGAATTCCAGCTGACAACAAGGGCAGTTTTGACTGCTAAATCGTATGGTAAACTTCACGAAATGGATTTACTACTAATGGATCATAAAGGTGATTATACGCCCGACATTATATATAATATGGTTGAAAGTCTGGGTATTGATATCAAAAAATTTAAAAAAGATTATAATTCCCCTGAAATTACTACAGAATTAAAAAACAATATAAAACTGGCTAAACAGAATGAAATAAAGGTAGTACCAGCAGTTATCGTTAACGGTAACTTGTACAACGGTGCCTGGGATGAACACGCATTAATAGAATATATTGAATACATCAAAAACAGACCTGTAGCGCAGGCCATGGAAAGTTTTGTAAAATGGGGAGCATCTGCTGCATTAATGCTATTAATTGCTGCGATAGTCGCTCTGATTTTTGCTAACATAGGTTTTATTGAAGAATACGAATTTTTGCGTGATATTAAATTAGGCTTTTCTGCAGGTGATTCAAATTTCCTTTTGCCGCTAGAAACCTGGATTAATGATGGATTGATGGCAATTTTCTTTTTGTTAATAGGATTAGAAATAAAAAGAGAATTAATTTTTGGCGAATTGTCGAGTAGAAAAAAGGCGACTATGCCTGTTATTGGAGCCATTGGAGGTATGATAATTCCTGCATTAATATATTTGTTTATCAATTATAAAGAAGATGGCGCTCATGGCTGGGGAGTTCCAATGGCCACTGATATTGCCTTCACGTTAGGATTGATGGCTTTGCTCGGAAGTACGGTGCCAGGTGCATTAAAGGCTTTTATCTCTGCATTGGCAGTTTCTGATGACTTAGGTGCTATTCTTGTTATTGCACTGTTTTATGGCCACGGTTTTCACATTAACGCATTTATTGTCTCAGTTGTTATTGTTGCAATAATGGGATTGCTCAACTATTCTAAAGTGTATTCTAAAACCATTTACATCGTTTTGGGTGTTTTTCTTTGGTTCTATATTTATCAAAGTGGATTACATGCAACCCTTGCTGGCGTTATAACTGCAATTTTGATTCCATCTAGGAGAAAAGGAAATTTAGTTGGTATCGCAACTCAAGCATCCGTAATTTTTGAGCAAGAAATAGTAAATATCAAAGATTTAGATAATAGTCAAGAAAGTATACGGCACAGTTCTTTACAATCTATAAATAAAGCTATTAATAGGTTAACTGGTCCTGGAGAAGAATTAGAGCATTCGTTAGAAAAAGGAGTTAACTATCTAATATTACCTTTATTTGCTTTTTTTAATACTGGAATAGTACTATTGGGAGTACAATTTAATGTAATTACTCCAGTTAATTTAGGTATAATATTAGGTCTGTGCATTGGAAAACCTCTTGGTATAGTTGGATTCTGTTGGTTAGCATCTAAATTTGACTTAGCCACTTTGTCAAATGAAATTAGCTGGGCTCAGTTGATCGGAGCAGCATGTTTAGCCGGTGTGGGTTTTACTATGTCAATTGTGGTCGCAGGTGCAGTTTTTGATGGCGCAGTATTGAACGGCGCTAAATTAAGTATTCTAATAGCTTCTGCCCTTTCCGCTACAATTGGTCTGTTTATATTGCAACGAGCTATTAAGGTATCAGTAATTAAATAGTTGTGACAAATATCTAATTAGAATAAAATTGTGTGTTTTAAAAAGCAATTGCTTAATATAATTTAATTTAGTTAAAACGGCAAAATAGTAAGTGAAACTAAATCTTATTATCATTAAATTTAATCGATAATAATTTACCGTGTTAAACTAGTTTAAAATTACAATTGATCCAAATTTCCTATTCAATTCCCAAATTGAAAACTATACTTGAAGTATAGGAAATTTATATTTGATGTTTTAAACTGATATTTCAAAATTCAATGGCGATAACTGCAATATAATTATCATTTGGTTTGTCTTTCATACCTTTAATAAAAGGAAAAATAACTGCCGTGGTATTGAAAATGCCCACTACTAATAAAGACCTAAAAATAACTTTTTATGAATTAAAAACAGGTAAAATGATAAGAACAGAAATCAAGGATATACTAACCGCTGGTGTCGAGGTAATTCAACCTATTTCAGCTTAAAATTTAGTTAAAGACGAAGAATACCTAATTTCATTCAATACCAATGATTGGTATCAGCACGAAAAATCAAGCGGTTTAATAACTAGCTATCCTTTCATAACCATAAATTTCATAAATGAATAATCAATTTAAAAGTTAATTCTAAAAAAAATGAATAGAAATAAATTTTTAACAACCATATTAGCTGCCGCGACAACATTGCCTTTCTTAGCTTTTGCTAAACAAAACCAATTTTTTCGAAGAGCAAACAAAGGTTTTAAGGTAAATGCTGGTGAAGGGCGACTACACGGGCATATAAAACTAAAAGGAGTAAACCAAAACATACTAGATTTAAAAATATCTGGCACTGATACTGATGGTGGCTTTGCAATGTTTGAGCAAATCTCTTTATCGCCAGGATGGGGAACACCGCTGCATGTGCATCATTTTCAAGATGAAGTTTTTTATGTAATTGAAGGTTCTTTCTATTTTCAGGTGGGAGAGGATAAATATTCTCTAGGCGCTGGAGACTGTATTTTTTTGCCAATGAAAATTCCTCATGCGTGGACTCAAATCAGTAAAAAAGGAAAAATGACGGTAACTTTTCAACCAGCAGGCAAAATGGAAGCATTTTTTACAACAATGAGTGCATTTGAAAAAGAGCCAACTCCAAAAGAAATAGCAAAAGTTTTTGAAGACAACGACATGCAAATAGTTGGACCAATTTTAAAAGTAGAATAATTTAAATTAACTATAAATGAAAAAATCAACAGCGACTTTTATTGCCAATGTAATGTTTTCTTGCAGTAATAAAAGCAAAACTCTACAATATTGAACGAACATTCAATCTGCCATTGAAGAATTAAAGTATAGTACCGAAACAATCGGCAACGGATACTTAACGAAAGAAAAAATAAATGGCAATCCACGTCGATAGCACGGTCACAGGCTTCTGGCAGAATTGTGGGCTTTTTTGATGGACAGTACATTGGTCTGCCGTGCAATGATACCTACTTAATAATTGGTAAAAAAATAAAAATATTTAAAGAAGTAGCAGGAGATGTATTTTTAAAAAAGTGTTGCTCCTAATTGCTTGCTAACGGCGAAATTGAAATCATTAAAACAGGCAATCGTTTCTCCAACATAATCTATTTCTTTTTTATCAATCATTGTACTTTGCAAAAACTACCTTTAAATGTTTATTTATCGATGGTTATTATGGCGCGCATTACTTTAGAATCTGCAACAGAATAGTATAGCCATATTTCATTATGCTCCATTAGTGCCGAAGCGGCAAACGCAATATCTGTTTCGTCTTTCTTCGGTTTTGTGGGCGTAATCAATGGAGAGGTGCTTCGGTTTGTTACATTTCCATCACCGTCCATTTCAACCCATCCAATGCGCCAGTGGGCTTTTTCATTGGCACCATTATAAAACATAACAGAACCTTCGTTCCCATTTTTCACAATTGGACCAGCACTTAAGTGATAATTATCCCATTCGTTCCCTGGCTGCATATATTCTCCAATAATTTTCCACGGTCCCGATACGCTTGAACTTTCGGCAATGCCTAATTTTGATCGGTCATCATCAGCGTATTCAAACCACAGCACCCACTCTTTGTTTGGTAATTGATAGACGGTTGCTTCTTTAGGATTGCGGTACCCCTTCTGGCTGGGAATGGCAACGCCAGCAAGTTTCAAGGTCTCTATTGAAGATCCTTTCGACAATAACAACTGCCCTACCTCTTCTGTTTGGTTCCAGCCTGAGTAATATATAAAATATTGATCATCAGCAAATACTAAAGTGGGATCCTCGCATCCATCTTTATCATAAACGTTAGTTCCAGGTATAATTACTGGTGTATCAGACATCTTAAATGTTAAACCATCGCGAGACGTTCCGTAGTATATCCGAGCCACCTTTTGTTTCGGATCTTGTGAAGGGTTAACAGCACGCAACAAAATTTTATACCATCCTTTTTCCTCCCAAACAAAAGGGCTGAGTTTATACATGCCAGACAAGGGTTCTGAACATTTTATTGTCAAATGCTCAATATGTTTTATTTGATAGGTCATGCGCCTTGCCCTAAGTTTTGCGTTAAACCTCCATCTAAAGTAAACGTTTTTCCCGTTGCATAAGCTGCGTCATCTGATACCAGATAGGCGGCAAGCTTTGCAATTTCCCACGGTTCCGCGGCACGTTTCAATGGAATGCTCTGTACCTGTTTCTTTAAAAGTTCGGGATCATCCATGGCTTTTTGGTTCATGGGCGTAAGAACCATTCCAGGCGCAAGATTATTGACATTGATATTAAATTCCGCCAGTTCTAAAGACAGGCAACGTGTAATATTTCGAATAGCTCCTTTACTCGCACAATATTCTGAAGCTCCAGCGCGAGGAAGGTCTTCATGTACGGAAGTGATATTGACAATTTTACCATTGCCTTTTTCTTTTTTACGAAGTCGGATAAACTCCTTACAATTGTAGAAAACCCCATATAAATTGGTGCGGATTGCTAGATCAAATACCTCAACGTCCATTTTATCCAATGTAATTCCGGAAGCATCGACTCCAGCATTATTTATTAAAATATAGGGTACGCCAAGTTTTAAACACGCGGCCTCATACATAACTTTTACCTGATTATAATCGGATATATCGGCCTGAAAAATTAATCCTTTGGAACCATTATCTGTGACGAGTTTCAGCGTTTTTTTTGCGCCAGCCTCATCTTGAAAATAGTTAATGAGAATCGAAGCGCCTTTTTTACTCAGTTCGTCAGCAATGGCTTGGCCTATTCCTGAATCCGCACCAGTAATGATTACGGTTTTACCTGCTAAAGTTTTATCTTTTGTCATGGCTTAATCTGGTTTATAAAGAGTTAATAATACATAATGGTACTGTTAATTTTTATGTTTGAGGTCGGTATTACATCACCCCAGCTGGCCTTTATTTGCAAAAACCAAAAATGTGCCTAGTAAAAGTCAAAAGCCGATATTGAAAACAGGTTCCTTTTCTTTCTACAATTTGTGTAATTAATAAAGAACTAACAAAAATTGACGTTTAAATCGAAACAGCATATTACCACAAACCAACTGCTGTTTAAAAACTCTCTAAAATAGAGCCTGCTGTAATGCATGAAATAATTTTAAAATTTACTTTAATAATAACTTAATTTAAATTCACTCTTTTCATGTAATTTGAAAATGACTTTTTCGATCTAAAGAATATCTCGCCAATTAAAATAATAAATAACAGAAAAAATATCATAAATGAGGTATGAAGTTATTTTCCAAATTAATAACAGATTCTAAATTTAAACCTAATAAAAAAAAGTATATTACATAATTAAATAAATTTCTTGTGAAATTAATGGTCAATTTATACAAGTGTATTTGTGAATAATTTATTGTTCTACAATTGAACATAATATTCAATTAGACTCATAACTTTTTCATTGGATTTAGCTAGTTGGAATAGCAAAAACTAAATTTTCCAGACTTAAACGCGTAAAAAATTTAAATTTTTTCTAAATAAATAATCCTTTTTATACTTGCAAAAAAGTGTTTTTTTATAATTTTCGTAAATAATTTGAAAACCGATTACTAAGAAAGATGTTTTTTCTTTCCTAATGGAATCGCTTGAAATAAAAATTAATGGAAGAACTCTAACTCTTTAACTTTGTTTTAAAACAATAAATTCCAAAATTTAATCTAATAAATCGCAATTTTATAAATACTCTCCATGCTCAGGTTCTTTGTGAGGTAAAATTTTATAAATCATAATTTTGCAGATTAAAATTAATGATTTCTTTAAAATTTCTTATTTATCAAAATTGTAATATCAATAATTTCTGAAAGATCTCGACTTATTTTCATACCTTTAAAAAATACTAAAATCTAGAAAATATTAAAATTTTAGGTAGCTAAAATGATAAAAAGTTTGCTGAACTTTCATTCTGAAAAAACTTGAAAAAAATATCTTCCAAAGCAAATGGATAACCGCCATATCTGAACAGGAAATCCTATAAAGTAATAATAAAAAAGTATCGTATTGTTAAAAGACAAAGCGAGAATAAAACTATTTTCGCAACTTGTCTTTTGGTAACTCATCAAGAAAGCGTCAAATTAAAAGTAAATATTTTTAGGCAGACACAAAAAATATTTTAATTTATTTTAGTGATTTTTATTAACAGATATAACGTTTATGACATGCTGTAAACATATTTTCTAAAATAATCTGGGAGGAAAAATACAATTACAAATCTGTCAAAATGTTTTTTACTGTTTCAATAAGTCCACCTTGGATAATTAATTTTATAAATATTTAAAATTCTTGTCAGGAATAAAATAACAAGTCGACTATTTATGATAACATTAAAATTATGAAATTCCTGTTTAAAATATTTATCTTTTTTACAACTTCATTTTGTTTTTCACAAAACACGATTCCATTGGTTTTAGAAAAATTGAATAAACAAACGGTTCCTTACATTACAATTAAAGAACTCAACACAAGAACTGGAGTTATTTTACTAGATGCGAGAGAAATTAAAGAATTTAAAGTAAGTCACATCAAAAACGCTACAAACGTAGGATTTGATAAGTTTGACAGTGCCAAACTTGCTAAAAAATTTAAAGATAAAAATGCAACAATTATTGTGTATTGCTCTATTGGTGTTCGCAGCGAAAAAATAGGCGAAAAATTACAAAAATTAGGTTATAAAAATGTCTACAATTTGTATGGAGGCATTTTTGAGTATAAAAATACTGGCGGTAAAGTGATTAACAATCAGAATAAAGTAACAGATAGTGTGCATACTTTTAATAAAATATGGAGCGTTTATTTAACTAAAGGAATAAAGGTTTATGAAAACTGATGCTTTACTCATTTTTACTCGTAATCCTGAATTAGGAAAAGTAAAAACAAGACTTGCAAAAACAATTGGTAATCAAAAAGCTTTACAAGTTTATTGCGATTTACTCTTGCATACCATGACTGAAACAAAACCTGTCAATAGTGATAAATTCGTATTTTATGATAGTAGTATTATCGAAGATGATATTTGGTCTAGAGAATTTTATCATAAAAAACTACAATCCAATGGCGATTTAGGAAATCGGATGCACGATGCATTTGAAACCCTTTTTGAGATGGGTTATCAAAATTGTATTATCATTGGTAGTGATTTGTTAGATCTAAAAACAAGCCTTATTGATACTGCTTTTATTAAACTTTTAGATCATGATGCAGTTATAGGACCCGCTGAAGATGGCGGCTATTATTTATTAGGATTAAAGCGAAATAATACTCTTATTTTCCAAAATAAAGATTGGGGAACGAGTACTGTTTTAAAAGCAACGATAAGCGATTTAGCGGCTCACAAAGTGTGTCTTTTAGATACTTTAAACGATATTGATACCTTTGAAGATTTAGAACAAAGCTCTTATAATTTGGTAGGAATAAAATCAGTCTTGTAAATAAAAATAAGTAAAAAAAAATACATTAAGCGGTGAGATAAATAGCACCAACTAAAAAATTGCGTATTAAAAATGGAAAAATATATTGACATATTCTTGAATTCCTACAGCGGTTATTTAAATTATCTGAAAGAGGAAATTTTATACTGGAAATGGGACAACTATTTTTATGGATTGATCGCTATTTCTTTAGTCGTGTGGCTACTTGAAATAATTTTCCCTTGGCGAAAACAACAGGCTATTTTTCGTAAGGATTTCTGGTTGGATTTATTTTATGTCTTTTTCAATTTTTTCCTGCTCAATTTAATTCTTCTTATTGCATTATCTAATGTAACTGCACAACTTATTAATGACTCACTTGGTATGTTTGGGCTTGAATTAATGTCTATTCAACTGTTTTCTTTGTCGGAGTTACCAAAACCTCTGGCTTTACTTGTATTCTTCATCATTAGCGATTTTATTCAATGGAACGTACATCGTTTATTGCATACCATTCCTTTTTTATGGAAAATTCATAAAACCCATCATAGCATAAAAGAAATGGGTTTTGCTGCCCATTTTAGATACAATTGGATGGAGCCTCTTGTTTACAAATCCATTCTATACATTCCTATTATTCTCATAGGTGGAATAAACCTTCAAGATGTATTTATTGTGCATTTTATTTCGATTGCTATTGGCCATTTGAATCACGCTAATCTGGGTTGGGACTACGGCATTTTGAAATTTATCTTTAACAATCCCAAAATGCATATTTGGCATCATAGTAAAAAAATGCCAAATAAACAGGGAGTTAATTTTGGAATTTCATTAAGTATTTGGGATTATTTATTCAAAACCAGTTATATACCCGCCAGCGGAAGAGATATCGAACTTGGTTTTCACGATGAAAATGAGTTTCCTAAAGATTTTATCAAACAAGAAATATATCCTTTTATAAAATAGTTTCTTTATTCTGTCAGGAACGAGTTTAATGATTGTCTATAGTTTTACAAATTAAAAATAGTACCGATGAAAAAATATTTTTTAACACTGCTCCTTTTGCCACTGCTTTCCTGCGGTAAAAATAAAAATAATTCTGATATTCCAACTGCAGCATTCCAAACTAGCATTACTGCCAATGCTAAGAGTATAAATCATGCAAAATGGAATTTATTATTACAAAACAATGTTTCTAAAAACGGACTCGTAAATTACAAAGGATTTCAAAAAGATAGTAAAGAATTAAAATTGTATCTCAGCGAATTGTCGGCGAATGTTCCGACAAAATCATGGTCAAAAAATGCTGTTCTTGCGTATTGGATAAATGCCTATAATGCCTACACCGTGCAATTAATTCTTGACAATTATCCCACTAAAAGTATTAAAGACATAGCTAATCCATGGAGTAAAAAATTCTTTTCTTTAGGTAACAAAACATACAGTTTAGAAGAAATCGAACATGAAATTCTTCGCAAAATGAACGAACCGCGAATTCATTTCGCTATCAATTGTGCCTCTTTTTCGTGTCCAAATTTACTAAACGAAGCCTATACTGACGCCAAATTAGAGCAGCAATTAAAAGCTGTGTCAAAAAGTTTTATCAATGACAAAACTAAAAATACTATAACCACAAATAAAATTGAAATTTCAAAAATATTTGATTGGTTTGCTGGTGACTTTAAGAAAAAAGGTTCCATTATTGATTTCTTAAACCAGTACAGTACTGTGAAAATAAGTACTAAAGCAAAAATCAATTACAAAGAATACAACTGGAGCTTAAATGAATAAAATTTCGATAATAATCCCCGTTTTTAATGACGTAAATAGCATTAGTAAATTATTATTAGATCTTGAAAATAAAATATTTTACAAAGAGGCAGTTGAAATAATTGTTGTTGATGGTGGCAGTACAGATCAAACGCAAAATAAAATTAGAGCTAATTTTAGTGTAAAATTAATTGAAACAGAAAAAGGCAGATCAATCCAAATGAATGCAGGAGCTAAAGCCGCTACAGGGTATATTCTTTATTTTTTGCACAGTGATAGTTTCCCCCCAGTCAATTTTGACCGCATCATTAAAGGTACTGTCCAAAAAGGGAATCTAGCAGGTTGTTTCCGACTGAAATTTGATTACCGTCATCCGGTATTAATGATTTCACAGTGGTTCACCAGATTTAATCATATTTCTTGTCGCGGTGGAGACCAATCGTTATTTATAACTAAAAACCTGTTTGAGGAAATAAATGGATTTGATGAAAAATTTATCATTTATGAAGATAATGAACTCATTTCTAGGCTTTACGCCAAAAAACAGTTTGCAGTAATTCCGGAATACATTATCACTTCTGCCAGAAGATACCGTCAAAATGGAGTTTGGCGTTTACAATTTCATTTTGGAATCATTCATCTCAAACGTAGGTTAGGGCATTCTTCTGAAAGTATGCTGCAGTATTATAAACGAAACGTCCTATAAATGGAATATCAAGGAAAGCTTAACGAATATTTTCATTTAGACACAATTAAAAGTGAAGATGCCTCTTGGTTGAACAATTTCAAAGGGAGCTGTTTGCGGATATTTTGGAATGATAGTGCAGATACTATTTTAATTATTGACGGAGTAGAATATCCTTTATTGCAAAATCAAATTTTGTTTCTAAGTGATATGCACGATATTGTAATTTCTAAAATAAATGAAATTAATCTCGTGCGATTCAATCGAGAATTTTACAGTTCAGAGTTTTTTGATAAAGAAATTGGGTGCAATGGTGTTTTGTTTTTTGCAAATGCTAAAATTCCAATTATAACTCTTGAGGGGCCACATTTAACTAAATTTAAACTTTTATGGGCCGTTTTTTTAATTGAATTCGAAACACGTGATAATCTGCAATCGCAAATGTTATTGATGTTATTAAAACGTTTCTTGATCTTAGCAACACGGATTTATAAAATACAAAATAGTAATATTCATCTTCATGTAACTAAGTTAGATACCATAAGAGAATTTAATTTATTAGTTGAAATGCATTATAAGAAGAAACATTCTGTGTTAGAATATGCTGATTTGATGAATAAACCCGCAAAATCGTTAACTAATCTTTTTTCTTTACATTCTGAAAAAACTCCTTTAAAAGTCATTCAAAATAGAATTCATATTGAAGCAAAAAGACAATTGCTTTTTACTCAGAAAATCGTAAAAGTAATTGCTTTTGAACTTGGATTTGAAGATTTGCAATCCTTTAGTCGATTTTTTAAAAATAAAGAAGGACTTTCTCCCAAAGAGTTTAGATATGAAAATAGAACTACCGACAAGTTTTAAATAAAAATATCAAACTTAGTACTAGATACAATTTGTTGTAACAATTTTATAATAAAAATGTACTGCACGTTATTGCATGCGAATCTATTCTAAAGTGTCAATTTTTGTCATCATAAGCGAATTAGGAGAGATACAAGTGGGAACGCTTCGACTGCGCTCAACGAGACAAATGCTAACTTAAATCATTCTCACTACTTTTAATGTCTTCAATACCTAAATTGATAAAAGAAAATTATTCAAATTTTTTGTCTGTTGTGTATTGTTAACAAAAAATGATATAGAATATTATAGATTGGAAGTTAATTCTCCGAAAATTTTAAAGTAGAAAACCTTAAAAATTATCTCTCTAGTTTTTGCAAAAAAAGGTAAAATAAAAGGAACCACTGACCCTTAATTTTTATTTATCAAAAATACTGTCCAATTCCAAAAACAATTCCATTTGATGCATTTTTTGTAATTCCGAAACCATAATCAATCCTAAAAGTAGCATTAAAAATTGTTTTATGAATAACACGAAGTCCAATTCCAGGATAAACTCTGAAATTATCGGATGCAACAAAGTCACTAAAATTTCCACCGGGTTGCCGCCAACTTCCAGAATCTACAAATGCATTTCCCTGCAAAACAAACCAGCCTTTTTCATAAAGAGTTTTTCGATATTCGGTATTTAAAACGATCACACCAGTTCCACGATCAATAATATTTCCTACGCCTCGAATGTTTAAATTATTATCTAAAGCAAATGGTGCAAACGGACTTTTATCATTTGAAGATAAACCTACTCGCAATCTACTTGCCCAATTTCCAGTTTTACCAATACGCTTAAAATAAGAGAAATCATTCCAAGCAATAATAAAATCATTTTGAAATTCAGAAGAACTAAAAACATATTGTCCAAAAAAGTTGTTCCGAATTCCTTTTACTAAATAAAAGTCATATAACAAATTATCATAATTATAATTTGATTTCACTAACATTTTATCAACCTCTAATTTTTGTGGAACATCAAATGCAGTGGGACCAGAAATATATTGATATGTTTCTGAAAAAACATTGACTCCAAATTTTATGGAATTTCTGTAATTCAAGCGATAAACACCTAACAATTCAGCACCTGTATTCGTATATTCATATCTTGCTGGTAATTCATTTATAAAAATAGGTTCAATACTTGCTAATTTTTGAAAACTAGTTTCTAAACCAATGTTAGCGGAAAATAAAAACGGTGCTGAAAAATGGAAACCAAAAGAAGCAACACCATTGTATTGATAAAATCCTCCAATAGTATTATTTCTTCCCAAAAAATTATAATCAAAAACGCCTATTTTGTAAGCGGCAGCTGCTTCATCTGTTGTCCATAAAGCGATATTAGGCAAAATACTCCAGTTTTCAATAATTGTATAAGTCACTTCGTAACTAGAATCAACAGCTTTCGAAACTTTAAAAGTGATGTTAGAAACCCCATTCAAACGGGTCAAAGCTGCCACATCATTTTCTAATTTCACACTGTCTAATGGTTGGTTTATTTTAGTTTCTATAAATTCTGTCATGAATTTAATATTCATTTTTTTATTTCCTTTCCAAGAAATGGTGGAAACATTTTTGTTTTGAGCGGAAGCCGCAAAAATGGAAAAAACAGTTATTAATAAATATTTTTTTAACATTTATATTTTTTTTATAAATATCTAAATAAAAAGTCAGAAAATGATTTGTAAGTGTAGAATTGCCAAGAAATAAGGTAAAAAGACTAACTCAAAAAACTCATCCAAAAATGATCTTTGTTAAAATAAAAATTTACAAAATGAAACAGTTATTGCTATTCACATTTTTATTATTGAGTATTCTTGGGTGCCAAAAATCAGAAAAACAACCGCAAGAATTATCTTTTGTTCAAAAAGTAGAAAAGGCACACAATAAGGAGAAATTTAATCAAGAGGAAATGATTCAATTCGATTTGCTATTATCCTTTGGTGGACAAGAACGAATTAATGCTAAAGTAACATTGAAAACAAATTCAAGTAAAGGAAAAATCACTTTCGCCGATGGAAATACTATTATTTATGATGGAAGGAAAGTGTATTATTCGCCCGAATTAAACGATACAACGGTGCGATTTGATGCATACACTTGGAGTTATTTCTTTTTATTTCCGTTCAAATTAAGCGATAGCGGTACCAAATGGGAATATTACACAAACATAGAAAAGGATGCTAAAAAATTCAATACTGAAAAATTAACTTTTGAACCAAAAACTGGCGATGCTCCAGACGATTGGTACGTTGTTTATTCCGTTTTAGATTCAGATTTAATTCAAAAAGTAGCATATATAGTCACTAATAACGGCACAAAAGAAGAAGCAGAAAAAAACCCTCATGCTATACAATATTCTAATTATCAAGAAGTAAATGGCATTCCGATTGCAACACGATGGCAATTTTGGGGTTGGAACAAAAAAGAGGGGTTGACAAAGCAGTTGGGTGAAGCTTCAATTTCTAATTTAAAATTCTTAAAAGATGATCCCTCAATATTTACTCCAGCTAAAAATCTAAAAATCAGTGTTCAGTAAAAGACCAATGTAAATTTTTACTATACAATATTTTAAAATTTTCTCCTTCTCCTGTAAAATTTAATGATTTCACAAAAATAACCGTTTATTAAAAGTAGGACACAATGAAAAAAACCTTCGCACTTTTGCTTATTTTAATGCTGATTAGCATTTCGGCTTTTAGTCAAAAGGATACTTTTTTTAGTAAAACTAATTCTTTTCTAAAAAAATATGTTAGCGACAATAAAGTTGATTATTTTGCTATTAAAACAAGCCCAAATGAATTAGATGACCTCGTAAAAATTATAGCAAATTATGATTTAACTACAGATGAAAACTCTAACAAAGCTTTTTTAATTAATGCTTATAATTTATTGGTAATAAAGGGAATTACAACACAATTTCCAGTAAAATCTCCACTTGATATCGCTGGCTTTTTTGACAAAACTATTTATACAATTTCTGGCAAAAAAATAACCTTGAATGATATTGAAAACAAGATGTTAAGAGCCAAATATAATGATGCTCGATTACATTTTGTTTTAGTTTGCGGAGCAAATGGTTGTCCGCCAATACTACCAGAAGCTTATTTACCTGAAACACTTGATGCTAAATTAGACCAACAAACTACCAAAGCTTTAAATAATCCAAATTTTATAAAAGTTAAAGGCGATAAAATCCAACTATCGCAACTATTTGAGTGGTACAAAGCCGATTTTAAAAATAAAGAAATTGAATTTATAAATTCATTTAGAGAAACCAAAATAAATCCGAAGACAAAGTTTAGCTATTATCCTTATGATTGGAGCTTAAATAAAAAATAATTTAAAGTTATTTAACCAAAACTAAAAATAATGAAATCACTTAAAATTTTATTGATACTGTTCCTCGTTTCTGTTCAATCTGGTATTGCTCAAGAAAATCAGGAACAAGAACAATCCAATATACAAACCTATACGCCTTCAAAATTATTAGAAAAAGGAAAATGGGATATTAAATGGTTTAACAACTTATATACACAAAACAAAGAGGAATCAAACGGAAACACGAGAGATATTCCTCGTTCTAATTTTTTTACAACATCACTAGAAGTTTTTACCGGAGCTAGCACTAATAAAAAATTTAATGCGGGCGTAATTTTAGAAATAAGATCTAATACTTTTGGAGGCCAAAATGCTAGCAGTGTTTTTTCGTTTGATAATGAAATTGGAAAAGCGCGAACATCTTTATCACACATTGCACCGTCGGTAAAAATTGCGCCTTTTAGTTCATTGCCAAGATTTTCGATTCAAAGTTCATTTTTCATTCCAGTATTTGATAAAGAAAATAATGAAAATGGATTTTTAGCACAAAAAAGTTTCATCTGGCAAAATAGATTTTTTTACGATTATACTTTTCCAGGAGCTAAATTTCAGTTGTTTTCAGAATTTGGTACACGCCTATTTTTAGGTAAGAAAGAAGAAGGTTTTGCTAATAATAGCATTGAACTTGCTCCAGGAATATTTCTAAGTTATTTTCCAACAAGTAAATTTACTGTTCTCGGTTTTGTTCAACACGCTCAACTAGTTGATTTAGGAAATGATTTTAGTCAAAATTATTCTGCAATTGGAACAGGCGCAAAATATCAATTGACAAAAGTACTGAATCTGGAAGTTTTATATAGTAAATTTGTTAGAGGGAATGATAGTGGTTTGGGACAATCATTCAACTTAGGATTAAGGGCGATTTTTTAAAAATTTTAGTACAATTATGGAACACTTAGTCATTATTGGCAACGGAATCGCTGGGGTTACATTAGCGCGTCACATTCGGAAAAAATCGACTTCAAAAATCACTATTGTCTCCTCAGAAAATGAGTATTTCTTTTCTCGAACGGCGCTAATGTACGTATTCATGGGACACATGAAGTTTAATCATATACAGTCTTATGAAAATGGCTTTTGGAAAAAGAATAACATCAATCTCGTCCATGGACTGGTTACCGCTGTAGTTCCCGAATCAAAAGAAATTATTATACAGAATAACGAAAAGATTGCTTTTGAAAAATTAGTGATTGCTACTGGATCAAAATCCAATAAATTCGGATGGCCAGGACAAGATTTAAAAGGCGTTACTGGACTCTATCACAAACAGGATTTAGAAGCATTAGAAAACTGGGCACCAACCACGAAGCGTGCAGTAATTGTAGGCGGTGGTTTAATCGGTATCGAATTAGCCGAAATGCTTCGGTCTCGCAATATTCCTGTCACTTTTTTGGTTCGGGAAAAAAGTTTTTGGAGTGGTATTTTGCCTTTGGGCGAAAGCCAAATGATCAACCGCCATATTCTTGAACATCACATTGATTTACGATTAGAAACAAATTTGGTAGAAATCCTTTCGGATGATCAAGGACATGCGAGAGCGGTAGTTACTGATAAAGGTGAAACTATTGATTGCGAGATTGTTGGCCTTTCGGTAGGTGTTTCACCCAATATTGATTTCTTAAAAGATTCCGGAATTGAATTAGGAAAAGGAGTAAAAGTAAACCGTTTCTTTGAAACAAACATAAAGGATATTTACGCCATTGGAGACTGTGCTGAACAGCATGAAGCCATTGATTTACGACCATCCATAGAAGCGGTTTGGTATACAGGACGAATGATGGGAGAAGTATTGGCGCAAACATTAACTGGAACGCGCACTGCTTACAAACCAGGACATTGGTTCAATTCGGCGAAGTTTTTAGACATTGAATACCAAACGTATGGCTGGGTTTGGGCTGACGCAAAAGAATATGAAGAACAGTTTTACTGGGAACATCAGGCGGGCAAAAAAGCAATCCGAATTTCATTTGACAAAAAAGACCGAACTTTTTTAGGAATAAATACTTTTGGAATCCGGATGCGCCATGAGTTTTTTGACAAAGTCCTGACGAGCAAAGAGACCGTAGATTATGTCATTGCGCATTTAGCAAAAGCTAATTTTGACCCCGAATTATTTACGTCTCACACTTCCGAAATTCAAAAGCAATTTAGCATCCAATTCGTTGGTGTAAAAACAACATAAAATGAGCAAATCAGCCAAAAATTTATCTATCGCCTCTCATGAAAACCAGGATATGGATGGAATCCAAAAATTAAGCGTTACGCTAGGATTACTAGGACTCTTTATTATGACACTATCCTTATTTAATGTCTCTTTCCCTAATAAAGGATTTTGGTTGGCAGGATCAATTATTGCTATTTTAACCGGTATTGTAGTTTATACTAACAGAACTTATTTAAACCAACCTGCAGGAATAAAAAATAATGGAGTTTGGCACAAGGATTTTACCAATAGGGGAAATTGGGCTTGGATGGTTGGAATTATTCTGACTTCGTTTTATGTTGTTTTATATTGGTATCCGCAATACTTAGGATTGAATCAAGAAGGTAAAGAAAACACGGGAATTGTAGGTTTTTTTGATCCACTAAGTTACATTTTAAATGGAAAAGCCGCTAGCCAATGGTTTGTGTATGGAACTTTGTACACCATTGCCATTGTTGGTTTGGGCTATAAGTTTATTTTAAAATACCGCACCAATAAATACCAACTGGTGCGTACCCTTTCGGTTATGTTTTTTCAGTTGGGATTTGCTTTTTTGATTCCTGAAATATTGGAAAAATTGAATCCCGAAAAAGCTTTTTTTGCGAAAGATTTAAAAAACATGTGGCCGCTAAATTACTATTTCTTCAATGAGTGGCATTTAAAGAATATGTTTGACGGTGGCAATTTAGGAATGTTTATGTTGTTTTTTGGAATTGCTATGATTTTCATTATTTCCCCTATTCTAACCTATTTTTATGGAAAGCGTTGGTATTGCTCTTGGGTTTGTGGTTGTGGTGGTTTAGCCGAAACTGCTGGAGACAGCTACAGGCATTTATCCAATAAGACAGAAACGGTTTGGAAAATTGAAAGGTGGATGATTCACTCGGTGCTAGTGTTTTCATTTGTGATGACCATTGCAGTTATCTTTACTTTTTTATCTAGTAATCCTGAGTTAACCTTTAGTACTAAAGACCAATTTATTTGGGGTATTGTGATCTTTTTAATCGTTTTCACGGGAGCCTTATATATTTTTAAACGCAAAGAATTAGACACCGATGCTGTTTATACTATGCTGTCATTGGTCACTATTATTATTATTGCTTTGCTGATTAATTATTTTTCGGGTAACCAAAATATTCTTTTTATTGATGGTAATTACTTAAGGGAATGGTATGGTTTTGCAATTGGTGCTGCTTTTAGTGGTGTTATAGGAGTAGGCTTCTATCCTATTCTAGGCAATCGAGTTTGGTGTCGTTTTGGTTGTCCAATGGCGGCGATATTAGGTTTACAACAACGATTGCTTTCAAAATTTAGAATAACTACTAATGGTGGTCAATGTATTTCATGTGGCAATTGTTCTACTTATTGCGAAATGGGAATTGACGTGCGCAGTTATGCCGAAAAAGGAGAAAACATTGTTCGTTCTTCCTGCGTAGGTTGCGGTATATGTGCCGCAGTGTGTCCGAGAGGAGTATTAAAATTGGAAAATGGTTCACAAGAAGGAAGAATAAATTCCAATGAAATTTTGCTTGGAAATGACGTTAACTTAATGGATTTACTCAATAAAAAGTAAAATGATACAATTTCTATTATTGTTCACATTATTAAGTCAAAGCGCTGATAAATTTTACAATAAAACATATCATCTTAATGGAAACATAGCATCGGAAGGTTGGATCCAAGACAACAAAAAAATTGACTATTGGTTTTATTATTTTGAAAATGGCAATAGGAAATATCAAGGTAGTTACAAAGACAATAAAAAAAAAGATTGGTGGATTGTTTATAATACTGACGGATCCATTTTAAAGAAATGTGAGTATAAAAATGATATTTTAAATGGTTTAAGCATACTTTATAACCATGACAAAATAATTTGTGCTGAAAAATATGAAAATGGAATCAAGAAAAAAATATATTACAGTATCGAGGAGTATAAAAAAGATCAGAAATGACTAAAATAACAGTAATTATTCCTGCATACAACGAAGAAAAATCCATTGGGAAGGTCATTCAAGAAATTCCAAAAATAGTTTCTGAAATAATTGTTATCAATAATAACTCAACTGATGCAACCGCGCAAGTAGCTTTTGAAAATGGAGCAACAGTACTAGCTGAAAACCGAAAAGGATATGGTTATGCCTGTCTAAAAGGGCTGGAATACATTGCACAACTAAAAACGAAGCCCGATATTGTTGTTTTTTTGGATGGAGATTATTCCGACTATCCTCAAGAATTGACTCAAATTATTACGCCAATTCTGGAGGAAAATATTGATTTTGTTGTTGGTGCTAGAGTTCCAGAATTTAGAGAAAATGGTTCGATGACGCCGCAGCAGGTTTTTGGAAACTGGCTGGCAACAACTTTGATGAAAAGCTTTTTTGGTGCTACATTTACGGATTTGGGTCCCTTTAGAGCCATAAAATATCAAAAATTAGTTGCACTACAGATGGAAGATAAAACATACGGATGGACCGTAGAAATGCAACTCAAAGTTTTAAAACAAAAAATGACCTACGTAGAAATTCCTGTTCATTATAAAAACAGAATAGGAGTTTCAAAAGTATCAGGGACTTTAAAAGGAACCGTTATGGCAGGAGTTAAAATAATAGGCTGGATTTTTAAATATGCATTCAAATAATATGCTACTACTTTCTTACATAATACTGTTTATCTACTGCTTGGCTATTCTGTTGATTTTTTTTTACGGGTTAGCGCAATTAAATTTGTTAGTCAATTATTTAAAATATAAAAAGAAAATTGATACTGCTTTACAATTTGATTTTACAAATCCAAATGAAATTCCTAAAGTTACGGTTCAATTGCCTATTTTCAATGAAAAGTATGTAATTGAACGGTTGCTGACCACAATTGCAAAATTGGACTATCCACACGAAAAATTGGAAATTCAAGTCCTTGACGATAGCACAGATGAAAGTATAATTCAAACTGCGAAAATAATTGATGATCTATCCAACTCAGGATTAGACATCAAACACATTACAAGAACAAACCGTTCCGGTTTCAAAGCGGGAGCATTAAAAGAAGGATTAGCAATTGCAAAAGGTGAATTTATTGCCATTTTTGATTCTGATTTTGTGCCACAAAAAGAATGGTTACTGCAAACAATTCCGTATTTCAAAGACCCTAATATTGGCGTAGTTCAAACCCGCTGGGGACATTTAAACAGAAATTATTCCGTTTTAACTAAAATTCAAGCTTTTGCGCTCGACGCTCATTTTACATTAGAACAAGTAGGCCGAAATTCACAATCGCATTTTATTAATTTTAACGGAACAGCAGGCGTTTGGCGAAAAGAATGTATCATCGATGCTGGAAATTGGGAAAGCGATACGCTCACTGAAGATTTAGATTTAAGCTATCGCGCCCAACTTAAAAATTGGAAATTCAAATATTTAGTCGATGTAGAAACACCTGCCGAATTACCTGTAATTATTAGTGCAGCACGATCCCAGCAATTTAGATGGAACAAAGGTGGCGCCGAAAATTTCAGGAAAATGAGTTGGCGCGTACTCACTTCAAAAAATCTTTCGTTAAAAACCAAATTTCATGGTCTATTGCATTTACTCAATAGTTCGATGTTTTTGCTCATTTTTATAATGGCGGTTTTGAGTGTGCCTGTTTTATTTATAAAAAGCTATTATGCCCATCTTTCAGTTTTTTTCGAT
Organism: Flavobacterium micromati; assembly: GCF_900129585.1. Taxonomy (GTDB): domain Bacteria; phylum Bacteroidota; class Bacteroidia; order Flavobacteriales; family Flavobacteriaceae; genus Flavobacterium; species Flavobacterium micromati. The sequence continues at coordinate 200,626 of NZ_FQWF01000010.1, forward strand.
GTATTGGTGATTTTTGTCTTTACTTCAATACTATTTTTTATTTGTTATTGGTTTACCTACAAGAATATCCAAGGCGGTGGTTTTATCAATTTTATTAAATATATTGGCTTGTTTTTTACATTTTACAGCATTGCCATGGGATTTTCATTTCACAATACCATTGCTGTTTTAGAAGGACTTTTTGGTAAAAAAAGTGAATTTATAAGAACCCCGAAATTCAATATTGAAAGTTTAAAAGAGAACTGGAAACAAAACAGTTACATTTCAACAAAAGTTTCAAAAAACATATTTATCGAGGCATTGCTTATACTTTATTTTCTTTTCGGGATTTATAGCGGTATTCGGTTGAACGATTTTGGATTGATGCCGTTTCACTTAATGCTTTGCTTTGGATATGGATTTGTCTTCGTAAAATCTATTCAAGTAACCAGTTGATTGATCTGTTTCTTGTTAAAAAAATAAAAAATTAAACTTTGAATTAGCATTTACAGTGAAAAAAGAAAATTATTATATCGCAATAAAAATTGCTTTGTTTGTCGGCACTATTCTGAACTTGATTAATAATTACAATGCAATATTCTCTAATTTAGTAGATGCAAAAATAGGTGTCCAAGTTATTTTAACTTATTTTGTTCCTTTTTTCGTGTCAATTTATTCTCAATGGAAAGCTAATGATTCAAATAAACAATCATACTAAACTTTATACTTTCTGTAGTGTATTCACTTATGTGTATCTCGCACATTTTTTAGAGAGAAAAGATTTTATCGCTTTGACAATTGCTGTAGGTTTACTATTTTTCTTTAGCTACAAAATTATTCAAATTCAAAGAGACAATTTTACTTTTCTAATCGGGATTGCATTACTTTTTAGATTGCTATTTGTGTTTAGTTTACCAAATTTATCACAAGATTATTTTCGTTTTATTTGGGACGGAAACCTGATTCTAGAAAATATAAACCCCTATTTGCAGCTACCAAAAGATCTAATCAATCAAAGTAACTTTGTGATTCCAAATGGGCGTGATTTGTACGACGGAATGGGAAGTTTAAGTGCTGGACATTATTCAAATTATCCTCCAGTAAACCAATTTTTATTTGCTATTGCTGCCTTTTTTAGTAATCAAACGATATTAGGTTCAGCAATAGGAATGCGATTATTGATTATTGCAGCTGATTTTGGAACATTATATTTTGGAAGTAAATTATTAATTCGATTAGGAATGGAGAAACACCGTATTTTCTGGTATGTTCTCAATCCTTTGGTACTACTTGAGCTCACTGGTAACTTACATTTCGAAGGGGTGATGCTTTTCTTCTTGGTTTGGAGTATGTATTTATTAAATCAAAATAAATGGAAATTAGCCGCAGTAATTCTGGCTTTTTCTATTTCTGTCAAATTATTACCATTGTTGTTATTGCCTCTGTTTTTTAGAAAACTTGGATGGAAAAAAGCAATCTCTTTTTACACAATTGTTATTGGTGTGAACGTTTTACTTTTTCTACCCTTTCTATCCAACGAATTGATCCAAAACTACAGCGCAACCATAGGCCTTTGGTTTACTAATTTCGAATTTAATGCCAGCATTTATTATGTGATTAGACAAATTGGTTTTTGGATTATCGGATATAATATTATTCATATCACCGGAAAAATTATTCCTGTCTTGATTATTATATTTATCGCTTTCCAGAGTTTAAACAAGAATAATAAAAATACTATTACTTTCTTTAATAGCATGCTTTTAGTATTGACTGTCTATTTTTTCGCTTCCACGACGGTGCATCCTTGGTACGTAATTAATCTAGTTTTAATTGCCGTTTTTACATCCTATAAATATCCTTTTTTATGGAGTTTTACTATAATTTTAAGCTATAGCGCTTATTCAAAAACGGAATTTTCAGAAAATTACTGGTTAATTGCTCTAGAATATAGTACTGTTATCTTTTTTCTTTTCTATGAAAAAAGCAAGATTTCAAGGCCGGGAAAAAGAATATATTTGAATTTTTTCATTGCTATCCGAAAGTTTTAAGAAAACCTTAAATATCAGTCGGCATTGCCTATATACAGGTTGTTTTTAAAAAATTATCCTGAAAATAAGTCA
>NZ_FQWF01000018.1 GCF_900129585.1 Flavobacterium micromati
TCTTATAATTTACAAAACATCGGTCTTTTTTCCTAATATAATGTCGTTTATTTTACTGGTAATCAGTAAAATATATTTTTGTCATGTACTAAAAAGATTTACTATAAAAGTATTTTTGTAATTTTATTGCAATAAGAAACGATTGTATAGGACGGAAACCAATTTATCTGTAGTTGGTTATAAACATCATCTCAACCATATAAATCATTTCTCATTAAAAAATAAATGCAACTACATGAAATTAAAGAAATTCGCAGGTTTGAGTTGGAACTTAATAAAGCAAACTTATTTCGAATTTGAGAAAGATAATGCTATTAAACTAAGTGCTTCCTTATCTTACTATACCATATTTTCATTGCCGCCACTATTGATTATTATTTTATCGATTTTCAGCTTTTTCTTTGGTAGAGATGCTGTAACAGGGCGTTTTTTTGGACAAATAAATGGGATGGTTGGCAATAAAGCGGCAATCCAAATTCAAGAAACGATTAAAAATATTGAGCTGTCAGATAGTAATACTTTTGCTGCGATATTTGGAGGAATTATGTTGCTGATTGGAGCTTCAGGTGTTTTCGCTGAAATACAAAGTTCGATAAATTTTATATGGGGTTTAAAAGCAAAACCTAATAAAGGAATAATGAAATTTATAACAAATCGACTGATGTCATTTTCGATGATCGCTTCCGTAGGCTTCTTGCTCATGGTAAGTTTAATGGTCAACACAGTAATGGATATTATCAATGCAAGGTTGTTATTGTATTTTCCTGACATTGCTATCTATATTTTTTATATCCTTAATATAATCCTGTTATTTGCCACGACTACAATTTTGTTTGCTATTATATTTAAAACCTTGCCAGATGGAGAAATAGCTTGGAAAGATGCTTTTATAGGATCTAGTTTTACTTCCTTCTTTTTTATGTTTGGTAAATTTGCAATCGGATTCTATTTAGGAAGTTCAACTGTGGCATCGGTTTATGGAGCTGCGGGATCAGTAATTATAATTCTAATTTGGGTGTACTATTCAGCTATAATTTTGTATTTCGGAGCGGAGTTTACTAAAGTATATTCTAATGAAAAAGGAAGTAAAATTATTCCAAATTCTTACGCTGTGGGAATAGAGACACAGGTTGTAGAAATAAAGGACAAAAAATAGCTTTATTTTGCTATTATCTACTTAGGTGTATGGAATTACCAATTAACGTATTTTATATCTAAAGACACTCTCAATATTCCCTGTAAAATAGAAGTACTTAAAAACAGTCACAAAAATATTCTTATCGCAAATACAGATTTGGGTGTTATCATTTTATAAAAAAAGCCGTCTCGTTTTGACACGACACGGCTTTTATTTTTAAAATGTTTATTGATGATTAAAAACAATAATCATTTTCTGCAACTAATTTTGATGTTATTGTTTCACGAAGCGCTACGACATTTGGCATATTAGTATATTTTGTAAAACGACGTAAGCCCATCAGCATCATTCGTTGTTCATCACCTTCAGCAAAAGAAATTATACTTTCTTTTCCTTTTTGATTAACAATATCTACTGCTTTATAAAGATATAATTTTGCCATCGCTATTTGCTCCTGTACTTTGTCTTCACCTTCTCTTTTAGCTAATTTTTCAGTTCTTAATATAGTGCTTTCTGCCATATAAACTTCAATTAGCATATCTGCCGCAGCCATCAGTAATTGTTGGTGGCTGTCTAAATCCGGGCCAAATTTTTGTACTGCTCCGCCAGCAACCATAAGAAACGCTTTTTTCAAGTTTATTACTATAGCTTTTTCTTCTGCGAACAATTCGGTAAAATCAGGTGTGTCAAATGATGGAATTCCCATCAATTCCTCTTGAACTTTCGAAGCCGGTCCGAGCAAATCTACATGACCTTTCATTGCTTTTTTGATCAACATTCCTACCGATAGCATTCTATTAATTTCATTTGTACCTTCATAAATTCTTGCAATACGTGCATCACGCCAAGCCGATTCCATTGGGGTATCTTCTGAAAATCCCATTCCACCAAAGATTTGAATACCTTCATCAGCACAATTTTGTACATCTTCGGAAACAGCAACTTTTAATATAGAACATTCTATTGCAAATTCTTCAACACCTTTTAATTCTGCTTCTTGGTGCGAATTTCCTTCTGCAAATCGAGCATTTATTCTATCTTCAATAGCCTTTGCAGCACGATATGTAGCGCTTTCACCAGCATAAGTAGAAGTAGCCATTTCAGCTAATTTATATCTAACAGCTCCAAATTGTGCAATTGCAGTATTAAATTGAACTCTCTCATTAGCGTATTTAACAGCTCCCGAAGTTACTCTACGTTGTGCGTCTAAACATGCTGCTGCAAGTTTAATACGACCAACATTTAAAGAATTCATCGCAATTTTAAATCCGTTTCCTCTTTCAGAAAGCATATTTCCAACTGGAACTTTTGTTTCGTTGAAAAAAACTTGACGAGTAGATGAAGCGCGAATTCCTAATTTGTGCTCTTCTTCGCCCATTGAAATTCCGTTTGCAGAATCATTTTCAACGATGAAACCTGTGATATTTTTATCATCTCCTATTCTAGCAAAAACTATAAATACCGAGCAAAATCCAGCGTTAGAAATCCACATTTTTTGTCCAGTAATCAAATAGGTTTTTCCATCTTCTGTTAATACTGCTTTTGTCTTTCCAGAATTTGCATCCGATCCTGCACCTGGTTCTGTTAAGCAATAAGCACCAAACCATTCGCCTGAAGCTAATTTTGGAACGTACTTTAATTTTTGTTCTTCATTTCCATATAAAGTAATTGGCATAGTTCCAATTCCAGTATGTGCTCCAAAAGCGGTTGAAAATGAACCTGTAGCACCAGAAATATAGTCGCAAACTAGGCAAGTATCTACAAATCCCATTCCTAAACCGCCATAAGCTTCAGGTACTGCAATTCCTAAAAATCCCATTTCTCCTGCTTTGCGCATTGAAGCTTCGGTGTAAGCATAATCTTTTTTCTCGAATTTATCCTTGTGTGCCCACAATTCTTTATCTGCAAATTCCTTTACAGAGTCACGCATCATTAATTGCTCTTCTGTGAAATCTTCTGGTGTGAAAATATCCTCACATTTTGTTTCTTTAACTAGGAATTGACCTCCTCTTATTATTTCGCTCATTTTTTTATTTTTTAATAGTTGGTTGTTATAGTAATTCGAATACTCCTGCAGATCCTTGCCCAGTTCCTACGCACATTGAAACAATTCCGTATTTACTTCCTCTTCGCTTCATCTCGTCAAATAATTGAACCGATAATTTTGCTCCAGTACATCCTAAAGGATGTCCTAATGCTATTGCACCACCGTTCACGTTTATAATTTCAGGATTTAAGTCTAATTCACGGGTAACCGCTAGTGCCTGAGATGCAAACGCCTCGTTTAATTCAATTAGGTCTATATCTTTTAATTGCAATCCTGCTTGTTTTAGCACTTTTGGGATAGCTTTCACTGGACCAATTCCCATTATTCTTGGTTCTACACCCGCCGATGCAAAGTTTACCAAACGCGCGATAGGAGTAAGGTTTAATTCTTTTACCATATCTTCACTCATGATCAAAACAAAGGCTGCTCCGTCACTCATTTGAGAAGAATTTCCTGCTGTAACGCTGCCATTGGCTTCAAAAACAGGTCTTAAACCGGCTAAAGCTTCTTTTGATGTTCCTGCTCTCGGCCCTTCATCTTTATTAACAATATAGGATTTAGTTTCTTTTTTACCGTTTTCGTTTATAAAGGTTTGTTCAACTGTAATAGGAACAATTTGTTTATCAAATTTACCTTCCGCTTGAGCTTTCAATGCTTTCATGTGAGAGTGATAAGCAAACTCATCTTGATCTTCTCTTGAAACCTTGAATTGTTGTGCAACTGCTTCAGCTGTTAGTCCCATTCCCCAGTAATAATCTTCGTTTCCAGCTTTTGCGACAGCGTAATCTGGAGTGGGTTTATAGCCGCCCATTGGAATAAAACTCATGCTTTCGGCGCCACCTGCTATGATACAATCTGCCATTCCTGATTGGATTTTGGCTGTTGCCATACCAATTGTTTCTAATCCTGAAGCGCAATATCTATTAACAGTAACCCCAGGAACATCCTCCACTTTTAATCCCATTAACGAGATTAACCGAGCCACATTTAATCCTTGTTCCGCCTCAGGCATTGCATTTCCTACCATAACGTCGTCAATACGTGTTTTGTCAAAATCTGGCAACTCATTCATCATAAACTGAATAGTCTCCGCTGCCAGTTCATCAGGACGCTTAAATCTAAAAACTCCCTTAGGCGCTTTACCCACGGCTGTTCTGTATGCTTTTACTATATAGGCTGTTTTAATCATCGTTTTTGTTTTTTATGTTATCAAGTTCAAATCGAACTCTGTCTTGGTCAATAATTTGTTTTAGTTCTTCTTCCCTTGGTAAATACAAAACATATTTGGAGGCAAAAAGATTATTTTTGTCATTTAAAACGGAATATTTTACAATCGTTTCATCTTTTTCGGTACATAATAATAATCCAATTGTTGGATTGTCATCATCAGATTTTTTTAAATCATCATACATTCTAACATACATATCAATTTGCCCAATATCCTGATGCGAAAGTGCTGTTGTTTTTAAGTCGATAATTACAAAGCATTTCAAGATGTAATTATAAAAAACCAAATCAACATAAAAGTCAGAGGTGTCAGTTACAATATGTTGTTGTCTTGCAACAAAAGCAAAGCCGTTTCCAAATTCTAGGAGAAATTTCTGAATGTGTTCTAAAATTGAGGATTCAATTTTGTTTTCAGTATTTGTTATATTGCTTTCCAATCCTAAAAATTCAAAAATATAGGGATCTTTGATAATATTTTTTATACTGATTTTTTTAGAAGCATCCTCCTTAGTTTGTAAAACCCTATCAAAACTTAATGTAGTTATCTGTCTCTGTAAGGTTCTACTATTCCAACTTCCAGATACACTTTCGTTTAAATAAAACATTCGTCTTTCCTCGGAATCAACTCTTGAAAGTAATCTATAAGGTGTCCAACTCAATTCGGTACGCATTGCGTTCCAAATTGGAAAAGCCCTATAAAAAGCTCTCATGTTATTCAAATTCCTTTCGTCAAAACCTTTTCCAAATTCTAAAGACAATTCTTTGGAGAGATTCTTCAACATAGCTTTTCCGTAAATAGCTCTCGCACTCCCGTTTTGCTCATCTTCGATAATTAATCTTCCAATGTTCCAATACGTCTCCAATAAAACTGAATTTACCATTTTATACACTCGTTGTCGAGATAGGATGATAATTTCTTTGACAGAAAGTAAAAGATCTGGATTATTAATTTCCATAACTAGTTTCTCAACGGTTTCCCCTTAGTCAACATAAACTGTATTCTTTCTAATGTTTTTCTCTCTGTACAAAGGGATAAGAATGCTTCCCTTTCAATGTCTAATAAGTATTGCTCGCTCACTAATGTTGGTTCGGATAAATCACCACCTGCCATTACGTATGCCAATTTATTTGCAATTTTCTTATCATGTTCAGAGATGTATTTACCTGCTTCCATTTGGTCTGTTCCTACTAAGAACATTCCTAAAGCTTGCTTTCCTAATACTTTTACATCGGTTCTGCGAATGGGTTGCGTGTATCCCGCTTCGGCCATGATTAAAGCATGTTTCTTTGCCTCAGCAATTTGACGGTCTTTGTTTACAACCACAATATCTTTACCGTGTTGTAACAATCCAGTGTCAAATGCTTCGTAAGCCGAAGTCGAAACTTTTGCCATAGCAATTGTCAAGAAGTACTCTTGCAAAACATTCAGCTCAACATCATTTTTGTGGAACAAATCTGAGGCACGCATGGCTAGTTCTTTAGAGCCACCACCACCTGGAATTACGCCAACTCCAAATTCTACTAATCCCATATAGGTTTCAGCCGCAGCAACAACTTTATCAGCATGTAAGCTCATTTCACAACCACCACCAAATGTCATACCGTGTGGTGCAACAATTACAGGAATTCCAGAGTAACGCACACGCATCATTGTGTCTTGAAACATCTTGATTGCCATATTCAACTCATCATATTCTTGCTCTACAGCCATCATGAATATCATTCCAATATTAGCACCTACGGAGAAATTCGCTGCTTGGTTTCCAATAACTAATCCTTGGTATTCTTTTTCAGATAAGTCAATTGCCTTATTAAGTGCAGCTAAAACATCACCACCAATGGTATTCATTTTAGATTGAAATTCTAAATTCAAAATTCCATCACCTAAATCTTGTATAATTGCACCGCTATTACTCCAAACTTTTTTGCTTTCGCGAATGTTATTCAGAATGATAAATGCATCTTGACCCGGAACTTTAGTTTGCGCTTTTGTTGGAATATTGTAGAAAAAAGTGGCGCCCTCTTTTACTGCGTAAAAACTTGTTGTTCCTGAAGCAATCATTTCATTCACCCAGACCGCTGGCTCAAGACCTTCGGCTTTCATGATTTCAATTCCTTTTTCGATACCAATTGCATCCCAAATTTCAAATGGGCCATTTTCCCATCCGAAACCAGCTTTCATTGCATCATCAATCTTGTATAATTCGTCAGAGATTTCAGGAATTCGATTAGAAACATAAGCAAACATTCCAGCAAAACTTTTTCTGTAGAATTCACCTGCTTTGTCTTTTCCGTTTACCAGAACTTTGAAACGATTAATTGGCTTATCAATAGTTTTTGTTAATTCTAAAGTGGCAAAAGAAGCGCGTTTAGCCGCTCTATATTCTAGCGTATCAAGATCTAAAGTCAAGATTTCTTTTCCTTCTTTTTTATAAAAACCTTGTCCTGTTTTACTTCCCAACCATTTATTTTCCATCATTTTGTTGACGAATTCGGGAAGCTTAAACAAATCATGTTGTTCATCATTTGGACAATTTTCATAGATTCCATTCGCAACATGTACTAAAGTGTCTAATCCAACAACGTCAACCGTTCTAAAAGTAGCTGATTTTGGACGACCAATAACTGGTCCAGTTAATTTATCTACTTCTTCGATAGTAAGTCCCATTTCTTTTACCAAATGAAATAAACTCTGAATTCCAAAAATTCCAATTCGGTTTCCAATAAACGCCGGAGTATCTTTGGCAACAACCGAAGTTTTTCCTAAAAATTTCTCTCCATATATAGTAAGGAAGTTCAATACTTCAGTTGAAGTTTTTGGACCAGGAATTATTTCGAATAATTTTAAGTAACGTGCAGGGTTAAAAAAGTGTGTTCCGCAAAAGTGTTTTTGGAAATCGTCGCTTCTTCCTTCGCTCATAAAATGAATTGGAATACCAGAAGTGTTTGATGTAACAAGCGTCCCTGATCTTCTAAATTTTTCAATTTGTTCGAAAACTATTTTTTTAATGTCTAGTCGCTCTACAACAACTTCGATAATCCAATCAACATTAGCGATTTTTGCCATATCATCTGTTGTATTTCCAGTTGAAATTCTGGAAGCAAATTTTTGACTGTAAATAGGCGAGGGCTTTGATTTTAATGAATTGGCTAAGTGCTCATTCACTAATCTGTTTCTCACAACTTTGCTTTCTAAAGTAAGGCCTTTTTTGGTCTCCACCTCAGTTAGTTCCGTTGGGACAATGTCTAACAGTAAGACCTCAACCCCGATATTAGCAAAATGACAAGCAATTCCTGAACCCATAATTCCGGATCCAATTACCGCGACTTTTTTAATGGTGCGTTTCATATATAAGTTCTGTTTGATTTTTGAGTTTTTTATAATTAATCTTTAAGGGTGATTTCCTATTTATTATCTAAACTTTGTATTTGTTCCAATATTTCACTACCAATTGTTGGAACAAAAATGTTTTTATCTAAAATTAATTCATTTATTATTTCGGCTACTTCAACAAAATGCTGTAATTTTTCTTCGGAAATATTTTTCTTTACACTTTCATTAAATCTTAAAACGGTATTTTTTGATAGTTCTCTTTTTTCTTTACCAAATTCAGTTAGATAAATCAAGACACCGCGACCATCTTCAGGATTTTTTTTACGAATAATTAATCCCTTTTCTTCCATTGATTTTAAAGTCCGAGTTAGACTTGTAGCTTCCATTCCCATTTTGGGTCCTAATGATGTTGATGGAGTTCCTTTTTCCTTATCAATACTTAGCAATGCAAATCCTGTTGCCATGGTTGCACCATATTTAGACGCTTCCTCGTTGTACATTCTGGAAACGGCTTGCCATGTTGCACGTAAAATATAATCTATTGTTTTATCTTTCATAAGTAACTATAACGATTTCAAATATAAGACAAAATACTATGCACGCATAATAAATCGTATTATTTTTTTGTTAATAAATAATAAAAATAAAAAAACTCCTCTGAAATGGAGGAGTTTAAGGGAAAAAATTATTTTATGTATTTTAATACAATGACTTGTGTGAATCTATCCATAGATTTTTTGAAATAAATCTTTATATTTTTCCATTATTGGTTTTCTTCGCAATTTTAAAGTTGGAGTTAATTCACCGCCTTCAATAGACCAAATTTCAGGTGTTAATTCAAATCGTTTTAGCTGTTCCCAATGTCCAAATTTCTCATTGTATAAAGTAATTTCTTCTTGAATTCTAGCAATTACTTTTTCATTTGCGATCATAGCCTTATTAGTTTCACCAATATCTATTTTATGAATATTGGCCCATTCTTTAATAAAATCAAAATTAGCTTGAACAAACGCAGCTGGCATTTTTTGTCCATCACCTATTACCATTATTTGGTCAATAAAACGCGATTGCTTCATTGTATTCTCAATAATTTGCGGTGCAATATATTTTCCACCTGAGGTTTTAAACATTTCCTTTTTGCGATCGGTAATCTTTAAAAAACCATCTTTGTCAAATTCGCCAATGTCTCCTGTGTGAAAGTAACCGTCAACAATAGCCTCGTTGGTTAGTTTTTCGTCCTTGTAGTATCCCATCATTACATTAGGACCTTTACACAAGATTTCTCCATCACTAGCAATTTTTACATCGACTCCAGAGATTGTTTTACCTACGGTTCCTACTCTGAAACCTTTATTTCGCATATCATTTACCGAAACTACTGGCGACGTTTCCGTCAATCCATAACCTTCCATCACCGGAATTTCAGCTGCTGCAAAAATTCTTGCTAATCGCGGTTGTAATGCAGCACTTCCTGAAACCATTAGATCTAAGTTCCCGCCTAAACCTTCTTTCCATTTGCTAAAAATAAGTTTACGAGCAATTTTTAGTTGGAATTCGTACCAAAAACCATTTGCCCCGTAGGGCTGATATTCTAAACCTAAATCAATCGCCCAAAAGAATAGATTTTTTTTAATACCTGTTAATTCAGTTCCTTTAGCATAGATTTTGTCATACACTTTTTCTAATAAACGCGGAACAGCAGTTATTACAGTTGGTTTAACTTCTTTTAAGTTGTCGCTAATTTTATCGATTGCCTCACCAAAGTAAACTGAAACACCATAGTATTGATAAAGATATAATATCATTCGCTCGAAAATATGGCAAATAGGTAAAAAGCTCAATGCTCTAGTTGCACCAGCTTGAAACGGTATTCTTGGCGCGCTGTTAATTACATTTGAAACAATATTATTGTGAGAAAGCATTACACCCTTTGGTTTCCCTGTCGTTCCTGAAGTATATATAATAGTGGCTAAGTCAAATGTATCCACTGAATTTTTTCGGTTTTCGACCTCGTCTTGGTTTGCGTTATCTTCACCAAGCTCGAGCAACTCTTTCCAGTTTTTACAACCTTCAATAACATTAAAACAGTAAACTTCTTTCAGTAACGGAACTTTGTGCCTAATTAAATTTATTTTCCTCAGTACTTCTGCATCCGAAACAAAACAGTATGTAGATTCAGAATGATTTAAAATATACTCATAATCATCCTCAGAGATCGTTGGATAAATTGGAACTGTTTGTGCAGCCGTTTGCAAAATTCCAATATCCATTATATGCCATTCGGTTCTATTATTAGTAGATATTATTGCTATTTTATCGTTTTTTTGAATTCCCATCCGTAGCAATGCTCTGGAAATACTGTTGGCTTTCGCCAAATAGTCTTGGGTAGAAGTTTTCTCCCAAATACCGTTTTGCTTTGTCACCAGCGCATCAGGAATATTTGAATATTTTTCCTGCTGATAATATGGGAAATCAAAAAGTCTGGTTACTGAAATCATGTTAGAAAGATTAAATTTTTTCGCAAATTAATTAAAAATAAAATATTTTATTTACTTTTTGTTAATTAAATCTTTTTTTCTTCTATGTTTTACGAAATCGATTTCTTTAAATGGTACTTAATAGGCTGATTATGTATTAATTGTTAATATTTCACAGTGTTTTAATCGGCATTAGATTTTGTGTTTTATAACAGAGACTACTAATTAAAATTTAACTCAATTTTATAATGTATTATACTTAAAAGTGAAATAAAATAAGATCAACAAAAGCGTTATTTATGTTTAAAAAAACCTGCATTTTAAACTTTAGTATTTTTTGAATGATCTTTTTATACTAGGCACGCACAGTAAATTAAGTTACATTTGCTTAAAATAAATTTTAAATTGTTATGATTAAACCGTCGCTGACTTCACTTTTAAAAATTGATAAGCCGCTTATAATTGCTCCGATGTTTCTTGTTTCAAATACAAACATGGTAATCGAGGCAATGAGATCAGGTGTAGCAGGTTGCATTCCAGCTCTAAATTATCGAACATTAGAAGAATTGCGGGCTTCAATTAATGAGCTTAAATCAGCGAAGGTGACTGGAGGTAGTTTTGGATATAATTTAATTGTGAGTAAATCCAATACAAAATATAAAGATCAGCTTGCTGTTTTGTGCGAAGAAAAAGTTGATTTTATAATTACTTCCTTAGGTTCACCTGAAGAAACCATTAGATTAGCTCATAAAGTTGGTATTAAAGTTTTTTGTGATGTGACCGACTTGGCCTTCGCCAAAAAAGTGGAGTCTTTGGGCGCTGATGCTTTGATTGCAGTTAATAATTTAGCTGGAGGTCATCGCGGCAATTTTGCTCCAGCCGAATTAATTAAGGAATTGGATTTAAATACAACTTTGCCTGTAATTTCTGCTGGTGGTGTAAGTACTAAGTCTGATTTAGATAAAATGATAAGTTATGGAGCAATTGGAGTTTCCGTCGGCAGTCCTTTTATAGCTTCATTTGAATCGGGTGTTTCTGATGATTATAAACAAGCGTGCGTTGATTATGGCGCAAAAGACATTGTACTAACTGAAAAAATTTCTGGTACGCCATGCACAGTGATTAATACTCCTTATGTTCAAAAAGTAGGAACTAAGCAATCGTGGATCGAAAGGACTTTAAGCAAAAATAAAAAGTTAAAGAAATGGGTTAAAATGATTCGGTATTTATTAGGGTCAAATGCAGTCACTAAAGCTGCAACAGAAGTTACTTACAAAACGGTTTGGGTTGCTGGACCTACCATTGAAAATACAACGTCAATTCGATCTGTTGCAGAAATTGTTGGTATTATCACAGAATAATTTTTACCTGAGGAAGTAAAGTTAAAATCTGATAAAAAAATCTTGTGACACATCACTTTTTTAAAAAGATGTAATCTCACGAAAACTTTTGTGTTTTTGAACAAAAAAAATAATTAAAAATTTTTAAAGAGGAAGCAAATAGTTTTTTTAGGGTCTAACCTTTGAAAAAACTTATTTGATTGTTATTTAAATGTCCAAAAAAGTAGTTCATTCAGACCCGATTGTAATTCAATTATAAGGTTAAAATTCTATCTCTATCCAAAAAAGATCATTTTAAATGCAACTCATGAGCGTAATTTTTTACTTTAAAAGTTAATAAAGTCATTTCGCCTGCAGTGTGGTCTAGGTCAATAGGAAATTTATGGAATCAGACATCAATTTTTATTTTTTTTGTATTTTCCATGCTTTCCATGATCCTGCTGACCACAAGGCCCATGCAATCAAAACGGGCTGAAAAAATAGTCGAATAAAGCGCGCTTTGTCAGAGTTTAAAGCCCCAAAAGCATCTTTACCGTCTAAATATTGCGCAATGTTACCTGGAAATACTAAAACAAAAAAGAGAGCTAATGCCCAGCCAAATTCTATTCGATATTTTGCCCATGTAGCTAATCCTAAACCTAAAATTAGCTCTACAATACCAGATAGTATTCCTACAATATCTTTGCTAATTGACATCCAATTTGGTACTTGCGCCTGAAATTCAACTCTGTTAAAAGTTAGGTGACTAAATCCTGCAAACATCATAAAAATTGCCAAGAAAATGCGGAAAATATTTTGCGTAGTTGTGGTTTTTGTGTGGTTTGTCATAATTTTAAATATTTTTAAACTGCTTACAATATTCATAAATGTAAAAATATTTTGTAAAAGAGACAACTTTTTAAAACTCCAAACCAACGATAATCGTCAATCTATACATGCATATTTGCAAAAAAGTACTGGTTTAAATGGAGTTGAAATGAGTTTTGAATTTCAAAGTGAATTATTAATAATATAACATCTGATTAAACGTTAAGTAATTTTTTCTATCCAAATAAGAATATAAACTGACATATTTCTATAATTATGAACAGTGTAAACTTGGGAATTATGTCATAATATTCAACTGTTATCCTACGCTTTTTTATAAATTTGAAAGTTTACAAGATTTTTGTACTGCAAATAATTCAATGTTTTAAAAAAATTTCTCAAGTTGATCATAAGTCAAATAATTTGAGTCGTTCGATTTGTCTATCTATTTAATGCTAATAATCGTTAATGATGTGCAAGCAAATATAATTAGTTTAAAAAAAAACTTAAAATTGATATAGTATCGACGTTGACACTGAGGAAATAATTTTTTGTCAAATTGATAAATAATTAGTAAAGTAAGATTGAGGAGAAAATCAAAGTAATAATCTAATTGCAGAAGATTTTAAATGGTAGTAAAAGTTTTACTATTGTAATTTTAAAAAAATAGTAACCTTTTTTTGTTTTTATAAAAGGGAATTACTTCGCTTAATTTTAATATTCTAAAATTAAGCGAATGTAATTAGCTTATAAAAATACTATTAAATTAATATTTGGTTACTAATTCAAAATATCATAAAATGTAAATTTTAGTGCAAATTCCAATGCATTTTGCAACGCGGCAATTCCTCTTTGATAAATTTAAGATTTATTTACATTATTCAACACGCATTATGTTAAAAAAATGTAAATAAATATATTCTACTTACAAAAGTGCATTAAAATTTTAAAATATTTTTATTTACATTTGTTATGATAATCATTAAATAAATTTATGAACTATACTTTACATCAACTTCAGATATTCCTCAAAGTTGTCAAAACGCAAAGTGTCACCAAAGCGGCGGAGGAGTTACATTTAACTCAGCCAGCAGTATCTATACAGCTTAAAAATCTTCAAGATCAATTTGATATTCCTCTCACTGAAGTAGTAGGTAGAAGATTATATATCACTGATTTTGGCAACGAAATTGCAGAGGTTGCAGAAAAAATAATTAGTCAAGTTGAAGCTATTAATTATAAAACAATGGCTTACAAAGGACAATTAACTGGTCGATTAAAAATTTCAATTGTTTCTACTGGAAAGTACGTTATGCCTTATTTCCTAACTGATTTTTTGAAACAGCACCCCGGAATTGAATTACTGATGGATGTAACTAACAAAAGCAAAGTAATTAGCTCTTTAGAAAAAAATGAAGTTGATATTGCCTTAGTATCCGTTATACCAACTACATTGAATATAGAAAAATTAGATTTGCTTCAAAATAAATTATATTTAGTCACTAACTCTAATATAGAATTTAAAAACATTGGAAATTCTAACGAAATATTCAAAGAAATCCCATTAATTTTTAGGGAAAAAGGATCAGGTACCCGTCAAACTATGGAAAACTTTATCGATCGAAACGCTGTGGTAATTCGGAAAAAATTAGAGCTTACATCTAATGAAGCTGTTAAACAAGCAGTAATTGCAGGATTAGGATGTTCTATTATGCCATTAATTGGAATCAAAAACGAGTTGCATAATCACGAATTACAAATCATACCTTACAAGGGGTTACCAATAAAAACTACTTGGAGTTTAATATGGTTAAAGGGAAAAAAACATGCGCCCGCCGCATCTTCTCTTTTAGAATATTTGACAAAAGAAAAAGATAATATCGTAGCAGATAAATTCAGCTGGTATGAGCAATATTAGTTTATTTTCGAAAAAACGATTTACAGGACTGTTTTTTAATTGTAGTGATAAAAGTAATTTATAGAAAATAATAAAAGCACTCTCATTTGAGAATGCTTTTATTATTTTAAGAGAAATAAATTAAGAGTTTTTGATCCATTTCTTAGCATTTACAAAAGCTTCATGCCAAGGCGAAACTTCATCATTTCTATCGTTTGGATAGTGCGCCCAATTCCATTGAAATGTAGAACGCTCAATGTGTGGCATCATTACCAGGTGTCTGCCGGTTCTATCGCACAACATTGCTGTATTGTAATCAGAACCATTTGGATTAGCGGGATAACTTTCGTATCCGTATTTTGCAACGATATTATATTGTTCTTCAGATAATGGTAAATTGAATTTTCCTTCACCATGCGAAACCCAAACTCCTAATGTTGATCCAGCAAGGCTTGACAACATAACCGATTTATTTTCTTGTATAACTACCGATGTAAATATACTTTCGTGCTTATGACTGTCGTTATGCAGCATTTTTCCATGTACTTGATGTTCTGGATTAACCAATTCTAATTCCATAAACAACTGGCAGCCGTTGCAAATCCCCACAGAAAGCGTGTCTTCTCTTTTGAAGAAGTTTTTCAAGGCTGTATTCGCTTTTTCATTGTATTTGAAAGCTCCTGCCCAGCCTTTAGCAGAACCTAAAACATCAGAGTTAGAGAATCCTCCAACAGCTCCTATGAATTTTATATCCTCTAGATTTTCTCTTCCTGAAATCAGATCAGTCATGTGAATGTCTTTGACATCAAAACCAGCTAAATACATCGCATTTGCCATTTCACGCTCTGAATTACTTCCTTTTTCACGGATAATAGCTGCCCTTGGTCTTGCTACCCTCTCCTTTGGAGTGGGGCTGGGGGAGAGGATTCCCATGAAATGTTTTGGAAAAACAAATTTTAATGGTTGGTTTTTATAGTTATCGAAACGCTCTTGAGCCATCCCGTTTTTAGATTGTTTTTGGTCTAATAAAAAGGAAGTTTTAAACCAAATGTCTCTGTATTTTGCAATATCAAACTTTAATTCTTCAATTTTTAGAGTACCAGATTCATTAACAGTTCCAATTTTAAAAAATTCAACTCCTTTTGTATTTAACTTATTTTCAAAAATAAAATCATCTTTAGACTGAATTACAAGTCCGATATTTTCCGAAAATAAAATTTTGACTAAATCTTTTTCTTCAAAATTATTGAAGGAAACTGACATTCCAGTTTCTACAAAAATTGAGTTTGAAAAACTATTTTTCTCCTCTTCTTTGAAGGGGCTTACTGAGGAAGGGCTAAAACACATTTCCAATAATGTTGTGATTAAACCACCGCTGCCAATATCGTGTCCCGCAAGAATTTGATTGTCTAAAATCAACTCTTGAATAGTATTAAAAGCATTTTTAAAGAAAGCTGCGTCTTTGATCGTTGGTGTTTCATTTCCTATAGCATTCATAGTTTGTGCAAATGACGAACCACCTAATTTGAATTCGTCTTGCGACAAATTGATATAATATATTGAACCACCATCAATTTGAAGGACTGGTTCTACTACTTTTCTAATATCAGTACAGTTACCACCAGCTGAAATAATTACCGTTCCTGGCGCAATCACTTCGTCATTTGGGTATTTTTGTTTCATCGAAAGCGAATCTTTTCCAGTTGGAATATTGATTCCCAATTCTATTGCAAAATCCGAGCAACCTTCTACAGCTGCGTACAAACGAGCGTCTTCACCTTCATTTTTACAAGCCCACATCCAGTTAGCCGAAAGTGAAATACCACTCAAACCACCTTTTATCGGTGCCCAAACAATATTCGATAATGATTCGGCTATCGCATTTCTACTCCCTGCAACAGGGTCAATTAAAGCCGAAATAGGGGCGTGACCTATAGAAGTCGCAATGCCTTCAATTCCTTGATAATCCAAAGCCATTACACCGCAATTGTTCAAAGGCAATTGCAAGGGTCCAGCTGTTTGTTGTTTGGCTACTTTTCCGCCCACACAACGATCTACTTTATTGGTCAACCAGTCTTTACAGGCTACGGCTTCTAATAGCAATACTTGCTCTAAATAGGTAGAAATATTTTTTACATCATATTTTAAAGCAGGATAATTGTAAGTAATTGTTTTATCATTCATTACCGTTTTTGGAGAACTTCCAAAGAAATCTTCCAAAGCATAATCCATCGGTTTAGCAGCAGTAGATTTTGAAGCGAAAGTAAAACGGTGGTCACCTGTTACATCGCCTACTTGGTACATCGGAGAACGCTCTCTATCGGCCACTCTTTGTAACAAAGCAATGTCTTTTTGACCAATAACTAATCCCATTCTTTCTTGAGATTCGTTACCGATGATTTCTTTTGCCGAAAGGGTTGGATCACCCACAGGCAATTTATCTAAATCAATTAATCCACCTGTTTCTTCCACTAATTCCGAAAGGCAGTTTAAATGTCCACCAGCGCCGTGATCGTGAATGGAAACAATTGGGTTATAGTCGCTTTCTACCAAACCGCGAATAGCATTTGCAGCACGTTTTTGCATTTCTGGATTCGAACGCTGAATCGCATTTAACTCAATTCCTGAACCAAAAGCACCAGTATCTGCAGATGAAACCGCAGCACCACCCATTCCGATTCTATAATTTTCTCCGCCTAGAATAACGATTTTATCGCCTTCTTGTGGTTTTTTCTTAATTGCTTGATCTAATTTTCCGTATCCAATTCCTCCCGCTTGCATGATTACTTTATCGTAACCAATTTTGCGATTGTTTTCTTGATGTTCGAAAGTTAAAACAGAACCCGTAATAAGTGGTTGTCCAAATTTGTTTCCAAAATCAGAAGCTCCATTTGAGGCTTTGATCAAAATATCCATAGGAGTTTGATAGAGCCATTTTCTTTCTTCCATTCCATTTTCCCATGGTTTATTATCCTGAGCGGAGTCGAAGGATTCTAATCTAGAGTAGGAAGTCATATAAACTGCAGTTCCCGCTAATGGTAACGAACCTTGCCCACCTGCTAAACGGTCGCGAATTTCTCCGCCAGAACCTGTTGCAGCTCCATTAAACGGTTCTACAGTTGTAGGGAAATTGTGTGTTTCTGCTTTTAACGAAATAACCGAATCAAATTCCTTGATTTCGTAAAAATCAGCTTTATCTGCTGATTTTGGAGCAAATTGTTGGACTCGTGGCCCTTTTACAAAAGCCACATTATCTTTGTATGCCGAAACAATATCGTTAGGATTCTCTTGAGATGTTTTTTTGATTAATTTGAAAAGAGACGTTTCTTTTTCTTCGCCATCAATTACAAATGTTCCATTGAAAATTTTATGACGACAGTGTTCTGAATTGGCTTGGGAGAAGCCAAATATCTCAGAATCCGTTAGTTTTCTTTTTAATTTTATAGATAGATTATCTAAGTATTCCACTTCCTCCAGACTTAAAGCAAGACCTTCTTTTTTGTTATAGCCATCAATATCTTCAATTTCCAGAATAGATTCCGGTTGAACATGGATGGTAAAAATTTCCTGATTTAATTCGGAATATTTTTGCGAAAGCATTGGGTCAAAATCCGTAAAATCTTCAGTTACTCTGTGAAATTCTTCAATTCTAATGATTCCAGAAATACCCATATTTTGCGTTATTTCAACAGCATTAGTACTCCAAGGAGTAATCATTGCGGCTCGTGCACCAACAAAAAAATCCGTCAATACGGATTTTTCTATTTTATTTGAGTCTGCAAAAAGCCAGTTGAGTTTTGAAATATCTTGAGCTGACATTTCGATTTCGCTCAATACGTTTTGTGTTTGCTTCAACAGTTCGCTGTCGCTCGTCTGTACTGCAAAAACAGTTTTGCTTTGGTTTTCAAAGTAATGGATCATTGTTGTGTAGTTTGTTGTATTGCGGTGCAAATTTAGTCTAAAAAAGTAGTAAGAGCAAGGATTTAAAATCCAATTTTAAAATTCCAAATTCCAATAGTTTAAATTTTCAGTTCTATTTTTTTTAATTTCAAAATTGGCGGCTGAGTACGTTTTTTACTGGACTTTGGTTGGCATTTTAAATAACTGTGTCTCGGCGTTAGTAAAAGGAAATTATTTATAATTTACAACTTAAATGTAAATTAGCATATCGATTAAATGAAAAGAGCGACAATACTTGCCGCTCTTTATGAATAATTGTATTAAAAAATTAATTTACAATTAATTTTTTGGTTTCGGATTTATTATCCTTTGTTATCTTAACGATGTAAACTCCCGTTGAAAGTGAATTGATAACGGCCGTCGAGCTGTTAGAATATTCTTTTTCAAATACTTTTTGTCCTAAAACCGAAAATATTTGCACTTGATGTTTCTCATTTGAATCCGTAAAATTTATCTTAACATTTCCATTTGATGGATTGGGATAAATTGTAAAGTCATTGGAATTAAAATCAGTAGTAGATAGTGAATTTTCGCATGTCCATGATAGATCATCAAATCGCACACGATTTGATGTGCTACTATTTCCGGTGATAGTTACAATAACGTTTCCTGTTACATTAATTCCAGAGATAGTTGTTGTAGTTAAAGCAGAGCTATATGGTATGGTTCCTACTTCAATTCCATTTACATTTAGTTTAAAGGTTCCTGCACTTCCCGCAAAAATAAGTTGCGTAGTTACTGTTAAATTTTTTATACCATTAGGAACGGTAGAAGATGTTAGTGAACCATTTCGAATTGTTAACGCTCTTAAATTTAAAGTTTGATCTGTGCGCGCATCAGTTGCAGTCCATGTTATGCCGCTATTACTCCAAGTTTGATTAGTATAGGAAGTAGCGTTGCCTGGAATAGTTTGAAAATCCTCAAAAGCGCAAGTTGTAGTGCCTCCCGGAATGGCTGTTGTAGTTCCTGTAGCTGTAGCTGTTGCCACCGATGAGTTTCTTTCGTCGTCTCTCGTAATAATTGAAAAGCCATAAGTTGTCGATGGTAATAAGCCCGTCACTGTCGCTGTTAAACCTGTGTGGGTCGATTTAAAAACACCATCAACATAAAGATCATAACCAGTTACCCCAATATTGTCTGTCGCTGCCGTCCAAGTTAAGGTAGCCGAATTTGAAGTTGTGGTTGTAACTAATAAGTTT
Source organism: Flavobacterium micromati (assembly GCF_900129585.1). Lineage (GTDB taxonomy): Bacteria > Bacteroidota > Bacteroidia > Flavobacteriales > Flavobacteriaceae > Flavobacterium > Flavobacterium micromati. The sequence continues at coordinate 19,427 of NZ_FQWF01000018.1, forward strand.
GTTGCAGCCGTTGGTGCTTCTGTATCTGCTGGCTCTGTAGTCCAAACCGCAGCAACATAAAGAGGATTATCAATATATGGATTTCTATTATTTTGACGCGCATAAATTGCATTATTGCGTGCTATTTCTCTCGCACTTACTGGGTCTTGATTGTGCCAGGCTATTAACTGACTCAAAAATGCATTAGTAAAAACTTTATTCGTAGAATTGTTGAACATTGGGAAATTGTATCCAGCAACAGTATTTTGATAGCGAGTAGCAAAGTAGAAGTACATTCTTGCAATGTCTCCTTTGAACTCATCTATTGGTTCAAAAACTAAACCTGTGTAACCAGCAGTTGTGCTTGCGCCAAGTTTACTTCCATTTAAAGTAGTTTGAGTTGCTATAGCTACAACAGAGTGCGGGAAGTTAGACCGAATTCCGTTTACTTCTCCATCTGTTGGTGTAATGAAATGAGCATCTGATACCATTGGAGAAGCTTCATTAAATATAGATTGTGGAATAATATGCTCTCTATTGTAACAATCTCCTTCAGCATTGTATCCAGCGTTTCCGCAACGTTGCGCTGGAGCTATACTGTAATTATAAGGATCTGCTCCAGCTGGATTCTCAGAATACATGTCTAATACTGAGCCATCATTTTCAAAGAAATTATCAATATCTGATGTTTCATAAGTTACGTACAAGCCAGCATAACTTTGTACAGTATGGTCTTTAATAATATTGTGCAATTGTGTTTTTAACGTGTAACCACTTCCTGTTGCTGTTGAATAATAATTAGCTGGCGCTTGTGCAAAACCTGCCGTGAAAAGAAATAAAAAGAATAAAGAGTAAATTTGTTTCATGGTTTATTAATAGATTAATATTGGTTAAAGAATTTATTTTGTCAAACTTATCACATATAATTATCAATTAAGTTATTAAATGTTTAATTTTTAACATTAAATGTTACTTTAATCAGTATAATTTAATTTAGTGGAAAAATCATATTTTGATAACCTCCCAAATCCGGCGGCAGCGTTCTCGCTCTTCCTAAAATATCTAGCGGAATGAGAAATGCCGAATTCCCTTTTGCGAAAGCGGCAGAAGTGTCATCGATGTTCAATTTATTATCTGCAATCTTGAAAAATTTAGGGTCTTTATTTAAAATTATTGCATTGTAATGAACTAGATCTGTGGTAAATTGATAATCTGGATTAGTAGCAAATCTCGCGGATGAGTTGTCGAACTTGATTAAGCAATTGTTGAATTGATAATTAAAAATAGCGCCAGTTTTTCTATTTAAACTCATCTCATTCGAATACGAGCCATAAATAATGCAATTATTAAATGTTGCTCTAGTCAAATCTTTTGACTCAGGAACTGCTCCACTAATAAAATTACTAATGAAGACCGCGACCTGATTAGAACTATTCCAATTATTGTTAAAGGTAGAATGCGTAAATTGATAATTGCCGCCATAAGTACAAGCTAAACTTGCTTGTCCTGCGTTATTAATCACCACATTTTCGCCATTTATTTTTGCGGTCTGCGCCAAAATACCGTAGTTCGATGAATTATAAATTTGTGTGTTTTTGATGGAAACTGTTGTTTGATCGTTGTTTTGAATTAAAATTCCTATCGTAGCATTTTTAATTGTTAAATGATTAAAACTATTATTTGTACTTCCGTCTGTAAGCCAAATAGTTCCCCATTGCCCCGGAACATTTGAAAAGTCGGGCTCTAATCGATCACCTTCAAAAACAACTTCGTTCTCAAGTTTTTCTGTTGTAGATAGCGAACCATTAACTTGTATTGAAGCATTGTTACCGACAATGATTCCAGAATTAGCATGAAAATGAACTTTGGTTCCTGCTTCAAAAGTGGCTATTTTATTCGAAGGAACTGCTGCATAACCATAAATTACGTAGGGCTTTGTATTGGTAAACTGTAATTCATTTCCATTGATAGCATCATTTTCATCAAGAAAAAAACCCTCAATTGTTTCGTTTCCAACTGGTAGAATTTCTTTAGTTCCATCGGCAAAACGCTGCGGAAAGAGAAAAACAGCATCTTGGATTAAAGTAACCAATTCTACAGTTTGAAGATTTTGACCACTGTCAAACTGAATTTGATCGGTGTATAAAAAATCGGTCGCGTTAGCATCAGCTATATTTGCGGTGGTTTCGATAAAAATGTACAAACTGTCCTTGGCCAGTAAATCTACATTATTGAAAATCTTACCATTGTTGCCTTGCATACCGTCAACGGTCATTCGGTACTTAGATGTCAAGCCTCTGGCGAGTTGTATTGTGGGAATAGTGATATCATTCTTGCTTTTATTATAAACTTTTAGGCGGTATGTGCTAGAACCAATATTTGTAAAAACAGTATCTAAATAAATGGTGTCTCGAGAAAATTTTAACGTACCGTTGCTTGCTATTGTTTCAAAATCAGAACGACATGAGCTGATAGAAAGTATTATTCCAATTAATAACAATAGTATTTTGGCGCGCATTTGAATGTTTTTTTTGTAAAAATAACAAAAATCTATTTTGAAATTAGAATAACAAATTTAATTACCAACTTCCCCGGTATCTTTTCTTTAATTTTGCGGACTAAAAGCCATTTATATGACATTCGATAAAGATAAAATTTTACAGTATTGCAATCAAGCTTCCGAAAACACTTTGATGCGCACCCTCAATATTACTTACACTGACGCTGGCGAAGACTTTCTAGTTGCAACTATGCCTGTTAATAGTGCGGTGCATCAACCTATGGGATTGTTGCATGGTGGCGCAACAGTTGCATTAGCGGAAAGCGTAGGAAGCGCGGCGTCGATGATTTTCATAAATTCAGAGGTGAGTGAAGTGAGAGGAATAGAAATTTCAGCTAATCATTTGAAAGCCAAACGTAGCGGAATGGTAACAGCAACTGCAAGAATTATTCATAAAGGAGCAAGCATTCACTTATGGGAAATACGAATTGCAGATGAAAACGATAATTTGATTTCGCTTTGCAAACTAACAAATATGATTTTGCCAAAAAGAAAAAGTGAAGACAAGTAATGGAAACTATTGAAACTAAAGTTAAGAATCATATTCACCGCAATCTTCCCTTTGTGTTGTATAGTAAACCAAATTCCGAGGAGATAGTTGGTTTTTTTCAACATAACGACTCTTTATTTGAAGTAAATGATTTTACTGAAAAGGGATTTGTCATGGCGAGTTTTGATGGTTTAAAAACATATCTAATTCCCGAAAGTGAGTCGGAGGTGGTTCATTTTACTTTAGTTAAAAAAGAAGTTAACCTTTCTCAGAAAGAATTGGCGAACTTAAATTCTGCAGCTCAAAATAATTTTGAACGTTTAGTTGCAAAAGGAATAGCAGCAATCCAAAACAACGAATTTAAGAAGGTTGTTTTATCGCGCACTGAATGTGTTGAGGTGCCTGCTTTTGATATGATGGACACTTTTCAGAAATTAGTGCAACTTTATCCATCAACTTTTGTGTACTGTTTTTTTCATCCAAAGTTAGGTAACTGGTTAGGTGCAACACCAGAACAGCTATTAAAGGTTAAAGAATTGAATTTTGAAACCATTTCATTAGCCGGCACCCAAAAGGATACAGGTTCCACAGAAATTATCTGGGGCGATAAAGAAAGAGAAGAGCAACAATTTGTCACTGATTATCTGGTTTCAAAACTAGAAAATGTAGCTTCGCAAGTTCAATTTACAAAACCATATAGCGTAAAAGCGGGAAGTATTTGGCATATCAAAACGGATGTTTCAGGTGTCTTAAATTTAGATTCAAGTTTAAAAAAAGTAATTCAGTTATTGCATCCAACACCGGCAGTTTGCGGGCTTCCAAAAGAAATAGCTAAATTTTTTATATTAGAAAATGAGAATTACGATAGGAGTTTTTACACTGGTTTTCTAGGAGAATTAAATTGCAATTTTACAAATAGCGTTGTTAGTTCTGACTTATTTGTAAATTTACGCTGTATGCAAATAAAGGATTTGCAAGCACATTTATACATGGGTTGCGGTATTACTAAAGATAGTGATCCTAAAAAAGAGTGGGAGGAAAGCGTCAATAAATCCATGACAATGAAAAAGGTATTGTAAGTTTTCGAAATTTATTTTAAGAGCTAGCAAGAAAATAAAATATAGATATTAAAAACATAAAATATTTAGAATACAAATTACATCAAGTTAGCAATCTAAACTTTATAAAATATCGTTTTTTTATTTGTGAAAATTTGTGCAATCGGTGTTGAAAAATAATATAGTTCAAGAAGCGGATAATTATAAAATAAAGATTAAAATATGAAATTAGATATACTCGCTTTTGGTGCACATCCTGACGATGTTGAATTAGGTTGCGCGGGAACAATTTTAAAAGAAGTTTCATTAGGAAAAAAAGTTGGAATTGTCGATTTGACTCGGGGCGAATTAGGAACTCGAGGTTCAGCTGAAATAAGAGATCAAGAAGCGAATGCTGCCGCAAAAATTTTAGGAGTTGTTGCACGCGAAAATTTAGAAATGCGGGACGGTTTTTTTATCAATGATGAAAAACACCAATTGGAGATTATAAAAATGATCAGGAAATACCAACCAGAAATCGTTTTATGCAACGCAATTGATGATCGTCATATAGATCATGCAAAAGGAAGTAAGCTAGTTTCTGATGCTTGTTTTTTATCGGGACTGATGAAGATAGAAACTCAATTAGATGGAATTCAGCAAAATGCTTGGCGACCAAAAATAGTGTATCATTATATTCAATGGAAAAACATCGCGCCTGATTTTGTAGTTGATATCACGGGTTTTACAGATAAAAAGACAGAATCAATATTAGCGTATAGTTCGCAGTTTTATGATCCAAACTCCACTGAGCCCGAATCGCCAATTAGCAGTAAAAACTTCTTAGAAAGTTTAAATTATCGATCTAGAGATTTTGGTAGGTTAGTAGGTGTGGAACACGCTGAAGGTTTTACAGCAGAAAGATATTTGGCAGTCAATAGCTTAGGGGATTTGATCTAATATTGTGCTATTTTTTTAAAAATATTATTTGCAAAAGTAACTTTATATTGTATCTTTGCCACCGCTAAGCAGTATGGTGGTTGTAGCTCAGTTGGTTAGAGCATCGGTTTGTGGTACCGAGGGTCGCGGGTTCGAGCCCCGTCTTCCACCCAGAAAGTCAAAAGCCTCTCAGAAATGAGAGGCTTTTTTTGTGGAGTGAAGATTCAGTAATAAAAAAAGCCTTAAATTTCTTCAAAGCTTGATTTCAACTCTATTTTTTTTGCACAAGGGATAGCAGTGAAAATCCTTTTTATGCGCAGGAACGGAGCATAAAAAGATTGTAACGAATAGCCCGACCACGCCGCTGTAACGTCTCGACCAATCGGGAGTGACAGCGTGGATGTGCCCAAATATTTAATCTCTATTTTTATCGACAATAGGTCTTTCGGCGCGGTTTGCTAGTTCCCAGGCGGTCACGAACGCAAATTGAGCTCTTTTTTCTAAAGCGTCATACTCAATTTTGTCAGCCGTATCGGTGGGTTTATGGTAATCAGCGTGAACACCATTGAAAAAGAAAACAGAAGGTATTCCGTTTTTTGCGAAATTATAGTGATCAGAGCGCTGGTAAAAACGATTGGGATCTTTTGGATCATTGTATTTATAATCTAAATTTAGTTGTGTGTATTTAGCATTAGCCTCTGTACAAATAGTGTCTAAGTCACTCGATAAACGATTTGCACCTATGACGTATACGTAATTATTACTTTCAGCATGAGCAACATCTCGGCGACCAATCATGTCGATGTTAATATTAGCGATTGTATTAGCTAAAGGAAATAAAGGATTTTCAGAATAGAATCTTGAACCGTATAAACCGTGCTCTTCGCCAGTTACATGTAGAAATAAAATAGAACGTTTTGGTCCGTGGCCTGCTTTCTTGGCGATTTGAAAGGCTTGTGCAATTTCTAGAAGTGCTACCGTTCCAGAACCATCATCATCAGCTCCGTTGTAAATTTCTCCGTCTGACATCCCCACGTGGTCGTAATGAGCCGATATTACTAAGACTTCATCAGGTTTCTCAGATCCTTCTATGTAAGCCCAAATGTTTTCTGAATCAGCTAAGTTCTCGTTGCTTTTTGCGTTAAGATAGTTTGCTGAGATTTTTTGATAAAAATCGGTTGCACCATTTGGAAACGGAATTGTGTTTTTCTTGTATTGATTGATGAGGTAAAGACCTGCTTTTTTCTGACCTTCGGAGCCTGTTTCACGACCCTCCATTTCATCTGACGCCACGATGTAAAGGTGCGTTTTTAATTCATCCGCAGTGATTGTTTTCATGTAATTTATAGGGTCAGCGGTACTCGTACTAATTTTTTGAGAAGTACAGCTGCTTGTTAAAACGATCAACAAACCTAATAAAGGGATTTTTTTCATTATTTTAATGTAGATTGATAAAGGTGTAAATAACATATAATGATAAAAGTAATGCAATTATGATGATGTTTATCATAAAAAGCAGGCTACTTTTGATAAAGGAGATGAATCGTGTTTCACCATAAAAACGATGGTGCGCCGGATAGAAATAATATAGCATCCAGCCAATGCCGACGAAGTTGAGTATTATTTGAACAAAGCTAAGTAAAGCAGACTCTATTAAAGCGTCAATACCTTTGTTGATAAGGAATAACAGCAAAAAAAGCAATAATAAAAAGGAGAAATAATGGAGCGTAAAGATACCATGATCAAAGTAATACCATCTTTTTTTACTGTGAAATAACCACAGAAAAAAAGCAAATAGTGGCATGAAAATAAATAAAACTTTGGGTAAGTTATTGTAAAAGGAATTGATGAATTTCTCAATAATTTCGCTTTGTGTATTGTTTTCTACAACGATTTGTATTTTTCTATTTACCCAATAATTCAAATCGGATAACTTATCAGACGCTGGCGCATTTTTTTGAATGGAGTCCAATTGCGCAACAGAGGTGTAGCCAAAATTTAAGATGTTGTCTTGCTCGTTTAAATCCTTTGCATCCTGCTCTTTTTTTTGCGTATTAGATTGCAAAGATTTGTTTTTTGTGGTTATAGTGGTCTCTTTTTTGCTTGTATTTTTAAATAGATTTGTGTCACTCGGGAAAAGGGCAAGCAGTAAAAATGTAATAAAGCTGATAAAGATATACAGTCGAACTGGTGCCAGATAAGACAATCTTTTTCCAGACAGGTATTCTTTAGTTAAGGCAGCTGGTTTGGATAATAAATTTTTTATCGTTCTCCAAAAAGCGTTTTCATAATGGGTGAGATCCTCGAAAAAATGGATAAAAAGATGCTGAAACGTCTTTCGGGTATCGGAGTTTTCTTGGCCACAATTAGGGCAGAACTTATTTTCGACGACAAACCTACAATTCAGGCAGGTTTTATCGCTTCGGATTTTACTTTTAGACATAAAAAACAGTATAAATTCTAGATGTTTTATTAGATCGTAAAATATAAAACTAACAAAAAAACCGCACTTATCCTGTTTTATGAAAATGTTTTTAAAATATTATTTCAATACCTCTATTAGTAACCCATTCATACGTTCCCAAGAACGCTTATCTGCTTTTGCATTGTATGCAGCTCCTTTAGAATTATCATTTCCAGCTTCTGGTTCTGTAAAAGCATGGACAGCATCAGCATAATAAATCATTTCCCAATCCGCTTTTGTATCGCGCATTTCTTGTTGGAATGCAGTAATTTCAGTTACTGGAACATAAGGATCGTCAGCACCATGTAAGACTAAAATTCTCGCATTAATGGGATTGTTAACTCTAGAAGCATCACGACCTAAACCACCATGAAAGGAAACTGCTCCTTGAATTTTCATTCCTGCTCGAGCGGCTTCTAAGACTCCAGTTCCGCCAAAACAGTAGCCAATTACAACAATATTGTCAGGATTTGCGCCAGCTTTGATTAACTGATCTAATGCAAGTTGGATTCGTCTCTGATAATCAACGACATTGTTTTTGTAAAAACCGGCTTGTTTTCCTGCTTCTTGTGTGTTAGTAGGATAATTTCCTTCTCCATAAATATCAGCGATAAACGCATAATATCCCATTTTAGAAAGCTTATTCGCTGATTCTTTTGAATGATTGTCAATGCCTTTCCAAGCAGGAAGAATGAGTATTCCTGGTTTTGTTTTCGATACTTGTAATGGCGCAATTGTTAAACCATTTAATTTTTGATTTCCATCTGAATATTTCACTTCTTTTAATTGTGCGTTTGCAGCAGCGGAGAATAGTAGAAGACCTAAAAAGAGAATAAGTATATTTTTCATTTTTTTAAATTTGTATAAAGATCTCAAATTTTGTGTTACTACAATTTGGTTCTGATTTTTTTATTTTATTGCTGTATTTTTATTATGTACCGAAAGAAAATAAATTACTATTTGCCGGGATGATACGTTCGTTCGGCATTTTTTTGAACATCTTCTTTGTAAAATAGTACGTCTTTGAATTCCCCTTTTTGGTACATTTCTGCTTGATCAGAGAAATGTTTTGAGGAGGGATCACCACTGTTTCCTCCAGCCAGTAAGGATTTGGCTTTTATTTTGGGTCCAAATTCAACTGCACACACAAAACTATTTCCGTTGAATCCATAACGCTTTTTAGTATCTTTTTGATAACTGCTCTTGTACGCAGGTAAACTTCCCCATAATGCTGGTCCTAAACCAATAGGTAAACTTTCGAGTTTGTCACTGTAAGTTAAATTTATGTCACCCGAAGTTCTTTGAAAACGATTAATATCACCCCACGGAATTTTCCACGTTCCAAATTTTGTTTCTAGTTCCTTGATAACCATTTCTAGTTGTGGAAGTAATTGCTCCTGTTTTGCATTTTTAACAAAATTCTGAGTATTTTCTATTTGATCTAGTTCACCCTCGTTCGTATACACTTTTTGGATTATTGGGTCTAATTTATAAGCCCATTCAATGGCTAATGTGGTGGCAATTGAATTTTCCTTTGCGTAATAATTCCAGTTTTTTAATTCTTTTATTGGTTCAAGTAATTCTTTATAATTTGGATTGTCAGCAGTAGTATTGTTCTCAAAACTAGAAATTAAAGCTGGAATAAGAAATTCAAAAGCAGTTAGTTTTGTATCGTATCCATCAGCAATTACTTTGTCTAAGGTGTAATTAGTTCCTTTAGTTAAAAGCCGAACCGCATTTAATCCTCTAAAACTTTCTCCATCAGGAGCCATATATGGTAAATAATTTTCTTCTTTAGGACTGTTTTCACCAGCGACAGAGTAAGGAGTCGCATTGCAGTTTTGTAGCCAGCCGTTTTTAGGATTGTACGAATGTACCGTTTCTGAAACGTTGTGCAAGCCTTTCCATTGCGTTGCTGCAAGTGTGCCATCCATCACTTTTGACCAATTTAAATTTTTGTCCCGAATTGGGATAAAGTTCCCGTGCCAATATGCAATATTTCCTTCTTTATCCGCGTAAACAGTATTATTTGAGGTGTTTGCTTTCAAGTCCATCGCTTTTTTATAGTCTTCAAATCCCGCTGATTTTGTTCGAATCCAACTCTGCTCTAAGCTTTTCATCGAGCGATTATTAGATTTTAAGCTAATCCATTTCCCATCTCTTTTTGCCATTATTGGGCCGTTATGCGTATAATATGTTTTGAAAATTTTAGGAATTAGTTTGCCGTTTTCTAGATATTTGATTGTGATCATTTTTTCGATTAAGGGTAACAATTTTTTATCGTACTCGTAAAACAATTTGTTGTTTTTAGTACTAATTTTTTCTGAATACATATCGGCTACATCTACATTTGACGAAGTGTGCATCCAGCCACAGTTTTCATTGAAACCTTGATAAATAAAAAATTGTCCCCAAGTTACAGCTCCATAAGCGTTTAATCCTTCTTCACTGTTCACTTGTATTTCTGGACGGAAATAAAAAGTAGTATGTGGATTTATATACAAAATGGCATTTCCAGATGCTGTTTTTGACGGAGCAATTGCAAATCCATTAGAGCCAGTTTGCACGTCCTTTTCACGTTCGATATAGGCTACTTTGTCATTGTTCCCAGAATAGAATGCTTTTAATTCTCCAGTTGTAAGATCAGCTGTACTGATGGCACCAATACTGCCATCTGTCCAAAGCAGCGGAAACCAAGGTTCAAAATGAGTGAGTAAAGCGGGTTTTACCTTGGGATTATTATGCAAATAGAAATTGATACCGTCAGCATAGCTATTGAGTAATTTTTTTAACCAAGGAGCTGCTTTTTTGTAATCCGCTTTTGCTTCTTCTACATCAATCAACAATTTAATTTCTAAATCGTTATACAAAACGGCTTGTCCTTTAATTTCTGAAAGACGTCCCAGCTTTTCAATGTAATTCATTTCTACCCTTTTGAAATCATCTTCGCATTGCGCGTACAGCATCCCAAAAACGGCATCAGCATCTGTTTTACCATATACATGAGCAATTCCCCAATTGTCTCTAATAATAGTAACTTGTTGTGCAAGTTTTTCCAGCCTTGTAATTTCTTTTGGCGTTATTTTTTGGGAAAACATTGGAATACTAAAGCAAAAAGCGAAAATAAGCAATGGTAAATAATTCTTGAAATTCTTCATTTTATTTAATTTTAAATTTTTGACCTTCTATGTAAACTGCGATTTGTAGACTTTTAATGCTGGCTAGATTGTCTATTTTGGATTTTTTTATTCCTTTTGGTTTTTTTAAAACAATTACAGCACTTTCGCCGGTAATTTCGATTTCTTTATTTCGCACAATCAAAGCGGTACTTTCGTCAATTCCAATTCCGATGTGATCTGGAAACTCAACCATTGCCGATAATAATCTATTGTATCGACTTCTTTTGAGAAAATGTTGATCAATAATAACATTTTTTACTAACCCTAAACCTTGATTAGTTTCAAGATTTCCGAATCTAATATTATCGAAAGTATTTTGATATTTAGATTCTAATTTTTGATTACCTGTAATCATGTGCTCGCACATCACTGCAGCTCCAGCACTAGTTCCCGCAATCGTGCTACCGTTTTCATAAGCTGTGTGAATCGAGTTGAATAAGGGAGTATTATTGACTATATTCATAAACCGCGTTTGGTCGCCACCACTTATGAATATTAATTTAGCTTTTTGTAAAGAATCATTTAGTACTTTGCTATTTGCAGTATTCGAGTTGAAATTTAGCATAACAATTGGATTCTTAGTTAGTTTTTCCATTTGATTTTTAAAATAGATGTAAGCACTATCTGGCTCTTCACTAGACATAGGTAAAACTACTATGTAGTCCTTTTTAGTTAAATCAGCAACAGTGATTAATTGCGTCATTAATTTATCTGACCTATTTCCGCCACCTATTATAAAGAGTTTACCATTATTTTTTTGTGCTTGTAGAGAGTTATTGCTAAGTACAGTAAAAACAGCAATTATAAAACAACTAAAGATTTTTTTTGAAAATTTCATTGAAAATAGGATTGAAATAATAAATAGTGTAACTGATAAATATTTTTGTAAATCGAATGTACTTTATTTGACTAAATTATATTATTCGAATAAAGCTAAAAAATATTTCATTTTTAAAATTATCTTGAAATACGAATGTTAAGTACAAAGTAATATAATCTTTCACCGTTGTTTAAAAATTATTTTATTCAATTTTAAGTTCACCATTACTTATGTACTGCTACAAGCTAGTAAACTAAAAATTAAAATAAAAGAGGTAGTAATCATTAGGGTATTTAATTTTGGTTTTTTCAAAGAGGTAAATAGCATAGTTTTCAATTTATAAGGTTACATTTCTTTTAAAGGCACATCCTAACTCAATTATTGAATCGGTTTTTGCAATACCCGCAATAGTATCGATTTTTTCATAAAGTACTTTTCGCATGTGCTCGTGGTCTTTAGCAATGATTTTTATATAGAGAGTAAAAGATCCAGTGATGTAGTAGCATTCTGTTATTTCAGGAATTTTTTTGAGCTCTTCAATAATTCGATTTGAATCCTGATCTTTATTTAAAGTGATTCCAGTGAAAGATCCCCAATCGTAGCCTACTTTTTTTTCATTAATAACGGGTTTAATTCCAGTTAGAATTCCTTGCTCCATTAATCTATTGATCCGCTGATGCACCATTGTATTTGATATTTTCAAATTGGATGCAATAGCTGAATAGGCCATTCTCCCGTCTTTTTCCAGTTCTTTGATGATACTGATATCGAATTCGTCAACTATATCCATGTTTTTTAAATAAATGAAACTTTTGCGTTCTTATAAAGTACTTATTTTTAATTTTTTCTAAAGCTAATTTTTTTGATGTAATAAAAAATAAATTGACTTAAAGTGAATCAAATCTAAGTAAAGTTATTCAATATTTGTCTTTTTTAAAGTCAAAATTATAATTTTTATTGGAAAATTAAAAAAAAGAGGTAGTTTTGTATCTTGTAATTTAAATAAAACAATCATGACACATACAGAACCAATCCTTTCTTTAAAATCCGAAGCTTTAATAGCAAAAGAAGATCAATACGGCGCTCACAATTACCATCCTTTGCCAGTAGTGTTAGAAAGGGGAGAAGGTGTTCATGTTTGGGATGTTGATGGAAAAAAATATTATGATTTTTTATCGGCTTATTCAGCTGTGAATCAAGGTCATTGTCATCCAAAAATTGTAGGTGCAATGATCAAACAAGCGCAAACGCTAACGTTGACTTCGCGTGCTTTTCACAATGATCAACTGGGACCTTTTGAAGAATATGTGACAAAATATTTTGATTTTGACAAAGTATTACCAATGAATACTGGTGCAGAGGCTGTAGAAACAGCTTTAAAACTTTGTAGAAAATGGGCGTATGAGGTAAAAGGAATTCCTGAAAATCAGGCGCAAATCATTGTGTGTGAAAACAATTTTCACGGAAGAACAACAACTATTATTTCGTTTTCAAATGATGAAAGTGCCCGTAAAAGCTTTGGTCCTTTTACTGCTGGATTTATCAAAATACCGTATGATGATGTTAAGGCTTTAGAGGACGTATTGAAATCTTCTAAAAATATCGCAGGATTTTTAGTAGAACCTATTCAAGGAGAAGCAGGTGTTTATGTTCCAGCTGAAGGATATTTATCAAAGGCAAAGGCACTTTGTGAACAACATAATGTTTTATTTATTGCCGATGAAGTGCAAACAGGAATTGCTCGCACAGGTAGATTGTTAGCAACTTGTGGAAACTGTGATTGTAAAAAAGGTTGTGAAAATAAACCAGAAGTAAAGCCGGATATTCTAATATTAGGGAAAGCAATTTCAGGTGGCGTTTATCCAGTTTCGGCAGTATTAGCTGATAATCACATCATGAACGTAATTAAACCAGGTCAACATGGATCTACTTTTGGAGGTAATCCCATTGCAGCCGCTGTTGCAATAGCCGCATTAGAAGTTGTACAAGAAGAGAATTTAGCACAAAATGCAGCTTATTTGGGAGAAATATTGCGAACAGGACTAAACGAGATTGCTTCGAGAAATCCTATTATCACTTTAGTTCGCGGAAAAGGATTATTGAATGCTATTGTGATCAACAGTGATGAGGAATCTGACTTAGCTTGGGAAATTTGTATGAAATTTAGAGATTATGGTCTGTTGGCAAAGCCAACGCACGGTAATAAAATTAGATTTGCACCACCATTAGTAATAACCGAATCACAAATTCACGAATGTTTGGCTATTATCGAAAGAGCTTTAAACGACTTTAAATAGATTATTTTAAATGGAGAAATTTATAAAGCTAATAAAAAATCGATCTGACATAGGTGCTGGAACTCGTGGCTCTGATTTAGGAATAGATGCTATCGAAATTGCTGCAATTAATCAAAACAGTGATTATTTCAATCAATTTGAGTTTGAAGATGTCAAAACACATAATGAATCTATCTACGATAAAAACCGAAGTTCCTCTGCCAAAAGAATTGAGCACGTTGTAGAACAGTGTACTCGAGTGTGTAATGCGGTTAAAAAAAACTTAGAAGGAAATTATTTCCCTATTGTTTTATCTGGAGATCATTCATCAGCATTAGGGACATTAAGTGGTGTGAAAGCAGCATTTCCGGAACAAAATATTGGAGTGTTTTGGATTGATGCTCATGCCGATTTGCACTCGCCTTACACATCTCCTTCCGGAAATATTCACGGAATGCCATTGTCAGCTGCTCTTGGAGATGACAATTTGAGTTGTCAAAATAATGATCTTGCTCCAGAAACGCAACAGCATTGGGAGGATATGAAAAATATTGGTTTTAAAGGAGCGAAGGTTTTAGCTGAAAACTTAATCTATTTTGGTGTTCGGGACACCGAAGAGCAGGAGGACAAGCAAATTGAAAAACTAGAAATAAAAAATTATAAAGTTGACGAAGTGCGTTATCGAGGAATGCAAACTTGTGTTTCTGAGGCCTTGGCGAAAGTAGCACATTGCGAAGTACTTTATATTTCATTTGACGTAGATTCAATGGATTGCGATATGATATCGTATGGAACAGGTACTCCAGTTTCTAAAGGGTTTGATCAATATGAAATCATTGCAATTATCAACCAAATTATAATGTCAAAAAAAGTTGTTTGTATCGAATTTGTTGAGATTAATCCATTGTTAGATACCAAAGGCAATAAAATGGCAGAAACGGCTTTTGAAGTATTAGAATCGATTACAGCAACGTTGATTCTTCCGATAGAATAATTTTTTTAATTAAAATAGAAAAGCCCGAAATCAAATTAAGATTTCGGGCTTTTACGTTTAACACTGTTTTTTAACTACTTTTAATAGGTAGGATTTGGGGTTATTTTTTTATTAGTATTTAATTCTCTTAACGGAATAGGAAATACTAACTTTGGATCAGTGAACAGAAAAGTTCGCGATTGTCCAACAATACTAGTTTTATTTCTTTTTAAATCGTGAATCCAAAATCCTTCGAAAGCTAATTCTAATTGTCTTTCGTTTAAAATTTGCGCTAGCGTTACAGTGATAAAATTGCTTGCACCAGCTCTAGTTCTTATTCTGTTGATATCAGTGGCCGGTGTGGCACCAAGCGTGCTAGTTAATCTTGTATTGGCTTCTGCACGGATTAATAATAATTCAGCAAAACGTATCACAGGTACATCGGCAAATTGATTGGTATATTTTAGCGTTAAAGCGTCTCCTAAATTATTTTCATAGAAGAATTTACTTCGCTGATCATTTGGATCTATAAATCTTGAAAAATAACCACTTCCTATTGCAATATCACCACCGCGACCACCTAAAGTAGTTGATGCGTGTGAATTATTTACTTGATTATCTCCTGTTTGCGAGGTAATCGCAATCGAAAAAACATCTTCGGGTTGTTTAGTGTCATGATTGTAGGCACTTAATAAAGTTGATGATAGAGAATACCCACCAAAAGTTATCGCATCATTAGCCGCGGTTAAAGCTGCGGGATAGTTTTGCTGTTGCAAATAAACACGCGCTAGTAAAGCTTGCGCTGCATACTTATCAGCAAATTCTCCATTGGATACAGGTAAATCGGCATAGGCATCTCGTAAGCTAGAAATGACTTTTATATAAACTTCAGCAACTGTATTACGTTCCGCCGACAAATCAACACCTTGATATTCTAAGATAGCTTTTGGTCTAATAATAACACCTAATTGAGTATTTGGGGTTAAAGCATCAAAAGGAAGCGCAAAAAATCGAACCAAATCAAAATATACTAAACCTTGAATGAATTTTGCTTCTGCAACTGCTATTTTACGATCATTTGCATTGGTAATTAGAGCTGCGTTTTCTATGACAATATTAGTTGCATTAATGACGTCGTAACTTTCTCGATATAAATCTTCTGCGAAACTATTATCGCTAGTCATATTTTTAGCATAAATATCTCCAAAACCAGCAAACGTTCCGTACCATTCTATGTGCGTTGTGCTCGACCTACCAGTAGCACCTAATAAATCTGCCATGATTTGAGTTCTTCCACCATATAATGAGCCGTTTGCTAAGTTGGCGTAAGCACCAACTAAGACTTGTTTTACACCACTCTCCGAAGTTAGCACAGTACTACTATCTAAACTTTGTTTAGGATTAAGTTCTAACTCCGACTCACAACTAATAAATAATGTTGTTAGCAAAGCAAAAAGGAATATTTTTATATTTTTCATCTTTAAATTTATTAAAATGTTAGATTAACGCCCAATGCTACGGTTTTTGCTGGTGGAACAGAGTAAAACTCTTCGCCAATTCTGTCACCTTGATCGGCTCTTGCTTCAGGATCATACCCAATATAATCCGTAAATGTTAATAAATTTACTCCGGTAAGGTAAATTCTCACTCTGCTTAATCCCGATTTTTCAATTGCAGATTTTGGTAAAGAGTATCCTAAAGTTAAGTTTCTTAATCGTACAAAATCTGATTTGTCTAAGTACCTTGTAGAGGCCTGCGTACCATTTCCAGCTAAATAGCGAGCTTGGGGTACGTTAGTAATATCACCAGGTTGTTGCCATCTATTTAACTGATCTATAGTTTGGTTGTCCCAAAAATCTCCATTTGCAGATTGAAATAAACCACCAGAATTGTATATACTTGCTCCCCATTCGCCCTGAAAGGTGAAAGAAAAATCAATTCCTTTATAGTTTATGGTATTTGTAAAACCGCTCATTAATGTGGCAAATGGATTTCCTGAAACTACCCTTCTTGCCTCGCTATAATCATTTGTTGTTGTTTTGTCTAAAGATCCATCAGCTAATTCCGTATTCCTCACAAATAAGGCATCCCCATTTGCAGGATCTACACCGGCATATTCCACTAAATAGAAAGAGTTAATGTTTTCTCCAACTCTTCTGATGGTAAACGTATTTACAATATCCGTCCCATTGTCTGGCAATTCTCGTACCTTAGATTGGTTCGTTGTAACGTTTAAAGAGGCGTTCCACTGGAAGTCTTCCTGATCTATTATTTTACCATTCAATACAAATTCAAAGCCTCTGCTGTTAGACAAACCAGTGTTTTGGGTGATTGTTGATGCTCCTGAGCTAATAGCTAAAGGTACATCAAATAATAATCCATCAGTATCTTTGTTATAATAATCAATTTCTCCAGAGATTCTATTATTTAACAAACCAAATTCTATACCTAAATCAAATTGTGTCGACTTTTCCCAACTTAAATTATCATTTCCTGGTTGAGAGGGTAATAATCCAGATTTTAAATTATAGGAAGCTCCGGCAAATAAAGAACGAGAACTGAAGTTTCCAATTTCTGCGTTTCCTGTTTGACCATAAGAAGCTCTTAATTTTAGATTAGAAAGTGTGCTATTGTCTTTCAAGAAAGCTTCTTCAGAAATAACCCAACCAGCTGAAACTGCTGGAAAAATTCCATATTGGTTATTTTGCCCAAATCTTGATGAACCATCTCTACGAATAGAAGCTTTAAAAAGATATTTGTTAGCATAGCTATAACTCAATCTGCTAAATAATGAATCAAAAGCATAATCTGTCTCATTTCCTGATCCTGCGTTGACTTCAGCACCACTATCTATGGTTTGCAATGCATCACTAGGAAAAAAAATGGAAGTTACACTTTGAAAACGACTAGCAAAACTGGTGAATTCTTGACCTGCAACTATATTTAAATTGTGATCACTAAACGATTTATCAAATGTAAAATAATTTGAAATTACATAGGATTCATTGTTTACGGATGAAGCAAATACCTCTCCATTTGTTGCAATAAACGGATAATTAGCGCCAAACCAGCGATCTTCAGTTTGAGCGTATAAGTCATAAGAAATGTCAGAGTTAAATTTTAAAGGTTCTATAATTTTAAACTCGCCAAAAAACTTACCAGTTAATCTTCTAATTAAAGTTTGATTAGTTCCATTGTCTTGCGCTGCTAAAAAGTTTACATATTGCGTGGCTGTATTTGCTGTTCCATCATCATTCCTTGCTGGAGATAGCGGTGATTGTGCAATAGCCTGCATAGGAGTTGTAAATGAATTGTCGTTCGTATTTCGCAATATTGAAGTCCTTGAAAAAGCCATATTCATACCTGCTGTAAAACGATCAGAAATTTTTGTGGTTATATTATTTCTAAAATTGAAACGTTCTAATTCATTGAATGATAAAATCCCTACATTTTTTGTATATGCCCCAGAAAAGTAGTATTGTGTTTTATCAGTTCCGCCAGAAGCAGAGAAATCAGCATCTGTAACGTAACCCGTTCTCAAAGCCTGTTTAGTCCAATCAGTATCAACCTCGCCATTTCTCCAGTCTTTACCTGCTGCCAATTGATCAAATTTGCGTCCTGGACCTGTTGGGTCGCTAAAACCTTCATTCAAACGTGCTTCTGTAAATAATTCAACGTATTGTGCACTATTTAAAAATTCTCTTGTATTAGTGGCTTCACTCACACCTTGTGAAAAATTAGCTGAAAAAGTTGTTTTTCCTACTTTTCCTTTTTTAGTTGTGATGATTACAACTCCATTAGCGCCTCTGGCACCGTAAATAGCTGCTGATGAAGCATCTTTTAAAACGTCAATTGATTCAATTTCGTTAGGACTTAATGTCAATAATGGATTTAGTGGAGCACCATTTGTTGATTCATCTTGATTAATTAAAATCATGCCGTCTAGTACATACAAGGGTTGAGTTCCCGCAGAAATACTAGCCTGTCCGCGGACACGAATATTCATACCGCCTTCTACTTTACCGTTGGTTTGTGTAATTTGTACTCCCGCAAGTTTACCAACTAACGCATTTTGAATGTTAGAAACTGGAATATTCTCAATATCTTTTGCAGTAACTCTAGAAACAGCATCTGTTGATCTCTTTTTTAGCTGTGTTCCGTATCCCATTACTAAAACTGTTTCTAGTTGGCTTGCGTCATCATTTAGTTTTACCACCATTGAATCTGAGGCAGTGATTTCAATAGTTTTCAATCCTAAAAAACTGATGACTAAAGTCTGTCCCTTCTTAGCTTTGATCACAAACTCACCATCAAAATTACTTTGCGCACTAATTGTTGTTCCTTTTATTATTACGTTCGCCCCTGGAACTGGAAGTCCAGCCATGTCGGTAACTTTACCGCTTATTGAACTTTCTTGAGCACTGATCAATTGCACCGCTAGTGCAAAAATCAAACTCAATAATAATTTACATTTAATTTTCATATTTTAATTTTTTGTGATTAGTTTAACCAAAGATCTAAAAAATATGTTAAATATAAATATTTTGAAAGGTTTTTTATGAAAAAAAAGTTTTCACCTTGGTTATTTTGTGAAATAGTGATTTATTTTTGCAAAAATTATTTTATAATTATATAATTGATAATCCTAATTTCTTGTCATAACTTTCAATATCACTTAGTGCTAATTGCCTAGAGAATAAATAATCATTTTTTTCTTTTCAGAGTTTTACATAGCGCAATCAGTCCAATTATTGTATAATTATTGTAATAAATATTTATTTTGTAATGTGATAATTGCTGTATTATCTAGTAGCAAAAAAAAAATTTAAAAGTGCAATAAATAAAGAGGTCGATGGTACACTTATGATAAATCTGGGTCAAGACGGTATGACAAAATATTTTTTTCTAATCCAAAAAGAAACATTCACTAAAATGATCAATGCTGGAACTTCGACCAAAGGTCCAATAACTGCTGCAAACGCTTGCCCGCTATTAATTCCAAAAACACCTATAGAAACAGCAATTGCTAGTTCAAAATTATTACCAGAAGCAGTAAAGGAAAGCGCCACAGCATCTCGATAGTTAGCTCCAATCTTTTTTGAAACAAAAAACATTAGGAAGAACATAATAGTGAAGAAAATTATCAGTGGAATTGCAATTCGAAATACGTCAAGAGGTAAACCAACAATCATATCTCCTTTTAAACTGAACATAATTACAATTGTAAAAAGTAAAGCAATCAACGTAATGGGCGATACAAAGGGAATAAATTTTTGATTGAACCATTTTGCACCAATGAATCTCCTGATCGAATACCGACTTATGATCGCTAATGCAAATGGAATTCCTAAATAAATTCCAACTGTTGCAGCAATATCCGTAATAGAAATATTCAACTCTAAACCTTTTATCCCAAATAATGGCAACATGATTTCCAAATAAAAATAGGCATATAAACTAAAAAAGAAAACTTGAAGCAAGCTATTCAATCCTATTAAACCTGCTGTTAATTCCCTATTTCCTTCGGCTAGTTCGTTCCATACAATTACCATAGCGATGCAAGGCGCAATTCCTATTATAATGAGACCAGTCATATATTCCGGATAATCTTTTAGAAAGAATGTTGCTAACAAAAACATTAAAAAAGGACCTACAATCCACGTAATTAAGAAAGAGGCAGTTAGTAATTTTGGTTTTTCAAGCATTAAAGGAATTTTTGAAAAATCAATTTTTGTTAAAGGTGGATACATCATTAAAATCAATCCAATTGCTAAAGGAATATTTGTAGTTCCGCTTGAGAAGGAATTGATAAAACCGCTGCTTGACGGTATAAAGTATCCGATAGAGACGCCAATTGACATAGCCAAGAAAATCCAAAGTGTAAGATACTGATCGAGAAAATTTAATCTTTTTTTATGTAATGCCATTTTATGATTTTATTTGGGAGAACACGTAGCACATTTCAGTTGCAATCTGCAAACTGCGTTCCTTATATTGGTCCTGCTGTTGAGGTGTATGATCAAAAACTTTAGGATCTTGATAAGTGACAATAATTCTTTTTTCAGCACCCGCTATAAAAGGGCATCCTCCATCAGCCTGCGAACAAGTTAAAACTGCTGCAAATTCACTTTTTGGATTAAAATCATCATCGTAAGTTTTAGAAAAACCAATAATAGGAAGCTCATTTTCAGAATAGTTTATCGCATAAATAGGATTGTTTCCTACACATATAGTTTTAATTTGAAATCCTATTTGCATTAAAGTTGTTGCAACCGCAGGGAATAATGCCGTAGATTCAGTTCCACCTGAATAACAAGTAACGTTTTTAATGTTATAATAGTAAGCCGCAGTTTGCGCCCAAATTTGGGAAAGGTGACTTCTTCTAGAATTATGAGTACAAATAAAATTCAGCCTTATTTGTTGATCGTTAGTAGTTTTATTTTGGATAAAATCAACTATTGGTTGTAAAGTGGTTTTACGTTCTAAAGATATATTTTCCACATCGAGTGATCGGATTGTGTTTTCAATCTTCGAAAATAGTTTTGTTTTAAATGACATCATTTAATTTGTATAAATTTAGCAACATCCTCCGCCTGGAGTACAACTAATGGTTTGATTTGAAATTTCAGATAATTTTACTTTTTGTTTACTTGCGGTAATGCCACATTCATCTTCAGCCAAACATGCAGTTTATTGTTGATTAAGGTAAATGCTGAGCCATTAAAACCCAAGTCATATTTGCCAATCGTTTCTCCTTGAAATTCTACTTCAACATTATAATTTTCAATCCCCAGTATTTTTTCAGATAATGCAATAATATCTAGTAGTTTTTTGGGTTTAAGACGGTGATCAAAATCATTGGCATCCCACAACTGGAAATTAACAACGGTTTCTTTACGTACTTTTCCGCCGCAATCGATGAAGTTTTTGGTTATTAAACCTACTTCGGTTACGTGAAAATGTTCTGGCACAAAAGTTCCATTTGGTAATATAAAAGCAACGTTTTCTAACGTTCTCAATTCTTTTTTAACTTGTGATAAGTTCATTTTGTTTTTGTTTAAAAATTAACAACATTGATTATTTTGATTTTCAAAATATAAGTTTAAGTGTTCGGTAAACGCTTTAATCTTGCTAAATCCAGCTTCGTCAAGGCAATAACATATTGTATTTCCTTCAACAGTGCCTTTTATCAAACCGGCATTTTTTAATTCCTTTAAGTGCTGCGAAATAGTAGGTTGTGATAACGGTAACTTGTTAACAATATCGCCGCATACGCAACTTTTTACTTTAATTAAATATTGAATGATTGCTATACGCGCTGGATGTCCTATTGCCTTGGCTAATATTGCCAATTCATTTTGCTCGACTGTAAAATTTTCTGATTTGGTAACTCCCATATTATTTATTTGTATATTGCAATATTACGATATAAATAATTATATAGTTCAACCTTTATTATTTTTTTTACTTGACTATCCAAAATAGCAGACAAAAATTGAATAGATCATCGAAAATAATTATCTTAATTTTAAGGCTGCGAGTTTTTCGAAGGTCGTTTTCAGTTATTAATATTTTTAGAACGTTCCTTAATAAGAGTGGTTACTAAACGAGACAAGACCTTTAGTTTTGCTTTGCGTCGCCTAAAGCGGTTTGATGCAATTAATCTAACTCTAACATTACGTGCAATTTTTGAATTTTAAAATCTAATTCAGTTAGGATTATTTCTCAATTTTCATTTAACTTTTCCCCACCATACCCCACGGTTTCAACCGTGGGATTGCAAACGCGATGATTAAAGTTTAAATCCTCCGCAGCCTCTTCGCGTTATCCGTTTCAATCTCTCGCTTATTTGCCTTTTTTTCTATCCTTATAAAAGGAGCTTCTTTTAGTCGCTCTTTTATAAGCGAGAAAAAATGGGCAACTACGCTCGAGGATTTCCACTACTACCACGGCTAGGGCAGTGGAGTTAAAAACAAAACTTGGTTTTCAAAAAAAAACAAATGGCAACACACACAACACCAACGCATTAAAAAAAACATTTAAAATAATCAAATAAAAAGCTTGTAGAAGCCAATAAACGCTCTACTTTTGCACCCGCAACAACGCAGACGTTCTTACTACATTATTGAAAAGCGAAACAAAATTAGGTTGAAAGATTTAAAAAAAGATTTGCCAGATATAAAAGAAGTAATTACCTTTGCCACCCGCTTTGCTGGGGCAAGTTCTTAGACAAAT
>NZ_FQWF01000009.1 GCF_900129585.1 Flavobacterium micromati
TAGCTTCTCCTCTATAGTAAATTTTCGCTTTTCCATCGTACAAAATTATAGTTTTTGATTTATAATTGTGTCCGATTATTTAAGGGGCTAATACACAAAAGTATAGTTGATTTTTGATTTTGCGATTTTTTTATAAATATCATTTTTTCTTAAATAACTCAGCTTAAATAAATCAAAATCAATTGATTCGCGATGCCCAATATGCAAAGCGATAGCTGTACCTCCGACCAAATAATACTCCCTTTTAAATTGGCTAATAAAGGGCAATAGATCTTTCTGATTTTGATTTAAAATTTCAAGGTGCATACTTCTTTACTATTAATTCTAAATAATTATAAATTTCTGGCATATAATTACCAATTTTCCTGCCAGTTGTGGCATCATAAACAAGTTTTAATTCCTGAAACCCTATAATTTTAATCAACTGCTTTACGTCTTCTAAAGTACCGTAATTAAAAATAAATTCTACCAAAACTTCGTTCCCAATGTCTTGAATTTTATCTTTCTTTATGTACCAAAAAAGATGTTTATTTTTTTCTATAAATTCGGCTCGTGTCATGCTTTAAATATACGAAAATAAGATAATTCTCCACCGAAATTTAGATAAATTTTTAAATTAAAAAAACTGGCTCTAGTCTAAACAATATATTGACTATCTTTACTTTATGAAAAACAGTATTTTAAGCCAGATATCCGAGTTAAACTAGGAAGACAAATCACGATTATACAAAGTGATAGAAGGCTTTCTATATGATAATGAAATAGATATAACTAAAGAACAGAATAAGGAAAAAGGATCTATTGCCAATAATTGTCCCCATTGTGAATCTACAAAGACAAGAAAGAATGGTCATCAATATGGTGTTCAACGTTTTGTTTGCAATGATTGCAAAAAGAATTTCCGAGTAAGTACAGGTTCTGTAACTGCACATTTAAAGAAAAAGGAACTTTTAAAAGTTTACATTCCCAATATGTTGGCAGGCTATAGTCTTGAAAAATGTGCAAAACTAACTGGAATCAGTAAACAAACATCATTTGATTGGAGACATAAAATACTTTCTGCTTTAGGCAAATTCCAAAAGGAACAAATGCTGTCAGGGATATGTGAAAGTGATGATGTTTTTATAGAATTTTCAGAAAAAGGTAGTCAAAACTTGAAGCGTGAGCCGCGAAAAAGGGGCAAAAGCGTTTTTATAAAAAAGAAAAGAGGCATAAATAATGACAAAGTCGCCATCCTAATTAGTTGTGACAGAAAAGGAAATAAACACTTACAAGTAGCAACTAGAGGAAGAATATCAGCAGCAGATATAAACAATATTTTAAAAGACAAATTAGAGCCAAAAACAGTTCTATGTACAGATGGTCATCGGAGCTTTGAAGCCTTTGCTAAAGAAAACAAATTAGAACATCAAACTATAAAAGTATCTGCCAAAGAGTATGTAAAAAAAGGGATTTATCATGTGCAACACGTCAATCAAACAGCACAAGACCTAAAAAAATGGCTGGAAACATTTAATGGTGTGTCAACAAAATATTTGCAAAATTACTTAAACTGGTATGCTTTAAAATCAATTATAAATGAGAATCAAAGTCCAATAAAGAAAACATTAGCAATAATGGTAACTTCTTTTTCCGCTTGGTATGAATTTAAAGGTATCGTTAATTTAGCATATATAAATTAGACTAAAGCCATTGAATTTTATTTTATTGATCTAGCTGTGTTAAGATGTGTGCGAAGAATTAAGTATTTTTATTTTCAAATATATAAACTAATAGCGAAAATACTGACGCTATAAAATTTAGTTTTAAATATTTTCTAAAAATGACCATCGCTCCGCAAAGTCTCCTGACTTTGCGGAGTTGGTTATATTGTAATTTGTTTAATCAAATATGTTAATTAATACCGAAAATAATGGTATGTTAAGTTTTGGTTTTGAATCTTTTATTAAATATAACTACTTTTAATTCAGTGATTTAGTAAATTACCATAAACATTCTTTTGAAACTAAAATGTCTTAGCCCAGTCCGCAAAATCTCCTGACTATGCGTAGCTGGCGGTGGTCTTAAAAAAGTTTATGGAAAAAGTCAGGAGACTTTTATTGTCTTTGCGTTTTTTAAGAAGGTTTAAAAAAAAAACGCAAAGCCGGGAGACTTTGCGGAGCTGGTTACTGATTTATATTGCTTGCTTTACTTTGCGTACACGGATTGCAAATCCGCGCTATCGGGTTTATATAAATTGCATCTTCTTTAAACGATTGTCTTAATAATTTTGAAGAATTTCCAGAGACAAAGTTTCTACGATTTGTATTTAGTCGGAAGGTATTTATTCTTTAAATTCAAATCCATATAATAAGTTAAATTGTCTTCATAAATTCTAACGTAAATTGTTGCCTTACTTCTTCCTTCACTTTCATTGGAATTTAATACTTCTTTTGACGTATAATCGAGCCATCTTATCTTTATTTTAGTTTGAGGCTTAATGATCCATTTTATGTTTGTTACATCGAATACGCCGGTAAATGTAAGGCAATTTGAAGCATTTGCATCTAACCCAAAGCAATCGCCGATACCAGGATAATCTGCTAATTCGCCTTTAATTTTTACCTCACCATTCATATTCATATAAAAACTTTGCTCAAGTAGTTTCTCGCAGGATTTACTATCCTCCGCATTTATGGCAAACCAAAAATCATCTTCAGTACTTGCCATATAGTTCTGGTAAATTTTATCATAAATAAAATCGAAATGTGGCATTGTATTTCCATCCGTATCAATAATACCATATTTTATTGCATTATTTTCTGTCTTTTTTCCGGTTACTCCATAATATTTACCTTTATATTTGAACGGAGAGACGGCAGGAATACCGTTTCCGCGAACATAGGTATTGGAATATTTTAGTAATCTTCCGTGTTCATTTACAGTAAATCCTTTAAAATCATTGTCATTAACAGCAACCGGTTCTTCATAGTCTGTAGATCCTTTGTATTCTGTAATGGTGGGTACTAAATCTGGATTAGGTTCTTCAGGTTTTATGACTGTTATTTCAAATTTTTGGGTAATTATAAAATCGTAACCTTTATAACTGCCTTCCATATTCGGATTAAATAGTTTGCCAATGTACAAATTCTTATTTGCCTCTAGTATTGTCTTATTTGTAGTGGCGTCAAACAAACCTGTTTTGTCTTTAATTTCAAATGATAAAATATTTTGAAGGTTGTTTTTATCTGCTTTTGCAAATAAATTAGTGATTTCCTGTTTTATTTTTTTTGTGTCTTGGCTGAAAGAGTGTAAAGAAATAGATAAAAATAGAATAGTAATGATTTTTAATTTCTGCATGTTTTTTTGGTTATAATAGTATTTGTTTTCGAAGGCTAAATATATAATTTTTTATTTGACCAAATCGATAATAATTTCCCCACGCTCCGCAAAGTCTCCCGACTTTGCGCTTTTTTTAAATATCTTCAAAAAACGTAAACCTAATAAAGTCTCCCGACTTTGCGCTTTTTTTAAATGTCTTCAAAAAACGTAAACCTAATAAAGTCTCCCGACTTTCTCCCTAAATTTTTTAAATCTTCAAAGTATTTATAGGATTGCAAAAAAGGTGATTCAATACAAATTGTATTTAGTAAATGAATTGGGATTTAAAACATCTACGATTGGGTTGTCAGCTTTTTCTATTTTTAGCAATTCTATATCGCTAACATAATTACTTGCACTCGAATAAATATACTGTGATGCTTTTTCAACAATTCCTGCTCGCACAGGATTCAGGTGTATGTAATCTAATTTTGACCACATAAATTTATTGGTATATATTTCTTCGGGATGGTTACCGGACTGCCAAAATTGATAGTTTTTGTTTCTAGTGTGGCTTTCTGTTGCCAATTTAAAACGTTCTAACATCCATTCTCTTCTAGACTCTGGGTCTGTTTGTATTTTTTCTAATATTTTGGTTGCAATAAATTTTTTGAAATCACGAATTAAATCTGACAATTTACCATCGCGAGATTGAAGCACTAAATGAATATGATTACTCATTATCACATAGCCATATAAAACCATCGATTTATTTGCTATGCAATAATCGAAACATTCAATAACGATGTCTCTATATGTTTTCCTTGTAAAAACGTCAATCCAATCAACTACGGTTGCCGTTATAAAATGGGGCAAAGTTTGATCTCTAATTACATAACCTTCTTTGATTGTTACAATTTTTTGACTCATATTGAAAGTGTTTTTTTAATAGTGTAATAAATTTAGTACGCTATGATTCAAATATATAAAAACTAAAAACAGTTAGGTGTTTGCTTTGTAGTTTTTTTACGATGTTATTTAAAGGTAAGTGGTATTGAAAAGGTTTACGGAAAAAGTCGGGAGACTTTTATTGCCTTTACGTTTTTTAAGAAGGTTTAAAAAAAACGCAAAGTCGGGAGACTTTGCGGAGCTGGGTCTTGAAAGGTTTGCGGAAAAAGGCCAGAGACTTTTATTGTCTTTACATTTTTAAAGGATGTTTTAAAAAAAACGCAAAGTCGGGAGACTTTGCGGAGCGGTTACAACTATTTTGAAATTTAAAATAGTCCAGTCTCTCCGCAATATTTACCGCGAAGCAAGAACCTAATGACAGTATTTTGGAGGTATAGTCAATTTGAAATTTACTTTTAGGAATTGGGATTTGAGTTCTGAATTGCATATTTTAAAGTCCTTCTACACTCACATTAATTAAAAAATCTTGAATTTCTTGCTCACTCGGTGGAGTTGGAATTAAATAACTTACTTCCTCATCATAATTGATGCCTTTAAAATAGCCAAGTTGCGCAATAAACTGTTTGGGAATAAATTCCTCTTTAAAAAGTTCTTCCGCTTTTTTACTAATCTCTTTTACTGAAAAATAATCCTTTATTACAAAATACAAATCAACATAATCTTTCCATTTTGCTCGTCGCCCCAATGCAAAAGCTTTCATTGCAGCAAGTGTCAGCAAATCGGGCATTTTTAGATAGTTTTTAACAATACAATCTGTTGGAATATAATATGGAAATGAAAAAAAAGTAATCTTTACTCCTTTTGATATCATATTTACTTGATTATAATCCGCAAACGAAACTTTATAGTTAATCGAATTCAATTTAAAATACAAATCTTTTTTGCGAATATTTTTTTCTTTAAACAAATCAAAATCGATAGACTCCCGATGACCGATATGTAGTGCGATAGCTGTACCACCAACCAAATAATATTCTTTTTTAAAAGAAGATAAAACTGGCAGCAATTCTTTTTGCTCCTTACTTAATATTTCAAGATGCATATTTATATACTATTCGTTCTAAAAGACTATACATTTCTGGCATATAATTACCAATTTTCCTGCCAGTTGTAGCATCATAAACAAGTTTTAATTCCTGAAACCCTATAATTTCAATCAACTGCTTTACGTCTTCCCAAGTACCGTAATTGAAAATAAATTCTACCAAAACTTCGTTCCCAATGTCTTGAATTTTATCTTTCTTTATGTACCAAAAAAGATGTTTATTTTTTTCTATAAATTCGGCTCGTGTCATGCTTTAAATATACGAAAATAAGATAATTCTCCACCGAAATTTAGATAAATTTTTAAATTAATAAAACTTTAAAATGAAGCGTGGATCCCAAAGTGTCTTAATTCCCGTCCCTTATTTATGTCAATGTTTTTTTTGACAAGCTAATTAAATGGTTTTCATACTATTTTAATTTGATGCCTTAAAAAAAATACCTTAAAAATCACAAAGAATATTTAATTTTAAATCGTATTTTTTACTTTCTAATTTCCATTATCAGGAGAATACAAAAACCAACACAACTCTATTATTTATAAAAAAACTCAAATATCATCTGATAAGATATTTGAGTTTTAAATTTTATCTGGGATTCCAGCGCTAGTTATATTAATAGAAATATTCTGTTTTCATATAGCCCATATTCCCGTTTGGCAGCAGAGCTGTTTCCGAAAACTTTTCTATTGGGTAACCATCTGCATCGTATTTAAAATTAGTGCTGCTCATTGTAGCAGAAGATGTCACTTGATCGCTTGGAAGAGTCGTACTATCTATAAAAACAATTGAAAGATTGTTATTAATAGACATGAATACATCGTAACTTATAATCTTGTCAAATCCTAAAATAACTGAAAATGGATTAATTTTTTTATCGTATGCAAAGGTTCTTATACTTTTCATTATTATTCCAAATCCCACATTATCCAAGGTTCTTATGTCATTAGTGTAATTACCATTTTCAAACGTTAAAATACCATGATATTCTCTAATTTTTTGATGATTTGCACCCAATAAAAACCGTTCATAGGAAATTGTTTTATCTATATTATGGTTAAATTTTGGTATATAATTCCCCAAAGATTCAACTTGAACTAGTTTGCCTTTAATATAGGAATAATTGATTGTTTCTACAACCTTGGTGGCTTTATTTAAAACAACAATCCTAGTAATTAGACCATCTTTATATTTAAAATCTGTACTTTTAAGAGCTCCATCAATATTGACTATTTCGCTTCCATAATACGTAAACAATGTCGTTTCTGGCAAACCTTCTTTCGAAGTCTCAACAATTTTCTGTAGTAATTTCACGATCTTGTCATCTACTTTTGAACACGAAAAGAGTGTCAAAATAAAAACCGCTAGTAAACAAACCACTTTTTTTGATATTTTCATTTTAATAATTAAAGCGTTAGAACTTAAATTGATCATGATATTAAACGTTGTAACCTACAGCAATAAAACAAAAGCCACAATATTCGTCGCTGTAATTCCTATATTTCAGCTAAACTACTAAATGCACTAAGCGAAGAACCAAGCGGTCTCGTAAAAAAAACCCCTTAAGAACTAATGTCCAAAAAGGGATTTTACTTTGAAAAATAAATTTGCTTTATCTTACAAAATCTACTGCTTTCTCTAAAGCTTGTAGAATTCCAGCTGTGTTTTTACCTCCAGCTGTTGCAAAAAACGGTTGTCCGCCACCGCCACCTTGAATATATTTACCCAATTCACGAACCACTTGTCCTGCATTCAGATTTTTCTCTACTACTAATTCTTTCGAAATATAGCACGTCAACATTGGTTTTTCTTCATCGGCTGTAGCCAAAACTAGAAATAAGTTTTTGCCTAAATTACCTAATTCATACGCCAAGTCTTTTGCTCCATCTGGAGTCAAATCTACTTGTTTTGCTAGGAATTGAATGCCGTTTATTTCTTGAATTTCTTCAGTCAGACTCGCTTTCAAATTCTTAACTTTATCTTTAACCAAAGCCTCAATTTGCTTAGAAAGTTTGATATTTTCCTCTTGCATCGAATGAACAGCTTTCAAAATATCTTGGGGATTTTTCAAGGCTGTTTTTACCTCATCTAATATGTTCTCATACGAAGCGAAATGGGCTTTTACCGCATCGCTAGTTATGGCTTCGATACGGCGAATTCCCGCAGCAACTGCTCCTTCAGAAATTATTTTGAAATGCCAAATATCGGCAGTATTTTTTACGTGAATTCCTCCACAAAGTTCCATGCTTTCGCCAAATTTTATCGCGCGCACATGATCACCATATTTCTCACCAAATAAAGCCATTGCTCCTTCTCGAACCGCTTGCGCAAAAGGGATGTTCCGTCTTTCAATAAGCGGTAATTGATCCTGAATTCTTGCGTTTACAAAATCTTCTACTTGTTGCAATTCGGTTTCTGTCAATTTAGAAAAATGAGAGAAATCAAATCGCAAATATTTCGGATTTACAAGCGATCCTTTTTGTTCTACATGAGTGCCTAAAATACTTCTTAAAGCCTGGTGCATCAAGTGTGTTGCAGAATGATTGCGGGAGGTCAATTCTAATAAATTTGTATTTACTTTAGCAATAAAACTTGCATTTAAATTTTCAGGTAAATTTTTTGTGAAATGCAAAATCAGGTTGTTTTCTTTTTTCGTATCAATGATTTCAATCGTTTCATTTGCCGAAACCAAAGTTCCCTTATCGCCCACTTGTCCTCCTCCTTCTGGATAGAATGGTGTATTATCTAAAACGATTTGGTATAAAACACCGTCTTTTTTACTATCTATTTTACGGATGCGTGTAATTTTAACTTCATTTTCCTTCTGATCATATCCCACAAATGTCTCTACATTTCCAGCAATTAAAATAGCCCAATCCTCGGTTGAAACTTCTGATGCCGCGCGGGAACGTGATTTTTGAGTTTGCATAGACTCATCAAATTCCGATTCATTGAAAGACATGCCTTTCTCTTTGAGTATTAAAGCCGTCAAATCTTTTGGGAAACCAAAAGTATCGTATAATTCAAAAGCTTTGGCTCCAGATACCTCGGTGCCCCTTGTCTTAGAAACCACATTGTCTAACAACTGCAGTCCTTGGTCTAAAGTTCTCAAAAAAGAAGCCTCTTCTTCCCGAATTACATTGGTTACAAAAGCTTCTTGTAATTTAATTTCTGGAAAATAATCTCCCATTTGGTTTGCTAAAACTGCTACTAATTGATTTACGAAAGGCTCTTTTTTATTTAAAAATGTAAAGCCATAACGAATCGCACGACGCAAAATTCTACGAATAACATAACCAGCGCCCGTATTTGACGGCAATTGACCGTCAGCAATTGCAAAAGCAACTGCTCGTACATGGTCTACAATCACACGAATGGCAATGTTGGTTTTCTCGTCGACTGCGCTCGGAATGACAGAATTGTCAAAATATTTATATCCAGTAATGTGCTCTACTTTATTGATAAGTGGTGTAAAAACATCAGTGTCATAATTAGATGTTTTTCCTTGCAAAGCCATACACAAACGCTCAAATCCCATTCCAGTATCCACATGTTTTGCAGGTAATTTTTCAAGAGATCCATCGGCTTTACGGTTGAATTCCATAAATACGTTATTCCAAATTTCGACCACTTGTGGATGATCATTATTGACTAAACTTTTTCCTGAAACTAATGCTTTTTCTTCAGCAGTACGCAAATCAACATGAATTTCTGAACACGGTCCGCATGGTCCTTGATCACCCATTTCCCAAAAATTATCCTTTTTATTTCCAAGAATAATCCGGTTTTCATCAATTAATTCTTTCCAGATATCCCAAGCTTCTTGATCGAAGGGTACATTTTCTTCGACACTCCCTTCAAAAACAGAAACATATATATTTTCTTTTGGTATTTTATATACCTCGGTCAAAAGTTCCCAAGCCCAGTTTATAGCTTCTTTTTTAAAATACCCGACTTCTGGACGCGCAGGATCTCCAAAAGACCAATTACCTAACATTTCAAACATCGTGTGATGATAAGTATCAAAACCCACATCTTCAAGATCATTGTGCTTTCCTGAAACACGAAGACATTTTTGAGTATCGGCAACTCTATTACTTTTAGGGCTGGCGTTTCCAAGAAAATATTCTTTGAATTGCGCCATTCCTGAATTATTAAACATTAGCGTTGGATCATCTTTCAGCACAATAGGTGCAGAAGGAACAACTAAATGTCCTTTTGATTCGAAAAAATCTAAAAATTGCTTACGTACGTCTTGTGATGTCATATTATTACTTAGAAAATTAGTCAATATGATAAATAGAAAATGTAAAAATCTACGAATTTTCTAATTATCGATTTTATTTTGCCCCAAGTAGCTTTGGAAAGCCTTGAAGTCTCATAATCGTTTTTTCTTAGGCTGGCTGAGCGATGAGAGGAAACTGATAGTCATCTGCAGTGTTGGCTCGTTAGAAAATAAGATTTTAAGACTAGAACTTGCAACGAAAAGCTACAAAAGTCACATAATTTTATTTATTCAAAAAAAAGACTGTAACAAATGAAACATTTATTAAATTTGTTCGCCTTACCTTTTTAGAATGTGCAAAAATAGGGTATTTTAAAATATGTCGAAAGTAAAATATTATTACGATTCTGAAAATCTAGCTTACACAAAAATAAAAACACGAAAGAGAAAAAAAATTGGTTTTTTTATGCTGTTTGCATTGGCTTCAGCTTTATTTGGTTTACTGAGTTTTGTGGTTTTATTAAATACCCCCTATTTTGAAACACCAAAAGATAAGTTACAAGCGCGAGAAATTGAAAATTTGAAATTAAATTATTCTTTACTAGACAAGAAAATGGAACAAGTTAATGGCGTAATGGAAGCTATTGCAGAGCGCGATAATAATTTATATAGAGTTTATTTTAACAAAGCTGTAATTCCAGATTCAGTTCGAAGAGCAGGATTACCTGGAGTGGATCGTTATAAATTATTAGAGGGATATGACAATTCTCAACTTGTAGCTAACACTACAAAAAGGATGGATGTGCTTACAAAAGAACTAGTAGTACAATCAAAATCGTTAGATGAAATTTTGAAATTAGCAGAAGCCAAAAGTGATTTTTTAGCAGCCATTCCTGCCATTCAGCCAGTACGAAATGAAAATTTAAAACGTATGGCCTCTGGTTTTGGATATAGAACTGATCCT
Organism: Flavobacterium micromati; assembly: GCF_900129585.1. Classification (GTDB taxonomy): domain Bacteria; phylum Bacteroidota; class Bacteroidia; order Flavobacteriales; family Flavobacteriaceae; genus Flavobacterium; species Flavobacterium micromati. The sequence continues at coordinate 10,502 of NZ_FQWF01000009.1, forward strand.
TTTACAAAAGTGAAGAAGATGCACAAAGGGATGGATTTTACAGCACAAACAGGCACTCCCATCTATGCAACCGGAGACGGAGTAGTGACAAGAGCGGATAATTCTGCTTCTGGATACGGAAATCATATTGTTATTCGGCATGGATTTGGTTACGAAACTTTATACGCTCATTTGAGCAAATATAAATCGAGAGCAGGACAACGCGTTAAAAGAGGTGACGTTATAGGATATGTTGGAAGCACGGGTCGATCTGAAGCTCCTCATTTACATTATGAAGTTCACAAGGACAGTAAAGTTGTAAATCCATTGAATTTTTATTACGGAAATATTTCAGCAGCAGAATACGTTGCAATCGCCCATTTAGCGAATCAAGAAAATCAATCTTTGGATTAAAAGAGAAAAGATTTAGTTTAGATTTGGAATTAAAAAAAGAAATTGTTCAGCAAAAATAAAAACAAATTAAATGCATATTGAACTTTCAAAAGATAAAAGGTATTACAGCATAGGTGAAGTCGCTCGAGCTTTTGACGTGAATGCGTCGCTAATTCGTTTTTGGGATAGTGAGTTTGACATTTTAAAGCCAAAGAAGAATGCAAAAGGCAACAGAATGTTTACGCCCGAGGATATTACTAATCTACAATTAATTTATCACTTAGTAAAAGAGAGAGGCTTTACACTAGATGGTGCCCGAATACATTTGAAAGAAGGTCAGAAGAAAACCTTAGATAAATTTGATATTATTAGAAAACTAGAGGCAATAAGAACACAATTAACTACTATTAAAAACGAAATGTAATCAGTATTAGTAAAATTAAACATAATAAACACTAAATATTAAACTTAAAATTAAATAAACATGAAAAGATTTTTGCCTTGGATTATTGGAGCAGTAGTGATTTTTGCACTTTATAGCTGGTTTAAAGGAATCAATAATACAGCAGTTGTGCTAAACCAAAATGTGGAACAATCTTGGGGTGACGTCCAAACAGCCTATCAAAGAAGAAATGACCTTATTGGAAATCTGGTAAATACTGTAAAAGGAGCTGCTGAGTTCGAAAAAAGTACATTGACTGCAGTTATTGAAGCGCGATCAAAGGCCACGTCAGTAAAAATTGATCCTGCAAACATTACGCCCGAACAATTAGCTGAATTCAATAAAGCACAAAGTGGTGTTAGTAGCTCATTATCAAGATTGTTAGTTACTGTTGAGGCGTATCCTGAACTTAAAGCCAACCAGAATTTCTTGAAACTTCAAGACGAATTAGCAAGTACTGAAAATCAAATTTTAACGGCTAGAACGCGTTTTAACGAATCTGTTAAGCCGTATAATTCTCATATTAAAACATTCCCAAACAGCTTATTTGCTGGTGTTTTTGGTTTCAAAGAAAAAGCATATTTTAATGCTGTTGAAGGTGCAGATAGACCGGTTGAAGTAAAGTTTTAAAAAACGATTTCAGATTTTCGACTAACGATTTTTGATTGCAGAATAAATAGTTCTAAAATCATAAATCGTTAATCTTCATTTAAAAAATTTTCCCATGTCAAAAGTAACAGATTTTCTATCTAAAGAAGCTGAGCAAGAAATTGTTGAAGCTATTCGTATGGCTGAAAAAAACACTTCTGGAGAGATCAGAGTCCACTTAGAAAAAACAACTTCCATCGATGCGTACGATCGAGCGAGAGAAGTTTTTCACGAACTAAAAATGGATGAAACGGAACTTCAGAATGGAGTTTTAATTTACTTAGCTGTAGAAGACCATTATTTTGTAATTTGTGGAGATAAAGGGATTAATGATGTCGTTCAAGATGATTTTTGGAATTGCACCCGAGATATTATGGTCACCCATTTTAAAAATGGAAATTTTAAACAAGGTCTTATTGATGGAATTACGAGAGCTGGAGAACAATTACAACACTATTTTCCTTATTTAGAGGGTAATACGAATGAATTAACAAACGATATATCTAAAGGATAATGCAAATATATAAAAAGAGTACCCTACTTTCCCTAAAGTTTTTTGCGTGTTTGTTGTTTACACAAATTGGCTTTGCGCAGTTTACAATTCCCGAGAAACCAACATTGCAGACTTCAGTTTATGATTATGCAAATGTTTTAAGCGCGACCGAAAAAGCTCAGTTGGAAGAAAAATTAGTTAAATATTCTGATTCAACTACAACCCAAATTGTAGTCATTACAATAGAAAGCTTACAGAACGAAAACGTTAGTCAATTAGCAACAAAATGGGCGGAAACATGGGGAATTGGCGGAACTGCAAAAGACGACAATGGTGTTATTGTTTTACTGGCTAAGGCCGAAAAAAAAATAGCTATTAATCCAGGCTATGGTTTGGAAGATCGTTTAACTGCAGGCATTGGAGGTGAAATAATTCGAAACATCATTGTTCCTGAATTTAAAGCAGGTAGCTTTTATAATGGTTTGGACAAAGGAACAGATGCTTTATTTGATGTATTCAAAGGAAAATATAAAGGCGAAAGGGTCAAAAAAAATAAAGATAAAGGATTCCCTTTTTTGCCTTTAATCGTTATCGTCATCATTATTTTAGTGCTTATATCGCGAAATAAAGGCGGTGGTGGCAATTCTGGCAACAGAAACGGTGGTGTAGGCTCCACTCTACTTGACGTACTTATACTAAGCAGTCTTGGAAGAAACATGGGTGGTGGCGGTTTTGGCGGCGGTTCATCTGGTGGGGGATTTGGTGGAGGCGGTTTTGGTGGTGGATTCGGCGGCGGAGGTTTCTCTGGCGGTGGATCAAGTGGAGGCTGGTAACTTCATCTTTTTAAAATATCAATACCCTATCATTTTGATAGGGTATTTTTTTTATATTTGGTGCAAATAAAAATCCATGAAATTTTATTATTTTTTACTATTACTTTTTTTAACAAACATATCCGTAATTGCTCAATCAGAAAAAAATATCGATAAGCAAAGTATTCTTTGGACACGTTATTATAATCAATTACTCTTCGACGAAAAATGGTCTTTGCATTCTGAATTTGACAATCGTCTTTTTTTAAAACCTTTACAAGAAAATGTATTTGTTATTCGCGTTCAAGGGCGCTACAAAATAAATGGGCATTTAGAAACTGGAGTTGGCTTTGCTTACTTTTCTGTAGATACACAAATACCAGAGGTTAATCTCGATTTTAATATTCCTGAATATAGAGGACAACAAGACATTACTTGGAAAGAAATTTTAGGGAAATTCACAATTAATCAACGTTTTCAATTAGAAGAACGATTCATTCAAAAGGCTACCAAAGAAAAGTTGCTCTCTGGAAGTACTTTTTCGTGGAGATTTAGATACAGAATTCAAGCGGATTATACTTTTTGGAAAAAAGAAAACCAACTATTAAAGTTCGTATTATCCAATGAAATAATGTTTAATTTCAGCAAAAATAGAATTAAAAATACTTTTGATCAAAACAGAATCTATACTGCAATTCACTATGGAATGAATAAGAATTTGGCGCTCGAATTAGGGTACTTGAATAGTTTTCAACGACGAGCCAGCGGTGTCGATTTCTTTGACAGAGATATTATTAGGCTTAGCATTTTTCATAAGATAAAAAGATTCAAAAAAGTATAAGATAAAAAAAATCCCGATTACTCGGGATTTTGCTTTACTTCTCTCTGATATAAATATCTATTGGCACTCCGGAAAAGTCCCAGTTTTCTCTAATTTTATTTTCAAGATAACGCTTGTAAGGTTCTTTAACATATTGTGGCATGTTGGCAAAAAACACAAACTGTGGAGTTGGTGTGGGTAATTGCATACAATATTTAATTTTAACATATTTCCCTTTTGTTGCTGGTGGTGGGTACGCTTCAATTACTTTCAACATAAATTCATTGAACTTTGACGTAGCGATACGTTGTTGTCTATTTTCATAAACTTTTACCGTTGCTTCTAATGCTTTCAATAAACGCTGTTTTGTCAGCGCAGAAACAAAAAGAATAGGGACATCAGTAAACGGCATTAATTCTTCCCTTATTTTTTCTTCGTAATCACGGGTTGACATAGTTTCTTTTTCAACTAAATCCCATTTGTTTACTAAAATTACAACCCCTTTTCTATTCTTTTCAGCTAACCAGAAAATACTTTGATCTTGACCTTCAAATCCGCGAGTAGCATCAATGATTAAAATACAAATATCAGCGTGTTCAATAGCTCGCACGGAACGCATTACCGAATAAAACTCTAAATCTTCCTTCACTTTAGCCTTACGACGAATACCCGCAGTATCCACTAAGTTAAATTCGAAACCGAAACGGTCAAATTTTGTATCGATTGCATCGCGAGTAGTACCAGCAATATCAGTAACAATATAGCGATCTTTCCCAATCAACGAATTGATAAAACTTGACTTACCAGCATTTGGCCGACCCACAACAGCAAAACGAGGCAATACAATTTCCTCTTGTGTAGGTTCTGGTTTTACCGGAAAAGCGTCAATTAATGCATCTAATAAATCTCCAGTTCCGCTTCCTGAAATACTTGCAAATGTGTAATATTCGCCTAACCCAAGATTATAAAACTCAACCGCGTCTTTCTCACGCATTGAATTATCTACCTTGTTTACAGCAAGTAAAACTGGTTTTGTAACCTTGCGCAATAATTTAGCAACAGCATCATCCATTGGAGTAATTCCTTCTTCAACATCAACTACAAAAATAATAACATCAGCTTCATCAATAGCAAGTTCTACTTGTTTGCGAATTTCGCCTTCAAATACATCATCTGAACCGCGAACATAACCACCGGTATCAATCACTGAAAACTCTTTCCCGTTCCATTCGCTTTTACCATAGTTTCTGTCTCTGGTAACTCCAGATACAGAATCTACAATAGCTTCTCTTCTTTGTATCAGCCTATTAAAAAGGGTTGATTTCCCCACATTAGGTCTTCCTACTATCGCAACAATGTTATTCATAATAATTTATTCAAATATTCGGCAAAGGTAGTGTTAAATAGATTGACTATCAATTTTTTTGATACATTAGCGCAAGCTTATCATTTTAACTACACTCATTTTATTAATATGGATACTAATAAAGAAATAAGACTACGCTTGCGCTTTTATAGAGATGTAGCAATAAGTTTAGATGATCTGAGTAATAAATTCGCAACTTACGCTAAAACAAAGCCAACTGACTATGGGATAAAAACCAGAGGTAATCATATTTACTTAAATATAAAGGGAGCACGCAAATCCTATTATTCTCCTGATTTACATTTAGAGCTAGAAGCTAAAAACGAAAATGAAACACGTATAAGGGGTTTATTTGGTCCCGATCCCACATTGTGGACGCTATTCATGTTTCTTCACTTTGTCATCGCTGGAATTTTTCTGATTTTTTGCGGTATCGCTTACTCCCACTCTGTTTTGAATCAAAGTTTTACATTCGATTTAGGAGTACTTTCAGCAATGGTTATTTGCTGGTTTTTGCTGTATTTCATTGCAAAGCAAATCAGAAATAAAGGAAATGACCAAATGCATGAACTTGAAAAATTATTTTTAGAAATTATAGAATCGTAATCGCTAATAGCAATTCCAGCTCTCCATTGCAACTCCTGGTTCATAAAGCAGCCGTTTCAATGCACTTGCAGTCCCGTATAGCAATCGGGGTCCGATGGTCGCTCTAAAACCAGAGCAATAACAACCTTTTTTCACTGTGAGGTTTCCATTTCTATCTGGGCTAAAAAAAAAATCAGCATTAGAAAGAAATTCCAATACTGATTTTAATAAATTTTATAATTAGCTACTTTTTAACTGTACTCTAAAAAAAACTGATCACTATCTTACTGGTTGTAACCAAAACGCTTCAACATATTAACGTTGCTTCTCCAGTTTTTATTTACTTTCACATATAATTCAATGTGTATTTGTTTTCCAAAGAATTTTTCTAAATCGGCTCTAGCTTCCATCCCTACTTTTTTCAGAGCAGCTCCTTTATGACCTATGATAATTCCCTTTTGCGTGTCTCTTTCTACCATAATTAAGGAACGAATTCTAATAATGTCATCTGTCTCAAAAAACTCCTCAGTAACAATTTCGACAGCATACGGAATTTCTTTGCTGTAATTCAACAAGATTTTCTCCCTAATTGTTTCATTTACAAAGAAACGTTCTGGTTTATCAGTCAGTTGATCTTTTGGATAATAAGCTGGCGATTCTGGCAATAATTCAATTATTCTACCAAAAACCTCAGGAACATTAAAGTTTTGTAAAGCTGATATCGGGAAAATTTCAGCATTTGGTACTTTTGCAGTCCAAAAAGCAACTTGCTCTTCTAACTGTTCTTGGTTAGAATTATCTATTTTATTCAATAATAAAAGGACAGGAATTGTAGCATAAATGATTTTATTGAAAAAAGCTTCATCTTTTAAATCTTGTTCGCCTATTTCAACCATATAAATTAAGATATCTGCATCTTCAAAAGCCGACTTGACAAAATTCATCATTGAAGCTTGCATTTCGTAAGCTGGTTTGATTATTCCCGGTGTATCTGATAATATCAATTGAAAATCTTCTCCATTAACAATACCTAGAATTCTATGTCGAGTTGTTTGTGCCTTAGATGTAATTATAGACAATCTTTCGCCCACGAAAGCGTTCATTAGTGTTGACTTCCCAACGTTTGGATTCCCGATAATATTTACAAAACCTGCTTTATGTGACATTTCAATTATATTTATTTTTACTCCGGACCGTTCGACTTATCGGTCTCGGGTGCAAAGGTAGTTATATCAAATCAATAGAAGAAATAAAACATTTTTTAAAGTTTTCCTTGTTTTTATCTAAATTCGGCTTATCTTTGCACCCGAAACAACGCGGGATAGAGCAGTAGGCAGCTCGTCGGGCTCATAACCCGAAGGTCACAGGTTCGAGTCCTGTTCCCGCTACTAAGTTAATTTTATTGAGATTACAAACACACATCGCGGGATAGAGCAGTAGGCAGCTCGTCGGGCTCATAACCCGAAGGTCACAGGTTCGAGTCCTGTTCCCGCTACTAGAAAAGCTTCACAGGAATGTGAGGCTTTTTTTATTTTAAAATCTTTCTGGTATGGATGAATTTGTCGTTTACATTTTATGTTCTGAAAAATTTAATAAATGCAGCGCTTTTGAGATAAAAACAATAAATTATAATTGCATAAATTAGGAAACAATAATTATTAACAATCAAGTCCTCAACAAATTAAATCTTGTTCAAAAAAATTGTAAATTCCTTTTATATATTATCATTATCATAAATCATTGTGAAGATCAAACAATTGGAAATTTCAAAACTAAAAAAATTAATTAAAACTTTATATGGTATAGAGACAACATAAAACCTTCTTTATTTTATCTGTTTGATAAAAGTTCTCAATCCTTTAATTCCTGAATGTTTGGTTTTACATTGGGTTGCTTAGGTTAATTTGCACATATAACTCGCACTCTTTTAAATGTTGTACGATATAATTTTTTAGATTTATAACTATGTTTAATCATTAGATTGTTTTCCACAATTCGGATTTATTTAAATGTTTTTAATCAAAGACAGTGGATTATGCTAACAAATTACATACTCTCAATATTATTTAATTATAAAAAACCTTAATTCTAAAAAAACCTGCTTAGCAATTGCTAAACAGGTTTTCACTTACAAACTTATTAAAAACTAAACCAACTACAACATATGTAAAAACTACAGTGAATAAATTATCATAAAACTAATCCTCGGAAACGATGGCTGAATTTTTATCAGCTTTAATATTTAGTAACACAGCACCACCTACTTCATTGAACATCGTCATGTTTAAAGTGTCTAGTAACGCTAAATTTTTTGGCACATTCCCATTGAAACTGTTGTACGAAATATTCATTTCTGTTAATTTATTCAATTTTTCTAAAGTTAAAGGAACTATGCCACTCATTTTATTGTCAAATAAACTAAAGTTTTCAAGTGCTACCAACTTATTTATATCGGAACTTAATTCTCCATCAAATTTATTACTATTTAACAACACAACTTTTAAGGACGTTAAATTGAACAAAGATTTTGGCAGTGCTCCTTCTAAATAATTATTAAAAAGTGATAAAATTTCTAAACGAACTAAAGATCCTATTTGGTGCGGCAATGAACCTGAAAGCGTATTCATGTATAATTTTAGATCTTTTAAATTGGACATCTCACAAATAGAAGTTGGAATTGAACCATTAAGCTTGTTAAAAGAAAGGTCCAGTATTTTAATTTCTTTAAGATCACCAATAAGCTCCGGTATTGTGCCTTCGAGATGATTTTTATGCAAATTAAGCACTTGAAGATTAGTTAAATTTGCGATTTCAGTAGGAATCTTTCCAACTAAATTATTATCAGCTAAAATTAAGGAAATAACCTTGTCGTTGTTCACTGTAACTCCGTGCCAAGTGTTTACCGGAGCCGATAAATCCCAAGTTATCTTCCACATTTTACCATTAGTAGTTTCATATAGCTTTAATAAAGCCTCTCTCTCTGTTTGCGATACATTTGCAAATGCCCAACTAGAAACTAAAAGAACAAATAAAAGAGTAAAAATATATTTCATAGCAGAATTTTTAAATTTATTGATGAAATCTAATAACAAAACCGCTGGCTAACAAATAAAATCGACAAAATACATTTATTTTTTACTAAATTAAGAAATAACTTATGGAAAAAAATTTTCAAGCACACTTTCCACAATAAATTGCATGGCACTAGACCCGAGGCTGTTAAGAGGCAAACCTTTTTAGATTATAAAAAAATTATAAAATCGATTTTAAGATCTACAATAATTGACAATTTTTAAATACAATTTACACCCAAATAAAAACGTCAATGAAGCGATAATTTATCGATTTACAAAAGCTTTTCTATGGCTTTTGCCAAATCAATGTCTTTCTCTGTAACGCCATCTGCATCATGGGTTGTTAGTCGAATTGTTACCTTGTTATAGACATTAAATAATTCGGGATGATGATTATTTTTCTCAGCATTAACGCCTACTTGGACAATAAAACCAAGAGCTTCAGTGAAGTTTTTAAATTTAAAATCTTTCTCAATTCCATTATTATTAAATTCCCAGTTGTTAAGTCCTTTCAAGACTTCTTGTACAGACTCTTTTGAATAAGTTTTCATGTTTTTTTTATAAAGTTAGTTAAATTTAGGTCTGTAAAAGATATATTAATTTTATTGATTAATTTTGCCAAAATATCACTTGACAATTTGAATTCAGACTACTCGTTTACCATTTACCAAAATACTACCCAACTTCCCGCAAACTGGGACGATCTGGCAATTTCGACTATTTTTTTAAGTAAAAAATACTTAGAAGTTTTAGAAAAATCTTCCCCTGATAATATGATTTGCCATTTTATTGGAATTTTCGAAAATGAGAATTTAATTGGAATATCTCTTTCTCAGTTTTTGGATCTAAATAAACTTGAATCATTTGGCGGACGCGACAAATGTGTTAAAACCAAAATACGAGATTTAGTATTTAAAAATTTTGCATCGCAGGTTTTAGTCCTTGGTAACAACATGTTAACAGGTCAAAATTCGTATGCACTGGCGAACGGAATTAATCACAAAAAAGCTGTTCAAGTGCTACATAATGCCGCGAACAATCTAAAAGCCATTTTTGCGGTAAAAGGGATAAAGGTGCACATAATTACCTATAAAGATTTTACTAATGAAGAGATTAAAAATTTTGCTGTCCCAGAATTAAAAAACGAATATCAGTTTTCTACTCAACCCAATATGATTTTTTCTATTAATGAAAATTGGAAAACAGAACAAGATTACATTGATTCACTTTCGAAAAAATATCGCGATCAATATAAAAGAGCGCGAAAAAAAGCAGTTTGCATCGAGAAGAGAAAATTATCGTTAGAAGAAATTATTTCACTAGAAAAAGAAATTTATGAATTATATTATCATGTAGCTAAAAATGCTCCTTTTAATACATTCTTTTTACCAAGAGATCATTTCAGAGTTTTTAAAAAAATTTTTAAAGATAAATTTCTTTTTTACGGCTATTTTATTGGCGCTAAGCTTATTGGTTTTAATACCCTTATAAAAAATGGGAAAGTAATGGATACTTATTTTCTTGGCTACGACGATGGTATCCAACGCGAAAATATGTTGTACCTAAATATGTTGTATGACATGATTGCTTATTCTATTAATAAAAATTTTGATGAAATTATATTTGCTCGAACAGCCCTAGAAATTAAAAGTTCTGTAGGTGCAAAACCTGTTAAAATGTATGGACTTATTTCACACAGTAATAAATTAATTAATTCATTTATGCCTAAAATATTTAAGTACTTAGAACCAGAAACCATTTGGCAGCAGCGAAATCCTTTTAAATAATAATTTTCTGTGATTCTGGGACAGCAACTTTCATTTGTTTTGGCAGAATTTTTACCTCTAATCGAGTTTCCATTCCGCAATATTCCCCGTCTATTTGAAAACTAACAGGAATATTTGTCGTTATTATAGCTTTATTAGTAGAAATAATTTCAACATCATTGACATTTAAAGGAATGTTTCCGGCAATAATTTTACCAAGAACAAGAAGGTCCATATTTTTTAAAATAACCAATTCAAACTTTCCATCATCCATTTTCCCATTTGGATTTATAGAAATACCAGTTCCATATTTTTGAGAATTAGCAATAACTATCATTCGAGCTTCAGAAATAACGGTAGGGAAATCTCCAGAGATCGTTGCAACAAAAGGATCGTTTAAATCAGCCAATGTATATAATGTTTGTAATGCATAGCCTAGCTTTCCCCTGATTGCGCTGCCTTCATAATTTTTAATCATTTCAGCATTGACACCTAAGTCGCTAAGATGAATGCTTTTTTTACCATTTATACAAATGATGTCGATTTCCATATAATCATTAAAAAATGCGATTTCTAGGTTTTCAGCTATTGTTTCAGGCAAATTTAAATCCACTGCAAGACCGTTAGCGGAACCCGCAGGTAAAATTCCAATAATAATGTTGTCATTTTGCATTGCTTCAGTAACCATTTTTATGGTGCCATCACCACCAGCAACAAGAATTCGTTCTGGTTTATAACGCTCATATAATGTTTTAATTTCTTCAATATCTGCATTACCCGTGGTGCTATAAATGGTGAGAATATAATTATGTTGACCAGCAAAAGCTTTTACTGCTGCAATAAGTTCTGATTTGTCAAGATCTCCCGATACAGGGTTTACAACTAAGAGAATGTTATTTTTCAAAATTTATTATGTATTATTAATATAAAAACTTTAATTTCATCTTTTATCAAAAGTAACACAATATATGAAACCAATACTAAAATTATACCGTGGTTATGCCAATGAACAGGAATTAATTGTGATGGGACATGTTTTTAGACCAACCTCAATTGAAGAATATAATTTTCAGAAGAAAAATTTAAAAAATGCCACCTCAGTCATTAAAATGTTCCAGATAAAAACTCAAGCTAATGCCGATGTTTACTTGGATTACAACGGTACTAAAATCCATACTAAAACATTAAATGATGGTTATTTTAAGTTTTGCGTTCCGTTAGATCAAAATACAAGTTATGGTTGGATTAATTATCAGGTGAATATCCTCCATAAAGGCGCTAGCATTTTTACTAAAGAAAGTTATATAAGACCACACAAAGGAAATCTTGGAATAATATCTGATATTGATGATACTTTTTTAGTTTCGCACACAATGAATCCTTTTAAAAAATTATATGTTTTACTTTTTAAAAATATCAATAAAAGAAAAATATTTGACGAAGTAGTTTCTCATTATCAAGCTTTGAGCACAGCAGGAAGGGAAAATAATGATGAGAAAAATGCGTTTTTTTATGTTTCCAGTAGTGAATGGAATTTATACCGTTTCATCATTAAGTTTACCGAACTTCATAAACTTCCAAAAGCGGTTTTACTTTTAAAAGACATAAAAACAAGCTTGAAGGATTTCATATTTACTGCGCATGGAAATCATAATCATAAGTTTGATAAAATCAAACACATATTAGAATTTTATCCAAATCTAGAATATGTACTTTTAGGTGATGACTCACAACAAGATGTTTTTTTATACGAATCAATTGCCAAGATTTTTCCGGTGACAGTAAAAGCAGTTTATATTAGACAAACCACAACAAAACAGAAGGAAAAAGTTGTCGCAGTATTAAAAAATTTAGAATCACTTGATGTTGCCACTTGCTATTTTAAGCATAGCGCCGAAGCTATTGCACATTCAAAATCAATAGGAATAATTGAATAAAAAAAAGTCCCTTTTGGGGACTCTCGTTAACTTATGCATTTTCTATTTCTTCCTGAACGAGCTCCCAATCTAAAAGCAACTTATCCAACTCCGCTTTTTTCTTATTGTAGGCTATAAAAAATTTAGCATCTTCAATATGTTTATCATAATTAGAAGCAAGCATTTTGTCATCTTGCTGGATGTCTCTTTCCAACTGTTTAATTTGGCTTTCTACTTTACTAAGTTTATTTTGCAAAGCCTTTCCTTTTTTCTGATCTTCGTATGATGCTTTATTACTCTCTTTAGGTAAACTTGCTTTTTGAGCATCTTTTTTCTCTACTTCACGCATATTTTCCATGTTGCGTTGCTCCAGAAAATAGTTTATATCGCCAAGATATTCTTTGATTTTTTGGTCTTTAAATTCATATACTAAATTTGACATGCCTTGCAAGAAATCACGATCGTGAGAAACCAATAAGAGCGTTCCACCAAACTTTTGCAATGCTGCTTTTAAAACATTTTTTGATTTAATATCTAAGTGATTTGTAGGCTCATCCATTAATAAAACATTAATAGGCTGCAAAAGCAATTTACAAAGCGCTAAACGATTTCTTTCGCCTCCTGAAAGGACTTTTACTTTCTTCTCTACATCATCTCCTCTAAATAAAAATGATCCTAGCATATCACGTACTTTCATACGATTAGTATCTGCAGCTGCATCCTCCATAGTTTGCAGTAAAGTTATTTCTCCATCAAGATATTCCGCTTGATTTTGGGCAAAATAACCTAGCTGTACATTATGACCTAATTTTATATTACCCTGATATTCAAATTCGTCAACTATAGCTTTGATAAAAGTTGATTTTCCTTGCCCATTTTGACCTACAAAAGCAATTTTACTTCCACGTTCAACTAATAAGTTTATATCTTTCAAAATCGTTTTGTCACCGTAACTTTTAGAGACATCCTCTGCCTCTATTACAACTCTTCCTGGCTCTTTAGAAACTGGAAACGTAATATTCATTACTGAATTATCATCTTCATCAACTTCAATACGATCAACTTTATCTAATTTCTTAATTAATGACTGCGCCATTGAAGCTTTAGAAGCTTTCGCGCGAAATTTTTCAATTAATTTCTCGGTCTCTTCGATTTTCTTGGCTTGATTTTTTTGAGTTGCTAATTGCTTCTCACGAATTTCATGACGCAATTCTAAATATTCAGAGTATGGTTTATTAAAATCATAGGCTTTACCAAGGGAAATTTCAATTGTTCTATTAGTAACATTGTCTAGAAACATTTTATCATGTGATACTATTACAACAACACCAGCGTAATTGCGAAGAAAGCTTTCTAACCAAATGATACTTTCAATATCCAAGTGATTCGTTGGTTCATCAAGTAGTAGAATATCATTAGCTTGTAACAATAATTTAGCTAATTCAATACGCATTCTCCAACCGCCCGAAAAAGTCTCAGTTTGATTATCAAATACTTCTCTTTTAAATCCTAAACCGAGCAAAATTTTCTCTGTATCTCCCACATAATTATAACCACCAAGCAATTCAAAACGATGCGTATAATCAGAGAGATCTTCTATGATTTGGCTATATTCATCACTTTCGTAATCCGTGCGGGTAACTAATAAATGATTGATATCCGCCAATTTTTTTTCGACGATTTTTATATCAGTAAAAGCTTCATACGCTTCTTCAAGAACAGTTCTTCCTTGCTCAAAATCGATGTCTTGGCGGAGGAATCCCATCCTAACTTCCTTTTCGGTGGCAATTTGACCAGAATCTGGCTTAAAATCTCCTGCCAGAATTTTAAGCATGGTTGATTTACCAGCACCATTTTTGCCAACAAGTCCTACTCGGTCTCCAGCTCCAAGGCGAAAAGTAACTTCTTCAAATAAATATGTTCCACCGAATGAAACGGATAAATTGTGTATATTAAGCATAGTTTGTGACTAATGTTACATTGGTACTTTTCGAAAATATGTACCTTTGTTAAAAATTTTTGCAAATGTTAAAAAAAGGATCCAAACTAAATAGTATTTTAACAGGAACTTGTCCAAAATGTCAGAATGAGAGTATGTATTTGGATAAAAATCCGCTCCATCTAAATAATATATTAAAAATGAATGAGAATTGTAGTCATTGTGGTCTGCATTATCAACTTGAGCCTTCTTTCTTTTTTGGAGCGATGTATGTCAGTTATGGATTAAATGTTGCCATCGGCGTTGCCGCTTTCATTACTTCATTTTTTATTTTTCATTCTGGTCTAAAAGTCGCATTTATTGTTATTATCGCAGCCCTAATTATTTCTTTCCCATTTGTTTTGCGATGGTCTCGAAATATATACATTAATATGTTTGTAACCTATGATCCAAAAACGAATAAAAAGTAGTGTAGTTTTTACGCTTTGCGTCTGAATCTTTTAATATCAATTTCATCCTGTAAAGGAACGTGATATTCAATAAATTCAAAGAGAGCTTTTGCCATTGCAGGTCCGAGCATTACACCTCGTGTTCCTAATCCGTTTAAAATGTGCAATTGATTGTGATCATGATGTGTTCCTACTAGAGGTCGTCTGTCTTTTACCGTTGGACGAACTCCCGCAAAATGGGAGATGATCTTAAAATCACAAGTTATAATTTCGCGAATTCTTTCTATTAGCTCTGCTTTTCCTTCGTCTGTAGGTAAATTCGTTTTATCTTTCCAATTGTAAGTTGCACCTACTTTAAACAAATTTTTACCTAAAGGCAGAATAAAAACGCTCGTATTAACTATAATATCTAAATCTAATTCAGGTGCGCTAATTATAAAAAGCTCACCTTTAGTGCCATCTAAAGGTAAATCGTTGAAATAAGGATTAGAATGCATACCGAAACCTTCAGCAAATATTATATTTCTTGCCTCGATATTTTTGTAATTTACACCTCGATTAGTAAATTGTAGTATTTCATATTCAAAATTTTCTTCTTCGAACCAATTATTGTCTTTTAGATATATTTTGTACTTAGTTAAAAGCAAAGCTGTATCCACATAACCAGTTTGCAAAACTTCCCCATATCCAAAAGGGGAATTAATACCAGCAAATTTTTTTGATATTAAAGTAGTTGATAAAAATGGCGCTAATGCAATCTTATCAGAGGCGGCAAACCAATTGTTTTGCTCTTCAATAGAGAAAAACTTTCTTAAAATTGGAATTTTAAAATCAACTTTGACAGATAGTTTAGATTCTAACGTAGCGTAAAAATCAGTTAATAAGTTAATTTGTTCCTTTGCTCTCCACACTTCACTAAAACGTTTTAAAATAACTGGATTGTAAAGTCCACCAGCTATTGCTGATGAATTTTGCGAATTATTATCCAAAATGTATATCGACTTACCATTTCGCAATGCTGTTTCAGCAAAAGAAATTCCAGCTAAACCAGAACCAACTATTAAATAATCAATCATTCTTAACAATATTGTGATGTGTAAATAAAATGGCCATAAATTAAAAAAACTCCTACTATTACAGTAGGAGTTTTAATATATAATCTAGCGTCGTTTAGTAATTCCACATATCTGATTCAAAATTCCTAATCTTATCTTTCACTCGCTCAGACTCAAGTAATTGATTTTGAGCATTATCTTTCATGTACTCGTCAATACCTCTATCTCCGTACACGTTTTCTTCTTTGTAAATTACACTGTTAAAACGTCTTGAATTCAAAATTTGATCAAATGAAATAGGCATAGCTGAATTCTTTTCATTGAAAGCTTTTGCATCATGTAACACATCTCGAGCGGCAGGAAAAAAGATCCAAAATAACTCAATATAATCTTTCTCTTCGCTATTCATTGAATAAACATCTGGAGTTACTGGACATATTCCTAAAAGACGATACTTTAATTCGCTTTGGCGTTTGTCAAAATACCAGTATCCTTTTATTTTGTATTCAGTTACATCTGCAGCAGTTAAATCTTGTCTTAAAATATATTCATCTGAAATTTTATTTCCAGCATTGATCTGTTCTCTACCAGCATCAGTGGTATCTATGCGCGTTAGAGAACCTTGAATGTCTTGCAAAGATCTTTTAGTGTTGAAATAACCATCAGTATAAACCTCAGTGATTTCACCGCTTTTCATCGCTCTTGTCAAAACATCATATAAAGACCTTCTATCTGAACCTATGTTTGCCGTATCGATTGGAAAATATAAAGCGAAATTAATTCTTTCACTTAAATCAATTATTTCCCAAGTTGTTTTACCCATCAAAACATCTCTATCGTGCACATAACCATAAGACAA
The DNA here is from genome assembly GCF_900129585.1 of Flavobacterium micromati. GTDB lineage: Bacteria > Bacteroidota > Bacteroidia > Flavobacteriales > Flavobacteriaceae > Flavobacterium > Flavobacterium micromati. The sequence goes on from NZ_FQWF01000009.1 coordinate 27,098, forward strand.
CGGTTTGTCATTATCAGAGTCTAATTGTGCAATAGTTTTAAGTCCTATTTCGTCAGGCGTCTTTGCGTTAAGCAGATTAGATTGAGCGACGGAAGCAAAACTTCCTGAAATAGCAAGTACAGCGATTAAAATTTTTTTTACATTCATCATTTTATGCTTTTAAGATATTTTAGCACTTTAAAAAGCGCTTATTATTGTAGTTCAAAAATTACAGGTGCCGTTCTTGGCAACATATAATTACCAGCTCCAACGAGTTTTGTTTGAATTTCAGAAATAGTAACTTGATCCCCTCGTCCTGCTCTAGCAAGTACCGCTTTACATTTAGCATCTAACCTATTCCCCTGCACAACCACTGTAGGCTGTCCAGCGATTTTAAGATTGAATCCCTCAACTGTTAAGCCAACTTCAAAGTCAAAATCTAATAATTTAGCTCCTATAGTCGCTATCTCTAAATTTGATTTAGGTCCCTTAACAACACCCATTTCACCTCTAATAGTTCCTGTTGGACTCGGAATTCCTTTAATTCTAAATGATCTTCTATCAGATACTTTCGAGCCGTCATTAAGAGTAGCGCTAACATTTATTACAACTTCGTTACCTGAACCTGGACTCATCTTATATTTACCACCACCTGCAGAACTTAATCCTGGAGCAGATGCACTAATTTTATCACTAGCAACACCAGCAAACGAAATAGTCATAGGATTAACAACGCCTCTATAAACTACATTCATTTTGTCAGCAGAAATAGTTGCCGAATTAGGTCTAGGTACAACTACGTAATTACCACTAAATTTAAGAGGGATGTTTTTGCCATCTTCTAAGAACGTAAATTGACCATTAATATCTTGCTCACCCACACCTCCAGCAGTCATTTCGATGACAGCTTGCCCATTAACAATTTTACCTGGTCCGTTAAATGATGTTGGTTTTGTATTTTCATCATATCGTCCTAAAACAACTTTTCCTTTTACAGTTTCTCCAGGAAAATAAGCATTCTTTTCTAAAACTACAATAGCTTGATAATTACTATACGAGGCAGCAGCTACTGCGGCTTTACCTAATAAAGTATTGTAAACGTCAGTTTCTGATTTTTTCACATCATTTTGCCAAGCGGACAATTTTGCTAGCGTAGCAACAGCCGGAAATCCTTTAAAATGATAATCTAAATAATCAATTGCGATTCCATCCTTATTTTTAACCTTGGATAAGTCAAATTTACTTTCAACTTCACCAATTATAGAAGCTAATTTTTTATTGTCACCCAAAGCCAACTTCATGTCAGTCTTGTACTTTTCAACCGTAGCAATAACTTCTTTTCCCTTAGCGGAATAACCTGCGGGGCTAAACCATAAATTATCTATGTTATCGCCTTTATCCATTTCCTCATAAGGCAATTTACCGGTTTCAGCATCTACCTCAGTTCCAATTAGCACATCCGTTTTTATCTTTGCGATGTATTCATAAAAGTTTTTCGTGATGGTTTCTACCTTGTGAGCTGTTATTGATGCTGTTGCAAATTCTCCACCAGCTTCTGATGCTTTCATGTCTAAACTACTCAGCATTTGAGCATTAGACATTTGCGCCGCATTATTCGAATTCTCAAATTTTTCGTTCATTAATCCAAAAGCAGATAATACTTCTTTGGACATATTTAGTGCTAACATTGCAATGAAAACCAGGTACATTAGGTTAATCATCTTCTGTCTAGGGGTTAGTTTTCCTCCTGCCATAATTTCTAAATAATTAGTTTGTTATATATACTAGTTCGAAACTAATTATCCTTTGTTATTCATTGCAGAAAGCATTCCGCCATATACATTATTCAATGACGACAAATTAACAGTCAATGATTGCATCTGATCTTTTAACTTTAGATTATTTTCAGCAACTTCTTCATTAATCTGAGCATTTCTAGAAGCGCTTTGTAATTGTATTTTGTATAAACTATTTAAAGACTCCATCTGGGCTGCCGCCAAAATCAATTCCTCACTATATTTTTTTGTAGAGGCGATAGAATCTACCGTAGGTGCGATATCTTTAGCCGCTGATTCAAAATTTCTGATGCTATTTCCTAAACTTGCCATTAATTCTCCATCAATTTTAGCATCTTTCAACATTGCATCTAATTTTTGCGATAACAAACCTTGAGAATCATCCGAAGCTTCAACCTTTCTTAGCGTTGGTTTAAGATCAGCGTTTGCTAATTCTGGATAAACTAATGTCCAATCTAAATCTTTGTCAACAGGTTCAAATGCTGACAGTGCAAAAATAGCTGCTTCAACCACTAAACCAATCGTTAGCATGAGATTTCCAGTTAAAACGCCAAATTCAATGTGAGTAATTTTAAATAATGCCCCTATGATTACAACTGCCGCTCCCATACCATACGCGAAATTCATCGCTTTTTTGCTCAATAATGCCATAATAATGTAAATTTAAATTTAATAGATTTGGTTTTTTTGTTTATTTCTTCTTTTTTACGTTACCCGTAGTTTGCGTTCCCATATAATCTTGCACCGTTCTAAAACCGATGTAGCTTCTAGCAGAGTCTGCGTATTCATAGTCTCTTGTACTTACTTGTAGGAAATAAGCAACGTCTTTCCATGAACCACCACGAAGTATTTTACGTTTATTGGAACCATCCTGAACATTAGGGTTCATTGATGAAACGTATTCATAGGCATTTGAATCATAAGACGAATCCGTCCACTCTGAAACATTTCCTGCCATGTTGTATAAGTTATATCCGTTTGGATCATACGATTTTGCTTCAACTGTGTACAATGCTTCGTCGGCAGCGTAATCCCCTCTGTTTGGCTTAAAATTAGCTAAGAAACATCCTCTGTCATTCTTAGTATATGGACCTCCCCAAGGATAAGTAGCCGACTGTAAACCACCTCTTGCAGCATACTCCCATTCGGCCTCAGTTGGTAATCTGAAACTATTTATCAAATCACGGCCCTTCTTTTTTGACTTAATATAAGTATTTTTGTTTAATGTTCTCCATGCGCAAAACGCTTTAGCTTGTGTCCATTTTACACCTACTACAGGATATTCTCCATAAGCTTTATGCCAAAAATAGTCGTTATGCATTGGTTCGTTGTAAGAATAGGCGAAATCCTTAATCCACACAGTAGTATCTGGATAAATCTTAACCTCCTCAGTTTTGATAAAGTCTTTTCTCTTACCTACTTTTGCTTTAGCGGCAGCTTGAATATCCATCCAAGAGTAGCGGAACTTTAGTTTATCAACATCTATTGTCCGAAGTCCGTTGTATGATTCTTCTATCGGAATGTACATTGAATCCATTACCTCGGTATAATATTCATCAGGATATAATTTAGTATCCTTGATTAATTTTACTTTTTTATTGAGTTTCCGACCTGCATATTCATCATCGGCGGTACCAACGCTGTAATAATTATCAGTCATGTATTTGTCGTAAGCAGTCATTTTGGTAGGATCCGAATCGTCAAATGCAAAATCAGCGATACTTGTAGCATTTTTTCCTTTTCCAGTAGCAGCTGTTTGCCCGCTCATATCGGCAAGAATAGCTAAACGAACTCTAATCGTAGAATCTTTAACCCATTCAACAAACTGGCGGTATTCGCTATTAGTAATTTCAGTTTCATCCATGTAAAATGCACGAACGGTTACGGTTTTTGTTGGAGCATCTTCCACATTAGCTAAATCAGCGTCTGATTTACCCATTATGAACGCACCACCGGGGATTAATGCCATTCCAAACGGCTTTTCAGGATGCCATTTTCCACCATTAATACCAACTAATTCTCCTTTATCACTTGATCTACCACAGCTGATAATTAGGGATAAAACTGTTACAAAAGCTATAAACTTCTTCATCTAATTTGGGGGTTATCTGTTCATTATATTTAAGGCTGTAAACCTATTTAATTTTTTTTACAAAAACAATTTTTTTATTAAAAACATAAAATTTTTATAAATTATTCTTAAATAAGTACTAAAATGCTCTATATGACTGTTTTGCGCTGCGCTTTCCACCATCTTTCAGGCAGTTCTTGATTGCAAGCCAATAAATATTCGTCATAAGAACAAGGTAATAACGTATTTCTTTTTAATTTATTATTACTACTTGAAATAAAAGGTATTTCTATCCACCAGCGATCCGTTTTATCACTTTTATAAAAAATAAGTTCCACCTCTTCTAGCAACACAGTATATTTCAAATAATTTTCTTTACTTCCAAAAGGATATTCATAGGAGCGATAATGAAAACCTTCTATGAAATACCAAATTATTTGTGCAATTAACACCGATTCCTGAACAGTATTGTTGTGATTAAATATTCCAAAAGATGACACTTTATCACTTATTCCTGCGTAGCGGGACAATGCACAAATTTCTTTACCGTTGAAACCATTTGGTTGGAACGAAATAAAATTACCTGAATCAGCAGATTTTACTGCGCTCATATCGATACTTACCAGATCTGCGTCTCTAAAGACAGGTTCAGCAATAGCAATATTATTAGAAACTTCTCCTAACCTATAGGCATCAAAATAAAGCTTTTCAATAAGATCAATTTCCTCTTGAGAATTATAATAGGTCTGATAACCTATGTTACAGTAATTAAATAGATTATTTGGCTCGTCAACAATAATTTGCGTGAGATAAGAAGTTGCAGACATTACTTCATTTTCTTTTCCAAAATCGAATTTATTGTCAATTGAAACTAAGTTAACCATTTGCTCTAGCTCATCAAAACCCCTATACAATGCATACGTCAAATCTTGAGAACCACCGATTACAATAGGAATAATTTTTTTCTTAATTAAACTGGCAGCTACTTTTTTAAGTGCAAAATAAGTATCTTCGACTGAGTTTCCGGCTAATATATCACCAAGATCAGCAATAGAAGCATCCCAATTTCCCGGGAACAATCTATACAATTCTTTACGGACTGCAATTAAATCAATTTCTAAAATGTCATTATTAAGACCTCGATTTTCACAAATTCCAATAACGGCAATTTGAATTTTATCTAAATCAGGAAAAGCCTGATCTGTATGTAAAACAATTTTACTTCCTAATTGTTGCGAACTCAATTTTAATATATAATCGAGAATTTCGTGTTGTAGAGGTCTAAGAAAATCAAATTCCATTTTTTATTTTTTTTCCTCTCCCCTATTATCCTTGCATTATTAACGACAGCAAACTGACTACGCGAAAGAAAGCGGGACGAGATATTATCAATTATGGCTTTGTTACTTCTTTTTGACAGCTGCTTTTTTTGCAGGTGCTTTCTTTGCAACTGCTTTTTTTGCAGGTGCTTTTTTTGCAACTACCTTTTTCGCCGGTGTTTTCTTAGCGATCATTTCCTGAACTTCTTCCAATGTCAATTTTGTAGCATCCACATCTTTACTTAATTCAATTTTGATCTTGCCTTTGGTAATGACCGAACGTCCCCATCGAGCCTTTTCTACTAAAATACCTTCCTCTTCCCAGTTGTGCAAAACCTTATCAATATTTTTCTGTAGTTTATCTTCAATCAACGCTTCGATGTCTAACTGAGATAAATTATCAAAATCATATTTTTTACTGACATTTATAAACAGACTATCCCATTTTATAAAAGCACCAAAACGACCTACTCCTTTTTGCACACCTTCACCTTTATATATTGCAATAGGTGCATCAGCAAGTGCTTTTTCATCAATTAGTTCTTTTGCTCGATCGAAATCTACATCTAGTGGATTTTCGCCTTTTGGTAAAGACACGAAAGCTGCTCCATGACGAATGTAAGGACCATATCGACCATTACTGACCTCAACTTCTTCCTCCTTATAATTTCCAAGATTTTTTGGTAACAAAAATAAATTCAATGTTTCCTCCAATGTGATGTTTCCAATATTTTGGTCATTCATCAAACTAGCAAACTTCTTCTCTTCATCATCAGCAGCTCCAATTTGTGCCATGGGTCCAAATTTTCCCAAGCGAACTGAAACTGGTTTTCCCGTTTTTGGATCGGTTCCTAAAATTCGCTCTCCACTTTCTCTTTCAGCATTTGCTTCTACATCTTTAACATTTGGATGAAACTGATCGTAGAATTCTTGCATCATTTTTGTCCAGACGATATTTCCTTCAGCAATTTCATCAAAATCTTGTTCCACTTTTGCGGTAAAATTATAGTCGAGAATATTTTCGAAATTCTTCACCAAGAAATCCGTCACAATAGTACCAATATCCGTTGGGACTAATTTCCCTTTATCAGAACCGGTGTTTTCTTTTAGTAACTTCTCTCCTACTTTACCTTTTTGCAAAGTCAGTTGGGTATAATTGCGTTCTTGACCGTCAAGATTTCCTTTCTCTACATAGTTCCGATTAATAATGGTAGAAATTGTAGGTGCGTAGGTAGAAGGACGACCAATGCCCAGTTCCTCAAGTTTTTTAACTAAAGATGCTTCCGTATATCTTGCAGCAGCACGCGAATAACGCTCAGTAGCTGTAATATAATTATTTTGTAATTTCTCGTTGACTTTCATTGCTGGCAACATTCCTTCTTGCTCTTCATCGTCGTCATCATCTCCTTCCAAATAAACCTTTAAAAAACCTTCAAAAAGCAATACTTCGCCGGAGGCCGAAAATATATCGCCGTGATTATTAGCTTCAATTTTCACATTTGTACGTTCTAACAGCGCATCACTCATTTGCGAAGCTAAAGTTCTTTTCCAAATCAAATCATATAAACGTGCTTGATCTCTATCAATATTTACAGTGTGTCTTGACATATCAGTAGGACGAATTGCTTCGTGTGCCTCCTGAGCTCCCTTACTTTTATTGACAAAAGTTCGTGGTTTAGAAAATTCTTTACCGTAAGATTTGATAATTTCTGTCTGAGCTGCTTCCATCGCATCTTTGGACAAGTTCACACTATCAGTTCTCATGTAAGTAATCAATCCCGCTTCGTATAGACGTTGTGCGAGTTGCATGGTAATCCCTACTGGCAGATACAATTTACGAGCGGCTTCTTGTTGCAAAGTCGAAGTGGTAAAAGGACCTGTTGGTGATTTTTTAGTAGGCTTAGTTTCTAAATCCGAAACCTTATATGTAGAACCTATATTTTTATTTAAAAAATCTTCGGCTTCTTTTTTAGTATTGAAATTTTTAGGCAATTTTGCTTTGAATGTCTTTCCGGATTCGTTGGTGAATTCAGCTACAACAGAATAAGTTGCAACAGCGCTAAAGTTTTGAATTTCTCTTTCACGCTCCACAATCAATCGAACTGAAACTGATTGTACACGTCCAGCCGAAAGCCCGCCTTTTATTTTTCTCCAAAGCACAGGCGATAATTCGTAACCAACCAATCTATCTAGAACGCGTCGTGCTTGCTGTGCATTTACCAAATTATAATCAATTTCACGAGGATTTTCAATTGCTTTTAAAATGGCTGTTTTAGTAATCTCGTGAAAAACAATTCGCTTGGTTTTCTTTTTATCCAAATTTAATTCCTCGGCTAAATGCCAAGAAATAGCTTCTCCCTCGCGATCCTCATCACTTGCTAACCAAACCATATCGGCCTTTTTAGCTAGTCCTTTTAATTTTGTAACTAATGCTTTCTTATCAGCAGAAACTTCGTATTTAGGTTTAAAACCATTTTCTACATCTACGCCAATTTCCTTAGAAGGTAAGTCGGCAATATGTCCATAACTGGACTCCACTTGAAAATCGCTTCCTAGAAATTTTTCGATTGTTTTCGCCTTTGCAGGTGACTCCACTATAACTAAATTCTTTGCCATTGCTCTATTTTTCTGGGACAAAAGTAGAAGTTTTTTTTAAATATCGGGCTTTTGGTGATTTTAAAAATGTTTTTAAAGTTGCAATTATCGTTTATTTATATTGAAAAGGAATTAAATTTATGGATATGAAACAAGGTCAAAGCTTAAATTCAAATTGTAATCAATACACTTTGAAAAAGGATATGCAGTCAATTTGTAAATTTTTACTTTACATTTTGAAACGAATTAGTTAACATTTACTTTATCAAAATAATTTTTAAAATCGTAAAAAGAGTTCACTTCGATATAAAGGCACAACGGGAGTTGCTATATAGAAACATCGGCAAGCAACAATTCGAAATTTTTATTGATGAATATCAGTAAGCACTGGGCGCAATTATAAAAGATAATCGAAGGGTGACTACAAATTTGTTTTTTAACATTAAAGGAAACTAGATTTTGAAGTAGTCTTTTTAGAAAGTGTCCCAATTTTTCGTGGCATAAAGCAATTGAAAAAAGACGAAAACTACAAATCAGATTTTTCAAAATTTCTAAGAGTAACATTTAAGCCACTACTTACTAGCAATTGATTGGCAATTGATGAAAATGTTAATCATAAAAAGAATACGAGAATATGGAAATCAGAGAGAACTCGCAGAAATAACTCGCAGAAATAACTCGCTTTTGTGGGGAAAATGAAGTTGATGAAATCTTCTCTAGAATTAAACTGTGATAAAAGAATTACATTAGAAAATTGCCCACACTGTTTAGCCCAGATTGAAGTGGAAATCCCGGAGTAAAAAAAGTAAAAGTTTCCTGTTTTAGAAAAGCGACTAACGGAAGCTCTTTCTAGGACTTTAAAACTTTACTTTTTTTTGCGAGGACTTGTAACGGAAAGCTGGAACTAAGCTCCAAAAGAGAGAATTGGCCAAGAAAATAGCTCTAAATGATTTCAGAATTTTGATTAATGATTTATGATTTCAGATTTACGTCATAACATTCATCGCGTTTAATTCTAAAAGCCATAATTCTGTTTTGAAATTAGTAATGATTAATGATAAACCATATACTTAAATTTTTGATTACCATCGCGCTAGCTCTTAGGGATTGATTTCAGTTTTTTTTGGTAAATAAACACAGGATCTTAATGATTTACTATTGCCATTTGATTGCAACATCCGAAATCATTGTTCCGAAATCATCAATCTAAAATCAGCACTCTTCGATCCCTTAAATTTTTTTAATTCTTAATCTGACATCTTGTCATATTTATTTGAATTCGCTTATCTTTGCATTTTAAATTACGTAATGGAAAAGATTATTGAAGAGAGCAAACAAGGCGAAAGTCTAGTTTTAGAACATAAACCAGAGAATACTAAAAAGCTTTTTATTGAAAGTTACGGCTGTGCGATGAATTTTTCGGATAGCGAAATTGTGGCTGCTATATTATCTAGCAATGGTTATAATACAACAAAAACACTTGAAGAGGCCGACTTGGTTTTAGTAAATACATGTTCGATTCGGGACAAAGCAGAGCAAACAATTCGCAAGCGATTAGAGAAATACAATGCGGTAAAACGCATTAATCCAAAGATGAAAGTGGGCGTTTTAGGTTGTATGGCTGAACGTTTGAAGGAAAAATTTCTAGATGAGGAAAAAATTGTTGACCTTGTTGTAGGTCCTGATGCTTATAAAGATTTACCTAATTTACTTAGTGAAGTCGAAGAAGGTCGTGATGCGATAAATGTGATTTTGTCAAAAGACGAAACCTACGGAGACATATCTCCTGTACGATTGATGAGTAATGGAATCACGGCTTTAGTTTCCATTACGCGTGGTTGTGATAATATGTGTACATTTTGCGTGGTGCCTTTTACACGGGGACGCGAACGCAGTAGAGAACCTCAAAGTATCATGAAGGAAATTCAGGATTTGTGGGACAAAGGTTTTAAGGAAATTACGTTACTAGGTCAAAACGTCGATAGCTATTTGTGGTATGGTGGCGGTTTAAAAAAAGATTTTATCAATGCGAGTGAAATGCAAAAAGCTACAGTAGTAGACTTTGATCAATTACTTGAAATGGTAGCTGTAGGTTTTCCAAAAATGAGAATTCGTTTTTCGACTTCGAATCCACAGGATATGCACGAAAGTATTTTGCACGTGATCGCTAAGTATCCTAATATTTGCAAACACATTCACTTGCCAGTTCAATCAGGAAGCAATAGAATTTTGAAGGAGATGAATCGTTTGCACACGCGGGAAGAATATATGGCTTTGATTGATAAAATAAGAAGTATTATTCCGAATTGTTCTATTTCTCAAGATATGATTTGTGGTTTTCCAACAGAATCGGAACAAGATCATCAAGATACGCTGAGTTTGATGGAGTATGTAAAATATAATTTTGGATATATGTATTCTTACTCCGAACGCCCAGGAACATTGGCAGGCAGAAAAATGGAGGATGATGTGCCAGAGGAAACAAAAGCAAGAAGATTACAAGAAGTTGTCGATTTGCAACAAAAACATGCTTGGTTGCGCTCAGAGGAATTCATTGGTAAAACGGTAGAAGTTTTAGTGGAGAAGATTTCAAAAAAATCTACTGAAGAATTTTCAGGTAGAAATTCACAAAGCATTACCGTTGTTTTTCCAAAAGAGAATTATAGAATTGGGGAATTTGTAAATGTGAAAATTACGAGTTGCACTAGCGGAACTTTAAAAGGGGAAGCGGTGGGGTTATCGGATATGAATTAAAAAATCTAACCACAAATTACACAAATTTCCGCAAATGCTTTCTTAAAAGAATTGAATATGAGCGACACAAATGAATATTACTACAAGAAAAACGAAAACTATGAAATAGTAGGTCTTTGTATGGAAGTACATAGAATACTTGGTCCAGGCTTGTTAGAAATTGTATATAAAGATGCTTTAGAAATAGAGTTTAAAAACAACAATATCCCTTACAAAAGAGAAAAAGAATATAATGTAGAATACAAAGGAATTATTCTACCTCATAAATTTTATGCTGATTTTGTCGTTTATGATGATATAATACTGGAAGTAAAATCAGTAAAAGAAATTAGTAACGATCATCTTGCGCAAACCTTAAATTATATGAAGTTAGCATATACTCCAATTGGAATAATTGCAAACTTCCAAAACAAATCTTTAGTTCACAAAAGACTAATAAACACCTAAAAATATACTTTGTGAAAATTTGTGGAATTTGTGGTTGAAGAAATTAATAATGAGTTTGCTTTGCTTTATGCCTCGCAACTCCTCGCAATAACATATGGAAACAGTTCAAAATATAAAACAACGCTTTGAGATTATTGGGAATGACCAGAAGCTTAATCGTGCGATAGAAAAAGCCATCCAGGTTGCTCCTACTGATATTACAGTGCTAGTTGCAGGAGAAAGTGGTGTGGGAAAAGAAAATATTCCTAAAATTATTCATTCTCTTTCGCACAGAAAACATGGAAAATACATTGCCGTAAACTGCGGTGCAATTCCTGAAGGAACTATTGACAGTGAACTTTTTGGACATGAGAAAGGAGCTTTTACTGGTGCAACAAATACCCGTGAAGGCTATTTTGAAGTGGCCGATGGAGGAACTATTTTCTTAGATGAAGTAGGAGAATTACCGCTTACAACACAAGTGCGTTTACTTCGAGTTCTTGAAAACGGAGAATTCATTAAAGTGGGTTCGTCTCAAGTTCAAAAAACAAACGTGCGCATTGTAGCTGCTACAAATGTGAATTTATTTGATGCTATCGAAAAAGGAAAATTCCGTGAGGATTTATATTATCGACTAAGCACAGTTGATATTGCTTTGCCACCATTAAGAGATCGAAAAGAAGATATTCATTTGCTGTTTAGAAAATTTGTTGCTGATTTTGCTCACAAATATAAAATGCCCCCATTAAAATTAGACGAAAGTGCCATTCCTTTATTGCAAAAATTTCGTTGGAGTGGTAATATTCGACAATTGCGAAATGTAGCTGAGCAAATCTCTGTTTTAGAAATTAATAGAGATATCTCAGCGGCCACCCTACAATCGTATTTGCCAGAGCAAGGCAGTACTTTGCCTTCTGTAATCAAGAATAAAAAAAGCGAAAGCGATTTTAGCACCGAAAGAGAAATTTTATATAAAGTTCTCTTTGATATGAAAAGTGATTTAAATGATTTGAAAAAACTTACATTGGAACTCATACAAAATGGAAGTTCTAAAGTGCAGGAAACGAATCAAAATTTGATTAAAAAAATATATGGTTCTAAAGAAATTGATAGTGAGATTGATTTTGAAGAAGAGCCAAGGGGAACATTAATTGCATCGCAAAACAATGATAATGATTACCAAGAGAACGATGATAATTATCTTTTTGCAGAGACAATAGAGGAAGAAGAAACTTTGAGATTAGAACAAAAAGAAATTGAGATGATTAAAAAATCATTAGAAAAAAACAAAGGAAAACGAAAAGCGGCAGCAGATGAATTAGGTATTTCGGAACGGACTTTATACCGAAAAATAAAACAATTTGACTTGTAAGATCAAGTAAATATTTTAATGAATAATCATCTTTAAAATTATAAAAAAACGCACATAAAATTCATGAAAAAAATATACTTATTGAGTTTAATAATACTACTCTTCACTATAAATAGCTGTTCCGTTTATAACTTTACAGGAACTGGCAAAATCGACGCAGAAACATTTCAAGTTGGTTTTTTTCAAAATAACGCTGAATTAATTGAACCTGGAATTGATAGAACTTTTACTCTTGAACTTCAAGATTTGATTCAAAATCAAACTAATTTAAATTTAGTCCTCAACGGTGCTGATTTGTCGTATGAGGGAGAGATAACAGATTTTAGAGTAACCCCAATGACTGCAACGGCAGATCAAAGAGCAGCTCAAAACCGACTAACAATTAGAATAAATGTTCGTTTTACTAATAAGAAAAAGGAGACCGATGATTTTGAAAAGTCATTTTCATTCTTTTTTGATTATCCCGCAGATCAACAGCTTACAGGGGCAACCCTAAGCGCTGCCTTGAAAGAAATATTTGAAAGAATAACACAAGATATATTTAATGAATCATTGGCTAAATGGTAAATGAAAAAATTTTCAATTAACCGTTTTAGTGTAAAATAACCGACATTAAAAATTGAATACTGCTTACTAAATTCTCAATACTTTAAAAATGAATATTACTGACTATATTTATTTAATTAACAAACCAGATGTGATCCACCAAGAAAAGCAAACTGAAGCTTTGGAAAAAGTGATGGATGAATTTCCATATTTTCAAAGTGCAAGAGCAATACAATTAAAAGGTCTTTACAACCAAAATAGTTTTAAGTACAATACTGCTTTAAAAATTACGGCAGCTCACTCCACGGATCGATCTGTTTTATTTGATTTTATCACATCAGATACCTTTACTTCTATCGATAAACTTTTATATGAAAGAAAAAATGAAGCTACCCTTGAAATTGAAGTGAAGGATAGCATCATTTTAGGTGATGAAATAATACCAGAAATTAAATTAACCAAATTAGAACAATCAATTCTGACTTCTATTAAAGAATCTACAGTTATCGAAACTGAAAATTCACCAAAAACAATTGAAGAAAAACTATATATTGGTAAGCCGTTAGATTTTTCGAAAAGGGAACAACATTCGTTTCAAGAGTGGCTTCAACTTTCACGTTCGCAACCTATAGAAAGAGCAAAACTTCCCATAAATGATGAGCCTCTAGCTGTAATAGACGAAGAAAAAAGAAAAAAAACGGAGTTGATAGATAAGTTTATTGAAACTAGTCCAAAAATCTCTGCAGTAAAACATGGAACTCCTTCTTCCGTAAGCTTTGACATCAATGCAAACGACAATTCTCATTTGATGACAGAAACTTTGGCTCGAGTTTACTTAGAGCAAAAAAAATATCAAAAAGCGATTCAAGCTTATGAAATATTAATTTTGAAATATCCAGAAAAAAGTAGTTTCTTTGCAGAGCGTATATCGGATATTAAGATTTTACAACATAACAATAATTAAACAATGAGCACATTTTCAATTTTTTTAGTTTTAATAACTATAGTTTGTTTTTTATTAATAGTGGTTATTATGGTTCAAAACCCTAAAGGTGGTGGACTATCCTCTACTTTAGGTGGCTCCCAAATGCTAGGTGGAGTTCAGAAAACAACTGATTTTCTAGACAAGAGTACTTGGATGCTTGCAACAATATTAATTGCGCTGATATTACTTTCGAGCTTAAGTTTTACTGGATCTCTAAGTGATACCGATTCAAAATTAATTGACAATACAACTACCACCGCGCCGTTAGCGCCAGTTCAAAATACGCCAGCTGTACCTACTCCAGCAAAATAAATATAAATTACAATTTTAAAAAATGCCAGCTTGTCAAAGCTGGCATTTTTTTTAAGAAAATGTGGCAGTAATAGTAGGGTGGCATAATTTCTGAAATTCAGTTAGTACTTATAAAAATAATTTAATTAAACATAAAATCATGGCTTTAAACATCAAACCACTTTCAGACAGAGTTCTTATTGAACCAATTGCTGCTGAAACCAAAACGGCCTCAGGAATTTTTATTCCAGACACAGCTAAAGAAAAACCACAAAAAGGAACTGTAGTTGCAGTTGGAAACGGCACAAAAGAGCACACCATGACTGTAAAAATAGGAGATTCAGTACTTTACGGTAAATACGCTGGAACAGAATTGAAATTAGAGGGAAAGGATTATTTGATAATGAGAGAAGATGATATTCTTGCGATAATCTAAATCCTCGTTACCCCCGAATGGGGAATTATTAAGTTTATTATAAACTCAGAACAAAATTAAAAAACATAGAAATGGCAAAAGATATAAAATTTGATATTGAAGCACGTGACGGTTTGAAGCGTGGTGTTGATGCATTAGCAAATGCAGTAAAAGTAACTCTTGGACCAAAAGGTCGTAATGTAATTATAGGAAAATCTTTTGGTGGACCAACTGTTACCAAAGATGGAGTTACTGTTGCAAAGGAAATTGAATTAAAAGATCCTTTGGAAAATATGGGTGCTCAAATGGTTAAAGAAGTTGCATCTAAAACTAATGATTTAGCTGGAGACGGAACTACAACGGCAACAGTTTTAGCGCAAGCAATCGTAAAAGAAGGTTTGAAAAACGTTGCTGCTGGAGCAAATCCTATGGATTTAAAAAGGGGTATTGATAAAGCCGTTGAGGCGATTGTTGCTGATTTAGCTAAGCAAGCCAAAGTAGTAGGAAGTGATTCAGAGAAAATTAAGCAAATTGCCTCAATTTCTGCAAATAACGACGAAGTAATTGGTGAACTAATCGCCACCGCTTTCGGAAAAGTTGGAAAAGAGGGTGTTATTACTGTTGAAGAAGCAAAAGGAACTGAAACTTACGTTGATGTTGTTGAAGGAATGCAATTTGATAGAGGATATTTATCTCCATACTTTGTTACAAATTCTGAAAAAATGGAAGTAGAGTTGGAAAACCCTTACATCCTTTTATACGATAAAAAAGTTTCTTCTTTAAAAGAATTATTACCAGTACTTGAGCCAGTTGCGCAGTCTGGAAAACCATTATTAATTATTGCTGAAGACGTAGATGGAGAAGCTTTATCAACGTTAGTTGTAAATAAATTACGTGGTGCTTTGAAAATTGCTGCTGTTAAAGCTCCTGGTTTTGGAGACAGAAGAAAAGCAATGTTGGAAGACATCGCTATTTTGACTGGTGGTACAGTAATCTCAGAAGAAAGAGGTTATACTTTAGAAAACACAACTATCGAAATGTTAGGAACTGCTAAAAAAGTTACTATCGACAAAGACAATACTACAATTGTAAGTGGTGCTGGAGAAGCGGACATGATTAAAAATCGTGTGAACCAAATTAAAGGTCAAATGGAAGCTACTACTTCTGATTATGACAAAGAAAAATTACAGGAGCGTTTAGCTAAATTAGCTGGTGGAGTTGCTGTTCTTTATGTTGGTGCTGCTTCTGAGGTAGAAATGAAAGAGAAAAAAGATAGAGTTGACGATGCACTTCACGCAACTCGTGCTGCTGTTGAAGAAGGAATTGTTGCTGGCGGTGGAGTTGCATTATTGAGAGCTAAAAACGCGCTTAGCAACATAAAACCTGATAATGCTGATGAAGCAACTGGTATTCAAATTGTTTCACGCGCTGTTGAATCACCGTTGAGAACAATAGTTGAAAACGCAGGTTTAGAAGGTTCAGTTGTGGTGGCAAAAGTTGCTGAAGGAACTGGTGATTTTGGATATAACGCTAAAACAGACGAGTATGTTGATATGCTTAAAGCAGGAATTATTGATCCTAAAAAGGTAACGAGAGTGGCACTTGAAAACGCAGCTTCGGTTGCTGGAATGATTTTAACTACTGAATGTGCTTTGATTGACATCAAAGAAGATAATGGCGGTGGAAACCAAATGGGTGGCGGTATGCCAGGAATGATGTAATATTGATAACTGATCTCCCAAAATTATTTGGGAGATTTGTTTTTACTCTTTAATCTGTAGTAATAAAATATTGCATTCCAAATAAAAAAAACCGTCATATTTTGAATATGACGGTTTTTTTATGGATTTATTTTTTCTACTCTTGCTCTTTAGTTTTTTTGCTAAATTTATAAATTACAGGAAGTATTGTAAGGGCTACCAAAGTCAATACTATAAGTTCAATGTGCTCTTTTAAATCTATTTGGTAACTATTTAGTAAAAAACCGTAAAGATAATGTCCGGCAAAAATTAAAGTATAAGACCAGATAAAGGAACTTAATATGTTATAAAACATAAATCTCTTTTTATCCATAGAAACAATTCCTGCAACTATGGGTGCAAAAGTTCTAAATATGGGAAGAAATCTAGCAAAAATTATTGCTTTTCCTCCATATTTTTCAAAAAAATCTTTTGATTGAACCAAATATTTTCTTTTAAACCAAAAACTATCTTTCTTGTTATATAGGTAATAACCACTTTTTGAGCCGAACCAATATCCAACTATATTACCCAAAGTACCTGATACAGCAACTAACAAAGCCAAAAGAAAGACGTTTAAAAAATCATTATCAATAACCAAAATATTTTCTATTAATTCCCGACTGTAAATTCCAGCTAAAAACAATAAACTATCTCCCGGTAAAAAGAAACCGGCGAAGAGACCAGTTTCTGCAAATACAATAAATAAAACGATGTAAATTCCTAATTTTATTCCATTAATATCAAAATGGATGTAAAAAAGAGGATCTATTAAATTTTTCCAATCAAAACTGTTCATTCTTTATGATTTTTATGCTAAAATTATTTGCGTGTGAAAGTACTGAAAAAAAACATAAACAGCTATATATTGGATCTTTTTACAGTTTAATTAACTATTATTTTATCGATAAAATAAGTACTTCACCTGTCATTAATTATTAATTTCTTTCATACAAACAACAGTGATGTAAATTATTATAATCTTCGGCTGTCGCTTTTACCTCATCAGTATCGTGTCCTACTTTTGCGATTGCCTTTTTTACCAATAAAGTAGACGTCTTTTCTTCGTTAATAATTAGGTTTAACTGATGCGTTTCTAAATTCCACGAGGCCGACTTTACTCCAGCAACTGAATAAGCCGCTTTTTGAATTCTTTTTTGACATTGTTCACAATTACCATTTACGATAGTAACATATTTGGCATTTTTATTCTTTTTTTCTTGCGCTTGAACTGAAAATCCTGTAAAAATGACTACGATTATTAAAATTATATTTTTCATGTTTCCTCTTTCTTTTTTAAATTGATTATTTTATTTTAAAACGCAGTCCTGCATAATACATTTGTCCAAAAACTGGTGCAAAAACTATAGATGCATCAAAGGTAGGCCCAAAAGGATTATCATTACCTAAAATAACATTGTCTTGCTTATAATTTCCAATATTTTCTCCACCAAAGTAAACTTCAAATACAGAAGAAAATGTTCTGGTAACCTGTGCATTCATCAACGAATATGAAGGTGAAAAGGAAGCTAATCGATCTTTATCTGGATTAGACATTGTATTTGGTAATCGTTGTTGACCAATCCAGTTAAAAGTAAAATCGAATTTCCATTGCTGTCCTTTTTCTTTTATATGCGTTTCATACTCTAGGTTACTAAAAAAACGATGTTTGGCTTGCAGAGGATTTTGGAAAGTGCCAGAAATATAATCTGTTCTTACATCATAAAATTTATACGCTGATCGCAAATTAAAATGTTTTTTTAGTTCATAATTAAATTCCACTTGCATTGTATTAGCAATAGATTTTCCTCTCAAATTGTAAAATAATACTTGTTGCGAACCTACAGTGGCTGGCAATGTAAATAAATCTATTACAGCTTGATTTTGAAAATCAGTTTTGTAGAGATCAATACCTATGTCAGCATTACGACCAAAAATTGAAAATTTTTGGTTAAAACTTAATCCATAATTCCATGCAATTTCTGGATTTAAACCGTAAAATTTCCCAGCTGTATCTAAAATTGTTAGTACTCTCGAGCTAGCCAATAGAGACTGATTTTCGGCAAAAATATTGGCTGCTCGTTTCCCTCTTCCTGCAGAAAATCGTAAAACTCCTCTTTCCCACGGATTATATCGAGCATGAAGTCTTGGTGTAACAAAAATCCCTAACCGATTGTGGTTGTCGATCCGTCCACCAAGAATAACACTAAAATCATCTGTATTGTCGAAGGTATATTCGAAAAAAGCACCTACCGAATTATCAATCCTGCTGAAGTCATTTATATTAACGAATTCTCGATATTGATCAAAAGTGAAATTCAAACCAGTTGAAAATTTATTCATCGTATTATTAATTATCGAATTGAAGATTAAATTCGAATAATAGCTACTTTGCCTGATGTTGTATTGGTTTAAACCAAAATAAGAACGCTGATCATGGACATTAAATGCGTTTTGAAAACCAATACTTTGATAAGGCATATCTTTAAAAACGTACCCAACTTTAGTAGCAATATCTAGTCGATCTGTTTTTATTTCTGAACCCCAAAAGTTAGTTGTTCCTTTATCTCTTCTTGGATCAAAATTTAAATCTCCAGTTTGTTTAACATCATTCATATATCTAAAATTGATGAAACTTACCCACCCTTTTTCAGTATTAAGATACTGCCAACGATTTAATACATTAATTTGTTTTGCTAATGGATTATCTAAAAATCCATCATCATTCATATCATTTTTAGTAACTCTCGTATTGCCGTGAAGAAATAAACTACTACTCCATTTATCAGATATTTTAGTATTAAAATGAGTGTTTAACTCAAAACGAGAATCGGTGGATCCGTAAGCATTCAAGAAAAATGGAATATCACTTACCGGCTTAATTAACTCGGTATTTATTTGGCCAGATATACTTTCAAAACCATTCACCACACTGCCTGCACCTTTTGTAACTTGAATGCTTTCAACCCAGGTTCCTGGTGTAAATGATAAACCATAAGCTTGTGAAGCGCCTCGCACAGAAGGAACATTTTCTTCAGTTATCATCAAATACGGACTTGCTAAACCTAGCATTTTTATTTGTTTTGTTCCCGTCAACGCATCAGAAAAGTTGACATCAATTGATGGATTTGTCTCAAAACTTTCTGCAAGATTACAGCATGCAACTTTAAGAAATTCTTTGCTAGTAATTATCGATGTATTGGCGGTTACGCTATACGATTTTAGAATTCCTTTTTGCTTTTTTACAATTTTAACTTCCTCTAACTTTTCCTGCGCAAAGAGAGGAACAAAAGAAAAAATCGCAAAGAATAATATTGCTATTTTGCTCACTATAAAGTTGTTTAATGTTTATAAATAGTTGACTTAAACCACAAGAAGTGATCTAACTTTTAAAACATTAAAATCAGGCATAAAAGATATATTGATTACACAGTTTAAAGAATGGTGGCGCATTAGAATCGCAAAAATAAGAAGTGCTTTGAAATAGTATATAATTTTGAAGTGATGAAAACACAAAATTTTGTTTTTCATTAATCAAAAAGTGAAAGGGAAAGTTAGTCGCAAATACTTTTAGAATTGTATTATCTGATTTTTTTTGAAAATTCACTACTTTATCCTTACAGCAATCTTCTTTTTTTGTTTCGTTTTTAAGACAACAGTCTTCCAGTTGTTTATTGGAGATCACTGGATTTATTGTAATTGAAGCTAATTTGTCTCCACAATAATGCACATTAAAAGCTAATCCTATATTGGAAATCAATAATAGAAAAGCTAAAAAAAAGCTTATGGATTTTTTAATTTTCATCATACAAAATTAATTAAATTACAATTTTGGTACGCATAAATATTGTTAAAAAATAATTTTAAAAAACCACAATTGTATCTAGAATTAGTTTGTGGTATTATTCATAAATTAATTTATCAAATAGAAAAATAGCTTTCTTAGCTACAAAAATCAATAGTTAATTCTTTGATAATAAAATCCGGCAATAAATAACATTAAAAAAATAGGTTGAATCAAGAATCGACGGACATAAAACAGAAGCCAATTGTGGTTTTCTTCCGTAAAATAAATAATGAAGAACAACAAAAATATCAAAATTAAAAAGAAGAAACAGTATAATATAAAAGCAAATTTTATCATCTTTATTTCCCTAAAAAGAACATAAATAATCGATAGAGAGATAGAGGTATTTAAAGTGTATCTTAGAAGTAAACCTAAAAACAATTTTAACGAGCTAACATCCGGCAATGGCAACACAGTAAAATCCTGCTTAAAAAAATCTAAAAATGGATCATAAAACAATTGATTTTCAAAAGCGCGCACAAGCACTAATAATAAAATTAGAAAGAATAATTGAATAATCCGGATTTTGTTATTTAGTATTTTTTGAAGCATATTTAGAGAATTTTTGGATCCAAAATAACCATAAAATAAAAACTACTCCATATAGTGATAACGGAAAAATAACTTTGTGAAGCATGGATTCTTGATTTGGAAAATGAAATATTAGCATGCTTAAAGCCGCTATTCTAAATACGTTCAGTATATAAATAATTAAGCTTCCGCCAAAAACAAAAAGCACAGTTGGTGTAAATTTACCCGAGAAAGCGATAACGAAAGAGACAAACAAAATTATCACACTTACAGCGTTGCAGCCCTCAATAATTCGAGCTACATATTTATTATTATAAAACAACTTCATATACGGATTAGAACTACTTTCTTGAACGGATGCGTCTGCATCAAAAACGAGCAAGACTTGTTCAGTATTGATACCAACTATTTTTGTAATAGAATCAGTTTTATTAACACCAAATGTACTGAGGAATTTTTGGTATGAAAAACTAAGTACAATGTAAGTCAAAAAAAAGCTTGCAATAAAAATTAGAAAAGGTCGATATAAAACAAAATATTTTTTCAATGTCGGTTATTTTAGACAAATTTACTTATTTATTGAAATTACTTTAAATACTTTTACGCAATAAAAAAGAAAACAATGACATTTCAAGAATTACAGCCAAAAGTAACTCAAATAACTTTGAACACAAGCCTTTCACGAGACGAAAAGCTTTTAACTATTTGTCAATTATTAAGTGACTCTGTTTCGTATTATAATTGGGTAGGATTTTACTTTGCCAATCACGAAAGTAAAACTTTGCATTTAGGTCCTTATGTAGGCGCAGAAACTGATCACACTGTAATTCCTTTTGGAAAAGGAATTTGCGGACAAGTTGCTGAAAGCAATGCTAATTTTGTAGTTCCCGATGTCGCAGCCCAAGACAATTATATTGCTTGTAGTTTTACAGTAAAATCTGAGATTGTAGTTCCACTTTTTGTGGATGGAAAAAACATAGGACAAATAGATATTGACAGCCACGTAATTAATCCGTTTACTGCGGATGATGAGCGATTTTTAGAATTTGTTTGTGCAGAAATAGCGAATTTGTTTTAATGACATTTCTTTAACAACCAATTAAAAACATTTTATGAAATTCATTTTTTTTATTCTTTTTTTAATTCCATTTTCTGCATTTTCACAAAGTCCAATTAAAAAAATCTATCTTGACTCGTTATGGAGTGAAACAAACGAAACAAACCACAAATATCACAGAATTATTGAATCATTTGACGCAATGAATGAGTCATATTACATCAAAGATGACTATAAATTTGGCGTTTTACAAATGGAAGGAAATTCCAAAACCGAAGATGGATCAAGTAAAAACAGGATAGTTTATGTATTATGATGAAAACGAGAATAAAAAACATGAAACAAACTACTATAAATAGCGATTACTGGGAAAGGATGAAAGCTGGTACGAAAATGGATTAAAAAAAATACAAGAGGAATATTTTGAACCAAAAAATGGTTTTTCATCGATTTACAAAATAAAAAATTTTTAAAATTCAGAAGGTATTCAAACTGCCGTTGATGAAAATGTCTATTTTGAAGCCAAAACTGAAGATGGGTTTGAATCAGGAAATAAAAAAAATGGCTGCAAAGACGTAACTTGGAAAGGAGAATATAACAAGAAACTTAAATACACCGCAGAATACGAAAAAGAGGAATTTATTTCTGGAGTGAGTGCAGATAGCGCAGGTAAAAAATGCAAATATAATCACATCGAAATTAAACCAACACCTTTCAGTGGTATTGCAAGTTTTTATAATCATGTTGACAAAATTTTACTGTTCCAAAAGAGTTGTAAAACTTAAAAGGAACTATTGCAATTAGATTTGTTGTTGGTAGAGACGGAGAAATCATAGAACCAAAAATTATAAAATCAACAAATAAAATTTTTGATCGAGAGGCAATTAGAGTAATTACTAGTTATGGCAAATGGAAACCCGGTAGACAAAGAGGTCAACAAGTAAGAGTACTTTATACAATCCCGCTCACATTATCTGGACGTCAATAAAAAGAATCTGGTTTCAAAATAATTATCATCAGATAACTTCTATTTCAAAAAATAAACACTACTTTTGCAACCGTCTTACAATAGCTGTTTGACATACATAAAAATCATTAAACAAATATTGGAATGTATTTAACTAAAGAGATTAAAGAAGAAATCTTCGCTAAACACGGAGAAAAAACAAACACTGGAAAATCAGAAGCTCAAATTGCTTTGTTCACTTTCAGAATTAGCCACTTAACTGAGCACTTGAAAAAAAATCGTCACGATTATAATACAGAGCGTTCATTAGTATTGCTAGTAGGTAAAAGAAGATCATTGTTAGATTACTTGAAAAAGACAGAAATCAACAGATATCGTGAAATTATCAAAGTATTGAATATCAGAAAATAATCAATATAAAAAGAGGTGCGCAAGTGCCTCTTTTTTATTTTACAGTTTTGAGTCACTTATTCTATTTCAATCCTGACACAAAAGGGATTACAATCAAGACTCTGCTACAAAGTCATTACATTATGTTATTGACATATAAAAAAAGTTCGGTTTTTCATTGGGTTTTAGGCATTAACTACGCAAAACAACAACTACAACACAACTAGAACCCATGTTTAACTAAAAAATTAAATTTATGATTCCACAATTATTTGTAGAAAGTATCGATTTAGGTGATGGCAGAAACATCACAATCGAGACAGGTCGTTTAGCTAAACAAGCGGACGGATCTGTGGTAGTAAGAATTGGTAAAACTGTAATCTTAGGAACAGTTGTATCATCAAGAAAAGCAAGTCCAGGTATCGATTTTCTTCCACTTACGGTAGATTACCGAGAAAAATTTGCAGCAGCAGGTCGTTTCCCAGGAGGTTTCTTTAAAAGAGAAGCACGTCCAAGTGACAACGAAGTATTAACAATGCGTTTAGTTGACCGTGTATTGCGTCCGCTTTTCCCAGATGACTATCATGCAGAAGTGCAAGTTATGATTCAGTTAATGTCTCATGACGAAGATGTAATGCCAGATGCATTAGCAGGATTAGCAGCTTCGGCGGCTTTAGCACTATCTGACATTCCTTTTGAAACTTTAATTTCTGAAGCTAGAGTAGGTCGTATTGATGGAAAATTCATCATCAACCCATCTCGTGCTCAATTAGCATTATCAGATATTGATATGATGATTGGAGCTTCTATGGATTCTATCGCAATGGTGGAAGGCGAAATGAAAGAAATCTCAGAAGCTGATATGTTAGAAGCAATTAAATTTGCACATGAACATATCAAAAACCAAATTTCAGCTCAATTGCGTTTGCAGGCTGCCTTTGGCAAAAAAGAAGTTCGTACTTACGAAGGAGAAAGAGAAGATGAAGCTATCTACGCTAAAGTAAAAGCAGCAGCTTACGATAAAATTTACGCTATTGCTAGCAAAGGTTCTGCTAAACAAGAACGTTCTGCAGCATTTGATGCGGTAAAAGAAGAAGTTAAAGCTTTATTTACTGAAGAAGAATTGGCAGTAGACGGAGAATTAGTTTCTAAATATTTCAAAAAAACAAACAAGGAAGCAGTTCGTAACGTAACCTTAGATTTAGGAACACGTTTAGACGGAAGAAAAACTACAGAAATCAGAGATATCTGGTGTGAAGTAGATTATTTACCATCGGTACACGGATCTGCATTATTTACCCGTGGAGAAACTCAAGCATTGGCAACAGCCACTTTAGGAACTTCTAGAGAAGCAAACCAAATTGATTCACCATCACAACAAGGAGAAGAAAAATTCTACTTGCACTATAACTTCCCTCCTTTCTCAACTGGAGAAGCTCGTCCCTTAAGAGGAACTTCAAGAAGAGAAGTAGGTCACGGAAACTTGGCGCAAAGAGCATTGAAAAATATGATTCCTGCTGATTGCCCTTACACAATACGTGTAGTTTCTGAAGTATTAGAATCGAATGGTTCATCATCCATGGCAACAGTTTGTGCTGGAACATTATCATTGATGGATGCTGGTATTCAAATGATTCGTCCCGTTTCTGGAATTGCAATGGGATTAATTACAGATGGAGAACGCTATGCAGTATTGTCCGATATTCTTGGTGATGAAGATCACTTAGGAGATATGGACTTTAAAGTTACTGGAACTTCCGAAGGAATTACAGCTTGTCAAATGGACATCAAGATTGACGGATTGAAATACGAGATTATGGAAGCAGCATTGGCTCAAGCCCGTGATGGTCGTTTGCATATCCTTGGAAAATTAATCGAAACTTTAGCAGCTCCAAAAGAGGATGTTAAAGCTTACGCTCCAAAAATTATTACTAGAAGAATTCCTAACGCGTTCATTGGTGCGTTAATTGGTCCTGGTGGAAAAGTAATTCAAGAATTACAGAAAACCACTGGAACAACAATTGTTATCAATGAAGACCCAATTACGGAAGAAGGAGTTATTGAAATTTTAGGTACTGATCCAGCTGGAATCGAAGCGGTATTGGCTAAAATCAAGTCAATCACTTTCAAACCTCAAATGAATGAGTCTTATGAAGTGAAAGTAATTAAAATGTTAGATTTTGGTGCAGTTGTAGAATATACGTCAGCTCCAGGAAACGAAGTTTTGCTACATGTATCTGAATTAGCTTGGGAACGCACAGAAAATGTTGCTGATGTTGTAAACATGGGCGATGTTTTCCAAGTGAAATACTTAGGTATGGATCCTAAAACCAGAAAAGAAAAAGTGTCCAGAAAAGCACTTATGCCAAGACCTCCTCGTGAGGAAAGAAAAGAGTAATCAGATCTTAAGTTTACTAAAGGTTTATTTATAGAAAATCCCAATTCATTTAGTTGAATTGGGATTTTCGTTTTTTATAAAACATCCGCTTAATGAAGATCAAACTTTATAAATTAAATTATAATTTTTCATTAAATCACAAATTATTATATTTACAACTCTAATTTGTAAAATATGTTTACCCAAGAATTTAAAAAAGCGATACAAGAGTTACCAAGTGCTGAGAAAGACAAGTTAATTTTTAGGCTTTTAAAAAAAGATCGAGATCTCACCAACAGACTGCATTTTGAACTAGTGGATACAGAAACGGTCGAGGACAAGAGGATGGCCTTTGAAAAAGTCATGATAAAAAAAATTGATCATTTTACAGAGCAGTTTTATTCGGTTGGATATTTACTTCAAGACACTCGTTATGTAAGCGGTGATATAAGTGCACACGTAAAAATTACCAAAGACAAGTTTGGCGAAATAAGTTTGAATATAAAAATGCTGAATCATCTCCTATTGCTGAATAATGAAAGAATTCAAAGTCAAAGTTATGGAAAGGCCTATACGATGTGCATCTATGTAATTGCGAGAGCTTTTAAAATTTTGATTTTGATAAAAGCAATTGACGATGATTATTTTTTAGATTTCAAAGAGGATTTGCAAAAGCTTGGAATATTAATCGGCAAAAATTCTTTATTAATGAAAACTGCTATACACAATGGCTTAGACGTAAACTGGCTAATAAATGGTGAAATTCCCCAAGATATTGTTGCTTATCATAAAAATATTAGGCAACAAGGATATTTGAAATAAATTTCTGTTGACGGCTAATATTTACGCACTTCTAGAGTTTCAAAATTTTATAAAAAATGAAATTAAAACCTAAACATCATTTAAGCCATAGATCGCATTAGGGATAGAAGCAATTGTTTAAGCTCTTATTGTGATACGCAGCGAAATAATAAAGCGAGTGCGGATTGCCCGATTCGCCGTGGCGAAAATGCCCTCATTTAAATGAAAGCAATAATAATTATAAAAACTTTTTGAAATAATGTAACTTTTTTGCAACTCCACACGTATAATTACTTGTACACTTAAAATGGAGGACACAAAAACATGAGACAACTTAAAATCACCAAGCAGGTAACGAATCGTGAAACTGCATCATTAGACAAATATTTACAAGAAATAGGTAAAGTTGATCTTATTACAGCTGACGAAGAAGTAGAATTAGCTCAAAAAATTAAAGCTGGTGACCAAAAAGCCTTAGAAAAATTGACAAAAGCGAATTTACGTTTTGTTGTTTCGGTGGCTAAACAATATCAAAATCAAGGACTTACTCTACCCGATTTAATTAATGAAGGAAACTTAGGATTGATTAAAGCAGCACAACGTTTTGATGAAACTCGTGGTTTCAAATTCATCTCGTATGCAGTTTGGTGGATTCGTCAATCGATTCTTCAAGCCTTAGCTGAACAATCTCGTATCGTTCGTTTACCATTAAACAAGATTGGTTCTATCAATAAAATCAACAAAATGTACGCTTTATTAGAGCAATCTAACGAGCGTCCACCATCTGCTGAAGAAATTGCAAAAGAGCTTGACATGACTGTAAATGACGTAAAAGAGTCAATGAAAAATTCTGGTCGTCACTTATCAATGGATGCTCCTCTTGTAGAAGGTGAAGATTCTAACTTATATGACGTTTTGCGTTCTGGTGAATCTCCAAATCCAGACAGAGAATTAATCCACGAATCATTACGTACTGAAATTGAGCGTTCATTAGAAACATTAACTCCTAGAGAAGCTGATGTTGTTCGTTTATACTTTGGTTTAGGTGATCAACACCCAATGACTTTAGAGGAAATTGGAGAAACTTTCGACCTAACTCGTGAGCGCGTTCGTCAAATTAAGGAAAAAGCAATCCGCAGATTAAAACATACTTCTAGAAGTAAAATCCTAAAGACTTACTTAGGATAAAAATATAAGTTCCAAATTTTTAAATTCCAAATTCCGATAATTAGAATTTGGAATTTTTTTGAAAATGGAATTTTTACAACAAACAACAGTTTGATTGACTGTTCGTTTTTTGATTGATGATTGAAACCTCGGCTGATTACCGAGGTTTTATTTTTTTTTAGTAAAACCTTAGTCACTTCAACCAAAGCGCTTGGGTATTCAAGGTTTAATTTTTTGTGCATCTGAATTCTTTTCACTTTTCACTAATATGGGCGTAACCCTTCGTAAAAACTTCGGGTCGGGCTTTCGGCTTTATCTCTCCGTTGCTCTACGAGGATACCGCCTCTATCCCTTACGCAAAAAGTAGTATACACCACGAATTGACTCTAAAAAAACTTTCGCCATTTGTTTCAAAAAAACTACTTTTGCAAAAACTACAACCTAATAATCTGCTTCAACTACAGATTAAACAACAACACAAATGAAAAATACACTTATTGCTCCTTCAGTTCTTGCTGCTGATTTTGGAAACTTACAACGTGACATCGAAATGATCAATAATTCAGAAGCCGATTGGTTTCATATTGACATCATGGATGGCGTTTTTGTTCCGAACATCTCCTACGGAATGCCCGTTCTAGAAGCAATTAATAAACATGCAAAAAAAACAATCGACGTTCACTTAATGATTGTAGATCCCGATCGCTACATCAAAACATTTGCTGATTTAGGAGCAAATATATTAAGTGTACATTACGAGGCTTGCACACATCTTCACAGAACCTTACAAGCTATCAAAGCCGAAGGGATGAAAGCTGGTGTAGCAATAAATCCGCATACTAATATAGATTTATTAGAAGATGTAATCAATGACATTGATTTAGTTTGCATAATGAGCGTAAATCCAGGTTTTGGAGGTCAATCTTTTATAGAAAATGCCTACGCCAAAATTAAAAAATTAAAAGATTTGATCAGTAGAAAAGGGGCAGCTACGCTTATTGAAGTAGATGGCGGCGTAACTAATAAAAATGCAAAACAACTCGTTGAAGCTGGAGCTGATGTTTTAGTAGCCGGTAATTTTGTTTTCAAAGCCGAAAATCCCACACAAACAATACACGATTTAAAAAAACTAACTTGTTTCTAATAAATGGCGCCTAAAGCGCCATTTATTGTTTTAAATAGTGTTTTGACTTTACACTACATTGCCTATTTCAATCTAAATATTATCGAAATTGAAATGGGCTTTTACTTTTGACATGCTTTCCATAATTACGTTTAAAATAATTTTTCTATTTCTTTCAAGTCCTCGTTAATCTTAAATATTGCAACAAGATTATCTACCGATCAAAAAGATGCGCTAATTTCATTAATGACTCTAATAAAATTTGGTCTGTTTGTTCAAAACGTTAGATACATCCTAACGAAACACCTGCTCTATTAGCCAGTTCCGATTGCTCAATTTTTTACTTTTTCTTAATTTCTTGGATCGTTCAACAAGTTCGTTTTGTACCTGGCCAGAAGTTTTGCTAATGGAGTAACTTTCATTTTAGATAACATATTAGCCTCATAAAGTGATTTTTAGCATAAATAGCTATTATGTTAGCTAGTAATAATATAATTCGAAATAAACATGCTCCCTTGTTTCTTAGAAATTAATGAGAATAATGATCATTAAATTAGATTATTTACAACGCCATATATTGGCAGACAAATCATTTATCTTTGAGAAATAAATCTCATAATTATGTCAAAATTAATCTATTTTAAAAGATATTTATACATCATAGACCGCTTGAGGAGTTATCCCTGTGATTTTAAAATATTACAAGAATACGTAATGCGTAAACTTAAAAAGGAAGACATTGAAACCGACTTTGAATATTCGGTGCGCACTTTTGAACGAGACAAAAAAGATATTTTTGACCTTTTCGGAATCACTATTCAGTATAATCGCAAAGACAAAACCTATTGCATGAACGAAGACGAAATAGAAGACCAGTCGGTAACTCGCATGATTGATGCTTTCTCCATCCATCATGCGTTGCAGGAAGGAAACAAATTGTCGCCAAGTGTTTTTCTCGAAAAGCGAAAATCATTGGGAACAGAAAATATTCACGCTATTATTCACGCTATTCAAAATTTATTTATTTTAAAATTTACACATAAAAAACATTGGGAAGACTTCACAACCCACCGCGAAGTAAAACCCATTGCTATAAAAGAATCGCAGCAAAGATGGTATTTAATTGCATTTGACAAAAAAGATGAAAAAATAAAAACCTTTGGCTTGGATCGGATTTCAAATATGAGGATTACTGATGTAAATTTCAAACCCGTTCCCTGTAATGTAAACCAAGAATACATACACGCATTTGGAATAGAAACGTACAAACCCGCAGAGAGAATAGTTTTGGAATTTACATGGCAACAGGGTAATTACGTAAAGAGTTTTCCGCTACACGAATCCCAAGTTATTATCGAAGAAAATAAGAATAGGGTTTTAATTGCTTTATTTATGTGTCCCACAAATGACATTATATTGGAGCTTTTAAAACAAGGGCCAGAAGTAAAAGTAATTTCGCCAATTTCGCTACAACAGGAAATAAAAAATAGAATATCAAAAATGAATAAATTGTATAATTAAATGGAATCGTTCACAGCAATAGATTTTGAAACCGCTCAAGGTTATCGTCACAGCATTTGCCAAGTCGGCCTCGTAAGAATAGAAAAAGGAATTATAACTGCAGAAATGAATATACTAATCCAACCACCTGACAATTATTATTGGAGCCGGTTTACAGATATACACGGAATTTCACCAGAAGACACAATCGCTGCACCAACTTTTGACAAAGTTTGGAATCAAATTGCACCTTTTATCGAAAACCAAAATGTTGTTGCCCATAATGGTTTTGCGTTTGATTTCCCTGTTTTAAGCAAAACCCTAGAATACTATGGATTGCCTACACCTGACTACAACAAATTTTGTACATATAGGATTTTTAAGTCAAATTTAGCTAACTTGTGCAGCGAATTTGAGATAAAATTAAATCATCATGATGCATTGAGCGATGCGAAAGCTTGTGGGCAACTTTTCAAAATGCATTTAAACAAATAATGAATATGGATAAAATCGAGAATTTATTACAACAGGTTTCAATCATTCAAAAAAAATATGATGAAATCGCTAAGATTACAGGAGAAAATTTTAATATTTTCTCTATTATGAGAGCTGAAACTGACGAAGTAAGAACACATTCAAGGATAATTGCAGAATTATTAAATCCTAAAGGATTACATAGTCAAGGGAGTATTTTTTTAAAGCTTTTTTTTGAAGAAGTAAAAGATTTAAATGATATTCTAGAAAACTTTGATTACGATAATGCCCAAGTTGTGGTAGAAGAACATACTGGAAGAATCGATGAAGATTATTCAGAAGGTGGTTTCATCGATATTATTTTAAAAGATTCAAAAAACCAAGTGGTGATTGAAAATAAAATAAATGCTGGTGATCAAAAAGGCCAACTATTGAGGTATAAAAATAAATATCCTAACTGCAAATTGCTGTATTTAACCTTAGATGGTAAAAAACCTAATGAGTCAAGTTACAAAATCGAAAAAGGTCAGGAGTTAAAATTAGAAGATATTATATTAGTTTCCTATAAGGAAGTCATTAAAAACTGGCTCGAAAAATGTCTTGAAAAAACATATTCTCTTCCTGTAATTAGAGAAACGTTAGTACAATATTTATATCTAATAAAGAAATTAACAAATCAAACAACAAACATAAAAATGGAAAATGAAATTTTAGATAATATTTTAAACAATCCTCAAAATATAGAAAGTGCCTTGATCATTGCTGGAGTTGGGTTAGATAACATTAAACTGGGAATTTGTAAAAGACTAATCAGTAAAATTCAAAACAAAGTAGGAAATAATCTAATAACAAAAGATTATGACGCCACAGTTTCATTTGGGAAATTAGAGTCAGGAATGTGGTTTTCTTCGCAAGAAGAATTCAAGATTGGAGTTTTACTTTGGTTTGACGCTAATTACAATTTAAACCTAGGTATAGATGTGAATTGTCATACTCATGATGAGAAACAAGCAATAAGAAAAATTTGTGGTAGTGATACAAATTGGATTACGGCCACAGATGATTTTAATGAAAATTTTAACAATCTGAAATGGGAAGAAATTTTGTTAGAAAACAACATAAGTGAAATTGTTATTAAAATCATGAAACTAATTGAAACCGTGAAAATATTAGAAGAAAAGATATGAAAACTTGTAAAACAATTTAAAAGTTAAATCACAACAACGATTCTACACCGACACACCCTAAAAATGTGTCGTTTTTGATTTATTAAAGATTGAAAAAATATATATTTCTAGACCGTCATCTTTTGGCATACTTGCTAATTTCCTTTGTTATATAAAAAATAAAGATGAAAACATATTTCCAAAAAAACGAAAATCAGTTTATTGCTTCAATGATTTTAAATAGCACTACCGATATTAATAACAAGGAAAATCTAAAAAAAATCAATAGTTATTTTATAAACAAATTTATGAAATACGAAAAACTTTTAGCAAAAAATCAAACAGAACTAGAGTTACTAAAAAGTCAACCCAAATATTTTGGTTTTGCAATTGCTTCAGGAAATAATAGAGCTGAAAAAGTTATTGAATTAGCACTTTCAACACTTACACATAATGATAAGCTGATGGTTGATAATGTTTCTATACTTCTACTAATTTCTTCCATAAACGGCGGAATTGACTTAGACGAAATTGGATTAATCAACGATTCTATTCAAGAAAAAGCGGATTTTAAAGCAAGTATTACGATGGACGTTAGCGAAGATGAAAATCTTGGAGAGGCTATTGCTGTTGCTATACTGATATCATAAAATTTAAAGTCTATTTAAAATAATTTTTTATATCTACATTTTTTAAAAGCAGTACGCAATTATGAAAAATAATCAAATAGCACAAGCTAAAGAACAATTGAAAGCATACAAAAAAGCTCAGGAAGAATGGGAAAAACGCAAATTAGTTGATGTGAATTCACTATCTTTTGATAACGATTGTGCCGATCTTATAATTACAAATTCATTTACTTATAAAGCTAACGAACCATTACAAATAAGAGTTTTTAATAATAAAGAAAGCATCAACATCGGTTGCTTAATTATTCCAAATCAGTTTGAAGAAACAAATACTAAAGAACAATTTACTGCTGATTATAAAAGCATTGGCAATCATTTTGACGCGTTGCTGTTAATGACTCCAAATTCTAATTTTACTGATCTTGGTTTTAAAAAAATGGTTTCTAATGACAAAGATAATTCAATGAGTCATTACCGAAATAGTTGTTTTGATTTTGAAGCTTTTAAAAATGTATTTAAGCCAAAAAGCATTGTACTTATGGGGACGTCGGTTGCTTTTGGTTTTGATCGAGCTGGAGAGGCAACTAAATCTGTTTTTTCATTCCATGACTTTTTAAAAAATAAAAATATGGAGATCAGAAATACAATGGTTTGCATATCTTATGGTACCGCAAAATGTTCAAACGATGAACTTAATGATATTGGTAAATATTCTCATCGCCAAATTAAAAGAGGATATAGTCTTATTTGCAATACATTTGAAGATTTATCATTAGAAAACAAGATTAGAGTTTCGGGATTTATAGGGTGTTTTGATAGCGTTGAATGACATAATATTAACAATAATAATCTTTTTAATAAGCAAAAAGTCCTAAGGTAATCGATTGTCAGACGACTCCAATAAATTTGTCCAAAACAATTAAAAAAAACTATCATGTCACAAATGAATACTGAAGGAGGTGAATTAAATAGAAATTGTTCTAAACAAAGCAACAAAATTGAATACTCGACAACATCAGGAAGGTCATGATACACTCGATATTCCGGTTCTAGTTATGGTGAATTTATAGATTTGACGGATGCAGGAAAAGAACTGTTAGCAAATACCTCCAAAGGTCTTTATTACTCGACTACAAATGGTAGGAATTGGTCCAAAAGAGGATGATTTTATTTGAAATATTCAAAACCCTTTCAGAGTTTAAAACTCTGAAAGGGTTCGTTCGTATATGAAATAGCTAAGAATAATATCTTAAAATAATCTTCTAAAACCAAATTAGTAAATTAATGTCATTTTGCAAGCTAAACCCCTAGCCCAGATAGAAGTGAAAATCCTTTTCTTTTTTTCTTTATAAAAAGAAAAGATTGTAACGGATAGCTGGATTAGCTCCTAAAAATTCTAAAAAAAGACACAAAAAAACCGCCAATCTTGCGAGAGGCGGTTTTTATTTTATTCTATAACAGCATTTTCTTTTTTGTCGTAGAAATGATATTCTAGATACGTGTAAGCGTCACGAGGTATGATTTTCACCCACTTTTTATGTTCAAGAAACCATTTTGAACGTAATGATGGAAAACCTTTGGTAAGGTATGCGGCCACAAAAGGATGTACATTAAGCACAACTTCTTTGTGATTCTTTAATGCTCTTTCTAGATCAAAAGTGATTTTATCAATGATTTGGATTGGCGCTTCAATTTCGCCACTTTCATTGTTTGGATCTTCTTCTCTAGTTTTGATATTTACTTCCGGTCTTACTCTTTGTCTAGTAATTTGGACTAATCCAAATTTACTTGGGGGTAAGATCTTATGTTTCGCTTTATCATCGCTCATTTCTTCTTTCAAGAAATCGAACAACACTTTACGATTTTCGGGATTGGACATATCGATAAAATCAATTACAATTATTCCGCCCATATCACGTAGACGTAATTGTCTGGCAATTTCAGCAGCGGCTATCATATTGACTTCCATGGCTGTATCTTCCTGATTAGTGGCCTTATTAGAACGGTTTCCGCTGTTTACGTCTATAACGTGTAGTGCTTCAGTATGTTCTATAATAAGATATGCCCCTTTACTCATGGATACTGTTTTCCCAAAAGAAGTTTTGATTTGTCTTTCTATGTTATATTTCTCAAAAATAGGTGTGTCTTTTGATTGATAAAACTTGACAATTGATTGTTTGGATGGTGCAATTTCTTGCAAGTAATCCTTTGTTTGGTTGTACAACTCTTCATCATCAATTTGAATACCGCTAAAGGTATCATTGAAAACGTCTCTCAATATGGATGAAGCTCTGTTGAGTTCTCCCAAAACTTTGGACGGATGATGAGCAGTTGGTAATTTTTTACACATTGCAGTCCATCTGCTAAGCAGGTTCTGCAAATCTTTTTCTAATTCTACTGTGCTTTTGCCTTCGGCTACTGTGCGAACAATAACACCAAATCCTTTTGGTTTGATGGATTGTACAAGACGTTTCAAACGTTCCTTTTCTTTTTTGTCTTCTATTTTTTGCGAAATAGAAACTCGGTCAGAAAACGGAACCAAAACTATAAATCTTCCGGCAAGAGAAAGCTCTGCGCTAATTCTTGGTCCCTTGGTAGATATAGGTTCTTTGACAACTTGTACTAAAACAGATTGATTGGAACTCAAAACATTAGTTATGGTGCCATCTTTATCTATTTCTTTTTCAAACTGAAAGGTTTTTAGGGAGAAATCTTTTAATTTACCTGCGCTTACAAGTTTTATGAATTTCAATTGGGAAGCTAAATTAGGACCTAAATCATGATAATGTAAAAAGGCATCTTTTTCAAAGCCTACGTTTACAAAAGCCGCATTGAGGCCAGCAACAGGTTTCCTGATTTTGGCAATAAAAATATCACCAACTTGGAAATTGCTTTTTTCTTCTTCCTTGTGTAATTCAATTAGTTTTCCATCTTTTAATAAGGCAAAATCTACTGCTTCAGAACTAGATCTAATGATTAATTCTTTATTCATTTGTAAATTTTTATCCGCACTTTTAATTTAGGATTTTCGAATAAGAAACTAGGATTAAAAATCCCAAATCTCATATTATCAATCAGTAATTAATTGTAAGGATGGATTAAACAATAATTTAACAGGTATTGGACCCGAGGAGATTTTAGATTTTTGATTTATAAATTTTGATTTTAGATTTTTAAAATCTGTAATCTTAAATCGTTGATCGACAATCTTCAATCTCAATTTCAATGAACGTTTAAAAAGAAAAAAGTAGTTTAAAACTACTTTTTCTTCTTGTGACGGTTAGCTCTTGCTCTTTTCTTGCGTTTGTGCGTTGCTACCTTATGTCTCTTTCTTTTTTTACCACTTGGCATATCTTGTCGATTTTAAGATTAATTAATATATTACTTTGCTTCGTTATTTATTTTCACTCCTTCTACAAATACTTTCGCAGGTTTAAATGCTGGGATGTTGTGAGCAGGAATTTTAATAGTAGTGTTTTTTGAGATATTTCTACCTGTTTTTTCAGCTCTAGTTTTTACGATAAAACTTCCAAAACCTCTTAAATATACATTGTCGCCAGTCTCTAATGAATTTTTAACTTCATTCATAAAAGTCTCTACAGTCGCCTGAACATCTCCTTTTTCAAGACCTAATTTCTCTGAAATTTTTGCTACGATATCTGCTTTCGTCATTTTCTTTCCTATTATATTTTGTTGTACTATTTTTTTGAGGTTGCAAATATAAGCATTTAAAAAACAATTATTCAAGGTAATTCATTAAATTTTAATCACATAAACTTTTACTTTTGCAGTCTAATATTTAAAGATGAATTTTTCTAATATATTGATAAAATGGTACTTACAAAACAAGCGTGATTTACCTTGGAGAAACACCACCAATCCCTACCCTATTTGGCTCTCAGAAATCATGTTACAACAAACGCGAGTTGCCCAAGGAACACCTTATTTTTTATCGTTTACAACAGCTTTTCCAACAGTTTTTGATCTCGCCGCCGCAAGTGAAGAACAAGTGTTAAAACTGTGGCAAGGACTTGGTTATTACTCTCGTGCGCGAAATTTACACAAAACGGCGCAATACGTTGCGACTGAATTAAACGGAATATTCCCTGATAATTATAATGACTTACTTAAACTAAAAGGAATTGGTGAATATACCGCTGCTGCAATTGCTTCTTTCTCCTATAATGAGGCGGTTCCGGTGGTTGATGGAAATGTCTTTAGGGTTTTATCTCGTTATTTTGATATTGAAACAGATATTGCCCAGGCTTCCGCCAAAAAAGAATTTGCTACTCTAGCGTTCGAGTTAATGCCAAAAGACAGCCAAGATAGACTCAAACGGAGCAAATACGCACCCGCAACTTTCAATCAAGCGATTATGGAATTTGGTGCTTTGCAATGTGTCCCTAAAAATCCCAACTGCAGTATTTGTGTTTTTAACGAAAGTTGTGCTGCCTTACAAAAGAAGAAAGTTGCTCATTTACCTGTAAAATCTAAAAAGATAAAAGTGCGCAATCGCTACTTTAATTATATAGTCGCAAATGATGATAATGAAAATACGTTAATTCAAAAACGAACTTTAAAAGGAATTTGGCAAAATTTATATGAGTTCCCTTTATTAGAAACAGAAAAAGAGGAAGATTTTGATTTTGTTTCAGAGCAAATTCAGAGCGAATATTTCAAAGAAAATACTATTTCGAGCATATTAGAAACCAACGATAAAAGCATTATCCATAAATTATCCCATCAACATTTACATATTAAATTTTGGAAAGTGAATGTGAATGGAATTATTGAAAACGGAATTAATCAAGAAACTTTAAAGACTTTTCCATTTCCTATTGTTATTCATAATTTTATTGAAAAGGAATTAAATTAAAATATTTCCAAAAAACTGTACCTTTGATCAAATACCTCAATTTATAATGAACGGAACATTAAATAAAGTAATGCTAATAGGTTTTCTTGGCGATGATATCAAAATGCATTATTTTGACGGAGGCAATTGCATTGGAAGATTTCAGCTGGCCACTAATGAAGTTTACATCAACAAAACTACTAATGAAAAAATCACTTCTACAGAGTGGCATAATCTAGTGGTTCGCAATAAAGCAGCTGAACTTTGTGAAAAATACTTATCTAAAGGAGATAAAATATACGTTGAAGGTAGGATCAAATCGCGACAGTGGCAAGCGGAAGATGGAAGTACAAAATACGCCAGCGAAATTCAAGTAACTGAATTCACTTTTCTTACCACAAAGAAAGAGAGTGAAAACAACAAACAAATTCCTGCAACTGCTGTTGCAAAAAACACTAATTTTGAACCAGAAAAAAATGTCTTGCCCATAAACGACTTGCCATTTTAATTGTCTAACTAATTTTTATCAATTTGGACCCAGAGCCCAGTTTGTCTTTTACCTATAATATTGACAGCAATTTGGCATTTGCCATTTTGGGAATAGTACTGTTACTATTATGCTCCGCTTTAGTTTCAGGAGCTGGAGTTGCGTTGTTTTCATTGTCACAAAAAGACATTGACGCAATAACCGCAGGAAATAATTCTAAAGGAAAACTTATTTCCAATCTTTTAGAAAAGCCTAAAAAATTGCTAGCCACATTAATGGTTGCAAATAATTTTATAAATATCACCATTATATTATTTTTCTCTTTAATAGGAACAAATATTTTTTCAGCGATCCAAATTCCACTTTTAAAGTTTGTAGTAGAAATTGTCGTTATCACCTTTTTGATTTTGCTGTTTGGAGAAGTTTTACCAAAAGTATATGCAAGTAGAAATAGCATCAACTTTGCTAAAATAGTTGTTTATCCTATTGCATTTTTAAATAAAGTGCTTTCGCCAATAAGTTTGCCTATGCGAGCGATTACCATTCACTTACACAACAAATTTGGAAAACAAAAAACAAATTTTTCAGTAGATCAATTATCTCAAGCACTTGAACTTACAGCCTCAGACGAAACCTCGACCGAAGAGCAAAAAATTTTAGAAGGAATTGTCAGTTTTGGGAATACCGATACGCGACAAGTTATGAGTCCAAGAATCGATATTTTTGCTTTAGAAATATCAGAGTCATTTACCGCTATTTGCCCAAAAATAATAGATAAAGGATATTCCAGAATTCCAGTTTACAGAGATAATATTGATCAAATAGAAGGCGTTTTACATGTTAAAGATTTATTACCACATATTAATACGAATGAATTTGACTGGACATCTTTGCTGCGAGAACCATTTTTTGTTCCTGAAAATAAAAAACTAGACAACCTGTTAAAAGATTTTCAAAATATGAAAAGCCATCTTGCTATTGTAGTAGATGAATATGGTGGAACTTCAGGATTAGTATCCCTTGAGGATGTTATTGAGGAAATAGTAGGTGATATTAGTGATGAATTTGATGACGAAAATATTAATTTCTCCCAGATAGACAACAAAAATTTCCTTTTTGAAGGCAAAATAAATTTAAAAGATTTTTATCGAATTATTGAGGTTGACGAAGAATTATTTGAAGATAAAAAAGGAGAGGCGGAAACACTAGCAGGATTTATTCTAGAGATTTTAGGTAATTTTCCAAAAAAAAATCAGAAGATTTCACTAGGAAATTGTTTATTCACTATCGAAACGGTAGATCAAAAAAGGATAAAACAAATTAAAGTAACGATTGACTAAGTAAAATGACAAAAAAAATATTCGCCCTTGCGATGGTAAGTATAGTTGCAGCAACTACTTTTAGTTGTAAAGAAGAGGTGTTGCCAAAACCTTCAAGCTATTTGCGACTAGATTATGCCGAAGCTAAATACTCAAATTTTGAAAATGAATGTCCTTTTACTTTTGAAATGAATGCAGATGCTATTGTCAAAAAAGGTAAAAATTGTGATCTTACGATTACTTATCCTAAGATGAAAGCAACTATATATTTGACTTACAAACCTGTAAATAAAAATATAAATAACCTTTTGCGTGACGCACAAAAATTGACTTTTGAACATGTGATAAAAGCGGATGATATTTTAGAGCAACCGTATTTGAATCCTGATAAAAAAGTTTATGGAATGTTTTATCAAGTAGAGGGAAATGCAGCGACAAATTCACAATTTTATGCGACAGATAGTACTAAACACTTTGTAACTGGATCTGTTTATTTCTATGCAAAACCCAATTATGATTCTATTATGCCCGCAGCCAGTTATATAAAAAATGATATGCAGCGATTGATGGAAACTTTAAAATGGAAACAATAAAACATAAAAAAAACATTCGCGACAAACGAATGCTTTTTTTGTATAAATTAAAATGATCTTAGATCTTCATATCTTTTACTGAATATGTTTTACCATCGGCAGCTTCTTCAACTACTTTAGTTAGTTTTTCTGGATTTTGAACTGTTTTGTCAAACGTTACAGTTGCTAATTTTGTATCAAAATCCACCTTTGCCTCCTGAACACCATCTAAACCTGTTAAATCTTCCTGAATAGTTTTTGCACAACCTATAGAGCAAGTCATTCCGCTTACTTCGAAAGTAGCTGTTTGTAGGTTAGCAGCAGCTATTTCTTTTTTAACTTTTGGAGTTGCAACTTCTGATGTTTTTGCAGTCTCTTTTGAATTTAGATCATTAGATTTTTCTTTACATCCTACAAATAAGATACTTGCCAAGGCTAAAGTCAATATTGA
Source organism: Flavobacterium micromati (assembly GCF_900129585.1). Lineage (GTDB taxonomy): Bacteria > Bacteroidota > Bacteroidia > Flavobacteriales > Flavobacteriaceae > Flavobacterium > Flavobacterium micromati. The sequence continues at coordinate 67,099 of NZ_FQWF01000009.1, forward strand.
TTTTTTGAAGTTCATACTATTATTTTTTAAAGATTGAAAGCAAATTTACAAATGCAAAATTAATCAAAAAAAGGCCGAGTAATTCATAAAATAATTACAATTTTGGGGCAAAATTATCTTTATGGAATCGAAGCAGTTAAAATGGGTATATTTGGGTTTTCTTGCATTAGTTTGGGGAAGTTCTTTCATTTTAATAAAAAAGGGATTAATTGGCTTAACCGCCCTTCAAGTTGGTTCTTTACGAATTATTTTTGCTTCTATTTTTCTTCTAATGATCGGGTTTAAAACGCTTTCAAAAATTCCTGCTCACAAATGGAAATATATTGCGTTGACATCGTTATTTGGCACTTTTATTCCCGCTTATCTATTTGCTATAGCACAAACTGAAATTGACAGCTCAGTCAGTTCAATTTTAAATTCGCTAACTCCTTTGAATACATTAATTCTTGGTGCCTTAGTTTTTGGATTGCGTTTTAAGAGAAACCAAATTATTGGCATTCTAACAGGTTTATTGGGAAGCGCATTACTAATTTTAAATGGTGCCATGAATCATCCAGAACAGAATTACTATTACGCTATTTTAGTATTGATTGCCTCTGTTTGTTATGCAGTAAATGTGAATTTAATTAAGAAATACCTGCATGATTTGAGTCCGTTAAGCATTACGACGGGGAATTTTATGGTATTGTTTGCACCTGCGCTGGCCGTTTTATTTTTCTCTGGATTTTTTGATGTAGTGACTGAAATCAAAGTGCAGCATTCTATAATTTTTATAATTATTCTTGGTGTGGTAGGCACTGGAATAGCTAACATTTTGTTTTTTAAATTAATCCAAATGTCTTCACCCGTTTTTGCAACATCAGTAACTTATTTAATTCCTGTGGTTGCGTTTAGTTGGGGATTGTTAGACAATGAAATGCTGACGTCTGTTCAATTTTTTGGAGCATTTATTATTTTAATCGGGGTGTACTTGTCCTCAAAGAAATAGTGTTCGGTAGTCAGTGTTCAGTGTACGGTAGGCAGTGTTCACTATTAAGTGTTCACTATTAAGGATCTAGTGTTCAGTGGGCGGCATTGAGTATGCGGAAATATTAATTTGTAAAAAGTTTGATGTTCGATACATAAAAAGAGTTAAAAACAACAAAGGCTGCCTAAATTAGACAGCCTTTGCTTTTTATTAAGATTTCTGATTATTTAAAATCAGCATCTGACACATCTTCATTAATTTTTACATCTGACATTTTGATGTCTAATTCAAAACCAACATTCTGAATAATATTAAAAGGAACTTTAATACCTTTTACTTCTTTGTAATCCCCGTAATTAGTAACTTGAGTAATACTTTTACCACCTTGTTCCATCACTTTAGATTCTGCTACTTTTAATCCCGAAGTTACATCATAAAAATAAGTTGTTTTTCCGTTTTTAACAGCATAAGCGTCTTTTCCATTTATCGATTCAATACTTTCTAAAGTTAGCCCTTGCTTTTTAGAAAGAGAAAGCTCTTCAAATGGAGTCGCCGCCGCCTGCATATCAGCAAGCGCTGTGCCTTCAATGTTTTGGCGTTGCCCTTGTTGCATCGTGTAACCTCCTTTTTCATTCACAACTTGTTTCATCAAGCTCATTGTTCCCATTGCAAGTTCAACCATAAGCTTTCCTTTAGCATCTACTTTTGTAACAAAACTTAATGGTGATGGTGCTTGTGGAATAGTTGTAGTTCCATTCATTGCAATTGTTTTCACAGCAGTTGCCGCTTTTTCCCCACCTATTGCTTTGATATAATTATCGATAACACTTTTTGCTGTTACTCCTGCTGGAACTGCTTTTTTGAATTCTGGTTTTGCAGTTGCATTTCCGTACTTATCAAAATAGGAAACTGGAATAGTAAGCTTTTCTAATGCTGGTGCAACATCTGATGCTTTTCCTACAATTATAATTCGGCTGTTATCCGCTAAGAAATATTTATTGGCCACTCTCAAAACATCATCAGCAGTTACTGCACCTATGTTTTTAATGTAATTTTCATAAAAATCAGCAGGCAAGCTTTGAGTTTGAATACGCAAAGCATAACCAGCAACAGTTTGTGGTTTCTCAATTTGCATTACAAATCGTCCTGTGTAACCAGCTTTAACGCTAGCTAACATTTCATCAGTTACTTTTTCAGTTCTGATTTTCTTAAATTCTTTCATAATTTCCACAACCGTACTGTCAGTTACAGCATTACGAACTTGTGTTGATGCACTGAAGTTAGATACGCGCTTATCACCGCCTATCGATGTTCTTGCACCGTAAGTCCATCCATGTACTTCTCGCAAATTCATATTGATGTAACTGTTAAAATCGCCACCAAAAATTTGGTTGGCAATCAAAACCGCAAAATAATCCGGATCAGTCATTTTAAGATTTGAGATGTTACCAACCGCAACTTCTGACTGAACGGCATTTGGCATATCAATGAAGTTAATTTGAGTGCTTGCAACATCTTTTGGATCAGCGTAAGAAATAGACGGCGCGGTCCCTTTCTTCCATGAACCAAAGAATTTCTCAACCATTTTCTTAGTTTCTTTGAATTTAACGTCACCCACAATAATAAGGTATGCGTTGCTAGGAACGAAATACGTATTGTAATTTGCTTTTGCATCCTCAAGTGTAACGTTTTTGACAGTAGCTTCACTTACAAATTCACCAGATGGATGATTCTTGCCAAAAGTTAAAACATTTATAACTCGAGCTGCAACAGCTGAGACACTTTTTTCATCTGCTTTCAAGCCTTCGATGAGTTTTGTCTTTTCTTTATCAAATTCTTCCTGAGTGAAGTTTGGGTTTAATGCGCCATCAGCCATTAATTCTAATACTCTGCCAGAATATTTTGATAATGCACTAGCTGTTGCTCCATTAGAACTAAAGTTGATATTTGCTCCAAGAAAATCTACCTCTTCATTGAAAGCATCTTTTGATATTTTTGTTGTTCCACTTCCTATTAATATGCCAGTCATATCAGAAACGCCTTTTTTGTCGCCCTCCGCGTACGGATCGTTGTCTAGTGTTAGACTGAAAGTTACTCTTGGTAGCTTGTGGTTTTCAACAACCATTACTTTCAATCCATTTTTCAATTCAAAGGTCAATGGTTTACCTATTTTTACTGAAGGAGCTACTCCTGGTTTCGGCTGAGGGATTATTTGTCCTTGCATAATAATTGTTAAGAGCAGGCTTGATAAAATTAATATTGATTTTTTCATGATATATCTTAGTTTTGAGCTTTATCTTTAGATGGAACATAATCCAAAACTAATCGTTGATTTGGATTCAAATATTTCTTGGCAACATCTCTAATCTCTTCGCGTGTGATTGATTGGTAAATATCGATTTCAGTGTTTATCAAGTTAACATCTCCATATAACAAATAATAGGTAGCCAAATTGTCAGCGATACCGTCAATTGTTGAATTGCTGTTTACATATTGATTCTCAAACTTATTTTGAAGTTTTTGCAAATCCTTTTCAGAAATTAATTCCGTTTGTAAGTTTACAATTTCTGCATCGATTTCTTTCAGGATATCCTCAGCAGTATTTGGAGCCTGCGGCAAACCGTAAATAATGTAGCTTCCGTAGTCTTCTTGATTGTTGCTAAAAGCACCAATTTGTAACGCCATTTTCTTGTCGTCAACTATTTTCTTATACAATCTTGAACTTTTACCATCACTCAATATTGACGAGATCATATCAAGAACTCTAGCATCTCTAGTTTTCATCGATGGTGTTCTGTAAGCCGCTACAATTGCAGGTATTTGAATGTTAGCATCTTCAAACTTAGCTTTTATTGTTTGAGTAATTGGTTCTTCAACAAATGTTTCTCTTACAATAGCTGCTCCTTTTTTTATTGATCCAAAATATTTCTGAATCCATTCTTTAGCTTGTTCTTTTTTGAAATCACCAGCTACAATTAAAACCGCATTATTTGGAACGTAAAATTTCTTGTTGAAAGCTTGAAACTCTTCTAAAGTAGCAGCATCTAAATGGCTCATAGAACCAATAGTTGCCCAGCGGTAAGGATGTTTTGTAAATATATTCTTTTTTACTTCTGCTAAAAAGTTTCCATAAGGTTGATTGTCAACGCGAAGTCTTTTTTCTTCTTTAACCACTTCGTTTTGCGTATCGACACCTATTTGGTTAATGATAGGATGTAACATTCTTTCCGCTTCCATCCACAATCCTAACTCAAGATTATTAGAAGGAAAAACTTCATAGTAATAAGTTCGGTCATCAGTGGTGTTAGCGTTGTTCACACCTCCATTACTTGTTACAATTTTGAACCATTCACCACGTTTGATATTTTCAGTTCCTTCAAATAGTAAGTGTTCAAAAAAGTGAGCGAAACCCGTTCTTTCAGGATTCTCATCTTTTGCACCTACATGATACATAACCGAAGTTATTACAGTGGGAGCTGATGGATCATTATGCAAAATAACATGCAGCCCATTGTCTAGTTTGTATTCCTCAAATGCTACTTTTTGAGCAGAAGCGACTCCTCCAAGCATAAATAAAGCACCTAAAGCCATTATTGATTTTTTCATAAAGTTAATAATTTAGTTGATATATGTAAGTAGTAAATTCCTTCTTATTGTTACACGAAAAAGGTAATAAAAACTCAAATACTTTAAAGTTATTTTTGTTCTAAAAAATTGTGATCGAAATGGTTAAATTTTTTACTTTTTTGGCCAATAATAATTATCAAGAACAAATTGCGATTTAAATATATAATTGTATATTTGCAACCTTAAAAATTATTAAAACAATTCAGTATGTATGCAATCGTAGAGATAGCAGGGCAACAATTCAAAGTAAGCAAAGACTTAAAGGTTTATGTTAACCGTTTGACTAATGAAGAAGGTTCAAAAGTTTCTTTTGACAAAGTTCTTTTATTAGATGACAACGGCACAATCACTTTAGGCGCCCCAGCTATAGAAGGTGCTTCAGTAGAAGCTAAAGTGTTACAACACTTAAAAGGAGACAAAGTTATCATTTTCAAAAAGAAAAGAAGAAAAGGATACAAAAAGAGAAACGGTCATAGACAATATCTTACTCAAATTGTAATTGAAGGTATTACAGGTCTTGTTGCTAAAAAAGCACCTGCTAAAAAAGCAACTGCTGAGACAACTACAGAAGAAGTTGAGGCTCCAAAGAAAAAGGTAGCTAAAGCTAAAAAAGAAGATACTCAAGAATAATAACAAAATAAAACTAATACGTCATGGCTCACAAGAAAGGTGTCGGTAGTTCTAAGAATGGTAGAGAATCAGAATCAAAACGTTTAGGTGTTAAGATTTTTGGTGGTCAAGCTGCTATTGCTGGGAACATCATCGTAAGACAAAGAGGTTCAAAACACAACCCAGGTGCTAATGTTTACATCAGTAAAGATCACACGCTACACGCAAGAGTAGATGGAGTTGTTAAGTTCCAAAAGAAAAGAGATAATAAATCTTATGTTTCTATACTTCCATTTGAAGTTGAAGCATAATTGAATCGCTTTCAAATTAATAAAAACCTTTAGAGAAATCTAGAGGTTTTTTTTTGGCTAGAAGCCAAATTTAAATTAGATATAAATTTTTTGAATGAACAAAAAAATGTCAATACAAAATTACCTTACTTAATTATATGGAAAATAGTGCTCGCTCACATTTTTAGGAACGCTATTTGATTACTGCTAAATTGTAAAAATTGATTTAAAACCAAGCATTTTACAATTCGGAATTAAAACTATAAATCAGCATTTATTGAAGCATTTAATCGTTAAAATCTAACAATCTGACCTATGAAAAAACTTTTACCCATAATGTTTACTTTAGCCTCTATAGTATCGTTGGCTCAAAATAAAAATTTCATAATAAGTCAAAACTTTATTACTTGGAAATTTATCTACGAGGATTCCGAAAGCATCTTAAAACTCAAGAATAATTTAGGACTACAATTCAAAACAGATTCAACAGGGTTTATTAAACGGACGAATTTTAATGATAGAAAATTACTAAAACTCGAAGCAGAATTCAAAATTGAATTCAAGATAAATAGATACCGTGTTTCAGTTTATAATATAAAATTTATTGAAGATCCCGCAGTTATAAGCAACGATAGTTTGCTACTGCAAGTTATAAATGAACGCACCATCGAGCAAAAATTACTGACAAGAAAAGGATTGATAAGAGGATCCTCGTTTGGCTACAATTTAACTGAAATATTAAATCCCCATTTTGTAAAATTATTTAGGATTAACGATGATTTAGATAGTAATTGGTAGCAACTAAAAAAACCGTAAAATACTTAAAAATAGTATTTTACGGTTTTGAATTAGTGACCGCGACAGGGCTTAAACCCGTGTATTGTGATAAACTGAAAAAACCCTTAAAGTACTGTAAACAAAAGGGTTTTCTAAAAATCAACGTTTATACAAATTCGATTCATTCCATATAAAGACATTTATGGTTGACTAGATGTTGACTAACTTAATTTATTGATTACATTTGATGTGTTCAAAATATCAAATACAATGGCAACAATAAAATTTATACTTCAAAGCAAAACGGAAAATTCAAATATTTATGTTCGTTATTCAATAGATAGGAAAACTAACTTAAAAAGGAAAACGGGTTTTGTAATAGACTTTAAAGACTGGAGCGAACCCAAAGCACAGCCGATCCAAAAGAACGACGAACTCAAAGCGTTAAAATCTAAACTTGACAAATTAGCCGTTTCACTTGAAACCGCCTACAATAATTCAGTTAGTAAAGGCGGAGATTTTACAGGCGAATGGCTACAACTTCACATTGATTTTTTTAATAATAAAACACCCGTTATTGAATTGGATATTTTAACTACCTATATTCAAAAGTACATTGACGACGCACCTTATAAACAAAACCAAAAAAAAGAAACGGGATTAAGCTCGGGACGTGTTCAAAATATCAAATTATTTAAAAACACAATTTTACGCTATGAAGATGAAAACCTAAAAGGTAAAAGCATTATTATAAAAGATATTAATTTGCAGTTTGTTGAAAAATTTAAACTTTGGTTATTCGATCAAAAATATTCAGTAAACTATGTAGGTAAAAATATCAATAATCTAAAAACAATTTGTTTTGATGCTTCAAAAAATGATATTGAAACCTCAACACAATTGAAAAACATCAAAAGCATATCAGAGAAAAAAGCAGCTGAACAAATTATAACCTTATCGGAACAGGAACAGGACAAAATTAAAGATGCTATTCTATTACGTAAAGCATTAGTAAACGCTCGTAAATGGTTGTTATTAGGTTGTTTAATTGGACAACGTGGAGGCGATTTGCTGAACATTACAGCCAATAATATAAAAGACATTAACGGCATTAAAATAATTGAATTAAAGCAACAGAAAACGGGCAAATTAGTTGCTATTCCTTTATTACCTGATGCACTTGAAATTGTTGAAAGTGGTTTGCCTTATAAAATTTCATTAGTGAAGTTTAATGAATACCTAAAAGATATTTGTAAAATTGCTGAACTAAATGAACCAACAACAGCCAAAGTAAAAGTAACAAGCCGAAATCCTCTACAAATGGAAACTAAAGCGAAGTATAATTTTATTTCGAGCCACGTTTGTCGCCGCAGCTTCGCTACTAATTTTTACGGACGTATTCCAACACCCGTTTTAATGAATATAACGGCACACGGAACAGAAAAAGTGTTTTTAGCCTATATTGGTAAAACTACATACGATAATGCTTATCAAATGTTAGAATATTTTAGTAAGTTAGCCCCGAGGCCAAAGACGGCACAATTAGAAGTAATTCACAACACAGGCACGAAATGAGAAAATTAATTATCGCATCGCTAATATTAGCTACTTTATCAGTTAATTGTAATGATAAAGAAAAATTAGAACAAGAAAGAATTGAAAAACAAGAAGCCAAAGAACTAATTAGTTTAAAATTTAAAAGAAACGCAAAAGTTCTTTTGGACGGGACAACCGATTTAGTAAAAAAGTCAATACGTGGAGAAATTTCTAAAGATAAATGCAACGCAAAAATAGCAGTAATGATGGTTATTTTTGATTCTTATTGCAAGCAGATGAACGCCAAAGATTTGGCTGAAGTTCAAGAATATCGAATGAAATTAGCAAATGAAACAATTGATTTGCAAGTGGAAAAAAATTAAAACTAATTGAAGTAGATTGCATCTCAACAGGAGGTTTTACAGAACAGAGGTCCAAATGAATAAAAAAAACATTATACTTAAAACAATTGACGAAGTTCACTTCTTTAAACAACAATTACTGTTTTCAATTGTAAGAAATGAATTTAAAAAAACATTCTTACTTTTATCACAAAATCGTATTTTAGACATTGAACCATTAAGAAATTATTTGATTGAAAATAAATTAAATGATTTTGCAAAAAAAGAGATTGATAACCTGATAAATAAAATAGATGCTTGTTTAGATTTAGAAAAAAGTTATAGAAAATTACCTATTGAAGATTGTAATTATAAATATGAGTACGAGGGCAAAGGTTGTGTTTCTGGCAACGGCGGAATTAAATTTATATTAGTAGTCAAAGGGAGTTTTTTTAAAGCAGACAATAAAACTTTTGACGAAAAAGAACCAAACTTTAAATATATAAAGTCTTTTAATATTGGATTATTGGTTTTAAGATTAACAGACATAAAAAGTTTGTTTGAAATGGACAGTAAGGAACCCGAGCTTGAAACAATGGAACCCATAAAAAAAGATTTAAGCGATACCACAGCCACAGAATCGGCAATTTCAGAACCTCAACAGCCGAACCGAAACAATAATAATTTTGACCCGAACCATTTTAACCAAAAAGGCTATGATTTATTTTTGTATCTAGTGGAACATTACGACAAATTAGATAAAACTAAATTCATCAATATTTTTTATTACTTGAAATATTACAGGAAAGAAAATATTTATTTTTTTAATTTCACAGAAGACAAATACAAAAGTTTTGTACTTAAAAATCACAGCGTTTCAGTCAATCATTTTAAAAAAGACAAGTTTGATAATTCAAGTGAAAAGCACGTGTTAAATTCACACGAACAGCAGTTTGACGGTCGATAATTCAAATTAGTACATTATACCTGAATTATACCTAAATTATACCTATTACAACCCTTTTTTGCCACCCTAATCATTTTTGAATATTGGACTTCACTTTAAAAGTAAGTACAATGGACAATCAAATTTTTTTAAACGGCATTACGCTAGAGCAATTAGCTGGAGCGTTAAAACCTTTGTTGGAACTTCACACACCAACAGCACCCACCGAACCCGAAAACGAATTTATAACAAGGGAACAGGCGTGCGAATTACTTTCAATAAATAAAACGAGCCTTTGGAAACACACCAAAAGCGGGCGGTTAAAATCGTACGGTATTGGCAACCGTGTTTTGTATCGTAAAGATGAGGTACTGCACGCCGTGAAACCTATTAATCATTAATAAGATGAAAGATAGTAAACCACAGGCAAAACAGTTAAGCGATGCAATTGATAACGCTATGACAACCGAACAAACGGCAACTTTAAACCCGTTTCCTATTGAAGTGTTCCCGTTACTCTTTAGAGATTTAGCACTAGATTTAAACACGTCCTTAAAATTTCCTATTGACTATGTAGGAACAGCAATTTTAACAGCTGTAGCCACAGCGGTCGGAACAACGGCAAAAGTAAGGGTTAAAAATAATTGGTTTGAATATGCTTCAATTTATAGTTGTGTTATTGGCAACGCTGGAGCTAATAAAACCCACCCTATGAATTTGATATTTGGAGCGATACGGGAACTCGACAAAAAAAGGCACGATGAATATGCTGAACAGTTTAACGAATATCTTGCTTATGGCAATTTAAGTAAAGCAGAAAAAACCGAAACAATAGAAACGCCGAAACCGTTACCAATTTTAAGCAAAAGCTTATTAACCAATTTCACACCCGAAATATTAAATAAAAGATTAGAAGAAAATTTGAGAGGTTGCACCGTTGTAACCGATGAATTGGCTACTTTTTTTGAGGGAATGAATCAATATTCAAAGGGCGACCAGATTGGCGTGTATCTTTCATTTTGGAGCAACCAACCCACCACGATTGACCGTATAGGAAACCCGATACCGTTATTTATTACGAATCCTTATTTGTCAATCATTGGCGGATTACAACCTCGAATGTTAGGCAGCTCGTTTCCTATTCAGAAATTGAATAACGGATTTTTTCAAAGATTTTTATTTGCATTTCCTGAATCCAATTTCAAGCAGCCGATTAATGATATTGAAAACAATGAAATACTTTTTAATCAGTACAAAGACTTTATTCAAGACTACTTTAACAACTATTCAGTTTATGAAGTGGACGGCAAAATTGAAAGCAGAATTTTAAAATGGACATCCGAAGCGAAAACATTTTTCTACAATTGGCAAGCTGAAAATTGCGAGGTAGTAAATGACTATCAAAACAATATTAAAGGCGAAATTGCTTCAAAATATGATAATCATTTTATTAGGTTGTCTTTATTGCTTCAATTGATGTTTGACCCGCAAAGCGAAAGTGTTGGCATTACAGCCGTGCAAGGTGCAAAAGAATTGTGTAGATATTATATGAATTGTGCCTTTAAAGTTTTGGCAGTTATTCAAAACCCCGTTGAATATTTGGAAACATTAAACCAAAATAAGAAAGATTTTTATAGAGCTATTGCAGAAAATTTCACAACAGCCGAAGCCATAGCGGTCGGATTAAGATTTGAATTTCTCGAAAGACGTGTTAAGGAATTTTTAAACGATACCGTTTTATTTAAGAAAGTAAAACACGGAACGTATGAGAAAACTATAAAATCCGAAAGAGAAAATTTGAAATAATTTAGTCTTTGCACTTTGCACTATCGACATTATAGACATTTTGAAAGTGTTGAAAGTGTTGAAAAGGCAAAGTGCAAAACTTTAAAACCTTAAACCGATGAAACTATATAAATACAGTTTAGATAAAAGTAGTAAGAAGTTTATTTGTCCTAAATGCAATAAACGAACCTTTGTTAAATACATTGAAACTGAAACAAAGAACTACTTAAATGATGAATTTGGACGTTGTGACCGTGAAAGTAATTGCGGTTATCACAACAACCCGAAAAGCGATTTAAATAATTCCTATGAAGTCAAACATATTCCAACACCCGAACCCTCGTTTCACAATTACGAACTTGTGAGCCAAAGCGGTCGGAATTTCAAAGAAAATAACTTTGTTCAATTCCTGAAAACTCTATTCACACCCGATGAGGTAAAAAATGCAATATTGAAATATCTTATAGGTACTTCAAAACATTGGACAGGTGCAACTGTATTTTGGCAAATTGATAACAACGAGAAAGTAAGGCACGGAAAAGTTATGTTATACGATCCTGAAACAGGCAAACGGCAAAAGCGAGCGGACGGCAAAGCTTATATTAGTAGTGTTCGCAGTATCTTAAAACTTGAAAATTTTAATCTTAATCAATGCTTGTTTGGTTTGCACTTAATAAACGAAACCAACCAAAAGACTATTGCAGTCATAGAAAGCGAGAAAACAGCAATTATAATGAGCGTTTTTAAACCTGAATACATTTGGGTTGCAACAGGAATGAAAGGCGGGTTTAAATACGAGAATTTGAAGCCAATAAAAGATTATAAAATTATAGCGTTTCCTGATAAAAGTGAATTTAACGATTGGCACAATAAGGCAATAGAATTAAATGCAGTAGGGTTTAAGATAGTTGTAAGTGATTGGCTGGAGCAAACAGACTACAAAGACGGAACAGACCTCGCAGATGTTTATATTGATGAAGTTGAAAATATAGCACCCGGAGTAATTAGGCAACAGACAGCCACCGAAATAACAGTTAATAGAATAGCGGAACACACACCCGAAATTAGGCTACTAATTGAAACTTTTGAACTGACCGATCACAATGGAAACGAAATAAATTAAATACTTAAATATGAATATTCAACAGACTACAGAACAAAAAGAACTTTGCAAGCTAATTAATAAGCTGGAGCAAAAAACAGGCAACACGAATTTACTTTTAATTTTAAAAGCAGTCCACACTTTATCAGTAGATAATGAAACAAATCTAATATTAACTTTTTTAAAACAAAATTATTCATATTGTATGGAGTAAAACACAAAAGGCGAACCAATAACAGAACACCTTTTTTTGTTTTGAATATCACTTAAAGTAGGTATTGGAATATTGTAATTTAATTTGTTTATTGCAACAAATTATAAAAAAATGAAAAAAACATTGATAGCACTATTATTAATATTAATTACAAACAACTCTTTTGCACAAAATAAAAACTTCATTATTGTAGATGGATTAATTAATTGGAGTAGTATTTATGAGGATTCAACAAATATTTCAAAACTCAAAAATAATCCGAGGTTAGAATTTAAAACAGACTCGACTGGAATTATTAAGCGAACGAATTTCAATGACAAAAAGCTTAGAGAATTAATAGGCGAGTTTAGAATTGAAACAAAGAAAAGTAAATATAGAGTTACCGTTATGAATTTTAGATTTTTTGCTGAACCTATTGGTCTTTATGGTGGAGGAGTTTCAATGCAAACAATTAGTGAATATTCGATTGAACAGTCTTTAATAAAAAAGAACGGTGCAATAAGAGAAACAGCTTTTGGGTACAATCTAACTGAAACATTAAATCCTCATTTAGTTGAACTATTTACGATTAAATTACAGCCTATTTCAGAATGGTAGAATAGATTAGAAGATAATTAACAACTTTAAAAACTTATTTATGAAGAAAATTGCGATCGTTTGTTTATCAATTTTATTATTTAATTGTAAGGAAAAAGAAAAAGAATATACTTTAGAAGAAACGCTTAAAATGGATAGTATTGCGAGGGCTATTATGGAAAAATCCGAAACCGAAGCGTTTAAAGAAGATATTAGCGGATGGAAATACGATACAATAAAAAATAAAATGACTGATGTTAAAGATGTTTTTTGTAGAGTCCAAAGCAATGAAAGCTTAAGCCTTACAGCTCCATACGAGGGAGTTAATTTTGGGCAGTTAACAGTTAGACGAATGAACGGCCAAGTAGATATTATTATTTCGATAATGAAAGGACAAATAAGTGGAGGATACGAAAACGAGTATTTTAAAGCTCGTTTTGATAATGGTAAACAAACAACGTTTTCTTATTCAGAGCCAGCGGATAACTCAACTGAAACAATTTTCGTTGAAGGTAAAAGTAAATTTTTAAAAATGTTAAAAACTTCAAAAAAAGTATTAATAGAGATACCTTTATATCAAAATGGCAATCAAATATTAGAGTTTAAAACTGAGGGATTAACATTTTAATCTGCATTTTAAAACAATTATAAAAACACAAAAGGCGAACCAATAACGGAACGCCTTTTTTTGTTCAAATAGTATCACACAGGCAATGCGTAAAACCTAAACAAATATAGATAAAATTTATTACTTTTACATTATTAATAGTTAACGTAAATAGTCTAAAGTAGATAAATATAGAAGCAATGGCAACAGGCATAAAAACAGGCGGACGAACCAAAGGAACACCGAACAGAAACACCACCGAAATACGGGAACAATTCCAAAGTCTTATTAATGATAATTTGGCGCAAATGAATAGCGATTTAAAAGCATTAGAACCAAAGGAACGTATAAAGGCGATAATTGATTTAGCAAAATTTGTACTACCTACTTTAAAAGCTACTGAATTAAGTACAACAACTGAAAACGCATTTATTCCTATTGTTGTTAATATTACAACCCCCGAAGACGTGAAGCGAATGATTAACGAATTTAACGATCAGTATTAAAATGGAATTTCAAATAAATAATATTGACGAATTAAAAGATTTTGTTTTAAATTCAGATGTAGGATTAAGCGATAAAATAAAAATAACAAATCAATGTTTAAATATTGTTATCCTTGGAAACATAGACACCATAGCTGAACTAATTGAAACAATTGACGATAACGGACAAAACCAAAACAAAAGAATTGTTTTAGGCAAAGGAATTAATCCAATAGATGACAAATAATATTTTTTTTTATTTATTAAACACAAAAAAAACACCCTAAGAAGAGTGTTTTTGAAAATGGTTGACTAAATGTTGACTAAAAACGTTGTTAAGTCAATAAAATCAACACTATTAGTGACCGCGACAGGGTTCGAACCTGCAACCCTCAGAGTCGAAATCTGATATTCTATCCAGTTGAACTACGCAGCCATTTTGATTTTAGGTTGTTGATTAACGATTTTAGATTTATGATTTATAAATACCACCAACTAACACGTTAAACTCTAAACCAATAATTTCTTTACAATGGTGGAAATTGTTTTTCCTTCTGCAGTTCCACCTAATTGCGCTGCTGCTAATCCCATTACTTTTCCCATTGATGCAATTCCAGAAGCTCCAGTATCAGAGATAATTTTTGCAATTACTGCTTCAACTTCCTCTTCCGTTAATTGTGCAGGCAAGAATTTTTCAATAACTGCGATTTGAGCTAATTCTGGTTCAGCTAAATCCATACGGTTTTGCTCTGTAAAAATTCTAGCACTTTCTTTGCGCGTTTTTACTAATCTTTGCAATAATTTAACTTCATCATCAGCTGAAATTTCTTCTTTTGATCCTGATGCTGTTTGTGCTAATAATATTTCTGATTTGATAGCTCTTAACGCTTCTAATGCTACTGTATCTTTGGCTCTCATGGCGGTTTTAAGATCGTCCATGATTGTTATTGATAAACTCATAATTTTGTTTATTTATTTAGTCTTTAAAATGCCTATTGTTTTTTAATCAGCCTCAAAATACTATTTCAGTTGAAGTAAGAGGTTTTTTTTAGCTAAAACTCTTTCTTCCTAAAAACTTAAATCGATCGCTTAAATCGAAGCTCGGCAAATTTAAAGAAATTTACTGAAATTAACAATTAATGCAGCTGTTCATTCGGCAAAAAAAGTAACCCGAAAACCACTTTTAATTTTCGGGTTACCTAATTTTTGTTAGAATTCTTTAATCTACATTATCATGCAAGTAAGAGTTGTTTGAACGCAACTGCAAATCATTGTTACTATCGGTCCCCACAGATATTCTCGAATTTGTATTATTAGCTGAACTATTTGAAATGTCTATTCCTAATCTTTTATAGGCCGGCTCTTTTTCATATTCATCAATTTTAGAAACATTGTTATGGAACTTATAATTGAATTCTTTTAGCTTTTTTCTTCTTTCATCAGCTCTCATTCGTAAAGTTTCCTCGATTGTCATCTCCATTGGTGATATAGGCTCAGAATCCACCGCTTCATATTCTGATTTATCAAGTTGCTTCATAGTGATATTCATTTCAGCTGGAACGATCACTTCTGGAACTTTTGCGATTGGTTTAACCATAAATTCAGGCTCTTGCTCCATAAACTCTTCAAGAGAATATTTAATAATTCCTTTATCTGACAATTCCGTCACGGGAACAAATTGAATAGCGTCGTTTACTTTGATCTCATGAACTTCATTTGTCAACTCAAAAGATACTTTTTTCTCTTGTATTGGCTCTACTTGCTCTGATTTGAAAAGTGGCAGGTCAAAAGAGAAAGTAGTTTGTTCTTGTCTTTCGACCACTTTTGGTTGTAAAGCCTTTACCTCTTTGACAGGAGTTGTAATTTTAAAATCAACATCACTAATAGGAGAAACGATTTCAAAAGTTACATCTAAATTTTTAATAAAATCAGACATCACCAGCAAATCCTCTTTTTCGGCTGTAGGCATTGCTAATGCTAAATCGGTAACTACTTCCTTATCATCTAGGTCAAATACAACTCTTTCATTGAAATTAGAACTGACAAAATCTGAGTTCAAATTGAATGCTGCAACTGATTTATTACTTAAATTATGAACACTTCTTTGCTCATCTTCAAGAGTATGAATTATCTTTTTTGGTTCGGTATTAACGATTTCATTTTGCTGTTCAATGTCAAATCCTGTGGCAATTATCGTTACAGCTATGGCGTCGCCAAGTGATTCATCTTCACCAACACCCATAATAATATTTGCATTGTGACCAGCTTCTATCTGGATATGATCATTGATTTCTCCAATTTCATCAATTGTAATCTCATTAGTTCCAGAAACGATAAGCAACAATACATTTTTAGCACCGGTAATTTTATTATCATTTAATAATGGTGAATCAAGTGCGGCAACTATAGCTTCCTTGGCTCTATTTTCACCAGATGAAACAGAAGATCCCATTATTGCAGTTCCACTATTATACAAAACTGTTTTGGCATCTCTTAAATCGATATTTTGAGTGTAGTGATGCGTAATTACTTCAGCAATTCCTCTTGAGGCTGTTGCCAAAACTTCATCAGCTTTTGAAAATCCGGCTTTGAAACCAAGATTGCCATATACTTCTCTTAATTTATTATTATTGATAACAATCAAAGAGTCAACCTGCTTGCGTAATTTTTCAATTCCAATTAAGGCTTGTTCTTGACGCACCTTTCCTTCAAAAAGAAACGGCAATGTTACAATTCCTACAGTAAGAATATCTCTTTCTTTAGCTAATTGTGCAATTACAGGCGCAGCTCCCGTTCCAGTTCCTCCGCCCATTCCGGCAGTTATAAAAACCATCTTTGTATTGCGATCTAACATCTTTTCGATATCAGAAATACTCTCAATGGCTGATTGTTGCCCCACATCGGGGTTTGCTCCTGCACCAAGTCCTTCCGTTAAGTGAACTCCTAACTGAATTTTATTGGGCACTGAACTATTTTGTAAAGCTTGAGAATCCGTATTACATACGATGAAATCTACTCCTTTAATTCCTTGCTTAAACATGTGATTAATGGCATTGCTTCCGCCTCCACCTACTCCTATAACTTTTATCACATTTGATTGGTTTTTTGGTAAATCAAATGAAATACTTCCAAATTCTGAGTCGCTTATCATTTTATCTGGTTTTTGAAATTGTTATACTATTTATCCTTTTCATTTTTTTGGCTATGCCACTTATTCGGCATTATCTAAAAAATCCTTAATCTTATCTACATAACGATCAAAGAAATTTCGTTGTATCCTATTTACTGTTGAATTCTGTTTTTCAGTAGCATTGTTATCTTGCATATCCTCTACATCTTGCAAAACTTCATCTACTGGAGCATTCACGATAGGCGGTCTGTACACAGGTACTTTAGTCTGTATTACGGCATCTATTCTCACTGCACTTTGTGATTTATTTTCAATGCTTTTCATTACTAATCCTACCGCTGTTGCGTATAATGGACTTGCAATTTCCTCATCAGAATTTCCTGCTAAATGCTCATTGGGATATCCAATTCTAGTATCCATTCCCGTAATGTATTCTACTAATTGCTTGATATGTTTCAATTGAGCACCGCCACCTGTCAGCACAATTCCAGCAATTAATTTTTTACGTGGATCTTCATGACCATACGCTTTCACTTCTGTAAAAACTAAATCCACTATCTCCACCACTCTTGCATGAATGATTTTAGAAAGATTTTTTAATGAAATTTCTTTTGGCTCTCTACCTCTTAATCCAGGAATAGAAACAATTTCGTTGTCTTTATTTTCACCTGGCCAAGCAGAACCAAATTTAACTTTCAATAATTCGGCTTGTTTTTCAATAATTGAACATCCTTCTTTGATATCATCAGTGATTACATTTCCGCCAAAAGGAATTACCGCAGTATGACGAATAATCCCATCTTTAAAAATAGCCAAGTCAGTAGTTCCGCCACCGATATCAATTAATGCAACTCCAGCTTCTTTTTCTTCTTGACTTAAAACTGCATCAGCTGAAGCCAAAGGTTCTAGCGTAAGTCCTGATAATTCAATCCCTGAACTTTGAATACATCGTCCCACATTACGTATTGACGAAGCCTGACCCACTACAACATGAAAACTAGATTCTAATCTACCGCCATACATCCCGATCGGTTCTTTTATTTCAGACTGTCCATCGATTTTAAATTCTTGCGGTAAAACATGAATTATTTCCTCACCCGGTAACATCGCCAACTTATTGACTTGATCAATTAGTAATTGAATATCCATTCCGCCTATCACTTCCTCAGGATTATTTCTGCTAATATAGTCGGTGTGTTGTATACTGCGAATGTGTTGACCTGCGATTCCAACAACGACATCTTTTATTTTATAACCAGAATTAATCTCTGCTTCTTGAACTGCTTGTTGAATAGATAGAATGGTTTGAGTAATATTATTTACTACACCTCTGGCTACTCCTAAACTTTTAGATTTTCCTAAACCTAAAATTTCTAGTTTACCATATTCATTCTTCTTGCCTATCATGGCAACTATTTTAGTCGTGCCTATATCTAGACCTACTGCAATATTCTCTTTTTCCATTATCTATTATTTAGTGCAAACTACTTGTTCCGTAAATCGGAGGTCAATTTTTTTATATTTATACAACGAACTATCTAAAACTGCTTTTTGAAAAAAAGCTTTATAATTTTTAAATTTCTGTTCAACATTTTTTACTGTACCAAAATCTATTTGATAGTCAAAATTTCTATTGAACATTTTTAAGCTTCCATTGGGCATAATTTGAATTCCAATGATGTTTTTTTTCAAAAATGCATCATCATAAATTATCCGGAACAATGCGGCCAAATCTTCGTTGTTATTTTTATTTATTCTCCCTGAAACAAGTGGGACTCTTGCTGTAAAATTAGCAGATAAAGGCATTTTAGTTCCTTTGTAATCAATATAAAAAGAACTTCCATTCTCAAAAATCCTAGCAATTGGGGTTTTCTGTTTTACTACAGCTTTCAATATACCATCAATACTCACATATACGTCTGATTTTTCAATCATTTTGTGCGCATTTAAGCGTTTTTCCAACATATTCAAATCTAAATCTTCTTTTTCAATGCTTGTTACTTGTTCATTATTTTCTATCAACAATTTATTAACTAAATCTTGTTTAACGAAAGGAGCATTGTCTTCAACGAAAATGATCGTGCATTTGGTCAATTTTCTCTTTTCACTACGTTTTGATGTAAATGAAAATAAAAAAACCACAATTACAAACATCAGAATTAGTCGGATATTGATCCAGTTAAATAGTTTCATAAATCGCTTTTTTTATTGGTGTAACTAATTCCCCAATATCTCCTGCTCCAATTGTTACAATAATCTTAGCGCTGCTAGCCAAAATCGCTGGAATCAGATCGCTCTTATTTACTAATTTTTTATTTCCATTAGTCATTTTATCCATAAGCCATTGTGAATTTATGCCTTCCATCGGTGTTTCACGAGCAGGATAAATATCCAATAAAATAACTTCATCAAATGCCGATAAACTTTTTGCAAAATCATCTGCAAAATCCTTCGTCCTGCTAAACAAATGAGGTTGAAAGACAGCGAGCACTTTTTGACCATCATACAATTCTGTAACCGCCTGATGAACCGCATTTATTTCTGTAGGATGATGCGCATAATCATCTATGTAAACTTTAGCTTGTGTTTTTATTTGGTACGAAAACCGTCTTTTTATTCCTTTAAATGAAGCTATGGCTTTAGCAATGACATCGGTTGGGGTGCCAAATAAATTTGCCATTGCAATAGCCATTACTGCATTCATTAAATTATGTCGCCCTGGTAATCCAAAATGTAAATCTTTAATTACCGAGGTGGGCGTTTGCACATCAAAAACATAACTTCCATCTCCTATTCTAACATTGATTGCTTTGTAAACTGCCTCGTCGTTTACGGCGCATACAACTCCTTCAATTGGCAATTCTTTTGTAATAAAAAGGTTTTTCTTGTCTTTTATTTTATCTGCAAATTCTATAAATGATTTTTCAATTTCCTCACTCGTTCCATATATATCTAAATGATCAGCATCCATTGAAGTAATACAAGCAATATTAGGATGCAAATGCAAAAATGAACGATCAAATTCATCCGCTTCAACAACGGTTATTGTCTTTCCGTTTCCTATCAAATTAGAATTATAGTTCTCTACTATTCCGCCTATAAAAGCAGTTACATCCGCGCCGCTTTCGTGCAAAATGTGGCCCAAAATACCTGATGTGGTCGTTTTCCCATGTGTACCTGCAACTGCAAAACAGAAAGTGTCTTTAGTAATTAATCCTAAAACTTCAGCTCTCTTTTTAATTACGTAACCTTTTTGTATAAAATAATTCCATTCGGAATGTGAAACCGGCACTGCTGGTGTAATAACAACCAAGGTGTTTTCAATATAAAAATCCTTTGGAACCAAATCAATAGCATCTTCAAAATGAATTGAAATACCACTTTCAATCAATTCATTTGTAAGAACAGAAGGCGTTTTGTCATAACCGCAAACTTCCTTTCCCAAATTCTTGAAATAGCGCGCAAGATTACTCATCCCGATTCCTCCGATTCCTATAAAGTAGACGTTATTTATTTGATCTAAATTCATTTTATTTTTTATAAATTTCTAAAGTCGTTATGCTTACAAAGTCTGTGGACTTTCTAACTTAGGACTTTGAACTAATTTTATTATCTCGTCAACTATATCTTTTGTTGCATTTGGTTTTGCTAATTTTTTCATGTTTTCACTTAGATCCTTTTGCAGATTCTCATCGTGTAGCAATCTGTTAAAAACCGTCTCAAATTTTTCGCCAAGTTCACTTTCTTTTATTAATAGCGCTCCATTTTTGTCGGCAATTGCTTTTCCGTTTTTAGTTTGATGATCTTCAGCTACATTTGGCGAAGGAATAAAAATCGTTGGTTTCCCCACTAGGCACAATTCAGAAACTGATGATGCTCCAGCGCGAGAAATGACGAAATCAGCCGCCGCATATATTAAATCCATTCTATCAATAAACGAAACTACTTGAACATTTTCTGTCTCCGAAAATTGTTTGTACTCTGTCATGTAAAAATTACCGCATTGCCAGAATATTTGAATCCCTGATGCTAATAAAAAATCTAGCTCTGTTGCAATCAATTGATTGATTCTTCTGGATCCTAAACTTCCACCAAGAATTAACAATGTTTTTTTATTAGCATCTAAATTGAAATATGAAATTGCTTCACTTTTTTTAGAATCAGTATTTAAAACATCTTGACGAACCGGATTTCCCGTTAAAATCATTTTTTCTTTTGGAAAAAACCGTTCTAAATTTTCGTAGGCTACACAAATTTTATTGGCTCTTTTACTCAATAATTTATTGGTTATTCCAGGATATGAATTCTGTTCTTGAATAACGGTAGCAATATTAGAAAAAGCAGCAACTTGTAAAAGTGGACCACTTGCAAAACCACCTGTGCCTATAACGACATCTGGTTTAAATTGTTTGATAATCTTGCGCGCTTTTATCAAACTACTAATTAGTTTTAGCGGAAATAAGGTATTATCAAATGTTAGTCTTCGTTGCAAACCTGAGATCCAAAGTCCAATGATTTCATAACCTGCTTGAGGAACTTTTTGCATTTCCATCTTATCATTGGCACCCACAAATAAAAACTCAGCATCGGGAAACCGCAATTTTAATTCATTTGCAATAGCAATTGCAGGATAGATATGTCCTCCTGTTCCGCCGCCGCTTAATATGAATTTATATGGTTTCATTATTTCTATAATAGTTATTATGTTTATTTATTCATTACTGCCTGCATTGGATTTCTCGCTTTGTCTTCAATAGAATAGGTTCCGTCTAAAACTTCATCTTCCTCTAATTCTCTGTCAATTAACTTTTGAAGCGCTTCATCCCTTTTGGCAGCGTTTTTTAATTCTTGAACAATTTCTTCCTCTTTTTTAGTCACACTGATTATAATTCCAAGCGCAATACAAGTCATCCAAATTGAAGTTCCACCGCTACTAATCAGTGGCAAGGTTTGGCCAGTCACTGGCAGCAATTCGACAGCCACGGCCATATTTATCATTGCTTGAAATATCATGGGAAAACCCAGTCCTACAACTACAAGTTTTCCAAAAAGCGTGGTTGCTTTGTGCGAAGCAACAACAAACCGGAAGAGCAATAATAAGTACAATGACATTACAACCAAGCCGCCAATTAAGCCATATTCCTCAATTATAATAGCATAAATAAAATCGGAAGAAGACTGAGGTAAAAAGTTTTTCTGAACGCTTTTTCCTGGTCCTAGTCCATAAATCATACCCGAAGCGATTGCAATTTTAGCTTTTTCTATTTGATAATCATCTTCATCTGGTTTATCAGTACTAAAACTTTCAATCCGGCTTTCCCAAGTCCGCACTCTACTAAACATTGTTGAATCCGGAAAAGCTTTAGACATTAATATAAAAAAGGTAAGAACAACAATTCCTGCTCCTACAATGATTGCAATATATTTCATGGGATACTTTCCTATAAACGTAAGCATAACAATCATTGTGAATATTAATGCAGTTGTTGAAAAGTTTGATGGAAGTATCAACAACAACGTTAAAAATACTGGTGCCCAAAGCTCTTTTATTGACTCAAGAAAATCAATGGGCTCTTCTCTTTTTTTAGATAAATATCGCGCAACAAAAACAAATAAAACAAGTGATGCAAATGTTGATGGCTGAAATGAAATACCAACAAGCGGGATTTGAAGCCATCGACTAGCATTAGCCCCACCTACAACTTGCCCTTTAATCATTGCTAAAGCTAAGACTACCCAAACTATTGGCAGAAACCATTTAGAAATTGATCTAAAATATAGATACGGAACATTATGAACCATAAATATTATTCCAAAACCAAAGAAAATATGACCCAAATGTTTAACCAAATATCCCAACGTATTTCCTGTACCATGTCCTAAATACGCTAAGTTGCTACTGGCACTAAAAACAGGCATAAATGAAAATAGAGCCAACAGCGCCACGAATGACCATATTACTTTATCTCCTTTTAAATAGCCTATTAATTGCTTCATATTCATTATAATTTTAGCCGTTTTAATCTTTATCTATTTCCAAATTTATCACTTTGGCTCGTTAATAATTTATAATTGTTTAACCGCTAGTTTAAATTGATTTCCACGGTCTTCGTAATTTTCGAACAAATCAAAACTTGCACAAGCAGGTGACAATAAAACGGTGTCTCCCTTTTCGGTTAGGCGCTGTCCCATTTGTACTGCATCACTCATATTATCCACTTCAACCATAATGTCTACAACATTCCCAAAAACATCGATAATCTTTTTATTATCTACACCTAGACAAATGATTGCTTTTACCTTCTCTCGTACTAACGACATTAATTCATTGTAATCGTTCCCTTTGTCAACTCCTCCCACAATCCAAACTGTAGGTGTGTTCATACTATCCAAAGCAAAAAATGTAGCATTTACATTAGTCGCTTTAGAATCATTTATATATTGAACATTTTGGATTTTTAAAACTTTCTCAAGACGGTGTTCTACACCTTGAAAATTAGAAAGACTTTCTCTTATCGTTGCCTTTCTTATTTGCATTAATTTTGCCACAGAGGTTGCTGCCATTGCGTTTTTCATATTATGTTTTCCCTCTAAGGCAATGTGATCTGTATCCATTGTGAACTTATCTTGCTCGATTCTAATTTCCATTTTATTGTTTTTTATGTAAGCTCCTTCGTTGAAAGTTTTTGTCAATGAAAAAGGTATTAATTTTGCTTTTGTTGTGTGCCTTTCTAACCATGCACTTATGGCTTCATCATCAGCATCATAAAGAAGATAGTCATCCTCAGTTTGATTCATTGTTATTCTAAATTTTGCATTAATGTAATTGTCATAGTTGTATTCATATCGATCTAAATGATCTGGACTAATATTTGTAATAACAGCGATATGGGGTTTAAAATTTTTAACGCCATCCAACTGAAAACTACTTAATTCTAATACATAAGAATCATATTTGTTATCAGCAATTTGCCAAGCAAAACTTTTCCCTATATTTCCTCCCAATCCCACATTCAATCCAGCTGATTTTAACAAATGATGAGTTAGCATTGTGGTAGTTGTTTTACCATTACTTCCCGTTATCCCTACAATTGTAGCATTTGTATATGGAGCGGCAAACTCAATCTCTGAGATTACAGGAATGCCTTTCTCGACTAATTTTTTTACTATTGGCGTTTTATCTGGAATACCAGGACTTTTCATCACCACATCAGCGTTGAAGATTAGATCTTCAGTATGTTTTTCCTCTTCCCATGCAATACCATTAATGATAAGAACTTCTTTATAATTTCCTTTTATCTTTCCAAAATCAGATACAAAAACTTCATAACCTTTTTTCTTGCCTAAAATTGCAGTTCCTACACCGCTTTCGCCACCTCCTAAAATTACTAATCTCATATTATCTTAATTTTAGAGTAATAATTGATAAAATGGCAAACATTATTGCAACAATCCAAAATCGTGTTACAATTTTACTTTCATGGTATCCTTTCTTTTGATAATGGTGATGTAAAGGAGACATTAAAAATATTCTTCGGCCTTCGCCAAAGCGTTTCTTGGTGTATTTAAAATAAGTGACTTGCAGAACTACAGAAAGATTTTCGACGAGAAAAATTCCGCATAATAATGGAATCAGCATCTCTTTTCGAACAGCGATTGCTAATACTGCAATGATTCCTCCAATAGTTAAACTTCCTGTGTCACCCATAAAAACAGAAGCTGGATATGAGTTGTACCATAAAAACCCAATGAGGGCACCTACAAAAGCCGCTATAAAAACGGTCATTTCTCCTGAACTGGGTATGTAAGGAATATTGAGATAATTAGAAAAGATAATATTACCCGAAACAAATGTAAAAATACCCAAAGCAAAGACTGAAATTGCCGACGTTCCCGCCGCGAGACCATCAATTCCATCTGTTAAATTTGCACCATTTGAAACGGCAGTTATGATGAAAATCACAACTGGAATAAACACTAGCCACGCCCACTTTTGATAACCATCGCCTGTCCAAGCAAGCAATTCTGCGTAATCAAATTCATTGTTTTTAAAGAATGGAATTGTAGTTACTGTAGATTTTTCTTCTATTGGCGCTTGCACAGTTATATTTTCGGTTTGTGCTTTAAAAATATTTGTTCTAGTCGTGTCCTGTCTAACGGTAACTGCTGGACTTAAATAAAGCACTGAACCTACGATTAAACCTAAACCAACTTGACCAAATACTTTGAAAATACCTTTTAATCCTTCCTTATCCTTTTTAAAGATTTTTATATAATCATCGACAAAACCGATAGTTCCCATCCATAGCGTAGTTACAATCAACAAAACAATATAAATATTATGCAATTTTGAAAAAAGCATTACTGGAACAAGCGTTGCAAAGATTATGATTAATCCACCCATTGTAGGTGTTCCCGCTTTTTCATTTTGACCCGCTAATCCCAACTCGCGAACAGTTTCCCCCACTTGCTGTCTTTGCAAAAACTGAATAATTCTTTTTCCGTAGATAGTTGACAATAACAACGATAAAATAAATGATAATGCCGATCTAAACGTAATATATTGAAATACTCCTGTCCCCGGAATATCCAATGTTTTATCTAAATATTCAAATAAATAGTATAGCATATTTGTTTTTGTTTATTTAGTTATTTATTAAGTTGTTCTAAAATTTCCTTTACCGTTTCCATGTCGTCAAAATGCTGACGAACACCTTTCACTTCCTGATATGTTTCATGACCTTTGCCGGCAATTAGGATAATATCATTTGGCTGAGCCAATTGACATGCGGTTTTAATCGCTTGTTTTCTATCGGTAATCGTTAATAATTTCTTATGGTTCTGAGGTGCAACACCTTGTTCCATTTCGTTAATTATTTCTTCTGGATTTTCATCTCTTGGATTATCTGACGTCAAAATAACTTTATCACTTAAATCTGTCGCAATTGCGGCCATAATGGGACGTTTGGCTTTATCTCTGTTTCCACCACAACCCACTATCGTAATTAATTGTTCGTTTTTTGTGCG
Organism: Flavobacterium micromati; assembly: GCF_900129585.1. Taxonomy (GTDB): domain Bacteria; phylum Bacteroidota; class Bacteroidia; order Flavobacteriales; family Flavobacteriaceae; genus Flavobacterium; species Flavobacterium micromati. The sequence goes on from NZ_FQWF01000009.1 coordinate 93,118, forward strand.
AATATTGTTTATTGTTTTCAAAACATTGTCAAGCGCATCTGGTGTGTGCGCATAATCAACAATTGCAGTGATATTTGTTGTTGAAACTATAAACTGAAAACGACCAGAAACACTTTCTAAATTAGACATTAGGCGAAGTACTTCTAGGCTTTCCATTCCTAATTCTACAGCAGTGCCATAAATTGCCAATAAGTTATATGCATTAAATGTTCCTATTAATTTTACCCAAACTTCATTACCATTTACTTTTAGAAGCAAACCCGATAACTGGTTTTCTAATATTTGCGCTTTATAATCAGCGTATGTTTTTAAGGCGTAAGTGACTTTTTTCGCCGCAGTATTCTGCAACATTATTTGTCCGTTTTTATCATCGACATTAGTTAGCACAAATGCCGTTTTAGGTAAACTATCAAAAAATGATTTTTTGACATCTCTATATTCAGCAAATGTTGGGTGATAATCTAAATGATCATGAGATAAATTAGTAAAAATTCCACCCACAAAATGCAACGCTTCTGTTCTTTTTTGATGAACTCCGTGAGAACTAACCTCCATAAAACAATATTCAACACCAGCATCGACCATTTCTTTTAGATAATGATTGATAGTAATTGAATCTGGAGTTGTGTGCGTTGCTTTATATTCGATCACATCTACTACAATTTTCACTGTCGAAAGTAATCCAACTTTATGACCTGCTTTTTGAAACAATTGAAACAATAGTGAGGCAATAGTAGTTTTACCATTTGTACCAGTTATCCCAATCAATTTTAATTTTTGAGATGGATTTCCAAAGAAATTGGCAGCCATAAAAGCTAATGCCGAATTGGTATCTTTTACTTGCACATAGGTAATTCCTTTTTCGATAGTTTCTGGCAATGTATCACAAACAATTACAGTTGCTCCTTGTTGAATTGCTTTGTTGATATAATCGTGACCATTAGAAATTGTACCACGAATAGCAATAAAAACGTCATTAGCTCCAATTTTTCTGGAATCGAAATCTATCTTATTAATAGAAATTTCCGTCGAACCTTGCATAGATTCGATAGCCACTTTGTATAATATGTCTTTTAATTTATTCATGACAATTCTAATAAAATCGTTGTATTCTTCACTAAATTTTGACCAGCTTCAACTGATTGTTTTCTTACCTTCCCTACGCCTACAACCCTAACTTTAAGTCCTAAATTCCCTAATAATGCTACAGCATCCATTCCTGACATTCCTTTTAAATTAGGAACCAATTGCTGTTTTATATTTGACTTTGCAAAATAGGAATCGTAATTACTTTCTTGTTTTGCAATTTTTTTATCTATATTTTTAATTTCATTGGTAGAAGGTGCATCAGTAAATATTTTTTGAGCAATCCTTTTAAACACTGGACCTGCCACATCAGCACCATAAAAGTTATTCAATGCAGTATTTGGCTTGTGCACTACAACAATGCAAGAATATTTAGGTTGATCAGCTGGAAAATAACCCACGAATGAAGATGCATAATACATCTCTGACCTACCATTTTTACCGTAATTCACTTGCGCTGTACCTGTTTTTCCTGCCATTGAAAAATCTTTTGAGTACAATTTAGAACCCGTTCCTTTTTTAACGACATTTTCTAGGACAGCCTGTAATTTCAAAATTGTTTCATCAGAACATATTTTCGCAATCAAAACTTCTTTCTCGTATTTCTTTATTGTTCTGTTCCATTCTTTTATTTCTGAAACAAATTGCGGTTTAACCATTTCTCCATCATTGGCAACAGCATTATAAAATGCTAAAGTTTGCATGGGCGTAATCGAAACTCCGTACCCAAAAGCCATCCAAGGAAGTGAGACATTAGACCACTTTTTATCCTTTGGATGCGGTATGTAAGGAACTCCTTCTCCTTTGATCGAAAGTCCCAACTGTCTATTTAATCCAAAATTATTGAGATGATTAACAAATGTTGATGGTTCATCTTTATAAGCCTGATAAACTGCTTGAACTAGAACGGTATTTGATGACAATTCAAATCCTCGTGCTAACGAAATTTTTCCATAACCACCTTCCTTTGAATCACGTACTTTTCGACCAGAATAGATTATCGTGCCGCCTTTACTATCATAAACTGTACTCGTATCCGCTTTTTTATCTTCGAGTAGCGCCATCAAATCGGCTAATTTATAAGTTGAACCTGGTTCATGCGATTCAGCTACCGCATAATTTGTGGTTTCAAAATACGTCCCATCTTTGGCTTTGCCAAGGTTAGAAATTGCTTTAATATGACCGGTATGTGTTTCCATAACCACTACACAACCGTGATCAGCATCATAAGCTTCTAATTGTTTTAATAACGCATGATGCGCAATATCTTGAATGTAAACATCAATAGTAGAAATCACGTCGTAACCATCCCGAGGATCCACTTCATTGACATCGCGAATAGGTTTCCATTGTCCCTTAGCAATTTTTTGCTTTAAAATCTTACCATCTTTCCCGTTTAAGTCATCTCTAAAAGCCCATTCAATCCCTTTTCCTTCAAATGATTTTCCATGAGAAGTTCTTTCATAACCTACGGTACGTTCGGCAATTTTCCCTATTGGATGCTCTCGCACGGTTTCCTGTTCAACGATTATTCCTCCCTTATAGGCACCCAAATTAAATAAAGGAAAACCTTTTATTTTGAAATATTCTGTATAACTCAAATTTCGCGCTAATAGGTAATACCTGTTTTTATTAGCTCTCGCTTTTCTCAATTCATTTTCGTAAAATTCAGAAGATTTCCCAAGAACTGTAACTAATGAATCGGCTAATGACTTGACATTTTTCTCAAATGCCTCGGCTTTTGGCGCAAGCGCATCAAATCGAATTTCATAATTTGGAATTGAAGTTGCAAGTAAACTGCCATCTGCTGAATAAATGTTTCCTTTATTAGCTGGAATTACAAATGTTCGAACTGTTCTTTCTTTAGCCAATTTTCTATAATAATCACCTTCTACCCACTGAATATTGGTTAATTTCACAGTAATAGCTATGGCCATGAAAAAGATGCCAAAAGCTACTAGATAAATACGATACGATATTTGTTTATCTTCTACTGCCATAATTTTTGAAAAAATCTTTTTTCTTTTACTTCTTTAACTTTTATTTTTACTGGAGGAACTGTTGATGGAAAAATTTCTTTTTCAATCATTTTTTCAGAAACTGCTGACTCCATTTTCAATTTCATTAACTCTGATCTTCTATCAACAAACTCAGAGCGCAGCTCCTTTGATTTGTTTGTCAATTCCACAATCTTGAAAACCTTTTGTTCAAAGCGTTGTGTATTTGCGATCATTAGAATTCCTAAAAAAATAATAAAAACGATAAATCGCCAGTTCTTTACTGCATCCTCGTTTAAGAGGAATCTTGCTTTTAATAAACTGTATACTCCGTTTTTCATTTTTGGATCTTTATCTCTTTTTCGTAACTCTACTTTTTCTCGGCAATTCTTAATTTGGCACTTCTTGCTCTATTATTTTCTTTAATTTCGGCATTATCAGGAACAATTAATTTTCCAACAGTTTTAAAGGGCACCGAAAAATTTCCAAAAAAATCACGTTCAGGTTCTCCTTCAAACATTCCGTTTTTCATAAAGCGCTTCACCAGTCGATCTTCTAATGAATGATACGAAATGACACTTAATCTACCGTCAATATTTAAAACTTCAAGTGATTGTTCTAGAAATTCTCTTAAAACATCCATTTCTTGATTGACTTCAATCCGGATGGCTTGATAAATTTGAGCTAATACTTTATTCTTAACTCTTTCTGGTAAATGCTGAGAAAGAATTTCTTTTAACTTATCAGTAGTTTTAATTGGATTAAATTCTCTTGCTTCTAAAATTGTCTTTGCTAAAACGGGCGCATTTTTTAATTCTCCATAATCTAAAAATACTCTTCTTAAATTAGCTTCGTCATATTCATTCACTACTTTGTAAGCATTCAAATCATTTTTTTGACTCATTCTCATGTCCAATCCAGCATCAAAGCGAGTTGAAAAACCTCTTTCAGGAACGTCAAATTGATGAGAGGAAACTCCCAAATCTGCCAAAATTCCATCAACACTTTTAATTCCATAGAAACGTAAAAAACGCTTTATGAATCTGAAGTTTTCATTGATAAGTGTAAATCTCTCATCTGCTAAGGCATTTGCTAAAGCATCTTCATCTTGATCAAAAGCAAACAACTTCCCGTTTGGACCAAGTCTGCTCAAAATTTCTTTAGAGTGACCACCTCCACCAAAGGTTACATCAACATAAATGCCATCTGGCTTGATATTTAAACCATCTACTGATGCGTGAAGTAAAACCGGATTATGATATTCCATTGTCGTTGTCATTTATATTACCCATTACTTCTTCGGCTAAATCTGCAAAATCTAAATCTTCACCACTTATTGATTTCTCATACAAATCTTTATCCCAAATCTCCAAAATATTTACAGCTGATGAGAAAACCACTTCCTTATTAATGCTTGCAAAAACTACTAAATCCTTCGGTACTAATAAACGCCCTAAAGCATCTATTTCAACTACTTTTACACCAGCTGTGAACCTCCGGATAAAGTCATTATTCTTTTTTACAAACCGATTGAGCGTATTAATTTTTTGCATCATTAAATTCCATTCCTTCATTGGATATAATTCCAAACAAGGTTGAAAAACGGAACGCTTCAGGACAAATCCGTCTTGAAGTGAAGTGGTCAACTGCTTTTTTAAAGGTGCTGGTAACAGTAACCTTCCTTTGGCATCGACTTTACATTCATATGTCCCAATTATTGTATCCAAGTTCAAGAGTTAAATGGTGTAGAGCAAAAATATAAAAAATTTTACCACATTTTACCACAATGTACCACTTTGTTAATAAGTTTAACCACTTGTCACCCTTAGCCCCTAATTAATATAGAATCAAAGAGTTATCATCAATAAAAATAATTTGTAAGAAACATAATGTTATAAAAAAAGACAGTAAGTACATACAGAATCGTAATTTTTAAAGGTCATAATTTGAGAAAAAATATTAAAATTTAAGGTATAATTTTGGGTAAAACCAAATCACTTAGTAACACTAACTCAGTATTTTTACAATTAAAAATTGTTGTAAAAATTAGTTTTAGTTTATTAAATCATATATTTGTCGAAATTGAAAATCCGGTCTGAAACAAAATGGAAAAAAATTATAAAAAAGAAGGTAGATACAGCTATTATGAAGCTGGCGAAGGAACTCCAATAGTGATCTTACATGGTTTAATGGGAGGACTCAGTAACTTTGATGCTGTTGCCAATTACTTTTCTACAAGAGGTTATAAAATTATCATTCCAGATTTACCTATTTACACTCAGAATATTTTAAAAACAAATGTAAAAAGTTTTGCTAAATACGTTAAAGATTTTATTACGTTCAAAGGATTGGAACGCGTTATACTTTTAGGAAATTCTTTAGGTGGACATATCGCTTTATATCACACTAAAATGTATCCCGAAAAAGTAGCTGGACTGGTAATAACAGGAAGTTCAGGACTTTATGAAAGCGCCATGGGAGATAGTTATCCTAAAAGAGGTGATTATGAATACATCAAGAAAAAAGCCGAAGATGTTTTTTATGATCCTAAAGTAGCCACTAAAGAACTAATTGATGAAGTTTACGAATCAGTAAACGACAGAATAAAATTGATTAAAACTTTGACAATTGCTAAAAGCGCAATTCGTCACAATATGGCTAAAGATCTACCAAATATGGACGTTCAAACCTGCATTATTTGGGGAAAAGATGACAAAGTTACCCCTCCAGATGTTGCTGAAGAATTTAATAAATTATTACCAAATTCGACTTTATACTGGATCGATAAATGTGGACATGCTGCAATGATGGAACATCCTGAGGAATTCAATCTTTTATTAGAAGATTGGCTAACTAACACGCATTTTACATTAAATTAATACAGAAGAATTTTATACTCTTATAAATGAAAATTAATACCGCCGAATTTGTTATAAGCAATTCCGATGTAGCGAAATGTCCTAAGGATTTTTTGCCGGAATACGCTTTTATAGGTAGATCAAATGTGGGGAAATCCTCTTTGATCAACATGATAACAAATCATAAAAAGCTAGCAAAAACATCTGGACGACCCGGTAAAACTCAACTTATAAATCACTTTATAATCAATAATAATTGGTTTTTAGTAGATCTACCCGGTTATGGATATGCCAAAGTTTCAAAAAAAACAAAATCTATCTTTCAAGAATTTATCACAGATTATTTTGAAACTAGAGAACAATTAGTTTGCGCATTTGTGTTAATAGATATTCGCCATGAAGCACAAACTATAGATATTGAATTCATGTCTTATATGGGAGAAAGTGAAATCCCTTTTTGTATCATTTTTACTAAAGCTGACAAAATTAGTCGAGTAAAAATAGATTCTCACATAGCGGCGTACAAAAAGAAAATGTTTGCTAACAATTGGGCTGAAATGCCACAATACTTTATAACATCAGCAACTGAATCAACTGGAAAAGAAGAATTGTTAGGTTATATTGATGAAGTAAATCAAGAAGTTTTTAAAAATAACAATAGTGGATTTTAAAACAAGAAAATCCAAAAAATAAAAAAATTCCTAATTCCAATAATAAATTGGAATTAGGAATTTTTTTATTAGGTTTTTTTTACTTTACCAAATCCAATTTCTCCGCAAAATAGTCGCAGAAATCTTTCATTGTATCTGCCATTTTTTCATCGTCAGTAGCGCGTTTAAATGTTTCAGACATAGCAACTAATGTTTGATGAAAGAAAATTTTCATTTCATCAACCGGCATATCTTTCGTCCATAAATCAATTCGCATACTTTCTTTAGCTTTGCTATCCCAAACAGAAAGCATGATAGCTTTGGCCTCTTCTAGTTCTACTCCACCATCTTTGGCAGACCACATTAATTTCTCTGGAACACGATTATCATCTAGTTCAATTTGAAATTTAATTTCCGATATATTTTTATTTGACATTATTTCTTAGGTTTATATTTAGATTTTTCAAAAAGCTCTTTTGGATCTACTTTTAGTAAATCGGCAATTGGCATGTCATTATTTTTTGCATATGAACGAACAATTTGCCAGCCTATCCACGCGCCAACTCGCCCAGGCGAATCATTGTCGATTTCCAAATAAAATTTAGAAAATGGAGCTGGATTGATAAAACGAGATATTAGTTTCTGCTCATTGCTATATAGCATTTCTCTCTCGATAAAATAACGCCACATATAGCTTTCGTTTTCTTTGCACCAAGTTATCTGCGGTTCCGTGTAACCAATTTTTTCGGCATCGGTGTAATAAGGTAATAATAAATCTTTTAAATACAGTTGCTTGCCATAATAAATCATCTGACTGAGTAACTCTTTATCTGTTACTGCTGGAATTTTTCTACTAGCAAAACTTGAAACTACATCTGGTGCTATTTGTCTTTTCTCGAAATTTTCTTTTAAGTAATTAGGAAATTGATAAAATTTATGATTTTTACCCAGATACAATTCCAGTGATACAATCAATAAACTATCAGCATAAATTGCTTTAGTATCGTAATCCATTTCTGAAATAATGGTGATTACTTTGGGAATTTTAGTTTTTGGAAAGTAATATTTAATATGCTTAAAAAGTGTTTCCAATTCTTTTTTTACAGGATTAAAATTAGCGTATTTTTTTTGAACTTCAGTGTAAACCTCTTTCCAGAGCGGATCCTGCATTTTATTAATCCAAACATTGTTATCATTTCCATTAGGAAAGAAAAACGGAAATTCTTTTTTTACTTTATTTAAATCTTCAACTGGTGTTTCAAAGAATATTTTATCAAAACGTTCCACTTTTAACTCTACTGGAATTATCGCAACCGATTCCTCAATCTTATTTTTTTTATCACACGATAAGAAAAAGAGACAAAAGACTACAATAAATACAAATTTTTTCATAAATATTAATTAAATTTGTTAGTAACGAATTTTTAAACAAAAAGTTGAACAAATAGATTTTGCAAATATACGTTCCTGCTTTTAAAAACTTAAATTATTATGACTAAAAAAAGTACAATTAAAGTGGAAGAAGTCAATAATCAGATAGTGGATTGGCTAAAAAGCTACGCAGGACATTCGAAAGTAAATGGATTTGTGATTGGAATTTCTGGTGGTATTGATTCAGCGGTTACCTCAACCTTATGTGCTCAAACTGGTTTACAAGTTTTATGTGTTGAAATGCCTATTCATCAGGCAACAAGTCATGTAACACGGGGGCGCGAACATATCGAGCAATTAAAAAAACGATTTCCCAATGTTAGCAGTGTCGAAGCAAATTTAACTTCTGTTTTTGATACATTCATAACAACAGTACCAAATAATGTTGATGCAGGAAAAGTAAATTTGGCCCTTGCTAATACTCGAGCACGACTAAGAATGACAACTTTATATTATTTTGCGAGCGTTCACGGTTTACTTGTCGCCGGAACTGGCAACAAGGTGGAAGATTTTGGAGTTGGATTTTATACAAAATATGGTGACGGCGGAGTGGATTTAAGTCCAATTGCTGATTTATTGAAATCTGAGGTGTTTTTGTTAGGTCATTTCTTAGCCGTACCTCAATCTATTCTAAAAGCTGCTCCCACGGATGGATTATTTGGAGATGATAGAACCGATGAAGATCAACTAGGAGCTAGTTATGACGAGCTAGAATGGGCCATGTCGCAAGCTGAAATCCATAAAAGTTCTCTAGATTTTACTGGTCGAGAAAAAGTAGTTTTTGAAATTTATACACGTTTAAATGCCGTAAACCAACATAAAATGCTACCAATTCCGGTTTGCCGAATAAAAAAATAAAAAAAAAATCACATTTTCTATTGATTTGCAATTAATTACAGAATTTATTTATTAATTTTACAATTCCAATTACAAACAATTCTAAAACTTAAAAATTATGATCAAGGTATGTATAGCCGATAATTATCCCGTTGTGCATTTTGGAGTAAAATCTTACTTTAAAGACAATGCAGACATTTCAATTGTTGCCAATGTTGGTAATTTCTTGATGGTCAGGGACATACTTCAAACTAAAGACATCGATGTGTTAGTAATCGATTTAGATTTGGAAGGACTTTCTAGTATTTTTGAGATTAAAGCGATCTTGAAAACTTTTCCAAAAACAAAAATTATTATTTACAGCAGTCTCTCAGAACAAATTTATGCGCCAAATGCCATAAAAGCCGGAGTATCTGGTTTTGTGCATAAATCTGAAAAGTTAGAGACTTTAGGTATTGCCATTAATAAGGTTTTCCAAGGTAAAATAATAATGAACGAAACCGTAAAGAAAAATTTAGCATTAATTGCTAAGCAAAGTAAAAGTGAGCGTTTATATCGTAAACTTTCCAACCGTGAAGTTGAAGTTTTGCGTTATTTAAGTGGAGGTAAAAAGAATCATGAAATCGCTGAAATTTTGAATCTAAATGAAAAAACTATAAGTACTTACAAATTGCGTTTACTCACAAAGTTGAATGTAACTAATTTAGTAGATTTAGTTAATAAAGCTAAAACCTTAGAAATTGTTTAATAATATCTAGACATTACCCTTCCTAATTTTTTAGAGAAAGAGTGCACTAACATATTATAATCCATTATCATTGCCATAGACTCTGTATTATCTGAATTTGATTCTGATAATATAGAGTTTTTTAATTCTTCAATAATTCTGCCCACTAAATACCAACGCATCGTTAAGATAGTTTCTGAAACATTTTGCGCAATCGTTTCGGTTTTTGATTTTGGGAAAATATTTTGTCCTTGCCAATCGTGTAAAACAACGCGTTCATCCTCCATCAAGATATCGGTAACTTCTTGAGCAAAATCAGTTTGCAAACGCATTAAATACTGCTCTAAGCTAAAATTTTCCTGCTCATTATAAAATGCAATTAAGTCCTTAAATATATCACGAAATAACGGATTAGCTAATTCCACTTCATCTTCTTGTAAACTGAGATAAATTCGTTGAAACACTTTATAGATTTTCTTCTCTGTAAATGTTTCTATCTCGCCATCTTCATTAGTTTTTAAATAGGTATCCTCAAACTCTTCTTCTTTGTTACCATACAAAAGTAGAATTTCAATAATTTTTCGTTCCAAGCGATACAATATATCTACTTTTTCTATTCCAAGGATATTTTCATTTTTTACTACTTCAAATACCTGTTGACCAGCAGAATCATTTTGTTTTAGTTTTTTACCAACTTCTATAGTTTCTTTCTGAACTATTTGCGCCAGCGTGCTCTGCAACACTTGCTCCGAAATATCCATTATTCTCGAGCATTCTTGAATGTAAATTTCTCTTTGAATACGATCAGGAATTTTGGAAATACTCACAACCATATCCCGAATCAAATCGGCTTTCCTGATGGGGTCATTTTTGGCCTCATTCATTAAAAGCGAGGCTTTAAACTGAATGAAATCTTTGGCATTATTTTCTAAATAAGCCACTAAATCTTCATAGGATGATTTCTTTGCAAAACTATCTGGATCTTCACCATCTGGAAAAGAGCAGACTTTTACATTCATTCCTTCTTCTAGAATTAAATCTATTCCTCGAATCGACGCACGCAAGCCCGCAGCATCGCCATCAAAAAGAACGGTAACATTCTTAGTTAATCTGTTTATTAATCGAATTTGATCTGGTGTTAGCGCAGTTCCAGACGAAGCAACCACATTTTCAATTCCAGATTGATTAAACTGGATCACATCGGTGTAACCTTCTACTAAATAACAATTGTTAAGCTTTGCAATAGACTGTTTTGCTTGAAAAATACCGTAAAGAACTTTACTTTTATGATAAATATCGCTTTCTGGTGAATTGAGGTATTTTGCGGCTTTCTTATCATTAGTTAAAATTCGACCACCAAAACCCAAAACGCGTCCTGACATACTTTGTATTGGAAACATAACCCGACCTTTAAAACGGTCAAAAGGCCTATCATCTCTTGGAATTGTTAGTCCTGTGCTTTCTAGAAATTCTAACTTATATCCTTTTCCTAAAGCTTCCTTAGTAAAAGCATCCCAAGCTTCTGGCGAATAGCCTAAACTGAATTTTGTTATCGTTTCATTGGTAAAACCACGTTCCTTAAAATAGGAATAACCAATTGCTTTTCCTTCCTCAGAATTCAATAATGTAGTATGAAAATAGGTTTTGGCAAATTCCGAAACCAAATACATACTTTCTCGAATGTCAGTATTGGCTTTTTCTTCATCGGTTTGCTCCGTTTCTTCTATTTCGATATTGTATTTTTTGGCTAAATAACGAATGGCTTCTGGATAGGTAAACTTTTCGTGTTCCATCAAGAATGCAATCGAGTTTCCTCCTTTTCCAGAACTGAAATCTTTCCAAATCCCTTTTGCTGGTGAAACCATAAACGATGGAGAACGTTCTTCAGAAAACGGACTCAAGCCCTTAAAGTTAGACCCCGCTCGTTTCAAATTTACAAAATCACCGATAACCTCCTCAACGCGAGCAGTTTCGAAAACAGTATCTATTGTGGCTTTTGAAATCAATTTTATGTTAGGTGAAGGTTATAAAAAGTCAAAGTTACAAAGTTTTTTAAGATATAAACCCCTTCAAAGTTTGAAACTCTGAAAGGGTTCTTAAAAATAACTAACTCAAAAAATTTTAATTCAAATCAAATCGAATTCCTAAAGAAACATTGTTTTGATCAACAACATTGTTTTGAAACAAAGGATTCAAATCATATTTTAAATAGAGGCTGGTTGATTTATACCCTACGTAAGTGCTTAGACCGTATATAAAATTACTGGTGTTAAAATCTCCTTTAGTTTTTTCTCTCGCTTTCAAATCATCATCATCAAATTTAAGGATTTGCTTGGATTTTAAATTTATCCCTGCATATCCGCCAATACCCAATCGGACACTTTGATGCGTTTTAAAAAAAGGTTTATCATCTTTCATTCTATTTCCTGAAAAATCAAACTCTAAATGGACTGGCAAAACTAAATAAACATTCTTAAATCGCGAATCTTTCATATTTATTGGATTAACTTCCAAATTTGTCTGTTCGCCATTAGCAACAAATGTACGATTGTCTGTGGGACGTAGATTATTATACATTATTGAAAATCCGTATTTTGCATGCAATAAATTATCACTTTTTAAAATTCTAGTATTGTAAGTCACACCCACTTCATAAAAATGAGAACCAATAAATCGATAATCTGAGTTCTCTAATGTTCCATTCGTAACTAAATTATTTAATCCTGCTGCAAAAACGAATTGACTAGTTGTTCTTTTTTCTATTTTCGCCTTTTCTAACGTATCACTTTTAGCTTTTCTATCGCCAAAAGAAATTTTGATCGACGGTCCTACGTGTTTGCTGATAGTGTCTTCGGTTTTAATCTTCCCATCTACCTTTTCTTGGACTAAATTTTTTAATTCCAGTTGGGAAACTGCCACTTTGTTTTCTATTATAATAGCTCGTGCTTGGGCAAGCTGTTGTTTTTTCAAATTAGCTTGTTCAATTGTAATTTCTCCTTTTTCTAATTGGCTATTGACCTCTTCAACCTCTACTTTTAAAAGTGCTTTTTGTTCTCTGGTAATCCATTCTATGTTTTCAGCGATTTTTTTTGCTTTAGACTCGAATGATTCTTGTGCTGTTAATTTGCTAAAAAATAGGCATAACAGCGTTACTAAGTAAATTGTAAAATTTCTCATGATGATTTGTTTAAAGATGATTAATGATTGATTATTCTAAATTCCTATTGGATAAAGCGACTTTTACGGTTTGAAAATTCTTGCTCACTTTGTTAATTACTTTTTCTCGAAAAGAAAGCTCTAATTCTCCATCAATTTCTGATAGTAAATTAATAGCATTCACGCGCACAATTAAATTTTGTTGCGATTGCATTTCTTTTTTCGAAGGACTTTCTACCGCCGCTAATAGTTCGTCAACTGAAACAGCAACAGATTGTGGTTTGATCGATTTTTTTTCTAATTTTTGATTGTTGATTGAAACTTCTACTATTGGATTTTGATTTGAAATGCTTTTATTAACGATTGACTTCTCTCTACTTGTTATAGTTTTATTTACTAAAATATTTCCTTTCACATCCGTTTTTCCAATTACTTCGTTTAGCTGATCGTCCGCTTTTCTAACCTCTGGATTTTCTTTTTTAGATTCTGTTCTGATACCATTCTCTAAAACCACCTCATTATTTAGATTATCTATGCCATTTAATTTTTTACTAAAATAAACCGTACCGATCAACAAAAACCCTACGACGCTTGCAGCAATGTACATCCACGGAAACTTTCGTTTTGGCTTTTGCCTCGCCTGTTCGCTATTGCTCGATTCAGCGGCTGTTAGCATAGCATCTAATTTGCTCCAAGCCATTTCTGACGGTTGAATCTCCCTGGAATTTAACTGCTCTTTTATATGTTTATCTAATTTATTCGGTTCCATACTCGTAATTCTTTAACTTGTTAACTTGGACTTGCAGCATTTTCCTAGCGTGTGATAATTGTGATTTTGAAGTGCCTTCACTTATCCCTAACAAACTTGCGATTTCTTGATGTTTAAAACCTTCAATAGCGTAAAGATTAAAAACCATTTTGTATCCATCGGGCAAACTATCAATCAAAAACTGAATATCGTCCATTGAAAGCTGACTTTCGATATTGTTAAAGCTTTCTTCAAAATAAGTTTCGTCTTCAATGTATTTTATTTTTTTCTGCACTCGAATAAATGAGATACATTCGTTTACCATTATTCTTCTGATCCAACCTTCAAAACTTCCGTTGTGTTGAAAATTTTTGAGATTTGTGAAAACCTTCATAAAAGCAGTAAGCAATATATCTTCAGCTTGATGAATGTCCCTTATATACTGCCTGCAAACACCTAACATTTTAGCAGAAAATTGAGAATAAATCTGTTGCTGGGCTTGTCGATTGCTTTCGATAGCTAACTGGATTAATTCCTTTTCCTGATGATGTAATTGTATTACTTTCATTGTTGGTGGTTAGTGGTCAGTAGTCAGTTTTTAGTGATCAGTTTTTAGTGATCAGTTTTGGTAATTAGTGTTTAGTAGTTAGTATTCAGTAAAAATAACAGACTTCTATTAACATAGACGAGAATAGTTGCAAAATGGTTGCATGAATAATCAGATAATGTAAAAAATAATAATATTAAACATTTAATTATATGATTTACAGTATTTTAGCAATCAAATTATTTAAATAAAATTATGAAATATAAGCTGAATCAAAAACTTTACTTAAACTAACTTAGTATTGACAATTTATATGTGGAAGTTGCAAAAACCGTAATTGAACGTTCAACATTGACCAGTAAACATTGAGCACTGAACACTACTTCTTTCTTTCAATAACGTAATTTACCATCAAAATTAAAGCTTCCTTAAACTCCGAATCGGGATAATTATCCAGCAGTAAAAGGGCTTCTTGCTGAAATTGAACCATTTTTTCTTCTGCGTAAAGCAAACCATTATTGTCTTTTACAAAAGCAATAACTTCTTTAACGCGTTTTTTGTCTTTGTTGTGATTTTTGATCGAATTGATCAGCCAGCTTTTTTCTTTTGAATTACAAGTATTCAAAACATAAATAAGGGGCAATGTCATTTTTTGCTCTTTAATGTCAATACCTGTTGGTTTTCCAATGGCTTCATCTGTATAATCAAATAAATCATCTTTTATTTGGAATGCCGTGCCGATGAGTTCACCAAATTTTCGCATGTTCTCAACCTGAACCTCATCCTCAATAACTGATCTTGCACCAAGAGCACAACAAGCAGCAATAAGAGTTGCTGTTTTTTTTCGGATAATTTCGTAATAAACCTCCTCAGTAATATCAAGTTTTCTTGCTTTCTCTATTTGCAGCAATTCGCCCTCACTCATTTCGCGTACAGCGACAGATATTATTCGAAGTAAATCGAAGTCGCCATTATCAATAGAAAGTAGCAATCCTTTAGACAATAAATAATCACCAACAAGAACCGCAATTTTGTTTTTCCAAAGAGCATTAATCGAGAAAAACCCTCTACGCCTGTTGCTGTCATCAACCACATCATCATGAACTAATGTTGCAGTATGTATAAGTTCAATAACACAAGCGCCTCTATAGGTTCTCTCATTAACTAACCCAGCAGAAACCATTTTAGCAGTTAGAAAAACAAACATAGGACGCATTTGCTTTCCTTTTCTATTTACAATGTAATAGGTAATTCTGTTTAGCAAAGCCACTTGTGAAGTCATTGATTCGTAGAACTTTTTTTCAAAAAGTTCCATTTCTTTCAAGATCGGCTGTTTTATTTGCGAAGTGATATTCATTAGAATTCAAAGATAAGCTTTAGCTTGCAATCATACTAATGCTTCCTTCGTTTTGAACGTTTATAAAAAGTTAAATCCTACGCTTCTTTATTGGCAAGTTGACCGCAAGCTGCATCAATATCTTTTCCGCGACTTCTCCTCACTTTCACAACTATTCCGCTAGCTTCCAGCGCTTTTATATATTCATTAATTGATTCATCTGACGCTTGCTGAAATTCGCCATCATCAATAGGATTATACTCAATCAAATTGACTTTGCATGGAACATATTTACAAAACTTCACAAGCGCATCTATAGATTCCTTATTATCATTGATGTCTTTCCAAACCACGTATTCATAAGAAATTTTACTTTTGGTTTTTTTATACCAATATTCCAATGATTCACGTAAATCAGCCAACGGAAAATTAGTACTAAACGGCATAATCCGAGATCGGATTTCATCAATAGCCGAGTGTAAAGAAACGGCTAATTTAAATTTCACATCATCATCAGCCAGTTTCTTAATCATTTTAGGCACTCCTGATGTCGATACCATAATTCGCTTTGGAGACATCCCTAAACCTTCTGGTGAAATTATCATTTCGATTGCTTTCAAAACATTGTTGTAATTCATAAGTGGTTCGCCCATTCCCATGAAAACAATGTTCGATAGCGGGTGATTGTAATACAACCTACTCTCTTTATCTATAGCAACAACTTGATCATAAATTTCAGCAGGTTCTAAATTTCGCATTCTTTTTAACCGCGCTGTTGCGCAAAAGTTGCAATCTAAACTACAACCTACTTGACTAGAAACACAAGCTGT
The DNA here is from genome assembly GCF_900129585.1 of Flavobacterium micromati. Lineage (GTDB taxonomy): Bacteria > Bacteroidota > Bacteroidia > Flavobacteriales > Flavobacteriaceae > Flavobacterium > Flavobacterium micromati. The sequence goes on from NZ_FQWF01000009.1 coordinate 109,321, forward strand.
TGTTCTGGTATTTGTGGGAATTAAAACACTTTCTACCACTAAACCATCATGTAAGCGAACAGCATTTTTAACGGTTCCATCTTCACTACGTTGCATCGTGTCCACTTTTATGTGATTGATAACAAAATTAGCTTGAAGCATGGTTCGTGTTTCTTTCGAAACATTAGTCATATCCTCAAAACTATGCGCTACTTTGCTCCATAGCCACTCGTACACTTGATTTCCGCGGAAGGCTTTATCGCCATTTGCTGTAAAAAATTCCCGTAGTTGTTCTTTAGATAAGGCGCGTATGTCTTTTTTCTCAATTTGCATGGCGCAAAGTTAGTTACAATTTTGAATAATACTTAATTTTTCTAACCTACGATGTTAAATTTTGTAACTTTGACTTTTAAAACAATCTAACATGGGACTTCCCGAATTAAAACAAAAAATTCAATTACAAATCGAAAATGCAGACGAACGTTTATTACGAATCGTTTCTTCGGTTTTTGATAATTATTTGAATGAAGAATCTTATAATGACTTTTCTACCAGTTCGTTGGCTTTGAAGAAGAAGGAATTATTAAACGAGGCACTCCGTCAGGTTAGAGAAAAGAAAACTTTACCGCATGATTCTGTCATGGAAGAAACAAAAAAAAGATATTCAAAATATTTTAAAAATGAAGATTGAATGGACTTTAGTTTCAAAAGATGATTATTGGAATAATATCGAATACTTAGAAAGTCGGTGGTCAGAAACAGAAGTGTTAAATTTTATAAATGAGGTTGACCATTCACTGAATTTATTATTGAAAAATAACATAATTTTCAAAGAATCAGATTATAAAAATGTTTACAAACTGGTAATCATAAAACAAATCACCATGTATTATTCCATTGAAAATGAAACTATATATTTGTTGCGATTTTGGAATAATTACCAAGATTTGAATACTTTTAAATTAAAATAATGCATTTTATTTCCCAAGAATTAGAAGACTACATTGAGCAACATTCTGAAAAAGAACCTGTATTGCTAGAAGCTTTAAACAAAGAAACCTATCAAAAAATTTTAATACCCAGAATGTTGAGCGGTCATTTTCAAGGTAGAGTTTTAAGCATGCTATCTAAGTTGATCCGTCCAGTAACTATTTTAGAAATTGGGACGTTCACTGGATACTCGGCTTTATGTTTATGCGAAGGAATGCAAGAAAACGGCACATTACACACTATTGACATCAAAGAAGAATTAGTAGATTTTCAGCGGAAGCATTTTGATAAATCGCCTTGGGGCAAACAAATACATCAATATTTAGGAGAAGCGGTGGACATTATTCCTACATTAAACTTAAAATTTGATTTAGTTTTCATTGATGCAGATAAAGAAAATTACCTCAACTATTTTGAATTAATTTTACCAAAAATGAACAGAGGCGGAATAATTTTATCAGATAATGTTTTATGGAGTGGGAAAGTGCTGGAAACTTTAAACCCAAAAGATACAAGCACAAGAATTTTATTAGAATACAATGCACTTTTAGCAAATGATCCTAGAGTTGAGACGGTATTGCTACCTATTCGTGATGGTTTGACAGTAAGTAGAGTGCTATAAATATTTCGACGGAAGCGGAAAATAGCGTTGCTGAGCTATTTTATAGACTTTAAATATTAAAAATCCGAAAACAAATCCAAATAAATAACCTGTCACAATATCGATAGGATAATGTAATCCTAAATAAATTCGGCTATAGGCAAATATCAATGGCCACAAAAACAATAAACCAAAATATTTGAAATGCGATCTTAGCGTGAAATAAATCAAGGTGGCAACAGCCATCGAATTTGATGCATGACCAGAGAAGAAACTAAAGGAATTCCTGACTTGTACTACTCGGATAAAAGAATTAATTTCAGGATTATTGCAGGGACGCAAACGTTGAAAGCCATTCTTGAAAACATTAGTCATTTGATCAGTAAAAGTAACAAGAACTGCGACTACTAGAAGCAAATAAAGGGTTTGCTTTGCTCCTAATTTTTTAAAAATCACATATAGCAACAGTAAGAATAATGGAATCCAATTGCTTTGTTTTGTGATAAATAACCACATTGCGTCATACGTCGCGGAACCTAAAGAATTTAAAAAAATAAATAATTCTACGTCAAGAGATAGTAATTTTTCCAACATTACAATTGACGTTTTATTGGTCCGGAAATATCTTCAATTATCTCTTTGGTCGATTCCAAAGGAGCATTTATATCGCCAATCATATTTTCTTTTGCTTTGTTAATTTCAGAAGTAATATTTTCTCTAATATCAGTGTACTGAGAAGTATCGCCCAACAAATTATTTTTGACTTTATCAATTTCTGATGTGAGATTAACTCTTAAATCTCCTATTGTTTTAGTGTCAAATCCATTTGATTCTGCTCCTTTTTGAATTTCACTTTTAATATCATTTGTTGCGTTTTTTAATTGCGCCATTGCTTTACCCATAGTACGCGCAATTTCTGGAACTTTATCAGATCCAAAAAGCATCAAAACTATAAACATGATGAAAATTAATTCCCCTCCACCTATACCAAACATATTTTTTATTTTTATTGCTACAAAGATACCAAATTTAGAAACTTGGACTTTTAAATATTTCATAAAAAAAAGACTCTTGTTACAGAGTCTTTTTTAGCGTAGTTTTCATTAATCAAATCTAGATTTCGATTCTTCTTTTGGCCAAGTGTTATTAGTAATATCTATATCAGCTGTCTCAAGTTTTGGATCTAGCTGAATTTTTTTGATTACTTTTTCGGTAGCGTAAATTTTCTTTGCCGTTTCATTGTTCTTTCTCCAGATTTGTGCTGGATATTTAAACAATTCTTTAGTATCATCCTCGTACGTTAATTCAACAATTACCGGCATTATCATTCCGCCTGGCTTATTAAATTCTATTTCGTAAAAGTATTTAGGCGATTTTAAGTTTGATTTCTCGTCGGCAGTAAATTTAGTATTAACATAATCAGATAATAAATTGACATCAATAAGTGCTAAAGCTTTTTTATCCTTAGCAGATAATTCCTCGCTTGTGCTTGGAACTAGATATACGAAAGGCCCTTTTTCTTCACCAAATCGTCCTCTTTTAACAACAGCGTCTTTTAATTCTTTTGTCGCCGTTTGAGAAACATAATATTGTTTTACCTCTTTTATACCGATATCTACAAAATCTGTTGAGTAAAACCAACCTCTAAAAAACCAATCTAAATCTACCGCCGAAGCGTCTTCCATGGTTCTAAAAAAGTCTTCAGGCGTAGGGTGCTTAAACTTCCATCGGTTTGCATATACTTTGAAAGCGTGATCAAACAATTCTCTACCCATAATGGTTTCTCGCAATATGTTTAATCCTGTAGCTGGTTTTCCATAAGCGTTTGATCCAAACTGATGGATACTCTCGGAGTTAGACATTATAGGTTCCAAAAACTTTTGATCGCCACTCATGTAAGGAACAATCTTGCTCGCGGGACCGCGACTAGAAGGGAAATTTGTTCCCATTTCTTGCTCAGCCATATATTGCATAAACGTATTTAAACCTTCATCCATCCAAGACCATTGACGCTCATCAGAGTTTACAATCATTGGAAAGAAATTATGACCAACTTCATGTATCGTTACGCCTATCATTCCGTTTTTAATGCGCTCGCTTAATACTCCATTTTCATCTGGGCGACCGTAATTCCAGCAAATCATAGGGTATTCCATTCCTTGGTCTTCGGCAGATACAGATACTGCTTTTGGATAAGGATAATCAAATGTATGTGCAGAATAACTTTTTAAAGTATGAGCTACAGTTCGCGTTGCTGTTTCTCCCCAAAAAGGATTTGCTTCCTTAGGATATATTGACACCGCCATCACTGATTTATCGTTTAATTTTACCGCCATCATATCAAGTATGAATTTTCTTGATGTTGAAATTCCAAAATCTCGTACGTTCTTAGCACTAAATTTCCATGTTTTCTTTTTTTCAGAGAATCCTTTTTCAGCTGCTTCTGCTTCTGCTTGTGTAACAATAACCACTGGCTTGTCATACGTTTTTAACGCTAATTCATATCTTTTTACTTGTTCAGCTGTAAAAACTTCACTTCTATTTGTTAGTTCGCCTGTTGCCTCCATTACGTGATCTGCCGGAACAGTTATGTTCACATCAAAATTTCCAAAAGGCAATGTAAATTCTCCTGTTCCCCAGAATTGCATATTTTGCCAACCTTCAACATCATTGTAAACTGCCATTCTAGGATAGAACTGTGCAATTACATATAATTTATTTCCATCTTTTTCGAATAATTCATATCCAGATCGTCCACCTTCCACTCTATAATTATTGATGTTGTAGTTCCATTTGATTCCAAAAGAAAATTTATCTCCTGGTTTCATAGGTGAAACTAGGTTGATACGCATCATCGTTTGATTGATTGTGTATGACAATGTATTTCCTTTAACATCTTTAACTGACTCGATATTAAAGCCTCTTTCTAAATCTTGTTTTAAGAATTTATTACTAAAAGTTGCTGCTGGCAATACTTGTTCCATCCGCTGACTTTCTGCTAGTGGAGTTTGTGAATTTTTTGCTGCTTGATTTTGGTCTAACTGTACCCATAAATACTCTAATGTATCAGGAGAATTATTGTGATAAGTTATAACTTCTGAACCTTTGATACTAGATTTTTTATCGTCAAGTTCAATATCAATTTTATAATCAGCTTGTTGTTGATAATATGCAGGACCTGGCGCGCCCGAAGCTGTGCGAAACATATTTGGCGTTGCCATCAAATCGTACATTTGACTAAACTTATTGTTGTCGTATCGGCCTGATTGTTTTGGAGTAGTCGGAGGTGTTTTTTCTTGCGCAAATAATAGAGCAGGAAGAAGTAAAAATAATGCTAATTTTTTCATAGTTACGATTCTGGTTTTGAGGATGTGAAAATAATATTTTTTAGTAAATAATTCTAATAAATCACTTCTTAATTACGCCTTTTTGCGAAGATTCTGTAAAAAGCAATGTATTCTTTACGCCTAAAATAGAAAAGTGCATAATATTTTGCTGTTCACTATTTCCCTCTATAATTACGGCATTGTATACTTCAAGTGATTTAATTTTGTGAATATCTTTAATTTTAAAATAGCAAATTAGCACATCACCTTCCATTTCTTTTGATAAGAATTGTACATCTTTGACCTGACCATTTACCTTAATTGTAAATTTTTCGTTGAAGTATTTTTTAAATAGGAGTAAATCAGAGTCAGTTTCATTTTCTGAACCTAATTGAATTTTCTTATTGAACTTTTTTTCAATCGCGTTATTTAAATCGTCTATGAATATTCGAGACGTAATTTGGAGCATTTTTTTTTCGGGGGCAAAATCTACTTGGTATAAGGAAACGTAGAATTTATGAACACCAAATGAACTTACTCCAATCGTCAAGAGTATAAAAAGTGTTACTACTATTATTTTTTTCATTTTTCAAAATTAGTGATTCTTTTAAACTCCTCGCTTTTAGTAACTAAAAAATCAATTAGCATAAACTCGTCTTCTTGCTTTAGCAGCGTTTTCGATTTTGGATCTACTTCGCAAAAATCAAGAAAAAGATCAACTTCATCGCTTTTTATCTTTAGCGTCTTGGTAAAAAAGTTGCGATCTAGTGCGTTCGAAACTGAATTAGAGAAATCTATATTCGAATTTAAATCAGTTTTTGCATTGTCTTTCTTAAATAATTTGGCCGCCATTTTATAAATACGCACGAAATCCATTCCGTTTTCAATCGATCTATCAGAAGGCATCGCACTATTTTTAACTGCTGACTGGGCATCAGCAGCAAATTTCATATCGACTATTGCTTGTGAATTTGCTATTGCTGGCTTTATATCTGTTTGACCTTTTATAACCACCTCTTTCAGCGCTGTAGTTTGAGATTCTAAGATCACAATATACAGCGGTTTAATAAAGTCTTTCTGCTGAATTATCATTTTCTTTGACTTAAAAGCCGGGCTTAGTACTAATAATGTGTCATTGGCTTTCGCCAAAACATCAAAGAAACCTTGATTACTAATAAAAGTTCTCGTCTTTGAATTTAAATTAAACACATAGCCGTTGTCAACTAAAACTGCTTCATTAGTAAATTGACCGTGTAACGATTTGCGATTATCATTTTGACCATAGGAAAATAGGCAAATAAAGATCAAGCAGCATAGCGTAATTGTAGTTTTCATAAGTAAATCTATTTATTCTTACTATTCAATAAAGTTTTAAATTCTAGCGATAAAGCTGTCATATACAAGGAAATTTGTGGTTCATTTCTGCTGTCTAAAATTTTTACGAAATTTTCATTTTCAACAATATAAAATTTAAAACCATTTATATTTTCAGTTAGAATATTTAATTCGTCTGTAAAATATTCATCCCTAAACAATTCAGAAATAACCTTAATATTACTTTCCTTTTTCTCTAAAACAACTAGTTTTTTCAACCTTTTTGTCCTGCCATTAATCTTATTTATCAGCGTATCAAGAGGCATCGTTCCACCTATTAAATTTAACAGCATAATAGGTTTAAAATCCCCCGCTGTTTGCAATCTTCTTTCTGCTGTTGTATATTTCGTTGGCGCTTTAGTCACAATTCCTAGAGAAACAACATTAAATTGATTGTTTTTAACAATTACCTCGTCAAGTCTCGTTACTTTATTGAACATTTTAATTGGAAGAAAACCATTTTCAAAATCACTAGAAGCAATGATAATTCTTTTTGCTTCAAGATGTAATGCTGAAAGAACTAGAACATCATTGACTTTAGCTAAAATAAAAAACTTACCATTGTTAGCACTTACTGTTGTTTCTTTATTCCCTAAATTTACTACATTTATTCCGTTTACGTAAAGAGAATCGACTCTAATTTCTCCATGAATCAACTTTTCAATACTAACTTGGCTATAAGTAACTTTTGATAGCACAAATAAAACTAGGAATAAATTTTTATTTACTTTCAAGAGCAAGTATTTCGTTATAATTTTCAGCTAATTTCACAATGAGAAAAAGCACCATTGTTTTATTTTTTGCCCGCAAAGCATTGGCCATTGAGATATCATCGATGCAGTAGTATTGAAATCCTTTAATATAGAGTTCAGGAATTTTTAAAGTTTCAATATAATAATTGTCCTCAAAAAGAATATCAATTTTAGCTAATAACTGCTCTTTTTTCTCCACAATTATTTCCTTTTTTATCATTGCTTTCCGACCAGAAATAGTATTCAATAGTCCGTCTATTCCCCCGCCTGTAGTCGCCGTATAAAGCCTTCTTTCAGCTGGAGTATATTTTTTTTGACCGTATGGAATAATGCCTAAACTTTCTGATGATACTCCCGACTCATTAATTATAACTTCTTTTAGAACAATACTTTTAACACCCATATTCACTGTTAAAACTTCCTTTTCGATATCCCGTTGGTCAATTTTTATTCTTAGTGTCTCGAGGTCTTTACTTGATAAAAGAATTACATCACCTATTTTGACATCGATAGTAAAAAACTCACCAAGATTTGAGACAATTGTTTTTTGAGAAGTTACGTTTGTTACATCGATAGCATGCACCGCTGTGCTGTCGGAACTAAGTTGAACTCGCATTTTCGCCTTTATTACGGCCTGTCCAAAAATTATTTGAACTGAAAACAAAAATAAGAGTTTGATGGTGTTATTAATGATTGCTTGCAATTATTTCTTTATATTTTATCGCTAAGTCACCTATAAAAAAGGCAGACAATGCAGCGTTATTTGATTCTAAAATTTTTACAAAATCTTGATTTTCTATAATGTAATACTCAAATCCTTTTATATAAATAGCCGGTATTTTTAGGGTATTGATGAAATAATCATCTGGAAACAAGTACTGGATTCTTTTTAAATAAAATTCCTTTTTTTCTACTTCCAAATCCTTTTTCAACATTTTAGTCCGACCTGAAATCCAGTTTAGCAATGGATCTGCTGAAATAGAACCACCCATCATCGATCCCACATTTGCAGAAGCATTAAGATCTGTCGCGGTGTATAATTTTCGTTCGGCTGCCGTGTAACTTTTTTGTCCTTTAGGGATAATTCCTAATGATACTGCGTTAATATTGCTTTGCACTATAACCTCATCTAATTGGTTGATTTCTTGATTCAAGTTTACCGTAAAAATTTCTTCTTTTATATTATTTTGAGTGATGCAGATTGCAAATTCTAAAAATTGCGAACCCGAAAATAGTAAGGTATCATCAGCCATAGCTTCAATTTTAAAGAAACCTTGTTGATTTGTTTTTGTTAGTTGATTAGTTATTTTATTAATGACATAAATGTTTTCTAAAGCCATGAAATCAGCACTTACTTTACCATTTATTTGTATACGAGGCCGATCTTGTGCAACAATTTGCATTGCATTAAATGCCAAAAAAAAATATACAATTTTGATCATATTTTAATAAACGTATTTATTAACTCGTAAAAATACCCAAATCACCTCCAAATTATTTACTAACGCCTTGGTAAAAAAATGTTAATTAAATGTTTGAAATAAAATAACTGAATCAATACCTTTAGCCTAAATTAAATTCTACGATGAAAAATATAATTATAGCAAGTACATCGACACTTTCAAGTGAAGGTTATCTTGATTATCTATTGCCCGCATTGCAACTGCATTTTCAAAATTGTAAAACTATTCTATTTATTCCTTTTGCAAGACCAGGTGGAATTTCGCATAAAGAATATACGGAGCTGGTTGGAATGGCTTTCGCCAAAATTAATAAAAAAGTTACCGGCATTGATGAATTTGACGACGCTACGGAAGCTATAAAAAATGCAACAGGAATTTTTACTGGAGGAGGAAACACATTTGTATTAGTTTCACAATTGTACAAATATAATTTAATGGATATTCTTTCACAGGCTATTAAAAAAGGAACTCCTTATCTAGGAACCAGCGCAGGAAGTAATATTTGCGGATTAACAATGCAAACTACTAATGACATGCCAATTGTGTATCCATCCAGTTTTCAAACTTTGGGCGTTGTCCCATTCAATTTGAATCCTCATTATTTAGATCCTGATCTATCATCAAAACACATGGGCGAAACAAGAGAAACGCGTATCAAGGAATTTCATGCTTACAATTCGGCACCGGTGTTAGGTTTGAGAGAAGGTAGCTGGCTTGACGTAAAAGGCGACAAAATCATTTTAAAAGGAGATCTCACTGCCCGACTGTTTAGACAAAATCAAAATCCTGAAGAATTAGAATCTGGAATGGATTTAAGTTTTATAAATTAGTCTCTAAAAATGTTACGATTTATGGGTTTGCAATTTGCACAGCGAAAGACATAGTTACCGGGAAAAAGCTTTAAAATGAAAGTATTTTTTACTAATTGTGAGCTTCCTTATTTGATAGGAAGTCTGGCATTTTAGTATTGCGGTAGAATGTTGTGTTGTTCTAGCCAAAAATATAATGGCACAACAAAAAGCGTAAAAGTAGAGATACACATAAAACAAAAAACCTCAAACAAAGTTTGAGGTTTTAGAGCGAAAGACGAGGCTCGAACTCGCGACAACCAGCTTGGAAGGCTGGAGCTCTACCAACTGAGCTACTTTCGCATGACAATATTAAATTAATTTTTCAAAACAAGTTTTGAAAATTAGAGCGAAAGACGAGGCTCGAACTCGCGACAACCAGCTTGGAAGGCTGGAGCTCTACCAACTGAGCTACTTTCGCATTAACAACGGTGCAAATATAATTAATAAGTTTGCTTGAATGCAAGTTTTTTTCTTAAAAACTCTCCAACTGCAATTGCTAAATGGAAGTAAATACGAAAATTTAAATCATAAAGAATTTAATACTATAATATTATACATTTATAATTCCTTTGAAAAAGTTTAAAAAAATATGCAAATAATTAAAAAAATTATCGCTTTAGACACTTTTCCGGTGCGTCATCCAGTACTTCGAAATGAAAAACCCATAGAAAGTTGTCATTTTGATGGTGATAATTTAAAGTCTACAACACATTTTGGATTGTTTGATAGCGGTAAAATTCAAGCTGTAATTTCGCTGTTCGAGGCAAAAAATGAGTGGTTTGAAAGTGAAAAACAAATACAAATTCGGGGAATGGCAGTTCTAGAAAAACATCAAAAAAAAGGGTTTGGCGAAATTTTGATCATAAATGCGGAGAATTATTGCATTCAAAAAAAATCAAACTTAATTTGGTTCAACGCTCGACAAGAAGCAATTGGTTTTTATCAAAAAATGGGATATGGGATAATAGGAGTTCCCTTTGAAATCATCGATGTAGGAGAACATGTTGTGATGTTTAAAAACTTAAGTTCTACTAATATTAAAATAGAGCGATAAAATAAATACCATCTTGTTACGATTTACATTGCAACAATTGATTTAATTTCACTTTTAACCTAAAGAATTAGACTTTAATTTAAATCCGGTGCTTGTGATTATTTTATTAAACAATTTTTCAGTAAGCTTCGTATTGGTTTTTTATCAACTCTTCGATCAGTATAGACGAACTATTCCAAGAGTTGAGACTATTATACGGGTTTTTGAATGACTTTTTTTCGCAATGAAAATTAGTGCAAATGTTTAATATCCGGCATTACTCCAATTTTACCTTAAAATTTAAGAAATTGATTTATCTCCAAAATTTGAAACTCTTGACGGATGATAAATAAAGAAACATGATTTATCTTTTATAGCAGTGATAATTTCTTTTGAAAGCTCAACAGGAACGGCAGGACATCCTTGACTTCTTCCTAATCTATGGTTGTTTTTGATAAACGAATTAGAAACATAATCAGCAGCGTGCATCACCACTCCGCGAGATCTAGCATTATCATTTACACCTTTTTCTAAACCGTCTAATCGAAGGGACATTCCGTGTTTTCCATTATAAATTTCGCCCGTGGAATAAAAACCTAAACTGCTTTTGTAGGATTCCGAAGCGTTAGAAAAATTGGAAGCAAACTCTTGACCAGTATTTCGCCCATGAGCCACAAGCGAATGAAACAATACATCACCGGTAGTTAAGTCAATTACCCATAGTCTTTTACTGTTTGCTGACAAACTGAAATCGATCAAAGTCAGAATCTCTTTTTTTATTACTCCCTTTTGCTTGAAAGAATAATAACCTTTTAAAGCCTCGGCAAAACTTTCTAATTTTGGTAATTCGAATTTATCTGAATGCAAATTTTTATAAGCAACTTCAATTCGAGATTCTAGAGTGGGTTCAGCTTTTTTTACATACACAGCTGTACTTAAAACATTTGGATCTTTCTCTGTATTTGTTGTTGAGAATGAAGAAACAAATAAAAATATCATAGTAGGAATTATTGTATAAATCATTGATTTTGTTTAAGTTATAGATTAATAGGGCACACAAACCTAGTGTAAAAAAACAGAAATATCAGTGAATTTAACAAAAATTTATTTTGGTAATGACGAAAAAATGCACTAACTATTAATCAACAAAATCGGTGAAATCGCAATTCCTATGTTAATTTTATTACTTTTGTTGTAAACCTAGCCCCCATTTATGTCACAATTACTTTTAAAAAGTTTAATTTTTTCATTATTATATACTTTTACCACTTATAGTCAAAAAAAAGTTTTACAAGCTAAACCAATTACTGAAAATATAGTTATCGATGGCAAAATCAACGAAGAAATTTGGAATTCAGCGTCAGTTGCGACTAATTTTATAATGTTTGAACCAGACAATGGAAAACCAATTAGTGCTGAAAAAAAAACAGAGGTAAAAATAGTTTATGACAACGACGCCATTTACGTTTCGGCCTTACTGTACGACAATGAACCAGATAAAATTCAGAAAGAACTAACTAATCGAGATATATTTGGCGTTTCTGATCATTTTGCGATTTACATTAATGGCTTTAATGATGGTCAACAGGATTTTCGGTTTTTTGTAAGCGCTGCAGGCGTACAAATGGATTGCTTAGCTACCGAGGATTTTGAAGATTTTACTTGGGATGCAATTTGGGATAGTGAAGTAGTTCTTACTGAATTTGGTTGGGCAGTTGAAATGAAAATTCCTTATGCCGCGTTACGGTTTAGTAAAGCTGATACACAAGTTTGGGGCTTAAACTTTCTACGCGAAATTAAGCGCGACGTACAAAAGTACACTTGGAATCGCGTTGACACTCAAATTGGGGCAGTGATACCGCAAGCTGGTGTTCTTGAAGGTATTGAAAATATCCAACCGCCTACTCGACTTTTTTTTATACCGTACACCTCAGCATATTACCAACAAAGCGATATTGGTTCTGATACAACTTTAAAAGCTGGTTTAGATATTAAATATGGTATTAATGATTCCTTTACATTAGATGCTATTTTGGTTCCTGATTTTGGTCAGACAAAGTTTGATAATGCTATTTTGAATTTGTTGCCTTTTGAACAGCGGTTTGAAGAAAACAGACCTTTTTTTACAGAAGGTACCGATTTATTCAATAAAGGCAATTTGCTTTATTCCCGCCGAATAGGTGGCGAACCCACTACAGTCCCTAATACCACTGACGTTGAAGAAATAACCAATTATCCTAGCACGGTAAATTTACTAAATGCTGTAAAAATTTCGGGTAGAACCGAGAAAGGTTTGGGAGTGGGTTTTTTAAATGCTGTTACCGAAAAAACCCAAGCAACCATTTTTAACAATGACACCCAAGAAGTTCGTAAAGAAGTAATTGAACCGCTTACTAATTATAATATGATTGTTCTAGACCAGCGATTCAATCAAAACTCATCGGTCTCTTTTGTAAATGCAAATACAACCCGCAATGGAAATTTTAGAGATGCAAACGCATCAGCGATAGTGTATGATTTAAATACAAAAGAGAACACATACAATTTATATGGCGATTTTAAATTTACTCAAGTCAATACCATTAAAGATTATAACGGTATAAAAACTGCTGTAAACTTCGAAAAAACAAGTGGTCGCTACCGATACTTATTTGCTGGAAAATACATATCAGAAAATTATGATATCAATGACTTAGGAATTGTTTTTTATACTAATTATCACAATGTCGAAGCAAATGTGAGTTACAGAATATTAAATCCTACTAAAATTTTTAATACACTAAAAATAGAGCAAGAAGTCAACTTAGAGCTTCAAAATACCACAGGAAAAGTTCAAGAAAGTTGGTACAAAACAGTGGTAAAAGCAAGATCGCTAAAAAACGATTATTATGAGTTAGGCATCATTGTAAATCCGCTAGAAACATTTGATTTTTATGAACCTCGGGAATATGGAAGATATGTTTATATACCTAAAAGAGTCGCGTCCTATTTTGGTTTTGAGTTAAATAGAAATAATGAGTTAACGTTAGATATGACCGTCAACTTTACAAAGTTTGATGAAGAAAAGCGATTAACTCACGGTTTTTATGCGAGTCCAAAATACCGATTTAATGACAAGTTTTCATTAGCTTACGCGGTGGAATATACTAACATGAGAAATGATCGCGGCTGGGTTGACTTTGATGATTCTGGGATTGTTTTTGCAGAACGCAATCGAGAAATATTGCAAAACGACCTTACCGGGAAATATGCAGTAAATAACAGAATGACCATTAATTTAAAGGCCCGCTACTATTGGTCTTATTCTAAAAATCATGAGTTTTTTACGTTACAAAATAATGGCTTTTTGACAGAAAACGCAGTTTATGCATTAAATAAAGACCGAAATTTCAACTCTTGGAATTTTGATTTATCTTATTCTTGGTGGTTTGCTCCTGGAAGCGAAGTCTCTGTTTTATACCGCAGTTACGGATTACAAAGAGCGAGTATGGTTGAGAAGGATTTATCAAGAAATCTCAAAAACATATTCAATAGTGACCTTACAAATGTACTTTCGATAAGCGTTCGCTATTTTATTGATTATAATGCAATAAAAAACAAATTTTAATTTAGTCAAATCAAATTGTAACATTCAGGCAGATATGGAGTCTATTAAGCAAACTACACAGCGAACAGCGAATTAAATTTTCTGATGCTCTTGTGGTTTATTTAATTTTGCATCAATAAATCTTTCATGAATAAGCTTCTATTACTTTCTCTACTATTCTTTTCTTTCTTTGGCTACAGCCAAAAAAAAACACTCCACACTAAATTTATTACCGAAAAAATAGAAATTGACGGAAAATTGAATGAAGGTATTTGGAAATCAGCTGCAATTGCAAGCGATTTTATTATGTTTGAGCCTGATAATGGAACTCCAATTCCTGAAAATAAGAAAACAGAAATAAAAGTTTTATACGACAACGATGCCATTTACATAGGCGCAATTTTGTATGACGAGAGTCCTGATAAAATATTAAAGGAAGTTACGCAGCGAGATAATTTTGGTACGGCTGACCTTTTTGGAGTTTTTATTAACGGTTTTAATGACGGTCAACAAGATTTTCAGTTTTTTGTAAATGCCGCAGATGGTCAAGCAGATTGTATCACAACAGATACAAATGGCGAAGATTATTCTTGGGATGCAGTATGGGATAGCAAAGCGATTATTACTGACAAAGGCTGGGCAATAGAAATGCGCATTCCTTATGCGGCACTTCGTTTTTCAACAGAAATGAAGCAAACTTGGGGTCTTAATTTTTTTAGAGAAGTGAGGCGCGATCGCTTTAAATACACCTGGAATTTTATCGATACAAAACTAGGCACATTCACCCAACAAACGGGAACATTGGAAGGAATTGAAAATATAAAACCTCCTACTCGACTCTTTTTATTGCCCTATTCCTCCTTTTACTTAGATGCCAACGCCCGCCAAAAAACAATTGGAACTTTAAAAGGCGGCTTAGATTTGAAATACGGTATTAATGATGCGTTTACGCTCGATATGATTTTGATTCCTGATTTTGGACAAACAAAATACGACGATCAAATTTTGAATTTAACACCATTTGAACAGCAATTTAATGAAAATAGACCTTTTTTTACCGAGGGAACAGATTTATTTAGCAAAGGAAATTTAGTCTACTCGCGCCGCATTGGTGGCAACCCAATCAATTATCCCACTACTTCAATTAATGAGCAAATCATAGATAATCCTGCTAGTGTAAATCTAATTAATGCTTTAAAAATATCAGGACGAACTAAAAATGGATTAGGAGTTGGAATATTAAATGCAGTAACTGAAAAAACAGTTGCTACAATTCAAAATAAAAACACGCAAGAAATTAGAAAAGAGACCGTAGAGCCACTAGCAAATTATAATGTTTTCGTTTTAGACCAGCGCTTTCGCAAAAATTCCTCAATAGCTTTTGTAAATACTAATGTGACCCGAAATGGAGATTTTAAAGATGCAAATGTGTCGGCTTTAGTTTGGGATTTAAATACACAAAAAAACACTTATAATATTTCTGGGGATTTTAAATACAGCCATATTAACAGTACCGAAGACAAAAAAGGGATCAATTCACAATTGAATTTCTCTGAAACAAGTGGAAAATTTAGATATGGCGTTGGAGCTGATATTACTACGAAGGATTATGACAATAATGATCTAGGAATAAATTTTGAAACTAATTATTACAGCATTTATGGCAATACGAGTTACAGAATCTTAAATCCAACTAAGTATTTTAACTCTTTTGGTGCACGTTTAAACACTTATTCCCAGTTTCAAAAAGAGACTGGTAAAATACAGTCGGCCAATGTAAATTTACAAATCAATTCAAACGATAAAAAAAATCATTATTATGGCTTTACCGTTGATGCTGCACCAATAGAAACGTATGATTATTATGAACCAAGAGCAACTGATCGATACGTAATAAGGCCCACTAGAATAAGAGGATCTGCTTTTATCTCAACAAATTATAATTATCGTTTTGCGGTTGATTTTAATCCGTCGTATACCGCATTTGATGAAATAGGTCGTAACACTTATAATATTTCGATAGGTCCTAGATACCGATTTAGCGATAAATTAGCATTGAATTATAATTTTAATTTTAATAGGCAAAACAACAACAAAGGATTTATAGATAGTTTAGCCGATAATTTGAATGCTTCAGTACCTAATACAATACTTTTTGCCAATAGAAATGTTTTGACGTATTCCAATACCTTGTCTGGTAAGTATGCGTTAAATAGCCAAATGACTTTTAACATTGCTTTGCGACAGTACTGGTCGTATGCTGAAAATAAAAATATACTTTCATTAGAACAAAATGGAAGACTTGCTGATTTTGCGGGATACACCAGCAATAAAAATTCTAGCTTCTATTCCTGGAATGCTGACTTATCATACACTTGGTGGTTTGCACCTGGCAGCCAAGTCTCCGTTTTGTATAGAAATAATGCCAATGACTTTGAGAGAATTATCAATAAAGATTTTGTCAGCAACGTAACTAATATTTTAAATAATGAGGCGCTTATCCATACTTTCTCAATAAGTGTGCGTTATTTTATCGATTATAATCAAATCAAGAATATAATGTAAATGCAATAATTCTAATAAACCGAGGTGTCTACTAAAATAAAACCAATTTTTAGGATCGTTCATCATTGAATTTACAATAGTTACCGCCACTGATGTCAACATTTTTAGAAATGTTTTATCTTTGTTCAAAATAACTTTATAATGAACAAAAAAGTAATACTTATGATTTTGGACGGCTGGGGAAAATCGCCCGATCCAAAAATTTCAGCTATTGATAATGCGCATGTACCATTTATAGATAGTTTATATAGAAAATATCCTAGTGCCCAACTTAGAACCGATGGCCTAAATGTAGGATTGCCAGATGGACAAATGGGAAATAGTGAAGTGGGACACATGAATCTAGGTGCTGGTCGAATTGTTTATCAGGATTTAGCAAAAATTAATTTGGCTGTTGCCCATGATACCTTAGCAAAAGAGCAAGTTTTAGTAGATGCCTTCACCTATGCAAGGATAAATAATAAAAAAGTACATTTTTTAGGACTCGTTTCTGATGGTGGTGTGCATTCTCATACGTCACATTTACGAGGATTAATTGACGCAACTCAACAATATGGATTACAAAAAGTTTATATTCACGCCTTTACTGACGGTCGTGACGTAGATCCAAAATCAGGCAAACATTACATCCAAGATTTACAAGATTATATTACAACTACAACTGTAAAATTAGCTTCAGTTATTGGCCGTTATTATGCTATGGATCGCGATAGACGCTGGGAACGCGTTAAACTTGCTTATGATTTATTAGTTAATGGTATTGGAACTCATTCCACTGACGCGGTTACTTCTATTGAAGAAAGTTATGAAGTAAATGTAACTGATGAGTTTATCCATCCGCTACTTATGGTTGACGGATATGACAATCCAGTTGCACTGATTGAAGAGGACGATGTGGTAATCTTTTTTAACTTTAGAACTGACAGAGGACGTGAGTTAACTGAAGTACTAACTCAAATAGATTACCACGAGCACAACATGCACAAACTAAAATTATATTTTGTTACGCTTACAAATTACGATGAAACGTATCAAAATATAAAAGTTGTTTACAATAAAGATAATCTTACCGAAACTTTAGGCGAGGTTTTAGAAAAAGCGCATAAAAAGCAGATTCGTATTGCTGAAACAGAAAAATATCCACATGTTACATTTTTCTTTTCTGGTGGTAGAGAATTACCATTCATTGGCGAAAGCCGTATTCTAAAAAACTCTCCAAAAGTTGCGACTTATGATTTGCAACCTCAAATGAGCGCCTTGGAGCTCACCGATGCCTTAATTCCGGAACTTGATAAAGGAGAAGTGGACTTTGTGTGTCTAAATTTTGCTAATGGCGATATGGTAGGACATACTGGCATAATGAGTGCTGCGATCCAAGCTTGCGAAGCGGTTGATCAATGTGTAGAAAAAGTAATTACCGCAGCTTTAGCTAATAACTATACCACAATTGTTATTGCAGATCACGGAAATTGCGAAACAATGATAAATCCTGATGGCAGCCCAAATACGGCACATACAACAAATCCAGTTCCTCTTATTTTAGTCGATAAAGAATTAAGACAAATTCATGATGGCGTTCTAGGCGATATTGCACCAACAATTTTAGAATTGATGGGAATTGAAAAACCGGCGGTCATGACCTGCCATTCCTTACTCACTTGTAATTAGTACAATAAACAAAGTCACTCGCTAACAAGTGGCTTTGTTTATAAATAAAAGTTAAAATCTGATTATTAATAGTAATACGATTAGTTTTGCAACTAATTTTGTCAAAATATAAAAGACAACTAAAATGAAAACAACTATCATTGTCGCACTGTTATTTCTTGCTACTAATTTCCTTGTTGCGCAAAATACGAACAACAGAAACAAAGAATTCAATAATATTGAAGAGGCAATGAAAAAACCAGAATTGGTTTATAAATTAGATTTAAGCAATCAAAATATAGATTTAGAAGGCGTTGATTGGTCTAAATTTATCAACATCGAATATTTAAACCTTAAAAATGATCACTTAAAAAAGATTCCAAAGGGTATTACCAAACTTACGTCATTAAAAGTAATTGATCTGAGTGGAAATGATTTCGACATGTTACCTAGTGACTTTATAAAGTTGACAAAACTTGAGGAAGTCTATTTGAACGATGAAAAAAACATGAACTTACCCAAAACACTTAATATTTTAGCTAAACTACCAAATCTTAAATCTCTACATTTAGAAAATGACAAATTAAGAGCGCTTCCAAGTGAGATTTTAAATTTTAAAAATCTAGAAAACTTATATTTAGCTAATAATGAACTTGAGGCAATTCCTCAGATAAAACCACTTAATCACTTAAAATATCTTGATTTAAAATCTAATAATATTAGACCAGAGCTTCAAGATATGAAACAATTGAATTTTGGTTTTAAAATAAATTTTTAGTCAAATACACTTTTACAATTTGCAGTAATTCACATTTGAAAGTAATTATTGTGAATATTTTAAAAGGGAATTCGATAATTTTTACGGTGTTGCATTAAAAATTAAAATGACAATGACAATTTTGTTATTGATCATATTAAAGTTGCCAAAATATTATTTGTAATATATTTAAGGAGGAATTTATTTCCAAAAATTCTAAATAATTATACTAAAATGAATACTATCTTATCTAGTTTGAAAATAAAGGTAAATGCAAAAATTTACGTTAAAGATCCTGAAACCTCTGCTTTAGGCAAAAGAATTTTAAAAAATAGTATACTTTTGATTGATGAAATTGGTTTTGAGAATTTTACTTTTAAAAAATTAGGAGAGCGAATTGGTTCAAACGAAAGCTCTATCTATCGCTATTTTGAAAATAAACATAAATTGCTAGTTTACTTGTCATCATGGTATTGGAGTTGGATGGAATATAAATTAGTATTAGCAACAGCAAATATTATAGACCCTAAAGAAAAATTAAATAACGCCATTCGTATAGTTACTGAAAAAATAGTTGACGACCAGAATACAGATCATATTAATGAATCAATTATGAATAAAATCATAATTGCTGAATTTACTAAAACATTACATACAAAAGAAATTGACGAAGAAAATAAAGAAGGCTATTTCCTAATTTACAAAAGTGTTATCAACAGAATTGTAAGTATTGTAAACGAAGTAGATCCGAAATACCTTTTTGCTAAATCATTAACATCAACTATTGTTGAAGGTAGTTTACATCAACATTTTTTAACTGAACATTTAAAAACAATTACAGATTGCAACGAAGTTGTAACAGCAACGCAATTTTACCTTAATCTTGCCGAAAATGTTTTATCTCAAAACCAATAATAATTATTCTTTATGACCCCTTTAAAACGCTTTTACAAATTACTCGAATTAGATAAAAAAGATGTATCACAAATTATTTTTTACGCCGCATTTGCCGGATTAGTTAGCTTGTCATTACCCTTAGGAATTCAAGCAATTACAAATCTTATTCAATCTGGTAGAGTTAGTGCGTCATGGATCGTATTAATTGTTTTAGTCGTTTCTGGAGTCGCGTTGGTAGGGCTACTATCACTTATGCAACTTAGAATAACAGAAAATTTACAGCAAAAAATATTTATAAGATCTTCTTTTGACTTCGCAGCTCGGTTGCCAAAAATAAAAACCGAGATGCTTTACCGCTTTTACCCACCAGAACTTGCCAATCGTTTTTTTGATACGATGTCAATACAAAAAGGAACTTCAAAATTAATAATTGACTTTTCAGCGGCAATATTGCAAATTTTCTTCGGACTAATCTTATTGTCTTTATATCATCCTTTTTTTATAATTTTTGGAGTTTTACTTTTTTTTCTTCTTTATTTCATCTTTGTATTTTCTTATGCCTCAGGTCTTGAAACGAGCTTGAAAGAATCAAAATTTAAATATAAAGTGGCTGGGTGGCTTCAAGAAATTGCACGTAACAGCCACAGTTTTAAAAACGATTTAAACTACAATTATGGCTTACAAAAAAACGATAATTTAGTGGCCAGCTACTTAGGTTATCGTGAAAAACATTTTGTTATTATTAAAAGACAGTTTACGCAACTTATCATTTTTAAAATGATTGTAACTGGCGGATTGCTTTCAATGGGAGGTTATTTATTGCTATCGCAACAAATGAATATTGGGCAGTTTGTGGCAGCCGAAATAATCATCCTTTTAGTAATTAATTCAGTAGAAAAAATAATAATTGGTTTGGAAACGCTTTATGACGTACTAACATCGATTGAAAAGATAGGTCAAGTAACTGACTTAGAATTAGAACAAGAAGACGCAATTACAGGCGACACTTGCTTTGTAAATACTTCGTTAGAGATAGAGAATTTAACGTTTAAATTTCCCGATTCTAACAACGATATATTGAGTGGTATTTCATTAAAAATAGATCAAGGTGAAAGAATAGTAATTGATGGCGCAAATGGTTCGGGAAAAACGACGCTTATTCGAATATTATCTGGTTTATTACAGCCCGTTTCCGGTTATTTTTATATTAATGATGATACATTTAGAAAGATAAATTTACAACAATATCGCTCACAAATAGGGAGCATTATTGCTGGCGAAACTCCATTTGAAGGCACTTTGCTTCAAAATATTACTTTTAATAATGAGTCGATAAGCTCTCAAGACTTGAAATGGGCAATAGATGGCGTTCAGCTCACCTCTTTTATAAAGTCTTTGCCAAAAGGACTTGACACTCATATTTTCCCAGAAGGCAAGCAATTATCATCGTCTAACTCCCAAAAATTATTACTAGCAAGGAGTATTATCTGCAAGCCTTTAATACTTTTTTATGAAGATCCAACAGATGTGATGGACGAGCTAATTGCAAATGAGATTATTGACTTTATCACTTTAGATAAACATAAATGGACGATTATTGTTTCTTCAAAAAATCCATATTGGAAAACTAAAGCTACGCGCACAATAATAATGAAAAATGGTGCTATTCAACTAGACATGAAAAATAATTAGTTATGCTAAACATATCCGATAATAACACAAATTTACCGTCCCTTAATAAATATGCAACTGTTAAAGGTTTAGCAACTAGACCGCATTATAAAATTTTAAACAAGATAATTGCTGGTGTTTCAATTGCTGTTTTCTTTGCACTTTTCTTGCCATGGACACAAAATATTACAGGAATTGGGTCAGTAACGACATTAAAACCCACTCAGCGTCCGCTATCAGTCCAAAGTGTAATATCAGGTCGCCTCGAAAAATGGTACGTTCAAGAAGGTGATTTTGTAAAAAAAGGGGACACTATACTTTTTATCTCAGAGATAAAAGAAGATTATATGGATCCTAACTTAGTACAAAATACTAGAAATCAAATGGATGCAAAACAACAATCTTTAGAATCTTATGAATTTAAGGTTGTCACGTTAGCGATGCAAATTAAAGCGATTGAACAAGAAAAAAACTTAAAATTAGAGCAGGGCCAAAATAAAATCACACAGGCGTACTTAAAAATTAAAAGTGACAGCATGGATTTAGTAGCGGTTCGAACACAGCTAAGAATTGCAAATACGCAATACAATCGTTCAGTTGAATTAAACAAAGAAGGACTGAAGCCGCTTACGGATATTGAGGAAAAAAGATTGAAATTACAGGAGGTTGAAGCTAAAATTATTACTCAAGAAAATAAGTTTTTGACTAGTAAAAATGAACTAATAAATGCTAAGGTAGAAATAAGTAGAATTACAGCTGAATATGCAGAAAAATCCTCGAAAGCTAATAGCGATAAATTTACAGCATTAAGCAGTCAATTTGATACAGATGCACTAGTAAATAAATTAAAAAATCAACTTGCTAATTACAGCATCAGAAATGGGATGTACTACATTAGAGCCTCGCAAGATGGTTATGTCAATAGAGCACTTCAGTCAGGGATAGGCGAAACAATTAAGGAAGGAACGCCCATTGTAACCATAATGCCAGCTAGATATGACATTGCGGTAGAAACTTTTGTTAATCCTATCGACCTTCCGCTACTTCACAAAGGTGAAAAAGTGAGAGTGTGGTTTGATGGATGGCCTACAATAATTTTTTCCGGATGGCCTGATATATCATACGGTACTTTTGGTGGTGAAATTGTTGCAATTGAAAATTTTATTAGTGACAACGGAAAGTACCGAGTTTTAATAGCACCCGATCAAGATGAAGCCAAGTGGCCAAGCCAATTGAGTATAGGTGCTGGAGCGCAAACATTAGCTTTATTAGAAAATGTTCCGGTGTGGTTTGAAATGTGGCGAACGTTAAACGGTTTCCCACCTAATTATTACCAATCAACCACCGAAACCAAAAAAGATAAGAAATAATGAAATATGTTTTTATAGCGTTTTTATTCTTTGGGTTAACCGTATCAGCGCAAAACATTCCCTCAAAAGAGTTTACATACGATGAGTTTCTAGGTTATGTAAAAAAATACCACCCACTTGTTAAAACTGCTAACTTAGAAATTAGTAGAGCACAAGCTAATTTAATGATGGCGCGAGGAGGATTTGATCCAAAAATTGAAGTTGATTTCGATAAAAAACAGTTTAAGAACCAGGAATATTTTTCGATTTTGAACAGTAGTTTCAAAATTCCCACTTGGTATGGAATTGAAATTAAGGCAGGCTTTGATAATAATGAAGGTATTTTCCTGAATCCAGAAAACACAATGCCCAATCAAGGATTAACATCCTTCGGAATAACCGTTCCGTTAGGTCAAGGATTATTTATTAATCAAAGAATGGCTGATGTTCGACAGGCAAAAATACAAATAAAGTTGAGTCAGGCAGAACGAAAACTACAAGCTATTGAAGTATTATACGATGCATCAATCGCTTATTTCAATTGGAAAAAGAATTTTAGTGAAGTCCAGTTATATCAAGAGTATAATCGATATGCACAAATTAGATTTGAAGGAATAACAACATTGATAAAGGAAGGCGACAAACCGGCAATTGATAGCGTTGAGGCAGGGATTATTGTCAAAAATAGGATTTTAAACTTAGAGGATTCTGGTCAAAAATTGGCAAAAGCCAAATTAGAACTGTCTAATTTTCTTTGGTTAGAAAATAATATTCCCCTTGAATTAGCCGATGAAATGATTCCTGAACTACAACTAGAATTTACAATTCAAGAAAGTTTAAGGACAAATGATTTATTAAACACCGATTTCTCCATAATAAACCATCCAAAAATTAACGCGCTGCAAAGCAAAATTGATATTCTTAATGTAGAAAGGAAATTGAAAGCCAACATGCTTTTACCAAAAGTTGATGTAGGTTATTCGTATCTATCTGAGCCAAGTTATATTGACAATTATCGATTTAAAGATTATAAAATTGGACTAGATTTTTACTTTCCGTTATTTCTTAGAAAAGAAAGAGGAAGTTTGAAATTGACTAAGTTCAAGGTGCAAGAAACAGAATTTGCTCTAGATATTGAAACTGTTCAACTGAAAAACAAAATCAATGCTCAAAAAATAGAAATCACTTCACTTGAAAAACAGAAGGAATTAATTAAAGCTTTAGTACAAGATAATTTAACGATGTTAGGCGCTGAGGAACGATTATTTTCATTTGGAGAAAGTTCACTATTTTTAATCAACACTCGAGAGAATAATTTAGTACTTGCACAACTTTCTAAAATAGCGCTAGAAAACCGATTCTACATATCCAATTCTGAACTTTTTAAAATTATGGCCAATCCGGATTAAACAATTATAAAATTGTACTTTTGCAAACTGAAAATTTAAATTATGATTATTGTTAAATCACGTGAAGAAATAGAGTTAATGCGCGAAAGTGCACTGATCGTTTCAAAAACTTTAGGCATGATTGCCTCAGAAATAAAAGAGGGAGTTACCACATTATATTTAGATAAATTAGCAGAAGAATTTATTCATGATCACGGAGCAGTTCCAAGTTTCCTAGGATTATATGGCTTTCCAAATTCACTTTGTATGAGTCCAAACGCTCAAGTGGTGCATGGAATTCCAAATGATAAACCACTAGAAAGCGGCGATGTGATATCAGTAGATTGTGGCGCTTACAAAAATGGTTATCATGGAGATCACGCTTATTCCTTTGAAATTGGCGACGTAGCACCTGAAATAAAACGCTTGTTGCAGGTTACTAAAGAAAGCTTATACGTGGGAATCCGAGAGTTCAAAATTGGAAACCGCGTAGAAGATGTAGGCAATGCAATTCAAAAATATACAGAATCCCGCGGTTATGGTGTTGTTCGCGAATTAGTAGGTCACGGAGTAGGACAAAAAATGCACGAAGATCCTGAAATGCCCAATTACGGTAAAAAAGGAAGAGGAAAACTTTTTATAGAAGGGATGGTTGTAGCTATTGAGCCTATGATAAACCTAGGAACCCGAAATATAAAACAGCATAAAGACGGCTGGACAATTACAACTGCTGACGGCAAACCATCTGCTCATTTTGAACATGATGTTGCCATAATTGATGGTAAACCTGAAATCCTATCTACTTTTGCGTATGTTTATCAAGCTTTAGGGATTGTGAGTAATGAGGAAGATGAGTTTAGAAAAGTGCCTTTTGTAATTTAGATAAGAGATCAGAATAACATAGATTTCACAAATTGTCATAGATTTATTATAACTGACGATGTCTAAAAAATAAACCCTTAAACATTATTACACTAAGTAAAGAGCGACATGCGATTTAAATAATTAAAGATTACTCAAAGTAGCAAATATTTCCCAACTTTTCACAGATTTATTATGGAGGAATTTTATTTAACAGATGAAACTTTCAAAATTTTAGGATTATGTGAGGAGGTAAATAAAATTTTCGCCAAGGGATAAAGTGAAAATGTTAATGGCGATGCACTTGAATACGAATCCAAACTGAATTCAATTCCTTTTGAGAGCGAAAAAATTTATTAAGTGAATACAAAGACATTATTGTACCAAGAAAATACCTTGCTGATTTTGTTGTTTAAAATGAAATAAAATTTAAAATAAAAGTAATTTGACCATTAACGAATAGTGACATCGAATAAATACTAAATCATCTTGCAGTATCAAAAAATAAAATTTTTTGTTAGTCAATTTCGTCTTAAATAGTCTAAAATACAAAAGAGTCATTATATAATTCAATCCGTTAAATTAGTATTTAACCTTTTAGCCTAGAAAATCTGTGTTTAAAAATATTTAATTTATGAAATCTGTGTTTAAACTTATCCTTAATACTATCCCTCGCCCACTACTTATTCGTTTAAGTTATGTCGCGCGTCCCATAATTGCATTGTCATTGAAAGGCAATAAATTTACTGATCCTATTGATGGAAAAAGTTTTAAATCGATGATGCCTTACGGTTATGAAACGCAACGTAACAATGTGCTTTCGCCAAGTACACTCTCGTTAGAAAGACATCGATTGTTGTGGCTATACTTAAACGAGCAAACTGATTTTTTTACCGCGCATAAAAAGGTGTTGCATTTTGCACCAGAACAAGCATTTTACAAACTGTTTCGCAATCAAAAAAACCTAGATTACACAACTACTGATTTATTTTCACCGCTGGCAGATGTAAAAGCTGATATTTGTAATTTACCTTTTGATGATAATCAATATGATGTAATTCTTTGCAACCACGTTTTAGAACATATTCCTGATGATACTAAGGCAATGCAGGAACTATATCGCGTTTTAAAACCGGGCGGAATGGCAATTTTGCAAATTCCCCAGGATTTAAAAAGAGCTACAACTTTTGCAGATGATTCTATTACGGATCAGAAAGAACGCGCTAAAATTTTTGGACAATACGATCACGTACGTATTTATGGTCGTGATTATTTTGATAAGTTGCGAAGTATCGGTTTCACTGTAATAGAAGAAGACTATACCAATAAAATTGCACCTGAATTAGTAGAAAAATATTGTTTAGCCAAAGGAGAAATTATACCTGTTTGTTTTAAGTAAATATTTCATTATCAATTAGAAAAAGACACACAACTAAATATCTATTTTTATTTGAAAACAGAAAATTTTTTTCAATTTTGCTTTGATATCAGTTTTGAAAAAAAACTGAATTGCTATATTCCAGCAGTTTATGTTATCAAAAAATCAGACAAAATAACCTATTTAGACAAAAAGGCAAGTCCTGAGGTCTTAAAAAGTTTTGGGATTATTTTTGAAAGCTTAGATGCAAATACCAAAAAAATACTAACTCTCTGTGAAGTTCTCAGACCTGAAAAGGTTTTTGAAAAATTTAGTAAAAAAAGTAAGTCAGCCAAAACTATTGATGATTTACTAAAAGATCCTAAGCTAGAATTTGGCATCCGCCAATTTAGCACAAACTACTTAAACCAGTTTTACACATTAATCAAACAAGAGCAATTCCCTCTATCAATAAATTTAGGAAAAGAAAAAGATTTCCGACTAAGTTGCGTCTCCACCGATAATTCTTGTTTAGAAACAGAACTCCATTTTGATAAACATGAAAACGGAATTACATACACTTTAGCTTTACGAGAAAACGATGTTGCTTTTTATCCAAGTAATTCTAATATCGAATTACTTTTGAACGAGCCAAGTTGGCTGATTATTGACCGAAAGCTTTTCCATTTACAACATTTCAATTCTAAAAAAATTACTCCTTTTTTGACGAAAAAGTCTATTGAAATTCCGTCCAAATTAGTACCTGATTTTTTCGAAAAATTCATCAAGGATATTGCTAAAAAATCTAATATGACGGCGACAGGATTTGAAATTGAAGTTCGTGATTCAATTTTAGGTTGTTCGATCCAACCAATACACGATTTCTTTAAAAATAGTTATTTTTTAAACCTAAAATTCGATTATAACGGCTACTCATTTGATTTCGTTCCAAACAAAAATAGGAGCTCGAATATTGATTTAAGCGATTTAGATAATATTAAATTGATTCAATACAATCGCTCTGAAACGGAATCATTATTTACCGAAAAACTACTCAAACTGGGTTTGATAAAAACTGAAAATGGTTTCTTTGGGCTTCCGCCAAATGATGAAAAACAAGATCCTTACGCATGTATTCAGTGGATAATAAAAAATAAAGAAGTATTGGAATCTGAGGGGTTCTCATTTGAAGATTTGAAAATTGATAGCAAGAACATCGATACTCAAAAAGCAACTGTTGAATTTTCCAAAGAAATAAAAAGCGACTGGTTTGATATCAAAATGATGGTGATTTGCCAATTATTCTCTTTTAATTTTAGTGAACTAATTCCATATATAAGAACACGAAACCGTCTTTTTATTTTACCAAATGGCAACTACTTTTTGATCCCATTTGAATGGATGACTTTGTACGCACCAATGGCGAAACTAGCGCAGATTAAAGACGGAAAAATTATGTTACTCAAAAGCAATTTTGCCGTCTTAACAGAAATTTCCGAGCTTAAAGATGCTAATTATTTACAAGGAAATATTGAATATAAACAGTCGCCATTTGTTAAAGCAACATTGAGACCGTATCAAATTGAAGGAGTCAAGTGGCTTCTGGGACATTACAACAACGGTTTAGGTGCTTGTTTGGCCGATGATATGGGATTGGGAAAAACATTGCAAACCTTGACGACACTTGTTGCTGTGCAAGAACATTTGGAATTTAAGAGAATCGAAGATGTACAATTCGATTTATTTGGCAACGAAATTGCTGTCGCAAAAGAATATCTTAAAGCCTTGATTGTTATGCCTTCGTCATTGGTTTTTAATTGGTACAAAGAAGCGCGGAAATTCACGCCTCACTTTCGACGAATTCAATACATTGGCAACGACCGAAAACTACTGGCCAGAAAATTAGAAAAATACGATTTGGTTTTTACCACTTACGCGGTGGTTTCCAGAGACATTTCTATTTTAGAAAAATACAATTTCAGATATTTGATTTTGGACGAAAGTCAATACATAAAAAACAAAAACTCTAAAATTTTTAAGGCTATTAATCAAATAAAAGCCAGTCATAAAATAGCATTGAGCGGAACTCCAATAGAAAATTCTCTGGATGATTTATGGTCGCAAATGCAATTTATTAACCCTAATGTCTTGGGGAGTTATGCTTTTTTTGCTGAAAATTATAAAATTCCAATAGAAAAAAAACAAGATAAAAGCAGTTTATTAGAACTAAAAAAACTTGTTAATTCATTTATTTTACGTCGTACGAAAGAGCAGGTTTTAAAAGATTTACCGGAACTCTCTGAGCAAATATTCTATTGCGAAATGGAGCCCGAACAAGAAAAATTATATGAAGAAGAAAAATCAAAAGCTAGAAATTCTTTATTAAAAACGGATGGTTCAAGAGTAGATAAAATCAACATTATCAATACGCTAATGCGTTTAAGACAATTGAGTAATCACCCTAAAATGATTGACTCAAAATCAGAAATAGATTCAGGAAAATATATTGCTGTGACCCGTTATTTAGAAACATTAGTTCAATCCCACCAAAAAACTATTGTTTTCAGCTCGTTTGTTTCTAATTTGGAATTTTATAAAAAATGGTGTCTTGAGAATAAGATCGGTTTTTGTGAACTAACTGGCACTACTCCGTTAAAAGATCGAGAATACCAAGTTCAAAAATTTCAAGAACAAGTAAATCCATTATTATTTTTTATATCATTAAAAGCAGGCGGTGTGGGGCTAAACATCACTAGAGCTTCCTATGTTTTGTTTCTAGACCCATGGTGGAATCCTTTTGCAGAAAAGCAAGGGATTGGTCGTGCGCATCGCATTGGACAGCTCAACAAAGTAAATGTGATTCGATTTATTAGTAAAAATACTGTCGAGGAAAAGATAATCCACCTCCAAGAAACTAAGAAATTATTATCAAATTCACTTTTAGAGGAAGATTATATTAGTGCCGACATTGAGGATAATTTGGATTTTATATTATCATAAAAAAGATACGTTGCAATCATGATTTATTTCTATATTTATGAGCTCAAACTTTTATTCATAGCACTTTGTACAGCTAATAACAGGCAAGAAAAGATTAAAGTAAAAACGTATATTTATTTCAATTTCTTCTACGGTTTAAAACAAGAAAATTATTTTGTTGTCCATAATTATCTGTGCAAAAGATCAAACCATTTTTTTGCTTACCAAAATATTTTACTTTTTTTCTGGCATTAAAATCCCAATGACTTTATCTTTCGACAAATATTTTTTTGCAATACGCTGGATATCCTTCGCAGTTATTTCATTTACTAAAGACTCAAAATTTAAAATGTCTTCTGGATTTTTCCCGTAGAGATACGATCTAGTAAAATTTGACATCCAGAAGCTATTTCCCTTACTATATGTTCTAAAATCAGACAATTCACCTTCTTTGAATTTCATCAAATCCTTTTCATCAGGTCCATTATCAATCAAGTTTTGAAGTTCTTTTAAAGCGGAAGCAATTAACTTTTCAGCGTTCTCAGGTGCACACGGAAAACCAATTGAAAAACTAAACGATTCATTCGGAACTTTATTCAAATTACCGCTAGCTTCGATTCCATAAATTTGACTTTCCTTTTCACGTAAGTTCTCCAGAAGCTTTATCGTTAGTATTTCGCCCACGGCTTGAATCGAAATTGCATCTTTTTCTAAATAACTAGCATCGCCGTAAAACATGATTGTAACAGTACTTTTTGGATCTATTCCTTTATAAACCACTTTTTTTAAATCCCCTTTTATCATTCGATATCCTAAATCAACCACTTTTTCTCTTTTATCAGATGAAGGTAAAGAAGCTAAATATTTTACAGCATATTCCTCTATTATTTTATCATCGATATTTCCAACAAAATAAAACTCGAAATCAGCTGCATTCGCAAAACGCTCTTTGTATTTGTAATATGCTAAATTATAATCGGTTTCTGCCCACGATTTAGCAGAAGGAATTACACCATTAAATCTTGGATTTTCTAAATTTAGGTAGCTGTAAAACTCTTGTAAGAAATAATAAGTAGGCTGCGAAGCTAAATTATCAAAATAAGCCGCTTGCTTTTGTTTAAATCCTTCAAAAGCGCTTTCATCTTTATTGAGATCTGTAAAATAAGCATGAGTCATTTGGAATAAATATTCAAAATCTTTTGGCGTGGAACTTCCCCTTAATCCCTCAGTATTTATGCCAATAAACGGCTTTACGTTTACCATTTTTTCTGTCATAAATTTATTAATTTCATTTACTTTTAATCCTGAAAATCCCGCTTCAGTTAATGCGCCGTTTGCGTACTGAACTTTTTTCATCTCATCATCAGAATACCTATTGCTTCCGCCAAAACTGATCGCTTCAAATAGAATTTCGTCATTTTTAAAATCAGTTTTTTTGTAAGTTACTCGAACACCATTTGACATAATTAAGGTTTTGGTTCCTAATTTTTGATTGTTCTCCCTTGTCACAATAGAGCCCGGCTTAACTTCATTTCTAAGCAAACTAGCAACAGCTATTTCATCTTGATATGGTGCAAGTGCACTAAAGTCACTTTTGAAAACGTCCAGAACTTGACGCTCGGTTACTTTATCTAAACCTTCCTTATCAGGACCTGTCAATATTACAACGCGATTATCTTGCTTTATATATTCTTTCATTAGACTATTAACATCAACCAAATTAATTAAAGGCATTAGAAGTTGAATCGTTTCGTACGTCCATTCAATTCCTGGTATTGGCTCGTTTTCTAGAAAATTAGCTTGATATTCATTAACAAAATTTTCAGAATCCATTTTGTCTTTATC
The DNA here is from genome assembly GCF_900129585.1 of Flavobacterium micromati. GTDB lineage: Bacteria > Bacteroidota > Bacteroidia > Flavobacteriales > Flavobacteriaceae > Flavobacterium > Flavobacterium micromati. The sequence goes on from NZ_FQWF01000009.1 coordinate 140,592, forward strand.
CGTGTACGCTGTTTCGATAGAAGCTAAAAATTGTTTTTTAGCTCGATCTAATTCTGTTTGTGTAAACCCAAATTGTTTTACTCTTTCATTCTCAGTAATTAATATCTTCAGAGCGCTCAACTGCTTATCTTCTCTGGTCATCGCAACTGATTGAAATCCCTTTTTATTTCGTGCAAAAGTGCCACCGTAAAATGATGATCCATAGGTAAAAGGCGGCTCGGCAGAATTTGTTAATTCAGTCAGTCTTGCATTTAAAATGGTCGAAAATAATCCCTCGACAATGTAATTTTTAAAATCAGCATAGCTTAGAAGCGTTTTTTTATTCTCATAGTCTTTATAAAGCAAGAAAACCTGTGAACTTGATGCTTCTTTATCATTTTCAATTGCTACCAAAGTGCTTTTATGATTGGGAACTTCAAATACCTTTCTCGGCTTTTCATTTACAGGATTTTTGTATGAAGAAAAATGAGCAATTATTTTTTGCTCTATTTCAGCCACATTAATATCACCCACAACAATGACACTCATCAAATTAGGTCGGTACCAATCTTTGTAAAAACTGATAAGTGATTTATGTTTAAAGGTTTCTAATACCTCTTTTTGTCCTACTGGCAAGCGATCCGCATATTGGGAATTATGCATCATTTTAGAAATGTAACGGGACTCCATTCTTTTTTCAGCCCCTAAACCTAGTCGATATTCTTCAAGAATTACGCCTCTTTCGTTATCGATTTCTTTAGGATTAAAAGATACATTAAAAGCCCAATCTTCAATAATTTGGAAACCCTTTTCTAACTTTAGAGGATCATTAGACGGGATTGGCAAAAAATAAACGGTTTCATCAAAACTAGTGTAAGCGTTCAAGTGTTGTCCAAACTTTACACCTATACTTTGTAGATAATCTACCAATTCATTTTTAGGAAAACGCTTTGTACCATTAAAGCACATGTGTTCTATGAAATGAGCTAAACCTTGCTGATCATCCGTTTCAAGTATAGATCCTGCGTTTACCACTAATCGTAAATCAACTTTATTTTCAGGCTTGCCGTTCTTTTTGATGTAATATGTTAAGCCATTTTCAAGCCTGCCTTTTATCACCGTTGGATCAAGCGGAATAGGTTTTGAATAATCCATTTGCTGTGCTATTAGAACAAATGGCAAAAGAAGAATCGCAAGCAGGTTTTTTTTTAGGTTTTTCATAAACTGAACAATATCGAGAAAAATAGGTTTGAAATTTCTTAATTGATAACAATAATACGTTATAATTCAGCAGCAATAAATACTTGATACTAGTTTTTTAGATTCAATTTTATAATTTCAAAAAAAAAGGCTCTTAATCGTTATATTTACATAATCTTATATGATATAAAATGAGCAAATTACTTTTTAAAATAAATCTACTCTTTATAATGTGCAGCAGCGTAGCTTTTGCGCAGGTAGAAATAGAAATACCTCCGCCTTACAACATCAAAACAATTTCATTCGTTCAAAATGATCAAAATGTTGTGCCTATATTTATGCTAGGGGAGGGTTTTCAACTTCAGTTTGATGATCTTTTTGGTAATGAAGCTAATTATTATTACGAAATTATCCATTGTGATTATAACTGGAATCCATCGCCTATACCAAAAATTGAATACCTTGAAGGTTTTGATAATCAAAGAATTATAGACTATGTGAATTCCTTTAATGCATTACAAATTTATTCCCATTACAAATTAGCGATACCCAATCAGTTCACTATTTCGTTGAAGCTCAGCGGCAATTATAAGATTAAAATCTTAGATGAAAATAGAGAAGTTGTCTTTACAAGAAAATTTATTATGTATGAAAATATAGTAAAAGTTCCAATTCAGGTCAAGCGATCTCGAACATTAAGTAATATCGATATGAAACATAATGTAGATTTTACCATTATATCTAACAGCATTATTTTTCAAAATCCGTTAAAAAATGTGAGAGTACTTTTACTTCAAAACGACCAATTTAACAGTGCCATCAAAAATATACAGCCTCAATACACAATTGGAAATGAACTAATTTATAGGTACGATGGGCAAACCCAATTCTGGGCTGGTAATGAGTTTTTATATTTTGAAAATAAAGATATTAGAGCAGCTGCGAATAATGTTTCGAGATTAGATTCAAACACTCCCGTTTATGGAAGTCATTTATTTACAAACGAAGCGCGAAGAAATTTCCCCTATTCCTTTACACAAGATCTAAATGGAAATTTCTCAGTACAAAATATAAATGCCGCTAACAGCGAGATCGAAGCTGATTATGCTTGGGTTTATTTCACGCTTTCTGCGCCGTCATTTAGGCTCAATAAAGATATTTATGTAACCGGAATGTTCAATAATTTTAGTCTTACGCCAAATTATAAAATGGATTATGACCCAAAGACAGCACTTTATGAAAAAGCTATCCTTATCAAACAAGGATTTACAAGCTATCAATATACAATTGCTGATGAAAAAGGAGTTATTGATTATGAAAATGCAATTGATGGTAATTTTTTTCAAACAGAAAATTATTATACTGTAATAGTGTACTATCGAGAGGGAGTTGATCGTTACGACCGAGTTGTTGGAAGAGGAAAAGCAAATTCAGTAAATACTATTAATTAATAAATTCTTTTGCAAAACTTGGTTAAACAAAATCAATTTTTTGTAATTTTGACATTAGCAATGAATAATTCAATCATTTATCATGGTTTCTCAAATAACAAGAGGCATAAAAATATCAGTTCTTACTAGTTTTGAAGGCACTTACTTCAAAAACTACAAAATTCACTTTGCCTTTAGTTATGAAATTACAATTGAAAATCATAGTAAAGACTCTGTTCAACTCATATCACGCCACTGGGAAATTTTTGACTCACTCAAAGAGATCGAAATTGTTGACGGAGAAGGTGTAATTGGAAAAAAACCGGTTTTAAAACCAGGTGAATTGCATACTTACAGTTCCGGTTGCCTTTTATCATCTCCGTACGGCGCAATGAAAGGTCATTTCAATATGATCAATTTTACCTCAACAAGAAATTTCAAAGTAATTGTTCCGTCATTTAGATTATGCGCACCATTTGCTTTAAATTAGATTTTTTAAGAGCTATTCCTGCTATCCATTTCAAGTTTTTGCACTCTCCTTTATTTTTTTCTAAGTAAAATAAGGAGCTTCTAAGGTCGCTCTTATTTTACAAGAAAATATAAGGAGATCACAAAAAGCTTTTCATTTCTATCAGGGCTACAACAGGAGTATCTGTAAGATTGAGGAGTAGTTAAGATCAAGAAATGTATTTTCTTTAAATAAACCTTCGTACTTTTGTTTTTTATTTAAAAACACACAACTCATTTTTTCTAATTTATAATTAAACAAATATGTTAAAAGGATTTTTTCATGTACCAAACGCGGTAAACGAGCCTGTAAAAAGCTACGCACCTAATTCGCCAGAAAGAGCAGCTGTGCTTGCAGCTTACTCAGAAATGTGGAATTCTAAAATTGACGTTCCTCTTTACATTGGCAACGAAGAAGTTAGAACTGGAAATACTAAAACAATATCAGCGCCTCACGATCACTTACACATTGTTGGCACCTACCACTTAGCTGAAAAATCTCATATTGAAAATGCGATTACAACGGCACTAACAGCAAGAACAAATTGGGCTAAAATGGCTTGGGAACAACGCGCGGCTATTTTTCTAAAAGCAGCAGAATTAATTGCAGGACCATATAGAGCTAGAATCAATGCTGCAACAATGGTTGGGCAGTCAAAGACGGTTTATCAAGCTGAAATTGATGCATCTTGTGAATTGATTGACTTTTTGCGTTTCAATGTTCAATACATGACACAAATATATAACGAGCAACCTAAGTCAAATTCAGATATGTGGAATCGCGTTGAATATAGACCACTTGAAGGTTTTGTTTATGCAATTACTCCATTTAATTTTACTGCAATTGCTGGAAACTTGCCTACAAGTGCAGCGTTGATGGGTAATGTGGTAGTTTGGAAACCAGCTGCAACACAAGTCTACTCCGCTAATTTATTAATGCAAATTTTTAAAGAAGCAGGATTGCCAAATGGCGTGATCAACATGGTCATGGGCGATTCAGCAATGGTAACTGAAACATTATTAAACAGCCGCGATTTTGCTGGCGTTCATTTTACTGGTTCAACAGGAGTTTTTAATGATATTTGGGCAAAAATTGGAACAAATATCAGCAAGTATAAAACATACCCAAGAATTGTAGGAGAAACAGGCGGGAAAGATTTTATTATTGCGCATCCATCGGCAAACGCAAAACAAGTAACAACAGGAATTGCTCGTGGTGCATTTGAATATCAAGGTCAAAAATGTAGTGCTGCTTCACGTGTTTACATTCCGCAAAGTTTGTGGCCAGCGGTAAAAGAACAATTGGAAGCCGATTTAAAATCAATGAAAATGGGTTCACCAGAAGATATGCGCAACTTCATTACGGCAGTGATTTCCGAAGGTTCGTTTGATAAATTAGCAGGATTTATTGATCAAGCTAAAAAAGATACTGATGCCGAAGTTATTATGGGTGGCAATTATGATAAATCAAAAGGTTACTTCATTGAACCAACAGTTATTTTGACAACAAACCCGAGATACACGACCATGGAAACCGAATTATTTGGACCCGTAGTTACTATTTATGTGTATGAAGATGCAAAATGGTCAGAGACTTTAGAGCTAGTAGACACTACTTCTGAGTACGCTTTAACAGGAGCGGTTTTCAGTCAAGATCGTTACGCTACTGAAGAAGCTACAATTGCTTTACAAAATGCTGCAGGAAACTTTTATATCAACGATAAACCAACTGGAGCAGTCGTAGGAATGCAGCCATTTGGCGGAGCGCGAGGGTCAGGAACCAATGATAAAGCGGGCTCTATGCAAAATTTATTGCGTTGGACTTCAGCAAGAACTATAAAAGAAACTTTTGTAACTCCAACAGATTACAGATACCCGTTTTTAGGAGAATAAAGATTTATGATTATAAATTAACGATTTGTGATTTATGATTTAAACCCCACAAGATTCAAATTATTTTGAAATCTTGTGGGGTTTTTTATTTTGTTCATAGTTGTCATTCCCACGAAGAACAAATTCCAACACTCGAAAGTAATTTTTTTTGAGACGTTTACAGCGTTAATAAATAATAGAAAATAAAAAGGGATTCTCAAACTTAATAGATTACTCAAAATAAAAAAGAATATTTTTATCGAGACATTTTCGCATAATTTTTTTAGAACTAACACAACCAACTCCAATTGTCACGCTGGAAGCGTCTTAGCACTTGAGAGCAAATTAATTACGTCGCTGCCAGCGACACAAAATAATAGAAAATAAAAAGTAAGCTTACAACTTAGGCAATTATTGCTCACGAAACTTCTAAACCACAAACTTCAACGGCACATGCACTACTTTCTTAGTTTCAAAAAACTCATCTTCAAAAAAATCAGCTAAATCATATTGAGTTGCTTTTGGGAAATCCTTCAATTCTTCCGTCAAGTCTCCGCCTTTTAAATACAGAATTCCGTTTTTCAACTCATGCTTATTATTCTTTTTAATCTTGGTTTTTACCCAAGAAACAAAATCGGGCATGTTAGTTACCGCGCGACTTACTATAAAATCAAAATCCCCTTTTACATTTTCAGCTCGAAGTTGTTCTGCTTTTACATTTTTTAAATCCAATCCTTCGGCAACAGCCTGAACCACTTTTATTTTTTTGGCAATAATGTCAATCAAATGAAAACGAGTTTCTGGAAAAAGAATCGCTAATGGAATTCCAGGAAATCCGCCACCAGTTCCTACATCCAAAACGTAAGTTCCAGGTTCAAACTTTATAATTTTAGCAATTCCCAACGAATGTAAAATATGTTTGGTGTATAAAGCATCAATATCTTTTCTTGAAATAACATTAATTTTTTCGTTCCAATCATGGTATAAAAAATCAAGTTTTTCGAACTGTTCTTTCTGAAAATCAGTTAGATTAGGAAAATACCTAAGAATCTCGTTCATCTTTTATTTTTTTAACAAAAGTAATACTTTACAGTTAAAATATTTATCTCAATTTTGTATATCCAAAAATATATAATATTTACCTTTGAAACTTATTACAACCATATGAATAATAACGCTCCAACATTTGCAAAGCAAGACAACTTGAAATTTTTTAGAACACTTAACTCACGTGTTAACAATTACTTCAAAGAAAATAACATTCAAAAAACGGGTAACTGGAAATTGTATTTAAAAACAATTATTTTGTTTTCGGTTTTTTTAGCACCTTATTTTATAATTTTAACGCTCGGTATGCCTTTTTGGGCGCATTTATTATTGACAATCGTCATGGGAATAGGAATGGCAGGCGTTGGAATGAACGTTATGCACGATGGAAATCACGGTTCATACTCTAATAAAAGCTGGGTAAATAAATTCATGGGAGGAACAATTTACGTGCTCGCTGGAAATGTACATAACTGGCAAGTGCAGCACAATGTTTTACACCATACTTATACTAATATTCCCGGACACGATGAAGATTTAGATGCTGGACGCGTAATTAGATTTACAAAAGATGCAAAGTGGTATAATTTTCACCGTTTTCAACAATATTATTCTGTTTTTCTTTATGGTTTATTGACTTTCAATTGGGCAATAACAACTGATTTTAAACAAATGCGTAATTATCTAAAGAGAAAATTATCTTATGGAGAAGCAAAAAGTCCGAAAGTACTTTGGACAACATTAATTATTACAAAAATAATTTATGTTTCTATTTGGATTGTTTTGCCTATTGTTATTGGAATTATATGGTGGAAAGTTTTAATTGGATTTTTCGTGATGCATTACACAGCGGGTTTAATTTTAAGTGTTGTGTTCCAATTAGCACACGTTGTTGAAGAAACTACAAATCCATCACCAAATGAATTAGGCGAGATGGACAACACTTGGGCAATTCATCAACTATTTACAACAACTAACTTTGCTCCTAAAAATGCAATTGTTAACTGGTACACAGGTGGACTAAATCACCAAATTGAACACCACATTTTCCCACATATTAGCCATATTCATTATGGGAAAATTGCAAAAATTGTAAAGGAAACAGCCGAAGAATGTAATTTGCCATATTACGAATATAAAACGATGCGAGGTGCTGTAATTGCTCACTTTAAGCATCTAAAAGAATTGGGTATGAAACCTGCATTATAATTCATACAAACTATTACTAACCTCCCTAAAAGTAAAAAATTAAGGGCAATTCACTTTTTTAATGAGCAACCCACTTTCAGACAGGATCAACAACCTGGCAACTTCACAAACATTAGCAATGGCAGCTTTAGCCAGAGAACTAAAAGCACAAGGAAAAGACATCATCAGTTTAAGTTTAGGGGAACCTGATTTTAATACACCTGACTTTATCAAAGATGCTGCAAAACGTGCTATTGATGAAAATTACAGCACATATTCTCCAGTTGAAGGATATATGGAATTGAAGGAAGCGATTTGTAGAAAATTTAAAAGAGATAATAATTTAGAGTACAAACCGTCTCAAATTGTAGTTTCAACAGGAGCAAAACAATCTTTATACAATATTGCACAAGTAATGCTTAACGATGGTGACGAAGTGATATTACCAGCACCATACTGGGTTTCTTATTTTGAAATTGTTAAATTATCAGGTGGTGTTCCTATTGTAGTGCCAACAGCTGTCGAAACCGATTTCAAGATCACACCGCAACAGCTAGAAGCTGCTATTACGCCAAAAACAAAAATGATGTGGTTTAGTTCTCCTTGTAATCCAAGTGGAACTGTGTATAGTAGAGAAGAATTAACGGCGCTTGCTGCGGTACTGGAAAAATATCCCCATGTTTATGTCGTCGCAGATGAAATCTACGAACACATTAATTTTTCAGGGACGTTTTGCAGTATTGCTTCTATTCCAGGAATGTTAGAACGAACAATCACGGTAAACGGAGTTGCTAAAGCATTCGCAATGACAGGTTGGAGAATTGGTTATATTGGTGCGCCTGAATTTATTGCAAAAGCGTGTACAAAAATCCAAGGACAAGTAACTAGCGGAGCCAATAGTATTGCACAACGTGCCACTATTACTGCCGTTGAAGCTGATCCAAGCGTTTTGAAACACATGGTTGATGCGTTTCACAGTCGTAGAGATTTAGTTGTAGGATTATTAAAGGAGATTCCAGGAATAAAAATTAATGTTCCAGAAGGCGCATTTTACGTATTCCCAGACGTTTCTTCTTTCTTTGGAAAAACAATAAAAGGAACTTTCATTAAAGATGCAAATGATTTCTCGATGTATCTTTTGGGCGAAGCCAATGTAGCAACCGTAACTGGAGATGCTTTTGGAAATCCAGACTGTATTCGTTTTTCTTACGCCACAAGCGAAGACATATTAATAGAAGCTTTACGCCGAATAAAAGAAGCGGTATCTTAAAATAAGTTTTAAAAAGTATTCTAAAGCCTCAAGATTTTCTTGAGGCTTTTTTATAAACTGAAGATATATTTGTCAATTTTTTTTAACAATAAAATTTAAATTTCAAATTTTACAACAGTAACATAAATACCATTAAAATTTAAAAAAAGAATTAACACCATAATATTATAAACAATCAAAATAATTCTATAACACTTACTAGTGGTTTAAGTATCAACTTTGTAACACATATAAATTATTAAATTAGATATTATGATACAAACAGATGAAACCACAAAAGAAACAGTAAGCACATTAGAAGGATTGATTTCGATTCTAGAAGATGGAAAATTAGGATATATAGATGCCGCTGACAAAGTCGAAAATGCTGCTATCAAAGCTAATTTTTTCGATTACGCTAGAGAACGTTCTCTTTTTATAGTAGAAATACAAGACGAGATTAACAAACTAGGTAAATCTACCGATGAATCTGGTGGAGGAGCTTTAGGAGCTTTGCACCGGACTTGGATTGACATTAAATCTACTTTCACTGGTGGCGACGCTGAAGCAATCATCAATGCTTGTATTACAGGTGAAGAAGCGGCAATCGAAAAATATAAAATGGCAATAGAAAAGAATGATTTACACTCCAATCAAATTTCCATTTTATCAAGGCAATTAAGTAGTATAGAAAGTACTTTACTGAAAATTAAAGCACAAAAAATGTCTTAGTACCACATTGTTTTTTTGTTTAGGAAACCATTTAATTCTTTGAATTAAATGGTTTTTTAAGTTTAAGATAATGTATAAATTAGGATTTTAAAATTGACTGCGAGCCGAAAAACCTTTTTTTTAAATATCGTGTATTCCCGAACGTGGCAGTTTTTGAAAATTAAAAAACAAAGAAGTAATAAAAAAATGGATTTAAAACTCACTCTGAATTTTTGTCAAAATGATTACAATTTATGTTGTCACAAAAATTCATTTTCTTATTTTTACAATCCACACAAGATCCCAAAATCATGAAAATACTTCTTCTAGGCTCTGGCGAATTAGGTAAAGAATTTACGATTGCTGCACAACGAATTGGACAAATTGTAATTGCAGTTGACAGCTACAAAAATGCACCTGCTATGCAAGTTGCTCACGGTTTTGAAGTAATTAACATGCTGGATGGAGAAGCGTTAGATTTTATTGTCGCTAAACACAATCCTGACTTTATCGTTCCAGAAATAGAAGCCATTCGGACCGAACGTTTTTACGAGTATGAAAAACAAGGCATCACCGTAGTCCCTTCTGCGAAAGCGGCAAATTATACTATGAACAGAAAAGCGATTCGGGATTTAGCCTCGAAAAAATTAGGACTAAAAACGGCGAATTATCGTTACGCAACCACCGCCGAGCAATTACGAAAAGGAGTGGAAGCTGTTGGAATGCCCTGCGTTGTCAAACCGTTAATGTCCTCCTCTGGAAAGGGGCAATCTACCATAAAAACTATTACAGATATTGAAAAAGCTTGGAAATATGCTGTAGCTGGTTCTCGTGGAGATGTGGTGGAAGTAATTGTTGAAGCATTTGTCAAATTTAATTCGGAAATTACTCTTTTGACCGTTGTACAGAAGAACAATCCTACCTTGTTTTGCGCGCCCATTGGCCACCGACAAGAACGTGGCGATTATATGGAAAGCTGGCAACCTGCCAGAATTTCAGATGCAGATTTGTTTGAAGCACAAGACATAGCCAAAAAAGTAACGGAGGCTTTAGGAGGTGCAGGACTTTTTGGAGTTGAGTTTTTTTTAGCTGATGATGGCGTTTATTTCTCTGAATTGTCGCCAAGACCGCACGATACAGGAATGGTTACATTAGCAGGAACGCAAAACTTTAATGAATTTGAATTGCATTTACGCGCTATTTTAAGTTTGCCAATACCAGAAATCACATTGGAAAAGGCTGGAGCTAGTGCTGTAATTTTAGCTTCGGAAAACTCAGTAAATCCCACCTATTCTGGTTTAGAAAAAATCGCTGCTTTGTCAAAAACCGACTTTAGAATTTTTGGTAAACCCACATCGCGACCTTTTAGAAGAATGGGTGTAGCTTTGACCTACGATTCACTTGAAACTCCTATTGAAACTGTGGTTGCACGAGCAGTTGAGGCTGCAAAATTAATAAGTGTAAAACATTAAAATATGAAATACATTGTACTACTTGGACTTTTCCTAACCATAAATCTAGGATTTGCACAAGACAAAAAACAAACATTAAAAACTCAACTCGTTGAAGTTTCGTGCGGCCAATGCCAATTTGGAATGGAGGGGCACGGTTGTGAATTAGCGGTTCGTATTGATGGTAAACCTTATTTTGTCGATGGGACGTCAATTGATTCTCACGGTGATGCACATGCAGATGATGGTTTTTGCGCTAAAATAAGAAAAGCCGAAGTCGTAGGAACTATTGTTAAAGATCGATTTAACGTTACTTCTTTTAAACTATTACCAAATAAATAAAATTGGCTTGCAAAAAAATATTACAAGCCAATTTAATAATTACTTACTTTTCAAACTCCCTTTCAGATTGAGATTTGCAAAACTCGAAATATCAATTACTTCTTCCAAATCTTGATCGAAGGAAACTGAGATACTATCTCCAATCATGGTTACCGGTAATTGATTTGATATTTGGGAGGAACCCACAAAAATATTCGGATAATCTTTGACTTTAAAATAATAAAAACTATTCCCGTTTTTTACATCATTTTGGATTCGGGTTATGACTGATTTCACTGTTTTCTTATCAGAAACCGCATTTGGATTGATCTTATTATCGGCCATGTTGTAAACATTTTTGAAGGAAGTCAATGTCTCACGCATTGTATTCCCCACGCCTACGATTGTATAATCTGAAATATCAACCATAGCAAACATCTTTACAAGTCCGCCGTCATCTTTCAGCGTCATTACATAAGCTGGAATATTATTGATGTTATACGGAATAGGCAGCGAAGCTCGATATCCTTTTTCCTGAACTTTCCCTTGCGCTGAACTTTGCGCAGCATATTCGGTTGCACCGCTTTGCTTATAAAAAGTTGATTCTTTAGTTCTAGTATCGACAAGAACAAAGCCTACGGCTGATTCATCTTTCCCTACCGAAGTTAGTCCCGTGTACCAATACGATTTATTGTCTTTTCCGTAAACCAATGTCAAGCCCTCAGTGATTTGAAGTTTATCTGCATTTGACCAATTCCAGTATCCGCGAACATATTCTCCCCAATCATTTAGCTGATCTTCTATAAAATCCAAAGGCTGAATCCGATCTACCCACAGTGGGGTTTTTGCAATTGTGTACTCCGACATAACACCAGATTGTGCATCAACTAAAATAATTCCTGTGGCTTCCTTTCCAGCAAAACCAATTTTTTTAGTGTATGTAGTGATAACCCAAAACGGATTTCCAGAATCGTCAATCTCAAAACTAAAATCGGTTAAACCTACCGTTGCGTTTCCATTAAAGTATACATGTCTATGAATTTCACTTCCAAAATAAGCGTTAGGCTGGTATTTTATCTTAATGTCTTTTCCGCCCACTTGCTGCACTAATTTTACATCACGCTCGTTAGTTGCAGAAACCATCACATATCCGGCAGTTCCGTCTTTGTTATTAAACCATTTTAAAAATCCAGAATGCAATAATGGAGCAACCCAATACAGTTCATCATTTACTTTCTGAATACAAAATTCTCCCAGCTCAACTTGACTTCCAAGAGCGGGTTGTGAACCTAATATCTTTTCACCCAGCAAATATGCAAGTTCCTCATCAACTACTCGGATTTTATCTATTGAAATTGGCGCAATGTGATTAGTTATTTTTTGGCCGTTTTTTACTTCCCCAATTAATTTTTGATACGAATCAGTTCTCAACATTTTCATGCTGGTAAAAAACGGAATTACGAAGCAGTAGAATAAAAGTATTGCTATGGAAATATATAAAAATTTGCTTGGCATCCTGGCTAGCTTAACCTGATTCGTTTGTTGTGAAACAGAAATTCCAGTTGACAAAACTACAGCAATGACCAAAACCACTATTATTAAAAAGGCAAATCCTGTAAAACCGTAGTTTATAACAGGTAAATTAATGTAAAAGAGCAGTAAAGTAATTGCTATCAGTGCTATAATTGATAAGATTTTTTTCATTTTCTATTTTTTACTAAATTAGTATAAAAATATCCATTATGTTACACAAGAAAAGCACTCAATTGTGATAACGTCGATGTAGTTTATGTTATTTATCCTAACAGTTGTAGAACCCAAATCAAAGCGATAGTTTCAAATACCATAAAAAATAGTATTTTTGCAGCTGATTTTTTTTAAAACCAGATACTTTTAAAACAATAACTGTTCAGCATTGATAAAATGCTATAATAAACTCAGCATAAATGAAAGCATACGTATTTCCAGGTCAGGGCGCACAGTTCACAGGAATGGGCAAAGACTTATATGAAAATTCCACATTAGCAAAAGAATTGTTTGAAAAAGCAAATCAAATATTAGGTTTTCGCATTACAGATATAATGTTTAGCGGAACTGCAGAGGAACTGAAACAGACTAAAGTAACCCAGCCAGCAGTATTTTTACATTCGGTTATTTTGGCAAAAACATTAATAGATTTTAAACCAGAAATGGTAGCGGGCCATTCTTTAGGCGAATTTTCAGCATTAGTTGCAAATGGTACATTGTCATTTGAAGATGGTCTAAAATTAGTATCACAAAGAGCGTTAGCAATGCAAAAAGCTTGTGATATAAAGCCTTCAACTATGGCAGCTGTATTAGGATTGGCCGACACTATTGTTGAAGAAGTTTGTGCTTCAATTGATGGCGTTGTTGTAGCGGCGAACTATAATTGTCCCGGGCAATTAGTAATTTCTGGAGAAACATCAGCGGTAGAAAAAGCATGTGAAGCAATGAAAGCAGCTGGAGCAAAAAGAGCGTTATTATTACCTGTAGGCGGAGCATTTCATTCGCCAATGATGGAACCAGCTAGAGCGGAACTAGAAGCTGCTATTGAAGCAACCACATTCTCTACTCCTATTTGTCCGGTATATCAAAACGTCACTGCTAACGCAGTTTCATCGCCAGAAGAGATCAAGAAAAATTTAATTATACAACTGACTGCTCCTGTAAAATGGACACAATCGGTACAGCAAATGATTGCCGACGGAGCTACTTTATTCACTGAAATTGGTCCTGGAAAAGTTTTAGCTGGATTGATTGGTAAAATTGATAAGGAAGCGGCGACTGCGAACGCATAAAAATAGTGATGAGTGATCAGTTTTAGTGATCAGAGCTCTTGTACAAATACAATCCTTGTGAACGAAAGTTGATGGGGATTTTTTTATTATAAACTAGTCGCTTCCTTGCACTGATTATTTAAAATTCCTGTAATCAAATAATCGGTACCTGACTTTTTCGAAAAAAACATATACTATTGTTCGTTTATTATAATTGTAAAAAATATAATGGAAACCAAGACAATGAAATTCCGCGGAAGTTTTCCTGCTTGGAAAATCTTTAATATTTTGAGAAATGAACTGAAGTAATTTTTCCAAATACTTTTCTGAATTCTCTTGATAAGAAAAATATTCTTTTTGAATAATAAATAGACTAATTCGTCAAAATAATCTAAAATACTATTTTTATAAATTATTTTTTCCAAGGATACTTACTTATTCGTTTTTTCATTTCAGATAAAAACTCTTTAAATGTATAAACGTTTTTAAACTCGATATTAATATCAAAATTCTTTCCAAAACCTTTTTATTTTGAAGTTGTTTTATAAGCAATTACTGGTTCTTCAGCTTTCTCAGTAATTATTTTTTATAATTCATAAAGACAGTTTTAGAAAATCAGAGTCATAAAAAAATCCCAAACTATCATTTTTGATAATTTGAGATTTTTTAGTTGTACTATTCAAAGTTTAACTTCTTATTTTCTGTTCCCACTTCCAGGCGCTCGCCATCGCTTCATCAAGAGTAGATTGCGCTTTCCAACCTAAAACATTATTTGCCTCATCAGTATTGGCGTAAGCCGAAGTAACATCTCCTTCTCTACGACCTACAATTTTAAATGGCAATTTTTTTCCACTCACTTTTTCAAATGAATGGATCACTTCCAATACAGAACTTCCTGTTCCAGTACCTAAATTGAAAGTCTCTACTTTTGATTTGTTTTTTTTATTCAGTAATCGTTGTAACGCAATTACATGGGCTTTCGCCAAATCAACTACGTGAATATAATCACGAACTGCTGTTCCATCTGGAGTAGGATAATCATCACCGTAAACGGCCAATTCTTTTCGCAAACCAAAACCTGTTTGCGTAATAAAAGGAACAAGATTTTGAGGAATTCCTAGCGGTAATTCACCTATTTCAGCGGTTGGATGAGATCCAATAGGATTAAAATAACGCAGCAAGATTGCATTAATATTCGTTACTTTGGCAGTATCGGTTATAATCTCCTCCCCTATTGCTTTGGTATTTCCATAAGGCGACAAAGCTTGTTGCAATGCAGCATCTTCTGTTATTGGCATTTTTTCGGCTTGACCGTACACAGTACAAGAGGAACTAAATATAAAATTAGCCTCTGGTTTTTGTTGTAATTGTTGCAATATATAAACCAATGCGCTGACGTTATTTTCATAATATAACAATGGATTTTCAACACTCTCTCCTACCGCTTTTGAAGCTGCAAAATGAATTACTCCGGAAATATCCTGATGTCTTTTAAAAAAATCTTGCACTCTCTCTTTTTCACGCAAGTCTATATTTTCATATTGAGGAACTTTACCAGTGATGTTTTGAATTCCGTCTAAAACACTTAGCGAAGTATTTGATAAATTATCAATAACGATTACCTCAAATCCTTCATTTTGTAATTCCACTACTGTATGAGATCCTATAAAGCCCAAACCACCTGTTACTAATACTTTCATCTTTTTTACTGATTTTAATACAAACGCTGTTATTTTAAAAATTCTAAAATACTATCCGTAATATATTTAATTTGTTCATCGTCAAGCTCTGTATGCATAGGTAATGAAAGCACTTCGGTCACCAATTGATTCGTTACCGGAAAATCTTCTTCTTTGTATCTCGCATCTTTATACGCTTTTTGCGAATGCAAAGGAATTGGATAATAAATTGCACAAGGAATACCTTTATCCAGTAAATGTTGCATCAATCCATTCCTGTCTGATGCAACAATACGTAATGTGTATTGATGAAAAACGTGACAGTCACAAATGTCACATATAAATGGTGCGATGATATTTTTATGTCCTTCTAACGCAGCTGAATATTTTCTAGCAGCATCTTGCCTTGCTTTCCCGTACTGATCCAGCAACGGTAATTTCGCATTTAAAACTGCTGCTTGAATACTATCTAAACGTGAATTAACACCTACAACATCGTGATGGTAACGCTCGTACATTCCGTGATTTACTATTCCACGTAGTTTGTGAGCCAAGGCATCATCATTTGTAAAAATTGCTCCTCCATCTCCATAACATCCTAGATTTTTAGATGGAAAAAATGAAGTCGCACCTACGTGTCCAATAGTTCCAGCTTTTTTCTTAGTTCCATCAGAAAATTTACAATTCGCTCCAATTGCCTGTGCATTATCTTCAATAACGTATAGATTATGTTCTTTGGCAATAGCCATAATCGCTTCCATATTAGCAGCACGGCCAAATAAATGAACCGGCACAATTGCTTTAGTTTTTGGTGTGATTGCTTTTTTAATTCCTTCTATCGAAATATTCATGTTATAAAGATCAACATCAACTAAAACTGGTGTTAATTGCAGTAACGCAATCACTTCAACAGTTGCTGCAAAGGTAAAATCAGCGGTAATTACCTCATCGCCAGGTTTTAAATCAAGTCCCATCATTGCAATTTGCAACGCATCGGTTCCATTAGCGCAAGGAATTACATGTTTTACATCTAGATATTCTTCTAAAGATTTTTGAAATTGATGAACTTGAGGTCCATTGATATAAGTGTTAGTATTTAAAACCTCCTGAATCGAGGCATTCACGGTAACTGCAATTTTATCATATTGACTTTTCAAGTCAACCATTTGGATTTTTTTCATTGTAATTTTTGTTTATTGTTCGAAAGTGTACCGTTTCTAAATACGGTCATTACTTTCTTAAAACGAAGCACAAAAATAGTTATTTATGAGTTGAAACCAATGCGACCCTCATTAAAAAAAGATAGTATTCCTTTGAAATAAAAAGTGGGTTCATGACAAGCAAAATTTATCTATTTATGCTGCAGCAATAAACCTAAAGAAAACGTATTTTAGCCCCAAAATTATAATGATGCTTTTTCTCTATAATCTAGTTGTACAATTTGCTGGTTTTTTCTTAAAAATAGTGGCTCTTTTCAATCCAAAAATGAAACTTTTTGTGAATGGCCGGAAAGTAGTTTTCCTTGTTTTGGAACAAAAAATAAAACCCAGAGACAAAACAATCTGGTTTCATGCCGCTTCACTTGGCGAATACGAGCAAGGCTTACCCGTGATCGAAAAAATAAAAAAACAATTCCCTTTACATAAAATCGTGGTTACCTTTTTCTCACCTTCGGGTTATGAGGTTAGAAAAAATAATACTGTTGCTGACGTTACGGTTTATTTGCCTTTGGACACCAAAAAAAATGCAAAAATTTTTTTGAAAATCGTTCATCCAGAAATGGTATTCTTTATCAAATATGAATATTGGCCTAATTATTTAGCGGAGCTCAAAAAACGGAATACTAAAACTTATTTAATCTCTGGAATTCTTAGAAAGAATCAACTATTTTTCAAATGGTACGGTGGTTTTTACAGAGAAGCATTAGAAACATTTACTTATTTTTTTGTACAAAATGAAACTTCAAAAAAATTGCTTCAAGAATTAGGCAAAACAAATGTTGCTGTTTCTGGCGACACTCGATTTGACCGAGTGATAAACATTTTAGAAAAAGACAATTCGCTTGATTTTATTTCTCAGTTTAAAAATAATACGCTAACTATTGTTGTAGGAAGCTCATGGCCAACAGATGAAAAACTTTTAGTGAATTTTATTAATTCATACCAATTAAATATAAAATTTATCATTGCACCGCACAATATAAAAAAGGAACAGATTATAGAATTAAAAAACAGCATAAATAAAAAAACAGTTTTATTTTCTGAAAAAGACGAAAAGAATTTAGCTGACTTTGATGTTTTTATTATTGACACTATTGGCATTTTGACCAAAATCTACAGTTATGCGGATATCGCGTACGTGGGTGGCGGATTTGGAAATCCTGGTGTCCATAATCTATTAGAACCAGCAACTTTTGGCGTTCCAATTATTATTGGACCCAACTATTCGCATTTTGCAGAAGCAATCGCGCTGGTAAATATAGAAGCCTGTGTTTCGGTTACCAATCAAAAAGAATTAAATGAAGCGCTTGAAAACCTGATACGCAATGACGACATCCGAAGGGAGAAAGGTCATACATCTAGCACCTTTGTACAAATGAATAAAGGAGCTACGGCAGTGATTTTAAAACACATTTTAAATGATACAATTTAAGCCTCTGGTAATTTCTGATATTGAATCAGTAGTGATAATGATGCAAGAATTTTACGCAGTTGATAATTATCCTATTGATGTTGACGTTTCTAAAACTTTATTGACAGATTTTATTTCCAATGAAAATTTAGGGAAAGCCTGGCTCATTATTTTTAATAATGAAATTGTGGGCTACGTGATTATCACTTTCATTTTTAGTTTTGAATACCAAGGTAAAATAGCTTTTCTGGATGAATTATATGTAAGAGAAAAATTCCGAGGTAACGGAATTGGAAGTCAAACGTTAGCATTTATTATAGAGGAAAGTAAACAATTATCGTTGAAATTGATCTATTTAGAGATAGAAAATCACAATCAAAACGCACAAAAATTGTATATTGCCAGCGGTTTTGAATTGCATAATCGGAAATTAATGGCTTACAAAATCAACTAAAAATGCAAATTAAATAAATAAACATGAAATTTTTAAAACTATTCCTATTATTATTTGTTCTTCAGACACAAGCCCAGCAAGGTGGAATGTGGATTCCTTCTTTATTGAAAGGGATGAACGAGACAGAGATGAAAAATCTAGGCATGAAAATGTCAGTAAAAGATATTTACGATGTAAATACTTCAAGTATTAAGGATGCTGTTCCCCATTTTAATGGTGGTTGCACCTCTGAGGTGATTTCTCCAAAAGGATTAATTTTAACCAATCATCATTGTGGCTACTCGCAAATTCAATCACACTCAACAGTTGAAAATGATTACCTTACTAATGGTTTTTGGGCCTACAAAACGGAAGACGAATTACCAAACGAAGGTTTGACAGTTACTTTTATCGTGAAAATTGAAGATGTAACGACAGCGGTTTTAAATGGAACAGCGACATTGACAAACGAAGCGGAGAAGCAGAAAAAAATTCAAGAAAATATTTCTACTTTAAGTGCGACTTTATCCAAAGAAAATTGGCAAGAAAATAAAATCCGTACTTTTTACGAAGGAAACCAATACATGCTTTTTGTAACGGAAACATTTAATGACGTTCGATTAGTTGGAGCTCCACCTACATCGATTGGGAAATTTGGATCCGATACTGACAACTGGGTTTGGCCGCGTCATACTGGAGATTTTTCTTTATTTAGAATTTATGCTGACAAAAACAATCGTCCAGCAAAATATTCAAAAGACAATATTCCTTACACGCCAAAACATTTTTTACCAATATCACTTGACGGTATAGCCGAAGATGATTTCTCTCTAGTTTTTGGTTACCCGGGAAAAACAAATGAATATTTACCAGCTGTTGCCATCGAACAGATTGTAAACGAACTAAATCCAGCAAAAATAGAAATTAGAGATAGAGCCTTGAAAGTTACGGATGGTTTTATGCGAAAAGACAATGCGATTAAAATTCAATATGCGTCAAAATACGCAAGTATTGCTAACTATTGGAAAAAATGGATTGGCGAAACACAAGGATTAAAAAAATCAAATGCCGTAGCTGTAAAAAGAGACGCAGAAAAACTTTTTCAACAAAAAATTATAAAAGCAGGAAAAGAAAAAGAATACGGAACACTCTTAGCTGATTTCGAAAAAAATTATACTGCAATCGCTCCGTATGCAGTGGCGAGAGATTATTTTATGGAAATTGTACTTCGTAACACTGAAATGCTGAGCACAGGATACAAACTGTATCAATTAGAGCAATTATATAATGTTAGAGGCGAACAAGCGTTTAATGACAGAAGAAATAATTTAGTTACTGGTTTGGCTGACTTCTACAAAAATTTTAATGCTGTGGTTGACGAAAAAGTTTTTGAACAATTGATAGAGTTGTGCGCAACCAAATCGTCTAAGCAATTTTTACCACAAAGTTTGAATAATGTAAATGCTAAAAACTTGGCTTCGGATGTTTACAGTAAATCTAAACTTCGCAGTTATGATACTTTGAAACAATTGCTTTCTGGTGATGCAAAAACCGTAATCACAAACTTAAATGCCGATCCAGGATTTACTTTAGTCAAAGAACTAGGAGAAATATATGCAAAGGAAATTGCTCCAAAATATGACGAAATCAATCTAAACATCACTGCACTTCAACGCACTTACATGAAAGCCCAATTAGAACTAAATACTGACAGCCGTATATTTCCAGATGCTAATAGCACGTTGAGGGTGACTTATGGAAAAGTAAAAGGTTATGAGCCCAAAGACGCCACTATTTACAGCCCAGTAACGTATTTAGACGGCGTTATGGAGAAATATGTTCCAGGAGATTACGAATTTGATGTGCCAGCAAAATTAATTGATTTATACAACGCTAAAGATTATGGCCCTTACGGTGAAAATGGCAAAATGCCCGTTTGTTTCATTGGAACAAATCATACTACAGGAGGAAACTCTGGAAGTCCTGCAATTGATGCTTATGGAAACTTAGTTGGATTAAATTTTGACCGAGTATGGGAAGGAACTATGAGTGACATTTATTATGACCCTAGTATATGCCGAAACATTATGGTCGATATACGCTATGTTTTATTTATTATGGACAAATATGCAGGAGCTCAAAACCTAATTAACGAATTAAAACTAGTTCACTCAAAGAAAAAGAAAACTGTAAAAAACAATAACGTCAAGCAACTATAGTCCCAGTTTAGGGACAAGTTAACACAATTGACCATATATTGTATTTCGCTAAGTTTTGTTAAAATGATTAATATGTATATTACAGTTAAATAAGAATAAAAAAATTAAAAAATAAAATAAAAAAATATTTTACATATTAAAAAATTTATATCTTTGCGGGGAATTAATAATTAACCTTTATATTAAATTAAGATGAAAAAAGTATTTTTAAGTTTAGCTTTCGTTGCTGTTTTAACTGTTGTATCATGTAAAAAAGCTGACGCTGCAGCTGAAGAAACTACTGTAGACACTACTGCTGTAATCACTGACACTACTGCTGTAATTGTTGACACGACAGTAACTACTGTTGATACAGTTGCTGTAACTCCAGCTCAGTAATTTTTAATTACAGAAAAAATCAAGCCATCCGCTTAGCGTGATGGCTTTTTTTATGCTTATTATTTTCGTAATTATATGAATGGATGAAAAAAAGGGAGCGTTTTGAAATTTCAAAACGTTCCCTTTTTTTTGTTAAATCGCTAGTCTAAAAAAATACAGTCATTACCAGTAAAGTCTAAAATCTCTGAACTAGACCCATATTTAACAATCTCATCAATCCCTTTTTGTAAACGCAAGGAAGTAGTGTATTTTCTACTTGTTGCAAAGTGATGACCTCCTAATATCAATTTAAAAAAGAATTTCCCACCAGAAGACTTAAACTTTAAAAAATCAGCAGAATCAATTTCGCGTTTAAACTTTTCAATATTTTCCTCACACTCAAACTTGAGTTCATAACTCAAACTTGTAAATACTATTTTGCCTTTTCTCGAAGTAAATACAAATTTGTATTCGTCATTAAATCTTTTACTAATTACAAAAGCTCCCATGAATTTTAACTATTAAATTTTAGAAATTGCATTTTTGTTAATTATTTATTTAGCAACACAAAGTTTAAATTATTTAGTAAAAAACAATCTCAAGAAATTGTTTTAAAATAAAATTTTAATGTTCTTTTTTAAATTAATTAATCATGGTTCTTAAGATTTTAAAAACAAAAAAAACCTCTTCACTTGAAGCTTTTTCTTGTACTCAGAGCGGCTCCGAAGCTTCGGAGTTGAACCCGCTATTATATCATAATTTACTAAGCACATCAAACAATATATTCGAATCAGCTACTACTTTCTCTAAAAAAATTCTAGATTTCATTCTTTTCAAAAAACGCTCTAAGAAATATGCTTTCTCACTGGTTTCACATTCAAAACTTAATCTTAAATCCCAAGGAATTCCCTTGGCAGTAAATGATCTGTCATATAATCCAGAATTATGCTCACTCAGCCTTTTGACGACATCATCAGTAGTACCAACATAATACCTGTCTAATTTTTTAGAATAAAGTATATAAATGAAATACATTTAAAAATTATCTAATAAAAAAGCTTCAAACATAGTTTGAAGCTTTTTCTTGTACTCAGAGCGGCTCCGAAGCTTCGGAGTTGAACCCGCTATTATATCATAATTTACTAAGCACATCAAACAATATATTCGAATCAGCTACTACTTTCTCTAAAAAAATTCTAGATTTCATTCTTTTCAAAAAACGCTCTAAGAAATATGCTTTCTCACTGGTTTCACATTCAAAACTTAATCTTAAATCCCAAGGAATTCCCTTGGCAGTAAATGATCTGTCATATAATCCAGAATTATGCTCACTCAGCCTTTTGACGACATCATCAGTAGTACCAACATAATACCTGTCTAATTTTTTAGAATAAAGTATATAAATGAAATACATTTAAAAATTATCTAATAAAAAAGCTTCAAACATAGTTTGAAGCTTTTTCTTGTACTCAGAGCGGGACTTGAACCCGCACGAACATTGCTGTTCACTGGATTTTAAGTCCAGCGTGTCTACCAATTTCACCATCCGAGCATTATGTGATGTGGAGCGAAAAACGGGGCTCGAACCCGCGACCTCGACCTTGGCAAGGTCGCGCTCTACCAACTGAGCTATTTTCGCATTTTCAATTTTTAGAAAGAACCGCGATACTTGTTCTGTATTGCGGAGGCAAATTTAGGACATTTATTGAATTACACAAGCCTTTTTTACAAATATTTTTGATATAAAAGTTAACCTTCTGATAACCTCAACTTTAAAATCAAAAAAATTATTTTCTAGTAAGCATTCTTTTAATTTCATTGAGTTTCATCAATGCTTCCATAGGTGTTATGGTATTTATGTCAAGATTTAATATCTCGTCTTTGATTTCTTCGAGCAAAGGATCATCCAAATTAAAAAAACTCATTTGCATTTGATCTGCTTGTTCGCCTTTTAGAACACTAGCAATTTTAATTCCATTTAGCGCATCACTAGAATGATTTTTTTCTAATTTTTTCAAAAGTTTTTGGGCTTTCAAAATTACAATTTGCGGCATTCCAGCCATTTTTGCGACATGTATTCCAAAACTATGCGCGCTTCCCCCTTTTACCAACTTCCGAATAAAAAGCACCGTATCTTTGAGTTCTTTTACAGCAACGTTGTAATTTTGAATTCTTGGAAGCGATTCGCTCATTTCATTCAATTCGTGATAGTGCGTGGCAAATAAGGTTTTGGGTTGCGAAGGGTGCTCATGTAAAAACTCTGCAATCGCCCATGCTATCGATATTCCATCATAAGTGCTGGTTCCTCGTCCGATTTCGTCTAATAAAACTAAACTACGATCCGAAATATTATTCAAGATAGAAGCGGTTTCGTTCATTTCGACCATAAAAGTCGATTCGCCCATCGAAATATTATCACTCGCTCCTACTCTAGTAAAAATCTTATCGACAATTCCCATTCTTACGCTTTCTGCCGGAACAAAGCAACCCATTTGCGCTAGTAGTACAATTAGCGCAGTTTGTCTTAAAATAGCCGATTTTCCAGACATGTTTGGTCCCGTGATCATAATCAGCTGTTGTGTTTCTCGATCCAAGAAAACATCATTTGCAATATATGGCATTCCAACGGGCAATTGCTTCTCGATCACCGGATGCCGCCCGTTTTTAATTTCGAGTTCAAATGTTTCATCTAATTCAGGACAAACATATTTATTTTCAATTGCTAATTGGGTAAACGAACACAAACAATCTAATTGTGCAATTAAATTCGCATTCATTTGCACTGGTTTGATATACGTAGCAATCCAACTGACTAATTGCTCAAATAGCTCAACTTCTATTTTGTAAATTTTTTCTTCAGCGCCTAGAATTTTAGTTTCGTATTCTTTTAATTCTTCGGTGATATAGCGTTCTGCATTTACTAAAGTTTGTTTCCTAATCCATTCTGTTGGAACTTTGTCTTTGTGCATGTTTCGCACTTCGATGTAGTAACCAAAAACATTGTTAAATGAAATCTTTAAAGATGAAATCCCCGTTGCTTGGGATTCGCGTTTTTCAATTCCTTCTAAGAATTCCTTACCAGAAGTTGACACCGCTCTGAGATCGTCTAATTCAGCGTGAACACCTTTAGCAATTGCATTTCCTTTGGCAACAGCCACAGGAGCATTCTGATTAAGCACTGTTTTTATTTTTTCGCGCAGTAATTCGCAGCTATGTAAGCTATCACCAATAACCTTCACGGCTTCTTGCGGACTGGCTAACGCCAGCGTCTTGATAGGAATAATCGCGTCTAATGACTCCTTCAAATTAACTACTTCGCGTGGTGATACTTTTCCCGTTGCAATTTTAGAAATTAAACGTTCTAAATCAGAAATTTGCTTGATTTGATTTTGAATATTCTTTAAAACGTCCTGATTCTCTTTTAAATAAGAAACCACTTCGTGTCGACTTTTAATTTTATTAGCGTCTTTCAAAGGCAAAGCAAGCCACCTTTTAAGCAAACGACCACCCATTGGCGAAAGCGTTTTATCAATAACATCGATCAGCGTTACGGCATTTGGATTATAACTATGATACAATTCAAGATTGCGAATTGTAAATCGATCCATCCAGACGTAAGCATCCTCAGCGATGCGTTGAATACTCGTAATATGTTGCACGCGATTATGCTGTGTCTCTGACAGATAATATAAAATAGCACCGGAAGCGATAATTCCTTCTTTGAGTTCCTCAATGCCAAATCCTTTGAGAGAAACGGTTTGAAAATGTTTAGTTAAAGTTTCAAAAGCGTAATCTTCATTATAAATCCAATCTTCGAGGTAGAAACTATGATAATCATCCCCGAAAATTTCTCGAAACTCGCTCTTGTTATTTTTAGGAATTAAAACTTCACTCGGACTAAAATTCTGTAATAGCTTATCGATATATTCAGCATTTCCTTGAGCAGTTAAAAATTCACCCGTGGAAACATCTAAAAATGAAATTCCGATCGATTTACTTACAAAATAAACTGATGCTAAAAAATTATTCGTTTTAGATTGCAAAACCTCATCATTCATAGAAACGCCTGGAGTTACTAGTTCAGTAACACCACGTTTTACAATGGTTTTTGTCATTTTAGGATCTTCTAGCTGATCACAGATCGCAACTCGAAGACCCGCCTTGACTAGTTTAGGCAAATAAGTATTGATGGAATGATGCGGAAAGCCAGCAAGCGCGGTTTCTGTCTCAGATCCAGCACCTCTTTTTGTTAATGTGATGCCTAAAATCTTTGAAGCTCTCACAGCATCATCGCCAAAAGTTTCATAAAAATCTCCTACGCGAAACAATAAACAAGCATCAGGATATTTCCTCTTGATGTCGTTGTATTGTTTCATTAAAGGCGTTTCTTTAACCAATTTATCTTTTGATGCCAACTTCCTTACTATTTAAAAAATGAATGAATAATCGAACAGCGAATTTAATTATTTATTGGCACTTTTACTGATTCCATAAAATAATTAATATTTTTAAGTCTATTTTAAGCCAATGGCATGATTTTTTCTTTAAATTTGGCGAACCAATAAAAAAACTTAAGAAAATGAAAAAAATAGTAACGCTAGCATTATTACTAGTTTTAGGAGTAACAGCTTCTAATGCTCAACAAACATCAAAAAAAGTTAACAAAATTAAAGCTAAAACTACATCAGTTGCAACTTCAAAAGTGGAAGGTGCAGGAATGGTTTTCGCTAATGAGACCATAGATTACGGTACTGTTGCTTATAATTCTGATGGAAAACGTGAGTTTGTATTTACCAACAACGGTAACAAACCATTAATTATCACTAATGCACAAGGATCATGTGGATGTACTGTTCCATCTTATCCAAAAGAGCCGATTGCTCCTGGAGCAAAAGGAGTAATAGGAGTAAAATATGATACTTCAAGAGGTGGTCAAACTTTTACAAAGACAATTACTTTAACAACCAATGCTACCGTTCCAAATAAAACGCTTACAATAAAAGGAAATGTATTGGCTGCTGAGACTGTAAAAAGTTAATTTAAAAAAATATATAATGAAAGCTTCCATTAATTTCGGAGGCTTTTTTTTTGAATAATATCCAGAAATGAGAAAACTTGAAAATAGCGAACTAGACAGAAAATCAGTCGAAGATTTTAAACAATCTGAAAAAACACCTTTAATTCTGGTTTTGGATGACATTCGTAGTTTGCACAATATTGGTTCCGTTTTTAGAACCGCCGATGCATTTTTAATTGAAAAAATATATTTATGCGGAATTACGGCAACGCCTCCAAACAAGGAAATTCACAAAACGGCACTTGGCGCAACTGAAACAGTTTGCTGGGAACACCATGAAAATGTATTAGAAGTAATTCATTCATTGAAAAAGGATAATGTACTTACACTTGCCATTGAACAAGTGGAAAGTGCTATTTTTCTTCAAAATTTTAAAGTTGAAAAAGATAAAAAGTATGCATTGATTTTTGGAAATGAAGTATATGGAGTTTCGCAGGAAGCAGTTGCACTATGCGATGGATCGATTGAAATTCCGCAATTAGGAACTAAACATTCACTAAACATCTCAGTGAGTGCTGGAATTGTAGTTTGGGATTTATTCCAAAAAATGAATTGGCCTGTTAAAATTTAGCATTTAAAAAGAATAATGTAATTTTATAAAATGAGAATTAACAAATTATCATTTTTAACATTATTACTCATTCTTGGCTCAATTGCTAGAGCACAAACCACCCCGCCTAAAATTTTAGCAACAGGAAATCAGATCTTTTGTGCTGGAACAAGTATTAAGATAGTTACTAATGTTACAATAACTCATGACCCAACCGATCCTAGTTCTGACGCAATTTTTATTCAAATTTCATCTGGTTATGTTTTTAATGAAGATTTATTAACATTAACCAATCCTGTTTTACATCCAAATATCATTACAACTTGGAGTCCTGCCGAAGGTAAATTGAAATTATCCAGTCCAACTGGAAATCCTGTCCTTTTTTCAGACTTTGAAAATGCTATCAAAGACGTGGAGTATAGCAGTTCGTCATTATCTCCAACTGGAAGTCGCGATTTTTCGATTAATATAGGTTTTGGAACGGCAAATTACTTGCCTAGAAACGGTCACTTTTATGAATTTATTCCAAGTTTAGATATTACATGGACCGAAGCAAAAGCTTTGGCTACTACAAAATTTTATTATGGCCTGCAAGGATACTTAGCTACTTTAACCGCTGCTGATGAGGCACAATTAGCTGGAGCACAAGCGCCAGAAGCTGGATGGATAGGTGGTAGTGATGCAGATACTGAGGGAGTTTGGAGATGGTTAACTGGTCCTGAAGGACTTGCTAATGGTGGCGCAGGAACTATTTTTTGGAACGGAAATGCTAGTGGTAGCAGTCCTAATTTTGCTTTTTGGAATACAAATAATAATTTTCAGGAACCTAATAATCTAAATGGAAATGAACATTATGCACATATTACAAATCCAAACCTCGTTGGGTCAGTTACAGGCGGATGGAACGACCTTGCTAACACTGGCGGACCTGGATTCTACCGTCCCCAAGGATTTATCGTTGAATACGGTGGAATGCCAGGAGATCCTGTCCTTGAAGTATCAGCAAGTACAAAAATTACAATTCCTCAAATAATAGGCACAACTCCTGACTCTCGATGTGAATCAGGAAGCGTAACGCTTCGAGCTTCGGCGTCAAATGGAGCGGTAAATTGGTTCGATAGTGCAATAGCAGGAACACTATTATTTACAGGTACTACTTACACAACGCCGCCACTCACTAGCTCAACGACTTATTTTGTATCGGCAGAATGTTCACCGCGGACGCCAATTATTGCAACAATAAATAGTATACCTACCGTGAGTATAATTACAGCATTCAACTCAAGATGTGGCTCTGGAACAGTAATCTTAGATGCAACAAGTAATATAGGAATTATAAACTGGTATTTATCACCTACTGGCGGAACAATTCAAGGAACTGGAACAAGTTTCACAACACCAAATCTCACAGCAAACACTAATTATTACGCGGAAGCAGAAAACAATGGTTGCGTTTCTCTTGACAGAAAATTAATAGAAGTAAAAATTTATAGTCCTCCATTAGTGCAAGATCAAGAATTGACAAAGTGCCAGTCTAGCACCATAACATTAGACGCTTTACTCCCTAATATGTCTTATTTATGGTCTACTGGCGAGACGACGCAACAAATAATGGTTTCTCAGATAGGAAATTACACTGTAGATGTTACCAGTTTTTCACCTGAAAATTGTACAAGTCGCAAAAAAATTAAAGTAATTGAAAATAAAATTCCCGAAATTAATACTGTTGAGGTAGACCAAACGACGGTAACCGTTAATTTAAAAGATCCTCAAAATTATTTTGAATACTCAATTGATGGTATCAATTATCAAAGTTCGAATGAGTTTAATAATGTTTCCAGTGGATTGCAAACTGCTTATGTAAGAGACAAAAATCTATGCAGCAGTGATAGTGCGGAGTTTATTGTGTTAAGAATTCCCAAGTTCTTCACGCCAAACAACGACAATTATAATGACGTTTGGGAAGTTCAAGGCCTTGCAAATTATCCTAAAGCTCAAGTGTCAATTTTCGATAGGTATGGAAAATTAATTACACGACTTGATAGTTCCAAATTAAGCTGGGATGGAACTTTTAATAAAATTCCGTTGCCTGCATCCGACTATTGGTATATTCTAAATATTGATTTATCAAGTATTACGATGAAAGGACATTTCTCTTTAAAACGATAAATACAATTCGTAGACTGTTCCTAAATAATTAATTTTGTTTGTGAGTGATTTTCTTTTGAATTTCGTTTAAAATAAAAATATAGTCTTCTTGATTTTTTACAAAATCACGATCTGAAACATCGATAATTAAAACATTCAAATCTGTTTGTGATTTAATGTAGTCTAAATATCCGTTATTGATTTTGTCTAAATAATCAGCAGCAATTTTTTGCTCGTAGCTTCTACCTCTTTTCTTTATATTTTGTAATAGTCGCTCTGAATTTTGATATAAATAAACATACAAATCAGGCTTTGGCATTTCTTTATAAATGATATCAAATAGATTGCGGTACAAGCGATACTCATCGTCAGCAAGTGTGATTTTTGCAAAAATAAGAGATTTAAAAATATGATAATCAGCAACAATAAAATCTTTAAATAAGTCAAATTGCGCCAAATCATCTGATAATTGTTGGTATCTGTCAGCAAGGAAAGACATTTCTAATGGAAACGCATACCGATTTTGATCTTTATAGAACTTTGGCAAAAAAGGATTGTCAGCAAAACGTTCTAACACTGTTTTTGCGTTAAAATCCTCAGCTATTTTAGTTGCCAATGTCGTTTTTCCAGCTCCAATATTTCCCTCGAAAGCAACGTAATTAAATTGTTCTAACGCAATACTCTGTAAAGGAAATTTTAAATATTGTACTACATTACATATACTTTCATCTGGCGACTCTTTTAATAACTCTACAATTGTTTTCTTAAAAATGGGATGTTTCCAATCTAATTTTAAGTCTTGACAAGGTAACAAGACAAAATTTCTATTTTGCATCAAACGATGCGGAACTTGCAGCTTGTCTGAATTAATAATTTCCTCATCAAAAGCTATAATATCAATATCAATTATTCGAGATTCATAACCTACGACACCACTGCGAACTCTACCTAACTTTTTTTCAATTTTTAGAACTTGGTTTAAAACTTTTTGTGCTGAGTTGGAACTATGAATAAGTAGCGCGCAGTTAAAAAAGGAATCACTATCAAAGCCCCATGACGGAGTTTCATACAATCTAGAAACTTTGATTACCGTTCCCACTGCTTTATGAAGTAATACAATACAATTTTCTATGTTTTCTAAACGATTGCCTTGATTACTTCCAACTGATAAAATGACCTGATGTTGTGATTTCATATTAACCGCAAATTAACTAAAAGAATTTTAGAATAGAAGTATCTTTGCTCAGAGTGTTAATAAATAATTTTAGATTTTTTTTCTATAAAAACTGTAACATATTGACCTCAATTGAGACTTATTAAAAAAATATAGATATGAGATTTTTAGGAAATGTGTTGGCAACCATAATAGGAATTTTTGTTTTCTTTATGTTGTTCTTCTTTGGAATTGTGATTGTAGGTGCAGTTTTTGGTGGCGATTCAGACGCGGTAACAGTGAAAAGTGATACCGTAATCGAATTAAATTTAGATAAAGTTCAAAATGATTACGCAGGGAAATATACCGATCCATTTGTAACCATGTTTTCAGAAAATAAAGCAGCTGGGTTAATAGACATTATCAATGCTATTGAAAAAGCAAAAACAGATAATGATATCAAAGGAATTTCTATTTTAAATAACAGTTCCTCGCTAGGAATGGCGCAAAGTAAAGCGTTACGCGATGCTCTTGAAGATTTTAAAAAGTCTGGGAAATTTATAATGGCTTATGCCAATTCCTACTCTCAAAAAGAATATTATTTGAACTCTGTAGCCAATACAATCTATATAAATCCTGTTGGAGACATGGATTTTAAAGGACTTTCGGCGGAGATTATGTTTTTTAAAGATTTCCAAGAAAAATCAGGATTGAAATTAGAAGTCATTCGTCATGGAAAATATAAAAGTGCCGTTGAACCATTTCTTGAAAATAACATGAGTGATGCCAATAGAGAGCAAACTACAGCGTTGTTATCGTCGGTTTGGAATTCAGTAGTTGCTGACATAGCGAAAAGTAGAAATATTTCAGTGGCTAAATTGAACGAAATTGCAAATGGCCTTTTGGCTAGAACCCCTGAAATGGCAAAAGCAGAAAAGCTTGTTGACATTGTAGCATATGAAGATGTTTATCATGTTGCTATTAAAAAAGCGTTGAAAGTAGCAAATGATGAAGACTATAATAAAGTGTCGATCACTGACTATGCTCAAAAAATTGCTACTACTTCAGAATCATCCGATAGTACTGACGAAATAGCTATCATTTATGCGCAAGGCGAAATCATGGGTGGCGAAGGTGATGTTACCGTTATAGGCGAAGGGTCAATGCGTCGTTCACTTCAGGAGGCTAGAAAAAATAAAAATGTAAAAGCAATTGTACTTCGTGTTGATAGTCCAGGAGGAAGTGCTTTAACTTCTGATTTAATTTGGAGAGAAATTGAGTTAACTAAAAAAGTAAAACCAATAGTAGTTTCTATGGGAAATTACGCAGCCTCTGGAGGATATTACATTGCTTGTAATGCCAATTCTATTTTTGCAGAAGCAAACACCATTACAGGATCTATTGGAGTTTTTGGAGTCTTGCCTAATTTTACTGCATTAGCAACTAAAATAGGAATTAATACTGAGCAAGTAAAAACACATCAAAATGCGGCAAACTATAGCCCGTTTGTGCCTATTGACGACACATTCAAAGCAGTAACTCTAGAAGGTGTTGAACATATTTACAAAACATTCGTTACGCGTGTAGCGGAGGGTAGAAAAATGACTTTTGCACAAGTAGATGCTATAGCTCAAGGTAGAGTTTGGACTGGATCCGAAGCTTTGAAAATTGGATTAGTTGACAAAATAGGCGGCCTAGATGATGCGATTGTCAAGGCAGCCTCTTTAGCAAAAATAAAAAGTTACAATACTCAAAACTATCCTGAATACGAGAAAGATTTCAATGATTTATTTGCAAATTTCCCTTTCGCTAAATCCAAATCTTCGTTTATTATAGAAGAGATTGGCGAGGAAAATTATCGCATAATGCAAAAAATAAAAAAATTACAAACACGCACTGGAATTCAAGCGATAATGCCGTTTGAAATAAATATAAATTAGCTTGTAGTAAAGCCGAAAGAGATCCGTTTAAATTAATTTTTGAACGGATTTTTTTATTTTTACGTAGCAATATGCACAAATAAAGTTTATTAACTATTTTTACACCGATCATCCCCTTACTTATTAAATAAATCTAAAGAAATTAATATTATGCTAAAAACAATTTTAAAAATAGTGGGAGCATTATTTGTTCTAATTCTAGTCGCTCTTTTTGCTATCCCTTACTTTTTTGAAGATCAAATAAAAGCTAAAATTGCAAATGCAATCAATGAGAAAGTAGATGCTAAGATCACTTTTAAAGATGCCGATTTGAGCTTGCTAAAAAGTTTTCCAAGCGCTACAATTACTTTAGACTCTTTAATCGTAATAAACAAAGCTCCTTTTGATGGCGACACTTTGGTTTCTTTTGGTGAGATTAATTTAAGAATGTCTATCAAAGAATTATTTAAAGATAAAAATGAAGCTATAAATATTGATGGAATCACTTCTAAAAACGGATTGATAAATATCATTTTTAACAAAAATGGAATTGGAAATTACGACATCGCTCTAAAGAATAATGAAACAAAAGCGACTAACAAAAGTGAACCACTTTCATTAAAAATTAAAAATTACAAAATTGAAAATTTCCAGTTTCGCTATTTTGACGAAAGTTCGAAAATTAAATTGAAAGTCGATAGTCTAAATCATGAAGGTGTAGGAGATTTTGCAGCACAAAAACTAGATTTAGTTACTAAATCAACGGCAAAAATTTCATTAGACATGGACAAAGTGAACTACATGAAAAATGTTGCTTTGACACTAGATGCGATTTTAGGAATAGATTTAGAGAAAAGTAAATATACTTTCAAAGAAAACAAAGCACTTATTAACCAATTACCTTTAGAATTTGACGGTTTTATTCAACTCGTAGATGCAGGACAGCAATACGATTTAAAATTTAAAACACCAACATCGTCTTTTAAAAATTTCTTGGGAGTGGTTCCTGCTGCTTACGCGGCTAATTTAGACAATGTCAAAACCACAGGCGATTTTACTGTTGTGGGTTTTGCCAAAGGATTATATTCAGATACAACTGTTCCGAAATTTAACGTAGATATTGATTCGAAAAATGCTTCTTTCAAGTATCCTAATTTACCCAAAACAGTTAAAAACATAATCATCGATACTAAAATTATCAATGAAACCGGAATTTTAAATGACACTTATGTCAACATAGACCAACTCTCTTTCCAAATAGATCAAGATGTTTTTAATGCTAAAGCAAAAATTAGCAATATTACTGAAAACGCTATCGTAGATGCAGCTTTAAAAGGAACTATCAATTTAGCAAATCTTACTAAAGCTTATCCTGTCAAATTGGATAAACCGTTATCCGGAATTTTAAGGGCAGATGTCACTACAAAGTTTGATATGCTTTCGGTTGAAAAAAGTGAATATGAAAAAATAAACAACGCCGGAACAATGAGTTTATCTGGATTTAACTACGTGGATGAAAACGGTAAGAAGATGAATATAAGTACAGCACTTGTACAATTTAATCCAAGTCAAGTAAATTTAAAACAATTGAACGCCACCACAGGCAAAAGTGATATTAGTGTAACTGGAATTTTAGAGAATTTTTATGGTTTCATCTTTAGAAATCAAGAATTAAAAGGAAATTTCAATATGATTTCTAAACAGTTAGCTGTAGATGATTTTATGACCACTGGCGAAAGCAAACCATCTGAAACAAAAAAGGCTGAAGCGATGAAAATTCCAGCTTTCCTAAATTGTACGCTTACCGCAAAAGCGACTACGGTGCTATATGACAATTTAACTTTAAAAGATGTTTCTGGAAAATTGATTGTGAAAGATGAAAAAGTGACATTAGAAAACGTAAAAACTTCTATTTTTGGCGGTACAATTGGTGTAAATGGAGCCGTTTCTACTAAAGGAAAAATACCAGTTTTCAATATGAATTTAAATTTAAATCAGGTAGATATTGCACAATCGTTTACACAGTTGGAAATGTTGAAGAAGATTGCACCAATTGCCGGAATTATAAATGGAAAACTAAATTCCACGATCAAACTTAACGGAAATCTTGATGCAACTGAATTTACTCCTGATCTAAAAAGCTTGACTGGTGATTTGTTAGGTCAATTGCTCTCGACGACTGTTAATCCAAGCAATTCCACGTTGCTGACTGCTTTAAGCTCTAATATAAAGTTTATCGATTTAGGCAACATAAATTTGAACGATTTAAAAGCTGCCATTACTTTCAAAGATGGAAAAGTAAATGTTAGACCATTTGACATTAAATATAAGGATATCAAAGCCACTGTTGGCGGAACACATGGTTTTGACCAAAGTATGAATTACAATTTGAAGTTTGATGTTCCTGCAAAATATCTAGGTTCAGAAGCGAATGCATTAATCGCAAGATTATCGCCTGCTGAAGCTGCTAAATTAGAAAGTTTTCCGGTAAACGTAGTGCTTCTTGGTAATTTTACAAATCCAAAAATAACTACTGATATTAAAGGTGCAGTTACTAAACTAACCACACAATTAGTAAATCAGCAAAAAGATAGATTAGTAAAACAAGGAACCTCTGCATTAACTGATTTAATAAATAAAAATAAAAAACCAGGCGATACTGCTAAAACAGTTATTCCATCAACGAAAGAAGAAGTGAAAGCAAAAGTGAATGATGAGGTAAAAAAGAAAGCTACTGATGTGCTTAAAGACTTTATGAATAAAAAGAAAAAACCGGTTGATACTACAAAAGTGAATTAGAAATAGAACACTTTAAAAATTGTTTCATAAAAACTAAAAAGCCCATAAAGTACAAATTACTTTATGGGCTTTTTTATTAAACGTTTACACTAACAGCATATCCTTCTGAACCGCGGATGTTAAAAACAGTTCCTTCGTCAAAAATTAAATATTGCCCTTTTATTCCAGTTAGTTTTCCTTGAAAATATGGCGTTTTATCTAAACTTAAACTATTTACTTTATTTGGATATTCTAGAACTGGATAGTGCATTTGATATAAATCATTCTGCTGAGAATAAAAATATTCTTGCACTTCTGGTGGAATTAAATTTTCCAATTTTAATCTTTCAATTATCAAATCTACATGTTCGATGTTGTTGGTCAACATTTTTCGCCAATTGGTCTTATCGGCATAATGATTTTTTAGCGCTACCTCAGTAATTCCCGCTAAGTACCGATTAGGAACTTCTACAATTGAAATCGCCTCATTTGCACCTTGATCAATCCAGCGCGTAGGTACTTGAGTTTTTCTCGTTACTCCCACTTTTACTTCACTTGACAAAGCTAAATAAACAATGTGAGGCTGCAACTGCACTTTTTCTTCATACAATAAATCTCTATCAGCGATACCAAGATGAGCCGTACTTAATTCTGGTTTCATAATCCAATCGCCTACAGCAGGACTTGAATAAAAACAATCATAACAAAAACCTTGACGAAAGATTTTCTTTTTCTTTTTACAATTCAAACATTGGAAACCAACAAAATTAATTTCAATGTTTTTACCAAGCAATTGATTTACATTTAAAAAACTGTTTTCAAAAACAAGATAATATTGAATTGGATTTCCAAATTCAGTCTGCATTTTAGTTAGTACACCTTCGTAAGTCATTGCTGTTTTAGATTGTTAATTAACGATTTCCGAGTATAGATTTAGTGTAACTCATTTTAAAACTTTAGTGAATTACAATCTTTACATTTTTAACGAATTGTTTTTTATAAAAAAACACTATTTTTGATATTTTAGCAAAGCTAGCATTTGTCTTTCAATATTCAAATCTGAAATCAATAATCGTTAATCTAAAATCAGAAATACACATGCCTTTAACCATAATCAATTCTTTTGCTTCTTGGGTTCTAAAACAACGGATCCATCAGATTGAACTTTTTTTGAAATATCCAAATGAAGTTCAAGAGGAGTTGCTTATGAATTTAGTTCAGTCGTCAAGAAATACTATTTTAGGCAGGCAGTATGATTATAATTCAATTAACTCTTACGCAACATTTACAAAGCGAATTCCTATTTCAACTTATGAAGATTTGCAGCCGTTGATCGAAAGAACGCGACAAGGAGAGCAAAACGTTTTTTGGGAAGAACCGATAAAATGGTTTGCAAAATCCAGCGGAACGACCAATGCAAAAAGTAAATTTATACCAGTAAGCAATGAAGCACTGGAAGATTGTCATTATAAAGGAAGCAAAGATCTACTTTGTTTGTATTTAAATAATAATGAAGATTCCGAACTTTTTCTTGGTAAAAGTTTACGTTTAGGCGGTAGTTCTCAAATTTATGAAGACAATGATACTTTCTTTGGCGATTTATCAGCAATATTAATCGAAAACATGCCTATTTGGGCCGAATTTAGCAGTACGCCAAGCAGTAAAATATCGCTTATGAGCGAATGGGAAATAAAAATTGCCGCGATTATAAACGAAACTAAAAACGAAAATGTGACCAGCTTTGCCGGCGTTCCGTCGTGGATGCTGGTGTTAATGAATAAGATGCTCGAAGAAACAGGAAAAGGAAATTTACTGGAAATTTGGCCCAACTTAGAAGTGTATTTTCATGGTGGCGTAAATTTTGAACCTTACCGCGAACAATACCAGAAAATATTACCCAAAAAAGATTTTAAATACTACGAAATATACAATGCCTCCGAAGGTTTTTTTGCCATTCAGGACTTGAATAATTCTAGCGATCTACTTTTGATGCTTGACTATGGCATTTTTTATGAATTTATTCCAATGGACACTTTTGGAACACTTAATCAAAAAGTAATTCGGCTAGCTGATGTAGAATTATTTAAAAATTATGCCTTAGTTATCACCACAAATTCTGGCTTATGGCGCTATTTGATAGGTGACACCGTTCGATTTACCTCTTTGAATCCGTACCGCATTCGGGTTACGGGAAGAACCAAGCATCATATTAATGTTTTTGGCGAGGAATTAATGGTCGAAAATACCGATCAAGCTATTGCCAAAGCGTGCAGATTAACAAATACCCAAGTAGTTGATTACACTGTGGCGCCTATTTTTATGGAAGGCAAAGAGAAAGGTGCCCACGAATGGATGATTGAGTTTAAAGAGAATCCTGCTGATCTATCTCATTTTCAAAAAGCATTAGACGAAGCGATTCAATCCCTTAATTCTGATTACGAAGCCAAACGCTACAATAATATGACTTTGAATCCGCTGATAATCAATGTAGCTCGGAAGAATTTATTTTACGATTGGCTAAAGGATCGTGATAAACTAGGCGGCCAACATAAAATCCCAAGATTATCGAACCAAAGGGATTATTTAGAGCAGTTGAAAAGTATGCAAGTTGGTATTGTGGT
Organism: Flavobacterium micromati; assembly: GCF_900129585.1. Classification (GTDB taxonomy): domain Bacteria; phylum Bacteroidota; class Bacteroidia; order Flavobacteriales; family Flavobacteriaceae; genus Flavobacterium; species Flavobacterium micromati. Next base: position 177,910 of record NZ_FQWF01000009.1, read on the forward strand.
TTAAATTTAAAATACCGCTTTAAATTGAAAAAATTTTTGATTTGTTACTACAGGAAAACTAGAAGAGTAAATTTGGAAACCTCAAACAGATCTATATAAAGTCTCAAACTATATACTATTCTACTCCTCCATCATCATATCGATGTGCCTGTCGTGATACCCTAAAAGATACAAAACACCATCAAGTCCTAAACTGGAAATTGAACTTTCTGCTTTTTCTTTTACAGTAAGTTTAGCGTGAAAAGCGATTCCTAAACCTGCCAAGTTCAACATGGGTAAATCATTAGCTCCATCACCTACCGCAATAGTTTGGTTAATATGAATTCCTTCTTTATCTGCAATCGCTTGTAAATATTCAGCTTTCTTTTTGCCATCAACGATTTCACCTAGATAATTTCCTGTCAACTTACCGTCTGCAATCTCAAGTTCATTTGCATGCACGTAATCAATTCCTAATTCCCTTTGCAAATAATGACCAAAGAAGGTAAATCCTCCCGATAAAATTGCTGTTTTATAACCGTAATATTTCAAGGCTTTCATCAAGCGGTGCGCTCCTTTAGTTATTGGTAAATTTTCAGCAACGTTTTGTAAAACCTCTTCGCTCAACCCTTTTAGCATAACTATCCGTTGCTTAAAACTTTCACTAAAATCAATTTCTCCATTCATCGCTGCTTCAGTAATGGCTCGCACTTGTTCACCCACGCCCGCTAACTCTGCTAATTCGTCAATTACTTCGGCTTGAATTAAGGTTGAATCCATATCAAAACATACCAAACGTCTATTTCTTCGATACATATTGTCTTCTTGAAAAGAAATGTCGACATCCAAGGTTCTAGATATCTCCATAAAACTTGCAGTCATAAAAGTTTTATCTACAATTGTCCCAGTGACTGATAACTGTATACAAGAACGTGGAAATTCCTCTTTTTCAATAATAGAAACTCGACCAGTAAGCCTTTTAATTGCATCAATATTCAAATTTTGATTGGCTAAAATCCGAGTGATCGCAGCCAATTGCGCTGCAGTTAATGTCTCACCTAAAACATTTATCGAATACCGCTGCTTTCTTTGTCCTTTTACCCAAATCTCATAATCAGCAATAGAAATTGGAATAAACTTAACTTTCACGCCTAACTCATACGCTTTGAATAGCAAATCTTTTAAAACAGGCCCAGAGGAGGAACCCGCTTCAATTTCGAATAAAATACCTAAAGAAAGTGTGTCATGAATATCTGCCTGCCCAATATCTAAAATAATGGCATCATAATTTGCCAAGATAGATGTTAAACCAGCAGTAACACCCGGTTTATCTTGTCCAGAAACTTTTAATAAAATAACTTCTTTTTCTTCTGCTTGCATGCTGTTTTATTTGATTTCGAATAAACAAAAATCGGTATTCTATAATTGAAAATGAAATATAAATTTGTTATTTTCAAACAATAACAAATAGTGAAAAAATCACATAAAAAAACCCGTTCAATTGAATCAACAGGTTTGTATTTTTGAGAAAAATGTAATTTTTAAGATGTAATCTTCAATCGTTACAGCAAAATCTAATTTAAGATTTGCAGCGAATATAAAAAATTAACTTCCAAACACCGACCTAACCAATTTTACCAAAGCAGTCTTTGAAATTGTACTTTCTTCAGACTTGTCATAAATTTTCAACAAGTAAATAGTGAAAACCAATTCCTTTTCTTCAACTAAATAAGTGATTATCCTGTAACCAGCACTTTTCCCTTTCCCTTATCTTTGTTAGCAAGTCTAATTTTATATAATCCAGATCCTAAATCTTCTCCTTGCTTTGGATTTGTTAATAATTCTCTTTCTAAGTCAAGAAAATCGTTTTTTAAACTTGGGAATTTTTTATTTTCCCTCTTAAAAGCCGTAATAAAAGAATGAAGTGGTATAATTTGATTACTCATTCCACAGATCAGATGTTGAAAGCGGTTTTGTTTTTCCTTCTCTTATGCTTTTCACTTCTTGCAGTCCTTTTTCAATATCAGACAATAACGTCTCTTTTTTATTTGAAGAGGTATCACTTGTGTTTAAAACTTCTACAAAAGGTAGCGTTTTTACGTATTCCAAAAAAAGCTTTGCTTGCTTTGAGTTTTGTTTTACTTTGATGGTTACCATAATCATTTGTTTTAATCAAAGTTACAAAAAAACAAATTCAATCTGATGTATTATCCAAAACGCAACAGACAAAAAATACTTCAAGTTATTAACTAGAACAAAAAAAGCTCAAAAACAGTAGTTTTTGAGCTTTTTTGAATTTCATTTAAGCTTAAAATTTAAGAAGCTATTTCTAACCGCTTCAATAAATTTCTGTTTAAAGTTTCTTTCGCATATTCCTCGTTTATTTCTAATGTTTTATCATCAGAACTTGGCAATTCATACATAGCATCCGTCAAAATTGCTTCGCATAACGAACGCAATCCACGAGCTCCTAATTTATATTCCAATGCTTTATCAACAATAAAATCCAGTGCTTCTTCTGTGATTGTAAATTCTACTTCATCCATCAAGAACAATTTCTCGTATTGTTTGATTAACGCATTTTTAGGCTGAGTTAAAATTGCTCTCAACGTTTCTCTATCCAACGGATCCATGTGAGTTAATACTGGCAAACGACCAATAATCTCTGGAATTAATCCAAAATCCTTTATATCTTTAGGAATGATGTATTGTAATAAATTGTCTTTATCAATGTTATCAACATTTTTTGAAGTAGAATAACCTACGGCTTGACGATTTAATCGTTTCGATATAATTCTTTCGATTCCGTCAAAAGCGCCACCTGCAATAAACAAAATGTTTTGCGTATTCACTTCAACAAATTTCTGGTCTGGATGTTTCCTACCGCCTTTTGGTGGCACGTTTACAACGGTTCCTTCTAATAATTTCAACAATGCTTGTTGCACTCCTTCACCTGACACGTCACGGGTTATTGATGGATTATCGCTTTTACGAGCAATTTTATCAATCTCATCAATAAATACAATTCCGCGTTCCGCCTTGGCAACATCATAATCTGCCGCTTGTAATAAACGAGTCAAAATACTTTCAACATCTTCTCCTACATAACCGGCCTCTGTTAACACAGTTGCATCAACAATTGCGAGAGGAACATCAAGCATTTTAGCGATAGTTTTCGCCACTAATGTTTTTCCGGTTCCTGTTTGTCCCACCATGATGATATTACTTTTTTCAATCTCAACTTCATCGTCCAGTTGCTGTTGCATCAAACGCTTGTAGTGATTGTAAACTGCAACCGACATTACTTTTTTAGTTTGGTCTTGACCAATAACATATTGATCTAAGAACGCTCTTATTTCTTTTGGTTTTTTCAAAATTAAATCTCCTACGAGTTTTGAATTCCCGTTAGATTTTAATTCTTCTAAAACAATTCCGTGTGCTTGTTCGATACATTTATCACAAATATGTGCATTGATTCCAGCTATCAACAAATTGGTTTCTGGCTTCTTTCTTCCACAAAACGAACATTCTAATACTACTTTTGCCATCTTTTAAAGGTAGAAACTAGAAATTAGAAATTAGAGTAAAAATTCATGACTCTAACTTCTAACCTCTAACTTATTTATTTATTTTCTTACTAAAACCTCATCAATCATTCCATAAGCTTTTGCTTCTTCAGCAATCATCCAATAATCGCGTTCGCTATCCTTGTGCACTCTATCAAATGTTTGTCCTGAATGTTGAGAAATGATTTCATATAACTCATTTTTCAATTTTAACATTTCACGTAAGTTGATTTCCATATCAGTAGCAACTCCTTGAGCTCCTCCTGATGGCTGATGAATCATAACTCTTGAATGTGGCAATGCCGAACGCTTTCCTGCAGCACCCGCACATAATAAAACCGCACCCATTGATGCTGCCATTCCAGTGCAAATAGTTGCTACATCTGGTTTGATGTATTGCATGGTATCATATATCCCCAATCCTGCATAAACACTTCCTCCTGGAGAATTCAAATAAATTTGAATATCCTTTGAAGCATCTGCACTTTCAAGGAATAATAATTGCGCTTGAACAATGTTTGCAATTTGATCATCAATTCCTGTTCCTAGGAATATAATACGATCCATCATCAATCTTGAAAAAACGTCTAATTGTGAAATATTTAACTGACGCTCTTCAATAATATAAGGTGTCATGTTTTTTGGAGTCATTGCACCTACGATTTTATCGTAATACATTGCGTTTACTCCTTGGTGCTTTGTAGCAAATTTTTTAAATTCTTTACCGTAGTTCATCTGTAAGTGTTCTAAGTTTTAATTGATTTCTATTTCTTTTTTTTATATTGCAAAGGTCATTCCTCTTTACAAACAATGTCAATATGTCTTATTTTTTAGCCCAGATAAAAGTGAAAAGCTTTTTGAAATCGTGTTGCATTTTTTCTTGCAGGAAAAGAGCGACCAGCGGAAGCTCCTTTTCTTGCTTAGAAAAAAGCAAACCCGATGAGAAAACTTGCAACGATTAGCTGGATTAGCTCCTGAAATTAATTAAAAATAAAAGAGCGCCAAAGAAATAATTCTCTTGACGCTCAAATATACTGATTTTATTTAGCTTTTTTCAATTCCCCCCTTCAAGGGTTAGGGGCTTTTTATTCTCCGTAAGAAGCAGCGATAAATTCGTCGTAAGTAACTTCTTTAGTAGTTGGATTTGCTTTCTCAATAAACAAGTCAAGCATTTTCTCTCCTACCACTTGGTCAGAAAGTCTTTTTACTTCGTCTTGGTTTGACAAAACTCTAGCCACAATTCCTTGAACTTCTTCGTCAGTTGGATTGGTTTGACCAAATTGTGCCATTTGTTGACGGATATTTTTTGTAGTGAATGCTTTTAAATCTTCAAAAGTAATTTTGATTTCGTTAGTAGCCATTGCTCTACCTTCGATTAATTGAAAACGCAATCCTCTTTCTGATCTTACATATTCAACTTCAGCTTCTTCAGGAGACAATTTTTTCTCTCCTACAGTTTGCAACCATTTTTTCAAGAATTCAGCTGGCAAATCAAATTTGGTGCTTTCGATCAAAAAATCTTGGACATCAGCTAATAATTTTTGGTCTGCTTGCGTTGCAAATTGTGTTTCAGCATCTTCCTTAATTTTAGCTTTCAATTCGTCAACTGTAGCTACCGTTCCAGCGCCAAAAAGTTTGTCAAACAACTCTTGGTTTAATTCTGCTAGTTCAGCTGTATTGATTGCTTCGATAGTAAAATCGACATCAACTTCAATTGTGTGAACGTCATCATGAGCAATTTTCATCACGTCCATCAATTGATGTGCATCATCAAATAACCCTTTAGTGTTTACCGTCACAACGTCACCTACTTTTTTACCTACAAAAAGATCAAAAGTCGCTTTGTCTTTAAAAAGATCCGCAGCAATAGTCGTTGCATTGTTGATTCCTTTTTCTTGGTTTGCAAAAGTTCCAGTAATATCTGAATCTACAGTAACAATTTCTTGTGGACTTGCAGTTCCAAATTGTTTTTGGATTCTTTCTATTTGACCGTCGATCAATTTATCATCAGCAGTAACTACATATTTTACAACGTCATTCTTACCTTCTAAGTCTAAAGTAAAGTCAGGAACCAAGCCAATTTCATATTCAAAAACTAATTCTTCAGCATCCCAAGCAAAAGCTTCATTTACTTTAGGAAGTGGCGTTCCAAGAAGGTTTAATCTTTCTGATTGCACAAAACGCTCTAAAGCTAAATCAACCACTTTTTGAACTTCTTCTTGTTTTATTGCTTTACCGTATTGTTTTTCAACAAGATCTTTAGGCACAGCGCCTTTTCTAAATCCTTTTACGGTTGCCAAAGGCATTTTTTCATTTATTCTTTTTGCTACTTGACCTTTGTAATCCATTTGAACTACTGTCATTACAATTGTCTCGTTTACAGCGTCTGTTGCTACTCTTTTAATATCCATCTTCTTCTTTACTTTATATTATAATTTCGGACTGCAAAATTATAAAATTTTTGCAAGCCAACCAAGTTTTTTAGCCTCGAACCTTTTGTATTGAATATCAAGCGATTCTAGGTCGTGAAAACAAAAATATTTTGTTTGTTTTGGGCGTGTCCCTCCGTAAAAACTACGGGTCAGGCTGTTCGTTCCCGCTTTTATGTCTTGCCCTGCGGGACAATCCATAAAGAGCTCCCCTTCCATCCTTCACGCGAAGTTAGTACTACAGACACGAATTAAAGTCGAAAAGTAAAAAGTTCTTTTGATGATTTGTAATAATTTTATTATTTCTATATTTGTGAATCATTCGCTATCTAGTAGCGACAATGCATCAAAAATTGGGTGGATTCGCGATATGGAGTAGCGGGTATATGGAAGTTAGCTGTAATAGCTTGAAAATTATACTCAAAAAAAAGCCTTTCTAAACTGAAAGACTTTTGATAATCGTATTTTTCCACTTCTTAGGCTTAAGAACCTTAATAGCCTGTAAAGCATTTTCTGATGTTAAACCAATTGAAGAATTGGTAAGTATTAATTTTTTCTTTAATTCTTCAGGCAAACCATTTAAAGATTTGTCGTCATCTATAATTACAAAATCCTTAATATTTTTATGCCGTTTATGCCAAGTCAAAATTTCTTCTTTTCTGTTAGGATAGATCTTTCTAGTTTGTAATTTTTCAATAGAACTAACATCAATTCCACGGTTATGAAATATCACTTTCCATTGCTTAGGAGTAAATCTATTTTTGTGCGATGTAGTTAATATAATAGAAGCCTTTGTCCCAGAAATAATTTCCTGCAACCCTAATACTGCTCTTGGACTAAATTTATAAAAACCGTCAGATAAACTCTCAACTGATTTCCAAGATGATCCTTGAACCATTACTCCATCTATGTCTAGAAAAATTAACATGTTATAAATATATAGACTTTAATCCAATCTAATACAGAAACTTACATTGCTTTAACTTTTAATCATAGTCTTTTTGATATCTTCTTAATTCCCAAGGCTTATCCCAATCAATGTCATCGACAATTATTGCGGCCCAAGTATACTCATTTTGTGAGACATATTAATTCCTCCTCTTGCGGTTTCGATCTCGATTTTAAGAATTTGAGAACAAATATATCTATGATGACCTTCAACAATTTTTTCCGTTTCCTACGGTGATTGCAGGGAAATCTCTGCCACTCGCCATACGCGCATAAATCCTTGCTAATTTTGGAAAACACAATTTATGCTGATTTGGATCAAAATCAAATTTATGTGATTGTAAAAATGCAATTAATATTTCTTTAGTAAATGCCACTTGATAAATTTTAACAAGTTTAAGATAATTCTTCTATATTGCTACCGCAGCTAACACACATTTTACGCTATTGCGAATTTTGTGCAAGCCGGACGATTTTCTTTTGCAAGAAATATTATATTTAACAGAAAATAATCGGTTCCGAAGCTCGCAACAGCGCAAAACGTGGGGACGTTTCCAAACATTCTACTATGACGACAACGTATACAATTTACATCGGAACTTTGGATGATAAATAATATCCTGGCATTTTATATAAATATCGAGGTTGGAATAAAGATCACCATGATAGATATATTAAAAAGCCTGAAATATATATGGCACTAGCAAGTACATTCGATGATAAAAATGATTGTAAAATCCTTGTAAGATAAGACTTATTAAATAAAAAGCAAACTATCGATTTTGCGGTTCGATCATCAAAATTAGAACATCCAGAGTTAACACGCTAACAACATAGAAAAGATGCTAGAGATTGGGCAAAGCAAAAACTTCTTAAAAACAAAAAATTTATGCTAATTTTCAAGAACATTATTTTAAAGAAGTTGATCAAAGAAGAGGTATTCTTTGTGTAACCGAATTTCCATGTATTGAAAGAATGTGGAATGAATATGCTAATAACTCAACAGGATTTTTTGTCGGATATAATTCAAGAATAATGTTTGAATTTTTAGGAGGTGGCAGAAAAGTTACTTACGCGCGGATTTACAATCCGTGCTTACAATAATAAGACACAAGAAAACAACTGTATGGCATACAGCAAAAGGGATGACGCCCGTTCCGATAGCCATCGAAACGAAGCAATGACTATATAGCTGCCATTGCAAATTTACAATCCGTCCAAAAGGTGCAATTTTAAAAATAGCAGTAATTCCAAAATAAATCTTACTTTAGCCGCAAATTCCGATCAATAATTAGGACTTTACAAAGCATCTTATTGAAATTTATCATTCAAATTAAATAGATTGAAAACGTATTTAAAATATCTCATTTCGCTCTTTCTAGCTTTTGGCTTGATGGCTTGTGATTGTACTTTAGATTCTCAATCTAATAAAGCAGCTTACGATCAGGTTTCCTGCGCTCAGGCGAGAGCAGATTTTAGTAACTTTAAAACATATCGATACAATCAGATAACTTCGTCTGAGAAAACTTCATCGCCAATTCCTTTTACACAGCTAAAATTTAAAGACGTTTCTAGTCTTCAAATTATGGCGCTACTAAAATTACAAATTACACTTTATCAAAATATTAGGGCAATCAAAGCGCAACAGGCCTTTTTGAACAAAATAATTACTTCAAGCAACTACACTTCCAATTTATACATAGCCTAGAAATTCTCTTTCTAAGCATTTATGCAATTCCATGCATAATTATGATAAAACAATGTATAATTATATATCATATTCAAAATGTATAAACACAACAACAAAACTCGTTTGGAGAAATCTAAGCAAAAAAGTCATTGGTTTAAAAGAAAACTGATGGTTATTATTACTGCATTCATGATTGGAATGGCAAACGGAATGAACACAGGGGATAATTTTGTTCTCAAAAATCAAAATCAAACTGAACAAAACAAGAAAGATTAATCTGAGTACCTTCAAATACTTGTTACAAAATCTAAAATAAGTTAAAGAAAAACGAGTATTCAAATTGAAACACAAAAAAACTAAGGCTAAACATAAACTTTAGCCTTAGTTTATACTTCAAATTAAACTATTTTCTTTTACGATATAAATGAGCAGCAGCTAATACTAACCCAGCAAAAATCAATATTGAAACCCACCAAAATAGTGGTAAGCCAAAAAACGAATCCGCATATATTTGCAACTGTACTTTTACTTGACCAATCATATCCTTTAAATTTCAGAACAATTTAAGCAATATTGATTGATTTTAAATACAATTTGTAGTTAAATAATAATTCATGTTTTCTAGACATTTTAATGTAATTTGATTTGATAGCTGGCTCTATTATTTAGAAATTATCATTTATTTATCTATGAATTATTTTTATAAAGATCCATCTACTTAAACACTTTTTACAATCACAACACACTCTTTAATTCAAAACTAATCAAGTTTTAAATTCTAACGCTACTTCAAAAATTTTACAAGGATTTCAATCTGTATCGACCACATGTCTTTTAAGTTGTATTTTTGTGCCAATAAAAATTAGAAAATGAAAAAATTTATAGGGATTTTGGCCATCATCATATCGGTTTCTTTGCAAGCGCAACAGCGACCTAAATTAGTTGTAGGGATCGTGGTTGATCAAATGAAAATGGAATATTTATACCGATTTTCAGATGATTATACAGCAAATGGATTTAAAAGATTGATGAATGATGGATATACCTTTCACAATATGCATTATAATTATATGCCAACTTACACTGCGCCCGGGCACGCAAGTATTTACACTGGCGCAACTCCATCTACTCATGGAATTGTAGGAAATGAATGGTTCAACAAAGCTACCGGCAAAGACGTTTATTGCACAGATGATATTGATGTTAAAGTAGTAGGTAATGGCTCAGAAAAAGAAGGTGCAATGTCACCAAAAAATTTACTAAGCTCGACAATTACTGATGAATTGCGAATGGCAACTAATTTCAAAGGAAAAGTAATTGGCATGAGTATTAAAGACCGTGGCGCAATTTTGCCTGCTGGTCATTTTGCTAACTGGGCTTTCTGGTACAGCAAAACAGGCGCTTTTATCTCTAGTACTTTTTATGGTACCGAATTGCCAAAATGGGTAAACGATTTTAACCAAGAAAAAAAATATCTAAAGTATATCGATAAAGGTTGGGATTTGCTTAAGCCCGCTGCAACTTACAATGAAAGTCTTGCAGATGATAATCCTTATGAAGGAAAAATAAACAAAGCGAAACCCCCAGTTTTTCCATACGATCTTAATGCTATTTACAAAGATAAAGGAGCTGATGTGTTGCGCACAACTCCTTTTGGAAATGATCTTCTTGCAGAACTGGCAATAAAAGCCATTGAAAAAGAGGAATTAGGTAAAGATGATATAACTGATTTTTTAACCGTAAGTTTTTCATCTACTGATTATGTAGGTCATACTTTTGGCCCTCGCTCGATGGAATTGCAAGATACCTACTTGCGTCTCGACCAAACTATTGCTGAATTCCTAACGTATCTTGACAAAACGGTTGGAAAGAATAACTATTTACTGTTCCTTACTGCTGATCATGCAGGAGCAGAAAACGTTAATTACCTTAAAGACCATAAGTATAATGTGAAAAATATTCCATCCAAAGATATAAGCACTGCACTCAAAAAACATTCTACTGATGCATATGGCGCTGATTTAATATTAGATTACTCAAACTTCAATTTGTTTTTCAACAGAGATCTGATCAAACAAAAAGGACTAGAATTAGCTATGGTAAAGCAAAGTTTCAAAGACTTTTTAATGACGCAAGAGCAAGTGAAAAGAGTGTACACTGAGGAGGAAATTTTAGTATCATCCGGTGGTGATTATTTTTTAAGCTTTATTGCCAAAGGATATGATCCAAAACAAAATGGAGATTTAGTAATACTCGATAAATCAGGATATATGCAATATTACGATACTGGAACTAGTCATGGTTCACCAAATAGTTATGACACGCATGTACCACTACTTTTTTATGGATGGCAGGTACCAAAGGGAGAATTACATGCTAAAAGATACATCACTCAAATTGCGCCTACGCTGTCGCAAATATTAAAAATTCCATTCCCCAACGGCACTGAAGCTGAAATTTTAGAAACGCTCTTTGATAAAAAATAAAGCAAAATATTTACTAAATTTCAATAATGCAAAAAACTCCTCTCACACTATATGAAAGGAGTTTTTTGCTTTATCGCTTTGACATTTAAAACTTATCTTCTACTTCAGCTGCTTCTAGCATCAGATAATGTAAATCGGTATTTTTTATAAAAGGTTTTAAAAGGTCGCTTCCAGGACCATACATTGCTAGTTCACTATAATCGGCAGAGTGATCCATACTAATCCATCCAACCGAATTGTGCTTTTTTTGAATATCGGCCAACACTTTAAAAGGCAAATGTTTTGGATTGTACAAGCCTTCTTCAAGTTTGATATTGGAATAAAAATTTAAGATCTCTTTTGCCTCATCTTCTTTAATAATTGTTTTATTAGCATATTCAATTCTATCAATCGTTTGTGAAACTGTAGTTTCTTGACCAATTCCATTTAATATCCATTCGTTAGTTTGTTTATAATTTTGGATACTATCAAAATTATCATCGGCATCTTTCCCATAAATAATTCCGGGATTAGCGTTTCCGTGATCTGTAGTTATAATAACTAAGGTGTTTTTATCTTTCTCTGCAAAATCAATCGCAATTTTCACTGCTTCATCATGGGCAAGTTGATCATAAAGTAATCCTGCGATGTCATTTCCATGAGCAGCCCAATCTACTTTTCCAGCTTCAACTTGCAATACAAATCCATCAGGATGATTTTTCATTTTATCAATGGCACATTTAGTCATTTCTGCTAAAGTCGGTATTGATTCTGTCAATTCTTTACTGCTTTCTCTATCCTTCGAATAAGGAAGTCCGTCGTTATAAAAAACACCAAGTATTGGTTTAGAATTATCGCAAGAAAACATTTCCTTTTTGTTTTTTACAACAGAAAATCCTTTACTTGAAAACTCTTGATACATGTCTCGTTTATCTTTCCGACTTTCAGATGCGAAGTAATTATTTCCTCCACCCATCATTACATCAAACTTCAAATCAAGATACATTTCGGCAATACTTTCCTGACTATTTCTACTTTTTGAGGCGATACAAAATCCAGCAGGAGTTGCATGGGTAATAGGAACAGTGGTGACACAGCCCGCCATTTTTCCTGCTTTTTTAAATTTTTGCCAAATTGGGAGATATTCCTCTCCTTTTACACCAACGTTTAAGGAACCATTTTTAACCCGAAAACCACTTCCCCAAGAGGAACTAGCAGCAGCTGAATCAGTAACAATAGATGATGCAGAAGACATGTCCATCAAGGCGCGAGTAACTTTATTGTCTTTGTACAATTGTAGCCAGTTGCTTCCCTTACCCGTTTTTCTATTCAAGTAAATATCAGCCATATTTAAAGTACCGTTGCTCATTCCATCACTGATAATCACAATAATATTTTTAGCTTTTTTATTCTTTTTAAAAGTATCAAAATCCAGTTCTTTTGTATTTCCTTCAAAAGGATTTAAAAGCGTTGCGCCAATGGCAAATAAAGAACCGTTTTTGAAAAATTTCCGTCTATTCATGATTTGTGGCGTTTTATAAGAATTTCAAAAGTAATTAAACTACCTCATTCAATATGTTAAGAACTGTTTATTTTTTAATTAATTATGCGTCTTCAAAGTCTATTCTATTTAAACAAAAATGCCATCTATTTTCACAAATGGCATTTTTCGGTTTAAACTGATTCTACTGCTTGTGGCAGTGGAATTTGATTTCTCAATATATCTTCAAATGATTCATGTGCCCTAATTAAATGACCTTCGCCATTCATCCAAAGCACTTCAGCAGGTTTGTAGCGCGAATTATAATTCGATGCCATTGAAAAGCAGTATGCTCCAGCATTGCGAAAACTTAAAACGTCACCTTCTTTTATTTCAGTTATCCTTCTGTTATTTGCAAAAGTATCCGTTTCACAAATGTATCCTACCACTGAGTAGAATCGCTCTTTCCCTTTTGGGTGTGATATATTTTCAATATGATGTTGTGAACCGTAAAACATAGGTCTGATTAAATGATTAAAGCCACTATCAATCCCAGCAAAAACTGTTGATGTTGTTTGTTTTACAACATTAACTTTTGCTAAAAAATAGCCCGCTTCACTCACTAGAAATTTTCCTGGTTCAAAAATCAATGTCAATTCTTTACCATATTCTGTACAAAATGCATTGAATCTTTTTGATAATTTTTTTCCTAATTCTTCAATATCAGTTTCAATATCATCTTTTTTGTAAGGTACTTTAAAACCACTTCCAAAGTCGAGGAATTCTAAATTCTTAAAATTTTTAGCAGCATCAAATAAGATTTCAGCAGCATATAGAAATACTTCAATATCAAGAATGTCTGAACCTGTGTGCATGTGGATACCCACAATATTCATTTTCGTGTTTTCAACAATACGAACTAAATGTGGTAATTGATGCACTGAAATACCAAACTTACTATCAATATGACCTACAGAAATATTTGCATTTCCACCAGCCATCACGTGAGGATTGATACGAATACAAACAGGAACATCTGGATGTCTTGCACCAAACTGTTCTAAAATAGATAAATTATCTATATTAATTTGAACACCCATTGCGTTCACCTCTTCTATTTCCTCAAGAGAAACTCCGTTTGGGGTATAAAATATCTTCTCCGGCTCGTAACCTGCATGAAGTCCAAGCATTACCTCTTGTATAGAAACCGTATCAAGACCTGATCCCATATCTCTTAATAATTGCAAAATGGCAACATTAGATAATGCTTTCATAGCATAATTAATACGCAATTTATTTACCTTAGAAAAAGCTTTTGATAATCTATTGTATTGAGATTGTATTTTTTCGGCGTCATATACATAAAGTGGACTCCCAAATTGTTCCGCTAAGTGCAGTAAATCTTTTGATTGCATGGCATTAATTTTTTACAAATTTATTATTCTTTCTTTAGTTGTACAAACTAAATATTAATTCTAACAAAATATAACAAAAAGTTATATTTGGAACAATTTAGAATATTTTAAAAAAAAATAACCCCTAAAAATTTATTCTTAAGTGTTTAAAAAAAAGGAAGTTATAAAGTTGGCAAATCGCCTTTACCTTTAGTAGGCAAATTAGTAAAACCCATCAAGTATTTGTCAACCTCTCTAGCAGCTTCACGTCCTTCTGATATTGCCCAAACAATTAAAGACTGACCTCGTCTCATATCTCCAGCAGTGAAAATATGTGGTTTATTAGTTTGATAATTAGTCGCTTTAAAATTAGTTCTAAAATCAGTTTCAAGACCTAATTGATCACTTAACGTTTTTTCTGGACCAGTAAATCCTAAGGCCAATAATGCCAAATCACATGGCCAAATTTTTTCTGAACCTTCTTTTTCAATTAGTTCCGGTCTATGACTAGCTGTCATTTTCCAAGCTACTTCAATGGTTTTTAATCCTACTAATTCGCCTTTATCGTTAGAGATAAATTCTTTGGTGTTAATCAACCAGTTTCTATCACATCCTTCCTGATGCGACGAAGACGTTTTTAATTGCAACGGCCAATAAGGCCAAGGAGTACTTTCGCTTCTTCCAATGGGTGGTTTAGGTAAAATTTCAAAATTCGTCACTGATTTAGCACCATGCCTGTTTGAAGTCCCCACACAGTCCGACCCAGTATCTCCGCCACCAATTATGATCACATCTTTTCCTGTGGCCATTATTTGGTCAACGATTTCCTCTCCATATAAAGATTTTGTTTGTTGTGTTAAGAAAGTCATGGCTTGAACAACTCCTTTGCTTTCTATTCCCTTTGTAGGCAAACTTCTGCTTTCAGTTGCACCGCCGCATAATACGATAGAATCGAAAGAATTTAATTCATCTATACTATAATTTACACCAACGTTGATATTGGTTTTAAAAATAATTCCTTCTGCTTCTAGAATTGCGATACGCCTGTCAATGATGCCTTTTTCTAGTTTAAAATTCGGAATTCCATAGCGCAATAATCCTCCTATTGCATTGTCTCTTTCAAAAACCGTAACAGTGTGACCAGCGCGATTTAATTGTTGTGCAGCCGCTAAACCTGCCGGACCAGAACCAATCACTGCCACATTCTTTCCTGTTCGTGTTGCTGGAGTTTGTGGTTTTATCCATCCTTCTGCAAAGCCTCTTTCTACAATGTTTTTTTCAATATTTTCTATGGCCACTGGCTCACTAATAATTCCTAAAACACATGACTTCTCGCAGGGAGCGGGACATAAACGACCTGTGAATTCAGGGAAATTATTGGTTGACTGCAAAATCTCTAATGCACTTTGCCATTCTTCCTGATGTACCATGTCATTAAAATCTGGAATCAAATTTCCCAGAGGACAGGCACTGTGACAAAAAGGAATTCCGCAATCCATGCATCTAGAACCTTGCTCCTTCATTTTGTCTTTTGGCAACGGAATTGTAAATTCATTGTAATTTGAAACACGTTCTTTAACAATGACATTACTTTCATCCGTTCTACTGTATTCTTTAAATCCTGTTATCTTTCCCATGACTATACTTTTTTCCTTTGCCCAACTCTCTAAAAGGAGTGAGAGTCGAAATGTAATATGATTATTGCTTTTAAATTTTAAGAACTAGTAAATTGACCTTTAGATTGTTGCTTCTACTAGCTCCCCCTTTTGAGGCTGTGGAGCTTTTTCCTCCGCCATTTTTTGCAATGCTTTCTTATAATCAGTAGGCATTACTTTGATGAAATGACTGCGTTGAATTTCCCAATCTTCTAAAATTCTCTTTGCCAGCGGACTATTGGTGTACATCGAATGGTTTTTAATCAATCTTCTTAATTTGACAAAATCATCCTCTTGCAAAGCTTCGAATGCTACCATTTCCATATTACAAACTGTTGCGTCAAATTTATTATGTGGATCAAAAATATAAGCAATTCCTCCACTCATACCTGCCGCAAAATTTCTTCCAGTTTTTCCAAGTACTACCACAGTTCCGCCAGTCATGTATTCACAACCATGATCTCCAATTCCTTCAACAACGGCCGTTGCTCCAGAGTTACGTACGCAAAAACGCTCTCCAGCAATACCGTTTACATAAGCCTCGCCTGTAATTGCACCGTATAAGGCAACATTGCCAATTATGATATTTTCTTCTGGTTTAAATGTTGCGGTAGGTGGAACTTTTATAATGAGTTTCCCTCCAGAAAGTCCTTTTCCTAAATAATCATTACAATTTCCATGAATTTTAAACGACAATCCATTCGTAGCAAAAGCACCAAAACTTTGTCCAGCCGATCCTTCAAAATCTACTAATATCGTGTCATCTGGCAACCCTTGCGCTCCATAAATTTTTGAAATTTCATTGCTTAAAATTGCTCCTACAGAGCGATCGGTATTTTTAATCTTAAATGTTACCCTTGTCTTTTCTTTTCGATAAATTGAAGGAATTGCGGCTTTTATAATGTCAAAATCAAGTACATGTTCTAATCCGTGGTCTTGAGTTGTGGTATTGTGATTTGGAACTGTTTTGGCTTTTTCTGGTTTATACAAAATAGCAGAGAGATCTAATCCACTAGCTTTATAATGTTTGATTGCCATATTAACGTTCAATTTCTGAGATTGTCCTACCATTTCTTTTAAGGTTCTAAAACCTAATTGCGCCATTATTTCTCGCAACTCCTCAGCAACAAAATACATAAAGTTAATAACATGTTCCGGTGTTCCTTTGAAATTTTTTCTCAATTCGGGATCTTGTGTCGCAATACCTACTGGGCAAGTATTTAAATGACACGCTCGCATCATTATACATCCGGAAGCTACCAAAGGAGCTGTGGCAAAACCAAATTCCTCTGCGCCAAGCAAAGCTGCAACTGCAACGTCTCGGCCTGTTTTTAATTGTCCATCACACTCCAAAACCACTCGGCTTCTTAAATCATTTAAAATTAATGTTTGTTGTGCTTCGGCTAAGCCAAGTTCCCAAGGGATTCCGGTATGTTGCAACGATGTGAGAGGCGCAGCACCAGTACCTCCGTCATAACCTGATATTAAAATCACATCGGCTTTTGCTTTAGCAACACCAGCAGCAATCGTCCCAACACCAACCTCAGAAACTAATTTTACGTTAATTCTAGCTTCGCGATTGGCATTTTTTAAATCAAAAATTAATTGAGATAAATCTTCGATAGAGTAAATATCATGATGCGGTGGAGGTGAAATTAATCCCACATAGGGAGTTGAATTTCGAACTTCGGCAATCCAAGGCACTACTTTTTCACCTGGCAATTGACCTCCTTCTCCAGGTTTTGCGCCTTGAGCCATCTTAATTTGGATTTCTTTTGCATTTGTTAAATAGTTGATGGAAACGCCAAAACGTCCAGAAGCAACTTGTTTTATAGCACTGTTCCTAGAATCCCCATTCAGGTCTTTTTGGAAACGCTTTGGATCTTCTCCACCTTCACCAGAATTACTTTTTCCGCCAATTCTGTTCATTGCAATCGCAAGATTTTCATGAGCTTCTTGGCTAATTGATCCATAAGACATGGCGCCAGTTTTAAATTTTTTTACAATTTCCGTCCAAGGTTCAACTTCATCAATCGCTATTGGATCCAAATTATTAAATTCAAAAAGACCCCTGATAGTCATCAAATTTTCACTTTGATCATTGACCATTGAAGCGTATTCCTTGTAACTCTCTGGACTGTTTAATCGCACCGCTTGTTGTAATTTTGAAATAGTTGTGGGATTAAACATGTGTTTTTCTCCATTTCGTCGCCATCTGTAAATTCCTCCGATTTCAAGCGGTAATAAATTTGCGACCTCAGAATTTGGAAAGGCTTTTTGATATCTTTTTTTAACTTCCTTTTCAATTTCCATAAGTCCAATGCCTTCAATTCTGGATGGAGTGTAAGGGAAATATTTATTTGTAAACGTTTTATTTAAACCTAAAATCTCGAAAATTTGAGCAGCTCTGTAAGAATGTAAAGTTGAGATTCCTATTTTATTCATGATTTTAAGGATTCCTTTCGCAATCGCTTTGTTGTAGTTTTTTATTGCATATTCAGCTTTTATGCCAGTTATAAATCCAAGATTAATCTGGTTATGAATGATTTCATTTACCATATAAGGATTTATGGCACTAGCACCATATCCAAATAAAAGAGCAAAATGATGCGGTTCACGAGGTTCAGCCGATTCGATAATAATTCCGAATTTAGAACGCGATTTTAAAATATTCAATGAATGATGAATGTAAGAACAAGCTAACAACATTGGTATTGGAGCCATTTTGCCTGTTACGCCTCTATCTGAAATGATTACAATATTGCAACCTTCTGAAACTGCTTTAAAAGTGGCTTGAACCGCTTTTTCTAAAGCGCGTTCCAAACCGTTTACGCCTTTTTCTATATCGTATAAAGTTGAAATGGTCACCGACTTAAAATCAATGTGATTTATATTTCTAATTTTATCCAAATCTTCGTTGGAGATCACAGGGTTTTGAATCTTTAATTTTTTGCATTGTCTGGCGGCGATTTCAAAAATATTGATATCGCCACCTATGGCTAAGCTTATATCAGTAATAATTTCTTCGCGTATTCCATCTAAAGGCGGATTAGTTACTTGCGCAAATAATTGCTTAAAATAGTTATATAAAAGTTGCGGCTGATCTGATAAAACTGCTAAAGGTGTATCGTTTCCCATAGAGCTTAAAGCCTCAGCTCCTTGAGCTCCCATCGGATTGATAATTGTTTTTAAATCTTCAATTGTGTAACCAAACAATCGTTGTCTCGTTTCAAAATTTACAATTTCTGTTGGAATTTCGTTATTTGTATAAGGGATTTCAGCTAGTTTCAGTAAATTTTCATCTAACCATTGCTTATACGGGTACTTAGTTACTATAGCATTTTTAATTTCATCATCTTCAATAATTCGCCCTTCGTTCATATCTACTAGAAACATTTTACCTGGTTCTAAGCGGCCGTGTTGAACTACATCTTCTGGCTTAATATCGAGCACCCCTATTTCGGAAGACATAATGACGAAACCGCTTTTCGTTAATGTATAACGAGAAGGACGCAATCCATTTCGATCTAATAACGCACCAATCACGTTGCCATCTGTAAAAGGAATAGATGCTGGTCCATCCCAAGGTTCCATGATACAGGAATTAAATTCATAGAATGCTTTTTTATCTTCTGACATGGTTTGGTGTTTTTCCCAAGCTTCGGGAACTACCATCATCATTGCTTCTGGCAGGGAACGCCCGGTCATCACTAACAGTTCAATTACCATGTCCAATGACGCTGAATCTGATTTTCCCTCTAAAATAATAGGAAATAATTTTTTGATATCATCGCCAAAAACATCACTTTCCATCAATTCCTCACGAGCACGCATACGACTTACGTTACCTCGAAGCGTATTGATTTCTCCGTTATGACACATATAACGAAACGGCTGCGCAAGTTCCCAAGACGGGAATGTATTTGTAGAAAAACGTTGGTGAACTAAGGCTAATCGTGTTACTACATCATCGTCTAATAAATCGGTATAATATCTGCTGATGTCTTCCGGCATCAACAAACCTTTATATATTATTGTTGTGGTTGAAAAACTAGAAAAATAAAATCTCTGACTTTCTGAAATTCTTGATTTTATTATGGCATGCTCAGCGATTTTTCTTGCTGCAAACATTTTGGCGTTAAATTCTTGTTCGCTAAGTTCTAAACCATTTTTTCCAACAAAAACTTGTTTAACCGTTGGTTCTTTTTCAGCGGCAATTTGTCCTAAATTTTCAGCAGCTACAGGAACATCTCTCCAACCCAAAATTTGAAGATTTTGATCATTTATTGCAGTTTCAAAAACCGTTTTACAAAAGGCAACTTGATTACTGCGCTTAGGCATAAAAATCATTCCTACTGCATATTGCCTTATCTCAGGAATGGAAAAATTACAAACTTTCTTAAAAAAATCATGAGGAATATCAAAAAGTATTCCTGCTCCATCGCCAGTTCTTCCATCAGAGCTTACAGCACCGCGGTGTTCTAATTTTATTAAAATATCGAGTGCTTTGTGTATTATATCATTAGACTTAATACCATTTAAGTTACAAATGAATCCTGCTCCGCAATTATCATGTTCAAATTCGGGCAAATATAGGCCTTGTGCTACAACTCTCATTCTTAAATTTTTATACAAAAATAAATATTTAGTACTATATAAGCACCTTATAAGTTAAAACACCACTGTTTTTACGGTTCTATTATAAAAAGCTTGAATAAATCTCAGAAATGCTATAAATGTAGATTTGATTTGATTTTTATGCAAAAAAAAGCTAAAAAAGCCCTCTATAAATTGTTGATTTTATTTAAAATGAAGATAAATTCTTTAATTTTTTTATTTATCACAAATTTGTCAAATTTTTTGATAATCCTTAAATTTTGCTGCGCGCTTTAAGATTCTTTTACCATTCAATGAATTAACCAATATTTAATTGAAAAAAAATAACAGTTAGGTTTAATTTTGCTACTTTTGCGACACTTTTATTCTGAAAGAAATTCAGAAACCAGACAAATTCTATATTATGAACATACACGAATATCAAGGAAAAGAGATTTTAGCTAGTTACGGAGTTCGCATACAGCGCGGAATCGTTGCAAATAGTCCAGTAGAAGCGGTTGCTGCTGCCAAACAATTAACTACCGAAACAGGTACGAGTTGGTATGTTGTAAAAGCCCAAGTTCATGCAGGTGGACGCGGAAAAGGTGGCGGAGTTAAACTTGCCAAAAACTTACAGCAAGTAGAAGAAATTGCAGAACAAATAATTGGAATGCAGTTGATTACACCTCAAACATCTGCTGAAGGTAAAAAAGTGCACAAAGTTTTAATTGCTGAAGATGTGTACTACCCTGGAGAAAGTGAAACTTCTGAATTTTATGTTTCTGTATTATTGAATAGAGCTACAGGTCGAAACATGATTATGTATTCTACTGAGGGTGGAATGGATATTGAAGAGGTTGCTGAGCACACACCACATTTAATTTTCACTGAAGAAGTTGATCCTTCTGTAGGATTACAAGGTTTTCAAGCAAGAAGAATTGCTTTTAACTTAGGCCTATCTGGTAATGCTTTCAAAGAAATGGTAAAATTCATCGATTCTTTATACAATGCTTATATTGGGTCTGATGCTTCGATGTTTGAAATCAATCCGGTTTTAAAAACATCTGATAATAAAATTATGGCTGTAGATGCTAAAGTAAATATCGATGATAATGCTTTATACAGACAACAAAAATATGCTGATATGCGTGATATTCGTGAGGAGAACCCAATCGAAGTAGAAGCAAAAGAAGTAGGTTTAAACTATGTAGATCTTGATGGTACAGTAGGTTGCATGGTGAACGGAGCTGGACTAGCGATGGCAACCATGGATCTTATTAAATATGCAGGTTTTGAGCCAGCTAACTTCCTAGACGTAGGCGGAACTGCTGATGCTAAACGTGTTGAAACTGCTTTCCGTATTATATTGAAAGATCCAAATGTAAAAGCAATTTTAATAAATATTTTTGGAGGAATCGTTCGTTGTGATCGTGTTGCTCAAGGAGTTGTTGATGCGTACAAAAACATGGGTGATGCTATTAAAGTGCCAATTATTGTTCGTTTACAAGGCACGAATGCAGCTATTGCAAAAGAATTAATTGATAATTCAGGAATGCCAATTTTATCTGCTGTTGAATTTCAAGAAGCAGCTGATCAAGTAAAAGCGGCGCTTTCTTAATTAGAAAATAACAAATATTGAATATCCTGTTTGCCAACGCAAACAGGATTTTTTTTGTAATCTACTTTTTTATCAAGATATGAATTTCAATTATAATATAAAGTTATCGTAAAACGAAAGCTATCTATAATCTATGGAATATCTTTGTGTCATTCCGAAAAAAATATCTATATTATATAATTCCCGATTTATTATGAAACTTCATATACAAAATAAATTTACCTCGCAATTACCAGCTGATCCTACTGTAGAAAATTATCCAAGACAAGTTGAGCAAGCTGGTTTTTCTTATGTATTGCCAGTAAAGCCTTCGAATCCTTCGTTAATTCATACCTCAGCTGAAGTGGCAAATGCCATCGGTCTTTCTGATGAAGATACAATTTCACTAGACTTTTTAAATGTTTTTTCAGGAAATAAGGTTTATCCAGAAACCAAACCCTTTGCACTTTGTTATGCTGGACATCAATTTGGCAACTGGGCGGGACAATTAGGAGATGGTCGTGCCATCAATTTAACAGAAGTTGTTCACGATAATAAAATTTTTACTTTACAATTAAAAGGTGCAGGTCCTACGCCCTATTCTAGAACGGCTGACGGATTTGCTGTTTTAAGATCTTCAATTAGAGAATATTTGTGTGCCGAGGCGATGCATTATTTAGGCGTTCCAACAACACGGTCGCTTTCGCTAATGCTTTCTGGCGATCAAGTAGTGCGTGATGTTTTGTACAATGGAAATCCTGCTTATGAAAAAGGAGCTATTGTTTGTAGAGTTGCGCCTTCATTTATTCGTTTTGGAAGTTTTGAGATGTTTGCATCAAGAAAAGACCATACCAATTTAAAATTACTAGCTGATTTTACAATCAAAAATCATTTTCCGAACATAAAAGAGGAAGGTGTTGAAAAATATATAGCATTTTTCGAAGAAGTTACACAAACTACTTTAAAAATGATTGTAGAGTGGCAGCGTGTTGGTTTTGTCCATGGCGTTATGAATACCGATAATATGTCCATTCACGGTTTAACTATAGATTACGGACCTTATGGATGGTTAGAAGATTACAATACTGGCTGGACGCCAAATACCACCGATAATCAACATAAACGATACCGTTTTGGCAATCAACCTGAAATTGCTCTTTGGAATTTGTATCAATTGGCCAATGCAATGTATCCGCTGGTCGAAGAAGCAAAACCGCTGGAAATTATTCTTGAAGCTTTTAGCATTGATTACGAGAAAGAATATCTGATTATGATGCTAAACAAGCTTGGTCTCCAGGATAAAAAAGAGAGTGATTTATTTTTAGTTGGCACCCTAGTGGAACTATTGGAACGAGTAGAAACTGATATGACAATATTCTTTAGAAATCTGAGTACTGTTTCAAAAGAGGATTCTGGTATAATTGCTTTTAATGCGATTAAAGAAGCATGCTATACTGAAAAGGATTTAGACGAAACAATCTTGAAAGATTGGTACGATTGGTTTGAAAATTACACTATTAGAATTAATGAAGAAACACTTTCAGATACTGACAGGAAAGTGCAAATGAATAAAGTAAATCCCAAATATGTGTTAAGAAATTATATGGCGCAGTTGTGTATTGATGACGCAGATAAGGGAGATTATACACTGCTAAACGAACTGTTTAAAATGCTAAAAAATCCTTATGATGAGCAACCCAATTTTCAAAAATGGTTTGCCAAAAGACCGGATTGGGCCAGAGATAAGGTAGGTTGTTCTATGTTAAGTTGCAGTTCTTGAAATTAATTGTTTTATGAATTCTCTTTTTTAAAAGCAAAATCCTGAATCTTAATTCAGGATTTTGCTTTTATCTTATTTTCCAATTTCTTGAATCACATCCGATTTATATATTTTAAAACCTTTAGCATTTGATTGGGCAATTTTTAAAAGTGCTTTGGCTACTGTACTACTTTCAATGGGTTTATACTTTTTGAGACTTCCAATGAATGCAAAAGAAAACAATTTGGTCAAAAGTGCGCCTACTTTTTCACCAAATCTAAATTCTGATCGATCTCCTAATAGCAAAGACGGTTGCACAATAGAAACACTCTCAAAATTACAGTCATTTAGATAATTTTGAATTTCTCCTTTAGTGTTCAAATAAAAATTAGAAGATTGTGCATCAGCGCCTAAAGCTGAAATTATCAAAAATTGTTTAATATTGTTTTGCATAGCAAATGCGGCAAATTGTTTTGGATATTCAAGATCAACCTTTTTAAAAGCTTTTTTGGAACCTGCTTTTTTGATTGTTGTTCCAATAGCACAAAAGAAATCATCACCAACAACTAAGTCCTTATAAGTTTCGGGTTTATCAAAATCAATGATATGCTGAACTAATTTTGAATGCTTGATTTCAAGGTCACTTCTGCTAAAAGCAATTACTTTCTCATAGTCGTTGCTAGTTAATAATAGATCTAACAAATCTGAACCAACTAAACCTGTACACCCAATAATTAGCGCGGTTTTCATAATTATGATTTTTTATTTTTACCAAAATTATATTTTACTTTCTCAACAACTTGCACTTTTGAATTCCCTTTCGGATACTGCTTTTTACTAGTGTTTTTTGTGGCTGGTCTTGATTTTGACGGAGCCTCATCACCTCTTGATTTTTCTTCGTCTCTTGGTGTAGCTTTAAATTCAGACCTGTCTTTTGATCCTTCTTTGGCGGGAATTTGTGCTTTGTGTTTAGCTAAAACATCATTAGGATTTTTAGGATTTTCTTTTGTCCCACGTAAATGAATGACCAAAGCATTTAGAAAATTACGTAAAACTTGGTCACCACATTCAACATAATTTTCATGTTTATCATCACGGAAAAAAGCACCCAATTCTGATTTAGTGATTCGAAAATCTACTAGTTCTAATATTTCAACTATTTGATCGTCGCGTAACATTAGAGCTACGCGAAGTTTTTTAAAGATATCGTTGTTAGTCATCATTTTTAATTTTTTTACGAAGGTACAATTATAAAAACACAAAACCCTGATTCGGTAGAATCAGAGTTTTAAAAAAAAGGCGACCCCCGATAATTATCGGTCCCGATAGCTATCGCGGCTCCCACATCACTGCATAAAACAAAAAAACCCTCATCGTTAGATGAAGGGTTTTTCAAAAAAAGGCGACGACATACTCTCCCACATAACTGCAGTACCATCTGCGCAGGCGGGCTTAACTACTCTGTTCGGGATGGGAAGAGGTGAGCCCCGCCG
>NZ_FQWF01000007.1 GCF_900129585.1 Flavobacterium micromati
TTGCACTCAGTGATTTCGCGTCCGTTGTGGTAGCCTTTATCTACCAAAGCCGTGTAAGTTTCTAGCTCTAGATTTTCTTTGGCTTCGATAGCGATAGCTGCCAGTGCGTTGCGATCATTGCGATTAATAGTGTGAGTAGCAACCACTAAATTGTGTTTATTGTCTACCGCTGCCTGGACATTGTAACTTATCTCGACCACAACTCCTTGAACCAGTAGTGCGCGTGAGTCAGAATCGGTGGTACTAATTTGAGGTTCGCCACTAGCTTTTAGTTTTTCTTCCAGAAATTCATAACGGATTTTGTTTTTCTTTAATCGCGCTATTTTTTCTTGGATTTTAGTAACGGTTACTGTGTTGTCTTTTACATCATTTGTTTCTAATTCTGTCAAGTATTCTTGAGTTCTTTCTTCAATATAAGCCAAGTGTTTGTCAATTTTCTTTTGGTTAAAATTAGCTTTCTTGCTGTTGTGCGCTCTGCTTTTTGCGCCATCAATTGCAATGGTTTCACCAGCAACTAGGTCGGCATCTTTCAAAAAAGAAACAAAGAGTTTGAATAGTTTTCTAAGCCCTGCTGGGTTTTGCTTTCTAAAATCAGAAATGCTATGGTAATTTGGGCAAATAGCCTCTAAAAGCCATTGTAATTCGATATTGTGAAAGCACTCTTTTTCTAACTTTCTAGAACTTCTAAGGCCATTTAGGTACCCATATAAATAGATTTTAAGAAACAACTTAGTGTCAAAACTGGGACGGCCTTCAGATTTTATAGTTTGTACCGTAAAACCAAGTGCTTCAAGTGAGATGTGCTCTACAAAGGCTTCAATAAAACGTATGGGATTATCTGAGGCGATTTTATCTTCTAAACTACTTATTTGTAACTGTTGACGCGATGTTCCGGAGATGTGTTGCATCTTTAAATGTACAAATTTTCTCGCTTATATCATAAATAAAATACTATATTTGATGCAAATAAAACGGAAGTTTTTTCACAGACTGACGTTGGTGGAAATGCCAAAAAAATCGTAAAAAAAGAAAATATCTTACTAATAATTTGTAGAATGTTATCTAATTGAATAACTTTGCGCTATGAATGAGAAATTTATAAGGGAAGTTATTTATTACGAAGATTATTATCTTGACTTTCTTAACGCTCAAAAAGAAGACGTTAAAAAGAAATTTAACTGGACATTACAGCTAATATCAACTCAAGATAGAATTCCTGAAAAATTTTTCAAACATATCACAGGTTCAAGTGGAATATTTGAAGTAAGAGTTGAAGTTGGATCTGACATTTTTAGAATTTTTAGTTTCTTTGATAAAGGAAATCTTGTTGTTTTAGTAAATGGTTTTCAAAAGAAAACGCAAAAAACTCCAAAGGCTGAAATTGAAAAAGCTGAAAAACTAAAAAAAGAATATTTAGAATATAAATATAAAAAGTAACGATTATGAAAACAGAAAATAAAAAAATTACATCATTCGCTGAACATTTAGATGCTCAATATGGAAAAAGCGGAACAGAAACCCGTCAAAAATATGAAGAAGAATATGAGAGTTTTGAACTTGGCGTTTTAATTCAAGAAATGAGAAAAGAACGTGGAATGACACAAGAACAATTAGCATTAAAATGTGGAACAACAAAAACTTACATTTCTAAAATAGAAAATAATGCTAGTGATATTAGACTTTCAACATTAATGAGAATAATCAGACAAGGATTAGGGGGACATTTGAAATTAAGTCTAACTGCATAAAGGCACTATCAACCAACACACGTTTTGCGCTATTGCGAATTTTGTGCAAGCCGGACGTTTATATTTCGCAAAAAATAGTATCTTTAACAGAAAATAAGTAGTTCCGAAGCTCGCAACAGCGCAAAGCGCGGGAACGTCAGGCTGTGAATTTACCCCACTT
This sequence comes from Flavobacterium micromati, assembly GCF_900129585.1. Classification (GTDB taxonomy): domain Bacteria; phylum Bacteroidota; class Bacteroidia; order Flavobacteriales; family Flavobacteriaceae; genus Flavobacterium; species Flavobacterium micromati. The sequence continues at coordinate 1,909 of NZ_FQWF01000007.1, forward strand.
TTGCTCAAATTAATTCAATAATGCCTTTTCTATTCGCACAAAACTCGCTTGTAAGCGAGTCGGTTTTTAGAGATAGAAATAATTGTTTGATATTTTTGAACTCGCAGAAGAGCTTAAAAAAGGTCACTTTGATTACGGCATACCCTTTTGGTGGGTATTTTGCATTCCATTTCTGGATTTTATCAATTAAATCGGGAATTCCCAGAATATTCATCGTGCGTTTGATGTTGTATATTAACACAAACAAACTGTGTTCTCCATTGATTCTAATTATGCCAAGTATTCTTGAGTTCTTTCTTCAATATAAGCCAAGTGTTTGTCAATTTTCTTTTGGTTAAAATTAGCTTTCTTGCTGTTGTGCGCTCTGCTTTTTGTGCCGTCAATTGCGATGGTTTCACCAGCAACTAGGTCGGCATCTTTCAAAAAAGAAACAAAGAGTTTGAATAGTTTTCTAAGCCCTGCTGGATTTTGTTTTCTAAAATCAGAAATACTATGATAATTTGGGCAAATAGCCTCTAAAAGCCATTGTAATTCGATGTTTCGAACGCACTCTTTATCTAACTTTCTAGAACTTCTAAGGCCATTTAGGTACCCATATAAATAGATTTTAAGAAACAACTTAGTGTCAAAACTGGGGCGCCCTTCGGATTTTATAGTTTGTACCATAAAACCAAGTGCTTCGAGTGAGATGTACTCTACGAAAGCTTCAATAAAACGTATGGGATTGTCTGAGGCGATTTTATCTTCTAAACTACTTATTTGTAACTGTTGACGAGATGTTCCGGTTATATGTTGCATCTTTAAATGTACAAATTTTCTCTCTATTATCCAAAATAAAATACTATATTTGATGCAAATAAAACGGAAGTTTTTTCACAGACTGCCGTTGTATGCCATTTTAAAAATCGTGCTAATCAACAAAATTTTGGTAATAATTTTCACTATTTTACAATTCTAAATTAATAGAATTTAATGAAAAAAGTATGAAACAAAAATTAAGAACATTAGATTCGTTAGAGCTTTTAAGTTTTCAAAATCAAAAGGCTAAATATCCTTCACATTATCACGACACATATTGTATTTCTTTAATAAAAAAAGGTGTGCTTCTTGAAAACGAATTAATAGCAACTTCGGGTAAAATAATAATTTCACATCCTTATGAAATTCACGAAAATAATTCATTAGAAAACATCAGTTTTTCTACGTATTACGTTAGTCAGGATGTTATTAATTTTATCAGCCCTTTCAATCATACAATTTTTCAAAGTAAAATTATCGAAAACCCTTTACTATTTAATAGACTAAACAATCTGCAACACTTTATCAACGACAAGCAAGATGAAAAAACTTTTATAAATCAATTAAACAAAGCTTTTAATCAGATTATATTTCAACTAACAACAAACTATGGCGGGAGAAATCCTAACAATGTAGAAAATGAATCTTATATTATACAGAATTTGAAATCGCACATATCAGATAATTTAAACACAAAATTGAGCATAATTGAACTTGCAAAAATAGTTAGTATGGATAAATTTCAATTTATTCGTTGGTTTAAATTTAATATTGGTTTGACGCCATTTCAATATATAATGCTAAAAAGAGTAGAGTATGGAAAGTCTCTAATTAAACAAGGGTTTCCAATCGTTGATGCTGCATTAGATTCTGGTTTTTATGACCAAAGTAATTTTTCGAATTATTTTAAAAAATATATTGGAATGAGTCCAAGCTTGTACAAACAAAGTTGCAATATCTTCCAAGACTCAAACTCACTTTAAAAATATATTTGTACTTCGTAAATTGAAACCTATTTATTATGAAGTATTTTATTGTCTTTCTACTACTTGTTTTTGGATTAGAAGCTCGAGCACAAAATCAAAATGATTTTGAAATCCAAATAAAAATAAAATCAACAGCACTTAAAGACCAACAATCTTCTGGCACTTGTTGGAGTTTTGCAACTACATCATTTATAGAAACAGAAGCACTTCGTTTAGGAAAAGATACTATTACAATATCACCAATATTTTATGTATCTCCTACATATATTAAAAAAGCTGAAAAGTTTATTGAAAAAAAAGGCAAAAGCTGGTTTGAGGCTGGAGATTTAACCTTTAGTGTTTTAGATGCTTATAAAAAATACGGTGCTGTACCAGAACAGGTTTATAAAGGAATTATTGAAGATGATTGGCAACACGACCACGTGGAAATGGACAACTTGCTATTGGCTATGGTTAAATCTGTGGGAACTTCTGGCTACGGTAGGATAAAACCGCAAAGTTGGGAAAAATCTTTCGGTTGTGTTTTAAATGCATATCTAGGAACAGCACCAAAAACATTTAATTATGAAGGCAAATCATACACACCAAAAACTTTTGCAGATACTTTTATAGGTATAAATCCAGATGAATATATAGAAATAACGAGTTATTCTCATCTTGAGTTTTACAAAAATGTCGTTCTAGATATTCCCGCCAATTGGAATGAAAACAAATATCTAAACCTTCCGCTTGAAGATTTTGAAAATGTAATCAACAATTCCCTTAAAAATGGATACTCATTGGCTTGGGATGGAGATGCTACCGAAACTAATTTTAATTTTCAAAAAGGTGTTTTGACTCTTACAAAAAAACAAGAAAAATTGAAAATTACTCAACTATTGCGACAGCAAACCTTTGAAGAAAAGACAACAACTGATGACCATAATATGCATATTATTGGAACCGCTATTGACAAAAATGGAAATTTATATTATTTATTAAAAAACTCTGAAGGAAGCAATACAATGAACGGATATATCTATATGTCTAAAAATGCACTTCTTTTAAAAACAGTTTCTGTCTTGGTTCATCAAAATGCCATACCACAAAATATTAAGAAAAAACAAACGTAAATATTTAAGCGATAAGATTATAAAAATAAAATCGATGAGAATAAAAATAAACTTAATTCTACTCTTTACAACTCTTTGTACTTTAATTTCTTGCAGTAGTAAGTACCAAAAAAATAACTCAATCAAGGGGATTTGGAAATCAGTCGGCTATGGAAAAATTTTAAAAATAGATTCTACCACTTATAAATATTTTGACATAACTGATATTTCTTGCTTACCGTCTAAAGAAGGCAATATTTCAGAAATAAAAAATGCAATTCAAATTTCAAATGATACGTTGACTGTAAAACTTGGATTTAGCGATTATCAATACTCTAGAATAAAGGAGTTTCCAATTTTATGTAAACAAAATCCAAAAAACAAAAATGACATATTATATAACTTCGAAGTTTTTGCAAATACATACAAAAATCATTATGCTTATTTTGAACTTAATAACGTTGATTGGGATAATGTTTACATAAACTCGAAAAACAAAATCAATTCAAAAAGTACAGAACTTGACTTATATTTAGTTATTAAAGATATGCTTGAAAAATTGAAAGACAATCACGGTTCGATAGAACCAACGGATGAAATTTACGAATTGGCAGAAAATAAAATTCAATCAGAATTAGAAGACGAAACGGAAGAATTAAGAGAATATGGCGATTTTGAGATAGCCGGAATTGTCGCAGATTATTATATTAAAGAGGATTTTACCAAAGACACTTGGCTTATGAAATGGGGAAAGATGGAAAACAATGTTGGCTACATCCAGATAAAAGCAATGTTTTTGTATGCGGATTTAAATGTAAATGATAGTCTTGTTAAAGAGAATGGATTTGTTTCAACATATATGGACGCATTTGATAATTTAAATTACGAACAACAAATTGCAGAGGAAGTTGCTGGAATAAGTAAACTAATGGATACAATTATGCAAGACTTAAAAGAAACAAGTCATATAATTATAGACGTTCGTTTTAATGGTGGTGGACAGGATGCAGTAGCATTAGAAATTTTAAGACGATTTAACGCTGACAGAAAACAAATCGCTGTAAAAAAAGCAAAGCACAATAACGGCTATACAAAAAAAACACCTATTTATTTAGAGCTTGCCAAAAATCCATACACAAAACCAGTTTATCTCTTGACTTCTCAACAGTCTGCAAGTGCAACAGATATGATTGCATTAAGTTCAATGGAATTAAATAATTTAAAACGTATTGGTTCACATACAAACGGAGCAATTTCAGATGCTTTACAAAAGAATTTACCAAACAGATGGCATTTTTCAGTATCAAACGAAATTTACACAGATAAAAATGGGCAAATTTACGAGAATATTGGAGTTCCTGTTCATTACGAATTAAATTATCCAAATGATAGACAAACATTTTTCAGAAGTGTTGCTAACGATCTAGAAAAAGATAAAATAAATATATTAAAAGCTATTGAAAAACTGCTAGATAAATAAAAAACGGCATATAACAGCAAGGGTTTCGTTGCGTTCAACAGCAAGGGTTTCGTTACGTTCGCCGCGGCGAACGAACAATGAACCCGCGGTTGAATCCTCCGCGACGGACAGGCTGGAACCGGTTACATGCCATTAACACTATGGAGTTATCGTAAAGTATTGATGTAGAATTTCAAGAGGCAAGTGGCCTCTTTTTTTTTGCAGTACAAAGTATTGTTTTTTTTTTAATCTTTATTGAACTTCAATGTCCATTCAGATAACCATAAAAATAGATTTTAAGAAACAGCTTAGTGTCAAAACTAGGATGACCTTCGGATTTTATAGTTTGTACTGTATAACCAAGAGCTTCTTGTAAGATGTGCTCTAAAAAAGCTTCAATAAAACGCTCCCGAAGCATCGGGAGGATTGTCTGACGAGATTTTTTCTTCTAAACTACTTATTTGTAACTGTTGACGCGATATCCCAGATATATGTTGCATATTTAAATGTACAAATTTTCTCGCTTATATCTCAATTAAAATACTATGTTTGATGCAAATAAAACGGAAGTTTTTTCACAGACTGATGTAAATAGTAATGTTAAAAAAAAATGTAGAAACCGAAACGATAGAAAATCTTTTATAAATTTGATTATTAATTTTAAAACAATAAATGAAATATCCTAAATATCAATATCGTTCAGAAACTTCAATGAGCTATTATGAATTTAGTAGTGAAGGACCGAAAGGACTTATTAAAAAAATAGTAGAATTTACTGAAACAGGAACTGAAAATGTATACAATTTAGGATTTGCTGATTATAATGAAAAAACTAAAACAACAAGCGACATTTCTGTAACGAATAATGGAGATAGTCTAAAAGTTTTAGCAACTGTCGCTTCTACAGTTTATGCTTTTACTCAGAAAAATCCCAAAGCATGGATTTTAGCAACTGGAAGTACAAACATTAGAACAAGATTATACAGAATGGGAATCACAAATAATCTGGCTGAAATAAATGAGGACTTTAAAGTTTTCGGATTAAATGATATCGGAGAATGGGTCACATTTATAGTAGGAGAAGATTACGAAGCATTTTTGTTAACAAAAAAAGAAAATATATTATAGTTATGACAATAGATCAATTAAATCAATCGAAAGTTCCGATTATTGTTTTCGACAAAAAATTGGAAGAATTTAAAGGAAAGGTATTGTTTCCTGAAAAATTAAAAAGAGCAAACGAAATTTTGGCAAAAGCAGGTCTACCTAAAGTTGAAATAAAAAAATAAATACTACTGCTAAAAGGTAAGGGTTCTTTAGGCTTGAAAAGCCAGCACCCGAGCGACAGCGAACTGACCAAGTAATGAACCCGCACTTCAATCCTCCGCGGCGGACAGGCTACAACCGTTTATATGCCGCCAGCACTATGGAGTCAATTTTAACTTATTAAAAGGATTTTGAAAAGGTAATCAAGCCTCTTTTTTTTGTAATATATTAAACTGGGAAGACCTTCGGATTTTACAGTTTGCACCGTAAAACCCTGTCCTTCGAGTGAGATGTGCTTTACAAAAGCTTCAAAAAAACGATCCCGGAGCATCGCTGGAACCGCTTACATATCGGCAATACTATGGAGTTATCTATAACTTATTAAAAGGATTTTGAGGAGGCAATCATGCCTCTTTTTTTTGCAACATAGTCAAACTTGCAAAACCCTCAGCTTTTATAGTTTGTACCGTAAAACCAGGTGCTTCGAGTGAGATGTGCTCTACCAAAGCTTCAAAAAAACGATCCCGGAGCATCAGGAGGATTATCTGAGGCGATTTTATCCTCTAAACTACTTATTTGTAACTATTGACGAGATGTTCCGGATACATGATGCATGTTTAAATGTACAAATTTTCTCGCTTATATCTAAATTAAAATACTATATTTGACGCAAATAAAACGGAGGTTTGTTCACAGACTGACGTTGTGTGCTATTTTTGAGCAACGAAAATCCCAAGAAACTACAACTAAAAACAGGAAAGCTGAAAACTGCATTTTGAAAGAGTAAGCAAAAAATAAAAAAGTATGTTAGAGTATTTAGCAGGATTAAGCGCAATTGTAATTATAATAAGTTTATTTTCTTATTTTCTACCAACTGTAATTGCAATGTTACGTGGAAAATCAAACACATTTGCAATTTTATTACTTAACCTTTTTCTGGGTTGGACTTTTATTGGATGGATTGTTGCATTAGTTTGGAGTGTAACAAGTGATAACAAACCACAAACAATTGTTGTAAATAATAATTCTTCGATTGAACCTAAAAACGAATTAAAAACTTTGACAAGTGTAGGAATTAAATCCGAACAAATAGATAATACAAATCTAAATTCTCATCAAGATAAAATTCAAAACCTGAAAAAACTAAAACAATTATTGGATGATGGGATTTTAACTCAAGAAGAATTTATTCAACAAAAAAATCAAATTTTAGAATAATAAACATGGAGAAAAATATTTACGGAATTATTCAAGATTGGCACGAACTATTAAAAAACGGCACCATAACAGAAAATGAGTTTAATTCAAAAAAAAACGAACTATTAAATATTGAAAAGAAGAAAACAGAAGAGCAAGAAAAACAAAGAATTAACGACAATGTTGAGTTTGAAAAAAGTAAAAGCTTTGTTAATAATTCAATTCTTTACACAATAGGAATTATTTGTATTGGTATTTTAGCCTTTTATTTTTTTAATCGAAATGATGAAGAATTTGAAACAGAAAATAATTCAGTCGGAAATGTCGAAACCGATACTATGTTAGGTAATTATATTGTTCAAGCTGATAATTCAACCTTGGTGCATTTTTTTGAGGAACCAGAAATCAATACAGAAAAAAAAGCCTATTTTAGTACTAATGACACTGTATATGTTACTCAAATTGAAAATGGTTTTGGTTATGTTAGATTTTTAAATAGTAAAGGACAAAAATCTATTGGTTGGTTACCATTAGAAAAAATGATTTATTGTGAAGAATGTATAAGTGAAGATGCCGAAAATTAAAACAGCACACAACAGTTAGGGTTTCGTTGCGTTCGAAGAACGAACAATGAACCCGCGGTTGAATCCTCCGCGGCGGACAGGCTGGAACCGGTTGAGAGTCCTCTAACACTATGGAGTTATCGTGAAGTATTGAAACAGAATTTCAAGAGGCAAGTGAGCCTCTTTTTTTTTACTGTAAAAAAAGTCCGGTTTTTCTCTTGTTTTCCTTTCCCGAATTTTCAGGATTAGTCACAACTTCCTTTACCCATAAAGTTAATTTTTACAATGATTTGAGCTTTGGCTATCGCCAAAATACCATCCCGACACTTCGGTAGGCGGACCACACTGGTCAAAAACAGCTATTCGATGTAAATTGCCTGTTTTGCAACAAGGGCATTTGGGTAAAAAAGGTCTAAGAAACAACTTAGTGTCAAAACTGGGACGACCTTCGGATTTTATAGTTTGTCCCGTAAAACCAAGTGCTTCAAGTGAGATATGCTCTACTAAAGCATCGATAAAACGTCCGAAACTTCGGGAGGATTTTCTGAGGTGATTTTTTCTTCTAAACTACTTATTTGTAACTGTTGACATGATATTCCAGATATATGTTGCATTTTTAAACGTACAAATTTTCTCGCTTATAACAAAATAAAATACTATATTTGACTCAAATGAAACGGAAGTTTTTTCATAGACTGACGTTGGCAGATATAGTCTCAAAAATCGTAAATAAAGAAGAAATTTCGAAATAAATTTGGAAAATTAGTAACTTTTAAGTTACCTTTGAAAAATGAAAGTACGTGAAGTTATAGCATATGAAAATCACTTTGAAGAGTTTCTCCTTGAACAACCGAAAAAAGTTCAAGATAAAATATTCAAAATTATTGAAGCTATTGAAACATTAGAAAGAGTTCCAGCGAATTATTTAAAATCAATGGAAGGAAATAATGGACTTTACGAAGCGAGAATTCAACTTGGTTCAAATATTTGGCGTGTATTTTGCTTTTTTGACGAAGGAAAACTTGTAATACTTTTAAATGGTTTTCAAAAGAAAACTCAGAAAACGCCTAAAAATGAAATTAAAAAAGCGTTGAAATTAATGACTAAATATTATTCTGAAAAAACTAAATAATCATGGAAACTAAAACGTGGAAAGAAATAAAAAACAATGTTTACGGTAAAAAAGGCACTGAAAGACGTGACGAACTTGAAAGAGAAATTCAAGGTTTTAAAATTGGAATACTTTTGAAAAAAGCTCGTGAAGAAAAACAACTAACTCAAACTGAACTTGGAGAATTAGTTGATAAAAAGAGAGAATATATTTCTCGAATTGAAAATAATGGAAGTAACTTAACTCTTAAAACTTTATACGATATTGTGGAAAAAGGGTTTGGCGGAAAAGTGAAAATTCAAATTGAACTATAACTCCATCTGCTAACAGCTAGGGTTTCGGTACCTTCGCCGAGTCGAACGAACACCCGAGCGACAGCGAACGGACGAAGTAATTAACCCGAGGTTGAATCCTCCGCGGCTGACAGGATAGAACCGATTACATGCCGCCAACACTAAAGAGTTAATTTTAAGTTATTAGAAGGATTTTGAGGAGGCAATCATGCCTCTTTTTTTTGCATAATAGTTAAACTTGTACAACCTTCGGATTTTATAGTTTGTACCGAAAAACCAAGTGCTTCAAGTGAGATGTGCTCTACAAAAGCTTCAATAAAACGCACAGGATTATCTAAAGCGATTTTATCTTCTAAAGTACTTATTTGTAACTGTTGACGCGATATTCCAGATATATGTTGCATCTTTAAATGTACAAATTTTCTCGCTTATATCAAAAATAAAATACTATATTTGACGCAAATAAAGCGAAAGTTTTTTCACAGACTGACGTTATGCACAATTATACCTCACGAATCTAAAACAAAAAAAATGGAACTTGTAAGTCAAATTATTAATGATTTAATTGATGAAGAAAAATCTTTAAATTCAGCATTATTAAAAACTAAAGTTCTAGCAAGTAGAATACAAAATGAAGTTTTATTAAATTGGGTAAATAATGAATTATCCGGATATCTAAACACAAATAAAATACCTAATTACCGAAGAGAAATTAATAATGAACTAAAAGGAACTTTTATTAATGGAACAATGAAATATACAAATACACAAGTTCCAACAATAGGTTTAGATAAATCATTTGAAAAAAAATTAAGAACTACAGATTTTATAGAAAGTATTAGTATGCTTGAAAAATTAATAATTAGTAACAAATCTTCTACTTTAAATGGAGCAATTAGAGCTGAGTTGTCATCCATAATAGAAGAAAATTGGATTAATATGGGAAATCCATATCTTCAACTTATTTCAGTATATAAATCAATGCCTAAAAGTTCTGTCGTCGAAATAATCATAAATGTAAGAAATAAATTATTAGATTTTATGTTAGAACTTGATGGTAAATATGGTAATTTAACAGAAATAAAAGATTTGACAATGAAAAAAGAAGAAATCTCTTCAATTGTAAACAATACAATTATAACAGGTGATGGAAATATTTTAAATACAGGCAAAAAGTCAACCATAAAAAATACTCCAAATATCAATAAAGCAAATAAAGATGATTTAATTACTCATTTAAAAAATATTGGATTAACAGAAGATGATACGACAGAAATTGCCGAAATAGTTGATTTAGAAGCACCAGATTTTCAAAATGAAAAATTTGGTGTTAAAGTGAATACTTGGATTGCAAAAATGATTGGCAAAACAGTTGATGGAAGTTGGAACGTTGGAATTGGAGTTGCGGGAACTTTATTAGCCGAAGCAATTAAAAAATATTATGGAATGTAATAAAATAACTGTGCATAACAGCTAGGGTTCCTATGTAAAGCATTTAAAGTTATTAACAACTTTTTATATGGGCGATATGTGGGTGATTTTCGAGTATAAAATACCGTTCCAACGGCTTGTTGGAAAAGTTGGGAACAACTTTTTGTCCGCCGTAGGCTCTGGACAGAAAAAGTTGTTCTGACTTTTTCAATAATGCCACGATTAGTTTTTGCTCTTTTATATCATATTTCACTTTTAAATTCTTAAAGCTCAGGCTCCTATTTGTGGTCTAAATAAATAGCCACCAGCACCTGTGTGGTTGTAAGAATAATAAAATAGCTGCCGGCTCGTTATGTAGCCCACGCTTTAGCGTGGCTACCACCTTAGCTTTGCAGTCTATTTTTTCTTGTTATTTTGTGAGACTCTTAAGAAAGTTATTTTTTGATTTTCGCTACTCCTATTTTTAATTTTATACTATTGATTTTTCTGAAATTATGTTTTTATTAATTTTATATGGGGTTTGTGTCTTAACGACTGCTAGTATCCTTCGAGTCATTTTGTGAGCTACTTTTACGATGATACTTTTTACATTCTTTCCTTGATGTTTTCTATAATACTGTTGCATTTCAAGATCTTTCCTCACAGCCATCCAAGCCGCTTCAATTAAGTAACTTCGTAATTGACTTCGGCTCCGAGGAGTTATTCCCAAACATTTCTCGCTACCACCACTTATGTGTATTCCAGGAACAATTCCAACAAAGCTAGCAAATTGTCCCTCGGTATTAAAACGCCTCAAATCACCACATTCTGCAATAATAACAGAGGCTAGATAACCCCCAATACCAGGAATACTCTTCAATAAATTGTAATCTTCTTTGTGGCTTTTTCGACAATAGGCTCGCATTTGATTGGCAATTTCCAAATATTCTGATTTGACGAATTTGTACATTCTAATTTTCCCTTGTAATGCCAGATCTCCACAAGTAGTGCTGAATTTCACTTTTTCTAACCATTCTATAAAACCATTAGACCAGTTCGAATTGTCATATTCGACGGGAACCTCTACTGCGTGAAACAACAGCAAACTCTTGATATGGAGTTTAGTTGTCCTCAATTTCTTTGTAACCTGTGTTCTATGACGTGCCAAACTCGTGAACTGATCCTCAACTTCAGTAGGGATATTGATCCCTTTTAAAGTGCCAGATTTTAACTGGTTGGATAAATTTTTAGCATCCAATGCATCTGTTTTCTGATACCGTTCTTTATTTCCTGTCTTCACGTCAGCTGGGTTGAATACCAGTACATTCCAGCCTAAATTTAAAAAATAGCGAGCTACAGAAAACCCACAACAACCTACTTCATAAACTAAATAAATATCATGATTATGAAAATTATTAGTTACGTATTGCTCTAAATCACATGATTTTGAAGGCATAGAATACGTTTTATGGAAAAATAAATCGGTCTGAATGGAAACTGTCCATGTTTTCTTGTGTATATCCAAACCAATATATACTTTTGGACTAGTAGTAATTTGAATACTCATATCATTAAAGTATTGGCAGACCGCTAAAACTGTACTGCAGTTAATATTTATTTTGAGGTTCAATTTACTGCTTTTACATGGATGCTCGTTGCGTTCGCCGCGGCGAACGAACACCCGAGCGACAGCGAACGGACGAAGTAATGAACCCGCGGTTGAATCCTCCGCGGCGGACAGGCTGGAACCGATTACATGCCGTCAACACTTATGAAGTTATCATAGAGTATATTAATGAATATCAAGGAGATTAATAGTCCTCTTTTTTTTTGCAGTACAAAAAGGTCGTTTTTTTCTTGTTTTCCTTTCCCAAAGTTTCGGGCTTAATCACAATTTCCCTTACCTATCAAGTTAATTTTTATCATGATTTGAGCTCTGGCTATTGCCAAGATACCATCCCGACACTTCGGGAGGCGCACCTCGCTAGTCAAGAACAGCTATTCGATGAAAAATGCCTGTTTTGCAAAAAGGACATTTACCAAGGAAAGGCTTTTCTAATACTTTTAGTTTTTCTTGTAAAAGTTTTAGTTTTTCCCGTTCATTGAGAAACTACCTAAAAACCGTAATGCCGTATTATAAGAGTTTGGGGCATGTATCACTTACAACCAGACAATTATTGAGACGGAAAACCTAGCGAATGATAAGATAAGATTCACAATGAAAATTTTGTTTTGGTCCATACTAAAAAAAAGAGTTCGTGGTTTTTATATCGGGACCAACAAATTCGATATGAAGCGTTTAATTACAGCTATTAGGTTTCTAAGTGAAGAATAATATTCTTAAACCTATCATATATTATATTTTTTAAATATTAAGCATCATAAATCTAACTTATCTCCTCTTTTTTGGCATATTAATATGATAACGATCATTTTAAATTACTTTAAATTATGTACTTTTGCAATCTTAATTGAATCTAAATAAGCTTTGCTAACAACGATACATTCGCTCAAAAAAGGAGAACAAGCCATCATAAAAGACTTTGACATCGATACCGTTCCCTTAAAATTATTGGAAATGGGTTGCTTGCCAGGCAACATGGTAGAATTACTCCAAATTGCACCTTTTGGAGATCCATTATTTTTGAATATCAACGGTTCGCATGTAGCGATTAGAGTAGAAACTGCAAAGGAAATTGAAGTTGATATTATTAAACTCAACTTATGATTAGTAAACAAAATATCAATATTGCTCTTATCGGCAACCCTAATGTAGGTAAAACTTCTGTTTTTAATCAGTTAACAGGATTAAACCAGCAAGTAGGTAATTATCCCGGAATTACAGTTGAAAAAAAAATTGGTTTTTGCAAATTACCAAATAACATTAAAGCAAACATCCTAGATTTACCGGGAACTTACAGCTTAAATGCCAGTTCAATTGACGAAAATGTTGTCATTGAATTGTTATTAAACAAGAAAGACAAATTGTATCCTGACGTGGCACTTGTAGTTACCGATGTTGAAAACTTAAAAAGAAACTTACTACTTTTTACTCAAATAAAAGATTTAGAAATTCCAACAATATTGGTCATAAATATGGCCGACAGAATGAAGTTCAAAGGAATTTCACTCAATATTCCATATCTTGAAGAACAACTAAAAACTAAAATTGCACTTATTAGTTCGAGAAAAGGATTTGGAATTCCAGAATTAAAAGAAATGATTGTTAACTATCGATCTCTTTCAACAGAATCGTGCCTGAATGCTTCGATTATTGATCCTGAGTATTTTGATAGTTTGCGCAAAGCATTTCCTAATCAATTGTTGTATAAATTATGGTTGGTAATTACTCAAGATGTAAATTTCCTGAATTTAGATCGAAATGAAATTCGCAGTTCTTTTACTAAATCGCACTCTGATCTAAAACGCTTACAGCAAAAAGAAACAATAAAAAGATATCAATTTATCAATGATGCTTTAAAAGAAGGACTTAAAATTGATTCAAGTGTTGCTAAAGATTATCGAAGCAAACTTGATCGAGTTCTTACTCACAAAGTTTGGGGCTATGTGATTTTCTTTTTAATCCTATTTGTTATTTTTCAGTCGATTTTTGAATGGTCAACAATTCCAATGGATTTTATCGACAGTAGTTTTGCGTCCTTAAGCGCTTACACTGCCGCTGAACTACCCTCAGGTGTTTTGACTAATTTAATTTCACAAGGAATTATCCCAGGGATTGGAGGAATTTTGATTTTTATTCCGCAAATCGCGTTTTTGTTTATGTTTATTTCTATTCTTGAAGAAAGCGGATATATGAGCCGCGTGGTTTTCTTGATGGATAAAATAATGCGAAAATTTGGTTTATCAGGAAAAAGCATCGTTCCGCTCATTTCAGGAACTGCGTGTGCGATTCCTGCTATTATGGCAACTCGAAATATAGAAAACTGGAAAGAAAGATTAATAACCATTTTAGTAACTCCTTTTACTACTTGCTCAGCGAGATTACCTGTATATGCCATTATCATAGGATTAGTAATTCCGGATGAACACTTACTTGGATTTTTGAATATGCAAGGTTTAACTTTAATGCTACTGTATCTTTTAGGTTTTGCAGCCGCTATCCTGTCGGCTTATGTTTTAAACAAAATATTAAAAATAAAGAGTAAAACCTATTTTGTTGTAGAAATGCCCAATTATAAATTGCCTCTTTTTAAAAATGTTGGTATTAATGTGATTGAGAAAACAAAAGCTTTTGTTTTTGGTGCGGGAAAAATCATTTTGGCCATTTCCATTGTGTTATGGTTTTTAGCATCCTATGGTCCAGGAAAAGATTTTAACGACGCTGAAAAAATTATTACTAAAAACAACATTACTTCGCCCTTAAATCCGGACGAATTTGAAAATGCAGTCGCTTCGCAAAAATTAGAAAACTCATACATAGGAATTATGGGCAAAACAATTGAACCTGCTATTTCGCCTTTGGGTTACGACTGGAAAATAGGAATTGCCATTATCAGCTCGTTTGCTGCAAGAGAAGTTTTTGTTGGCACTTTAGCCACTATTTACAGCGTAGGTGGAACCGATAATGAAGGTACTATTAAGAACAAAATGGCAGCAGAAATCAATCCGGCTACTGGTCAAAAAGTGTTTAATTTTGCCTCAGGAATATCATTGTTATTGTTTTATGCTTTTGCTTTGCAATGCGCTAGTACACTTGCCATCACTAAAAAAGAAACTAATTCATGGAAGTGGCCACTTGGACAATTAATTCTAATGTCTGGACTGGCTTATGTGGTTGCCTTAATTACATACCAAATTCTTAAATAATCTCAACTTTCCTTTCACCCCACATTTCAACAAATGTTAAATAACGCAAATATGTTATTTTTAATTTGTCTAAATAAGATTTGCGTTTTATCTTTGCAGCTTAGAATTAATCTAAATAAAAATAATAATGAAATATAGTATAATTGCCGCTTCACTTTTAATAACTTCCGTTTTGTTTGCGCAACAAAAGGAGCAATCAAAAACAGAATTAGATAGTATTGAAAATGCAAATAAAGCCGCTATCGATCTAGAAACTGTAATTGTAACTCCATTTCAGCAAAGTCCGGAGAGACAACCAGCAGTAAAAGGGAATGTGATATTTGTTGGGAAAAAGAATGAAGTTTTAAAACTATCAGCTATTACCGCAAATTTAACAACTAATAACGCACGTGAGGTTTTTTCAAGAGTTCCAGGGGTTAACATTTGGGAAAATGATGGTTCGGGAATCCAAGTTAATATTGGTGTTCGCGGCTTAAGTCCTAATAGAAGCTGGGAATTAAACACAAGACAAAATGGTTACGACATATCATCAGATGTTTTTGGATATCCAGAAGCATATTATAATCCACCATTAGAAGCAGTTGAAAACATCGAATTAGTTCGTGGAGGTGCATCTTTGCAATTTGGACCACAATTTGGAGGAATGCTGAACTATGTTTTAAAAAGAGAACAAAAAAGGAAATTTACTTTTGAAACTCAAAATACAGTTGGAAGTTATAATTTGATGAGTAGCTACAATGCCATTGGAGGAAAAATAAATAAATTCTCTTACTATGCGTATAACCATTCCAGAAGCGGGGACGGTTGGAGAGAAAATAGCAAGTACAAAGTTCGTAATTCACACTTGTTTTTAGAATATGCTTTTACAGAAGATACAAAATTATCTGCTGAATATACTAATATGGATTACTCCATGCAGCAAGCTGGGGGTTTAACGGATCAACAATTTAAAGAAAATTCAAGACAGTCCTCACGAGATAGAAACTGGTTTGGTGCGCCATGGAATTTATTTTCGGTAAACTTTGATACCAAAATTTCTAATTCTCTTACTTCAAACACAAAACTTTTTGGTTTAGTGGGCGAGCGTAACAGTGTCGGTTTTTTAGGAACTCCAAACGTTGAAGACGCTATAAATCCTGCAACTAATGATTATTCTAATAGAAGAGTTGACAGAGACTTTTACAAAAATATTGGAATTGAAAACAGAAACACTTACAGTTATGCAATTGGCAAAAGCCAAAATACTTTAGCATTTGGAGCTAGAATGTATAAAGCCGAAACACAGAGACAACAAAGTGGTAGAGGAACAACAGGCTCTAATTTCGATTTAACCACGCTTGAAAAATATCCAAGAGATTTACATTTTAATACTGAAAACGTTGCATTTTTTGCTGAAAATAACTTTAAAGTAACGGAAAATTTTAGTGTTGTTCCTGGTGTTCGATATGAATATATTACTTCTTCTGGAGATGGGCGATTTGGCGTAAGCTCAGGAAATGATATTCCTTTTCAAAATGAAAAAATTACTCGCCATCAGCCGCTTTTTGGTCTTGGGATGGAATATAAATTAGGTTCAACTAATATATACGGTAACATCACTCAAGCATTTAGACCAGTTTTGTTCTCTGACATTACACCACCAGCAGTTACTGATGTTGTGGATCCTAATTTGAGAGATGCAAGTGGATACAACGCTGATTTAGGTTATAGAGGAACGGTAAAAGGATTTTTAAATTTCGATTTTAGTTTGTTTTATTTGAGTTATAATAATAGAATTGGTGGCGTAAGACAATTTGTAAATAACGACCCTACTCAAGGTACATTTTTATTTAGAACTAACTTAGGAGAAACGGTAAATAAAGGAATAGAAGGTTTTGTAAACATGAATGTTACTAAATTTTTTGGTGTAGATAATGCCTTTGGAAATATTGATGTTTTTGCAACCACTAGTTTTATTGATTCAAGATATACTGATTTTAGAATTAGTTCAGCAACAGGAGCAGCACCTAACACTGTGATAACTGAAACTAATCTTGCGGGAAATCGTGTAGAAAATGCACCGAGATACATACATAATTTTGGAATCAGTTGGAGTAAAACTCAATTTTCAGCAACATTGCAATATAAAACCTCTGGTAAGATTTTTACTGATGCCAATAACACAACCGCTGCATCAGCAAATGGTGTAACGGGATTATTAGACGGTTACAAAGTGATGGATTTATCAGCTGAATATAAATTTCTTAAAAATTACAATATTAGATCTGGTATAAATAATTTGACAAATGAAAATTATGCAACCCGAAGAGCAAGTGGATATCCTGGACCAGGTATTCTGCCAGGAGAAGCAAGAACTTTCTTTATCTCTATTGGAGCAAAATTATAATTAGATAATGTTCTAATAGTACTATTTAAAAAGGAGTGGAATCGCGGTATTGATTTCACTCCTTTTTTGTATACCGTTCCTACTTATAAAAAAGTTTAGACCAGATAAATATTGACGATTACACGAGACTAACAATCTTAAACTTTGTCATTACTTTAACGGTATAAAGCAGCCATTAGAAATTGCTTTTCTTAATTTTACCGTATGGATATTCAAGAAGTTATTGCTTATATTTTACTTGGAATTGCACTAGCATTCCTAGCTAAAAAATTCTTTTTTAAAAAGAAAAAATCAGGTAAAGATTGCGGAAGTGATGACTGTGGTTGCCATTAACCAAGTGCAACATCAAGTGTCATCATTACTATGAAACCCCCTACAAATCCCAGCGTAGCGATATCAGTGTTTTTGTCTTGTTGCGTTTCGGGAATTACCTCTTCAACAACCACAAAAATCATCGCGCCTGCTGCAAAAGCTAACGCATAAGGCAAAATAGGCGTAAAAAAAGTAACTGCAAAAGCTCCTAAAACTGCTGCAATAGGTTCAACAAGCGCAGAAGATTGTCCATACATAAAACTTTTCCATCTACTCATTCCCATTCGGCGCAAAGGCATAGCAACAGCGATTCCCTCAGGGAAATTTTGAATCCCTATTCCTATCGCCAAAGTAACTGCAGCTGCAATGGAAGCCTCAGGAATACCAGCCGCAACTCCACCAAAAAGCACACCCACCGCCAGTCCCTCAGGAATATTGTGCAATGTAATAGCAGAAACTAATAATGTAGTGCGTTGCCAAGGTGATTTAATTCCTTCGGTTACTTTAAAATTAATATGAATGTGAGGTAGCACTTTATCAATACCAAAAATAAACAATGCACCAAGAAAAAAACCTACAGCAGCTGGCATCACTTTTGAAAATCCTTCGCCACCTGTCATCTCTATGGCTGGAGCCAACAAACTCCAGAAACTTGCCGCAACCATAACTCCGCCGGTAAAACCAAGCATTCCGTCAAGAACAGTGCGGTTCATAGTTTTAAAAAAAAACACAAACGACGCGCCAAGTGCGGTTAAAAACCAAGTAAACAAACTCGCATATAACGCGGCCAAAATAGGATCAATACTTGTGAAATAAGCAACTATATCTTGAAACATAATTATTGAATGTATAAATTACTGGCTATTTTATTTGAAATCATTAACTCTTTGCTACCCACTCGAATTTTGAAAGAATTATCAAACGTTTCCTTTTCTATGATTGCTATTTGGGATCCTAAAGCTATTTCTTGTTTGTCTAAGTATTTTAAAAAATCTGACGAAGTGTCTTTTACGCCTACGCAAATGCCAGACTGATTTTTTTCGAGTTCAGAAAGAAGCCGTTTTTCGACTTTGATAATCCTACCTTCTGCATCTGGAATAGGATCTCCATGCGGGTCTTCGGTAGGATTTCCTAGAAAATCATCTAGTTTATTAATCAATTTTTCAGATTTAATATGTTCCAATTGTTCGGCAACATCGTGTACTTCATCCCAAGAAAACTCTAACTTTTCTACTAAAAAAGTTTCCCAAAGACGGTGTTTTCTAACGATCATTTTAGCAGCTAGTTTTCCGTTTTCAGTGAGCGAAACGCCTTGGTATTTAATGTAGTTTACCAAATCTTTTTCAGCAAGTTTTTTAAGCATATCCGTAACTGATGATGCTTTAGTGTCCATTTTTTCGGCAATCGCATTAGTGCTGACTGCTTCCTCTGTCATCGAAGTTAGATGATAAATGGTTTTAAGGTAATTTTCTTCTGAGTAAGTCATTCCTACTGTTTATATATTTCTTTACAAAATCTGCTTTTGACGATTATCAAAAAAATAATCCTTCTAAAACCACTCGACTTAACAGATAAGGAAACAAATATAAACAAAAAACGACACCAAAAAAATATTTTTTAGATGCGTCTAAAATAAACTCAAGTCTCACAGGCAACTAGGGCACAAACCTGAAAGTGTAAAATTGACGGCTTTTACTAAATAATTGGAAGGCATTTTAAAGGTAGGTTCAACAGTATCAAGACAAGTTACAGCATGACATTTCTCACAACTAAAATGAATGTGATTGTGCGTGTGCTCGACTTCATTGTGAGCGTGATGACAACTCGCATATTTTATGGTTCCGTCTAAATTTACAATTTTGTGAATTACATCTTCCCCTACTAAGCGATCTAAAACCCTGTAAATAGTAACTCGGTCACATATATTGTTGCTTAGAGTCTGAATTTCAGTATGCGATAAAGCCACATCTGAATGTTTTATAATTTCTAAAATGGTGGTTTTCGCGGTGGTATTTCGAGTTGTTTTCATGATAATAATAATTAATGCAACAATGTTGCGATATATAAATTTAAAGTATCTTTGTACTTTATTTAAAATCGTAAGTGCAAAGTTATTATGAAAAAGGCAAAGATATACGTTTATCTTCTAACAGGATTTCTAGGTTCTGGAAAAACAACACTTTTAAATACTTTGTTGCAACAGTTTTCTGATCAAAAAAACATAGTTATCGAAAACGAATTTGGTAAGATTAATATAGATACTACTTTAATAAAAGGAAAATTTGAATCGGTTTTCGAATTGACTAACGGTTGCATTTGTTGTTCCATAAGTAACCAGTTATTTGAAACTTTATCGCTAATAGACAGTTTGCCAGAAAAACCAAATAATCTGTTTATCGAAACTACTGGAATTGCTGATGCGGGCGAAGTGGCTTCCATATTTAATCAGTTATATATTTCTGAAAAATTTGATTTGAAAAAAATAATATGTGTTGTTGACGCGCAAAATATTAATTACTATATAGATTCAGCCGTCGAAATACACAAACAAATTGTGGCTTCTGATTGTATCTTAATCAACAAAACCGAAACTATTGAACTCAACGAAATTGATTCTGTAAAAAAATTAGTAAAATCCTTAAATCCGTTTGCAGAAATTATACTTTCTAAAGATGGTGGTTTGTTGAAGGATTTTCTATTTACTCCAAACAATTCCAAAATAAGGATTGAAAATACTATAGATCAAACTAAAAATATCCATAACATAAAATCGCTACTTTTTGAAACCGATTCTAAATTTAACATTCAACAATTAAAATATGAGTTATTCAAGATTTTGTATTTGTATTATCATCAAATTTTTAGGATAAAAGGCTATGTATTAGATACTAATAATGAAGTTTTTTTAGTTCAGTCCATCGGGAAAACGACCTCAATAACGCCCGTTAAAAACAAAAAGATCGAAAAAAGTCAGTTGGTTTTCATTGGAACAGTATTAGAAATTAAATCAATAGAACGACTAATGAAACCTGCTTTCGAAAAAATAAATAAAAAAAAAGCGCAACTAATTTCTTAAAATGATCACGATAAACCTACCTAATGGTTCTCAAAAAACCTTTGACCACGATAAAGTTTCATTAATTGATGTTGCTAAATCTATAAGCAATTCACTTGCTAAGGAAGTTTTAGTTGGCAGCTCTAATGGAATAATAATCGATACAAACGATAGTATAAAAGATGGTTCAAAGATCAACTTATTTACTTTTAATGACGACGAAGGCAAGAATGCATTTTGGCATACCTCAGCACATTTATTAGGTGCGGCTTTGCAAGAATTATATTCAAATGTGCTTTTGGGCACTGGGCCAGCAATAGAAAATGGATTTTATTATGATGTTGATTTTGGTGACTACAAATTTACAGATGCCGATTTTAAAGCTGTTGAAAACAAAATGCTAGATTTAGCAAAATTAAAATCAAAGAACGTTCGAAGCGAAGTTAGCAAGCAAGAAGCTTTAGCATTTTTTACACTAAATCAAAACAAATATAAACTTGAATTGATTGATGGTTTGCAAGACGGTAACATTACCTTTTATAAAACTGGTGATTTTACTGATTTATGTGATGGTCCGCATATTCCTGATACAGGATTAATTAAAGCAATAAAAATAACATCTATATCAGGAGCTTACTGGCGAGCTAACGAAAAAAATAAAATGTTAACTAGAGTTTATGGTATATCATTTCCTAAAAAAACAGAACTAGATGCGTATCTCGATGCGTTAGAAAAAGCCAAAGAACGCGACCATCGCAAACTAGGAAGAGAATTAGAACTTTTTTATTTTGATGAAGAAGTCGGAATGGGCTTACCGCTTTGGGCACCAAAAGGCGAGGCATTACGTCAAAACTTAATTGGTTTTTTAAAGAAGATTCAAATGCGTGCTGGCTATCAGCACGTAGCTACACCACATATAGGCAAAAAGGAATTGTACATCACTTCTGGACATTATGCTAAATATGGTCAAGACGCTTTTCAACCCATAAAAACACCAACAGAAAACGAAGAATTTTTTCTCAAACCAATGAATTGTCCGCATCATTGCAAGATATATGCTACCAAACCACGCAGTTATAAAGAATTGCCTATCAAATACGCCGAGTTTGGTACTGTTTATCGCTACGAACAAAGTGGTGAGCTACACGGTTTAACAAGGGTTCGAGGTTTTACACAAGACGATGCGCACATTTATTGCCGACCAGACCAACTCAAAGAAGAGTTTTTAAAAGTGGTTGATTTAGTAAACTTGGTATATGGAAAATTAGGGTTTACCGATTTTCAAACACAAATTTCGCTCCGAGATCCTAATAATTTAGAAAAATATTTAGGCACTGATGAAATGTGGCGCTTATCAGAAAGTGCAATCATTGAAGCAACGCGAGAACGGGGAATGAAAACTACGACCAAAGAAGGTGAAGCAGCATTTTATGGTCCAAAACTAGATTTTATGGTTCGTGACGCAATTGGCAGAAAATGGCAAATTGGAACCATACAAGTTGATTATATGATGCCCGAAAATTTCAATTTAACTTATACTGGGTCAGACAATACAAGCCAGAGACCAGTTATGATTCATCGTGCTTTGTTTGGTTCGATGGAGCGTTTTATCGCTTTGTTAATAGAACATACAGCAGGGAATTTCCCAGTTTGGTTGGCGCCGGTAAAGGTAATTGTTCTACCAATTGCATCTAAATACAATGAATATAGCCAACAAATTGCAGACCGAATTAACGAAGAATTTGACCAGCAAATAGAGGTTGATAGTAGAGAAGAAAAAATTGGGCGAAAAATACGCGATGCCGAAACCCAAAAAATTCCTTATATGGTAATCATAGGTGAAAAAGAAATGGAAACACAAAGCGTTTCAATTCGGGTGCACACTCAAGGCGATGTTGGCACAGTTACTTTGAATGAATTTATAGAAGATTTAAGAAAAAATTTAAAAATAAGCTGATGATTTTAAGCGGAATCGAAATTGAAAAGAAAATTGGTAAGGAAATAATTATTGAGCCTTATGATAAGAAACAACTTAATCCAAATAGTTATAATTTAAGATTACACAACGAACTTGTAGTTTATGATGACGTTGTCTTAGATATAAAAATCAACAATACACATTCAACAATAACAATTCCAAAAGAAGGATTTGTATTGCAACCTGGCAAATTGTATCTAGGTAGAACAGTAGAATATACTAAAGTAGATAATTACATCCCAATGATTGACGGCAGAAGCAGCATTGGTCGTCTTGGAATGTTTATCCATATTACTGCAGGATTAGGAAATGTGGGAACTTCAGGGTTTTGGACACTGGAAATATTTGTAGTGCAACCACTTCGTATTTATGCAAATGTAGAAGTTTGTCAGATATTTTTTAATACTATCGAAGGCGAGTACAACTCTTATCTTTCCGGGAAATATTCAGCAAATGAGGGTGTTCAACCAAGTTTTCTGTACAAAGAACTGGTTTAAAATAGTTCAAAAAATTATCAGTTTTCCTGTTAGATTTTATAATTAATTGATATCGCTTTTGATTGGTTACAGTTGCCACAATCAAACAACGCACTCTAATTTTATGATTTAGGCAAATGGATAATGGGTGATTTTCAAGGGAATTTGCTTGAAAATCTTCAGTTACATTAAATACATTCTTATAAATAAACGAAGATATAATTCAATTTTAGAAAATATAAACAAAGAATAAATAAACAAATAACAAAACTTACGATGAACAATATAAACGAAAAATACGACGCAGTAGGTGACAACCACATTGGTACATCAGCAGAAACGCCACTTCGCGCAGATGCCTTTGATAAATCTGACGATCAAAAAATTGAAGAAATTTCCTTTCACTTTAAAAAAATAATGGAAGTTCTGGGGCTAGATCTAACAGATGACAGTCTTTCTGGAACGCCACATCGCGTTGGAAAAATGTATGTAAAAGAAATTTTTTCGGGCTTGGATCCAAAAAATAAGGCTAAAATGTCAATTTTTGACAACAAGTATGAATATAGTAAAATGCTAATTGAAAGCGATATTACTTTCAATTCGTCTTGTGAACACCATTTTTTACCTATTGTTGGAAAAGCACACATTGCATATATTTCATCAGGGAAAGTTATTGGATTATCTAAATTGAATAGAATTGTACAATATTATGGACGTAGACCGCAAGTTCAAGAACGTATGACCATGCAAATATTTAATGAACTTAAAAATGCGCTTCAAACCGATGATGTTATTGTTGTTGTAGAAGCAGAACATTTATGTGTTTCATCTCGAGGTGTAAATGACAAATCCAGCAAAACCACCACTATTGAGTACGGTGGAAAATTCACGGATAAAGACACACAAAATAATTTTTTTAAAATGCTTTAGATATGTTAGTACTTGCCCGAAAAATTCTTACCGAAAATCAATTAAAAATCACTCAAAACAGAGTTGATCTTTTAGCTCTTTTTTTAACCGATTCAAAAGCATATTCGTTATTGAATTTAGAAATTATTTTTGGTGAGAAACACGATCGTTCCAGTATTTTTAGATGCTTACAAACCTATACAAAACATAAAATCGTAGAGAAATTTGTTGATGCATCAGGAGTTGCTGTTTATGTATTACAGTGTAAAAACGCTAACAATACCCATTCGCATTTTAAATGCAAAGACTGCGAAAATGTCCAACAATTACCAGAATTACCCGCAGAATATTTAGCCCTTCTAGGCAAAAATAAAATCGAAACCACTAATCTTTTAATAGAAGGGAAGTGTGAGAAATGTCAGAGTGAAAAGGAATAAATTTTAAATTTTAAAATAAAAATCGAGATCGAAAAATGACAACATCAATTTATAGAGAATCCCACTTTAACGCGTGCCACAGAATGCACAATTCAATTTGGTCTGATGAAAAAAACGCCACCGTTTTTGGTTTGTGCAACAGTCCTAATTACCACGGACATAATTTTAGATTAGTCGTTAAACTTACTGGCGAAATCAATCCAGAAACAGGATATGTGATGGATTTAAAAGTATTATCGAATATCATAAAAGATAATATTGAAGCTAAGTTTGACCATAAAAATTTAAATATAGATTGTCCTGAGTTTGCTACCAAACTAGCATCTACCGAAAATTTTAGTTGGGTAATTTATAATATTTTGCGACCGTTAATTCCGCAACACCTAAAGCTGGGTTTAATACTTTACGAAACTGATAGGAATTTTGTTGAGATCACTGAATAGTTTTTTAACGCAACATTGTTGCAATAAATAAAATAATTCTATATTTGCATTTTAACTGCATTACAAAGATGATTGAAATGAAAAATAGCACAACGAAGCCGTATGATGTTTTAGGGATATCAAGCGCAACACTTTGTTTAATTCACTGTATTGTGTTTCCCATATTGACTATCGTTCCTTTCGGTTTTTCTAATAGTGTTTTTATCGATTCACTATTTGCTTCAATTGGAATGTTAGTGGTTTCAAAAGTATTAATGAGCAACGCCACTGTAACAGTAAAATATATTTTAGGAATAGCAATTCTTGTTATAGTTGTAAGTGTTGTTTTAGACCTAATATTTCACATACACACTGAACTTATAGTAATTGGTGGATTAGGAATGATCGTTGGACATATTTTGAATTTTAAAAATCATAAAAAAAAGCATTTATAAAATAATCACGCCTTTCACTTGGTTACAAACACCCATTACGATTTGCGACACGAAGTAAAACAACTCCAAAAAATAAGAATAGGAATTAATTACTACTGGAAGACTATCAATATCAATAAAAAACAAATAGTATTTAGATATGAAAAAATTACCCGTAACCGTATTGTCAGGATTTCTTGGTGCAGGCAAAACCACTTTGCTCAATCACATTCTTCATAACAAAGAAGGATTAAAAGTAGCTGTAATCGTAAACGACATGAGCGAAGTGAATATTGATGCCAACTTGATAAAAGCAGAAAATACATTATCGCGTACTGAAGAGCGTTTGGTCGAAATGAGCAATGGCTGTATATGCTGTACTTTGCGTGAAGATTTAATGATAGAAGTCGAAAAATTAGCCAAAGAAAACAGGTTTGACTATTTACTAATTGAAAGTTCTGGAATCAGTGAACCTATTCCTGTGGCGCAAACTTTTTCATTTGTCAATGAAGAGGAAAATATTGATTTATCACGTTTTAGTTACATCGATACAATGGTAACTGTAGTGGATGCATTTAACTTTTTTAAAGATTTTGGCTCAGCCCAAACCCTTCAAGATCGAAAAGCATCTGACATTGAAAATGACAACCGCACAATTGTAAACCTGCTAGTAGATCAAATTGAATTTGCAAACGTAATTATCCTGAACAAAACCGACTTAGTTAGTGAAAAAGATTTATCACTTTTAAAAGCATCGATTACTAAATTAAATCCGGTAGCAAAAATTGTCACTTCAATTCTTGGAAAAGTATCGCCAAGTGAAATATTAAATACAAAATTATTCAACTATGAAGAAGCAGAATCCTCTGCTGGTTGGATGAAAGAACTTGAAGGAATTCACACGCCTGAAACCGAGGAATATGGTATTTCTTCATTTGTTTTTAGAGACGAACGACCATTGCATCCACAACGTTTTTGGCAGTTCATCACCGCTGATTTTCCGCAAAATATCATTCGAAGCAAAGGATTATGCTGGATTGCTTCTCGGCCGGAACAAGCCATAAACTGGAGTCAAGCAGGTGGATCCATGAAAGCCGAAGGAGCAGGCGTTTGGTGGGCAAGTATGCCGCTAGGAGAACGCATGACCTTCAATAACTTTGTCGAATTCCAAGATATTATTGAAGAACGATGGACTGCAAATTTTGGCGACCGCTTGAACGAAATCGTTTTTATAGGACTGAAAATGGAAGAAAAATTAATTCGCATACAACTCGAAAAATGCCTTTGTAATCCAGATGAGATTATGGATTTACAAGATGGCTTTTTCTCTAGTAAAGACTTATTCCCAATTGCAAGAGCACATCAAAACGTGGCAGAAACAGCAGTTTTGAACGAAGTGTAAAAATTTATAAATCCCAATCGTTTTGGTTAATTATTGGGTGTTGAAACGGTTCATTGTCATGATGAATCGTTTTTTTATAATAATAAATTAATATTTTTTAATATCTCGAATATAATTTTTAGCTTTGTCTAAATTTAATTTAAGTACAGTGAAAAACTTATACGCAATGTTTATTTTCTTGACGGTTCATTTTGGCTACAGCCAAGAAAAAGCGAGCCTTTCAGGATTTATTTCATCTGATAAAAAGCAAGTGTCAGAAGCACGTGTTTTTTTGATTGGAACAAAGTACACAACCCAAACCGATAGTTTAGGGCATTACACAATCGAGAATATTCCGCAAGGAAATTATAAAATTCAAATTGTAGCAACTGGTTTTGAAACTTTAAAAAAGAATATAACAGTTCCAATAAATGAAAACTCGATTTTAGATTTTGAACTTTCAACTGCTGAGAATCTATTAAACGAGGTGGTAATTTCTGGAACCCTAAAACCAGTAAGAAGATTAGAAAATCCTGTGCCTGTAGAAATAATAACGGCAACCTTTTTAAAACAAAACCCAACTGCAAATATCTTTGATGCGCTACAAAATGTGAATGGCTTGCGACCACAAAACAATTGTAATGTTTGTAACACTGGCGACATCCGCATCAATGGACTAGATGGTCCGTACACGATGGTAACTATTGATGGTATGCCTATAGTTAGTGCCCTTGGAACAGTTTATGGTTTATCAGGAATTCCCAATTCGATGATTGACAGAATCGAAGTTGTTAAAGGCGCTGCTTCAACTTTGTACGGCAGCGAAGCGGTGGGTGGATTAATAAACATAATAACTAAAAGACCAAAAACAGTTCCTGTTTTTACCGCTGATGTTTTTTCAACTTCCTGGTTGGAAACTAATATTGATTTGGGATACAGAGCAAATTTTGGTAAAAACGTAGATGCGCTAATTGGAGTAAATTATTTTACATACAACAACCCCATTGATAATAACAACGACAACTTTACTGATCTCTCCTTACAGAATCGCTTTTCGATTTTTAGCAAATTAAATTTCAATAGAAAATCTCAAAAAGAGTTTAGTTTGGTTTCTCGCTACTTATATGAAGATAGATGGGGCGGCGAAATGCAATGGAACAAACGTTTTAGAGGCGGAAGTGAAGTTTATGGTGAAAGCATCTATACTTCTCGGTATGAATTTCTGGGAAAATACGAACTTCCTATTCGTGAAAAAATGTATTTCCAATTTTCAGTAATTGGTCACGATCAAAATTCTGTTTATGGTAATTCAACGTTTCTAGCTAATCAAAAAATTGCTTTTGGGCAACTGCTTTGGGATAAAAATTGGAATAATCACTCGGTGCTTTTTGGAAGCGCATTTCGATACCAATTTTACAATGACAATACGCCAGCTACAATCACCTCTGATCATTCTAAAATTTATAGTGCCTTTGCGCAAGATGAAATCACTTTTTCTGAGAAAATAAGTGCATTGCTTGGACTGCGATATGATTACAATTCGGCGCATGGTTCTATCGTTACGCCGCGTTTTGCTTTTAAATACAAACCATCTACAAATGATATTTTACGTTTAAATTTTGGAACAGGTTTTAGAGTAGTGAACCTTTTTACGGAGGATCATCAGGCATTATCAGGAGCAAGAGAAGTTATTTTAACTTCTGATTTACAACCCGAAACGTCGTATAATTTAAATTTGAATTATTTAAAAAAATACAATTTAACAAATGCTGGTGTCATTAATGTAGAATTGTCGTCTTGGTACACGTATTTTACAAACAGGATTTTTGCTAATTATGATTTGAACCCCAACCAAATTATTTATGATAATTTGAATGGCTATTCTAGAATTTTTGGACTTAGTTCTAATGTGGATTGGATAACGCCATTTGGATTAAAAGCAACCGTTGGCGCTAGTTATTTTGATCCAATAACTGAGCAAGACGACCAAAAGTTTGTTCCTTTATTCACTGAAAAATTCTCGGTAAACTGGGCGATAAGTTATGAAATCCCATCTTGGTTTTTAGCTGTTGATTATACAGGAAACCTGACTGGCCCAATGCGTTTACCGCTACTTGGTGAACTTGATCCTCGACGTGAAATTTCAATTCCGTTTAGTATCCAAAATATCCAATTTACGTATAAAAAGATTCATAATCTAGAAATTTACACTGGTGTAAAAAACTTGTTAGACTGGACACCTAATCGCAATAATCCTTTTTTGATTGCGCGAGCAAATGATCCTTTTGACAAAAATGTGCAATTTGACCCTAGCGGTAATGTTGTGCCAACTGCTGATAATCCTTATGCGCTGACATTTGATCCCACTTATGCTTATGGACCCAATCAGGGAATACGAATGTTTGTTGGGCTTAGGTATCATATTGATTAGAATATGTTGTTAAATAACTAATTACAGGGACAACATGACCATTTTTCAGTTCTATTTCAATCGCAACTTAAGAACAGCTTTGATTTGTTAACTATCGAAGCTATTCTGTTGAATTGTTTTTTTTCTTAAATCTCCCTATTAATATATTTAAAACAACGTAAAAAAGCGTGATTACTTTATTTATAGCTATAAATCAACGTTTTATGATTTTAAAAATTTCAAAATTAAGAATAAACGGTTGTTAAAATTATACAAACTGTAATTTGTAAGATTTAAAAACAGCGTATTTTTATACAAAACAAATATCTTATGAAAACAAAGAAAATTTTATCGTCAGTAGTTCTAGCAATTACCCTTTTTACTGGAATTAGCTCTTTTGCACAAACAGTTGTAGAAGTTGCCGTTGGATCCCCAGACCACACAACATTAGTAGCCGCTGTAAAAGCTGCAGGTTTAGCAGAGACTTTATCGGGAACAGGACCGTTTACAGTATTTGCGCCTACAAACGCCGCTTTTAACAAATTACCTGCAGGTACAGTTGAAAGTTTATTAGAACCAGCAAATTTAAAAACATTACAAGGTATCTTAACTTACCATGTAGTAGCTGGTAAAATTGATAGTAAGGCAGTTATTGCTGCTATCAAAGAAGGAAAAGGAAAAGCTGTTTTGACCACAGTTCAAGGCGGAACATTAACTGCCTCAATGAAAGGTAAAAATGTAATTGTTACCGATGAAAAAGGCGGAGTTGCTACAGTTACTGCAGTAGATTTGAGTGCATCAAATGGTGTAGTTCATGTAATCGACACTGTTTTAATGCATAAATAGTATTTTAATAAAATTTACAAGCAAAAAATAAACCACGCCAAAGCGTGGTTTATTTTTTTAAATTACCACAAAGAATTATATTTGCAAAGTGAAACACTACGATTATATTTTTACTGGCACAGGATTATCAGCTTTGATGACCGTTTATAAAATGATTCAATCAGGTTCATTTACCAATCAATCTATTTTACTAATTGACTCAAATCCAAAAAAGGAAAATGATAGAACATGGTGTTTCTGGACTACAACCAATTCATTATGGGAAAAATCAATTTCTAAAAAATGGAATTCGGCATTGTTTGCTGATCAAAACTACCGCAAAGATTTAAAATTACACCCTTATCATTACAATATGATAAAAGGATTGGATTTCTACAATCAAGTTTTCGAACTGATCTCAAAACAAACCAATATCACTTTTTTTAACGAAAAAGTAACTGATATTAACGAACTTGAAAACCATGTGTTTGTTGCCACACCCTCAGAAAATTTTACTTGTGGTAAATTATTGAACAGCATTTATGACAAACAAGAACCCGTAAACCAAACTAAATATCCGCTATTGCAACAGCATTTTATAGGTTGGTTTATTAAAAGCAAAGAAGCTGTTTTTAATGGTGACCAAGCCACGTTCATGGATTTCTCAATTGCCCAAAAAGGAAACACCCGATTTATGTATGTTTTACCGACTTCTACAACCGAAGCTTTAGTAGAATATACTTTATTTTCACACAAGCTTTTAAAAAAGGAAGAATACGAAAGCGAGATTGTAAACTATATCAACAAATTAGGAATTACTGATTATGAAATCGTCGATAAAGAACACGGTAGTATTCCAATGTCGTGTTATCCTTTTTGGAAAAAAAATACTCAAAAAGTAATGAATATTGGAACTGTTGGAGGATGGAGCAAAGCCAGCACTGGTTTTACATTTAAGAGTTCCGATAAAAAATCAACGGCCTTAGTCGCTTTTTTACAAAAAGAAACCGATTTTAGAAAATTTTACAAAAAAACAAAATTCTGGTTTTATGATTTGCTCCTTTTAGATATATTGGATCGAAAAAACGAGATGGGATCCTCTATTTTTTCCTCTTTATTTAGAAAAGGAAACCCAGATTTAATTTTTAAGTTTTTGGATGAAGAAACATCGTTCAGCGAAGACTTACAAGTGATGTGGAAATGTCCTCCAATGCCATTCATAAAAGCACTTTTTCATGCGTCATTTAGAGCAATGAAATCGCAATCAAACAATAACAAAACTTTATAACACAGACAATAGAGTTCTTTTTAAACTTCGTAACTTTGTCGATTCAAAATTAATAATTAAAATACAACGATATGTATCCAGAAGAAATGGTAAAACCAATGCAAGCGGAATTAACGTCAGCAGGTTTTCAAGATTTGCATAGTGCTGAGGAAGTAGATAACGCAATAAAAGCGGAAGGCACAACTCTAGTAATTGTAAACTCGGTTTGTGGTTGTGCAGCAAGAAATGCACGTCCAGGAGCAAAAATGAGTTTAGAAGGGGCAAAAAAACCAGATCACTTAATCACGGTTTTTGCAGGTGTTGATAAAGATGCAGTTGATGCAGCAAGACAGCACATGTTCCCTTTCCCTCCTTCGTCTCCAGCCATGGCTTTATTCAAAAACGGAGAATTAGTTCACATGTTAGAGCGTCACCACATTGAAGGTCGCCCAGCTGAAATGATCGCAGAAAACTTGAAAGATGCTTTTAACGAGTATTGCTAAAATATATTTTCAACTTCTCTTAACCCTTTCAGAGTTTAAAACTCTGAAAGGGTTTTTTTAATTAAAAATATTTTCATTGTATGTGAAAACACATTTAGTGCCATTTATGTTTTGAATTACCTGCTAAAAAGAATTGAATATTGTCAGGTTACGCACGTCATCATAATTATAATGAAGCACGAAACGTTGTTTGTAATCTCGACTGCGCTCGATTTGACAAAAACATGAAAGTAAATTTATAGACCATTGGTTATAAGTTCTATAATCATGAAGTAAAATTATTTTAAGTTATCGGATTATAGCTTCACATCATACGCCGCAAAAAAAATTCTACGATATGAGTAGATTGTGGGCAAAAAGACAAGTCTCTATTACATTTCAAAATGATAAATGAACCTTTACATCATTATTCTGATTGGATTCAAAGAACGAACAGATTAGTATTATGCTACTTTCGCCTTTTGAAATAATCCACAATTTATACCAACCAAATAAATATAATAAAAACACATAATTAGCACCGCGACTTCACTAAATTTTCAAGTTTCCTTTTTATTATAAGACTATCTTTGAAACATTAACAACCACAGTAATGAAACAAATCATTTCTATAGATTTCTACTTTCAAAATTTAGACCACATTCCAATTATTGATGTGAGATCGCCAGGAGAGTTTACTAAAGGACACATTCCAAATGCTACTAATATTGAATTATTTTCTGATGATGAACGAGCAGTAGTTGGCACTGCTTATAAAAAAGAGTCTAAGGAAAGGGCATTTGCAATTGGTTACGAATTTGTAAAACCCAAACTAAATGATTTTGTAACCAAATCTGTTGCAATTGCTCCTCATAAAGAAGCGGTAATACAATGTTGGCGAGGAGGGATGAGAAGTAATGCTTTTGCCGATCATCTTATTGAAAATGGATTTGAAAAGGTTTACGTTATCGAAAAAGGGTACAAAGCTTTTAGAAATTATGTACTACAATTTTTTGAACAGCCAGTAAATCTCAAAGTTTTAGGAGGATATACTGGTACTGGCAAGACAGAAATATTATATTACCTAAAAAAGAAAGGGCAACAAGTTATAGACTTAGAAGGATTAGCTAATCATAGAGGTTCTGCTTTTGGAGGTATAGATCTTCCACCTCAGCCAACAACGGAACAATTTGAAAATAATCTATTTTCAATAATTCGGAACTTAAACCCCAAATTACCGACCTGGATTGAGGATGAAAGCAGATTAATTGGGCAGGTATTAATTCCAGATGCACTGTATAATGCAATGCGGAATATGCCTGTATATTTTTTAGATGTTCCGCTTCATGAAAGAGCAAAACTCCTTGTTCACATGTACGCAAATCTAAACCATGATAAATTAGCAATTGCCATTACCCGAATTACGAAAAGACTTGGATACGACAACGCCAAATTTGCTTTGGAAGCACTTGAAAATAAAAACTATTACAAAGTGGTAGAGATAGCGCTTCAATATTACGATAAATGCTATCTAAAAGGATTACAAACCCGTCAGGAATCTACAATTCTTGAATTTAAAATCCCAGCTGTGACTCCTGAAGAAACGGCAGATTTTTTAATAAACTTAATCAATTAAAAAAATGAATGAAGGTATAAAATTAACAAGTTATAGCCACGGTGCTGGATGTGGTTGCAAATTATCACCAAAAGTATTAACTACAATACTAAAGTCCAATGCACCAAAAATTGAAGACAAACAGCTTTTAGTGGGCAACGATACCAGAGATGATGCTGCCGTCTATGATATTGGCAATGGAATAGGAATTATAAGTACAACCGATTTTTTCTTACCTATAGTTGACGACCCTTTCACTTTTGGGCAGATTGCTGCAACTAATGCTTTAAGCGACGTGTATGCAATGGGAGGAAAACCAGTAATGGCAATAGCAATTTTAGGGTGGCCTATTGATAAATTAGCGCCTGAAGTTGCTGCCCAGGTAATGGAAGGTGGCAGAAAGGCTTGCTTTGATGCAGGAATAATACTTGCTGGTGGTCATAGTATTGATAATCCGGAACCAATTTTTGGACTCGCAGTGACAGGGATTGTTGCAATCGATAATATAAAACGAAATGATAAAGCAAAGCCCGGTAGTATCCTCTATTTAACTAAACCGTTAGGTGTTGGAATCTTATCAACAGCACAAAAAAAAGGTGTTTTAGAGAACGATCACAAAGATATTGCTTCTAATTCGATGGTCATTTTAAATGATGTTGGATTGGAACTTTCAAAAATGGAAGAAATAACAGCTTTAACCGATGTAACTGGATTTGGACTTATGGGACATTTACTTGAAGTGTGTGAAGGAAGCAATGTATCTGCCATTATTAATTATAATAGAGTTCCTGTTTTTGAAGAAGTTCATAGCTATATTGATAAAAAATGTGTTCCTGGAGGAACGCTCAGAAACTGGGAAAGTTACGGTCACAAACTTGACATTGAAGATGAAAAACAACGATATATCTTGTGTGATCCACAAACTAGTGGAGGATTGTTAATTGCTGTTTCGAAAGAGGCTACCCACAAGGTGGAAGCACTATTAAGAAGTAAGGGACTTTATGCGGAACCAATAGGCGAATTGATAGAAAAAACAGAATTGTCAGTATATATTAATGATTAATGCTAATCTAAAAACAAACTGAACGATGACAAAGTGTTTGACAAAAAATCAAACGCAAGTAATTTTAAATGTTTGTTAATAATTCTTTCCCGTGCGAGCAATGGTTAGCAAAAAATAAAAAAAAAATAATTTTACAAACATGTATTTTTAACTTTAAATTCAAACTAAAACCTTGGTGATTTTTGCTGACATAGATCAAGATTATAATTTTGGCGATAACTACTCAAAAAATATTAACAAGCGGTCAATTATTTAAATGTCTATATTTACTATAAAATCATAAGGCAAATTCTAAGCCGGGCATTTACCGTTTGGATGTATAAAACTATACTATTAGAAAACCGTGCGAACATTTTAAAAAAAACAGAATGGAAAAATATTTAAGACAACTAATTTCAATAGAATTTGAAGACAAAAAAGAAATTTTCAGCGGTTTTCTTATCGATTGGACGCAAGATTGGATCTTACTCAAGAATAATCCTGTCGATTTTATAATAGATGGCTATACGATATTGAAAAACAAAAATGTAAAGGCAATTATCCAAAACGAAGACCATGAATTTACTACGAAAGTAATCAAACTGAAAGGATTAAAAACAAGCGCAGATGAGATCGTTCCGCTCAAGGACATATCTTCTATTATTTATTTTTTAGCAAGTCATTATGAGATTTTTCAAATTGCAACAAAGTCCAACAAAGCAGTTTATCTTGGTAAACTATTAGAAATTAATGACGATGAAATACAAATAGACTTTTTGGGAACCGAAGGACAATTTGAAGGGGAAATGAGTTTTAAGCAAAAGAAAATAAGAGTAATAGAATTTGATACGGATTACATTAATTCATTGAAACTTATTGTCAAAGAAGAACAGAAAAAGTAAGTATTAGCGACAAGGAATGACAACATTGATACCAAATAGTCTTTGAAAGTACCATTAGGTTTTTGTCAAATCGAGCGCAGTCGAGATTATGGTCGTCTTACAAACAACGTTTGGTGCTTCACTATAATGATGATGATGATGGTGTATTCAACCTGACAACACATAAAAGGTACATCTGGTCATTTAAGTGCAGGTTAAGATTGAAGGCATTTCTTGAATTAAGAAAAGTATTATTTATTTTTTTTGTCTATCGTTTATTACAAATAAAATGAATGTTACTAAACATTTAAACCTAATCTATCCTGAAAACCATACACTTATTTTTAAGCGTAATCATGGATTGATTCTCATTTTAACATCAAAAAAGAATATAGTTTAAATTAAAAATAGTACAAAACACCCTCTTGTTTTGTTGTTCTTTATAAAATATAATCCTTACAGAAGATGAAAAAAAATCTATTAATATTTTGCTTTTTGATGGCGATTTTACTGTCTTGTACTAACAAAAAG
This sequence comes from Flavobacterium micromati, assembly GCF_900129585.1. Taxonomy (GTDB): domain Bacteria; phylum Bacteroidota; class Bacteroidia; order Flavobacteriales; family Flavobacteriaceae; genus Flavobacterium; species Flavobacterium micromati. The sequence goes on from NZ_FQWF01000007.1 coordinate 37,753, forward strand.
ACCATCAATAATGATTCGGTACAAAATGATACAATAATAACAATACTAAAATTCTCAAAAGCGGATTCGATAATCGATAAAACTATTGAAGCTCACGGAGGTAAATTATATCTGACTGCCGATTACTCTTTTATTTTTAGAGAAAAAAACTACCGTTTTCAAAATAACGGAGGCAATTTTAAATATACATCCGAAATTAAAAAGGGTGATTCTGTTGTCAAAGATATTCTGACTCCAGCAAAATTTGAACGGTTTATAAACGACAAGTTACAACGTTTAAACAAAGAACAGACTGGTAAATATTCTGAAGCTTTAAATTCTGTTATTTACTTTGTTACGCTTCCTTATAAGCTTCAAGATGCTTCTGTAAACAAAGAATTCGTTGAAGAAAGCACAATAAAAGGAAAGAAGTACGATGCAATAGGCGTAACTTTTGGTAAGGACGGTGGTGGAAAAGATTTTGACGATGAGTATCAGTATTGGATAAACAAAGACACCCATAAAGTAGACTACCTGGCTTACAATTACCACGTAAATGATGGTGGAGTGCGATTTAGAGTCGCTATCAACACACGCGTAATTGCAGGAGTTACTTTTCAGGATTTTATCAATTATGAAGCTCCTGTAAAAACTCCTTTAAAGGATTTGCCTAAATTATACGAACAAGGAAAACTAAAAAAGATATCCCAAATTCTATCGGAGAATATCGTTAATAATCATAAGTAAAATTATTTTTTGCTTTACACATATTAGATTTATTTGCTGTTTCGAAATAATTTTTGTGCTTTTCCCATCAGTAAGTTATTATTTCTACCAAGACCTTTGCGCAACCTTTTTAAGAAATTTGCATCTAAATAAAAAACTACAGCCATGAAAACAAAAATTCTTTTACTGCTATGCTCTTTTTTACTCCTAAGTATGCAATGTGATGATAACGATCCCGATATTCCCGAGTTTACATTGGAACAGAAAAATAAAGAAATCATTGATTACATCAATAGCTTTTCTTGTTCAGAAACAGCTGGTTGTGGCTTTATTGGTTTTGGTTCAAAGCCTTGCGGCGGACCCAGAACGTACTTACTTTTTTCGAATGGAGTTGACATTGTAAAATTGAAACAAATGGTCGCTACCTACAATGAAATGGACCAAGAAAATAACATAAAAACAGGAGCAATTTCTGATTGTATGATGAGATTACCACCAACTGAAGTAAAATGTGTAAATGGTGTTTGTACTATTATCAAATAAATAGTTATTTTTTTTCTAGCTTAGTTTTCCATTTTTAAGGCTTTCCACGTTCTTATAAAGTTTGCGGATATTTTTGTTACTTTTGCAAAAAATAATTTTTCACACTTAACTGTTTATAGCATGCAACTGTATAACACCTTAAGCGCAGAAGAAAGAGCCATCATGATCGATGATGCCGGAAAACAACGTCTTACGCTGTCTTTCTATGCTTATGCGCAAATTTCAAATCCAACACAATTTCGTAATGAATTATTTCTAGCATGGAATCCTCTCGAGGTTCTAGGCCGGATTTATGTCGCCAATGAGGGAATTAACGCCCAGTTATCACTGCCTGCTGATAATTTCTATGCTTTTAAAGACTCTATAGAAGCGTATGATTTCATGAAAGGAATCCGGTTGAATATTGCAGTAGAACACGATGATCACTCCTTTTTAAAACTAACAGTAAAAGTTCGTGACAAGATTGTTGCTGATGGTTTAGTTGATGAAACTTTTGATGTAACCAACATAGGAATTCACCTAAAAGCTCATGAATTTAATGACTTGCTAGAAGATCCAAACACGATTGTGGTCGATATGCGTAATCATTACGAGAGTGAAATCGGGCATTTCACCAAAGCAATAAAACCAGATGTAGATACTTTTCGCGAAAGCTTACCCATCATCGAAGAACAATTAGGAGCGCACAAACAGGATAAAAAAATATTAATGTATTGCACCGGAGGAATTCGTTGTGAAAAAGCCAGCGCTTATTTTAAACACAAAGGTTTTGAGAATGTTTACCAACTCGAAGGCGGAATTATAGAATACACGCGACAAGTAAAAGCCGAAGGTTTAGAAAGCAAATTCATTGGAAAAAACTTTGTTTTTGATCACCGCTTGGGCGAAAGAATCACAGACGATATTGTTTCACAATGCCATCAATGTGGGGCGCCTTGTGACGTTCATACCAACTGCGCCAACGAAGGTTGTCATTTACTTTTCATCCAATGCGATTCCTGCAAAGAAAAAATGGAAGGCTGCTGCTCAACTGAATGTGTGACAGTAATTCATTTGCCAGAAGAAGAACAAAAAGCTGTTCGTAGAGGAATGAAAAACGGCAATATGATCTTCAAAAAAGGAAAATCAGATGTGTTGACTTTTAAGAACAATCAAGATCCATTAGCAGCGGTTCCAACTCTTAGCCAATTAGTAGAAACAAACACTGCGCGCAGAGTCGCCACTGTTCTGAAAAAAGAAATAAAAATTAAAAAACAATACGTTGGAAAAGGAACTCATTTTTTTCCAAAACCAAGTGTTGGAGAATTTTTAATCGAAGAAGGAGAAATAAACGTAGGTGATACCATATTAATTAAAGGAGCTACCACCGGAGAACAGCAAATGATGATTGAAAAAATGTTCGTAAACGACATCGATGCTAAAATTGCAACTACTGACGATACTTGTACTTTTAAATTACCTTTTAGAATTCGTTTGTCTGATAAATTGTATAAAGTTTTAGAGTAATTTAGCTAAGTAAAAAATAGTTATATGCCGCATTCCTATAATAAAATTTGGATTCACGCTATTTGGGCAACAAAATTAAGAACCAGTTTAATTGATTTTTCAATTGAAAAACAAGTTCAGGATTACATTCAGGACGAACTAATTGATTTAGGTTGCCCCGTTAGAATCATAAACAGCATGCCCGATCATGTTCACGCTTTATTTTTACTAAATCCTCAAAAATCAATTTCGGAAGTAATAAAACAAGCAAAAGGAAGTTCGTCCCATTCTATAAATGGAGTGGATTTGATGCTTGAAAAATTTGCTTGGCAAACGGGATACGCTGCTTATTCAGTTAGTGAATCACAAGTTGAGAAGGTTTACCATTATATAAAAAATCAGAAACAACATCATCTAAAGCAAAGTTTTCAGGAAGAGTTCGACGAGTACATTAAATTATATGGATTGTCTGAATAGTATAAGATCAGATTATCGAAGTTAAAAACAACGGATTCCCACGGTTGAAACCGTGGGCAATGAACACAATTATGCTACAACCATTTTTACCACAACCCACGGTTTTATCCGTGGGGAATTGTATCAATCCCGCAGTTAAAACCGAGGGCAATAAAACCAAATATGCTACAACCATTTTATCCACAACCCACGGTTTTATCCGTGGGGAATTCTATCACAAGCAAGTACTTATCTGTCTTATTGAATATTAAAATACAGCGCTTCATAACATCCCACGGTTGAAACCGTGGGCAATAAAAACAAATAAGCTGTAACCTTTTAACCGTGGGGATTTCTATCACAAGCAAGAACTTATCTGTTTTATTAAAAATTAAAAATACAACGGTTGATAAAATCCCACGGTTGAAACCGTGGGCAATAAACACAAATAGCTACAACCATTTTAACCATAACCCACGGTTTTAACCGTGAGGAATTGTATCACGATGAAGAAATTATCTATTTCAATAAATATTAAGAACAAAACGCTTATTAAAATCCCACGGTTGAAACCGTGGGCAATGAACACAATTATGCTAAAACCATTTTTACCACAACCCAAGGTTTTAACCGTGGGGAATTGTATCAGTCCCGCAGTTAAAACCGTGGGCAATAAAAACAAATATGCTACAACCATTTTATCCACAACCCACGGTTTTATCCGTGGGGAATTCTATCACAAGCAAGTACTTATCTGTCTTATTGAATATTAAAATACAGCGCTTCATAACATCCCACGGTTGAAACCGTGGGCAATAAAAACAATTAAAACACAACCACCATTTTAACCATAACCCACGGTTTTAACCGTGGGGAATTGTATCAATCCCGCAGTTAAAACCGTGGGCAATGAACACAATTATGCTACAACCATTTTATCCATAACCCATGGTTTTAACCGTGGGAAATTCTATCACTATCAAGAACTTATCTATTTTTTTGAATATTAAAAATACAACGCTTTATAACATCTCAAGGTTGAAACCGTGGGCAATAAAAACAATTAAGCTACAACGATTTTTACCATAACCCACGGTTTTAACCGTGGGGATTTGTATCAATCCCGCAGTTGAAACCGTGGGCAATAAACACAAATAGCTACAACCATTTTAACCATAACCCACGGTTTTACCCGTGGGAAATTCTATCACTATCAAGAACTTATCTATTTTTTTGAATATTAAAAATACAACGCTTTATAACATCTCAAGGTTGAAAAGGTGGGCAATAAAAACAATTAAGCTACAACGATTTTTACCATAACCCACGGTTTTAACCGTGAAAGAATAATGAAATCCAATTACTCCAAATTAAAACCTTGAGTGTAAAATCAACCTATTACCACACAAATAACTATGATTTTTTTAATAAAATTTTATCAATTTCATCTAATTCCAATGGTTGTAACATAAAATTAAAAAATACTATCTTTACGACTTAATCGTTTTAAGAACTTAAGTTGTGCCCGTCACAACACTATATATAAAATTATGGCATGTACAAGTTGTTCAACTTCTGATGGTGGCGCACCTAAGGGTTGTAAAAATAATGGGACTTGCGGCACCGATAGCTGCAATAAATTGACGGTTTTCGACTGGCTCTCTAATATGAGTTTACCTAATGGAGATGCACCTTTTGACTGCGTAGAAGTACGTTTCAAGAACGGAAGAAAAGAATTTTATCGCAATACTGAGAAATTAACATTGAGCATGGGAGACATTGTAGCTACAGTTGCTTCTCCTGGTCATGATATTGGAATTGTAACTTTGACAGGCGAGCTGGTTAAAATCCAAATGAAGAAAAAAGGAGTCAATCATTCTAGTAACGAAATTCCAAAAATCTATAGAAAAGCCTCACAGAAAGATATTGACATCTGGTCTGTTGCTCGTGATAAGGAGGAACCGATGAAAGTAAGAGCACGTGAATTAGCAATTGCTCAAAAACTTGAAATGAAGATCTCTGATATTGAATTTCAAGGAGATGGATCCAAAGCTACCTTTTATTATACTGCAAATGACCGAATTGATTTTCGTGCTTTAATTAAAGATTTTGCAAAAGAATTTAGCACTAGAATTGAAATGAAACAAGTGGGCTTTCGCCAAGAGGCTGCTCGTTTAGGAGGAATAGGATCTTGTGGAAGAGAATTATGTTGCTCAACTTGGTTAACAGATTTTAGAAGCGTAAACACCTCTGCAGCTCGGTACCAACAACTGTCTTTAAACCCTCAAAAACTAGCTGGGCAATGCGGAAAATTGAAATGCTGCCTAAACTATGAGTTAGATACTTATATGGACGCATTGAAAGATTTCCCAGATTTTGAAACTAGATTAGTTACTGAAAAGGGAGACGCAATATGTCAAAAGCAGGATATTTTTAAGGGATTAATGTGGTTTGCTTACACCAATAATTTTGCCAATTGGCATGTATTAAAAATCGATCAGGTAAAAGAAATTGTAGCTGAAAATAAACTGAAAAATAAGGTTTCTTCACTTGAAGATTTTGCAATAGAAATTGTTGTCGAGGTAGAGAAAAACTTCAACAATGCAATGGGACAAGAGAGTTTAACTCGTTTTGACCAACCAAAAGCGAAGAAAAAACCAAATAAAAAGCGCAAACCCATAGGCGAAAATGTAATTGTTGCAAACAATAACAAACCTACAAATAGCAATAAACCAGCCAACAATAATAACAACAACAACAATCGTCAAGCTCCCGACGATAAGAGACCTGTTGAGCCAAGAAAACCAATAATTATTACTAAAAATGTGGATAAAAAATAGCGCTTTACTGCTTATAGTGGTTGTACTTTTTTCATCTTGTGATAAAAAAAGGGTTTTTGACGAGTATAAATCGGTTGGAAACTCTTGGGACAAAGATACTATTGTCAATTTCCATTTACCAGAATTAGATTCAACGAAACGATATGATTTATTTGTGACTTTACGAGCAAATGACGATTATAAGTACAATAATTTGTACTTAATTGTTGCATTAGAATTGCCAAATGGTTTTACAAAAGTCGACACTTTAGAATATCAAATGGCCGAACCTGATGGAACATTGCTGGGCGATGGCTTTTCAAAAATAAAGGAAAGCAAACTATACTACAAGGAAAACGTACGCTTTCGTTCCACATACAAAGTGCATATTAAACAGGCTGTTCGTGAAGGCGATAAAATACCAGGTGTGAAAGCTCTGGACGGAATTACCGAAGTAGGTTTTAGAATAGAAAAAAAAGAATAAAATAGTATTATGGCCATCAAAAAAAACAACAACCAAGTAAAAAGAACCGATAAAAACAGTGCTTATTATCAAAAGAAATTTTGGAAAATATTCTTTATTGGACTTGGAAGTATTGGATTATTCTTCTTGTTTACCTCATGGGGGCTATTTGGTGCAATGCCCTCTTTTGAGGACTTAGAAAATCCGGATTCTAACTTAGCGACCGAAGTTATTTCAGCAGACGGAGTAGTACTTGGGAAATATTTTCAAAAAAATAGATCACAATTAAAATATTCTGACTTACCCAAAAATCTAGTTCAGGCATTAATAGCCACTGAAGATGCTCGTTTTTATCAACATTCAGGTATTGATGCAAGAGGAACTTTAAGAGCTATTTCTAGTTTAGGAACTAGCGGTGGAGCGAGTACGTTAACACAGCAATTCGCCAAACAATTGTTGCACGGGGAAGGTTCGAAATTTCTGCCTTTTAGAATCAAACAAAAGGTACAAGAATGGATAGTCGCCATTCGATTAGAAAGACAATACACTAAAAATGAAATTATTGCCATGTACTGCAATGTTTATGATTTTGGAAACAACTCTGTAGGAGTGAGTTCAGCGGCAAAAACCTATTTTTCAAAAGAGCCAAAGGATTTAACTATCGATGAATCTGCCATTTTAGTTGGAATGTTTAAAAATTCTGGTTTGTACAATCCAATTAGAAATCCACAAGGCGTTAAAAATCGTAGAAATGTAGTGCTTTCGCAAATGGAAAAAGGTAACATTATTACTGAAGATCAAAAACTAAAGTTACAGAGCTTACCCATCAAACTCAATTTTAAGCTAGAAACTCATAAAGAAGGAACGGCTACTTATTTTAGAGAATATTTGCGGGACTATATGAAAAAATGGGTAGAGACAAATAAAAAACCAGATGGATCTGATTATGATATTTATAAAGATGGTTTAAAAATCTATACTACAATCGACTCGAGAATGCAATTGCATGCTGAGGAAGCAGTTACGGCACACATGGCAAACCTTCAGGAAGAGTTTTTCAATCAATCTAAAGGCAATAAAAATGCTCCATTTGTAAACATTTCATCTGCTGAAACGCAAAGAATTTTGAACCAAGCAATGAAATCATCCAGTAGATGGGCGGTTATGAAGTCAATGGAAAAAACAGATGAAGAGATAATCGCTTCGTTCAGCGAAAAAACTAAAATGACTGTTTTCTCTTGGAAAGGAGAAAAAGACACTATTATGACACCATTGGATTCTATCCGCTATTATAAACATTTTTTACAATCTGGATTGATGGCCATGGAACCGCAAACTGGTAATGTGAAAGCATGGGTTGGCGGTATCAATTATAAATATTTCCAGTACGATCACGTAGGTCAAGGAGCAAGACAAGTGGGATCTACTTTCAAACCATTTGTTTATGCAACTGCTATTGAACAGTTAAATATGTCTCCATGCGACTCCATTATTGATGGTCCGTTTATGATTAGAAAAGGGCGCCACAATGTGACGGAAGATTGGGAACCAAAAAATTCAGATAACAGATACCGCGGGATGGTTACTTTAAAAAGAGGGTTAGCTAATTCTATAAATACCGTTTCGGCAAAGCTTATGGATAAAGTAGGGCCAGAAGCAGTTGTGGACTTAGCACACAAACTAGGAATTAAATCTGAAATTCCTTTTCAACCCTCTATTGCACTTGGAGCAGTTGAAATAACTGTTGAAGATATGGTGGCGGCTTACAGCACTTTTGCCAATCAAGGTGTTTATATGAAACCGCAATTTATATCGAAAATTGAGGATAAAAGTGGTGTAATCATTTACGAACCAATTCCAGAATCACACGATGTTTTGAATAAAGATATTGCTTATGCTGTAATTAAATTATTAGAAGGCGTTACAGAAGGCGGCTCGGGAGATCGTTTACGTACTACAGGCGGTGGTAATGGAGACAACAGATGGACAGGATATCCATACCAATTTAGAAACCCTATTGCTGGAAAAACGGGTACCACTCAAAACCAGTCTGATGGTTGGTTTATGGGAATGGTTCCAAATCTTGTAACGGGAGTCTGGGTAGGTTGCGAGGATCGCTCCGCCCGCTTCAAAAGTATTACTTATGGACAAGGAGCAACTGCAGCTTTACCTGTCTGGGGTTATTTCATGAAACTTTGTTACGCTGATCCTTTATTAAAAGTATCAAAAGCATCCTTCGATCGACCGCCAAATTTATCAATAAAAGTAGACTGTTATGTGCCTAAAAAAGTAATAGACACAACTGCTGTAGAGCAAGATACCGGGGAATTTGAATTGTAAAATTCCTTTCTTTAGGAGCTTAATCCCGCTATTTATTACAATCTTTTTATAGTCAAACCTTTCAGAATTTGACAATAAAAAGGATTTCCATTGCAAACGAAGTTCACTGAACTCCAATAGAAATAGAAAGTTAGTGAAGTAATCGGGGCTAGGGCATTAGTTTTTATAACTCAAATAATGAAACACTCTATTTTTAGAAACAATTTTATCTTTTTAATATATAATTAGATTATTACAACTCATTTTATGATTAACAAAAAAGTAAACAACGTTCAAGATGCACTTCAAGGTATCGAAAATGGTATGACGATTATGTTAGGTGGCTTTGGATTATGTGGAATACCAGAAAATTCGATTGCCGAATTAGTTCAAAAGGAAACGACTAATTTAACTTGTATTTCAAATAATGCAGGTGTTGATGATTTTGGTCTTGGATTGCTTTTGCAAAAGCGCCAAATCAAGAAAATGATATCCTCTTACGTAGGAGAAAATGCCGAATTTGAGCGCCAAATGCTCTCTGGCGAACTTGATGTTGAATTAACGCCACAAGGAACATTAGCCGAAAAATGTCGCGCTGCTCAGGCAGGAATTCCAGCATTCTTTACTCCAGCTGGTTATGGAACGGAAGTCGCTGAAGGTAAAGAAACGCGGGCATTCAATGGAAAAATGCACGTGATGGAATTAGCATATGAAGCTGATTTTTCTATCGTAAAAGCGTGGAAAGGCGACGAAGCTGGAAATCTTATTTTTAAAGGAACAGCAAGAAACTTTAACGCATGTATGGCGGGTGCTGCAAAAATTACGATTGCAGAAGTGGAAGAATTGTTGCCTGTTGGTTCATTAGATCCCAATCAAATTCACATACCGGGGATTATGGTGCAACGCATTTTTCAAGGTGAAACATTTGAAAAAAGAATAGAACAGAGAACAGTAAGAAAAAAGTAATCAGTCTTTAGCGTTCAGTCGTGAAAATTAAACATTTAATGAAAATCTTAATGAACCTTAATTTCTTAATGGTTTAAAATATAAATTATGTTAACAAAAGAAGACATAGCAAAGCGAATTGCAAAAGAAGTTAAAGACCGATATTACGTAAACTTAGGAATAGGTATACCAACATTAGTAGCAAACTATGTTCCCGATGGAATTAATGTTGAATTTCAAAGTGAAAACGGCGTTCTGGGTATGGGACCATTCCCTTTTGAAGGTGAAGAAGATGCTGACATCATCAACGCGGGTAAACAAACCATCACGACTCTTCCTGGGGCAAGTTTTTTTGATTCTGCTTTGAGTTTTGGAATGATTCGCAGTCAAAAAGTAGATTTAACCATACTTGGTGCAATGGAAGTTGCCGAAAATGGCGACATAGCCAATTGGAAAATCCCAGGTAAAATGGTAAAAGGAATGGGTGGCGCAATGGACTTGGTTGCTTCTGCCGAAAATATTATCGTCGCAATGATGCACGTGAATAAAGCAGGTGAGTCTAAAATTTTAAAACGTTGTACTTTACCATTGACTGGCGTAGGTTGCGTTAAAAAAGTGGTTACAGAACTTGCTGTTCTGGAAGTGACTTCAAAAGGTTTTAAACTTCTCGAACGTGCGCCAGGAGTTTCTGTAGAACATATTATTGCCGCTACTGAAGCAGAACTGATTATTGAAGGAGAAATTCCCGAAATGGTTATCTCTCACTATTTATAACCTCTTTGGATAAAAAATATTGATTGCGATTCTGAAACAAAGACAATTTAATTATGATATAAAAAAATCCCGATTGCCATTGCGAGCTCTCGGGATTTGCTAATTTCATCAATTACCTTAAACGTTCATAATCATAAATTTAGCTGCAGTTGGCTGTTAAAATTTAAAACGCAATAAAATTTCATTAGTATTTCTTGCTCTTGCAAGGCTAGCTCTTGTGCTCATTTCATATACAAAACCAAACATGAAGTGCTTGCTGATTGTAATTGTACTAATTGCAGCATAAGCTTGATCTGTTCTATAGGTCGCGCCAATCTCAAATTTGTTTTCAAATGAAAGCATGGTGTTTAGATCAATTGATATTGGTGCAGCATTTACATAGCGCACCATTGTTGATGGTTTGAGCGTGAATGAATCCGATAATTCAAAGTCATAACCACCACTAACGTAAAAATGAGGTCGATCTGTAGCTATTGTTGCAAAACCCATTTCGTTTCTCGCTTTTGTCGTATTTAGTAATCGAGGCACCGCTACGGAAACAAACCATTTTTCATTGCGCAATACGGCTCCAACCCCAATATTAGGGTTGAATGAACTGATGTTTGTTAGTGAATTATCCATCATTATATTATAGGTTTCTAATCCTGATAAGTTTACATCATAAAAGTTACCACCCGCTTTTAAACCAAAATACAAATCTGTATTTTGGTTCATTTGTACTTTATATGAAAAATCAATTGCAACAGTGTTTTGCTTTTCAATGAATGTTTGTTCATTGAGTACAGAAACTCCTATTCCCAAATTCTTACCAACAGGCATTCCAAAAGAAACGGTTTGCGTTGATGGTGCATCAGGTACACCCGTCCATTGCCTGCGAAGCGTACTTGTTAGTAAAGTTTCGTCATTTATACCAACATAAGCAGGATTGAATAAATTCATGTGATAACGAAACAAAGTAATGTTAGTTTCTTCCTGTGAGATCGCTTTAATACTCAGTAAAAGAACTATAACGACTATTATATTTTGTGCTTTTTTCATTTTTTTTGATCTTAATTTATTTAGTAATATAAATCCACCCCTTGTACTCTATTGAACCGTCATTACTAACATCTATTTGATAGTAGTAAGGTGCTTGAGGTAATTCTTCTAAATTATTTTTAAAATGACCATCCCAATCATTAGCGTAATTGTTAGAGTAAAACACTTCAGCTCCCCAGCGATTAAAAACACGAACGATCGTATTAGGACTATTCTCGATATTGTAAATAACCCAAGTGTCATTGACTCCATCTCCATTTGGAGTAATAGCTTGAGAAATGTTCAATCCTACTGCATCGCACACATCGCCTAATCCATCGCTATCTCTATCCTCTTGGCCAGGATTGTAAGTTATAGGACAATTATCAACTAAATCTAAAACTCCGTCGTTATCATCATCTGTATCGCATATATTCCCTATTCCATCTCCATCAGTATCTAATTGATCTTGATTTGAAATTAATGGACAATTATCTTGACCATCTATTATTCCATCCCCATCGGTATCAGAATTAAAAATATCAGAACGGATGGCTTTTTCATCAGCATTAATTTTACCATCGTTATCACAATCTGCATTATTCCATGCTACGCTAGTACTGACGGTTTGACTTATCAAAATAAAATTGCATAAGCTTTTTGGATCTGTTCCGTCCAATTTCTCTTTACCGTCTACAACACCATCACCATCGGTATCTGGATTTTTTGGATCCGTTCCATCTGTTTTTTCTTGTGCATTGGAAACACCATCACCATCGCAGTCGGAAGTATTCCATGCTGGATTTGGCGAGAGTGTTTGACTAGTCAAATTAAACTCACAAGGATTATTAGAATTGGTGTTATCCAGTAATTCCATAGTATCAGTAACACCGTCACCGTCAGTATCACCCACTAGTATCGTTAGCAATAAAGTAACTGACCCAGCATTATAGTTTTCATTGGCAGCTTGATAAGCAGTTATTGTAGTTGTGCCTGCGCTGACTATTGAAACAGTTGTACCGGTAACCGAAGCAATGTTTGGACTGTTACTAATGAAAGTAAATGCTCCTGTGCTGTTACTAGATGGTACGGGTAAAGTAAAAACTGGATCAATATCAAATTTCAAAATATTTACAAATGAACCTATAATTGGATTAGCTTTTGCAATTTCAAAAGTATAATCCGCTGACGTTACTCCAGTATAATTTGTATCTGAGGCAATTGTTGCTACTACTTTGTACGTCCCAGCATTAGTTGGTAATGTAGCACTTGGCCCGTAAGTTGTCGATCCCGTTCCTTCATAAACATAAGAAACTACTCCAATTGAACCTGTTGCATTTACTGTTGCAGGTCCCTGCCCTGTTCCAGTATAAGTGAAATTTGTATTTCCTGTCACTGAAATAGTTGAAGTTGCGGCGGCAATGTTAAAAGCATAATCCGCTGATGTTACTCCAGTATAATTTGCATCTGAAGCGACAGATGCTACAACTTTATACGTTCCAGCATTCGTTGGTAATGTAGCACTTGGCCCGTAAGTTGTCGATCCCGTTCCTTCATAAACATAAGAAACTGCTCCAGTTGAACCTGTAGCTAATACTGTTGCAGGCCCTTGAGCTGCACCAGAATAAGTGAAATTTGTGTTTCCTGTTACTGAAATAGTTGAAGTTGCTGCGACAATATTAAAAGCATAATCCGCTGACGTTTCTCCGTTATAATTTGCATCTGAAGCGATAGTTGCTACTACTTTGTACGTTCCGGCATTTGTTGGTAATGAAGCACTTGGCCCGTAAGTTGTCGATCCCGTTCCTTCATAAACATAAGAAACTGCTCCAGTTGAACCTGTTGCTAATACTGTTGCAGGCCCTTGAGCTGCACCAGAATAAGTGAAATTTGTGTTTCCTGTTACTGAAATAGTTGAAGTTGCTGCGACAATATTAAAAGCATAATCCGCTGACGTTTCTCCGTTATAATTTGCATCTGAAGCGATAGTTGCTACTACTTTGTACGTTCCGGCATTTGTTGGTAATGTAGTACTTGGTCCATAGGTTGTTGAACCCGTTCCTTCATAAACATAAGAAACTGCTCCAGTTGAACCTGTTGCTAATACTGTTGCAGGCCCTTGCCCTGTACCAGAATAAGTGAAGTTTGTATTTCCTGTTACTATAATTGTTGAAGTTGCTGCGGCAATGTTAAAAGCATAATCCGCTGACGTTACTCCCGAATAATTTGCATCTGAAGCGATAGTTGCTACTACTTTGTACGTTCCGGCATTTGTTGGTAATGAAGCACTTGGCCCGTAAGTTGTTGAACCCGTTCCTTCATAAACATAAGAAACTGCTCCAGTTGAACCTGTTGCTAATACTGTTGCAGGCCCTTGCCCTATTGCAGAATAAGTGAAATTTGTATTTCCTGTAACTGAAATAGTTGATGCTTCTTTATTTACCGTTAGCACACCTACATTAGAAACTATATTTTTACATACATTATTAATAGCAGTAACCATCACACGATATTGTACAGTGTCTAGTGATATTGTAGCTGCCGTTACAGCTAATGTATTAGTTGTAACTCCAGAATACGGAGTTGTATTACTTAAGCTTGTCCATGAAACACCGCTGTCCGTACTTATTTGCCATTGGTACCTCAAGTTAGTCGCATTGTCAGTTGCTGGAGGAATTACATAACTAGGCACACCGGCGGTAAAAGTCGTTGTGTTAAGCGATATTGCTTCAACTGTAAATGTTGTATCACTTCCAGCAATCACGCTTGTGTTTAATGGTTGCGTACTAATGGAAGCGTTAGTTGCAGAAGTTGCATTTATGTAAGCGCCTGAATATGTTGCTGCAGCAAGAGTAACCTGACCATTTGAATTTACTGGCGCTATTGCTCCTCCACTTTGTCCAAACTGCTGGTTAGCAGTAGCGCTAGTAGTATTGCCGTAATACTCATTAGAATCAGAACAACCATCGTTGTCTGAATCTAAGTCTAAATGATTAAGTATACCATCACCATCGGTATCTAAAACTTCGTAGTATGTTAGGTAATCTATTGCCAAGAATGTACTATTCCCCGGAACCAAGTTGCCAGTATCTACAAAATTTTTAGACGTTGGCACTAGTAATATTCTATCATAATTATATGATGAGCTGAACGAAATTAAGAATCTTTTCCATGCTGTACTATTATCAATTAGGTCACTTCTTCCTAATAAATCAACACCGTTCAGAGTCGCAATTGCGGCGGTGTTCGCCTGCTGTCCTGCAGTTGGGTCAGGGGTACCTACTCTAATACCATAAAAATCAAAGTGTCCAGGGTGCGTAAATTCAAAATTGGATTGAGAGCCTAAATCCATCTGATATGCTAAAAAACTTAATTGATAAGGTATGCCGCTTAACAAAAATTCATTATTCCTTAATGTGATTAAAACTGTTTCTTGTCCATAGTTATCAGGGGAATGGAGACCCGAGAAAGAAATACCATTTAATGCATTTATTTGTCCTATTAACGTAGGAGGATTTTCAAAATATCCAGCTGAACCAGTCGAATTTCTAATTTGACTACTACCTATTGGAAACGCATTTTCAAAACTATCGTATCCATTTGCTCTTGACCCTGTGGGATTTTCAAAATCTTCTATTACTTTTATGGAAAAACCCTCATCAGTATCTAATATTCCATCATTGTCGTCATCTAGATCTGTCACATCGGGTATACCATCACGATCATTATCTGCATTAATAGTAAAAACATAATCTACAGAAGTCGCTAAATCAAAATTTGTATCTGCTGCAACAGTCGCTACGACTTTGTACGTCCCTGCTGCTACTGGCACTATATTACTTGGACCATAAGTTGTTGAGCCTGTTCCTTCATAACTGTACGTAATTGTCCCACTTGAACCAGTGGTAGTACTCGTTGCTGGACCTTGTCCTAATCCATTAAAAATATAACTTGTTGCTCCATTTACTACAATTGTTGATGCTGCTTTATTTACCGTTAGCACACCTACATTAGAAACTATATTTGTACATACATTATTAATAGCACTAACCATCACACGATATTGTACAATGTCTAGTGATATTGTAGCTGCCGTTATCGCTAAGGTGGCAGTTGTAACTCCAGAATACGGAGTTGTATTACTTAAGCTTGTCCATGAAACACCGCTGTCCGTACTTATTTGCCATTGGTACCTTAAGTTAGCGGCATTGTCAGTTGCTGGAGGAATTACATAACTAGGCACACCGGCGGTAAAAGTCGTTGTGTTAAATGATATTGCTTCAACTGTAAATGTTGTATCACTTCCAGCAATCACGCTTGTGTTTAATGGTTGCGTACTAATGGAAGCGTTAGTTGCAGAAGTTGCATTTATGTAAGTGCCTGAATATGTTGCTGCAGCAAGAGTAACCTGACCATTTGAATTTACTGGCGCTATTGCTCCTCCACTTTGTCCAAACTGCTGGTTAGCAGTAGCGCTAGTAGTATTGCCGTAATACTCATTAGAATCCGAACAACCATCGTTGTCTGAATCTAAGTCTACATTATTTTCTATGCCATCTCCATCAGTATCTGGACACAAACGAATTTCGCTAAATAAAAAACCTGGTGCACCAGCTGTACCTTTATTGTCAATGTCTATTCTGGATACTTTATTTGCACTAAAATCAAAGTAAGCCAAATTAGGTCTGTGGAAAGTGTTTTGACCACCAGGTGCAGTTGGACTTAGATCGACAAAACCCACCCCAGCTGTTTTAGTAATGTTAGCTCCAAGATCATTAAATGTGGTTGGAGTTCCTCCTGGATATGTTCCCGAAGTACCCTCTCCGCTAGCAGTGATAAACGAATTTAGATTTGAATACGGAACTCCATTCTCGTCGTAAACGATTACTCTAGTGATTTCTCCCAGAACGTCTATATCCGTAACTGCAAATTTGATAAAAGCAGGCTGATTTAAGCGCATTATTTGAACAGCATCTCGATCGGGATAAACATAAGAAATAGGAGTTCCTGACGCGTAGAATTCACTGGCACTAGAGGTGCTCTCGGTGTATTCATAAATTTCACCAGTTCCTGTTTTTGTGTAATCTATATTTAATATCCCTACTGCTTGTGAATATCTTTGACCAGATGTTATTTCAGTAACAGAACCAGCAGCAAAATCGCCGTTTGACGCTCTTAAATCAATACATTCATCAGTATCTAATATGCCATCGTTGTCGTCATCCAGATCTGTAATATCTTCAATTCCATCAGCGTCAGTGTCCTTAATAACCCTTACTTCTGATACATTTGAAGTGACATTTCCACAGGTTCCTGAAACTATAACATAGTAATAGGATGTTCCAACCGTGGTAGTTAAGGGAGTATAAAAAGTATTGGCAGCCGCAGGAATTAATGATCCTGTTGTGTTATTATTTACTGTATTCTTGTACCAGGTATACTCCACAGCGGCACCAGTAGCTACAATACTCAAATTATTTGGAATTTGATTCTGAAAAACAGTTTGCGTAGCTGGAGTTATTTGATTTGTTATAGATGTGCCGGGATTAACATTTACCCGTGTTTTTGAGTATCGGTCGCCCCCGCCTCCAGTAATTTTAACGTAATAATAAATAGTACCAACAGTGGTAGATGGCGGAGTGTATGATGATGTTGTTGCTCCACTTATTATTGTTCCAGTTATAATGTTATCAAAAATATTTCTATACCATTGATAAGATACATTGCTACCAGAGGTTGTTACTGCTAAAGCCGTAGCTACAGCATTCAGACAAATGTCTTGCGGAGTGGCAGGTTGGGTGACAATATTAAATGTGGGGCATGCACTTATGGTTACATTAACCGTACCAATAGCACTATTATTATTTCCGTCATTAATGGTATATGTAAATGAACGTGTAGCTGGTGTGTTATTAGATGGCGTAAATGTTATTGTTTTATTTGCATTTACAACTATTGTACCACCAGTTACGACAATTGCGGAACCTATCGTGAAGTTATTGCCATTAATTTTGGTAATAGTAAGCACATCATTTTCAGGATCTGTATCATTATTTAAAACAGCTATATTTACAGCTTCTGAGCAATTTGTTATAGTAGCTTCGTTGGTTGCAATAGGGGCATCGTTTACTTGAAAACCAACAGCTGGATTGTCTATCATATACGTACTTCCAGCAGAGCTTCCCGCACCGTAAAAATAATATCGTAATTGGTAGGCTTGACCATTGATAAAAGTTCCGCCACTGACAATTGCACCTGCAATCCCCGAATTTGTACGATTATAAACTGGCACATCCTGCGATATTATAGTATTACTATTTGTTACAGGATTAAATAAAACTAAAGCTACCCTTCCATTGTTAAAACTTGCTACACGTCTTCCTACTGAAAAAGAACCAACTCGCACAGTGGGTCCTGGCGAATTTAGTACAACAGTCGTAAAAATATAATCATCATTGAGAAGCGCTTCCTCTAATGTTGAAGAAGCAATACCATTAACTGAAAATACTGTAGCGGTTCCGCCAGTCCTGTTAGTAATGTTAGAAAGATTAGCGCCAGGACCTCTAGCCATTGCTGAAGCACTAGTAACTAAGCCATCAAAGTACGCATTTGGTGTATTTGGGGGACTATCCCCAAAAAAGACCACTCCGCCATTATCGGTCCACAGTATACTTTTAAAATTGTTAGATCCAGCATCGATATTAGTCTGAAAAGATTTTGAAATTTTATCATTTGCTTTGAGTATGGCCATCTTCCCAATTACACTGGCATTAAATTCATCCTTGATAAATGCATTTATTAAATATATACTCGGGAATTTATCAGCTACATTTCCAAAGGAACTCGCTTGATATGTTTTTTTATTTAAAGAATCCTTTGTGTAAAAATTTTTGGATCGATCTGCAAAAGAATTTACAGAAAAAATTAATGTGATCACAAAAATAAATAAAAGGGAAAAGCGATAGTGGTAAACTTGTTTCATAAATTGGGTAGGTGTAATTTTATTTAAAATCTTGTAAAAATTGAAAGAATTAGTAATCGATTTTTCATGTGAATCTTATTATTGTTACTGCGATTTTATTTGTTTAAAGTTAATTCTACATTCCAAAATATTAAATTTATCGAAGAACACTCATACGACTTTATTTAAAGTAATTTTTGAAATTTAATAGTAGTAACATTTAAAGTTTTTTTAGGGAAAATCATTAAATATTATCAATTAGAAACAATGCTTAATAGAAAGTACTATTGTAAGTAATTTTGTTTTCATAGATAATTGTTTTGTGTTACTTTTTTTAAATTATTAACTCTACTATTTTAACATGTCAAAAAAATAAAAAATTATAAAATTTTTGTAGCGCAAATATATATTGTTTGTCAGATAATAAAAGATTAAAAGCAATTATAATCGATAAAATACATATTTAACCTAATTTAATGTGCAATAACTTATAAAATTGAAAATCAAAATAATTTTTTAAAGGTAAAAGCAGTGAAATAAAAGTGGTTCTACAAAAATTAAAGCATAAAAATCCAAATGTAGAGTATCTACAAACTATCCTTTTATGAACACGTTGCCGAGAACTTATAAAAAAAGTGGTCATAAAAAAAGAGGCGGAATTCTTTCGTAGAAGTTCCGACTCTTTTTTTATAACATGTTCAAGGATTAGTTTCTAAATCCTAGCATCACAAAAATGAAAAATACAATAACGATAAGTCCCAATAGAGCGCTATCATCCTCCATTAACTCATCCATCGGTTTTTGTCCACCGAAATAAATCCATTTACAAATATTACTTACAAAAAGAAATAAGTTTAAGAAATAATTTCATTATTTTTTTTTAAAAAAACCAAGTCGCTACAAATATTGCAGTAATCACACAAATTAAATCTATAATAAGCATCGCTCCTAAAGCATAACGAGTGTCTTTTATGTTTACAGAACCAAAGTAAACAGCAATAACATAAAAAGTGCTTTCGGCGCTACATTGAAAAATACTACTCAATCTTCCAGTTAGAGAATCGGCTCCAAAAGTATTCATAGAATCTATCAAAAATCCTCTTGATCCAGCTGAACTAAAGGGTCTTAATAAAGCAACGGGCAAAGCATCAATAATTTGCTTATTTACCCCAAAATTAGAAAAGACAAAAGCTAAACCATTACTTATAATATCAAACAAACCACTATTTCTAAACAACGAAATTGCGGCTAACATTCCTAACACATACGGAAAAATTGTAACTCCAGTTTTAACTCCGTTATTTGCTCCTACCACAAATGCATCAAAAACAGTAGTTTTGGCCTCGGCAAATAATTTCTCTTTTCGAAACGCATAAATTAATGTAAAGCCAATAATTGCCAATAATATCAACCCCGAAAGATTAGAAGTGAAATAATTTTTTCCAATCAGATCCAATTGATTTACATACAGCAACAAGCCGATGATAGCTCCAATTAATGTTATTAGACCAAGTACTAAAGAAGCACTTTTAAAATTGATTTTTTGTTTGATTCCCACAATGATAAAGGCGGCTATGGTACCAATAAACGAAGTAATTATACAAGGTAACATTACATCAGCAGGATTAGTAGACCCGGCGGCAGCACGGTAACCAATAATAGATGTGGCAATTAAAGTTAAACCTGATGCATGCAAACACAAAAACATAATTTGCGCATCGCTGGCTCTGTCTTTATCCGGATTGAGTTCCTGCAAACTCTCCATTGCTTTTAACCCAAAGGGAGTTGCAGCGGAATCTAAACCTAAAAAGTTAGCCGCAAAATTAAGCGTCATGTACGAAATAGAAGGATGGTTTTTAGGGATGCTCGGAAATACTTTTACAAAAACAGGACTCAATACTTTGGCTAATTTACCAGAAACTCCTGAAATAATTAGCAGCTCCATCAGCCCACAAAAGAAAGCCAAATAGGCAATAAGCGGAATAATAATGTCAACTAAACTGCTTTTGCACGTTGCTAACAAACCATCTGATTTTTGAACGCCACTGTAAATTTTTACGGTTTTATTCTTGAAAACATAAGTCGTATCAGCATTACTTTTATCGACATCAACAATCATAACTTGATCTGGAGCTAGTATGATGCTATCTTTGATAAAGGCAGGTATTTGATCTATATATTTTTCGGTAATTAAAATCGGATCATCTTTCTTTCCGTTTAAAATATGGTCAATCGTGTAACTGTCCCCCGAAAACAAACTAAAGACTACAAATACAATAGAAGAAATAAAAATGACCAACCAAAATCTACTCAATACCATAATCTAATTTTTTGTAAATGTAAAAAAATTAACCGCAAAGTCCGCAAAGGGATTCGCGAAGAGCACAAAGCTTTTTTTTTAATTTGAAAAGATACTGTTTTAGAAATTGTTCTTACACATGAATAATCTCTTCCTCTATCAACAAATCCTCCCGTCTTAATCTCAGAAAAATTTGTGCTACAGCAATAGTGTCTTTCTCACAATACGTTACAATTCGATCAATATCTTTATCTACATAAAAAACGTGACCCACTTGACTGCCATCGATATCGCCTTTCGGAGTTGGAATTCCGAGTACTTTACACATTAATTTTAATGAAGTGTAATGCTTGTAATCGCCAAATTTCCATAATTCTAAAGTATCTAAATGGGGAATTTCCCATGGCTTTTTGCCAAATAAATTCAACTTGTTTGGAATTGCAATTTGATTTATAATCATGCGTCGGGCCAAAAACGGTATGTCAAATTCCTTGGCATTGTGCCCGCATAAAACATGTTGGGGTTGGTTAAAATGAGTGTTAAGCAAATTATTAAAATCAAGCAACAATTTCTTTTCTTCTCCAAAAAAAGAAGTCACTCGAAAGTTTCGAATATCCCCTTTGATAGTAAAATATCCTACCGAAATACAGACAATTTTACCAAACTCAGCCCAAATACCCGCACGATCATAAAAATCCTCAGGCGTATATTCGTCTTTCCGCTGATATTGCGTTTTGTGTTCCCACAGCTCTTTCACTTCTGGATCCAAAGCATCAAAATCTTCGGATTCCGGAACAGTTTCTATGTCGAGGAACAAAATATTATTGAGGTTGATTTTTTCTATCATTGCTTTCTTTTTTAAACGCAGATTTCACAGATTAGCACAGATTAAGAAAACCTACAAAATGCTTTATCAAAAATATACTTTCCAAATATAAGTAAAATATGATACTATTTGTAAATCTATTAAAGGATGTCGCTGTTAAAACAAACTTTGTTGTGTCGTTAGGTTTTCGTGTTCCAATAACCATTTCTTTCGCCATAATCCCCCAGCATAACCAGTAAGCGAACCATCCGTTCCAACAACCCGATGACAAGGCACCACAATTCAAAGCAGATTTTTCCCGTTGGCAGCAGCCACAGCTCGAATGGCTTTGACATCGCCTAAAATTTTGGATTGTTCCAGATACGTTCTTGTTTTGCCAAATGAAACTCCCTTTAAAGATTCCCACACTTTATGCTGAAATACTGTCCCTTTTGGATTTAGTTTCAGAGTAAAAGCAGTTCTTTTAGAATCGAAATATTCTTGGAGTTGCTGCACCGCTTCTTGCAAAAAAACTGGAATTTCAGTTGAAATAGTTCCTTCGTCTGAAACTGAAATTACGGAGACGCCATTTTCATCGCCGGTAATTCCGGCGATTCCTAGAGGTGTTTTAATGTAGGCTGTTTCCATATTTTATATATAAAAAAATTAACCTGATTGTTTTATCAAGTGAGAAATAAAGTGACAATGTAAAGGGCAAATCGTTTTCAGGCATAAAAAAACCATTCGCGTGACGAACGGTTCTTGCATTTTAGCCCCGATAAAAGCGGCATCCTTTTATGTCCGCCGCGGCGGACGTAAAAGATATAGCGGTTAGCGGGAAATAGCTCCTTAAAAAATTACGCTTACTTCAAATGTGAATATACGTATGCTTCTAAAGCTTGCAACTCTTGATCTGACATAGCTTTGGTAATCACAAAATTTGTTTTCATAACTTCATACTGACTTGGGTCCACAATAGGCTCGCCTTCGCCTTTTAAAAATGCAACCATATTTGCGTTTTTATCTTTATAAATTTTAGCAATTTCCTGCAGGCTGGGTCCTATCACTTTCTCGACCACTTGATGACAAGCAATACAATTGCCTTTTCCCTCAAAAATTTCCTTGCCTAATTCCTCGGGCAATTGAGCGATTTCTTCAGTCGTAGTTGGATATAACGGTTCTTTTTTGACTTCTTCTTTTTTACAAGAAACGAAGGCCAAAATGGCAAATAAAAATAAGATCTTTTTCATGATAATTTCTTTTATTATAAATGCTTAAATTATCTAAATCACCAACCAACATACTTTGGAGGTTGAATTTGATTCAGATTTAAATAAACTAAAATTTGTGCTCTATGATGTGTAACATGATCTTGCATCAAATTTAGTATTTGCAGTTTGGACTTTGGACCAGCAAAAAAATCTACTTTCTGGGATAGTTCAACGTTCTTTACTTTTTGGATAACCATTTTTGCTTTATCAAAAGAGCCTTTTATTTCTTGTATTATTTGCGCTTTTGAAAGTTCTTTTATCGCTTCTTTTTTTACATATTTCTCTGATGAAAAGTAAGTTGTGCTTAACCAATTCATGTTGTCTTGAATGTGAAATAATTGTTCTCTAAAAGTCATTTCACGGTCAGCAGGTTTGTAATCATATTTATCTTCCGGCATGGCTTCCGCTACAGCAACTAAATAATCCTTGGAATTATCCCATTTCTCGATGAATGTGAAAACTACCTCAACTTGTGCTAAAATGCTGTTGGAAAGCAATAAAACCAAAATAATTAAACATTTTTTCATTTATTATTTGTTTAAAAGTATCGCAGCTTCTTTGGCAAAATAGGTCGAAATCAAACTAGCTCCGGCGCGTTTGATGCACATTAATTGTTCCATCATAATTTTATCGTTATCTAGCCAACCTTTTTCGGCAGCGGCTTTTATCATCGCATATTCGCCTGAAACATGAAAAACGGTAACAGGAACGTTAACGGCATTTTTGACTTCGCGCACGATATCCAAGTAAGCAATTCCTGGTTTTACCATCACCATATCCGCGCCTTCCTCGACATCCCACAAAGCTTCCTTTATAGCTTCGAGGCGATTGGCATAATCCATTTGGTAGGTTTTCTTGTCTTTTGGTACTTCAAAAGGCTCCGCATCGGGCATAATTTCTCTTGGCGCACTGTCTAAAGCATCGCGAAACGGCCCGTAAAATGCTGAGGCATATTTAGCGGAATAACTCATGATTCCCACGCTGTGAAAACCAGCTGCGTCTAACCCTTGTCGCAAACGCAAAACCCGTCCGTCCATCATATCCGATGGAGCTACAAAGTCGGCACCTGCTTGCGCATGAGAAACCGCCATTTTTACCAAAGCGTCATTGGTTGCATCGTTTGCCACATCACCGTCAGTTATAATCCCGTCATGACCATAAATCGAATAGGGATCCAAAGCTACGTCTGGCATCACAATCATTTCTGGACAAGCCATTTTGATTGCACGAATAGCATTTTGCATCAATCCATTAGGATTCCATGCTTCTTTTCCTGTATTGTCTTTTAAACTTTCGTCAACCTTTACATATATATTCACTGCACGAATGCCTAGTTCGAATAATTCTTTCACTTCCCTAACAGTCAAATCTATCGAACGCCGAAAGATTCCTGGCATCGAAGCAATTTCTACTTGATAATTTTCGCCCTCCGCGATAAACATAGGAAACATAAAATCGCTTGGACTTAATGTGGTTTCACGAACTAAACTTCTTATCGATTCGTTTACTCTTAATCTTCTACCTCTTTGTAATGGGAACATAATGATTTATGATTTAATTTAAGCTCCAGCGGAGCGTCATATTTATAGCTCCAGCGGAGCGTCATATTTATAGCTCCAGCGGAGCGTCATATTTATAGCTCCAGCGGAGCGTCATATTTATAGCTCCAGCGGAGCGGCATATTTATAGCTCCAGCGGAGCGTCATATTTATCTCAATCAAAAATAAATTCAGTTTTATAATCTACATCGAATGCTTCTAAAAACGCAACATATTCCTCTTTGAATGTCTTTGCTTTGTGATGTTCTTCCTGATTTTGAATATATCTAATCACATTAGTTAAATTTGAATGACTGTATGAAAATGCTCCAAAACCAGTTTGCCATTCGAATTTACCATTTACCCAAGCTTTTTCATTGATGAAACGAGAAGAATTTGCTTTTATATCTCTTACCAAATCAGACAATGCTTTGTTGGGTTTTATTCCAATTAAAATATGAATATGATCTGACACTCCGTTAATGGCAATTAATTTCTGCCCTTCATTGGTAACTATTCCTGTGATATATTTAGACAATTCGTCTTTCCATGTGTTGGAAATTAAATTTTGTCTGCCTTTGACAGCAAAAACAACTTGAACATACAATTGAGAATAGGTATTTGCCATGATCAAAAATTAATTATAACTATGTAAAACCAATGTGGATTAAAATTCAAGAATTTGGGATAATAAAATTATATAAATATTTTGCGCTATTAATATTTCGCACCGATGGTGCTAAAAATATGTCGCACCGATAGTGCTAAAAATATGTCGCACCGATGGTGCTATAAATATGTCGCACCGATGGTGCTATAAATATGTCGCACCGATGGTGCTGCTTGAAATATTATTTATGGGTATAAATATACAATTGTTACAGAGTTATCCAATCAATGGGTTTTTCCAATACTTTTACTAATTTTTCTTCTTCGCTTCCAGCTTCTGGATGATGGTCGTAAACCCACTGCACATGTGGTGGTAAACTCATCAGAATACTCTCTATTCTGCCATTGGTTTTTAAACCAAACAACGTGCCTTTGTCGTGCACCAAATTGAACTCTACATAACGACCACGGCGAATTTCTTGCCATGTTTTTTGCTCTGGTGTGTATGGCAATTCCTTTCTTCTCCCTACAATAGGAACATACGCCTCTAGGAAACTATTCCCCACTTCGCTAACAAAGCTAAACCAATTTTCCATTGAAATATCCTCAGTCGCTTTGCAATAATCAAAGAACAATCCGCCAATCCCTCTCGCTTCATTACGATGCAAATTCCAAAAATAGGTATCACATTGCTTTTTATATTTTGGATAAAACTCTAAATTGTGTTTATCGCAAGCAGTTTTACAGGTTTGATGAAAGTGAATCGCATCCTCTTCAAACAAATAATACGGTGTCAAATCTTGACCTCCACCAAACCATTGCTGAATTATACTACCATTATCATCGTACATTTCGAAATAGCGCCAATTGGCATGAACCGTTGGCACCATTGGGTTTTTTGGATGCATAACCAAACTCAATCCGCAGGCAAAAAAATCAGCCTCGCCTACATTAAACATTTTTTGCATGGCTTCAGGCAGCTTCCCGTGAACCGCAGAAATATTAACACCGCCTTTTTCAAAAACTTTTCCGTTTTCAATTACACGAGTTCGTCCACCGCCACCTTCTGGACGTTCCCAAAGATCTTCTTTAAATTTGGCTTGACCATCAACCGCCTCGAGTCCTGCCACGATTTGGTCTTGTAGGTTTTGTATGTAGGTGTAGAATTGTTCTTTCATAACTAATGTATCAAGTACAAACTTTCAAGAATTAAGATTCAAAAATCTTGATACTTAATACTTCAATCTTTGTACTTTATTTATACTCCTTCACCGCATCAATAAATGCTTTCGCATGATCTACAGGAATATTTGGTAAAATTCCATGACCTAAATTCACAATGTATTTGTCTTTCCCAAATTCGTCAATCATTTCGTGTACCATTTTCTTGATAACCGGAATAGGTGACAACAATCTTGATGGATCAAAATTACCTTGTAAGGTGATTTTTCCACCTGACAAATATCTTGCGTTTCTTGGCGAACACGTCCAGTCTACTCCTAATGCTGAAGCTCTACTTTTTCCCATCTCGCCTAGAGCAAACCAACACCCTTTTCCAAAAACAATTACCGGAGCATCATCAGCTAAAGCTTCAATGATTTGGTTAATGTATTTCCATGAAAATTCCTGATAATCAACTGGGGATAACATTCCGCCCCAAGAGTCAAAAACTTGGACGGCATTTACTCCCGCTTTTACCTTTTCTTTTAAATATAAAATAGTAGTATCAGTGATTTTTTGCAATAAAACATGTGCTGCTTCCGGATGTTGGAAACAAAATCCTTTGGCCATATCAAAACTTTTCGACCCTTTTCCCTCAACGGCATAACACATGATGGTCCATGGTGAACCGGCAAAACCAATTAATGGCACCTCATCGTTCAACATTTCTTTAGTCAATTTGATGGCCTCAAAAACATACCCTAAAGTTTCATTCACATCTGGCACAATCACTTTCTCTACATCTTGAATCGTACGAATAGGATTAGGTAAAAACGGACCGAAATTCTCTTTCATTAGTACCTCAATTCCCATTGCTTGTGGAATTACCAATATATCTGAAAACAATATGGCCGCATCTGGAGCAATTCTGCGAATAGGTTGCACTGTGATTTCGGCAGCTAGCTCTGGCGTTTGACAACGAGTGAAAAAATCATATTTATCGCGCAAAGCGATGAATTCAGGCAAATATCTTCCTGCTTGACGCATCATCCAAACTGGCGGGCGTTGCACGGTTTCTCCTTTTAAAGCTCTTAAAAATAAGTCGTTCTTAATCATGTTTTATATTTTAGCAGATTGCTAGATGCTTTCCGTTTTATAATATTCAATAACTTCCTCGATCACCTCTTCAATGGTCGGTGTTTCGGCAATTACAATGTTTTTAACTTTATTTAACTCTAATGTTTTAGCGGTGGTATTACCCACGCAAAAACAAATTTCATTTTTGATTTTATTATTAGTCAAATAACTCTCGGCGGCAGATGGGCTAAAAAATAGTATCCCGTCAAATTTTTCTTGGTCGGATATTTTGAAAGGCGCTAATTTGGTTTGGTAAACTTCTATTTCATTAAAAGTTATTCCTTCGCTTTTCAAAGCTGCTGGCAAAGTTTCCTTTCGTAAATTCCCGCTTAAAAAAGTATAGCTTTCTTTGTTGTAAATTAGAGTTATAATTTCTGCTAATTCTGATGCATAGTCCATGTAAACATCAACTTTAAAACCGTTTAGCTCCAGTAGTTCTTTGGTTTTAATACCTACACAAAACACACTTTTAGTTTTAAGCACTTCCCAATCGTTTTGTTCCATCAAACTTAAAACAGCATTTTGGCTACTAAAAATCAAATTAGTATTGATGGTATTCAGCTCAAAAAGATTATTTTTAATTTCGATAAAATCTTGTTCTAAAAGATCAAATTTTGCCTCAAGAAAGGCCTGCCTTTGTTCCCCAGACAATGTTTTAGTTGATAAAATGCTTATTTGACTCATTATTTTTTCAAATTATTTTTAATTTCCGCCATTAATTTTATTCCACCATTTTCAAGAATTTCTTGGGCACAATAAAAACCTAATTTTTTCCATTCTTGCATTGGAACGGTTTTTTCGATTTCTATTTTTTGTGTTCCATCCAAGGAGAAAAGAACACCTTTAAAAACAATATCATCTTCTACAAAAATGGCTAAAGCCCCTATTGGTGCCGTACAACCACCTTCAAGTGTCTTCAGGAATTGTCTTTCGATATGCGTACATACTTCGGTATCAATGTCATTAAGTTCGCTCAAAGCTTGTCTAGAGAACTCATCAACAGCCATGGCAACAACTACCATTGCGCCTTGAGCTGGCGCTGGAGTCATCCAATCTAAATCGATGTATGAAAAATTCTTATTATCTCCCTCTTCTTCGGAGAGTCCCGGGACTTTGGAAGTACTGAGATTAGGTTTCAAGTTGATTCTTTCTAATCCTGCTGCCGCAAAAACGGCTCCATTCCAATCGCTTTCCTGTAATTTCCGCATTCTCGTATTGACATTTCCGCGTAAATCTACAACTTGATGATTGGGATATTTATGCAGCCATTGTGCTTGCCTACGCAAACTGCCAGTGGCAATTTTCCCTACTCCATCGAGAAAATCAAGGTTTCCTTTATGTACCAAAATATCTAAAGTGGTCGCTCTTTCTAGAACTGCCGCTTGAACAATTCCTATAGGTAAAGCTGTAGGCACATCTTTCATCGAATGAACCGCGATATCCACTTGACCGGTGATCATTGCAATATCGAGTGTTTTAGTAAAGATTCCCGTGATTCCTAATTCGTATAGCGGTTTATCAAGGATAATATCACCAATAGATTTAACAGCAGTAATTTCAGTTTTATAACCTAAATCATTTAGTTTTTTTTCGACGGTGTGTGCTTGCCAGAGTGCGAGTTCACTATCGCGAGTTCCGATACGTATAATTTTTTCCGCCATTATGATTTTTTAAACCTTGTTTTTAAATTTAACAATAAAGGAATTAGATTCCATTTCATTGCTCAAAAAGCATTTGTCAAATTAAAACGTTTCTACAAAGATTTTATCGATTAACTTTTTTCTTGGAATCCAAAGCAAAGCAACTTTTACAAATTTCAATATGCTTAAGTACAGCATGTAAATTCGCGTTCACACTAATAAACATGTTGCTTTTCAACTAATCAAAAGTAAAAATGAATTTTGCTTTGCGAACTTAAATAAGAATTTGTTTTATCGAACCATTGCTTCAATTTTGAACACTTTTTCAATCCATTCAATGCTTTCATCAACCATCGTGTTTTCATCTTTAAGGTGATTGGCAAAATGTGTTGTTATTTTTTGAATGATTCTATTGCTAATAATTTCAGCTTGTTCTTCATTGAAATTTAAAATTTTTCTACTTTGAAAATCAAGCTCTGACATTTTGATGTCGTTCAGCTTTGCTTTTAAGGCATTAATTGTAGGCGCAAACTTTCGGCCTCTGGTCCAAGCGCTAAATTCTTCTTGTATTTCTTCGATAATTGCTTCGGCAGCAGGAATTTGTCTTTTTCTTTTTTCTAAAGTTTCATCAGTCATTTGAGACAAATAATCCATGTGAATAAGGGTCACTCCTTCTATTTCAGTAACATTTTCGTTCACGTTTTTTGGGAGTGACAAATCTAGAATTAACAACGGCTTTTTTAGATTTAAAATAGCTTTATCGACTGTTGGGTTTTGCGCTCCCGTTGCCACTACTAAAACATCCGCTTTTTGCAGCTCAAGCTGTAAATCAGCATAATCTTTCACTACTAAATTTAATTTTTTAGCTAGTTTCTCGGCTTTATCCTTAGTTCTATTAATGAGCGTGATTTGCTCATTTTTAGTATGCTTTACTAAATTTTCACAAGTATTTCTACCTATTTTTCCTGTGCCAAAAAGTAAAATGTTTTTGTTTCCAATATCTGCTACGTTCTTGATAATATATTGAACGGATGCAAATGAAACCGATGTTGCACCAGATGAGATTTCAGTATCTGTTTTGATTTTTTTACTCGCTTGAATTACCGAGTTTATTAAGCGATCCATGAAAGTGTTAATCAACCCATTAGATTTACTAAGGCTGAAAGCGATTTTCATTTGGCTAATAATTTCAAAATCACCTAATATTTGACTATCTAATCCCGTTCCTACACGAAACATATGATTGATAGCCTCTTGGTTTTTATAAATATAGGCTACTTCTTGAAATTCTTCTACAGAACCTTTGCTGTTTTCACAAAGTAATTTAATTAATTGATAAGGGTGCTTTGCAAAACCATAAATTTCGGTTCTATTGCATGTTGATGTAACTATCAAAGATTCTATTCCTTCGGCTTCGGCTTGGATCAATAAAATAGATTGGGCTTTGGCATCTAAGCTAAATTTTCCTCTTATAGTCGCATCGGCTTTTTTGTAACTTAATCCTAAAGCATAGAAGCTGCTATTCTTGGACATGTTGAATTTTTCCATATTATACTTTCCTTAAAAAAGTTCTACAAAATTATTACTAAGTATTTTATAAAAACAACGCTATAAGTGCTTTTTGTATCGCTGAGCGAAATTCGGATTAAAAATAGCTATTTAGGTACTATTTTAATAGAAAAACAGGGCTTCTTCAAGGTTTTCATACTCAATTATGTAGATTTATTCTAAATAAAGAGCGTTGCGGGTTTCCATTTTGTTTATTAAAAAATATCGCTTAAAGTTCACCAAAATGATGGAAAAATATCGACTAAACTATATTTAACAAATTTAAATATTTATTGCTAAATGTGTTTATTATCCTGCTAAGTGATACTATTAATGCTTGATAATCTCCAAATAATTATTGAATTAATTTTTTTATTTATGGAATATTACGCATAATTAGACTATAAACAGTACCTTTTCATGTCTTTTAACATCGATATTTACAGAATTTCGCTTACTATAATACAAGTTATCCACCTAATTAGAAAATCGACAATCAGGAATTAATTTTTTGTCCAGTTTTATAATAGCTGCAGATGACTTTGATATTGCGATTTCATTGATTATTAAGTAAACAGTATCCGTGAAAATAAATATCCACATTGCAACCATCTTAAAATAATATACAATCATTAAAGATTTTATAATTTTAAGACGAAGTACAGAAATAACCATCAAAAAGATTTAATTTTGAAAAGCGCAATAAATAGGTTGACTTACAAGCCAATTATTAACTTTGAATTAAGAAAATCTAACAAATGGAGGAAGAAATAAAAATTGACGATGATTTCATTCTAATTCGTTTTCAAAACACTACTGATGAAGTTATTGAATTTAAGCGTCCGGTTCAATTGGGCTTATTGCAGTTTCATTTTGGATTAAAAGGTAGTGCTAATTATATCTTCAATCAGCGCAATTACATCATGAATCTAAAAGAAGAAAAGGCGTTGCTGTTTTACAACACCGAGCGTGAATTGCCTTTGCATGTAGAGATTGCTCCTAAATCATGGTTAATTTCTATTTTTGTTTCGGTTAGAAAATTTCATGGATTATTTACCAATGATGCCGAATATATTCCGTTTTTAAGCAAGGAAAACCAAGATAAAAAATATTACAACGAAAGCGACATAAGTCCATCAATGGCCATCGTGCTTAACCAAATGTTTCATTATAACTTAAATCCATCGATAAAAAATCTTTATTACAAAGGGAAAGGGTACGAGTTATTAAGTCTGTTTTTTAATCGAAACGAAGATCCTAATGCGGAACAATGTCCGTTTTTAATCGATGAAGAAAACGTATTAAAAATCAAAAAGGCTAAAGAAATTATTATAACTAATATGGCCGAACCACCTGGATTACAGGAGTTGGCAGATGAAATAGGGTTGAATTTGAAGAAACTTAAAATGGGTTTTAAACAAATTTATGGGGATACCGTTTATGGATTTCTCTTTGACTATAAAATGGATGTCGCTCGAAAATTACTCGATAGTGGCTCCTATAATGTTAATGAAGTAGGCCTCAAAATAGGTTATAGTACAGGAAGCCATTTTATTGCGGCCTTCAAAAAGAAATTTGCAACCACACCAAAGAAATATTTGATGGGCATAAACTCTAATACCCAGTAAAGCATTGCTTTTACGTATTAGACAATAAATAAAAAATAGTTAATCTCAATTTACAGAAAGTAACTTTAAGTACTTTTGCAAAACGAAAAACAAGACAAGATGAAAGGTGTATTATTAGTTAATTTAGGATCTCCAGAAAGTCCAACTCCAAAGGACGTAAAGCCATATTTAGATGAATTTTTAATGGACAAGTACGTTATTGATGTTCCATTTTTATTACGAGCATTGCTAGTGCGTGGAATTATTCTACAAACCCGACCTAAAAAATCAGCTGCTGCTTACGCAAAAATATGGTGGGATGAAGGATCGCCTCTCGTTGTTATCTCTAAAAGAATGCATGCAAAGGTTCAAAAACTGGTTGATGTTCCCGTGTCATTAGCAATGCGCTACGGCAATCCGTCTTTATTATCTGGACTTCAAGAATTGCATGACAAAGGTGTAAATGAAGTTTTATTGTTTCCGTTATACCCGCAGCATGCGATGGCTTCTACAACTACAATTTTAGAATTAGCAGAAGAGCATCGCAAGAAGTATTTCCCAGAAATGAAATTTACAATCGTTCCCGCTTTTTATAACAAACCTGATTATTTACAAAACCTTGCTGACTCGATAAAAGGCCATCTACAAGGTTTTGATTACGATCATTTATTGTTTTCGTACCATGGAATTCCCGAGCGTCACATTCGCAAAACAGATATAACCAAATCACATTGTAAAATTGATGGTTCTTGTTGTAACACTCCTTCACCGGCGCATGAGTTTTGTTACCGTCACCAATGTTACGAAACAACCAAACAAGTTGTAAAGCTACTAGGAATTCCAGAAGGGAAGTACAGTCAAACATTTCAATCGCGACTAGCGGGCGATAAGTGGTTGACTCCTTACACTGACGTGGAAGTAAATAAAATGCCAAAAAAAGGAATAAAAAATCTTGCCGTTGTAACGCCTGCTTTTGTATCTGATTGTTTAGAAACATTAGAAGAAATTGCTATGGAAGCCGGTCATGAGTTCAAAGAAAATGGTGGCGAAGAATTTTTAGCTATTCCGTGTTTAAATGATGGTGATGATTGGTGTGCAACAGTAGGAAACTGGATAACAAACTGGTCAAATGTTTCGGCTCCAGCCAAATTTGACGCTGAAAAAGTTATTGCCTAAATGGCTGTTACTACTGATGAGCTAGGAACTCAAGACATTAAAAAACTTTTAATTAAGCAAGCAGTTCCGGCATCAATTGGTATTTTATTCATGTCGGTTAATATTTTAATCGACACTATTTTAGTGGGTCAGTGGATTGGTTCGTTGGCCATTGCCGCAGTAACGGTAGTTATGCCAATTACTTTTTTAATGTCGTCACTTGGAATGGCAATTGGTGTGGGCGGAGGTTCAGTTCTTTCCCGAGCATTAGGAGGCGGTGATAAGGAAAAAGCACTAATTACTTTTGGCAATCAAGTCATGATGACCTTTTTATTGGCATCAATTTTTGTGGTACTAGGTTTGTTTTTTAGCGACGAAATGCTGATTTTATTTGGTGCCAAAGGAGCCATAATGGAACCCGCAAAAGAATTCTTCTTTCCGATACTTATCAGCGTTCCATTTTTAGCACTTTGCATGATGGGCAACAATGTGATCCGAGCGGAAGGCAAAGCCAAATTTGCTATGGTGGCAATGATTATTCCAGCATTTTTTAATATTGCATTAGACATTCTTTTTATCAAAGTTTTGAATTTAGGAATGTTCGGCGCTGCATTGGCAACAGCCATATCCTACTTTACTTGTTTCTTATTTGTACTTTGGTTTTTTGTTTTCAAAAGTGAACTGAAGCTGGAACTTAAGCATTTTAAATTTCAATTTCCTATAGTTAAGGAAATCTCTGAGCTAAGTTTTGTAACATTTTCTAGACAAGGAGTCGTAGCTATTTTGTCTATTATATTGAATCACAGCCTTTACAATTATGGCGGGGAACATTCAGTTGCCATTTACGGTATTGTTAGCAGGATGTTGATGTTTGCTTTATTTCCAATACTGGGAGTCACGCAAGGATTTTTGCCTATTGCCGGTTATAATTATGGTGCAGAAAACTACGAAAGAGTCAAGGAAACTATTTCGCTTTCTATAAAATACGGTGCAATATTGGCTACGTTAATTTTTGTTTTAATATTAATTTTTGCTAAACCAATAGCTGCGATTTTTACTACTGACCCGCTAATAATTGATCAAACTCCTGAAGCTTTGCGTTGGGTGTTTGCGGCTTCTCCCATTATTGCTATTCAACTTATAGGTGCTGCTTATTTTCAAGCAGCGGGAATGGCAAGAAAAGCACTGCTGTTGACGTTGAGCAAACAGGGGTTTTTCCTAATTCCATTGGTGCTTATTCTACCGAATTTTTTAGGTATTTTTGGCGTGTGGATTGCATTCCCAATTGCTGATGTACTTTCAACAATACTTACCGGCTATTATCTAAAAAAAGAAATGACCACAAAACTTAGTCAAATAAAAAATGGAATACTATAATTACATTAAATCCTTACACCTAATCTTTGTAATCACTTGGTTTGCCGGGCTGTTTTACATTGTACGATTATTTGTCTATCAAATAGAAGCTGCCGATAAACCTTCACCTGAAAAAGAGATTTTGCGGAAGCAATACAAAATTATGACTTATCGCTTATGGTATATTATTACATGGCCATCAGCCGTGCTATCCAGTATTTTTGCTTATTGGATGATATTTTTTACTGATCTTGGACAGGCTTGGTTGCAAATGCCTTGGATGCATGTAAAACTTGGCTTCGTGTTTTTGCTTTATTTGTATCATGCTAAATGCCAACAAATTTTCAATCAATTGCAAAATGACGATGTAAAATACTCTACTAATTTTATGAGATTATGGAATGAAGGCGCAACCATTATCCTTTTTGCGGTAGTATTTTTAGTAATTTTAAAAAATGCTATAGACTGGGTCTATGGTGTTCTTGGAATTTTCCTTTTTGCGATTATAATAATGCTTGGTTTTAAATTTTACAAGAGATTAAGAGAGAAAAGTTAGTGGTCAGTGGTCAGATAATAGCTAAAGAAATACTGGTAGATAGTGGTCAGGTAGTCTGAACACTAAATAATGAAAACTGAGCACTGAAAACTGAAAACTAAGCACCGAGCACTGAACAAAAAAAAATGCTAAATAATTTCAAAATAACAACACTTTCATTACGAATCAGGATTTTCCTGTCAATGATTGTATTGATATTAATGGCCTCTGTAATCCTCGCTTCAATTTCGATTTTCCAATTTAAAAACGAAGCAAAACAATACCATCAAGAGCGACTAGAACGCAATGAAAATTCGGTCAAGCAACATATAAATTATGTACTTGCGACCACCACTTATCCGCTGAATTCTGGAAATTTAGATCTCATTTTTAAAGATAAAATCCATGAATTAGCGCACATTCATAATGTTGAAATTAATATTTACGGTCTTCAAGGAAAGTTATTAAAATCATCTAAAGAATCTTTTTCTGTTGATAAAGTAGCGCCCCCTATTCCAGAATACATCTTAAAACTTGTTCGATCTTCCATTGAGAAAAGATATGTTGATATTACAACCATTGATGGGAAAAGAAATCGATCGGCTTTTAGCCAAATAAAAGACGATAAATTCAAACCATTGGGAATTTTAAATTTACCTTACGTTGAAGATGACGGTTATTATGAAAATGAATTAAAAAGTTTTTTAATTCGTTTGGGGCAAGTGTATACATTTATGCTGCTTATCGCATTCGCTCTTGCGTATTTTTTGTCCTCATACATTACAAAATCATTAAAGACCATTTCAGATAAATTGAGCGAAACAAGTTTAAAACGAAAAAACGAAAAAATTGTTTTGGAAGCCAACAGCAACGAAATTAACTTATTGATAAAAGCATACAACGGAATGATTGACGAGTTAGAGATAAGTGCTGCTAAATTAGCCCAAAGTGAGCGCGAGGAAGCTTGGCGCGAAATGGCAAAACAAGTGGCACATGAAATTAAGAATCCGCTTACGCCAATGCGACTCACTGTTCAAAGTTTTCAACGGAAATTTGATCCCAAAGATCTAAAAGTAAAACAAAAAATGGACGACTACTCTGAAACTTTAATTCAACAAATTGATACGATGAGCGCGGTAGCTTCGGCGTTTTCTAATTTTGCATCGATGCCGGCTCAACAAAATGAAACGTTGAATGTGGTAGAAGTTGTAGAACTGGCGATGGATATTTTTAATGAAGATTATATCGAATGTAAAAGCGAGTCTCCTGAAATTATTTCGATAATTGACCGTACTCAACTGATCCGAATCATTACGAATTTGGCTAAAAATGCAATCCAGTCCATTCCAGAACAACAGGAATACAAATCAGTGGTGGTGCGAATT
The DNA here is from genome assembly GCF_900129585.1 of Flavobacterium micromati. Lineage (GTDB taxonomy): Bacteria > Bacteroidota > Bacteroidia > Flavobacteriales > Flavobacteriaceae > Flavobacterium > Flavobacterium micromati. The sequence continues at coordinate 74,286 of NZ_FQWF01000007.1, forward strand.
AAAAGAGAAAATAATAACGTACTAATTACCGTCGCCGATAACGGAATTGGTATTCAACGAACAGATACCGAACGAATTTTCGAACCAAAATTCACCACTAAAACAAGTGGAATGGGACTCGGACTTGGAATTATAAAAAACATTATCGAAAATTACAAAGGAACAATTACCTTTGAAACTAAACTCGGAGTAGGAACTACTTTCACCGTTTCATTTCCAATAATTAATACCTAAACAAACTATTATGAAATTCGAAAATATTTTAATTACTACCGAAAACAATATTGCGATTGTTACCATTAATCGCCCAACTAAGCTGAATGCTTTGAACGTGACAACTATAAATGAACTCCATAAAGCCTTTAAAACATTAAGTAAAAACAATGAAGTTCAAGTAATAATTTTGACAGGAAGCGGCGAAAAAGCATTTGTTGCAGGAGCTGATATTTCTGAATTTGCAAATTTCTCTGTTCAAGAAGGTTCACAATTAGCGGCAGAAGGACAAGAAAAATTATTTGATTTTATAGAAAATCTCAAAACTCCTGTAATTGCAGCAGTAAATGGTTTCGCATTAGGTGGCGGATTAGAACTAGCCATGTCTTGTCATTTTAGAGTAGCATCAGACAATGCCAAAATGGGATTACCAGAAGTTTCATTAGGTGTTATTCCTGGTTATGGAGGAACGCAGCGTTTACCTCAACTTATAGGAAAAGGACGCGCTATGGAAATGGTAATGACTGCAGCAATGATCACTGCCGAAGAAGCGCATAGAATGGGACTTGTCAATCACATAGTTCCACAAGCAGAACTACTGGAATTTTGTATTACTATAGCAAATAAAATCATGAAAAATTCGCCTTATGCAATTAGTAAAGCGATTAAAGCCGTGAATGCCAATTTTAAAGAAGGTAAAAACGGGTATAAAACTGAAATAAAAGCTTTCGGCGATTGTTTTGGGACTGAAGATTTCAAAGAAGGAACAACAGCATTCATGGAGAAAAGAAAAGCAGTTTTTACTGGGAAATAGTAATGAAAGAGAGCCACTTTGGTTCTCTTTTTGGTTTATTGCTAGAATTTTTTTAAATTATATCTAATTAAAAAGAAATGATTTGATTTACAAAAGCTAATTTTGCACTCCCGTTTTGGAATTTTACACAACTAAATAATAAATCTATGTCCTACCAACCTATATTCGCCCAATTTTGGGAAAAAGTAAAAGAAAGTATTGAAAATAAAACCTATGCTAAATTAACTTTAGCTAAAACCATTGGTGACACTGATTTGAAAAACATTTATGTTCGTCCCGTTTTATTAGAGAACGACGTTTTTGCACTATCATTGACTGCCAAATATAAAACGGAAGAAATAGAATCGACTCATACTTTGGACGAGGCTTTTATGGTCTTGGCACCATTTATAAACAATCCGTTTTTGACTGCCTTACTATTTACTACCGAAAATGATGTTACTTTTAAACTCAATAAAAAAAGAGTCGGTAGTATTGTCGAGCAAGCACCTACATTTAAAAACGCTTCAAATGTGATTCTTGAAATGAAGGAAAAAGGGATTGAGATTTAAGATTGTTGATTAACGATTTCTGATTTACGAAATAGTAAGCATACTCCTCAAAGTTTCCAAATACTGATTGTCAGTTTACTTTGTCATTCCGGAGGTAAAATCTGTAATTACTTTGTCATTCCGTAGGAATCCCTACAATAGTATCATTTTTCTTTAGTAGCAAGTGATGAGACGCTTCCAGCGTGACAAACTACACTGGGAAAGTTGCATAAAACTAGATGTTCGGATCAAATTACTCCTTTACTTTGTCATTCCGGAGGAATCCCTACAATAATATGATTTTGATTTAATAACAACTGATGAGACGCTTCCAGCGTGACAAACTAAACTGGTAAAGTTGCATAAAACTAGATGTTCGGATCAAATTACTCCTTTACTTTGTCATTCCGAAGGAATCCCTACAATAATATGATTTTACTTTGGTAGCATGGATGAGACGCTTCCAGCGTGACAAACTAAACTGGTAAAGTTGAATTGAACTAGACGTTCGGATCAAATTACTCCTTTACTTTGTCATTCCGAAGGAATCCCTGCAATAACATGTTTTTGTTTTAGAACAAGTGATGAGACGCTTCCAGCGTGACAAACGAAACTTGAAAAATAGGTAAGCAAATTATCCAACTACTTTGTCATTCCGGAGGAATCCCTGCAATAACATGATTGTTTTGGAACAAGTGATGAGACGCTTCCAGCGTGACAAACTAAACTGGGAAAACTGGGTGATAAAATCAGTAGTTACTTTGTCATTCCGGAGGAATCCCTACAATAACATGATTTTGAGATTACATTAAAAACTACTCAAAATGAGAATTCAAGAATTTCATTTCTGGATTAAATTCTTTAATTAGATTTAATTTCAATTCTCTCCGCATGTCTTTGATCTCCTTTTCTCTAGCAATGGCAAGCTGAATCCATCCGAAATGTTCATAATAAATCAAAAACTCGACATTGTAACGAGCAGTAAAACTACTAGCATTAATGTGGTTCTTATGCTCATTTAGCCTGCGTTTTAAATTATTGGTAACACTAGTATATAAAACAGTTCTGTTTTTATTTGTTGTCATATAAACATAAAAGTTGTAGATTCCTTCTGTGTATTCAATCATTTTTTTAAGATAAAACTAGTAAATATTTTGAGAAAGGCAAGTGGTTTATCTTAATTTGTCATTCCATAGGAATCCCTACAATAGTCTGATTATTTCTTAGTAACACGCGATGAGACGCTTCCAGCGTGACAAATTGGAGTGGAAAAGGTGGGTAATAAAACTATCTATATAATTTGTCATTCCGTAGGAATCCCTACAATAATATGATTTTGTTTTAGAACAAGTGATGAGACGCTTCCAGCGTGACAAACTAAACTGGTAAAGTTGCATAAAACTAGATGTTCGGATCAAATTACTCCTTTACTTTGTCATTCCGGAGGAATCCCTACAATAATATGATTTTACTTTGGTAGCATAGATGAGACGCTTCCAGCGTGACAAACTAAACTGGTAAAGTTGCATAAAACTAGATGTTCGGATCAAATTACTCCTTTACTTTGTCATTCCGGAGGAATCCCTACAATAATATGATTTTACTTTGGTAGCATAGATGAGACGCTTCCAGCGTGACAAACTAAACTGGTAAAGTTGCATAAAACTAGATGTTCGGATCAAATTACTCCTTTACTTTGTCATTCCGGAGGAATCCCTACAATAATATGATTTTACTTTGGTATCACGGATGAGACGCTTCCAGCGTGACAAACTAAACTGGGAAAGTTGAAGTGAATTAGACGTTTGAGACCATTTAATCCTTCCCTCTCTAGACAAATTATTCCTTTACTTTGTCATTCCGGAGGAATCCCTACAATAATATGATTTTACTTTGGTAGCATAGATGAGACGCTTCCAGCGTGACAAACTAAACTGGGAAAGTTGAAGTGAACTAGACGTTTGAGACCATTTAATCCTTCCCTCTCTAGACAAATTATTCCTTTACTTTGTCATTCCGAAGGAATCACTGTTATAATAAGATTTTGATTTAATAACAACTGATGAGACGCTTCCAGCGTGACAAACTAAACCGGGAAACTAAACTAGGAAAACTGGAATAAGAAAACCAAGTCGTAAAACTACCAACTAACTTTGTCATTCCGTAGGAATCCCTATAATAACATGATTTTATTTTAGAACAAACGATGAGACGCTTCCAGTGTGACAAACTAAACTGGGAAAGTTGCATAAAACTAGATGTTGGGATCAAATTACTCCTTTACTTTGTCATTCCGGAGGAATCCCTATAATAACATGATTTTATTTTAGAACAAACGATGAGACGCTTCCAGCGTGACAAACTAAACTGGTAAAGTTGAATTGAACTAGACGTTTGAGACCATTTAATCCTTCCCTCTCTAGACAAATTATTCCTTCACTTTGTCATTCCGGAGGAATCCCTACAACAACATGATTGTTTTAGAACAAGTGGTGAGACGCTTCCAGCGTGACAAACTGCATCACTGAACACTAAAAACTGAGCACTAGAACACTAAACACTACTTCTCCCCTTCCCACTCTGCATAAAACTGAGATAAAAATCCTTCCATATAACAGTGACGTTCTTTTGCGATTTCTTTACCGGTATCAGTATTCATTTTATCTTTCAATAAAAATAACTTCTCATAGAAATGATTAATTGTTGGGGAAGTATTCTTTTTATATTCTTCTTTACTCATCTTTAAATTTGGAGCAATTTTAGGGTCGTAAATCACTCTATTTTTAAATCCGCCATAATTAAACATTCTAGCAATTCCAATAGCTCCTATAGCGTCTAAACGGTCCGCATCCTGAACCACATTCAATTCTATCGAAGTAAATTTCTTCTCGAAGTTCCCGCCTTTGTATGAGATGTTTTCAATGATATTTACCACATGTTCAATTATTTCTTCATCAACATTTTCGGATTCTAAAAATTCTCGAGCTACTCTTGGACCAACGGTTTCGTCACCATTGTGAAACTTACTATCAGCAATATCGTGTAGCAAAGCGCCAAGCTGAACTACAACAGTATCACATACTTCATTTTTAGAAATCAAAATTGCATTTCTATAAACTCTTTCTATGTGAAACCAGTCGTGACCGCCTTCAGCATTTTCTAGTTTTGCTTTTACAAAAGAAATTGTCTTACTTATTAAATCCGCTTGAATCATTTAAATTATTGAATTTAAAAAAAAAGTTGAATTTCAAAGTTATTACTTCAAAATTCAACATTTTGTTATTACTTAAAAATTTGAAATCTATCTTACTAAAGCTGGTTCCACCCATTTGAAAATATGAGACTCTTGTGGAATCACCAACCTTTCAGAAATTCTAGCCATTCTCGCTGGTAATTTCATCAAGTAATCACGTGCTTTTTCAGCTTCATCAGTTAGTCCACCAATCTTATCGATCTCCCACTTTTCTATTAACTTCTGCATGATATCTACATAATCGGCAGCGGTGTAAACTCCTATTCGTTGTGCTGAATCTGAAAACTGTTCAAATGCACTGCTGATTTTTTCGCCAGATTCTCTCAAGAAATGTGCTGGCATAACGATTTTAGCTTTCATCATATATTGAAAAGCAAGCATCATTTCGCTTGGATCGATTTGAAAAATACGGTTTACAAATTCGCTATATGCATGATGATGACGCATTTCATCGCCAGCAATCATCTTACACATTTTCGACAATTTATTATCGCCATACTTTTTAGCCATTTGCGCAACTCTATTGTGAGAAACATAAGTTGCTAATTCTTGAAAGCTAGTATAAACAAAGTTTTTATACGGATCTCTTCCAGTTCCAATATCAAAACCGTCGCTAATAAGATGTTGTGTAGTCATTTCGACTTCACGCATATTGACACGTCCGGATAAGTACAAATACTTGTTAAGCAAATCGCCATGACGATTTTCCTCACTAGTCCATTGTCTGATCCATTTTGACCAGCCGTTTCTTTCAACGTTATCAATTCCTTCTACATCCATTAACCAAGATTCATATGTAGGTAAAGCTTCTTCAGTGATTGTATCACCAACTAAAGTTACCCAGAAATCATAAGGCAATTCTTTTGCAATTTCACGTAATTCTATTACTTCATCAAAAAAAGTATCACTTTGAGAATTCGGTAAAAAATCTGTAGGTTGCCATATTTTTTCTACTGGAATTAGATACTGATCTACAAAGCTATCTACGTTTTTTTCCAAAAACTGCATTACTTCTAATCGTATGTTTTTTATTGACATTATATATAATTTAAATTTTAATTCCTTGAACTATTGCTGTTTCAGTTTTTAACATTAAATCAGCAAAATCATAATCTTTAACCGCAAACGGCTCGTGAACTACAAAGGTAAGGCGATTTCCCAAACCTAACGGGAAAAAACCGTATTTAACTATTTTCCAAGAATTGTTTATGCTTATTGGAACAACATACGCCGAAGGTGCGTTTTTACACAATATTTTGAGCCCCGTTTGAGAAAATTCTTTTGGAACACCCGTTTTACTTCTGGTGCCTTCAGGGAAAATAACAGCGGATCGGTTGTGTTTTTCAATGTATTCTGCTAATCCCTTTATAGCTGGAATAGCTTGTTTAGGATCTTTGCGATCAATAAGTATAGAACCGCCATGCCTTAAATTATAAGAAACGCTTGGAATACCGCTTCCTAATTCTTTCTTGCTAACAAATTTACAATGCAAACGACGAAAAAACCAGATCATGGCAATAATATCGTACATACTTTGATGATTGGAAACAATAATTAGTGGTACGTTTTTGGGAATTGCTTTTACATTTTCAAACTTATAGCTGGTTCCTAAAAGATTCGTGCATCTTACAAGAAAAAAATTTAAGTAATCTACACTTTTTTTATGTGCTTGGTAACCAAAAACATTGAAACAAACCCACTGAATCGGATGAAAAATAATCAATGCGAGACTAAAACACAGGTAATAAATAACGGAAATGGGATACGAAATCAGTTTTTGCATGCTTTATAATTTGGCACAAAAGTAATAAATATATTTTTAGTTATAATTAATTCTAAAACGATATCGAGGCTCAACGTTAAATTGTAAATTTGCATCATACAAATTATGACTTTCTTCCTTCACAATGAATTTTAAATACCCAAAAAACGAAAAGCTAAAAAGCAAAATCACAATAGGATTATTGTTTACTGAAGGAAAATCAGTTTCAAAATATCCGTTGCGATTGGTCTATAAATCAGGAAATTTTGGCGAAGGCGAAACAATAAAAATGGGTGTTTCAGTTTCAAAAAAGAACTTTAAAAAAGCTGTGGATCGGAATTATTTCAAGCGGGTATTGCGCGAAACCTATCGCTTAAACAAACATTTATTGATTGATAATTTAGATCAACCTTATTCCTTTATGTTTTTTTACCAAACAAAAGATCGCTTGAGTTATCAAGAAATCAACACTAAAACGATTCAATTGTTTGAGAAGTTTATTCAGCAAAACTGCAAAAAGAACAATAACGCAATTGACTCACCAGCTGAAAATTTGTAAATTTAAATCATATTAATAACTGGCGAATTATTTACTTTAACATTCGTTTTAATTATTTGTTTATTTTAACTAATTTTAAAATTCTAAATTCTTAGTAAATTAAACGATGAAATTTGTTCCCCAAAAAAAATTCCTTATACCTATAGTCGCTTCGGCTTTATTATTTGTTGCCAGCAGTTTCAAAGACGATTTTTTTGAGGTGGCTAAACAAATAGAAATCTTTACGACGCTTTTTAAAGAATTAAATAAAAACTATGTTGACGAAACTAATCCTGGCGATTTGATGGATCAAGCGATCAAAGGAATGCTTGCTAGTTTAGATCCATATACCGTGTATTTTAATGAGCAAGATGTTTTGCGTTTCAAAATAAATAATACTGGTGAATATACTGGAATTGGTGCTGTATTGACCAGGAGAAAAGATTTTTTAATCGTTAAAGAAGTTTATAAAAATTTTCCAGCTGATAAAGCGGGTTTGAAACCGGGCGATGAAATTATCCAAGTTGGTGATATTGAACTTTCAGAATACAAAGACGAAGCCAATCAACTTTTTAAAGGAGCTAAAAACACTAAAATTGCCATTAAGTATTTACGCCAAGCCAAAGCAAACACAACCCAAATAGTTCTTGACGAAATCGAAATTAAATCAGTTCCTTTTTTTGCTAAAATTGATGAAAAAACTGGATACATAGTCTTAGCTCGTTTCAATAAAAAAGCTTCACAAGAAACTAAAGATGCATTAGAGCAATTAAAAAAAGAAGGCGCTGAACGTATCATTATTGATGTTAGAGATAATCCAGGGGGACTACTAAATGAAGCCGTAAATATTTGTAATCTTTTTGTTCCAAAAAACGAAACAATTGTTACCACCAAATCTAAAATCGAGAAACACAACAGCACCTATAAAACACAAAAAGATCCTGTTGACACTCAAATACCACTAGTTATTCTTGTAAATGATCGAAGCGCATCGGCATCAGAGATTGTTGCTGGAGCTCTGCAGGATTTGGATCGTGCGGTGATTGTAGGAAGTCGCAGTTTTGGGAAAGGACTCGTGCAGCGCCCTGTTGATTTAACGTATGGAACACAACTTAAAGTTACTATTTCGCGTTATTACACGCCATCTGGACGTTGTATTCAGTCATTAAATTATTCGAAAAAAGATCCAAACGGTAAAGCTATTAAAACCGATGAGAAAAATTATAATGCTTTTAAAACTAGAAAAGGAAGAACCGTTTATGATGGCGGCGGAATCCAACCTGATGTCGAAATGGACGAAGCTAAATCCAGTCCAATAACAAATGCGCTGATACGCAACGACGGTATTTTTAACTATGTTACTTCGTATTACTATAAAAATCCAAATTTAGGTAATAAAATTCCTGTCATTTCTGATAGCGATTACTCAGATTTTAAACAATATTTAAAAGTTCAAAAATTCTCATTTGACACAGAAACAGAATTGGCTTTGAAAAACACTTTGGCTGTAGCCAAAAAAGAAAAATTAGATGAATCTATTCAACTGGAATACCAGCAACTATTAACAGCTCTTCAAAAAAGCGAGAACACATTGCTAGATAAGAACCAAAAGGAGATTAAAAACTTGCTAATAGATGAAATTATCATAAGGTACCAATATCAGGAAGGTTTGTATCAATATTACATTCAAAATAATGCTGAAATAAAAAAGGCAACTATGCTTTTAAGTAATATTCAAACTTATAATACAATATTAAAAATGTGATCAAGGAAATGTGATGAAAAGAACAATAAGTATCCTAGCACTATTATTCTTAAGCTATTTACAAGCTCAAGAAAAGCCAGTGGAAACAGTTTACTTTGCGTTTGATAAATATTACCTCAACAAAGATCAAATACAAAATATTGTTGCTTTTATTAAAAATATTGACACTTCTACCGTCGAATCTGTTCAAATATATGGTTATTGTGATGATCGAGGCGAGAATGATTACAACTACAAACTCTCGCAAAAAAGAGTGCTCACTGTTCATAATATCCTCACTAAAAGGGGATATAGTAGAAGCAGAATTACCATATTTGAAGGCAAAGGCCGTATTCTTTTAAAGAAAGATGATTTAGAAAACGTCAACGAAACACGCTCTAAGAATCGGCGTGTTGACTTATTTATCGTAAAGAAAAATAGTTTTGGAAACAACATTTACAACTCGTTCCAAGATGATCACCAAGTGGGCGACCGAATCTATTTACATAACATCTTGTTTGAACTAGGCAGCAGTAAACTAACTTTACAATCGCAGCGGGAACTCGATAAAATTGTAATCAAATTACAAAAACAAAAAACATTGGAATTTGAAATTAGAGGTCATGTTTGTTGCACTTCAAATCTATATTCAGATGCAATAGATAAAGAAACGAACAAGCACAACTTATCGCTCAATCGTGCTAAAACTGTCTATAATTATTTACATAATGAAGGAATCAATAGGCTCAGAATGAAGTATTCAGGCAGAGGAAACAAATATCCGTTAGGTCAAGGTGATAAACTAGATCGGAGAGTTGAGTTTTATATTTCTAAAAATTAATTATTCTCTTTTCATCTCAATATGCGGAATATCATCTTCTAGATACATTTCGCTGATTTGTACAAAACCATGGCTTTCATAGAATTTCTTCAGGTATAATTGAGCGCCAATTGTGATTTTGCTTTCGCCAAAATTATGCTCAATTCCAGCAATGGCCTCGCGCATTAATTGATGACCCCACTTTTTATCTCTGTGCTTAGGATCTACTGTAACGCGACCAATTGAAGCATTGTCAAAACTAATTCCGGCTTGAAATAATCTGGCGTGTGCTACAATTTCTCCTTCAGTTTTGCCTAAAAGGTGCAAAGCTATTTTATCCTTTCCATCAAGATCAAGATACACACAGTTTTGTTCTACCACAAAAATTTCACTTCGTAGACGTAGCATATCATAAAGTTCATGAACAGAAAGTGCGTCAAATGATTTAATTTCCCAGAGTAATTGCATTAGCTATTTTTTTTGAATGCAAATTAAAGCAATTATAGACTACTTCTTTGCGATTACAGCTGATTTTATAATAGCTTCCAATTCATGCATTAAATCACGCTTATCTTTTGATGGAGCATAACAAAATCCCTCTAAAACTAAAATTCTATTATACTCAGGATCTACTATTGCAAAATTGATAAATGGCCCCGACATGAAATCATTATTTAATTGCCAGGTTCCTTTTGTTTCATAAGTTTCTTTACCGTCCTGACTGCTTTTAGTTAGATAAGGAGCGTAAGCTTCCTCAGTTAGCATATTAGTATTGAAATCTTTTCCACTTATGTATAAATCGCCTATTGAATCACGCATTTTTATAATACAGCTAATCAAATCCCCTTTTCTATTAATCGTTTTTAACGGTACTTGATAAAGTAACAAACTAGTGTTACCGCCTATAATTTCCTTTTTAAGCCATATAAAATTGCTTTTTTGCAACACATAAATATATCCTGTAGGAATGGCAATATTGATGCGAAATTTATTAGCAATGATTTGTGTGTCAAGTAGAGATTCTTTGCTGATTTTTTGCGTTTCGCCTATTTCGCCTTCCTTGATGATCTGGATCATTTTTACATAATTCTTTTCTATACATGCAATAATATCGCTGGGATTTTTACCTGAAATATGAAATACATTTTGAGGAGAAGCGTACTGATCTTTGTGGATTTGGAACTTATTTATTGTAGCTTTTTTGACCACGATAATGGCTCGTGTATCGGTCATAAATCCCTCTAAAAGTTTCGTGGGATACTGGTTAATGTTAAATAGCGGTTCTTCTTGTGGAAGTCCAATTACTGGCGATGCAAATTTATTTCGAATACTGTCACCTACATCAGCGTTCCAAAGCTGATCATCTATAATTACTGAAATTGTGTTTATTTTACCCCGTGACTGACGGATGATAGAATCATTTTCATTTTTACAAGACAAAAACATTAATGAAACAAAAAACAGTAAGAAATTGGTTTTATTCATTGCTATTCATTTATGAAATAAAACCCTGCTGTATAGAACTATTCTACACTATCCGTTTATTTTTAGTTTCATTCCAGGTTGAATTTCTTCACTGCGAATATCGTTCCATTTTTTCAAGTCGGAAATAGTTACACCAGGATATTTTTTGGCGATACTAAATAAAGAGTCCCCTTTTTTTACATAATAGTCGACAACATTCTTCGATGTTCTCGCAATTGAAGATTTAGTTTTAAAGGGATTGATTTTTGCCTTATCAGTAATTAACGCTACTTCATTTTGACTGACAATTAACGATTTGCCAATTGAAAGCATATTACCTTGCATTTTATTCCAAATTTTTAACTCATTTATTTCCACACCAAATTTAGTAGCAATACTTCCTAAATTGTCGCCCTTCTCTACTACATATTCAATGTATTTGTGCTCAGAACCTGACGCTAAAACCTCCTTAGAAATCAATTCTTTTTTTGCAACTTGCAATGTAGTTCCTACCTGAATATTATTGTCGGCAAGATCATTCCATTGTTTTAAATCACTTACTGTAACATTATATTTATTTGCAATATTCCCTAAATTATCTCCTTTTGCAACAATATAAGTAGGTTCAGAATTTGTAGCACGTGTATTAGTTTCTGTCGTTGCTACTTCTTCTTTTGAAGATTGTACAGTACTACTTTGATTTTTTGCATTATTTTCAGCAATTATATTTTGATCTTTTGGTTGAGTGTTATTTGAGGAATTTTGACTTTCGTTTAAAACAATCTTAATACTTTTGCCATAAGCGATAGAACTTCCTTTTAGATTATTCCATTTTTTTAATTGCGCGATAGAAACATCATATTTATTTGCAATTGCCGATAGATTATCACCTCGTCTCACCTTATAATAGGTCGTTTTTGAAGATTTGTTACTATCTGATGAAGAGTTAGCAGAGTCTCTGCTTGCCACGGCTTTAGCAGTTGTAAAAGGTCTTTCTCGTTTCTCTAACTCATTTTGACCATAAGCGTAGATTTGATTTTCATTTGAAGCAAAAACAGCTGCTTTATCTTGTGGCAATCTTAAATAATGAGGTTCGTCTTTGTAAAACGGAATTACATTGAGTTTATAAGCGGGATTTAACAATTGCAATTGCGCAACAGGAACGTCAAGTAAATCGCCTATTTGTTTAAACGACATTTGCTGTTTGATCATAATAGTATCAGTTGCAAAATGTTTCACGCTTGCCCTTTCTGGCACAATACCGTGTTCTTTGTGGTATTCATAAATATACATTGTGGCTAAAAAAGCGGGAACATAACCTTGGGTTTCTTTGGGCAAATTTTTACGAATATTCCAATAATTTTTCTGTCCTCCTGAACGGCGAATGGCTTTAGCAACATTTCCCGGACCAGAATTGTAAGAAGCCAAAACCAAGTCCCAATCGCCAAACATTTTATACATATTAGTCATGTATTGCGTAGCGGCTTGACTTGATTTAAGCGGATCGCTACGTTCATCAATGTAGGAGTCGATACTTAGACCATATTGTTTTCCTGTGTGATACATAAATTGCCACAATCCAGTTGCTCCCATTTTAGATACTGCTCTTGGATTCAGCGCCGACTCGACTACTGCTAAATATTTAATCTCCAAAGGAACGTTTTGCTTTGCCAAAGCTTCTTCAAAAAGTGGAAAATAATACTCTGATACGCCCATTAAGCGTTCAAAAGATTTTTTTCTATTTTTCAAAAACGATTTGATTATATTTTCAAGTCCTTGATTGTATTCAATGTTGAACGGAGATTTAGCATCCATCACTGCTAATCGTTCTTTTAAAAGGGCAGTTGGCAATTCAAAATCGACTGAGGTATCGATATTAAAATTTTCAATATCAGCTGTTATTGTATTGTATAAGTCGAAGGTAATTAATTCCTTCATCCACAAACTATCGACTCGCGAAGCTAATTCATTTTTAACAAAGGTTTTTTTTATCGAATCTAAGTAGGACAATTTTATTTCTACATTATCAATACCTTTAGTCTCAACAAAACTTTGCTGAGCCGTTAACGAAACGGATAATAGTAGAAAAAGCGATAAGGTGGTATTTTTAATATTCATAATTTTTTTGATTAAGGGGCCTTTTTTCAAATGATTACAAAACTTATTTTTTACAAACATAACAGCTAAATACTTAAATGCTTCTTTATAAAGTGTTAAAAATGACATATCTAGCTAAATTATAGCGAATTTTCTAACAATTATTTAAAAAATATAAACTAAAAAGATAGTTCAGCAATTGAAAAGCTAAAAAAAAACCTTAGTAATTACTTGATTCTAAGGTCTTTATTTGATTAAAAAATGTATAAATTAATGTTCTACTATTTGTAGAGATGAAGATAAAATTACTTTTATGGCATTAAATTATTCTAAAATAGCTGCAATTCCTGGCAATACTTTTCCTTCAAGCATTTCTAGCATTGCACCGCCACCCGTTGAAACGTAACTCACTTTATCTTCTAAACCAAATTGCTTCACAGCAGCTACTGAATCTCCTCCACCCACTAATGAAAAAGCACCATTTGCAGTTGCTTCAGCAATAAAATTTCCTAATTCTACAGTACCATTTGCAAAATTGGGCATTTCAAATACGCCTAGCGGTCCATTCCAAAGTATAGTTTTAGATTCCATTACGACTTTTTTGAAGTGTTCCAATGATTTTGGTCCAGCATCTAATCCTTGCCATCCATCAGGAATTTCTTTAACATTAACAATTTTAGTTTCGGCATCATTTGAAAAAGCATTCGCAGCCACAACATCAACTGGAATATGAATTTCAACGCCTTTTTCTTTCGCTAATTTTAATATTTCAAGTGCTAGCTCTTGTTTGTCATCTTCGCAGATAGAATCGCCTATTTTACCTCCTAACGCTTTTACAAAAGTAAAAGTCATTCCACCACCTATAATCATGTGGTCTACTTTATCGAGAATGTTTTCGATAACCGTAATTTTTGAAGAAACTTTAGATCCGCCCAGAATTGCTGTTACTGGTTTTTCACTATTTTTTAAAACTTTGTTTAGGCTTTCAATTTCTTTGGCTAGTAACAGTCCAAAACATTTTTTTTCATCAAAAAACTGCGCTATGATTGTCGTTGAAGCATGTGCTCTGTGCGCTGTACCAAAGGCGTCATTAACATATATATCTCCCAGAGATGCTAGCTCTTTTGCGAAAGCAACATCGCCAGCTTCTTCCTCTTTATGAAAACGTAAATTCTCTAATAACAATACTTCGCCTGCTTTTATATTTGCAGCAGCATCAGTTGCTTCCTTACCAATACAATCTGAAGCAAATTGAACCGGAACACCAAGAATTTCTGATGCAGTTTTTAGGATGTGTTTTAACGAATATTGCTCCTCTACTCCTTTTGGTCTGCCTAAATGCGACATCAAAATTACGCTACCACCTTGCTTTAAAATAGCATCAATAGTAGGTTTAGCAGCTTCAATACGGGTAGCATCAGTGACACTGAAATTTTCATCCAACGGCACATTAAAGTCAACTCGTATTAGTGCTTTCTTATTTTTAAAATCAAAATCATTTAAAGTTTTCATTGCTGTATTTTTTAGTTTATTGTTTTTCAAAGTCTAACAAATATAGAACTTTTAACGGCGTCAACTATTTGAAAAAATAAAATTGTAGAACTAAACACCAACGAAAACGTTATAATCTATTAAAAACAGTGGTTGTTTTAAAAAAAGGCACTAATCATGAACAGGACTTTGAGTACAAGGACAATTACTAATTCCTGCAAGGAAATCTAATCCGAGAGTAACCACGTGTGTTCCAGTATTAAAGGCTGACAATTGATTCAGTGTAGCTTGATACGAATATCCAAAATAGAAATTAGACTTTTTGAAGCCAACCATTGGACCTACATTTAAAGGCTTCCCTATTTGGTCGTTTAAAAAACGATAGGAAACTCCCGCCCAGATATAATCATCGTCACGATTGAATTTTCGAAACTTAACATTTACATCAGTACTAGAACGTCTGTCACTTGCAAATAACTGATAGTACACAGATGGTTCAATCTCTGTTCTATTATAGGTTTTACTTCTAAAAACATATCCAGAATACACTTGGTAATTCCGCAACAGACTTGGTTCTATACCTGTAAATTGGTCAATGTCTTTATTTAAAATATTACTAGCATTAAAACTCAAAAAGTAACCTTTATTTCTATACAGTAATCCCACGTCAAAGTTATTATTAGCGGTAAATCTATTGTTGTTTATAGCCGGATCAAAATTGATAGGATCTAGTGCGCTCGCATCTATCCTGAAACTATTAAAATTATATGATAAACCAAAAGACAAATATTGCTTAGAGTAATAGTCCAAGATAATGTGGTGCGCAAATGAGACTTTTGCACCCGCTTGATTTGTATTACCGTTTTTATCATTGTACAGTGAAATACCCACCCCTGATTGATCAGCAATTCTAAAATCGGCATAAATCGATTGATTATCGGGGGCACCTTTTATTCCTACCCATTGCGTCAAACCGTTGGCTCTAATTCTTAGGTTGTCCCCAATTCCAGCAAATGTAGACGAAATAACGAATGGATTATCTGCTAAATACTGGGTGAAAACCGGCAAATTTAGCTCCTGACTGTGGCTCGAAGCAACAGTCAAGAGAAAAATAGAAACTATAATTTTTTTCATTTTACTAATTTTATTTTGAGCCATCATAATTCGTTATCGTTTCAATTTATCTGTATAAAGTGAAGTGTCCTACAAATTCACGTCCATCATTTGACTGTTTAATTTTCACGACATACCAGTAATCTCCTGAAGGTAATTCGGCACCATTGTATCTACCATCCCAAAATTGTCCTTCGGTATATTTGCCTATTCTTCTACCGTAACGATCAAAAACATCAAATGTTAAATCTTTGTAATTGATTGTATTGGTTGGAGCCCAGGTATCATTGTTACCATCACCATTAGGTGTAAAAGCATTTGGAATTTTGATGTCTACAAACTCAAAAAATCTAGTAGCAGTAGCGGTACATCCTGACGCGTCAGTTACGGTTACCGTATAATTTCCTGATTTAGTTATAATAAATGAACTTTGACTACCAGCCGACTCGCCATCTAGACTGAACTGGTAATTTGTAATTCCACCCGTCGCTGTAGCAACAATTTCGTTTAAGCCACCATCAGCTAGTGTTAGTGTTAAAGGATCTACTCGAAGAATACCAAAAACAATTGCTTTTATACAACCATTAGAATGTCTCACTTCCACACTGTGCAATCCTACTGTCAAATTGTTGAAAACATTACTCGACTGGAAAACTCCTGAACCATCTAAGGCGTAATCTAAATCAGCTTGATTATTACTAGGATCAACAGTTATGGTTACTGAATTGCTCGCACTATTACTTATACAATCATAAGCAACTGTAGCTTGCGGGTTTAACGTCACTGCCTTTCCTAAAATCACAGTATGCTCTGTAGTACAACCACTAGCATCACGTACATAAACGATGTGTTCACTGCCTGTTAAGCCAGCAAAATCAAATTGTGTTTGACCTATAACACCGTTAGTGTAAGTTCCATTTCTATTGTTGATACTAACGCTATATGGAGCGTTTCCTCCTGTAATATTGACACTAAAAGCGGCATCATTATCACCTGTACAAACTTCTGGCATTTCTGATCCTGCAATAGTTGTTACAAAAATTGAATTTGGCTCAGTGATTTCGACTCCTGTTATGTATATGAAACAGCCATTTTGATCTTGAACGATATAATCGTAAAATCCTGGTCTCAAATCATCAAAAACATTGGACTCAAAAAACTGGTTTAAATTAGGTGAAATTGCATATTTAATAATTCCTGTGCCGCCCGAAGCTGTTATCACGATTGTTCCATCACCTTCTCCTGCACAAGTTACATTGGTGACAACATTAGCTTGTGAAAGCGCAGCAGCAGGCTCAGTAATTACAATTGGAACTGTGCTTTGTTCCAAGCAATCAATACTTACCACTCGCACTGTATAAGATCCTGCAGGAAGATTAGTAAAGTTACCCGGGGTAGTTTGTGTTGGAGTAAACGTGAGAGGATTTCCAGAACCATCTA
Source organism: Flavobacterium micromati (assembly GCF_900129585.1). GTDB lineage: Bacteria > Bacteroidota > Bacteroidia > Flavobacteriales > Flavobacteriaceae > Flavobacterium > Flavobacterium micromati. Next base: position 91,565 of record NZ_FQWF01000007.1, read on the forward strand.
ATAATGTGTACACGTAATTTCCTAAACCGCCTTGGGCTGTTGCTACTATAACACCTGAACTATCACCACGACAACTAATTGTTGCATTAACGTCATTTATAGCAAGGGTTAGAGTTGGCACGGCATCAATTTTTATATCATTTGAAATAAAACTGGTACATCCATTATCATCTCTAATATAATAATTATATGTTCCTACCGCTACCGAGAATGTTACCGATGATCCTGTCATGGTAGTCGATGTGGTAAAGTTAGGATCCACACTGTAAATATACGGCCCAGTTCCTCCAGCAGCAGTTAAAGTAAGCGTAGCTTGAGTGTTACATGTATTTGCTGAAGCTAACACTAAGCTTGCTGTTACAAGCGCAGGAGGAGCTATTCTAATAGTTGCAGCAGTGGTTTCACAACCCCAAGAGTCAGTAACTTTTACTTGGTAACTCGCTGCTCCTAAATTTGTAAAAATGTTTGATAATTGAGGTCCGTTGTTAGTTACAGTACCATTAGCAAACGTAGTTATCAAAGTGTATAAATAGCTTCCTGAACCACCTGTTGGCGCACTAGCGGTAATGCTAGCTGTTGTATCTCCAAAACAACTCAATGCGGCACTAGGTGTTGCTGTAAACACAATAAGTGTTGGATTTGCTAGAACAACAATAACTTGATCTATACAACCTTTACTATCTCTGACATTTATAATATAGTTTCCAGCAACTAAACCAGTAAATTCTGTTTGAGTACCATACGCTACAATTGGATTTCCGTTTAAATTTAATTCATACTGATAACCACCTGGCCAACCTCCAGTAGCAGCTACTGAAATTGTTCCATCATTATTACCGCTAACACAAGTAATTTCGGTATGTGTTTCAGTAATATCCAGAGCGACATTTGGACCTGTAATGGTAAAGTTTTTAGAAACGGTACAAAAAGGTGATTGTGATAGCGTTGCTGTTACAGTATAAGTCCCAGCTGCTAATCCAGGAATAGTGATTGGTCCAGCGTTTGCTGCATTTCCTGATGCCACCGTAACTGTAGGTGTCGCTACATTTACCACTGTGTAACTAAAGGGCCCAGCATCATTAGTATTTATTGGTGCGGTTGTGATCAATCGGTCGACAAAAGTAATATTGGCTCTTCCATCATTGCCACCCAAACATATTACATCAACAAGGGTGTCAATTGTTAGATCAAAAGTGTTGGGCTCATTAACGTAATGAACACCTTGAATCTCACAATTGGTATCTAAGTTTCTAACTGTGATTAAATAATCGCCCACCACTAAACCAGTGAATATTCCAGTAGGACTCGTTACCACTGCTCCAAATATTGGTGCATTTGTATTTGGATCATAAGTCACAGCAACAATGGTATATTCTAAATTAGCAGTAGCTCCCACAGGTATAGTAGTAGCGGTCACGCTAATGTTTTCAAAATTGGTACAAGTTATTGCTTGATCGATATTGACATTTACCTTGTCTAAGGCAACGTAAGGAGCAATAACAACAGGTGTAGCTGTACTGCCTATACATCCTTTATCATCAACAACATTCACGGTATAAGTACCTCCAGCAAGGTTTGCTTCGGTGTACACATTACTGCTTCCAAATTGTACACGAGTTCCATTTAGTAAAAACTCATAGTTCAAGTACACTCCTGAACCTCCTGTGATTAACAACGGATTAACTGTAATGGTAGCTAGGTTACTTGTATTTCCTGCAATACAACCAAATTGTACTACTACAGGAGCAGGAACTGTGATTACTGTTGGTTCTATAACATCAATAGTTTCAGATGCAGTACATCCTCTACCTGAAGTAACGGTTACGGTGTATGTTCCTGCTGCTAAACCACTGAATAATCGGGATTCTTGTGCAGGTCTTGTAACCGTTACGTTACCTACAGTTGTTGTACCTGTAAGGGCAAAAGTGTAAATTGGGTTATCGTTTATACCTGCTGCTGGAGTGTCTAAAGTTGCTGTGATAGTACCGTCATTTCCACCGTTGCAGATAACATCAGTTTTAGTTACTGCAAAACCTGTAATAGGAGTTGCGGCTTGCAGGTTTACAGCTACAGAAGCCTCACAACCAGTTGTTGTATCACGAACGTAAACGATATGCGGTCCAGAGCTTATGCCTGTAAATGGTATGACCATAGGATAAACACCAGTATCGATTCTATATTCATAATTTCCTGAACCTCCTAATGTTGCCACTGTAATAACTCCATCTCCGTCAGTACAAGAAGGTGACACAGTTACTGTTGCCGTTAATATCAACGGTTGACGGATCACAACTAGTGCTGTTGCAGTTGTGGTACAACCATTAGCATCTTTTACCGTTACATCATAAGTGCCTGCTGCATTTACAATAAAAGTTGGACTTGTTTGAAAACCACCTCCTATGCTATAGGTAAAAGGTGCAACACCTGTAGGTGTATTAACCGTAAAAGTATAATTTCCTGTTACTACATCCGGACATTCGCTAAATGAAGCCACAGAAATAGCAGAAGGACTTGCATCCAAAATAATATTTTGTAAATTACTCGTAGTACAACCATTGGCATCAGTTACATAAACCGTCCAAGCCATGTCTAGCCCTCCATTAGTATCTACAACAAAAACATTATTAGATATAAAAACCGTTGGTACAGGATCACCCAATCTGGCTACTGCGTACTGATAAGCAGGCGTACCATCAGTTGCAGTTATTGTAATAGTGCTATTGTCATTATCACAATTTGTATTTGTGGCAATACTTGTTGAGGCAAGCGTTGCCGTTGGCTGGGTAATTGTTACTGTAACATCAGCGATACAACCAGTTGTAGCGTCAGTTACACGTAAAGTATAATTTCCGGGCTGCATTCCAGTTATTGAAACTGTATCGCCGGAGATTACAACTGTTCCTGTTCCTGCTGTTAAACTAGCAGTATATGTCGTTGCAAAATTAGCCACCGTAATTGTAGCAGTACCATTGTTGAGGCCAAAACAACTTACGTTTGTAGTTGCGCTGACTGTAGCTGTAATGTTATTTACCGGCGCAATTGTTAACAATTCTTGGTAGGTACATCCATTACTATCCGTTACTTGGAACATATAATCGTCTGGTACCAGACCAATAAATATTCCATTAGTGGCGCCCGTCACGTTGCTTGTTGCGGTTGCAGGTGAAAGTATTTGATACGTTAACATACCAGCTCCATTGATGACATTAGTGATGGTCACCGTACTCGTCAAGCTTGCTACTGGTGCACAATAAATTGGTGTTGCTGTAACATCCATCCCTGTTGGTGGATTGAATGCCGGTGTTGTCACATCAATTAAATTGAAGGTACAACCATTAGCATCGCGTACTACGATTGTGGTAATAGTAGCTATTGGGCCGTTATTTACTGTAAAAGTATTATCAGTTGTAAATCCTAAACTATTGAAGTTATAAGTGTAACCTGGCGTTCCACCAGTAGGAGTAACTGTAATTAAGGTAGTTGTGCTGCAGGTAGTATTAGCTGCAAAAGCTGCGCTAGCTGTTAATGCTGTTGCTGGAGCAACAACTACGTTGGCATCATCAGTACTACAACCTTGTCCAGAGTTTACTCTAATGGTATAAGTTCCTGGTAATAAACCTGTGAATATATTTGATGATTGCGCTGCAACTGTTTGTGGCCCTGCAATGATCGCATAGGTATAATCAGGATTTGTATTTCCTGGTAATAATGTAACAGTTATAGTGCCGTTGCTATCTCCTACACAAAGGGCTGGAGTTGTTGCGGTTGTAAATGTTACAGGAATTGCCGCTGACAATGTTACCTCTGCTGTAGTGGTACAAGGTGTTGGCGTGGCCGTATCGGTCATAGTAATGGTATACGTTCCCGCAGGCAATCCTGAAATAACTCCTGTTGTGTTATTTATTACAACACTTGGTGCGGTTGGTGCAATCGTATATGTATAGGTGCCCATAACTGGACCTCCAGTTCCCGTCATAGTAATTACACCATCATTATTAGCACAAGTAGGCAAAGCAGTAATGGCTGGCGTTGCCACTAATGGTTCATCAATGATTATCGTTTCAGTATCTGTACAACCATTAGTATCTCTAATACTTATGGTATGTGAACCTGAGTTTAATCCTGGAACAATATGTGGTAAACCTGTTATGCTAGTAAATGCACTTCCATCAACACTGATGGTATACGCTCCGGTACCCGCTGTAACTTGAGTAACTCTTATCTCAAAAATTCCTTGCGGTACACATTTATTCACTATTTCTAAAGCAATAACTGGCGATGGATCTACAGCAATTGTAACAGGTACATCAACTGTACAACCATTTGCATCACGCACGGTGATAATCCAGATCAAATCAGTTCCAGCTGCGCCTGGGTTTAAAGTTAGTACATTGCCAGGATTGAAAATTGTAGCAGGTCCAGGAGCTACTGCCGCCGCATACGTATAAGGACCTGTTCCTCCTGTTGTTGTTAATGTAACTAATGCACCTGTATTACAATCTGCATTTACATTTGCAGTAACATTAGATACAAGTGGTTGCGCTGGTTGAGTGATTGTAAAAGTATAAGAAGCTGAACATAACGTTCCTGTTGCCTCAGTAGCTCTCAACACATAATTACCTGCTGGTAATGTAGTAATATTTCCAGTAAATGGTCCTCCTGCAACTCCCGTTAATGTACCATTTATAGGAGTAGGTAAAGGTGCAAGCGTTAATGCATTTAATACTTGATAATTAATAGTTGTTACAGTTGGGTCGAAATTTTGAACTGTAAAAGCTAAGGTGCCGTTGGCTGTACCGTTACAAGTAACATTGGTACTTACAGTACCTGTTATAGCAATAGATGATGGTGATGGTGGTGTTGTAACCTCAACAATTGTGAAACATCCACCAGCATCAATTACTTGAAATTGATAAGTAGTACCATGAATTAAATTTGGAAATATATGACTTGTTGCAGCTGTTGGCCCAAAAGCGGTGCTTGGTTGACCAAAAATTTGATACGTAAAATTAGGAAATCCGGTAATTACTGAAATCTCAACAGTAGCTCCCGTTGCACATGTACCTGTACTTGCATTACCAGTTGCTACGATATTGGGTGGTGTTAAAATTCTTGTTCTAGCACTTTGAAATTCACAGCCATTAGCATCAATGATTCTAATATAATAATCACCAAAACCTAATCCTGCAAAATTAAAGGTAGTTGCAGGGATAGCACCTGATGTTGCGATTTGCGTGAATGCATTATTTAAAATGGAGTACGTAAAAGGAGCAACACCTCCTGAATTAATTGTTACATCAATACTACCAGGAACATTTCCATTACATTGAATAGGATTCGGACTAATGGTAGCTGCAATTGGTGCAGGATCAACTAAAACAATCGTTCCTGTAGCATCACACCCTTTAGCATCTCTAACAATATAATTGTAAGAACCAGCAGCTAAACCACCAAACACATTTGATGATCCTAAACCACTAACTCCTGAAATGCTGTACGTAAACGGAGCAACACCAGCTGTGGCAGTTAAACGAATTGAGCCGTCTGTAAATCCATTACACGTTGGGTCTACTTTTGCTGCTGTTGCCGCAACTGGCGTTATTGTATTAGTGTTAACCGTATTTGTTAATCTTACACAACCATTAGCATCGGTAATTTCAAATTCATAGCTTGCTCCAGTAGTTCCTGCTGCAGTATAAATAAATGAATTTCCTGTAAATGCAATTTGACCACCGCTGTAGGTGCCAGGCACAGTTCTTACTCTGTATGTAAAAGGAGCAAAACCACCAGAAATGTTTACTCTAATAGTAGCCTCTGCTGGTGCAGAACAAGTAATATCTTTAGTTACTGCTGCAACAGCAGTCAATCTTTGATTTACAGTTATGGTTGTAGTTGCTGTACAGCCATTAGCATCTCTAACTGTTATGGTGTAGGTACCAGCAGCCACTGTAAAAGTATTTGCAGGACTTGGAGCAACACCTGTATTTATGGTGTATGTATAGGGTGCTAAACCACCCGTTGCAGATGCTTCTATTTGAAATGTACTACCACTTGCTGTACATTGGTTTGTAACTGTGGCAGTTACATTTGGCGTACCATCATTAATAATAGTTACTGTTGTCACTGGTGTTAAACAACCATTGGCATCCCTAACGTAAACGTCCCACGATAAAATCGTTCCATTATTAGTATCTACTGTTACCACATTTGATGTTCCAAAAGTAGTAGGTGCCGTTGCACCACTTGGCACAGCCGCATAGCCATAACTTGGAGTTCCTCCAGTGGCAGTAATTGTTATTTGGGAGTTATCATTGCTACAAAATACTGGAGTTGCTGCTGCGGAAGTGATTGATACTCCCGATACTGGTTGATTGATGGTTATTGATTTAAAATCAGTACAACCTGTTGTATTATCTGTTACCGTAAAAGTATAGGTTCCCGCAACAAGATTTGTAAGCGTTCTTACATCTCCTGTTGAATTCATGTTAAATGGCAAACTTGCTGGTGTTGTTGTAACAACAATGTTATAATTGCCAGCGGCACTAAATCCAGTTACTGTAAATCGAGCGGAACCTGTATTATCCCCAAAACAAGCTACGTCTGACAGTTTTACTGCTGTAACAGCAATAGGCGTTACTGGAGCAATGGTATAAGATTCTGTATAAAAACAACCATTTGCATCGGTTACTCTAAACGTGTACAAACCAGGAAGCAATCCAGCAAAAGTATTGCTTGTTTGTTTTGCCACAATAGCTACAGATGGTGCAATAGTTTCATACTGTAAAATCCCCACTCCATTTATCGCCGTAACAGTTACTGTTGTTGTAGTAGCTGTAGGAATACACGTTATTGCTGGATTTGTAAATGTTAAATCAGTTGGCGGATTTAAGCGCAATATCGTTATCGTTTGAATTGGAGATAAACAACCATTCACATCACGAACTCTGTAGCTAATAATTTGATCGGTTCCATTATCATTTACCGTTAGTGTATTTGTACTTGTATATCCACCTCCATTAAAACTGTAGAAATAGGTACCTGTCCCTCCAGTAGGTAATCCAATAGTTACCAAAGCTGATAGTTTAGTATTTGTCGGACTACAAGTGAAATTCGTTGCCGTTGCTGTGATTACAATTGGAGCTGGATCCACGATAGTAACTGAACTTGGCACTGACTCACATCCTTTGCTATCAATCACTTTAATATCATACGTACCTGCAGCCAAACCAGTAAACTGATTAGTGGGTTGCGTAGTATACGAAGTAGCTGTAGTTAATTTTATAGCATAAGTATACGTAGTGGTAAAACCTCCAGAAGCGGTGATTGTAATGCTTCCGTTATTGAGTCCGTTACACGTTATATCTGTTTTTGCTGTTGCATGTGTCGGCGTTGTTTTAGGCGTTACCGTTATTGTATTACTAGTTGCTGGGCAACCACGGCTGTCTGTAATTGTAAACACGTAAGTTCCAGCTAATGTTGCAGCATAAGGAAAAGAAGAAACTGCAGTTGCTGCTGTTCCATTGTAGGAAACAGTATAAATATAAGGAGTTCCGTTACCACCAGTAATTAGTTCATTACCAATTGAGGCATTAACTAAACAGGTTAAATCTTGTAATAAAGATAAATTCAAAGTCAGTGCGGGTGCAATAACTATGTTAGCAAGTGTGGTTGTACAATTATTGCTATCCGTTACTAAAACAGTGTGTGTTCCTGGTGTTACATTTGAAAATGAAAACGTAGTTAAAGCCGAACTAACCGATGCGTTACTGTCTAATTTATAAGTAAATGGACCTACACCACCGCTTACATTTATAACAAGTGTGGCTGGATTTGCTGTAGTGTAGCAATAATCAGTAGTACTATCTAAAGTTGCCGTTAGTGCCGGTGGAGCTGTCACTGTAATTGCCGTTCCAGCTGGATTCGAACATCCATTTGCATCCGTAACAAAAACGGTATAATCCCCTGCGGGCACATTAGTAAAATCACGGTTGTTGCTAAATGGTCTAACAATAGTTATCCCATTCGCTGCGCGCAATTCATATTGATACGCTGGAGTTCCTCCGCCACCCGTTGCACGAATAGTTGCTCCTGTTGTACAAGTAGCTTCTATTACTCTTATAGCATCTGCTGTGACAGCAGTTGGTTCAGTGATAATAACTGAAAACGGTTTAGAACATGCACCAATAGCCGCTGCATCAGGGCGAACTACAACAGCAAAAGTACCAGCAGCTCTACTAGTTATAGTAACCGGAGAAGTTAACGACGTTGTGAAAGTTGCTCCATTATCAATGGAATATTGAAATCCAGTGGCAGCATCAAAATTTTGAACGTTAATAGTGAATTGACCATCAGCTGCTCCTGCACAAGTAACATTTCTTTCGCCTGTAATTTGAGCTGCAAAAGCTTTACCTGTAGGAACAAAAATAGTAAAATCTCTAGTGGTAATACATGTTTTTGGTAGTTGATATACTCTAATATCGTCTATAGCCACATCATTGCCGCTAGTTTGTCTCACATTAGATCGGACGATAAATCTTAGTGTTGTGTTTGCGCCAGGATTTAATGTAACTGGAGTTTTTGGATAGTTCTCCCATCTTTCCGATTTCGGAATTTCTCCCGTATTGTAAAAAGAAATTTCAGTCCCTGAAGCGTCTATCAAAGCAACTCTTAAATCAGGATTCGCTTGATTATTGAATCGATTTAGTAAATTAAATGCAAAAAACTCGACATTAATAGGTTGGTTTGGTATAATATTATTGATTACTTTCTCATACAAGATTTCTGTTACAGGAATTTGATCTCCAATATTTACTACCAATGCTCTACCTCTTGGAGTAGGTGGTATAGTAGGAGGTGTGTGATCTCCTGGCTGCAGCCAAGGTCCAAATGGACTTATAATTCTTGCCGTAACTGAATAATCTCCGTCGTTTATTTGAATATTATTTCTACATTGGGTTGCTACAACCTGTCTTTCAAAACAATAAAAAATTGCATTCATTCCAGGAGAAGTGGTGTCATCTCCGTATCCAAAATTTTCAAACAATAAGTTACTAAAAGTAGGAACTACACCTAAATTATAAGCTACTGTTATCTTATGTGTTCCCGGAGGAACATTAATAAATTCATTGGGTGGTGTGTTGGTGTTTACTACACCATTTCTAGAATAAACGTAAGTGTAATTTACCCCTCCAGGATTATTAACTGTTACCTTACTGGTGGCCGATCCATCACAATTAAAGTCAACAGGTGCGGCCACATCAATAACTGGTGCAACAGGTTCAGGATCTAACGTTACTGGCGCTGAGAAAATACAACGGTTAGCATCTCGTACAAATAAAGTATAAGTTCCTGGAGCTACAAGGGCATTGTTTACAGTACTCCAACTTGCTTGATTGTCAAAACTATACTCATAAGTACCAACACCGCCTTGAGGGTTAGTAATACGTACTCTACCAAAATTAGTATTAGGTGCAATTCCACAACCAGCTAATTCTGATACTCCTGCAGAGGCTGTTACTGCCGCCGCTGGTTGAGAGATTGTTATTGGTCTCATTGTATCTAAACAAATATCACCATTTAATGTATATCGTAGTATGGTATTGTATGTTCCCGCAGCAAGACCAGTAAAATTTGCAGAAGCGCCATAGGTGGCACCATTATCAATACTATAGGCTAGTGTGTAACCATTAGCATTAGTTACATTAAAATTAATAGTTCCTGTAAGATCATTATAACACTTTACATCGGTAGATGTGGTGTTACGTGTTGGAGCAGGAATTGCGCTCATGATAACTGGATCTAATGTAACCGAACAATTGTTGCTATCTACCACTTGTATAGAAAACGTACCCCCTGGTGACGGAATATTAAAGACATTATCTGTCACAAAAGGAGCATTATTGATAGAATAGCTGTACGGAAATGTTCCTCCCTGCTGCGTTACTGTAATTTGTCCATCAGTGCAGGTTATGGGTTTCGTAACTGCTGCCGATGCAGTCAAAGGAGTAAGTGTATTGATCGTTATTCTACGTCTTTCAATACAGCCATCTTGTGTTATTGCTTCCACATCATAACTTCCACCAGCCAAATTACCAAACGTAAATTGGTTAAACGTTTGAAGACCTGACGTATTAAGAAGAGTCGTACTTCCAGCTAGATAAATATTAAATGTGTACTGCGGGTTGACATCATTAGCAACCACTAAAACATTTCCTGTTCCCCCAAAACACAATGGCTGAGATGCATTTGCGGTTACCGTAAAATTTCTTCTACGAACTATTACATTGAGTACTTCAAAAACACAAGGGTTTGTAGCAATATTTTGTTGTCTTACATAAACGGTATACGTGTTTTGGACGTTAACTACGAAGGTATTTGACGTTTGATAATTTACGCCATCAATACTAAATTCATATCCTGAACTTGGAACATTGTTCACAACAATTCTTCCAGGTGTAGTACATATAATATCAGTTGCCGTTACTTGAGGATCTAATACATTTTTATAAACATTAAAATAATATTGATTAAAACAACCTCCGTCATAATTAATAGTTACCCTAAATTGACCTGGAGCACTGGCTAGAAAACTTGGCCCATTCGGTCCAGCTGATGTCCACGTACAACTTGCACTTTCATTAGCACATAAATCAGATAATGCAACCGGAGCGACGCAATTTGTCGTTTCCCAAACGATACTATTTGCTCCAGTTATGCCTGTATTAATTAATCGAGAAGCGGTTAATCCGCAAAGAAAGATTTTTGGTAGCTCTTTACCATTATTAGGACAAACAAGAATGGATCCATCTGGTTGCTTGTTATCAGCAAACGCATTGATTGGATTTACAGTTGTTCCGCCAAAAGGGGCTACAGTTATCACTTCATTATAATCAGTACAAGGAGCATTACCTACACCAAAAACGCTATAAACACCTGCGCGCGTCACAGTAACCGTTTGTCCGGTTGCATTAAATCCAAAAGGACCTGTCCAAGTATAACTTGCATATCCATTACGAGCTGTAATTGTTTTACTAGCTCCGCATAAAATTTCGTTTTTAGTAAATAGACAGTCGCTGACACCTACTAAAAAGTTAGTTGCTTGCGGTGTTCCTAAATTACAGGCCGTAAACGATGATAAACTCGGATCATCTGTTATTTGAGTGGCATTTACACTTCCTCTGTACGTTGCAAAAGCACTGTTTAAAATTCTATTATCACAAGCGTCACTTAAGTCAGCACAAGTAGGGACTACCCTAACTTTAAAACGTATTTCATATCTAGTAAAAGGTGGACCAGGAGTTAGATTTTTTACTACTAAATTATTAGGAATGGTGAAAATTAATGTTCTGTTAGCTGGAGTATAAGAATGCGTAACTCCTGGAGGAAGTGTACCAAGATCAGCAGGGTAATTAAAAATAATATTGTTAGGCAAAATATCTTTAATGGTAAAATTTGTCGCATCGTCATTGCCTTGATTTTCAAAACCAATTACATATTCTAGCTGATCTCCTAATGCTACATTGGCTCCACCTATATCATTCCCAGCAGAATTTTTAACTTCTTTTGTCAACAAGATTGCGGGTTCAATGATATCTACGGCAAAAGTGGCTACAAAAGCGCCATAACCATCGCCAGATGTTGTTAATCTCAATGTAGCACCCGTTTCATTATTGGGAACTACCTCATTATTGGCGTTAGCAACCACTACATTATCAATATCAAAGCCCAACGTATTGGAACTATTGGGTGACCTATTTGTAACAGCTACACCGTTATCCGTAATTGAAGCATTGAAAAAATTATTAGCTGGATTTCTAACATCGCTTATAGGTGTAAACAATGTTGGGACCGTTGACGCCTTAAACTGAAAAGTATCCCCAAATACTCCTAGGTCACCCTCAAGGGCTGCAACACCCATCTTGGCTCTTACAGGGAATGGAGCAGGTAAAGTTCTAAAACCATTAATTGCAAAATCAACTAATGGTAAAAAACCAGGGCCTGCATCTGGATTTACACCCACATAACCATCAAAAATGGAGATAAACTTACTTGGTACAGTAGGACTTTCGTATATCACAACCAATGTCCAACCTCCAGCACCACCACCATCTCTTTTTCCTCTTGCCGCCCTTACATTCGCAACTGTATATGGCCCATCAGCATCTGTTAAGATTGATAATAAAGATGTTACGTCTTTAAAGCACACATACGGTGAGTCCTTAAAAGAATCCGATACATTTGGTCCATTGAATTTATACCCATCAAATATTTTTTCATCTGCTACCAAATCCAAATAAGTCGTGGCATTAGGAACTTTGAACTTTATTCTATCAAAGTTTTCGTTTCGTAATGAACCTAGATATTTATTTCCTGTGTTAGTACTTCTATCATAGGGATAGATTGCAGACCAATATAATCCAGCAAAAACAATTTTTTTACAGCTGTTATTAATGTTCAAATTCGCTGTGCTTGAACTAAATGTTGAGTTGTCGTTGTCTATATCAATATATTCAACAAAAAAACTATTGTTATTGCCTGTATCATTGTAAGGTAAATTAGCTTCAGTTGTAAGTGCCGCTAAATTTGTAACAGTTCCAGTGTAAGTAACGCCATTTTGGGGTGCTGAGGGACTGAAAATAGCAGGGTTTAGACTACCGCCAGGTCCCACACCATTTACTTTATTGATTACGGTGTTACCAATAAGAACAACATCACCTTTAACCTTTATATTCCTATCAGGACCCGGAAGCCTTGGAGTAAATCCTTTTCCAATTTGCCCATAAGACAGCTGCCCAATAAAAATTGAAAAGACCAACGATACAATCATTTGGAAAACTAATCCTCTTTGAACCCTCTTGCTATTTACACAAATAGGTGTTGCACCGCTTAGGAATAACAAAATTGATTTTATGAAAATAGTTGTGGCTTTAAGTATAGTAACTCTTTTTGAAAAAGTAGTTTTTTCCATAATGATTGGGTGTTATTAGTTGATCATTCACACCTATTTGGGGCAGAGATGCAAACGATCTTTTTAAACTTTTAATTAAGCCAGCAAATTGCCGGCATACTTTATAATTTTTAAATACAGTAATTATTGAGATCCCATTCCCATTAATACAATACTTAATTTTCTACACGTATTATTGTCATTTTTCCATTATACGTTTTACTACCTCGAGATTCTAAAATTTGAGTAGCTTGCGTTAAATTGTCAAACTTATCGACATAAATGAAATAATTAGTTGATTTCACATCGTAAAAGAAATTAATATTTTGCTCTCCAGCTGCTACTGTTTTAGTTACAAAAGTGTCTCTTTTTGAAACCTCTTGATGAACAGCGAGTACTATATAATAACCTGTTTCAACGTTTTTAATATTTTTAATAATTTGCATGTTTGCTAGTTCCTTTCCGTAATCAAAATCCTCTGCTTTAAGTTTTATAGTACTTACGGCAGTTGTTGCTTTGATGCGATTCAAAGTTTCTTGATCCGTTTTATACCTACTATCTTCATTTTCAAAATTCGCGCGTTTTATTCTACGTTTCTTTTCTATTTCTGTAGCTTCATTTATTTGCACCAGTGCTGTTATTAATCTACTGTTAGATTGTTCTGCTATTTTTTGGTTTGCTTTCAATTCATTAATTGTTTGTAAATAGCTTAGCGTTAATGCATCATTTTTATTTGCCGTTTTCTTTAAACGTTCCTCATATAAAGTATTTATCGAGCTTAACAACTGATTTTGTTTTTTATTCGTTAAGTCAATTTCTGATTTCAATGATTCTAGTGCAGCATTTTCAGCAGAGACGCTCTTAAACTCTTTAGGCGGACTTGCAATTCCTCTATCATTTAAATCATTTTCATTTTTTAAATCTTTCAGTTCCTTATCTTTTTGTGCAACTTTTTCATTCAACTCACTTAATAATTGTTGTTGTGTTTCACGTGCGGCAGCTAAACTCAATGCGATATTATCCATCGATTTTGCGTTATCATCCTTCACTCTTGCATCAGCAATTAGTTTTGCAGCGTCGGCATCCGCTTTTGCTTTAGCATCTGCAGCTAGTTTTGCAGCGTCGGCATCCGATTTTGCTTTAGCATCTGCAGCTAGTTTTGCAGCGTTGGCATCCGCTTTTGCTTTAGCATCTGCAGCTAGTTTTGCAGCGTCGGCATCCGCTTTTGCTTTAGCATCGGCGGCTAATTTTGCAGCGTCGGCATCAGCTTTTGCTTTAGCATCAGCAATTAGTTTTGCAGCGTCGGCATCAGCTTTTGCTTTAGCATCAGCAATTAGTTTTGCAGCGTCGGAATCCGCTTTTGCTTTACTAGCGGCATCAGCAGCTAGTTTTGCAGCGTCGGAATCCGCTTTTGCTCTTGCATCAGCAATTAGTTTTGCAGCGTCGGCATCCGCTTTTGCTTTAGTAGCGGCATCAGCAGCTAGTTTTGCGGCATCAGCATTCGCTTTTGCTCTTGCATCAGCAATTAGTTTTGCAGCGTCGGCATCCGCTTTTGCTTTAGTAGCGGCATCAGCAGCTAGTTTTGCGGCATCAGCATTCGATTTTGCTTTTGCATCGGCGGCTAATTTTGCAGCGTCGGCATCCGCTTTTGCTTTAGCATCAGCAATTAGTTTTGCAGCGTCGGCATCCGCTTTTGCTTTAGTAGCGGCATCAGCAGCTAGTTTTGCGGCATCAGCATTCGCTTTTGCTTTAGCATCGGCGGCTAATTTTGCAGCGTCGGCATCCGCTTTTGCTTTAGCATCTGCAGCTAGTTTTGCAGCATCAGCATTCGCTTTTGCTTTAGCATCAGCAATTAGTTTTGCAGCGTCGGCATCCGCTTTTGCTCTGACATCGGCAGCTAGTTTTGCAGCATCAGCATCCGCTTTTGCTCTGGCATCAGCAGCAAGTTTTGCGGCATCAGCATTCGATTTTGCTTTAGCATCGGCGGCTAATTTTGCAGCGTCGGCATCCGCTTTTGCTTTAGTAGCGGCATCAGCAGCTAGTTTTGCGGCATCAGCATTCGATTTTGCTTTAGCATCGGAGGCTAATTTTGCAGCGTCAGCATCCGCTTTTGCTCTGGCATCGGCAGCTAGTTTTGCAGCGTCAGCATTCGCTTTTGCTTTAGCATCAGCAATTAGTTTTGCAGCGTCAGCATTCGCTTTTGCTTTAGCAGCAGCATCAGCTTTTGCTTTAGCATCAGCAGCTAATTTTGCTTTTGCAACAGCATCTGCTTTTATCTTAGCCTCGTCTGGTATCGCTTTTTGCTGCTGTGGAACAACTGGTTTCAGTTTTAAGTCAGCAGCAATCTTAGCTTTCGCAGCGGCATCGGCAAGAAATTTTTCTCTTTTTAATCTATTTTCCGCTAATAAGGCTTTTGCTTTAGCTTCATTATCTAATTTGATTTGTTCGTTAGCATCAGCTGTGGCTTTTGCTTTTGCGGCAGCATCAGCGAATAATTTTTCTCTTTTTAATCTATTTTCCGCTAATAAGGCTTTTGCTTTTGCGTCTCTAAGTTCTTTATCTTTTTGAATAGATGGGTCAACAGTGGTTACTGCGTTTGCTGTTTTTTTAGTATCGATCTTTCTGGATTCGATAGCAGGTATAATGGAACCTTCGTCTTCTTCATCATCGTTATATTTACCAACGAATTTGTATGCTAGAACAATTTCATGTGACGGTCCTAATTGCGTAAAACTACCTATTGCCCTTTCATAATTATATTCTACTGCAATCTTAGAAGTCAAATTAAGTCCCAATCCTGCCGAAATTCCGTGGAATGTATTATAACCAGCCTGAGCCCAAATCCCTTTTGGAATAGCCAACATCATTAATCCTGATATCACGGTTTGCTCTTTTTTACTCTCCGCTCTTACTAATCCTGAAAATTTACTTCTGTCAAAAAAACCATTGTTATCTATAAAGCCCGTGTACATCAAATGAGCTTGAATACTGCGCTGTGGATCATCTGGTACTAACTGAGATGACTGAACATTGTACAGAACTGCATTATTTACGGCTAAACCAAAATCAAAAAATGCATTTCCATAATTAATACCCGGACTCAAAGTGATTAAGGTATTCGATGGTATTAATTCTAATGATGGATCAGCAAAGTTCGTTACAACCTTTCCCATATTAATTCCGCTTTTATAGAATCCTAAATTAACGCCAAAAGTCACGTTACTATCTTGACTTAAATAAACATTTTGTGCAAAATTTGCTATTCCTCCAAAAGTGGTTAGTACACCATAATTTTGTTGAAATAAACCAACTGATACGCCTTGATTTTCTCTAAATCTCCCCGAATAACTGACCAGATAGGTTTGCGGTGCATTATCAAATTGCACCCATTCTCTCTTATTAAAAATACTGACATATGAATTTTGTTCTCTTGCAAAACTAAATGTAGGATTTAATAAAAATTTATTATACTTAAGTGAATTTCTAACTGGAATATTGAATGATGACACTCCACCTTCTTGTGAATGAAGCACTGGAAGCAGACAGAAAAAAAACAGAATGGTTAAAAAAATATTTTTCATCTTACCTAACTACAGTTATTGAGCCTTTTTTTACTTTATTGTCTTCGGTTGTAATTATGTAATAATAAATAGGATTGATGGAATTAAAATTAATTTCATTTTCAGGCCAATTATTCTGATAACTATTCGTTTGTAATGCTACTTCTCCTCTAGAATTTAATAGAATTATTTGTGTATTTGTGCCACTCACGTACTCTTGCGGTAATACCCAAGTGTCATTTATCCCGTCATTATTAGGACTAACAAGATTGGGAATCAAAGTAACATTTGGATCAATAAATGGATAATTTATTTCAAAAAGTAATTCTTTTTGCGAAACACAGCTTGTGCTTTGAGAGATAATCACAGCGTATTTTCCTTCGTTATTGATATTTAATGTGTTTGTAACAGCGGCACTAATTAAAGTATTGTTCAAAAACCATTGAAATGTAGGGTTGATTGCATTAGTGGTTACGATAACAGCTTTACTTTCTCCTTTGTTAATAGTGGTTGTGGCAGAAACATTTAAAGAACTGTTGAAATTAACATCCTCCAACTGTAACGTAGCAGTTGCATTACACCCGCCAAAATCTACTCTAACTGTATATAAACCACCTTCACTAGTTTGATATTGCTGACTCGTTGCACCCGCAATTACGACACTATTCTTAAACCACTGATAAGAATTTCCAGCTTGAGTAGCTAGAATTGTAGCTCCTGCTGACGCGCAAAAAGGATTGCCTTTGCTTGAAGTGATAGAAGCTGTGGCGCCGCCCGCCGCTTCATTAACGTCTACCCTATTCGAATACGAATCAGAAGTACATGTGCCATAATTAGTCTCAACGTAATAACGTCCAGGCTGCGTTACGGTTAACGTTTGCGTTGTTGCGATAGGAACGAGACTTGGAACTCTAAACCAGTTGTATTTAAGTGATGGATATTTTAAAGGAGAATCATTTGTCCCAGTTCCAGGATTATCTATAGACAATATTAATGATCCTCCTGTGCAAAAAGTAGCTGTTGGACTGAAATTGTTAATCGAGAATTGAGAATCTTGGATTTTATAATAAGCTGCAAAAGCATTTGTCGTTGGACTGACTGCTACAGGAGAAGTGCTTTTAACTCTGAGTCGGTAATTTTCACCACTAGTTGTGGTTGGAGCCGAAAAAATTAGTGTCCTCGAAGTTGGAGTTGCTGCTAATAGCTTTTCAGTATAACTAAGAATTATGGGAGAGGCAAAATTACCCGAACCATCAGACATTTCCAATATAAACTGGTTGGTAGGATTTAAAGAACCGGCTGGACTAAAGGAAAAACTTACCTCAAAGGTATTAAATCCTGGGTTAGCGCATAGTTGGGTAAAACCAATTGCAGGTTTATTTATTGCCACTTGAGAGTACACCAAAGTAATTGCTGGTATGACCAACAACATAAAAAATATAAAAGAGTTTTTTAAAATGGTAGTGGGGCTACATTTTATCATTGCTTCAAGTGTATTTTTAGAAAGTTCTAACTTACATTACTATCTAAAAAAACTACTTAGATGCTGTAATTTTTGATAATTGTAAACGAAAATCTGGTTTTCTATCATTAGAAAAATCAATGAATGTCTCTGAATTATTTCCTTTAGAATACACATTAAAAAAAGCACTCTGACCGTACCAACTTTCTAAATCTTCATTATTTGTGTTGTTTTCAGTAAACAAATTTCCTTTACAATTATTGAAGTACATCGATTCAAATGTTAATTTTTTTAAATTCTCATTATTAATTTGAATTTGATCATCAAGCACAACAGCTGGATTAAAACCAGAAACTACCGTTCTTTTACATTGTATAGAACTATTTTCAGATACAAAAATAGCTTCCTTAATTAAACCTGATTCAATATCAGCATTTATGTTGTCACTGATATTAGCTAGTGTCAAGTTAGTTGCTACAACTAATGTCTTTTTTTTACTAAAATCAACTTCCTCTTTTTTATCATAAGAAGCAATATCTAAACATCTAGAACCATACTTACTGCTAAGAAAAGGAGAACGAACAGCGAGCGAATTATTAATATTGGCTTGCGTTCCATAATTAAATTTATAATCATTACTACTAGAACGGAATGAAACCAATTGATTCAAATTAAGTTCTCCACCTAGAAATTCAAATGAATCTCCCGCAGAAAAACTAACCATTATATTTTCAAGAATTGTTTTATTCCCAACTCCGGCTAAAAGCAACGCATTCAGATTTTCTCCTCCGCTTTGCGCTTTTGCGCCAGCAAACTCTATTCTTACATAACGCATTATTCCCGCATTGTAAGCTGGATTTACACCTCCGTATAAAGTCATCGCTGGGTTTAAATCAAAGTTTACTGACGAAATTCCTCCATATTTGTTAATTGGAGCATCTCCTAATATGACAATTCCGCCCCAGTCTCCTGCCTTTTTCATACTTCTATTGGAAGTAAAAACGATAGGATCTGTTTCTAAACCGTCCGCTATAATTGAGGCACCTTTAGTGATAATTAAAGTACCTTTTGATTGAAAATCACCAATGATGACGGTACCTGGCTCAATTGTTAGAACCGCATTATTTGTAACATAAACATTACCTTGCAATTGGTAAGTATTTTTCTTAAACAACTTAGTATTTGCAGTAATGTTGCCCGCCAAAATTTGATTGGCCTCTGAATATTCAACTTTATTAGCTTTGAATTCAGTCCAATTATTTAACCAATTGTTTAATCCAGTAATTCCCTTTTCTTGTTGCGCATTGGCACTGAAAACTACTAAGAGAGATGTTGCTATAATCTGAGTAAAACTTTTCATAAGATAAAGATTTAATTAACATTTTAAAAATCAAAAATATTTTGGTATGCGGAACTACAAACTATCAAACTCATGCAATGATCTCATCGTATTTTCATAAAATAAGACTGCGGATATTATATTATCCTTGTCACAATAAGGCAGCATTTGTCTTTGAAAATCTACAGTTGTATTTAAAAAATTTTGAGTGGCTTCACGTTGACCTTCCATCACTTTCATGTTTTCAGAGGTACTTGGTATTCCAAGGTCAGCTATAGTAATTCCTGGCTTTGTAGCCAAGGCAATGTACGGTAACGTTTTCACTAAAACTTGTATGCGTTCAACATACAGTTCAAGAAGTTCCCCTTTTTGCATCTTCCTCAGTTCCTCTATATCATGGTATTTTTTAATAGATGCGCTTGAACTAATGATACTTTGCGGAGCATTTTTGTTTTGCGAAAAAGCCGAAGTGGCGATACACAAAAAAATAAATAAAAAGATGGTGTTGGTTTTCATATTTTTGGTCGTAAACAATTAATATACTATTAACAAAAGTAGCTAAATAAAGTTACTTTGCAAATTTTATGAACAATTGTTCATAAATAAAAGTATTACAAAACATTTTATATTGTACGAGACAACGACAAAACAAACACTATAACGTGTTTTTAACAAAATTTTATATAATTTTTTAATGTAAGATTTTATAGAATAAAATATTGATAATCAATTAGTTAATTACTAAATTTAAACGAAAACGATGAAAAAAAAATATAATATTGATTACCTAAATGCTTCCTACTTTTTTAAAAGCGAAACGATTTTTAAGATCAAAAATTGAATATTTGTAAAGGGCCTTTTCAAAATAGAGAAATAAAAGGATTACAAAAATATTTGCTTTTTCTTGATTTTTTGTTGTAAAAAACAAAATTTAATAATTAAAATTAAATAATTAATAATCAATAAATTACAAAATAAAAGATCAAAAATCGTCAAAAACAAAATTTGAAAAAATACCGTAACAGATTTATATAATTTATTTATCATTGTTTATTTAATCATGCAAAACTTTGCTTATTAAATTTAAAGGCTAAACCATTTTCTATTATCTTTGCTTTATGCAATTTTCAGAAATTTTTGGGCAAGAAAATATTAAAAGTCATTTGACAAAAAGTGCTGATTTAGGTAGAATTCCTCATGCACAATTATTTGTTGGTCCCGAAGGAAGTGGCACTTTACCCATGGCGATTGCTTACGCACAATACATTATTTGTAGCAATCAAAACAACGAAAACTCAGGCCTAAATCAGGCTTGTAACCTTAAATTTAAAAAAATTTCCCATCCTGATTTACATTTTATATATCCAACTGTAAGCACTGAGGACGTAAAAACCAAACCAAAAAGTATTGATTTTATAACAGAATGGCGTCAATTTCTGGAGGATAATCCTTATGGAAGTTTGTTTGATTGGTATCAACTTCTAGGAGTTAAAAACAAGCAAGGCGAGATTAGAGTTGATGACGCGCAAGAAATTTTAAGATTATTGGCACTTAAATCTTTTGAAGGCGGTCATAAAATAATGATCATTTGGATGGCCGATAAATTAAATATTGCTGCCTCTAATAAATTACTAAAGCTACTGGAAGAACCTACCGATAAAACTGTTTTCATTTTAATCTCAGAAAATGAGGAAGACATTATTCAAACGATTCGTTCCCGTTGCCAAGTGCTACATTTTAATGGACTGCCCGAAAAAATTATTGCAGATGCATTGACAATTAATCAAAATATTGATCCAGCAGTAGCTTTGAAAATTGCGCATCAAGCACAAGGAAATTACAATAAAGCATTGCAATTATTACAACCAGACAGCGAATCTACGTTTTTTGAAAAATGGTTCGTTGACTGGGTTCGAGCTGCTTTTAGAGCCAAAGGAAATGCCGCCGCTATCCAAGATCTCATTCAGTGGAGTGAGCAAATTGCTAGTTTAGGAAGGGAAACCCAAAAAAAATTCTTGCTTTTTTGCATTGATATGTTCCGACAGGCTCTTTTACTAAATTATCAAACTCCTAGCTTAGTTTACATGCAACCACAGGTTGAAAAATTCAAATTGGAGAACTTCGCGCCGTTTGTAAATGGAAACAATATAAATGACATTTTTAAAGAACTTTCCGATGCGATGTATCATATTGAGCGTAACGGAAACGCTAAAATTATTATAACCGACTTATCTATAAAACTTACTCGTTTACTTCACAAAAAATAAAAAAAAATGAACAACATTACCTCGATTTTAATTTTAATTTTTTTGGCCATTACTTTTCTGCAATCTGGATATGATAAATTGTTTAATTGGAAAGATAATGTAAGCTGGCTGCAAGGCCATTTTGCAAAAACACCTTTAAAAAATCAGGTTCCTTTGGCATTAGCAAACATTTTAATTTTAGAATTAATTTCTGGAATCTTAAGCGTGGTGGGTTGCATCGAACTTCTGGTTAATAACGGCAGAGTATTTGGTTTTTATGGTGCTGTTTTTTCTTGCGTCACCTTGCTAATGTTACTTTTTGGACAGCGATTAGCTAAAGATTATGACGGTGCGCGAACAATCGTTATTTATTTTATTCCTGCTATCTTAGCAGTTTATTGGTTAAACTAAAAAAATACAATCAACAAAAATTCCATTTTAGATAAAAATATGAATCCAAAACATCCATCTGAATCCTTAACAATACTAACCGACTTAGTTTTACCTAGTGAAACCAATCCTTTAAATAATCTTTTTGGCGGAGAATTACTAGCGCGCATGGACCGTGCAGCCAGCATTGCTGCAAGAAGACATTCCCGCAGAATTGTAGTGACCGCATCAGTAAATCACGTCGCTTTTAATAGAGCCATTCCATTAGGAAGTGTGGTTACGGTCGAAGCCAAAGTGTCTCGCGCTTTTAAAAGTTCGATGGAAATATACATTGATATTTGGGTAGAAGATAGAGAATCAGGAAATAAAACCAAAGCCAATGAAGCGATTTATACTTTTGTGGCAGTCGATGATACGGGACGACCTGTAGAAGTACCCCAAATAGTTCCCGAAACAGAACTAGAAAAACAACGTTTTGAAGCGGCGTTGAGACGTAAGCAATTGAGTTTAGTTTTAGCGGGAAAAATGAATCCGCATGATGCAACTGAATTAAAGGCTTTGTTTATGTAAGAAATTTAAAATAATTTAATTGTCAGATTTTTAAAATTTTCTTGAAAGAAAAAATTTGGATTAAAAAAAGAAGTATTTTTACGAACATAAATAGTCGAACACCAAAAGAAATTTCAGGATAATAATATGCCTGTCAACTTCTTAGAATTATAAAATAGTATATTTAAATGAAAGAAAAGGCAAAAGAGAAAATGAGTACAGAAAAAGAATCCAAATTAAAAGCGCTACAACTTACGCTTGACAAATTAGACAAAACCTACGGAAAAGGTACGGTCATGAAAATGGGTGATAAAGCGATTGTAGAAGTAGAAACAATCTCTTCGGGATCTTTAGGAATCGATTTGGCTTTAGGAGTTGGGGGTTACCCAAGAGGTCGAATCGTTGAAATATATGGACCGGAATCCTCAGGAAAAACTACGCTGACTTTACATGCGATTGCAGAAGCTCAAAAAGCAGGTGGTATTGCTGCTTTTATCGATGCCGAACATGCTTTTGATAGAAATTATGCCGAGAAATTAGGGGTAGATATTGAAAATTTAATTATTTCTCAGCCTGATAATGGAGAACAAGCATTAGAAATTGCAGAAAACTTAATTCGCTCAGGCGCTATAGATATTGTAGTAATTGACTCGGTTGCGGCTTTAACGCCAAAAAGTGAAATTGAAGGCGAAATGGGAGATTCTAAAATGGGTCTGCACGCGCGTTTAATGTCCCAAGCACTAAGAAAATTGACTGGAACAATCAGCAAAACAAATTGTACCGTTTTCTTTATTAACCAATTGAGAGAAAAAATTGGAGTAATGTTTGGTAATCCTGAAACCACAACTGGAGGAAATGCATTGAAGTTTTACGCATCGGTACGTTTAGATATCCGACGTTCTACTCAAATAAAAGATGGCGATAATGTTCTAGGTAATAGAACTAAAGTTAAAGTGGTAAAAAATAAAGTTGCTCCACCGTTTAAAATTGCTGAATTCGACATCATGTATGGAGAAGGCATTTCAAAAACAGGAGAGATTTTAGATCTTGCCGTTGAGTTTGAAATTATTAAAAAAGCAGGATCTTGGTTCAGTTATGGCGAAACTAAATTAGGACAAGGTCGTGATGCAGTTAAATCTTTAATTAAAGACAATCCTGAATTAGCGGATGAATTAGAATTAAAAATTAAAGCTAGAATAAAAGAATTAGCAGAAGTATAACAATTTCACTAAACCATATTTTAAAATGCTCGGAAAATTTTTCGAGCATTTTTTTTTGACCTCATTCAAGATAATAATTCGTAATTTTATTTCCACTTACACCAAATAGTCTTTGAAATTACTGTCCTGTTTTTGTCAAATCGAGCGCAGTCAAGATTACGAACGATTTACAAACAACGTTTCGTGCTTCATTATAATGATGATGAAGTACTCAACCTGACAATTTTCAATTCTTTTTAACAGTAAAATCAAAACATAAATGCCATTGCTTACTATTTAATAACGCAGTAAGTGCATTGCTCCTACGCTAAACATACCTTTTTTAAGATAATTAAAGTTTATCCTGAATTATTTTAAAATTTAAGTTTCACTCAAGCAACCTTTTAGATATTCTAGACTCTTATAAACGTAGAGGCTAAATAACTTTTAAATGAAAATGAAATGAAAAAAATTGCACTATTTCTAGTACTTGTAGTAACGTTATTTAGTTGCACAACAGATAATAATGACCGCGAAAATTTCAACTTTGATATCCTTCCAGTTGAAAGCTACATTCTTCCAGAAAGCTTTAAACTTGGCGAAACTTATGAAATAAAATTAAAATATCAAAGACCTACTTCTTGCCATATTTACCAAGGACTCTATTATGATAAAAACTTGAACACGAGAACGATTGCCATTCAAACGGCAACTAAAGCAAATCAAGTTTGTACTCTAGAACTTCCTCCACTATCCGAAGTTTCCTTTAATTTTTTAGTGACTGCTACTGGTTCATACATTTTTAAATTTTACAAGGGCAAAGATGCTGATGATAAAAATCTATTTGAAAGCGTAGAGATACAAGTAATTCCTTAACAAATAATTATTTACGTGACGTTAGAACAAATAATTACTGATTGTAAAAAGTTCCACCCCAAAGCTCAAGAACAATTATATCGATTGTTTGCCAAGAAGTTTTTTGGAGTGTGTCTTAAGTATTCTAGTAATTATAATGATGCGCAAGATAATTTACAAGATGGCTTTATAATTATTTTCAACAAAATTGAGCAATATAGCGGAAAAGGATCCTTTGAAGGCTGGGCAAAGCGAATACTGATAAATAATGCGATACGACGATTTAAAGACATTCGTTTTCTTGAAATAATTGATGATAATATCGCAGAAGTAGAAATTGAAATTGACGAAGAAAACCTATCTCTAGATTACCTCCTTCAAATAATTCATGAATTGCCAGATCAATACCGCATTGTATTCAGCTTATACGTTCTTGACGAATATTCCCATAAAGAAATTAGCGAAATGTTGAAAATTTCAACAGGCACAACCAAATCCAATCTTTTTAGAGCACGTGTGATATTGAAAGAAAAGATTGAAAAACTAACACAAATTAACATCGGATCGTCCGCAAAATGAAAAATAATAAAAATATAGACCGATTGTTTCAAGAGAAATTCAAAGATTTTGAAACAGAACCTAATAATCATACTTGGTCTAAAATCCAACTGGGTTTAAAGGAAAAAAAACAGCGGAAAATAATTCCTTTTTGGCTAAAAAATACGGGGATAGCTGCTGCATTTTTCTTGGGATTTTTTGCTCTGAACACAATTTATAAATCAAAATCTAATGCTAAACAACAGATTGTAATCGGAACTAAATCTGTAGACGCTGAAACTGTAAACGAAGACGCAGTTTCAAATAAAAAACAACGCATAGATAAAAGCATCAATCTCAAAAACCACCAGAAAATTACTAAGTCGAATCTTCAAAAAACAGACAACGATGAAAAACCAAATACAACAACTGAGAAAACAAAAAGCATCTCCAACAAAACAAAAAATACAAAAACTGCTGCGTTTTATAATCGTAAAAATAATCAATCGCTAGAAAAAATAGAACTTGTGACTGGCACTGACAACTCAGATGAAGTGATTAGTAAAACTTTAAATTCTCCCAATTCTAAAGAAAGTGATTATTTAATAATTGATAAAACTTTAAATAATGTTTTATCAAATAAAAGTAATTTGGCTACAGCCAAAACTGAAATTATTGATAACAGTCTTTTAAATGAAGTTCCAAATGAGTTAGAAACGATTTTAAAGCAAAACGAAACTAAAAACAAAACTGAGGTGGCTGTTGTCAAAAACAAGTGGTTAATCACGCCTAATGTTGTCGCTATGTTTGCAAATGCCAACGGTTCCAACCTTGATCCACAATTTGCCGAAAATTCTAAAACGATGGATAACAATATTGGTTTTGGCATTGGTATCAATTATCTCGTGGCGAAAAAATTAACTTTGCGATCCGGAATTAATAAATTTGCGTTAGGATATAATATCAATAACGTTTCCTATTCTGCGGCTTTGAGCGCCACTCCGCTCGCTAATGTGCGGTATAATACAAATGCAATGATTGAAATAAGTAGTAAAGCTAATACCGCATCTCTAAACACTTTTGAACAAAATTTACAAAAAACAAGTGAAGGAACAATCAATCAGAATATCAGTTATTATGAGGTTCCAATGGAGGTTTCCTATTTGGTATTAGATAAAAAAATAGGTATTAACGTTATTGGTGGCTTTAGCACATTGCTACTTGACAATAATAAAATATCATTACTGTCACCAGAAACAAATCTGCCGCTAGGTCAGGCTAATAATTTGAATACAGTACATTTCACTACAAATATTGGGCTTGGTTTTAAGTATAGATTTGTAAAATCATTCCAGCTAAATTTTGAGCCTATGGTTAAGTATCAACTCAATACATTCTCTAATAATTCAGGTAATTCTAGGCCTTTACTAATAGGCCTTTACTCCGGGATTAGCTATAGTTTTTAGAAATTTCGTTTTCATAAGCCAGCAATTTTGTGTGAATAATATTGCGAACCTCATCACGAATTTCTTTACGGTCAAGTACCGTTTTACCTGCAGTTGAAACGTGCGAATGCATTTTTACACGCAATAGTCCAGGACTTCCGCTGAAAAAAGTATAGGAAAATCTTTTTTTATTATCTGCAAATGTAATGGGCGCAATAGGAATCTGATGCTCCAACGCTAAGCGGAAAGCGCCATCTTTAAAAGTATCTAACAAAATTGATTCATCATCTGGAACTCCACCTTCGGGGAAAATACAAATACTTAAACCTTGATTTATTCTTTTTTGAGCTCTATTGAAAACTTCCATTTTGCTTTTGGACGAATTTCTATCTACTAATATGCAGGTTCGTTTGTAAAAAAAACCAAATAACGGAATTTTAGAAAGCTCTTTTTTACCCACAAAGACAAACGGATTTCTAGTTATGGCGAGCATCAACATGATATCGGCCATCGAAGTGTGATTAGCCACAATCATATAACTCTTACGATAGATCATATCTTGACTTTTATCAACTTTATAACGGAACCCCATTCCAAAGAGAATGAATTTTGCCCAAATTCGAGCCATTTTAAAAAAGTAGGGATACCCACTTTCGGTTATTATTGAAAGTACTAAAAAAGGAAACATAACCAGAATTGGGATAGTCATTAAGATGTAAAACCAGATGCGGTACAATATCCAAAATATAATTTTTATTCCTTTCATGAGGCCAAAAGTAAGAAATCAGAAGTTATATTGCTTAAAAAATATTCTTCTGTTTTGCAACATATTAGTAATGTGCCTTTTTAAGTTGGTTCGCAATCATTACACGCTCTTTCGACAATTTAAAGTCTTAGCGGCTTAAATGACATATAAGTTGAAAGATTATACGAATAACAAATTGACTATCATTGATTGTTATAATTTGCGAATTAGCGGTAAAAATTAAAAAACTTTGCGAACTTTGCGCCTCATATTAAAAACAATGGCAAAAATACTCACAGGCGTTCAAAGCACTGGAACTCCACATTTAGGAAATTTACTTGGCGCAATCATTCCCGCAATAGCGCTATCCAATAATCCCGAGAACGAATCATTTCTTTTTATTGCCGATTTACATTCGATAACACAGATAAAAAACGGTGAAACTTTGCGCACAAACACCTACAGCACAGCTGCAGCTTGGCTTGCTTGTGGACTAGATGTAAATAAAGTGGTTTTTTACAGACAGTCGGATGTACCACAAACAGCAGAGTTGTCATGGTATTTGAGTTGTTTTTTTCCGTTCCAACGCTTGACATTAGCACATTCGTTCAAAGATAAAGCGGATCGTTTAGAGGATGTCAATGCCGGATTGTTTAGTTATCCAATGCTGATGGCTGCTGATATTTTATTGTACGATGCAGAGTTTGTTCCCGTGGGAAAAGACCAGCTACAACATTTAGAAATCACTCGTGATGTCGCTTCGCGGTTCAATCACCAAATGGGTGAAACATTTGTAATTCCAGAAGCTATAGTGCAGCAAGATGGTTTGCTAATTCCTGGAACCAATGGCGGTAAAATGAGTAAATCAGCTAATAATATTATCAATATATTTCTAGATGATAAAGCCTTACGCAAGCAAGTAATGAGCATTGAAACAGACAGCACACCTCTTGAAGACCCCAAAAATCCAGATACCTGCAACGCTTTTGCTATTTATGCTTTACTAGCAACTGAAGAACAAATCGCAGCTATGAGAGCACTTTATTTGGGCGGAAATTACGGTTACGGTCATGCCAAGCAAGCATTGTTTGAATTGATTTGCGAGACCTTCAAAACAGAGAGAGAAAAATACAATTACTACATGAATAACTTTCAAGAAGTTGATGTGTTATTGAAAATTGGCGCTGAGAAAGCTACGGCTGTCGCCAATGGGGTGCTAGGTAGAGTTCGAGAGAAGTTGGGTTTTAAGGTGTAGACATTTTTGTAAAACATTTAAATCATATAAGTATTCATATTACGTTAAAGTTTAAAGGAAAGTAAGATCGAGAGCTACAATTATCTAATTATTGTAGCTTTTGTGTTTTAAAGCTGCATCAATATAGTTGATAAACTGCTTTTAAATTACCAATTAAAACGGCATGTAGAATTGAGAATGAAGTCAGGTTCAGATTGCTATATGAAACACGCAGCAGCCAAGTTCTGATACCGTTTTGTTTAAAAAGAAAACTTCGTATAGCTGGTTGCTAATACAGTCTTAACGCTTGAGAGCAACTTAATAGAGACGCTTCCAGCGTGACAAACTAAGTAAAATGGAATTAAAAAACCTTCGGCTGTCACCAATAGTGTTTTAGGAAGAGTAAAAAAGAAATTGGGTTTGATGTGATGTAGCCATAACTAATTCCACTCATCCCGATAACTATGGTTTTTGCAAATAAAAATTGTTAAAGTTTTTCTTTATTTTTTGCTAATAATTCAATAACTTTGAGTAGGAAAAACACATAAGTCTTGCGAAGGGGAAGAAGTTTTTTTACATCTTTCCTTTCAAAAGAAAATTATATTTTAGTTTTTTTAACTTGCTAATCTAAGCTCATAATTTTTATTATTTCTTATACAAGCACAAATTCTATGAATTAATTTGTTTCTAACATTGTTAATCACAAGCATTTTGTTTTTTCCTTCTGCTACTTTTCTATCATAATAGTCTTTAAAATCACCTTTTGCTCTTATGCTAGAAATTGCACACATGTGTAATTGTTTTTTGAGTTTTTTATTTGCCATATAGTGCACTCTTGATCTGCCTTTAATAGATTTTCCTGAGGTGTATTCAAAAGGCACAACTCCACAATAACAGGCTAATTGTCTTGGTGTTTCATACATTTTAAATTCATTTGTATAACAAATTAAATATAAAGTAGTTACTTTACCAACACCAGTTACAGAAGTAGATTTTTCGTAAACATTACTGAGGTTTTCGTCGGATTTAATAATGTTATCTAACTCTTTTTCAATGTTTTTTAAATCTGCTTCTAAACCTTTTACGGTAGATTTACAAAATTTAGCATAAATTTTTGAAAGTTCTGGTTCAAATCCTTTCAATTCTTTACTATTTCTTAATAACATCGCTCTAGTAGTCACTAAATGCTCTCTTAAGGATATGAGTTTTTTTAGTTGTTCTATAACTTTTCTTGGAGGCTCATAAATTTGAGCTTCTTCCTGATTTTTCATTGCATAATATGCAATTCTTTCGGCATCAATTTTATCATTCTTACCTCTTTGTAAGCCTATGCTACGAATTATTTTTAAAGACATTTCGACCCAAATATCAAACTTAAACGAAGTTAAATAATTGATAATCAATTTTCCATACATACCAGTATGCTCCAAACAAACAAGTGTGTTTTCATAGGTGGAGCCTTCTTCTTTCAGCCATTTACAAAGAGATTTGATCCCCTTGTAATCATTCGCAAACTGGCTGTGAATAGATTTTTCTTTAGTACCATCTAAAATTACCACTGCATCAAAGTATTCTTTTGATACGTCAATACCAACAAAATGTTTAAATTTGCTCATAAGAAAAGTTTTTAAAGATTAGCAACCAAGTAATTGAACACAATCGAAACCTTAATAATAGTCCTTTAAGACTTAATAACTATTTGATGCTTGTTCAATAGAAACTGACAAAGTCCTAATCGGGGGATAAGCCTGAAACTTTGCTCTGCGAATGGTTCACTTTGTCAGTTTGGTTGATAATTTAAAATTACGAATAATTTATTATGCAAATCTAAAGGCTCTGCGAAGTGTTCTTAAAAACAAAAGTTCTAAAAAACCTAAGGGCTGCTGTGCGAATGTCTCTGACTTCGTACCCACAATAATGAGCAAACAATAACATATAAACAAAAAGCACAGCTAGACTTGTGCTTTTTATGATTAGTGATAGAAACTTGGTTATATTGCAATGGCAAATAGGAATGGGTACGAAGTCGGGAGACTTCGCACAGCTGGGTGATATTTATCTTGCTACTATTCCAACAAAAGCAGACGACATTATAAAAAACGGCCAATTGTTGGGGGCTTATGCAGAAGAGTTAAATCATATTGTCGTGAAAAATTACAAGCCAATTAATATAACAACTGCTGAATGGAATAATATTAAATCTTGGTTGGGACACTAATTTGAATTATTGAAAATAATTTTTAAAATCTTTGTCGGTAGATAAATCAATAAATCTGTCAATATCTTTATAGATGTTGACCAATTCTTTTAAGGAGTGTATTATTTTTTGATTATTAGAATATTCAAAGTTTTTAATGATTAAATTGTTTCCTTTTTTAATATATTCTAAAATGGCTTTTGTTTTTCCTATGGCAAATCCCTGTCCAGATGCAATTTGGAAAGCATCAAGTATCTCACAAATTTCTTTAAATGAAATTGCACCTGTATTGTTTAGCTCTTCACTTAATTTTTGCTGGATTATAATACTCATACTCAAATCGCTTTAAGTTTCACATTATTAATCATTGCATCGAGAGCGTAGAGAATGCAAACTTTGTCTTGTTCTGGAAATTTAGCAATGTCGTTTAACCGCTTCATCATAGAAGGATCTTTTAGAAGTTCTCTATCTTCTGTTTCTCCAAGCAAATAACCCACAGTCGTTTCTAAAACATCTGCCAGCTTCTTAACCACGTCAATAGTTGGTTTTACTTCATCACGCTCATACTTCCCAATAATAGAATGATGGGAGCTTATTCTACGAGCCAGTTCAGCTTGCGAGAACCCTTTAGCATCTCTGCCAGATTTTAATTTTTGTCCGAATGTGTTCATATTCTACGCATTTATGGTACTAAAACACCTTTAAATCATTGCTAATGCAAAAATACAGACAAAAAATGAGTTATAAAAATTATAAATATTTTGCTTAATGAAATAGATATTATATTCTTGTACCCGATCGTGCGGATTTGCAATCCCGATTGCGTGGAAATACAATAAACATCTCTGTTTGATAGCGGAATTACACACGAGCGATAGCCAACTTACATAGTAATCCGTGCACATAAAAAAAGGCAAATCACAATAAGACCAGTGCCAGTACTTATGTTTCAGATTCAGGGGTATTAAAAATCGGAAAAGTAGATTTTCCTATTATCGACCTCCTGAATTTGAATAATTTTAATACATCAATGAATATTGCAAGTAAAAAAATAGGAGGGGAATGTAAAAGTGGGTACGAAGTTGGGTTATGAAAGCTATCGGAATCGCACAGCAGCCAAGTTCTGATACCGTTTTGTTTTAAGAAGACTTTGTGTAGCTCGTTGCTAATACAGTCTCAACGCTTGAGAGCAACTTAATAGGGACGCTTCCAGCGTGACAAACTAAGTAAAATGGAATTAAAAAAGCTACGGCTGTCACCAATAGTGTTTTAAGAAGAGTAAAAAAGAAATTGGGTCTGATGTGATTTAGCCATAATTAATTCCACTAACCCCCGCCGCTGAAAAATTAAACAAGAATGCCGATGAAATAGCTGGCAAGGCCAGCAAGTATGCCACCAACATTGGGCAATTCTCTCGCATTCGTATCACTTTTCAAAACATTGGTGTAAACACCGATTTTAAATTGATCTCGGGCGAGATTATAGCGAGTTATGATCCAGACTGGAAAAGCATGGCTGATCTGGATGGCATTGTCAAAAATTTATTTGGTGATGCAGGTGAAGTTATCAATTATAATATACAGTTTCAAATAGCGACTGTTGTCAAAAATCCTGATGGTACAGTAACGGTAACAGGTACCAATGGCGCTTCATTTGTACAAGAAAAAACGCCGAATGACATTATTTTTACAGACAAAGATGGCAAACAATACACCGTTGCGGCCGATGCTCCAGCTGGGCCAATAGCGTCCTCTGGGCAACTCGCTCCTGGAGGAATTCCAACCTCTAAAAACACTAACGGAATGGGTTCTGGAGGCGTAGTCGCCGAAATTTCTTCGCCTGATGTGCGTGTTATTCTCACTAAAGGCAATGGAAAATATGCTTTTGATACCGCTCCCACCTCGCAAAATGGTAGTTTAAACAAAACCTATACAACCCTCCCTCAAAAAAGCGGCGGCACGTACAACGTTCCTCTCAAAGTCATTTCAGATAAGCCAAACTCGACTGATGTAATTGTAGCAACTGTAGATTTTAAAAACGGAAAAACTAAGAAAGATCTAGTATTCAAAACGCAAAATGGTACCGCCATAGACAGTACGCAAATTGTTTGGAACGGAAATATAGCAACTCTAACGCTGAAAAAAACACTAGATTTTGCCAAAGAAAGCATCATTGCTACAGTTCGCCCTGCTGTACCTAAAGATCCAAAGGAAGCAGCAAGTAAATATGATATCGCCGGTACTATTGATTTGTGGCATTTAACCAATAAAAAGGTTAATGTAACTTTAGTGAGTGTTAATGGGGCTACAATACCTGCAAATGCTCAAACAGAGTTAAATACCATTTATGAGCCTGCAGGAATAACTTTTAATGTAAGTACTACTGCAATAACCCTAGACAACATTTGGGGTGAAAGCATACAAACGAGCGAAAGCGGTTTATTAGCTACTTACACAGACGAACAGCAGCAAATAACCAACAACTTAAAACAAAAACTAGGAGCAGCTTACAAAAACGATACGTATTATATCATCTACACTGATACTCCTTCAAACAAATCGAACATACTAGGTTTTATGCCTCTAAAGCGACAGTATGGTTTCATATTTAATAAAAACAATATCGTACGCACCTTGGCACACGAACTAGGTCACGGTGTCTTTGGTTTAAAACATCCTTTTACAGAATACAACACCACTACAACAACTAATCTGTTAATGGATTATGGTACTGGTGTTGAACTAAGCCATAATGATTGGCAAGTGCTTCATGCGCCTGGTTTACAGCTGTATCCGTTTATTCAAGGGGATGATGCGGGTGAATTAGCTGGAGGATATGCAATTGCTCCTGATTGGAGTTTTGTGAGTAATGGAGATGAAAAGACAATAGCCAATATTGAAGCGGCACCAGAAGGATTCTTGGGTGGATTCATCGACATCAATGGAGTAAACTACAAATGGGATGGAAAAAATTATGTAAATCTAGATGGAGTATCTAATACAAAAGCAATTGTAAAAGAACCCGCATTAGGTTCCAAAATTTATTTGTTTTACAACAACAATGCCTCTTGTGGCAATAACAATTTTTTACGAAGCACCAATACCAAAGAACTTCAAGCAATCATAACCGCAAAAGTTAAATATCCCACAAAATTAGTTGCTTATATAAAACGTTTTAGTCAAGACAAGACCCTTAAAAGTAGAGGAAAAGACGAAAATAGAAGTACTTATTGGGGGGTTGTGGATTGTAACAGTAGAAATAATCAAAGTATTAACTGTCCTAATTTACCAACTGACATTAAGGAAATTACAGTTGATTACTTGGTAAATAATTTCTACGCCAGTAAAAGCGCAGCATGTTTAGAAAAAATAACCTTAGATAAAAGGAAGGAATTATTACAAAAAATGCTCAAAGAATGGGCTGTGACTAGTTGTGTTGAAAGCGAAAGTTATCCCAATATTAGAATAGGTAATTGCTATGAACCTTTAGTTTATAAACTTATTTTATCTACAAAAACTACCGATGAGAAAGCTATGTTAGATTGGCTTGTAAAAGAAAAAATAATCTTTCCATTATTAGACAAAACACAATTTCAAACCTTTGATGAAATTGCTAAAAAATTAGTTTCTTGGCAATTACGATACTATCCTGTAAGTTCTCAAAAAATTGTGGAATCAGTATTAGAAAACGAAGTTAAGAGAATTGAATACATAGATAACTTAGTAAGCGGTACTATTGAAACCAACTCTTTTGTTTTGAAAAGAGAGGCTTACGGGCAATGTAAAGAATGTATTCCCGTTGCCGAACAGATGATTGAAATTACAAATCCTCTAGATTATGTTTTGGTTCGTTTTAAAAACCAAACGATGGGCTATAAAGCTGGAAGTATTGCTAAAATGCCCGCATTGGCAGCGCTTTATCTTTTCAATAAAGACAGACGAGAACTAATCATATCATCATCTAAAACAATGTTTAATATTGCATTGTTTGCTGTTGGAGTTGGAGAATTACAAGCAGCT
The DNA here is from genome assembly GCF_900129585.1 of Flavobacterium micromati. Taxonomy (GTDB): domain Bacteria; phylum Bacteroidota; class Bacteroidia; order Flavobacteriales; family Flavobacteriaceae; genus Flavobacterium; species Flavobacterium micromati. Next base: position 126,288 of record NZ_FQWF01000007.1, read on the forward strand.
TACAAAACCTACCAAGCTTCCCGAACCCTATACGCTTCCTACATCGGGATAAAAGCACTTGGAGATGTAGGCATGTCTATCACAGATATTATTATAAATGATGCCTTAGTCAACGAATGGGCTACAACACCAGAAGGACAAAAACGTTTAGAACGATGGAATACGATAAACACTTATTACGCAATTGCAACAATTTCAGCAACAGCTGTAGATCTTGCCGTTCAAAAATTTGGTCGCCGCGTTATCAATAACTCAAACGAATTTGATACATTTGCGGATGAGCTGATGAGAGTGCAGGGGGCGGGGAAGTTGGCTCAAAGCCTTACTGGTGCTTTGAAAAACACCTATGATGATTTATTAAAAGCAGGGTATAAGGTTTCTGATGATGGTATTTCTATAATCTTTAAAAATGTAGATGATTTGCCAATCGCTAAAATTAGTGATGACGCACTTCATATTAAAATTCCAGATAATCATGGTGGTGGTGGATGGGCCAAACAGTCAAATACATCAAATGCCACAACCGCATTGAGTAAAATTAATAATGGCGACCCATTGTATAGAATTGGCACTTTAAATCATAGTGCAGCTGCAGAAGCTCAATATTGGTCTTTAGAAAACCCAGCAAATATAACAGACATAAAATTATTTGCTCAAAAATATGGTATTCCAGAAGCAAATTTAAAAAATGGCGACTTTTTTATTGAAATAGGAAAGCCAAAAGCAAATATCCCTAAAATCTCAAGAGAAGCACCAGGTGTTGGTGGTAATGTTGGGGGTAATATTGAAATCGTAGTTCCTGTAAGTGGGGTGAAATTAGAATCTTTTCATACAATTAAATTCTAAAATATGGATTGGATTAAAAAAATTATTGAAATTAAAGAGAAGCTTTCAGATAATGGCTATCGTAATTCTTTAGATAAAATAACAAATGCACAAATGATATTTGGTACAACAGGGGAGATGTATTTGGAAGTTATGAATGTGTTATTGATAATAAAACAAACAAATTTACCCGAATTAGTACTTATCGAAAAGGACATCGATGAATTGCTAAAATATGGAAATGATATTGGATACTTTGTTTTAGAGTAATTTTCGTTTTTCCAGCCCCAAATATCGCAAGCATTAGCAAAGCTTATGTTTGCAAATAAAATGTATCCAAAACGGATACTTTTTAGCTAAAAATAAGTTGTCAAATTGGATAAAAATAGTTTTTATTAAAATTTGAAAAACCTCTTTTAGTTATAAATACACCTAATAAGGTTCTTTCAATTATTTTTTCAAAGTGTAGCGATATTGTTCTGTAAATACTCTTTAAATCTCTTTTTTGACACAAAAGTTTCAATAAGTTTAAGGAGTATTCCTTTTTCTTCGCTGTCTAGTTCGTTTATCAGTTTTAGTTGTTCTAGCGTAGCCACATCTTCCATAGAAACCTCTGTGAGTACAGCGTTTTTGTCTCCCGCAGGCGCTCGTTTGCAACGAGTGCCTGCTTAACTTATAAAAACAAATCATAGCGTTTGTAACGCGGCTAACTAAAATAGGAGTACATTCAAGCAAGTAAACCCGATTGCGCGAATATTCAATAAATATTTTAGTTAGTTAGCGGGGATTTGCACACGAGCGATAGCGAACCGACCTAGTAATCCGTGCGCACAAAGAAAGGCAAATCACGATAAGAGAACTGCCAGTACTTATGTTTCAGATTCAGGGGTATTAAAAAGCGAAAAAAAAGATTTTCCCATTGTTGACGTCCTGAATTTAAATAGCTTTACTACATATAATGAATAGAGCAAGTAAAAAAGTAGGAACGGCATGTAAAAGTGGGTACCAAGTTGGGTTATGAAAGCTATGGAATCGCACAGCATCCAAGTTCTAAAGATTAGTTTAAAGGAAGACTTCGCATAGCTGGGGATTCTAAATATAATCTTTCAACAAATCATCAATTTCATTGTCAGAAATACTGTCTTTGTCGCCTTTGTTGTAGATAGAGAAAAGAAGCACTTGAGTACCTGTTACTTTTACAAACGACATTACCCTTGCACCGCCAGACTTACCTTTGTTTTTGGAAGCGATGGCCAGGCGTATTTTATAAATATTATTACCCATATCTGTACCCATAATAGGATTTTAGCTAGTTCGTCAAACAAATCTGATAGTTCTTGTTTAAGAGATGGGTATTTTTTAATTAGCTTTTTGGCTTCTTTTTTAAAGTTAGCAGAAAGCTCAACTTTATAACTCATTTAAGAAATCTTTGGCGGCGGTAGTTTTTAATTTTCCTTTTTTGAATAACTGTACCTCTTTAAGCCCTGTTTTTATGTTGTCTAAAATAGTTTCTTTTGAATCTTCATCAGTTTCTATTTTTTTAACGTAACTCAAGCTTCTTGTAAGTTCTAAAAAATGACTGTATTCGTTGTCTGTGATATAAACCGTTACGTGCCTCATTATTTTAATATTTAAATATTTTGCATAAAGAAAGTCTTGAAATTTAATTCACTCTTATTATTTATTAAATGTTCAGCTAAATTACTAAAAATATATAATTCTCCCAAATGGTTTTCCATCACAATGGCTCAGCTACATACAAATTATAGCTGCTAACCCCACCGGCGCTCGTTTGCAACGAGTGCCTACTTACTCATAAAAAAAATTTGAAGCGTTTGCAACACGGCTCATTACAGCAAGAGTAAATTTAAAACGATGCCGTTTTTTTGTGATGAAAATAAAGCGTCTCACTTAGCCGCGATGGCAGTGGCATCCTTGCTGGGCGGGGTTCGCCCAGCAAGATATAACGTACAGCGGGACAACTCGTGTGGCATGCAATGAGGTGCTGCTCCTACTAACAATAATAGAATTTGATACTACTGCAACACTTATAATGCAGTACATTATCAGCTATTATATCGCCTCAAACAATTTGCCTGGCAAGGGCCTGATAACACCTTTTAGCTCCATGTTCAACAGCATTCCTGAGATTTTGTAAATAGGAAAATCACAGCGCAAGGCTATGATATCCATCAATTCTTTACCGGTTTGCAGCAGGTAATCATACACTTTTTGCTCATCATTGTCTAGAGTGACAAACAATTGTTTTTGCACGGGTTTAGATTCTTTCTGGATATCCCAATTTAAGATATAAACCAAATCGGCGGCGCTGGTGAGTACATTTGCTTTTTGGGTTTTGATTAGATTGTTACAGCCTTGACTGTATTTATCGGTCACTCTACCTGGAACCGCAAATACATCGCGGTTGTAATCATTCGCCATATTTGCGGTAATCAACGAACCACCGCGATCAGCCGATTCAATCACTATAGTTGCTTCACTCATTCCTGCGACAATGCGGTTTCGTTTAACAAAATTTTCTTTGTCGGGATTTGCAGAACTCCAAAACTCGGTCATAAAACCACCGTTCTGCTCTACTTTAGCAACATATTTTTTATGGGTTTTCGGGTATATTTGGTTTAATCCGTGTGCTAATACGCCTATCGTTTGGAGATTGTGGTCCATAGCCAGTTGATGCGCCACAATATCAACTCCGTAAGCAAAACCACTAACGATTATGGGATCAAGCGGTGCCAACTCTTCGATTAATTTTCGACAAAACTCGGTACCGTATGAGGTAATCTGGCGCGTTCCTACTATGCTTATTATTCTTCTATTTTGTAACTTGATATTCCCTGAGGTGAATAATATTAGCGGTCCATCAATACAATGTTTCAGTCGTTCTGGATAATTTTCATCCTTAAAGTATGCTACATCAATAGCATTGTTTTTTATAAACTCTAGTTCCAAAGTTGCTTTTTCGAAAACGGACTTGTCTTTTAAATTTTTTAACAAAATAGATCCCACTCCATCAATTCCAGCAAGTTGGGAAGCCTTTGTATTAAAAACAGCTTCTGCCGAGCCAAAATGAGTAAGTAATTTTTTGGCCATAATGTCCCCTACTCCTTCAATTCTTTGCAAAGCCAATAAATAAAATAAGTCCTGTTCGTCCATGCTAAATATTTGAGTGTGAAATGTATAAATTTTTATGCGAATTGTTAATAAAAATTGTGAATAAAATTTTGATAACTATTTTGCTTGTCTAACTTTGTAAGTATGAAAATCGAACTCTACATCGCGCAGCTTTTATACCGTTATCAATGTGTAACTGTTCCGGGTTTCGGAGCTTTTTTGACCGAAATTCAGTCGGCTCAATTAAACGAAAGTTCAAATTCCTTTTTCCCTCCTAAAAAAAGAATTGTTTTCAACACTAATTTAAAAAACAATGATGGGCTTCTGGCTAATCACATCGCTTTGGCGGAGAAAACATCTTATGAATATGCCCTAAGCGCAATTCAATATGAAGTTTTTAATTGGAAAAAAACACTTGCCGAAAATGAAGTATTGTCGATAAAAAATGTTGGAGACCTTCGTTTAAATTCCGATAAAAATATTGTTTTCACACCAAATGATCAAGCAAACTATTTAACAAGTTCTTTTGGATTGGCTCCATTTGTATCGCCACTTGTAAAAAGAGAAATCTTCGAGAAAGAAATCGCGGCAATTGAAGAAAAAGCAACTATCACAATGATTCCCGAAGCGACCAAAACAGCAAAATCCTATTTAAAATATGCTGCTGTTTTTGTGTTAGGATTAGGAATTGCAGCAAGTGTTGGTTATCCAATGTACCAAAACCAAATCGCCTCAGAAACGATTCTGGTTGAAACTGCGGTTCAAAAACAAGTTCAAAATAAAATACAGCAAGCCACTTTTTTTATCGAAAGTCCTGTTCCTGCTGTAACCCTTTCAGTAAAGTCGCCAGCTCTAGCAAAAATGCCGTACCACATCATGGCGGGTGTTTATCGAGAAGAGAAAAACGCGAATAAAACTTTGCGCATTTTATCTGGTTTAGGATACAATGCCAAACGTATTGCTCCTAATAAAAATGGTTATTACCCAGTTTTATATGGAAGCTATACTACTTTTGCAGAAGCTGAAAAAGCCAAAAAAGAAATCAATGAAAAGCACAATCCCGATGCTTGGATCTTGATTCAATCCTTATAAAATTTTATTTTCCTACGATTTAATTATCCCCAAATAGTGCACTGCTATTTGGGGATTTTTTTTTAGGAGCTTGTTCCAGCTATTCGCTATATCTCTTTTAGCCTCGTTAAAAAACGAGGCTAAAAGAGGATGCCGCTTCTATCTGGGCTAGGAAATGGTGACCCGTAAGACATATTGCTTTTTTAAGGGGTTTCCCGATTGATTTGAGCTAAATACTACGACAATCACCATAAGATAAATAATGTTGCTTAAGAACGCTGTTTTGTGCACCGGGTGGCGAGTAGCTCAACTCTTGAGGATTTATTTATCCGATATAAAAAACGCGTTGCAAAAGTTAAGTTTTGTATTTTAAATGAAAGTAGGTAGTTATTGCAAATAAGCAGCAGAGGGGGTTTTAATAGGAATAAAGGAGTTTATCGAAATCTCAGGAACTAATAAATCTGAACTTAAGAATCATTAATCAAAAATCTACAATCACTTTTATTGATTTATCCTTAATTTAGAGCCATTGAAAAACAAAATAAAGAATTTAGACTAACTTTATTTCTCAAATTTAGATTTTAAATCCATTCTCTCATGAAGTATTCTAACCACTTCAATTTCATTATGGCCAATAATTCTAAAGAAAATAATATGATGATTGCTTTTAAATCCTAGTAAATCTTTAAGGACTGATTCATAAGATTTGCCAAAATTAGGATTGTTGGCTACTTCTTGGCAGGATTCTACTAATAATTTATAATATTTGTTAGCCTGCTTTTCTGACCATTCTTCATAAGTGTATTCCCAGATATCGGATAAATCTTCGACAGCTTTGTGCGTCAAAAAATACTTAGCTTTTTGCATTCTGCCTTTTTGATTGCAATCGTTCTAAATGCTTTTTTGGATCAAAGTCATTTGCAATACCGCTATCCAATCCTTCCTTAATTGCAGTTCTCAGCGCACTAATTTTATCTTCTTCTTCTTCAAGCATTCTCAGTCCAGCCCGAATAACTTCGCTGGCATTTTGAAACCGCCCTTTTGAAACACTTTTTTCTACAAATGCCTCGAAATAATTTCCTAAAGATATGGATGTATTCTTTCCCATGGTTCTAGATATTTTTAGCTAAAGTACCAAATTTTGGTAATTTATGCAAGTAGCGGAAAAAAATTATCACACGTTCAATCATTTGCCTACAATAAATATTCCCTGATCTATTATTATTTAAGCGGTTTGCCATTTTGAAAAACCACGTTGCAAATACAACATTTTTTTGGCTTCAAAGAAAATTGAGTATTCGTTTAAATCAATTATCAGAACAGACTTCTAGTAAAATCAACTTAAAATAGCCAAGGGCCCGCATGCCTTTTAATGTTGTAAAAACGATAAAAACCCATCTTATTTTACTTCAAAAAAAAAGGTTTTCTATTGGTCCCGACCATTCGGGACTTCCGAAAATCTTACGATAACTCCGTAGTGTTGACGGATTCTCAACCGGTTCTACTGGTTTGCCGCCGAGGATTCAACCGCGGGTTCGTTACTTCGCCCGTTCGCTGTCGCTCGGGTGTTCGTTCACCGCACCGAACAAACCGAACCGTTTGATATTAGCTGCTGGCGTTCTATTCATTCTGGTTTAAATCATTCCAAGTTGACCACTTCTTTTAATAAATATTGAACAAGTAATAATCCAAATAATAAATGTCCCTTCAATAATACGTTAATATAAACCTGCAAAATTTGTTAGAGGATCAGAAAATAATAAACCGACAAACAAAATACAAATTAATCCGCAAATGATAGCAAATTTTGATAGTCCGTACTGCTTTTTTGATTTTCGTAAACCGACACCAATAAATATAATGCTGATTGGAACAAATATGTAAGTCAATAAACCTGTTAAATTATGAATGACTTGCGAAACACTGGGATCAATTAATTCTTTATTACAGCCTTTGTCGCAAGGAAATAGTCCAACAATTATTGTAACAATTCCGTAAAAAATCCCAAGTCCGCAAAATCCAATTTTAGTCACATTAGATTTAGGAAACTTTTTAAGCGCTGCGAAACTAAATATTGTTAATAGTATTCCACTAGGAATGTACCCGAAAAATCTTAATACTTTTCCGTATGGTGTATCAATTGCCATTGTCTCACTTATGTATTGAGAAATTGGGTTATAATTTTCAAATTGAAAACCACCTAATAAGGAAGCCATACCAAAGAATGTCACACCAAGTATACCAGTCCAAAAAACTAATTTATTGCTCATAATTATTTTTTGTTTTTAGTATTTACCTGTGACTGTTGCACTAGATATTTTAGTTTTATCTTCTGCCTTTTTTACCTGTTTTATTTCTTCGCAAAATTTTCTTCTAAAAACTTAAATACTAAATCAAAATGTTTTAGTGGTTCTCCATGTCCACCTTCGATAACAATATGCTTGTTAGCATCTTTAAATTTGTTGGCTTTTAGGCGTTCTATAATTTTGTCGCAAATTTCTACACTGGGAATATGGTCGTCTTTGGTAGCAGATAAAAGTAAAATAGGTCCATTAATTTTTTCTACTTTAATTAATGCTTTTTCTTCTGCTATGCTGTCTTTTAACATAGCTGTAAATGTTCCTCGTAAATCATGTTTCATTAAAAAGGGTACCGCTTCATCATTAACAGGCACAAATGGAAGTTCCTTGTTATTAAATGTCCATGCAGAAGTAGAAAAATGATTGGTATGACCCGGGAAAGCCACATGACTAGGAACAATTGCTACCACACATTTGATGTCTCGATAGTAACTTCCTATTAGAAGTGCTAAATCTCCGCCTCTTGAGCCGCCTACGATTGCAATTTTCTTTTTATTGATATTAGCGTTTTTAGTAGCTAATACTATTGCATTATGTACACTCTCAATGGAAATTTTGTTTAATGTATCGGGCGTTCCTTTTGCTTTAAAGTAACCAATTGCTAAAAAGGCGTAGCCTTTTTCAATAAATTGGTCTCTTGTTTTTTTCCAATAATCGCTGGTCCAAGCATTGCCTCCTTCCGAGCCGCCAAGTCCAACAATTAAAGGTTGATTTTTACCGTTTCCAAGATATAATTTACTCTCAACATTTGGCGTTGTTAATGTTATTTGAGAAAATGAGTTGGACGAGATAACTAGAAATAGCCCAAAAATAATGTGTCTTAAATTTTGCATTTCGATTGTTTTTATATTTTGAAATCCAAAGTTGAGATTTTAAATTCTTATAACTTTTGACCTATATCAAAAAATCACTTTTCGGCTCTAATTCTGCTTAATGTTTCTTGTGTAATACCTAAATAAGTTGCTACCATTCCCAGCGGAATACGAGGATAAATGTCTTGATAAGTTGAGCGAAAATGGTCGTATTTTTCTTTAGCAGTTGTAAATCTTAAAGATGTTATCCTTTCTAGTAAATGTCCAAAAACCGTACCCATAGATAACCTAGCATAGCGTTCCATTTCTGGAAAATTATCAAATAGATAGACTAAATCATTTACATGTAGGCAAAAACATTCTGTGTCTTCTAAAGCATCAATATAATAAATGTCTTTCTGTCTTGTTCTGAAACTCCTTGGTGAATTGCACCATTCGTTTTCTGCGGAGAAATATTCGCTTATCTGTTTTCCGTCTTTGATAAAGTATGCTGCTCCCCAAAAAACGTACAACTTTTTGTGTGAATTTAAGATAGGATTAAAAACCTTAAATTAGCAGAATTATGTCAAGAACAAGAAGAGTATTTGGAAAAGATTTTAAAGCAAAAGTTGTTTTAGAAGCGTTAAAAGAGAAAGAAACATTGGAGGTTTTAGCCAAGAAATATGAGCTTTTACCCACCCAGATTTCTAGTTGGAAAGCCGAGGCAATTAAAAATATTTCGGCAGTTTTCAGTCACGAGAAAGAGATAGTGAAAAAAGAAGAAATTCCAGCCGAAAAGCTATTTGCGAGAATCGGACAACTTACGTTAGAGAATGATTTTTTAAAAAAAAAGTTGAGCTAATGCCGATGACTGAAAGACAAAAAATGGTCGATTCTAACGAAAAAATGAGTCTAACGAAGCAATGTAAATTATTGAAGGTCAATCGTAATTCTTTATATTTTTTACCTAAAGGTGAAAACAATGAAAATATAGCAATTATTGAATTATTGAAAGAGCAATACACCGCAACTCCTTTTTATGGGTATCGCAAGATGGCTTTTTGGCTTGAAAACTGCGGTTTTGCTGTCAATGAAAAGCGAGTCCGACGCTTAATGAAATTGGTGAACTGGCAAACGATTTACAGAGAACCACGCACCACAATTGCTATTAAAGAACATAAAAAATACCCATATTTACTCAAAGGGTTAGCAATTACAAAGAAGAATCAAGTTTGGGCGACTGACATAACATACATCCCTATGAATAAAGGATTTATGTATTTATGTGCGATAATCGATTTGCGGACTCGCTATGTCTTGGGTTGGGATATAAGCAATACTATGACAGCAGAATGGTGTACAGGAGTTCTTCAAGAGGCGATTACTAAACACGGCATGCCAGAAATATTTAACACCGATCAAGGAAGTCAATATACAAGTGAAATACACACTAAGTTGCTGATTGATAATGATATAAAAATATCAATGGATGGAAAAGGACGAGCAATAGATAATATTTTTATCGAACGATTATGGCGTACAGTAAAATATGAAAACGTATATTTACAGGCCTATGAGTCTACTTTAAACTTGTATCACGGTCTGAAAAAATACTTTGAGTTTTACAATAACGAGCGTTTCCATCAATCGTTAGACTATCAAACACCAGGAGAAATGTACAGCAAAACAGAAGTGGCATAAAATCGGAATAACTTTTTTGACCAATGGCTTCGCCGGTCAAAAGTTATTTCCGATTTTAGCCTAGAAAATAGAAATGAAAACTTAAAAAACTATCTTAAGTTTCTAAAAAAGTTGCATCGCGAATAGGTCGCAGCATAAAGTAAGTTCGCAAAAGTCCCTTTTGGATAAAGTAACTCTTAATGCAGATTGTGTCAGCATTATGCACAAGTTCACCCTTTTTAAAAGTCTTAAACGAAATTCTTTTAATAAGTTCACTTTTTAAAGTGTCGCTTAGTTTTATATACTTTTCAAAGTGTCTGAATATTTCGTCTGTCTGTTCGATAATGTGTCTATTTATTATTGATTATGCGGTGCGGTAAGTTTGAAATTAACGTCAGTTCGTCTAAAAATCTCCAAAGTTTGCAAAACCCGCTAACTATTTGTTAATATATTTAATTTGTCGTAGAATAAAAAAGGATTTTATAAAATAGTCCGTAATTGATCGTAATTAATTTGAAGCCGTAAAAAAAGAGTTAATATAATTTGGATAAACCCAGTTGAAATAGGCACGGTGCCGAAACTTCAGGAGCAAATTCGAGCGGTCGGAGGTTAGCGCTTGGTAAATATGGCGATCTTTACCACAAATGTTTAAGCGGAGAAACAATGTTTGATTAACAACAAATATTTCTACCTAGCATTGAATCGCCATTTTAGCTTAACTGCTGTTAGCAATAGTGCCTTCATGCGTCAATATTACTGTCCAAATGGTTTTATTTTTTTTCCGCAAGTTTTTGCTTAATATATGCTTTCAATTCGTCAAAAGTCATATTTTGAGTTTCAGAGCTAATTTTATCTCTGATATCTCTCATCATTTTTACAGCGTCAAACTGTTTTTCTTTTTTAGTCGTTTCCATAATTTACTAAGTCTTTAGGGCTTCTAATTTCAATCATTGAATATCCAAGCCGTAAGTTCACAGAATTGTAACCCTTAATTCTGTCAAGGTTAACGATATGTTTAAAATTCCAACTTACTAAAAATTAACTATTTATTTTCGATCTGTTTATCGTAAATCATTTGGCAAACTTTATCCATTGCCTTAAAAATTGCAATATCAATATTGGGAGAATTTGTAATTCTAGTTAGAGTAACAACAGCATCAAATAGTAATTCATTTTCATTACGATGAATCCGTTCAATGAAATTTACTTTATTACTTCCTTTTTGAGATTCTGAAATGATTATCTCTTCAGTAGTTAGATCTGTTGCGAATAAGAGTGTCTTTTTCATGTCTTTAAAATGTTTTATGTCTTTAATGTAAATGGCACCGGCCATTTAAATTGGTTGTTTTCTTTTTACATCTACTTCCCTTCATTGTTGTTCCTAAACATTGACTTGAAGTGACTAGTGACCTATTCGTTGTGTTTTTGTCACAACAATTAGTTCCAACTCTCCTGTTATGTATTTTACAAGTACAACTATTCGACTTACTTCGATTGCATTGTTGGCAAAGTAACTGCATATTTGAGACATCACTATTTCCTCCACATGAAAATGGTGTGATGTGATCATATTCTAATTTTAAAGAGCTTCCGCAGCAGTTACAAATGCCACCATCCCTTGAGAATACAATTTTTTTTGTTGTTTCAGAGACATATCGGCTCTGTGAAAAACATGAAATACTGATAAAGAGGAATGCTGAGAATAAGAATATTTTTCTCATTGTTCTACTCTGGTTTTTAAGTTTGGTTTGGTTAACTTTTTGTTCATTATGTTTACTTCGTTTGTCACTAACTCACAAATAGCCGCTACTTTATAGAGCATGGCATTCACTACAAGGTAGATTGGCGAATGTTTGTATCGCTTTTTTTATTTTCAAATATAATTAAATATTCTTACAAATATATTCCTTTTACATCGAAAAAATATATTTGTAAAACCCTCAACATTTTAATTCAAACTCGCTTTATACATCCTCGCTTCTTCCCAAGAGAATTTTTGTCCGTGTTTTTCCATCAACGCATTGAGCGATTCTTCACCGTAACCTGCAAAAGCGGCAGCCAGATCCTGCAGTTTATTTTGAGGTAAAACCTCCGCAATTGCTACAGCCTTAGTTTGAATCAACTTTACAAAATGGCTGTAAATGGTTTGTGTGGTTAAAACTCGAATGGTGGCAATGTCAGCAATAGATTTCTTTTCGACCCACAGCTCGTATGTTTCCTGAACAGTTGATTTTTTTGGTGTTGCTACTTTCTTCTTTTTCGAAGTGTAACGCTCTACATCTTTGTCGTCATCAATCAAGGTGACATTTAATTCTTTGAACTGCTTCTGAATCGCCTCCGCTTTTCGGCTGATGTATGATTTTATTTCTGTGGAGGTTAATTTTTCTTTTGAAATGGTTTCTCCAGCAACTACCGTTTCTATCAATAATTTGGCTTTCATCAATTGCAAAACGGCTTTGGTTTGCAGTTCTTCCAGCACAATTAATTCTTCATAAAATCCTTTTGCTTTTTTGCTACGCTTTACTTCCTCAATTTTCCAAAGAAGTTCAAATACGAGTTCGTCCAACGGTTTCAGGAAATAACTGAAAGCCGCTTGAATACGTTCGGAAATATGATTCAAATCCACTGTTTCCTGAGAAAAGAGTTTGTTTAATTGCGCAATAAACTTTTTGGATGGATCCAAAAGCTGATCGATAATTTCCGCTTGCTTTTTCGCCCAAAGCGCATGTTTTGACTTTTCAGAAATTTCTGAATTTTGATTATAACTGAATCTATGATTGCGCCATTCTTGTGCTAACTCATTCCAATCAAAGGTGTTGATCAAATAGTTGTGTATGAAATTTTTGGTTTCAAAGTGTAAAGCGTTGGCTAAAATAGCGTCAGTTGCTTTATTAAGCGAATAATCCATCACGTCTTGATCATTCGAAATACCATTCATTCGAAGCGGAGATAGCAAAATAAGCCCTTCTAATGAACGTAAACGCGATAAAGCGACGTATGCTTGTCCTGGTAGAAAAACTTGCGAAACATCGAGTGCTGCTTTATCAAACGTCAAGCCTTGACTCTTGTGTACAGTAATCGCCCAAGCTAATTTAATGGGATAATGCACAAAAGTCCCTAAAACCTCCTCTTCTATTTCCTTAGTGGTTTCGTCTACTTTATATCGGATATTTTGCCATTCGTATTTTTCAACTTCTATGGTTTTGTTTTCTTCAGGGAAGTAAACTAAGATTTCTTTGCTGGCAAGTGATTTGACGACACCCATTTTTCCGTTGAAATAATGCTTATCAAAAGACAGATCGTTTTTGACAAACATAACCTGTGCGCCTACTTTTAGTTTCAACTCTTGTTCCACGGGGAAAATTTTGTCTGGAAAATCGCCTGTTATTTCTGGATTGTAAACTACTAACTTCCCTTCAAGATCTTCCAACGCTTGCGCATTCATCGAATCGGCTTTGTTGTTGTGCGTTGTCAATGTAATATAGCCCTTGTTTGCTTTTAAATCAAAATCAGGTTTAACATATTTGTTTAGGGTTTGTATATCCTGCGGCGAAATCTGATTGTTTCGCAAATTATTCAAAACGGCGATAAATGTATCGTCTGTTTGACGGAAAATCTTAGATAATTCAATGTACAAAGGTGGATTTTGCTGCACTACATGCGAATGAAAAAAGAATTTTCCTTTGTAATACGCTTTTAATGTTCTCCACTCCTCATCTCGAATTACCGGTGGCAATTGCAATAAATCGCCAATATACAGCACTTGCACTCCACCAAAAGCGGTGTTTTTTTTACGGACAGATTGCATCATGTAATCCATAGCGTCCAGTAAATCAGCGCGTAACATACTGACTTCGTCAATAATTAGCAATTCCATATTGCGAATTACTGATTTTTTCAAACCGCTCATTCTGAAATGCCTACGCAGGGTAGCTTTGGTTTCAAACTTGGTGCTATCAGAAAATTGAGGTGATGAATTATCAGGAATAAATCCGCCAAATGGCAATTGAAACATCGAGTGAATCGTGACTCCGCCCGCATTAAGAGCGGCAATACCTGTAGGGGCAACAACTACGGTGTTCTTGTGCGTAGTTTGAATAATTTCGCGTAACAGTGTCGTTTTCCCTGTGCCTGCTTTTCCGGTCAGGAATACAGATCTATGGGTTTGATTGATAAATCGTAAGGTGTAAGCGGCGGCTTCTGAAATAGTTTGCATTAGGCGTGTATATTTAAAGCTAAAGTATTGAATTTTAGGACTACTAGTTTAAGTTTTAAAAAATATTTGTAACTAAAATCAGTGTTATTTCTACCTCGATAGTAACGGAAATCCCCGAGTTTTGGCAAGTGATTTTTTTCTAACCAGAAAAGAACTACTGGAGAAAGCTCCTTTTACGGTGTAAAAAAAACAGTTGCTAACCGACAGATTACTGCACTATGCTTTCATTTTAATTAGTGTTCAGTGAACTACGTTCAAAGCGTCCCTAAACTTAGGGAAGGGGAAATAGCTTCAAAAAAAATGCCTTCAATCTAATAGTAGATGAAGGCTTTTCTTTTCAATTTCTAGAATTAATCTATTTTTTAACTTCTGCTTTTTCTTCTGTTTTGGCAGGTGCTTTATATTTGTCGTTCAACGCTTTGATTATTTCTTTTGTGATATCAAATTTGTCTTCAGCGTATAAAATGGAAGCTGCATCGCCTGTACCGTAGATATATGCGTATCCTTTCTCTTTACCATAAGCTTTGATGAATTTTTTAACGCCGGAAACTAATGAATCCATTTCTTTTCCACTTTCTTGTTGTAATTCCTGAGACAATGATTGCTGTGCGTAACCTAATTGCTGTTCTCTTTTTTGCAGTTCGGCTCCTTTTTGTTGTGCCCAAGTTTGTCCATTTGCTTGTGCTTGCGATTGAAAGTTTGCCGCTTCTTGTTTAAAACGATTGATTTCAGCTTCTAACTGTCTGCCTTTTTCTTCAGCCTTTGTTTTGTATTTTGCTTCAAGATCTTTTGCCTCTGTATATTCTTTCATTAATTCAGAAGTGTCAACGTAAGCTGTTTTTACTTCCTTAACTGCTTCGGCCGGTTTGTTACAAGAAACAAGTGAAATTGATAATGCGAAAAGTACTATTGCTATTTTGGTCATATTTTTATTATTTCTTTTTTGGTAATCGTTAATTGATGTTTTCATTTTGGTGAATTTGTAGTTTTTAAGTATTGATGACAAAAATATAAAAAAATAGATAGCATTGACAAAAAGTTGTAAAAATGCTATTTATTTTATCATATAGGAATTTGTTATGGCAATTGGTTTGTATATAATTTAAGACTATCAAAAATGGCTTGCATATCTTTTAATTAAAGAATTTCTTTAAAAAAGTCATCATTGAAGTTAAGGCGGTTAAAAATCGTCGTTTAAATGCGCTTAAAATGATTTTTAGTTGTTTTTTAAGACGTAGATGTGTGATGAATACTCGAAATTTTCTTTTGCCTTCCAATTTGATTGCAATCCTACGAAAAATGCTTTAATGAAATTCATTTTTCCTGTTTTGTATTTTTCAGAAAGTAAGCTTACATAGAACGAATCAAATTTCATAGGAAGTACTTTTTCTATAACCATTTCTTCTTTTCCAAAAATCTTTTTTATGGCTGTTTTAGAAAAATGCCAAAAATGAATGGGCACATCATACGCGGCCCAAAATTTTCCGTAATGTTTCGCGTCGAAAGATTTAAAATTTGGAACTGCTATAATAAGCGTTCCGTTTGGTTTTAATAATCGCTTTAATTCTGCGATTTGGTTTTCTAAATTGGGAACATGTTCAAAAACATGCCACATAGAAATTATGTCAAATGAGTGATTTTCTAATTCGCTTGTTGCTTCCACAAAAGAAACGCCCTTCTTTTTTGCAATAGCTTTTGCTTTATCGCTTGGCTCTACTCCTACAGTTATCCAACCGTTTTCTTTTGCTACTAATAAAAAATCTCCAGTTCCAGCACCAATGTCTAAAATTCTACCTTTATTAGGTTGGAGTGAATTAATTAAATTCAATTTATTTTTCAGCGCTATGCTTTTTACAAATTGGTAGGCTTTTTCAAATAAAGATCTTTTGCTATCTGTGTGCGAAATGTAATCGACACTTTCGTAATACTTTCCTAAATTTTCTAAACTGGGTTGCGGAGATGTAATCAGCATGTCCAATTCTGTGTCGTGATACAAATCAAATGTTTCTTGGGAAACAGAATAATCTTTGACGGTTAAAAAATACTTTTTATTTGAAATGTCCATTTTGTAATTATTGGTATTTTAGTTTGTTTTTATAACAAACCCTAAAAATGAAACTGTCACTTTTAGGGCTTGATGTTTTTATTTTTTTTTATATTTAGCGCTTCTAATTTATTTTAACCGCCGATATTTTCTAATTTCAATTTTCATTTCGTTCCAAATTAAAAATCCATCTTTAAGACAAAACAACAAGGAAAATTTATATTGCTCTTTATTTTGCCTTACATCATTTAGATGATCTACAACCCATCCATTCAAACGGTTTCAATTCTTTATTAGTTCTTCCATCAATTCAGAACCTTTGCCACTTGCTCGACTGTTTTTATTTCTAAGTATTTCAAACCAATCTTCATCAATTTTTTAAAAAAGTAAACGCACATCTTTAAATTTTGTTTACGTCCTCAATCAGTAAAGAATGTTTTTTATTGGATAAGTTTGTTAAATCCAAATCGAAACCATTAATTGTATTATAACTTAATATCCCTGGATCTTCAGTATTTGAAAGTTGACATAATTCCTCTTTCTCTTTAAAAACAGAATTCCTTACTGTTTTCAACACCTCACAAAATAGTTTCACGTGGAACAAAACGATTGCAGATTTTTGATTACGGATTTTTGATTACGGATTTTTGATTGCGGATTTTTGATTACAGATCTAAATCAAAAATCGTTAATCTTACAGCTGCAGCCTTAAACATTACCTTCCCATATAAATCAACAACACCGATACATCACTTGGTGATACACCGCTTATTCTCGATGCTTGCGAAATAGTAACTGGTCGGATCTTGCTTAGTTTTTGTTTTGCTTCTATCGACATTGATTTGATTTTTTCATAATCAAAATTTTCTGGGATTTTCACATCTTCGAGACGGAGCAATTTGTCAGCATTATTTCTCTCTTTTTCGATGTAACCAGAATACTTTACCTGAATTTCAGCTTGCTCTAAAATTTCTTGATCCACTTGATTATTTGCAACATAATCAGCTACCTTTTCAAACTTCATTATGTCTTCCAGATCAATTTGCGGACGAGAGAATACTTTAAACATTTTATCCCCTTGCGTGATTAACGCCGTAGCTTTTGATTCCAATATCGGATTTGCTTCAGCAACAGAAACACTTGTTTCTTTGAAGAAAGCAACCATTTTTTCAGATTCATTTAGTTTATGCTCCATTCTACGCAAACGCTTTTCTGATGCTAAACCTATTTCATGCGACATAGGTGTCAATCTAAAGTCGGCATTATCTTGACGCAATAACGTTCTATATTCTGCACGCGAAGTAAACATTCTATATGGCTCATCAGTACCTTTTGTAATTAAATCGTCTATCAATACACCAATATATGCTTCATCCCTTTTTAAAATTAACGGCGCTTTTTCATGCACTTTTAAATGCGCATTGATACCAGCCATCAATCCTTGCGATGCCGCTTCTTCGTAACCAGTAGTTCCATTTATTTGCCCAGCAAAATACAAACCTTCAACTAATTTGGTTTCCAAAGTATGTCTTAATTGTGTTGGTGGAAAGTAATCGTATTCGATTGCATAACCAGGTCTAAAAAATTTCACCTTTTCAAAACCCACCACCGAACTCAATGCTTTAAATTGAATATCCTCTGGCAGCGAAGTCGAGAATCCATTGACATAAACCTCGCATGTATTCCAACCTTCTGGTTCAATAAATAATTGATGTCTTTCCTTATCGGCAAAGCGATTTATTTTATCCTCAATTGATGGGCAATATCGCGGACCTAAACTTTTAATCCGACCATTGAACATTGGCGAACGATCAAAACCTTCCCGCAATATATCGTGAACGTCGAGAGAAGTGTAGGTCATGTGACAAGATCTTTGATGAACTAACGGCGAAGTCACATCGGAGTACGAAAACTTGTCTGGCTTAGCATCTCCTTTTTCTTCGTTCATTTTAGAATAATCCAAAGAACGTCCATCGACTCTTGGGGGCGTTCCTGTTTTCATTCTTCCGGCCTCAAAACCTGCAGCCAATAAATCTTCAGTAACGCCATGCGATGCACTCTCGCCTGCTCTTCCTCCACCAAATTGCTTTTCACCAATATGGATCAAACCATTGAGGAATGTTCCATTAGTTAGCACCACCGCTTTTGCGCGAATTTCAAGTCCGAGCGACGTTCGTATCCCTTTTATCCTGCCATTTTCGATTATCAAACCCTTTACCATTTCCTGATAAAAATCAAGATTCGGAGTTCCTTCAAGCATCATTCTCCATTCTTCAGCAAAACGCATACGATCACTTTGAACTCTTGGAGACCACATTGCAGGTCCTTTGGATTTATTAAGCATCTTAAACTGGATTGCCGTCCTATCTGAAACAATTCCAGAATAACCTCCAAGCGCATCGATTTCTCGAACTATTTGTCCTTTTGCAATACCTCCCATAGCAGGATTGCACGACATCTGCGCAATGTTCTGCAAGCTCATTGTTACCAATAAAGTTTTGGAACCCAAATTTGCAGCAGCAGCAGCAGCCTCAGAACCGGCATGACCTGCGCCAACAACAATTACATCATATTCATCTACAAACATCTTTTGTAAAGTTTAGCCCTACTTACGGGTTCTAATTATAAAATCTATCTTTTGTTCCACGTGAAACAATAATCTAATCATTGTAATAATAAGGTTTGTGTTCCACGTGAAACATAACGTTAACATCACCATTCCTTTTCTACTGTTCCACGTGGAACAGAGCAATTTTTTCATCTTCTTTAGTACGCATTAAAAGCTCTTCTACTTCTCCTTTATCTTTGTAACCACAGTAATGCAATATACCGTGAACTAAAACCCGCTTCAATTCTTCGTCAAAAGAAACCTTAAAATCAGCAGCGTTGTCTTTCACTCTTTCGACAGAAATAAAAATATCTCCGCTAATTTCATTTCCCATTGTATAATCAAAACTAATGACATCAGTTAATGTGTCGTGATTTAAATATTCTAGATTTATCTTGTGTAGGTATTCGTCATCGCAGAAAATATAGTTTATCTCCCCTTCTTTCTTCTTTTCTGAAATAATAACAGCAGATAACCAAGATGCAATATTCTCTTCACTGTCTAAAATAAAATCGGTTTCGTAATTAAAATTGATCATTTTTTATTAAAATATTCTTGAACCTTTTGATTAAAATTCGAGCGCAAAGGTAAGGATTGTCTATTTAATATTTCTATGCTATTCAAATAATCTAATAAACCTGATGGCAGTGCATTAGATTGATTGTTGAACTCCTTTCTGTTAGTTTCAGATTGACGTTTATTTTCCTCACCTTGTTGCTGCACGGCCGAATTTAATTTTAATAACTCTTGCTTGATATTAAGGATCTTTTGAAGTGTTTCATTTTTGAAACCCTTATTTAATAATTGCTTTTCAATTTGCTTCATTTGTTCCAAAGCACTTTGTCCATTTCCTCCCAGTCCGTGTTTGTCTAATTCCTTTTGCAACGCCTCGCGCAGTTGCTTCTGCTCCTTGTAAATTTCTAGAATCGCTTGCGCATCACCTTCTCCTCCTTCACCCTCTTGACTTCCACCGCCAGACTTTTCTTGTTTGCCTTTTGATCCTTTTTCACCTTCGCCCGGCTTTTGCCCTTTCATTCCTTCTTTCATCTTATCACCCAATCCTTCTTGCTTTTTTATAATATCAGGCAATTGCATACCCTGTCCCTTTCCCGGTCTTGGCTTGCCAGAAGACATTCCTGACATTTGCATTTGCATATTATTAAGCATGTCACTAAGAAAATCTGCTAGTTTATTTGCAGCCGCAATAGTGTATTGCTGGTGCGATACCCCTTTTGGTACTTGAGCATCGGCTAAGGTGCTCAACGCTCTTTCAATGTTATATGTCACATTACCAATTTCCTTGGTTATATCCTCAGCTATTTTAGGATTGCGCAATGACATCGCAAATAAACTGTCGTCCACATGTTTGAACTGCTGCTTTAAATCCTGTTGTACTTTGATGTTTTTATTAAACGCCGGCGATCCAGATTTATACTTTTTAAACTGTTTCATTAAATCCTCTTGTGACAATGAAAAAGCCAATAAGTTATCCAGTATTTGTCGCATCATCGCCACATCCTCCTCTAACTGTTCCATCTCTCCGCCCTCCATACTTTCAGCCATCTTCTGCGACATCTCTTTCATCTTTTTCGCTGCGCTTTTTTGATTGGGTTTCGCCTGTTCCTTTTTGCCACTCTTCAATTGATCAGCAGCTTTCTTTAAATCATTCTTAATGCTCTCTTTTTTGTCCGCATCATTAGGTATTTCTAATGGGGATTTCAATTCTTTATTTTCCTTCTCTAAATCATTTAAATCTTTCTGAATGTTATCAAACTCAGTATTGATGTCATCTTGTTTATCACCTTTGTTTTCCTTTTCATTACCAGCTAATTTCTCTTGCTTTTCTGCCAGTTTATTTAATTTGTCACTTATTTGCTCTGCCTTCTTTTCCACATAAAACCGCTTTGTTAACTCTACTAACTGCTCTAAATTCTTCGTTTGGTTTTTACTATTTTGTTTGAATTTTTCTAACTTGGTCAACAACTCTTCATTTTGAATTTTATTGTTAAGCTCTTTCAATTCGTCTAAAAGCTTTTGGTTTTTCTCCAACTCCTTTTCAGCTTTATCCATACGTTTTTGCAGCTCTTCCTTCAATTCGTCTTTCTTATCAGTTTTAAATTGCTCCAAATTATCATTCATCTTTTTGGTGAATTCCTTCATCATTTCCTCTTGCTTCATTTGACGATTGATAAAATCGTTCACTTTTTGTTGATCCTTGAAATCTAAGTTTTCTTTTTCCTTACCATTTTTTTGAAGTTTCTCTATTTCAGAAATTTGTTTGTCTTGGTTTTTTAAAGACTTTTCTAAACTATTAATGTTTTCATTTTGCTGTAGCAAAATTTGATCTTCCTTTTCATCTTGAGTAGCAACACGATTTGTGAAAACAGTGGATTTGCTTCTTTTGAAATTATGAATGGCATCATTGTCAAAAACTTCAAAATAATAATCATAGGATACCCCCTGTATAACTGGGAGATCACTAGGAAACGAAAACACAAATTGATCAAATGCAGCTTTTTTAACGGCAATTGTTCCACGTTTAGCCGCTTGTGGCTTCTCTCTTTCGTAATAGACAACCTGAACTTTAGACAACCCATAATCATCAGCAACTTGACCAACTACATAATTCTTTGCAACGTTCAAGCTATCTGGCGGATTGTTTACACTAATTGTAGGAAACTGATCCTTAACAATAGTAAGCTGGTAATTCAATTTTTCGTGGTTTTTTACCTTATCATTTGAAGTAAGAATTTGATATTCTGTGTCTTGCAGTATACTTTTTGATAAGAAAAAATTATTTTCGACTTTCGAAAAAGCAACTTTTGACCGTTCATCCTGCCACATAACATTCTGAGTCGCTTGAGTACTCATTTTCCACGTCACGCTGGTGCCTTCTGGAATAACTGCATTTCCTGTTCCTTTTATACTTTCTTGCTTTTTATTCAAATACGATGGAAAATTCAATTTCATTTCAAAATTTGCAATAGTCGGAACGTTAATCACTTTCAACTCATACTCAGGCGAAGTGATCGCATTCCCCTCCACGTGGAACAAAATATTTCCTGCTGGTTTAACAATCTTAAATTGAAACTCCCCAGCCTTAGCAGATTCCATGAAATAACTTTCGTCGTCAATAAATATTAAGGCATTCTCCGGAACTATTTTACCTTCGGTTTTAATTCGTAGTATAAAGTCCTTCCCTTGTTCGGTTTGTAGATCCGTATTCAAAACCACAAATTTAAAGGGAGCTGGTGGCAAAAACGCAGAATTGAAATTCACAACCCTATTCAAACTTTGAGAAATTATACTGCTATTTCCAGACACAAAAAAAAATGCCAACAATAGCATTGGAATTACTGCCAAAGGATAATATTTTTTATTAACGTTATAGTTTATCGCATTTGCAAAAGGGATTGGCTGCAAAGCATTGGCTTTTTGTTCAATGGATGCAACTAATAATTCTGATTTAATTTGTTGGTTATTTGAATTTGCTAATTGTAAAAAGTTGGTAAGTTTATCACTCACTTCGGCAAAGTGACTTCCTATAATGGTCGAAGCTTGACTATATTCAAGACCTTTTTTTAGCTTGAAAAGTTTAAATAGTGGAAACAATATAAAACGAGACAACAAATAAACTTCTACCCCAACAAAAGTCCAAAATAAAATTGTTCTGCCCATTGGCTTGAGCCAAAGAAGATATTCAACAAAAAGCGTCAACAGAAAATACAACAATCCTAAACCAATAAAGAACATCGTTCCCCGTATCAATTCGTTGATATAAAACTTTCTAATGAAAGCCTCTAATTTTTGATAAATAAGTTGTTGATTTTCCAACATTTTTAAATCTTTTTAATAACCACTAAATGTAGTAATTTATATTAATTGCAACTTGTTAAATAAATGTTGTTATTATTTATGTTTATAATTACAAAACGTTTTGCTAATTTTATGCAAAAACACTGACTATGAAATATTTATTCGCTTACAGCATTCCTGTTATTGGTATAATAGGAATATACTTTGGAGGCTTCTGGACTTACTCAGCTTTACTGTTTGCCTTTGTAATGATTCCACTATTAGAATTAGTATTGCCTACCGATGAAAAAAATTATGATACCGAAACCATCTCAAGACGCTTACACAATATACTTTTTGATGTTTTACTGTTACTAAACGTGCCTATAGTGTATGGAGCGATATTATTTAGTTTGTTTAGAACTACCCAATATCAACTACCCATCTATGAAATAATTGGAATGACGCTAAGCTTGGGAATTATATTGGGCGCAAATGGGATAAATGTTGCCCATGAATTAGGCCACCGAAAAACAATGTTTGAAAAAGTTATGGGTAAAATTCTTTTGATTCCAAGTCATTATACTCATTTTTTTATAGAACACAACCACGGCCACCATTTGCATGTTTCTACTCCAGAGGATCCATCAACGGCTAAATATAATCAGAATCTATATTCATTTTGGTTTCAAACCGTAACTGGAACCTATTTCAAAGCATGGCAAATTCAAAAAAAATTAAATAAAATAGACAATCGATCTTTGTTTTCATTAAAAAATGATATGTTTTGGTTCACACTAATTCAAGTGGGTTATCTAATTACTATTTATTATTTCTTCGGCTTTGGAGGATTACTATTCGCCATATTTTCAGGCATCGTGGGATTTCTACTTTTGGAAACAATAAATTACATTGAGCATTATGGCTTAAAAAGAAATCAACTTGCCTCAGGCAGATATGAACGTGTGACCGAAAAACATTCTTGGAATTCAAATCATGTGTTAGGTCGCATTGTATTATACGAACTTACTAGACACAGCGATCACCACTTTAAAAATCAAAAAAAATATCAAATTCTAGAATACCATGACGTGTCACCACAAATGCCTTATGGGTATCCTACGTCAATGGTTTTATCGTTCTTTCCACCACTTTGGTTTGCTGTGATGAATAAACGAATACCAGCAAATATGAAGTAATCTATAAAAATAAAATTATATTTGCCAAAAATCAACAATAATGTCTAAACAAGTTCGGGTGCGTTTTGCACCAAGTCCAACTGGACCTTTACATATTGGCGGCGTTCGTACCGCTTTATTCAATTATTTGTTTGCCAAAAAAAATAATGGCGTTTTCTTCCTTCGAATAGAAGATACAGATCAAAACCGTTTTGTTCCTGGAGCCGAAGCATACATCATGGAAGCACTCGAATGGCTAGGCATTGCGCCAGATGAGACCATTGGCAAAAACGAAAAATATGGTCCTTATCGTCAGAGCGATAGAAAAGATTTATACCAAAAATACGCTGTAGAATTAATCAATTCCGGCAATGCCTATTATGCTTTTGATACCACTGACGATCTAGATGCAGCAAGAAAATTAGAAGAAGAGCAAGGAAAAACCTTTATTTACAATCATACTAACAGAGAAAAACTTGATACTTCGTTAGTAATTTCCGCAGATGAAACTGCAAAACGAATTGCTAATAGTGAACATTACGTGATCCGATTTAAAACTCCAGTTAATGAAACATTGCATTTGCATGACATCATTCGTGGAGATGTGAAATTTGAAACAAATCTCTTAGATGACAAAGTATTGTTTAAAAGTGACGGAATGCCAACGTACCATTTAGCGAATATTGTGGATGATCATTTGATGGAAACGTCACATGTAATTCGTGGCGAAGAATGGCTGCCATCAATGCCATTGCATGCTCTATTGTACCGCGCCTTTGGTTGGGAAGCACCAAAATTTGCACACTTACCATTGATTATGAAGCCTGTTGGTAACGGTAAATTATCTAAGCGCGATGGTGATAAAATGGGATTTCCTGTTTTTCCATTGGAATGGACAGATGCTTCTAGCATGACAAAGTCGTCGGGATACAGAGAAAAAGGATTCTTCCCAGAAGCAGTTATTAACTTCTTAGCTTTATTAGGCTGGAATGATGCCACCGAAAAAGAAATATTTTCACTAGAAGAACTAGTGGAAGCATTTGATTTGGATAGAGTACATAAATCAGGCGCAAAATTTGATCCTGATAAAAACAAGTGGCTCAATCACCAATATTTGATAAAACAAGAAGACGTTACTTTGGCGAAAGCCTTCGCTCCTATTTTGGCTGAAAAAAACCTCTCGACTGCGCTCGACATGACAGATGAAAAACTTACAAAAGTAGTTTCACTTATCAAAGAACGCGCTAATTTTGTTTCGGATTTTTGGGATATCAGCGATTTCTTTTTTGTAGCTCCAACAGCTTATGACGAGAAAGCAAGTAAAAACTGGAAAGCAGAAACACCAGCTTTGATGCAGGAATTAATTACGGTACTTGAAAAAATAACTGATTTTACTTCGATGAATATCGAAACAATTGTCAAAGACTGGATGACAAAAAATGAAATTGGAATGGGTAAAGTAATGCAACCATTTCGTTTAAGTATAGTGGGCGCACCTAGAGGTCCTCACCTATTTGATATTGTGGAAGTTATTGGAAAACAAGAAACGATTACCAGAATTCAAAAAGCGATAAATACACTTTAATAATTGAAAGTCCTGAAATATCAGGACTTTTTTTATTTCCAGTCCTAAAAAAATCTTGTCAACATGGCTACAGCTTCTGCCCCTATCATAAACAAGCAACAAAGTTATATACAATTAATAGTTTTTGATTAAAAAGTTACCATTACAATCGCTAATTTAAATCAATAACGATTTCCACAAATGATATCTTTATCTTAATATTTTATAGTGTTAGAAAAAAAGCACAACTTTTATTGTAAATTGTGGGTTAATTTAAATTTAAAAATAAGCGATATGAACATTACATTAATTATCCTCTTCGTACTAGGATTTTTTATTTTACTCTCTTCCTTTTTTACAGTGCGGCAACAAACTGCTGTTGTTGTTGAGAGATTTGGAAAATTCTTGAGTATTAGACAATCAGGTTTGCACCTCAAAATTCCACTTATTGATCGAATTGCTGGAAGAGTAAACCTAAAAATTCAACAGTTAGACGTCATAATCGAAACAAAAACTAAAGACAATGTTTTTGTGAAACTGAAAGTTTCTGTACAATTTATGGTGATAAGAGAAACAGTTTACGATGCTTTTTACAAATTAGAATATCCACACGATCAAATAACCTCTTATGTATTTGATGTAGTGCGAGCCGAAGTTCCAAAACTAAAACTCGATGATGTTTTTGAAAGAAAAGATGATATTGCCATTGCTGTCAAAAGAGAATTGAATGAAGCCATGACCACCTACGGGTACACAATCATAAACACGTTAGTAACGGATATTGACCCTGATATCCAAGTGAAAAACGCGATGAATAGAATCAATGCAGCTGATAGAGAGAAAACAGTAGCTGGATTTGAAGCGGAAGCCACCCGAATTAGAATTGTTGCCAAAGCAGAAGCAGAAGCCGAAAGCAAGCGTTTGCAAGGCCAAGGTATTGCAAACCAAAGAAGAGAAATTGCCAAAGGTTTAGTAGAAAGTGTTGATGTTTTAAACAGAGTTGGAATTAACTCGCAAGAAGCATCAGCATTAATTGTTGTAACACAACATTACGATACACTTCAGGCAATTGGCGCTGACGCTAATTCTAATTTAATTTTATTGCCTAATTCACCACAAGCAGGAAGTGATATGCTAAATAACATGATTGCTTCATTCAGTGCTTCGAATCAGGTAGGTGAATTAATGAAAAAGAAAAACGGAAAAGAACGTCGAAAGAGAGAATCTGACTACGAAATACCAGAATCTCCAGAAAACCCTGATATCGAATAATTACCATCAATTTAAACTAAAAAAGAGGCTTAACCGCCTCTTTTTCTGTTTTTAAACCAAGTTTTTACCGCTGGGAATATTTTATTAATAACGAATGGAATTGCCGTTGAAACAATTGATCCATAAGGAATTGCCGAACTGTACTTGCTTATTAAATCAGTAACAATATTTTGTGGAACTAGATTGTCTTTCGTTTTTTTAACGCCAAAGATTAATTTTTCATAACTAATCTCTTTTTCAATTTTCAACATTTCAAGATCTCTGTCAATTTGGCTATACGAAGTATATATTCTATTTGTCATATCTTAATCATTAAAAAATATTTCTGAAAACTTCTTTAGTATTGGACCTTCCACGATTTTATCTTTTAATAAAATTAAAATTCCTGTTACAATAAGATAAAATCCGCCTACTGCTAAAAATCCTAAAGGATAACTTCTAAAAGCTGTACCGATTGCCAAAGCACCCGCTACAGAACAAAAAAGTAGGACCATCGCACAACTAAATAAAATCAATGAATATTTGACTATCATAGTTGTTGATTTCATCGCAACTTTGAATCCACGTAATTTATAATACGCTGCTGAACTTTCTACATAAGACTTAAGGTGTTCTTGAATATTTTCAGTGTTTTCTTTTAATTCTTCAAAAGCCATAGATTTATTTTTAAAAATATCTTTTAGTAATTATCAATATTATTTTTGGTGTTGTGCGTTTTGCTTTTTCAAGTTAGCTAGTTTTTCTTCTAAGAACGAAATGACATCTTCAGTCTTGTAACTTGCATTTGAGACCATATCTTTGTAAGATTCTTCTAGGTCAACTGCGGTAGTTATTAATTTATCACCCAGTTGAGATAATATAGAATCAAACTTATGATTCAAATCGTTTTTTCCATCGGCAAAACCATCTTTGACATCTTTTCTAGTTTTTGAGCCTTTATCTGGTGCATATAAAATTCCCAACCCTGCTCCAATTGCAATTCCTGCCAAAACGGCTAATAAAGTATTTCCAGTATTATTCGACATAATTTTATAATTTTAAGTTGATTTAATAAATCTACAACATTATTAACAATCTAGAGTTAACAACTCGTTAAAGTCCAAAACATCGCGATTAAAATTGTTTTAAAGCACGTATTTTAACGTAAATTTAGCTTTAATGAAAGAGGATGGAAATATTAAAATGACGTCTTAATTCTGTCTATTTAACGTCGATTACCATAGAAATTATATATTAAAATACCGCATTTTATAGATAATTACAATAATAAGAAAAGCCCTCTAAAGAGAGAGCTTATCATTAGTAAAAACAATAGTTCAAATCTTAACTTAAATTTTAAGATCATTTAATAATTTATAAACCTTTTCATTTTTTTCATTCATTTTTAATTCTGTTAGCTGCGTTTTAAAAAGAGCAAAATTATCCACATCATTTTGCAAATTTTCAATCGTTAACAGCCGTACTGCGGCTAACTGACTTTTTAACGACATCGAATATAATTTAGTTAATGAATCCTCGTCAATGTCATTTACAGTAATTTTATCTGAATGAAGTATTATCAAATTAGAAAATAATAAAGCATTATTGTCATTCTTTATGTTTTTAACTATCGTTTGCGTTAACAAACTATAATTATCAATACTTTTTATGTTTCCAATAATTGTGTTTAAAATTGAAACGACATTATCTTCATCCTTTTCCTTTACATATTTATTGATTTCTTTTTGGGTATTCATCAACAAATTTTCTTCCTTTTTACCTTTTTCTTCCCAAGCATCTTTTAATCCAACAGTTTTATTGAACACAATTTTTTCTGAAGAAGAATCAAAATCTACATTAAAGTAACCCAAACGTTGAAATTGAAATTTTTCTCCTGCTTGGACATTAGCCAAACTTGGTTCTACAAATCCTTTAATAATTTCTAAAGAATCAGGATTTACAAAATCTAAAAAACTTTTCTCTTTATGACTATCTGGCGCTTCATCACTAAATAAACGATCATAAAGTCGAACTTCCACTTCCAGCGCATGTTGAACACAAACCCAGTGCAAGGTTCCAGCTACTTTACGTTGGCTGGCATCACTCCCACTCCCACTTTTGCTATCTACGTCATACGTTACATGTATTTCACTAATATTTCCAGCAGCATCTTTTACAACACTTTCCCCTTTAATAATGTAAGCATTTTTTAATCGGACTTCACGACCTATACTTAATCGAAAAAATTTTGACGGAGCTTCTTCTAAAAAGTCTTCCCTTTCAATATATAATTCTTTTGAAAAAGGAACTTTTCTAAAGCCTGCACTAAAATCTTCTTGATTGTTTTCAGCTTCTAACCATTCTTCTGTATCTTCTGGATAATTAGTAATAATTAATTTAACTGGATCTAAAACCGCCATAACTCTTGGAGCAGTTTTATTTAAATCTTCACGCAAACAAAATTCTAAAAGCGAATAATCAATTACATTTTCTCTTTTGGCAACACCAATAATATCACAGAATTTCCGAATAGATGCCGCAGTGTAGCCTCTTCTTCTTAGTCCAGAAATCGTAGGCATTCTTGGATCGTCCCATCCATTTACGATATTTTCTTGCACTAATTGTAACAGTTTTCGCTTGCTCATTACAGTGTAATTAAGGTTCAAACGAGCAAATTCATATTGATGCGGTCTAACCTTATCGTGATCGTAAATTTGGTCTAAAAACCAATTGTATAATTCGCGGTGCATAACAAACTCTAACGTACAGATCGAGTGCGAAATTTGCTCTACATAATCACTCTCGCCATGCGCGTAATCATACATAGGATATATATTCCAGTCGTTCCCCGTTCTATGATGATGACGGTGTAATATTCGGTACATTAGCGGATCACGCATCAACATATTAGTCGATTTCATGTCAATTTTAGCTCGCAAAACATGACTACCTTCCGGATAATCGCCATTTTTCATTGCGTCAAACAGCTTTAAATTCTCTTCTACAGATCGATTTCTATAAGGACCATCAACTCCCGGTTGTGTTGGTGAACCTTTTTGAATTGCTATATCTTCAGAAGATTGACTGTCAACATACGCTTTACTATTTTTTATCATCGCAACCGCCCAATCGTACAATTGTTGAAAATAATCAGACGAATACAATTCCTCGTTCCACTTAAATCCCAACCATCTCAAATCCTCCTTAATTGCATCTACATATTCTTGTTCCTCTTTGGCTGGATTTGTATCATCAAAACGAAGATTCACTGGAGCATTGTATTTAAGACCCAAACCAAAATTTAAGCAAATAGACTTAGCATGACCTATGTGTAAATAACCATTTGGTTCTGGCGGAAATCGAAAACGCAATTTATCCTTTGGAAAACCATTAGTTAAACTTTCCTCAATGATTTGTTCGATAAAATGAAGGGATTTTTCTTCGGTTGACATAATTTTTATTAATTTTAGCAAAGATAAAAAATAGAACATAGAAAATAGAAAATGGGAATTATAAAGCTAAAAAATATTAGAACTTACTCGTATCACGGTTGTCTAATCGAAGAAGGAAAAATTGGCTCTGACTATATTGTAAACTTAGAGGTTAAAACTGACTTAAGAAAATCAAGTATTTCAGATAGTTTAAAAGACACTGTAGATTATGTACTTCTAAATCAAATTGTAGTGGATGAAATGGCTATTCGCGCTGATTTGTTAGAGCATGTAGCACATCGAATTCTCACAAGAATTTTTGATGAAATCCCTGAAATATCAAGAATCATTGTTGGAGTTTCAAAGCTAAACCCTCCTATAGGCGGTGATGTTGAAGCAGTTACTATTGAAATGGAAGAGTACAGGAGTTAAAGCCACCTGTCCTCCGAACGGGGACTAAAGATAACAAAAATGAAACTTTATAATAATACATATCCTTCGTTTTTAAATACTTATAATGAGCTAATACTATTTTTAGAATTTTAAAATTTTAAAATTTTTTAAACTTAAAATTATTAAGTACATTTGCAGACCAATAAATAATTGGCGTCGTGGCCGAGCGGCTAGGCTGGGCTCTGCAAAAGCTCCTACTCCGGTTCGAATCCGGACGATGCCTCCAAGAGATACAGAAATGTATCTCTTTTTTTATGTCTAATTTTTAAAAAAATTAATTAAAGATAGTATTCGAATCCAGACGATGCCTCCAAGAGATACAGAAATGTATCTCTTTTTTTATGTCTAATTTTTAAAAAAATTAATTAAAGATAGTGTTCGAATCCGGACGATGCCTCCAAGAGATACAGAAATGTATCTCTTTTTTTATGTCTAATTTTTAAAAAAATTAATTAAAGATAGTGTTCGAATCCAGACGATGCCTCCAAGAGATACAGAAATGTATCTCTTTTTTTATGTCTAATTTTTAAGAAAAATTAATTAAAGATAGTGTTCGAATCCAGACGATGCCTCCAAGAGATACAGAAATGTATCTCTTTTTTTTATGTCTAATTTTTTAAAAAAATTAATTAAAGATAGTGTTCGAATCCAGACGATGCCTCCAAGAGATACAGAAATGTATCTCTTTTTTTTATGTCTAATTTTTTAAGAAAAATTAATTAAAGATAGTGTTCGAATCCAGACGATGCTTCCAAGAGATACAGAAATGTATCGCTTTTTTTATGTCTAATTTTTTAAAAAAATTAATTAAAGATAGTGTTCGAATCCAGACGATGCCTCTAAAGAGCTACAGAGATGTATCTCTTTTTTTTATGTCTAATTTTTAAGAAAAATTAATTAAAAATAGTGTTCGAATCCAGACGATGCCTCTAAAGAGATACAGAAATGTATCTCTTTTTTTTATGTCTAATTTTTAAGTATGCAGTTTGTCACGCTGGAAGCGTCTCAATTATGATGCTCAAATTTGTCGAGACGCTTCCTACGTGGCAATTGGAATGGATTTACCTTGTCTTTTTGGTACAGTCTCAATAGAAATGATCACAATTATTGAGACGCTTCCAGCGTGACAATTGAAGTGGCTTTAGCTTATAATTATGAAATATCGCAAAAGAGTTGCTCAATATTGTTGAGACGCTTCCAGCGTGACAATTTGCGCAGATTAAGGTATCAGCGATAGAGAATTACATTGAAAGACGTTGGTTAGGAGTTAATTAATTAATTTTTAGCCTTCTTAATTCAAACTAATGGCAATTACTGAGAATTAGGTTGATCTGGCTATTAAATACATCCAAAAAAAACCCAACCCTTATAAAAAATTATATAAAATAATTTTTCAGTATTCAGTTTGTCACGCTGGAAGCGTCTCAATTATGGTGCTCAATTTTTTCGAGACGCTTCCTACGTGGCAATTTGAGTGGATTTAACTTGTCTTTTTGGTAACGTCTCAATATGTAATGCTCAAAATTGTTGAGACGCTTCCAGCGTGACAATTGGAGTGGCTTTAGCTTATCTTTTTGGTAATGTCTCAATAGAAATGCTCACAATTGTTGAGACGCTTCCAGCGTGGCAATTAGAGTGGCTTTAACTTGTAATTGTGAAATGTCGCAAAAGAGTTGCTCGCAATTGTTGAGACGCTTCCAGCGTGACAATTGGAGTGGATTTAGCTTATAATGATTTAATTTATTTCTAACCTTCTTAATTCAAATTAATGGTAATTACTGAGAACTAATTTGATCTGGCTGCTAAATACACACAAAAAAAACCTAATCCTTATGAAAAATTATATATAATAATTTTTCAGTATTCAGTTTGTCACGCTAAAAGCGTCTCTAATATATTGCTCAATTTTGTTGAGACGCTTCCAGGATGACAATTGGAGTTGATTTAACTTGTCTTTTTAGTAATTCTCAATGGAAATGCTGACAATTGTTGAGACGCTTCCAGCGAGACAATTGGAATAGTTTTACTTTGTCTTTTCAGTAATTGTAAATGGAATTGTTGACAATTGTTGAGACGCTTCCAGCGTGACTATTAGAGTGGCTTTAGCTTATAATTAATAAATTTATTTCTAACCTTCTTAATTCAAAATAATGGTAATTACTGAGAATTAATTTGATCTGGCTACTAAATACACACAAAAAAAACCTAATCCTTATGAAAAATTATATAAAATAATTTTTCAGTATTCAGTTTGTCACGCTGGAAGTGTCTCTATTATGTTGTTAAATTTTGTCGAGACGCTTCCTACGTGGCAGTTGGAGTGGATTTACCTTGTCTTTTTGGTAATAACTCAATAGAAATACCCACATTTTTTGAGACGCTTCCAGCGTGACAATTGGAGTGGCTTTAGCTTATAATTATGAAATGTCGCAAAAGAGTTGCTCACAATTGTTGAGACGCTTCCAGCGTGACAATTGGAGTGGCTTTAGCTTATAATTAATAAATTTATTTCTAACCTTCTTAATTCAAAATAATTGTAATTACTGAGAATTAGGTTGATATGGCTGCTAAATACACACAAAAAAAACCTAACCCTTATAAAAAATTATATAAAATAATTTTTCAATATTCAGTTTGTCACGCTGGAAGCGTCTCTACTATATTGCTCAATTTTTTTGGGACGCTTCCAGCGTGACAATTGGAGTGGATTTAACTTTTAATTTTCAAATGCCTCAATAACAATGCTCAAAAATGTTGAGAAGCTTCCAGCGTAACAATTGGAGTGGATTTACCTTGTCTTTTTGGTAATGTCTCAATAGAAATGCTCACCATTGTTGAGACGATTCCAACGTGACAATTGGAGTGGCTTTAGCTTGTAATTGTGAAATGTCGCAAAAGAGTTGCTCACGATTGGTGAGACGCTTCCAGCGTAACAATTGGAATGGTTTTACTTTGTCTTTTCAGTAATTGTAAATGGAATTGTTGACAATTGTTGAGACGCTTCCTACGTGACAATTAGAGTGGATTTAGCTTATAATGATTTAATTTATTTCTAACCTTCTTAATTCAAAATAATGGTAATTACTGAGAACTAATTTGATCTGGCTGCTAAATACACACAAAAAAAACCTAATCATTATGAAAAATTATATATAATAATTTTTCAGTATTCAGTTTGTCACGCTGGAAGCGTCTCTAATATATTGCTCAAAATTGTTGAGACGCTTTCAGCGTGACAAATCAAACCGCTTTACCTTGTCTTTGTGATAATGTCTCAATAGAAATGCTCAAAATTGTTGAGACACTTCCAGCGTGACAATTGGAGTGGCTTTAGCTTGTAATTGTGAAATGTCGCAAAAGAGTTGCTCACGATTGGTGAGACGCTTCCATTGTGACAAATGGGGTGAATTTACCTTGTCTTTTTGGTAAAGTTTCAATAGAAATGCTCACAATTGTTGAGACGCTTCCTACGTGGCAATTGGAATGGATTTACTTTACCTTTTTGGTAATAACTTAATAGAAATGCTCACAATTGTTGAGACGCTTCCTATTTGGCAATTGGAGTGGATTTACCTTGTCTTTTTGGTACAGTCTCAATAGAAATGCTCACAATTGTTGAGACGCTTCCAGCGTGACAATTGGAATGGATTTACTTTGTCTTTTTAGTAATTCTCAATGGAATTGTTGACAATTGTTGACACGCTTCCATTGTGACAAATGGGGTGAATTTACCTTGTCTTTTTGGTAATGTCTCAATAGAAATGCTCAAAATTGTTGAGACGCTTCCAGCGTGACAATGCCCGTAGGTTGATGCACTAGCGATAGAGAATTACATTGAAAGAAGTTGGTTAGGAGTTAATTAATATAATTCTAACCTTCTTAATTCAAACTAATGGTAATTACTGAGAATTAGGTTGATATGGCTATTAAATACATCCAAAAAAACCCTATCCCTTATAAAAAATTATATAAAATAATTTTTCAGTATTCATTTTGTCACGCTGGAAGCGTCTCTAATATATTGCTCAATTTTGTTGAGACGTTTCTAGCGTGACAATTGGAGTGGTTTTAGCTTGTCTTTTTGGTAATGTCTCAATGTAAAATGCTCAAAATTGTTGAGAAGCTTCCAGCGTAACAATTGGAGTGGAATTACCTTGTCTTTTTGGTAATGTCTCAATAGAAATGCTCACAATTGTTGAGACGCTTCCAGTGTGACAATTGGAGTGGCTTTAGCTTGTAATTGTAAAATGTCGCAAAAGAGTTGCTCACAATTGGTGAGACGCTTCCAGCGTGACAATTGGAGTAGCTTTGGTTATTTTAGAAGTGTTTCAATAAAATTGCTCGAAATTGTTGAGACGCTTCCAACGTGACAAATGGAGTAACCTGATCTAAATGTATTAGCAATTACTAAACTTTTATTAATTTCCTCGTTTATCAATCTTTTCTAAAGCATGTTTTACCATTTCTTTTTCTTTGGGAAACCAACCTTGTGTCATAAGAACAGTTCCAAAAATCATTAAAATAATACTTACCCCTTTTTTGATCTTTAAAATATTAACAGGTGTTAACTTATTTTTTAACTGCTTAGCTAAAAGAATTTTGATACAATCCACAATTAAATATGATAAAATTATTGCAGTAAAAAAAATAATCATTCTGGAGGTTTGCATCTCTAATTTAGGTCCTACAGAAATAATCACTGCCAACCAAAAACCTAGAACTCCAATATTTATAATATTTAAAAAAAAACCTTTTACAAATAAACTAGCATAATCTTTCTTGATGATTTCTTTATCAATGATATCTGTATTTACTTTTTCTTCTTTTTTAAGTTTTATAAAAGAGATTATTCCATAAACAAGCATTAGTAAACCACCAAAAATAAAAAGAGCAGGCTTATCTTTTAGACTTTGAATCAATCTGAAACTTCCTAAATAAGCAATTCCAATAAAAATAATATCACCTAAGATTACGCCTAAATCAAATACCAATGCTGCTCTAAACCCTTTTATAATACTAGTTTCGAGCAAAATAAAAAATACAGGGCCTATCATAAAACTTAAAAAGATTCCCCAAGGAATACCTGCTAAAATATCATTTATCATTAAAAACTAAATTAATTACTCTAAAATAAATGGTAAAATACTAATTTTTTTCTAAAATCGTCCCACCAATAAAAACATCCTTGTTGATTTGTTTTGGTTTACCATAGATAAAAATAGAACCTCCAGCTTTTACTTTGGCATCAACTAATGTATTAGCGCGAATCTCAGATTGTCCCCCTGCAGAAACGCTAATAGATGTTTGAGCCGTATCTAAATCTTTTGCATTTAAAATTCCACCAGATGTAATTGTCACATTTTGATTAGCGGCCTTCCCTGATATATTTACAATTCCTCCAGCATTTGCTTTAATATTAACTTTATCAACATTTATTTCCAAATCAATTTCTCCTCCGCTTGTAGCATTTAATTCTAAACTAGTTTGTTTGAAATTGATCTCACTTGAAACGTAACTTCCTTCGCTAACTGAAATACTTTCAATTCTTTTAAAGTATAATTTTACTACGATCTCATCACCAGATAAAAGTTTAGGAAACGGCATTCTGATTTTTAACTCACCATTTTTATTAACGGTTTGCATTTCCTCAGCGCGCAATCCTTTTATTTCAATTTTGTTCTCTGTTGACGGAATTAACTTTACATTAATCTTATCAAAGACCTTAACTTCATCAAAATCTCCTAAGTTTCTAGTTACTTGCCCAATTGTAATTTGGCTTAAAAATACACATGCAATAATCGCTACTCTTTTCATCCTTTTTTATTTTACTAGTTCGTCGCTTCTTCTTAAAAAATTAAAATCTAACTGTTTTTTAACTAAATCAGCATTTTTAACTTTAACGTAAATTTCATCTCCTAATTGTAATAATTTACCTGAAGTTGCTCCTGTTAATGCATATTGTTTTTCGTCAAAGGTGTAATAATCATCCTTGATATCTCTAATTCTGCACATTCCTTCACATTTGTTCTCGATAATTTCTACATAAATTCCCCATTCAGTTACACCAGAAATAACTCCTAAAAATTCCTGATCTTGATGATCTTGCATGTATTTCACTTGCATGTATTTTATAGAATCTCTTTCAGCATGAGTAGCTAAACCTTCCATTGTAGAGGAATGCAAACATTTAGTTTCATACGTTTCTTCATCAGCTGACTTTCCTCCGTCAAGATAATATTGTAACAAACGGTGCACCATTACATCAGGATAACGACGAATAGGTGACGTAAAATGGGAATAATAATCAAAAGCTAAACCATAATGTCCTATATTAGCTGTCGAATATTTAGCTTTACTCATACTTCTAATTGCTAAAGTATCAATTAGATTTTGTTCTTTTTTACCATTTACCTCTTCCATCAAAGCATTCAATGATTTAGAAATATCCCCTTTATTACGAAAATCAATTTTATATCCAAACTTAGCAATTACGGTTTGCATGGCTATTAATTTATCTTCGTTTGGTTCATCATGAATTCTGTAGATAAAAGTTTTCTTTTGTTTGCCAATATATTCTGCCACTTTCCTATTGGCCAAAAGCATAAATTCTTCAATTAAGTGATTGGCATCTTTAGAAACTTTGAAATAAACGCCTTGAGGTTCACCTGCTTCATCTAAGTTGAATTTCACTTCTACTTTATCAAAAGTTATAGCTCCTTCAGCCATTCTCTTTTTTCTAAGAATCTTAGCTAATTCATCCATTTTAAGCGTCGCTGCAACTATTTCTGCAGAAACTTGATATGCAGCTCCAGTTATGGAAGTTTCCACTGGAATTGTATCATTTTTCGTTTCAATAACGTACTGTGCTTCTTCGTAAGCAAAACGTTGATCAGAATATATTACAGTTCTTCCAAACCATTGATTCATCACTTGAGCATTTTCATTAATTTCAAAGATTGCCGAAAAAGTGTATTTTTCTTCATTTGGACGCAATGAACAAGCAAAATTAGATAGGACTTCTGGTAACATAGGCACTACTCTATCTACTAAGTAAACCGAAGTTGCGCGCTGATAGGCTTCGTCATCTAAAATTGTTCCTTCCTGCAAATAATACGAAACATCGGCAATGTGGATTCCAATTTCGTAATTCCCATTTTCTAATTGTTTAAAAGAAAGTGCATCATCAAAATCTTTAGCATCTTTTGGATCAATAGTGAATGTCAAAGTATCACGCATATCGCGACGTTTTGCAATTTCACTTTCCGATATTGAAGTATCAATTTTTTGTGCAAAGGTTTCTACTTCAATTGGAAATTCTGACGGTAAACCGTACTCCGCAAGAATTGCATGAATTTCAGTGTCGTGCTCTCCAGGTTTTCCTAAAACTCTAATAACTGACCCAAAAGGACTATCGGCTCTTGCTGGCCAATCTTCGATATGAACTAAAACTACATCGCCTTGTTCTGCTTCGCCAATTTTATCTTTTGGAATAAAAATATCGGTGTACATTTTGGGATTGGCAGTTGAAACAAAAGCAAAATTAGCTTGAATATCAATTACCCCTACGAAATCAGTTTTATGCCTTTCGATAACTTCTATTACTTCGCCTTCGGGTTTTTTTCCGTTTCTACGACTGTAAACATATACTTTAACGATATCTTTATCTAAAGCGTGATTTAAATTATTAGATGGAATAAAAACATCTTCTTCAAGTTCAGTAGAAACAAAATAAGCTGTTTTACGACCTGTCATATCTATTTTACCTTCGTAATAATCTTTGCTTACTGCTTTTATTAAATACTTCCCAGGTTCTGATTCTATAATTATGTTTTGAGATGCTAAAATCTTCAAATCTTTGATAATTTGATTTCTACTTTCGGTATCATCAAGTTCTAGCTTTGCTCCTATTTGTTTGTAATTGAATGCTTTGTTAGCACTCTGCGATAATATTTTTACTATTTTTTCAGAGAAATCTTTTCCCTTTTTTACCGGCTTTCTTAATCTTTTACTCATAAAAATTTTCTTAAAAGTCTAAAATTACAAAATACTAAACTGTTATCGTTATTGACTAAGCAGTTTTAAATAAAATATAACTTTACTGAATAATTGTATCTTTATAAAAACAATAAAAAATGGAGGAATTTCAAACCATAGCAATTTACAATTATTCACACGAAATTGTCGTTATCAAACATTTGCTTGAGCAAGAAGAAATTCGATATTTTTTTGAAAATGAAACTTTGGTTTCCATTGATCCATTTGCAAGTTTTGCTTACGGTGGAATCAAACTTAAAATTCATTTGAACGATTTTGAAAAAGTTCAAGCATTGCTGGATCATTTGAATAACAAATTAAAAATTGTTTAATTAACTGCCAATCAGAAAAATTAATTTTTTCAAAGTTGTCAACATATATTAAAATAAACAAAAAGAAAATTTAAATTTAAAATCTTTCTTGGTTGTTATGATAGCGTGTTAATAGTTACAATAAATTTATTTCAAAATGTATTAAAATTAAGTTTAAACATGTTATTGGGAGTTATTAACACACTTATAATTAGATAAAGCTTTAGTTTTTAAGTCTTTTTACATTTTAATTAACAATCGTTGATAACATATAGAATACCGATTTTGTAAATAACTTAGCCTGTCGTTTTTTGTTGATAAATAACTTTCTGATAGTGATAACTATTATAGAAATAAGACAAACTAAATTAGGATTTTAAAAGTGGGTTTTGGATTAGTTATTTTTTTAATACAACCGTAAAATAGTTTTTACTTTCTATTTCAAGTTATCAACACTCAATGTTAATTTAAAGTTAACTGAATATCAAGTAATTGCGTTTTACTATTAACAATGTAGATATTTAACATTTTTGTTATCAAATAGTAATTGATTTGCAGGTTATTATGCATCACAAGAAATATTTATAACCCGCAATCTAATGGTACAATGGTAGTTGCAGTAGTGTAATGATTATTGGTTTATTTTCTTTATTTTTTCTAAATAAAAACTTTGGTAAGTTCAAATATATCGTGAAACTTAAATACTTTGAGTAAATTTGCAACACACCACTTAATTTACCTTTTATGAAAATCTCTATAGGAAACGATCACGCTGCACCCGATTATAAAAAGGCAATTGTTGAAATGCTTGTCGCAAAAGGACATCAGGTAATTAATTACGGATCAGATTCTACTGATAGTGTTGATTACCCTGATTTTGGTCATCCAGTTGCAACTGATGTTTCTGACGGTAAAGCTGATTTTGGAATTATCATTTGCGGCAGCGGAAACGGAATTGCAATGACGGCTAATAAACATCAAAAAGTACGCGCCGCTTTATGTTGGATGAAAGAAATTGCAATTTTAGCGCGCCAACATAATGACGCCAATATAATAAGTATTCCTGCTCGATATACTTCAATTCAACAAGCAGTAGAAATGGTGGACGCTTTTTTAAATACTGAATTTGAGGGCGGAAGACATCAAAATAGAGTAAATAAAATTTCTTGTTAAATAAATTATTTAATTTACAGAAAACAATTCGTTACGATGACGCCAGATTTCTTGCAATTTAATAGTTTACCATTTCCAATTATCTATATTAATGTGAATTCAGTCAACGTATTGACTGAATTAATGTAAATTTAGTCAACGCACTGACTGAATTAACGTTTTTTATGTATATTTGATTATATTATCAAATACAAAAAACATGAGTAATTATTTAAAAAGAGCAATCGCTAACGAATTTAACCATAAATTACTTCCAAATAAAGTGTTGATTTTATTAGGTGCAAGACGTGTTGGAAAAACGGAGTTGATAAATAATTATCTTCAAAATATTCCTATTGGAAGCTTCTTAAAATTAAATGGTGAAGATATAAATGACGCTAGTTTACTCAAAGAACGTTCTGTTATAAATTATCAAAGATTACTCTCGAATATTGATTTATTAGTAATAGATGAAGCACAAATTATTCCTGACATAGGATTAATTTTAAAACTAATTGTAGATTCAATTCCCGGTATAAAAGTTATTGCAACCGGCTCTTCTGTTTTTGATTTAAATAATAATTTAGGGGAACCATTAGTGGGTAGAAAAAACACTTTGTATCTTTTTCCATTGGCTCAAATAGAGTTTGCTCCCTATGAAAACTACAAGCAAACCGCCGAAAATTTAGAACAACGTTTACTTTTTGGTGGTTATCCGGAATTAGAGCAATATACAGATTGGGAAGATAAAAAAGAATATTTATATGAAATAATCAATTCTTATCTACTAAAGGATATTTTGATTTATGATGGCATAAAGCATTCTAATAAAATATATGATTTGTTGCGATTGATAGCATATCAGCTTGGAAAAGAGATTTCGTTACAAGAGCTAGCAACGCAATTGCAAATGTCTAAAAACACAGTAACAAACTATTTAGACTTACTTTCAAAAGTATTTATTATTTTTAAAGTAGAAGGTTTTAGTAGAAATTTACGTAAGGAAATAGTAAAATCGAGTCGATGGTATTTTTATGATAATGGTATTCGCAATGGCATCATCAGTAACTTTAATCGGTTGGATTCCAGAACTGATGTTGGCGATTTATGGGAAAATTATTTAGCATCTGAAAGGGTAAAAAAACAAAATTATCAAAAAATAAAAGTTAAAAATTATTTTTGGAGAACCTATGATCAGCAAGAATTGGATTGGTTAGAAGAAATAGGCGATTATTTGCATGGTTTTGAATTCAAATGGAACGAAAAGAGAAAAGCTAAAATACCAGCTGCTTTCGCAAAAGCATATCCTGATGCGATGTTTGACGTAATAAATAAGAGTAACTATTTAGATTTTATTCTGTAATTTCACAATGCTATTTAATATTCAACAAATTAAAAAAATGATCAAATGAAGAAATTTCTAAAAATGATTGTTGGCCAAATCCTTATTGTAATCATGCCAAAAAAAGCAGCAGCGTTAAGTGGTGAAGGGATGACAATAGATATGGGTCTTACAACGAGAGATCGTCTAATTCGTTACGCTATTTTGGAAAAAGCAAAAAAAAAGAAAGATTTTGAAACATTATCAAACTTGCATCAAGATTACTGGGTTAACAAAGGAGAGGAATATTTTTCAAGTGGATTTAATAGCAATGTGCTTGAAAATTTTTTCATACCTAAATGTTCTTTCTTATTGGATTTATTGCAAGAACAATTGAAATTAGATTCAGGACAATATAATACATTGGTTGAAATAGGTACTGGCGATGGGACAATATTGGAGCATTTGAGCACGAAGTTTCCACAAATAAATAAATTTGTTGGAATAGATTTGAGTGTTGTTCAGATAGAGGCAAATAAAAAAGTTTTTGCCAAAAATAGCAATCTAGACTTTGTCGCTTCGGATGGTTTTGAATGGATTAAAAAGAATGGACACGATCATATGATAATTGTTACTTCCAGAGGTGTTTTAGAATATTTTACCCAATCTAAGTTGCAAGCACTCTTTGATGAATTGAACAAAAAAAGAAAAATAATTTTTTTAGCAATCGAGCCTACAGGAGTCAATCATGATTTTTTAAAAAATCCGGATTCGGAAATTTACGGTATCGAAAATTCATTTTCACACAATTATGCGCAAGTATTTAAAAACTCAGATTTCATTTTATGGCATCATTCTAAAGAACTTTATTCAAATAGTGAATGCTGTATGAATTTTATTGGGGCAAAAAACTAAATCACACTTAGATCTTAAAAATATTAATATAGAAATTCTCCAGCAATGTTGCCTTTCAAACCTTAGTTTTTAAAAGGGTTGCATAAATATAACCAACTTATTAAAATTTGGAAAAAAACAATGCCATAAAACTTTATTAAATAACTATTTTTTGCTGTTTTATGTCTAAAAAATATCATTCCTAAACCAGAGCCAATTGTTCCCCCAATCAATATTAAGACCAAAAGTGTTTTCTCTGAAACGCGATTTTTATAATTTTTAGCAAGATATTTATCGTAGCCTATTGACAAAAAGCTGATTGTGTTTAAAAATAGAAACAGATAGAATAAAACAATCATTTAACTCAATTTAGTCTTCAAAGATATTATTTTCGCGCTGTGATTTTAAAATTTAATATTAACTATCAAATAACGTTTATCAAAAATGACCAACCTGCAATTCATATCAAAATTCGTTGCCACCGCTGATATAAACATTCAAAATACTGTTCAATTATTAACCGACGATTGCACAATTCCCTTCATTTCTCGTTACCGAAAAGACAAAACGGGAAATCTTGATGAGGTGCAAATAGAAAGTATAGCCAAATTCCAAAAGGAATATGAGATAATTGTCAAAAGGAAAGAGTCAATCTTAAAATCTATTTCAGAGCAAAATGCGTTAAGTCCAGATTTAAAATCGAAGATTGAAAATAGTTTTGATTTACAAGAAATGGAAGATTTGTATTTGCCATTCAAAAAGAAGAAAAAAACAAGAGCTGATGTAGCTCGTGAAAATGGATTAGAACCTTTGGCAAAAATCATCATGGCTCAAGGGAATGAAGATGTGGATTTTATTTCTACAAAATATCTGAACGAGAAATTTAGTAATGAGGAATCAGCTCTGCAAGGCGCAAGAGACATAGTAGCCGAATGGATCAACGAAAATATCTATGTTCGGAAACAATTGCGAAGATTGTATCAAAGAAAAGCCAGCATAACTACTAAGGTGGTAAAAACTAAAAAAGACGATGAAAACGCTCAAAAATTCAATCAGTATTTTGATTGGTCAGAGCCGTTGAGCAAAACACCATCACATCGTTTATTAGCCATGCTGCGAGCTGAAAATGAAGGTTTTGTTAAAATGAAAATTGAAGTGGACACTGACGAAGCATATGATTTAATTGACGAAATAATTTTAAAAAAGCAAAGCAATTCTACTTCACACATGCAACTTGCTATTGAAGACAGTTTTAAACGACTTTTAAATCCTGCAATTTCAAACGAAAGTTTACAGGAAGCGAAAGTAAAGGCTGATGCCAATTCTATTCAGGTTTTTGCTAATAATTTGAGTCAGTTATTATTGGCGCCACCACTGGGCGAAAAGCGAATTCTTGCTATTGATCCTGGATTTAGAAGTGGTTGTAAAATAGTTTGTTTAGATGAAAAAGGCGATTTATTGTACAACGAAACGATTTATCCGCACGCGTTGCAGTCCCGAATTAACTCGGGAGAGGAAGCAATGGCGATGAAAAAAATACGTTCAATGGTAAACTCGTATAAAATTGACGCGATTTCGATAGGAAACGGAACTGCTTCGCGCGAAACCGAATTTTTTATTAAGAAAATTGCTTTTGACAAGCCGGTTCAAGTTTTTATTGTTAGTGAAGCTGGTGCTTCGGTTTACTCAGCTTCTAAAATTGCTAGAGACGAATTTCCTAATTATGATGTGACCGTTCGCGGTTCAATATCTATTGGAAGGCGACTGTCTGACCCTTTAGCGGAATTGGTGAAAATTGATCCAAAAGCCATCGGCGTAGGCCAATACCAACATGATGTAGATCAACACAAGTTGAAAGAGGAATTGGACACAACGGTTATTCGTTGCGTAAATTCGGTGGGAATAAATATTAATACGGCGAGCAAACATTTACTGAGTTATGTGAGTGGAATAGGAGAGAAGTTGGCAGAAAACATTGTGCAATATCGTTCTGAAAACGGACCATTTACAGATCGAAAACAACTTAAAAAAGTACCGCGATTAGGCGAAAAAGCATATCAGCAAGGGGTTGCTTTTATCAGAATTTCGAACGCTAAAAACCCATTG
Source organism: Flavobacterium micromati (assembly GCF_900129585.1). GTDB lineage: Bacteria > Bacteroidota > Bacteroidia > Flavobacteriales > Flavobacteriaceae > Flavobacterium > Flavobacterium micromati. The sequence continues at coordinate 170,505 of NZ_FQWF01000007.1, forward strand.
GATAATTCAGCGGTGCATCCAGAGGCTTATGGAATTGTTGAAAAAATGGCCAAAGATTTAAAGTTGACAGTAAATGATTTAATTGCTAATAAAGAAAAAACAGCACTAATTAAACCAGAAAATTATGTTACTCCTGAAATAGGTTTATTAACCTTAAAAGATATTATAAAAGAGCTTGAAAAACCAGGGTTGGATCCAAGAAAATCAGTTAAAGTATTTGAATTTGATCCAAATGTAAAATCGATAAAGGACGTAAAATCGGGAATGATTTTGCCTGGAATTGTAAATAATATTACAAACTTTGGCTGCTTTGTTGACATCGGCGTTAAAGAAAGCGGCTTGGTTCATATCTCACAACTCAAAGCAGGTTTTGTAAGCGATGTAAATGAAGTAGTGAAATTGCACCAACATGTTCAGGTAAAAGTAACTGAAGTGGATGAGGAAAGAAAGCGAATTCAGTTGACAATGGTGATCTAAAAGTACAATAAAGTCCCGATTTTCTCGGGACTTCCTAGCTTTATTTTTTTAAAATCCAAGTACTCATTTTGTCAAGAACTCTGGGAGAAATAGTTTGTTCTATTTCTCCATATTCCGCGAATGCTCCTGTTTTGCACTCTTGGAAAAGATGATTCAGTCCCTCGAATTCGTAGGTCTCAAAGTTTTTATTTTTAGCTTTTGTCAATGATTTATTAATTGCTGCTAAATTATCTTTGGCAGGAACCTGAAAATCTAAACTTCCATTAATTGCTAAAACAGGAATTTTTACTTTAGATAAATAGAAATCGGGATTAAAATTTATGAAGTATCGAAACCATGGCCCTGATAATTGGCTAATTTGATCATTGTTCATCTTTTCTCCAGTAGTTTCAATAAATGATCGTAAGTCTTTTTCGAAAGTAGCTCCAGTGTAATTTTTGATAAAGACGTAGGTCTTCTGATTTGATTTTTTATTATCTAGTAAGTTTTTTTCGGGCATACCAGTTAATTTTCCCCCTAAGTAGTTTTGTTGCACTAATAATTCGTCCAGAGGAGTTCCAGGCCCAGCCATTAAGACCATAAAGCGTACATTTTTATTCTTGTTAGCTACCATAGGAGCAATCATTCCGCCTTCGCTGTGTCCTATCAATCCAATATTACCGTATCCTTTGTCAGTTAAGAATGCCACAGCACTACTAATATCATTTGCATAATTATCTGAAGTATCAGTGTTAGCTCCCTTAGAAGATCCACCTATTCCACGATCATCAAGGCGTAGTGTAGCAATCCCTTTATTTGCAAAATCATCAGCAATAACTGCAAATGGTTTGTGGTTAAAAATTTCTTCATCGCGATTTTGCCTACCTGAACCAGTAATCATAATCAGAATGGGTGAATTTTCATTAAAATTTTTCGGTATTGAAAGTGTACCTGCTAAAGTATTTTTGTCTGTGGGATTGACAAAACTAACCTCTTCAATATTGTATTTAAATGGCGCTTTAGGCGATTGTGGCCTATTTATAGGCTTTACTACCACCTCTTTATTTTGTCGAATAAGAGATAGCGGAATTTCCATATCTCCTTGCTTAAAAACACCTTCAATATTTTCGTTAACATATTTTCCAGAATAGTTCAACCCTAATGACGGTACGTTTATCACGAGTTGATTGTCAATAAAACTAGTAGATTTAACAGGAATATTAGTAGCGCCTTGTTTGGGACTATCTATACTTGAAACGAGGTTATTACCATCTTTTTTTATATGGATTATTAGCGGGAGCTGCATTCCTTGAACATTCAGTTCTCCCGACCAAGAACCCGTTATTTCTTGTGCAAATAGGAATTGCATGGATAATAATGAAAGAATTAAAATTTTTGTTTTCATGATTTTTGTTTTTATTATTAGACAATAGAAGTAAGTCTCAACAAATTTTACAATTTGAAAAGGGAATTGAGTTTGAAATAAAGTAGCGTATTCGTAACTAGATTAGAGATCTAGATAGTGTATATAAACTTGATGAAAAATTAAGAAAGTGAATAATGAGATAACAAGCAATACGGTGTGTTGCCATTTTTTGAGGTTTGTAGCGGTTTTAAAACCATTGTAAAGGAGTACAAATCCATACACAATAATGGTCAAAAGTAGGAGAATACAAGCTACTAATAGTATTACGCTGGGCGCGCTTACCTCAATGCTAGGCGCTGTTCCAATATTTGTTTGTAGTTTTCTTGCCAGTGTATCCATTCCGCTATATTTTATATATAATAATACAAGAAAGTTGGGAGCTTGACAAATTAACACCGTGTTTACGATATCAATAAAGCGGGTCTTTTTGTTAAAAAGTAAAGCCATAAGAAATATAAATATTATGGCAGAAACAGTACTTATAACACATAAAAGTATGGCGGTTGAAAACGACAGATTTTCATTTGGAGTAAAATGAAATATACTATCCATTCTTGTTTTTGTAAAAAAGCAGACAAAGGAATTGATCCAGAAAACTAAAAAACCAAAAACAAACAATTGTTTTTCTGAAAACTTTGAAAACGGATTAAAGATGGTTTGCCAATTCATAATTAAAATTTTAAATTTTTGATTTTTTCAATAAGATCATCCATTTTATTGCGCATGGTCGGATAAGAGTTTCCCGCTTGCTTTGCCATCTCTTTGATGCTGCCACTGCTTAGAAAAAATTCTAGTATAAAATCTTGTTCTTCTCTATTAAGTTTTAAGTATAGTGGTAAGTCGTAATTTCCATTGACTTCGGTGGTGCATTGCTCACATTTCATCTGACTTACACGAAGCGAATTTTCGCAACTTGGACAAACAATTGGTAGTTTCATTTTAATAAAATTAAATATATTTTTAACAAAGTTAAAAAAATATTTAATTTATATCAATTTTTTTTACTAAAATTTTAGAATAGAAAAATACGTAATTAAAATAAATCTCGCTTTTAGGCACAAAAAATCCCAAACACTATTAATTGATATTTGGGATTTCTTCAAATTTCTACAATTTATGCCTTTTAAATGGCGTCGTTGGAGTTTACTCTTTCGTATCTTCTTTTTTATCAGCTGGTTGACTGTCTTTGGATGCATTTTTAAATTCTTTAAGTCCGCTTCCTAAACCTTTCATCAATTCTGGGATTTTCTTACCACCAAAAAGTAATAAAACAATCGCTAATATAACAAGGATTTCTGTAACACCTAATCTTCCCATGATAGAATAATTTTTTGCCTCGGCAAGTTTTTAATAAACAGTACAGCAAAGGTAGATAGAATTAGTTAACTGAAAACCATTTTACTCAATTTATTTAAATTTACAACAGTTAAAAAATTGCTAATTATTTGAAAGGTGCTTTCTGAATTCGACATTAAGGAACACAAATACACAATAATAGCTATATTTGTTCTCAATTGAAATGACATGTTAAAAACAAAGTTGAAGAAACTCAAAATAAAAGAAAATTTATTCAATAAAAGACGTTTGATAATTTTAAACGAGGATACTTTTGAGGAAACCTTTTCGCTCAAATTAACGTTAATGAATGTTTTTGTCTTTGCAACTTTGGGTGCGATAATTATCACATTTGTTACCACTTTTATTATCGCTTTTACTACGTTACGCGAATTTATTCCTGGTTATTCCTCTACTAAGCTTAAAAAAGACGCTACAGAACTCGCTTTAAAATCAGATTCGCTGACAATCGCATTGAAGAAAAATGAAGTTTATATTTTATCGATTAAAAAAGTGCTGACAGGAAAATTAGATTATGCAAAATTCAATAAAGATTCTATTATTGCTGCTACAGAACTTACAATTAAACCTGAAAAATTAAAAGCTTCTGAAGAAGAATTAGAATTAAGAGATCAGATTTTAGAGGAAGAAAAAAATGTTCAACTCAATAAAGCTTTTACACCCGAGGAGGGAAATAGTAAAAAATCAAAAAAGTAAAAACTTTGTGCCTTTGTGTCCCTCATCTGAAAGGCGAGGCTCGTGGCAAAACAAAATTAACTATGTCTATAAAATCTGTTGCAGCAAAACTTTTTGCAAAAAAAATCTATAAAAAAACGCAGTCTTGGGTTGTAAATCCTATTGCAACTCAAAATAAAGTCTTTTTAGAATTAATAAAAGAGGCTAAAAACACACAGTTTGGTATTGATCATAATTTCGAACAAATCAAAACTACTGCAGATTTTTCTAAACATGTTCCAGTTCGTGATTATGAAGGGCTAAAGCCCTATATTGATAAGGTAGTAAAAGGTGCCGAAAATATACTTTGGAAAGGAAAACCACTTTATTTTGCTAAAACCTCTGGGACAACTTCTGGGGCAAAATACATTCCGCTCACTAAGGAATCTATGCCTTATCACATCGAAGCAGCTAGAAATGCAATTTTGCACTACATACATGAAACAGGGAATGCTGATTTTGTAGATGGAAAAATGATTTTTCTTCAGGGAAGCCCGATTTTGGAGAAAAAAAACGGTCTACAATTTGGTCGTTTGTCTGGAATTGTGGCTCATTTTGTTCCAAAATACCTTCAAAAAAATAGAATGCCATCGTGGGAAACCAATTGCATTGAGGATTGGGAAACTAAGGTAAATGCAATTGTTGAGGAGACATTTAATGAAAATATGTCGATTATTTCGGGAATTCCATCTTGGGTGCAAATGTATTTTGAAAAATTACAGCAAAAAGGAGGGAAGCCAGTGGGTGAAATTTTTAAAAATTTCAATTTGTTTATTTACGGCGGTGTTAATTATGAACCTTATCGCGCCAAATTTGAGAATCTTATTGGTCGGAAAGTAGATAGTATCGAATTATTCCCGGCTTCAGAAGGATTTTTTGCCTACCAAGATTCTCAAAAAGAAAAGGGAATGTTACTGTTATTAAACGCTGGAATTTTTTATGAATTTATAAGAAGTGACGAATTCCAAAATGAAAATTCAAAACGTTATACAATTGGTGAAGTAGAATTGAATGTGAATTACGTTTTAATCATTTCCACAAATGCAGGACTTTGGGCTTATAATATTGGCGACACTGTTCAATTTGTTTCCTTAAAACCGTATCGAATTGTCGTTTCGGGAAGAATTAAACATTACATTTCTGCTTTTGGCGAACATGTAATTGGTAAGGAAGTAGAAAACGCTTTGCAAGAGGCAATCATTGGAACTGATATTCGCATAAATGAATTTACAGTTGCTCCACAAATCACGCCAGAATCTGGTTTACCCTATCACGAATGGTTTATAGAATTTGAAAACGAACCAAAGGACAGTAGCGCTTTTGCGGAAGCGATAGACAGCGCAATGCGAAAACAAAATATGTATTACGATGATTTAATCGTGGGTAAAGTATTGCAGAAAGTAATTGTTACAAAAGTAGCCAAAAACGGATTTCAAGATTACATGAAATCGATAGGGAAATTAGGGGGACAAAATAAAATCCCTAGACTTTCTGACAATAGGAATATTGTTGACTTATTAAAAAGAAAATAAAGGAAAATGAAAAATTTTTACGTGCTTGTATTTTTTGTTTATTTTTCAATGAGTTCGCAGATCAATGGAACTGTCGTTGATGAGAAAAATCAAGCTATTGCTTATGTCAACATTTGGGTAGAAAATGAAAACATAGGAACGACCTCTAATCAAAAAGGTCAGTTTTTCATAAATTCCACTATTGAAAAAGTATTAATTTTCTCTGCAGTAGGTTTTGAATTAAAGAAAATTAAAATTGTCGATAAAGAAATAGTGACTTTGCAAACCGCCATTTATAATTTAAATGAAGTTGTAATAAGTAAAAGCAAAGGATCAATAGAAAGAGAAATTGGAAATTTTAAAAAATCTATTACAAGCCATCTATCAGGTTCTGTGCCTTGGATTTATGCGAAGCGATTTGAATTTAATGGAGTGTATAAAAAAACTCCTTTTTTAAAAAATGCTATAGTATTTACAAAGAGCAAAATAAAAAACGCTAAATTCAAATTGAGAATTTTTGCAGTTCAAGAAAATGGTTTCCCAGCAGAAGATTTATTAAAAGAAGATGTTGTAGTTGTTGTCAAAAGTGGTAAGAACAAAAATGTGATTGATCTGTCCAAATTCAAACTAATATTTCCACATAATGGAATCTTTCTAGCTTATGAATGGATGATAATTGAAGAAAACAAATATTTATATAAAACTAATTTTAAGGGATCATCAAAGAATTATTCTATAAATTATGCTCCAGCTGTACTAGTGAATAAAGTTGAAACGGAAAATACATTTATGTATCGAGAAGGGCGATGGATGTCAAGAAAAGGTTCTTCAATGAATGAAAATTCAAACAACGTAATAATAGAGCCCGCAATTAATCTTACATTAACAAATTAAAACATAAAAAAACTAACTTTGCAGGTTAGAAAATAATTATAAAATGAAAGAAACTAAAAATATATCTCGTTCGCGAGCGCAGGAATCATCAGCAGCTATTGAAAAAATGTACATTACAATGCGCCACTTGTTCAATAGAGGTTTTTACAAACCAATGGGGATTTCAGGCGACACATTACGAGAAGCTTTATTAGCGTTGCGCCCAGAGATTTATGGAAATATTGCCGAAGATAAAGTAGAGTTAAATGGACTTTTATACGTTATAGAGCGTTTGCCAGTAGGAATTGAAGAATGCCGATTTATTAATTTAACTTCAGAGGAAGGGTATTCTAAATCGCATTTTCAAGCGATTGTTCCGCCAAAAAGACGCAGGAATTGTTACCGTATTGATGAAGAACAAATGAATGTTGAAATAACTAGAGGTAGATCAGATATTTATGATATTTTGACACATTTGACGTTTATATTTATCGAATCACACAAAATTAGAAATCGCGTTTTACTTGATGATGCAGGCGAAGTTTCGCGTGACTGGTTTAAACTAGAACAAGCGGTTTCTCAAAAGAAAAAACTGACTCTTGTAGAAAAAGAAAAAGCCATTTCTCACGCTGCTAATATTTTAGGAAGAACTTTTGAAGAAGTATTAGATATATACGATGCTTTTGGTTCAGTGGTTGCGCCAGATCGTTTTTTGCACGTTATTTTTTGGTTGGGGAAATTGGCAATTGAAGAGATTGTAGATGATAATAAACGAACAATTACGTTTAGTCCTATTTTAAGAGAACGTTTAGGACATCATATTCACGGAGAAATTTGGGCCACAAACATCAAAGAAGTTTTAAAGGCAAACCAGCTTTTAGATCGCCCTATTCATGTAATTAGTGCCAATATGCACTCGGTTATGAATTCTATCTTTGCTACGGAGGTTTTAAAAACTAAATTTAAAGACAAATCGGATTTCTTTATTTACGAAGAACTGAGTAGATCTGGTGCCGATGAGGTTCGGAACCAAGTTACAGCAGTGGCATTGAAACAAGGAATGATTTCGTTGCCAGACAGTTCTGGAACAAATATCGATGTTCAAATATTTGATACAGCCAAAATTGATTGGAAAAAAACCTCTTTTACTACAGCAAATACTGGAGATAAACAACCAGTGTTAATTGTAATGGATTACGCTTTTGGAGAGCAAGCCTATGAAACTATAGATGAATTATTGAAACCATTCAAGAAAGACACATTGCTTAATGTAGAATCAGTATCTATCATGGGAAAAGCAGGAATTCTAGAAGGCGGAAAAGGAGATATTATGATTCCAAATGCACACATCAATGAAGGAACTGCGGATAATTATTATTTTGAAAATGAACTAACTGCAGAAATGTTTGAAGGAAATGACATTGCAGTTTTTGCAGGTCCAATGGTTACGGTTTTGGGAACTTCATTACAAAATAGAGATTTACTAAAATTCTTCCATGAATCAACTTGGGGAATAATTGGACTAGAAATGGAAGGCTCTTATTATCAAAAAGCCATTCAATCGGCTTCAAAAATTAGAAAAAGTGTGCCGCATGATGTGAAAGTAAGATATGCTTATTACGCATCAGATAATCCGCTGGAAACAGGAAGTACACTAGCCTCCGGAGGATTAGGAACTACAGGTGTTAAACCAACTTATTTGATCACTATAAAAATTTTAGAACAAATTTTTAATATAAAATAAACTAACTAGATGAGGAATTTAATTCTTCTTTCACAAACGCAAAAACTATGAAAAGAATTTTAATCACCGGCGCCGCAGGATTTTTAGGCTCACATCTTTGTGACCGATTTATAAAAGAAGGTTATTTTGTTATTGGTATGGACAATCTCATTACCGGTGATTTAAAAAACATCGAACATCTTTTTAAATTAGAACATTTTGAATTTTACCATCACGACATAACTAAGTTCGTTCACATTCCTGGAGATTTAGATTATATCCTTCACTTTGCTTCACCAGCAAGTCCAATTGATTATTTAAAAATTCCTATTCAAACACTTAAAGTAGGTTCTTTAGGAACGCACAATCTTTTAGGTTTAGCTCGTGTAAAAAATGCGCGAATTCTTATTGCTTCAACCTCGGAAGTATATGGCGATCCTTTGGTTCATCCACAAACAGAAGAATATTATGGAAATGTGAACACAATTGGCCCACGTGGCGTATATGACGAGGCCAAACGTTTTCAAGAATCGATAACTATGGCGTATCATACTTTTCACGGCGTAGAAACCAGAATTGTTCGAATTTTTAATACTTATGGACCTAGAATGAGACTCAACGATGGTCGTGTGATTCCGGCATTTATAGGTCAAGCAATTCGTGGCGAAGATTTAACGATTTTTGGAGATGGAATGCAAACTCGTTCTTTTTGCTACGTTGATGATCAAGTAGAAGGAATTTTTAGATTATTGCATTCAGATTATGTTTATCCAGTAAATATTGGTAATCCAAATGAAATTACCATTAAAGACTTTGCTGATGAGATTATAAAGTTAACAGGTACAAGTCAAAAAGTAGTGTATCATCCTTTACCAATAAACGATCCTTTACAGCGTCAACCGGATATTACAAAAGCAAAACAGTTACTAGGATGGGAGGCTAAAGTAGGTCGCGCTGAAGGAATGAAAATCACTTACGATTATTTTAAGTCACTATCTAACGAAGAATTATCAAAAGAGGAGCATAAAGATTTCTCAAATTATATAAGGTAGTGAAGACAAGAGCAGGAAGATATTCAGCCTATATCCGCCCTTTCTCATACATGATTGATTTAATTGTCATCAATGCCTTGTCTGTTTACATTGGTCCGTTTCATGAAAACCAACTTTTGTATGCATTTTTTATTAGTAGTGCTTGGATTGTTATCGCTACTTATTTTGGGTTTTATGAGGTGTATCGTTATACTAGAGTTATTGCAATTCTCAACAAATCCCTGAAACAGACTGTTTTATTTGGAGTTATGTGTCTTGCGTTAGAGCTTTATTTTTCAGCATTTGCCTATCAAGATAAAGTAGTTTTCTATGTTTTAATCTCACTATCAGTTGTTCTTTCGATCAAACTTTTTATCTATTATTTTTTAAGAAAATTTCGTGTTTTATATGGTGGAAATTCTAGAACGGTTGTTTTACTGGGGAATGATAATAATATTGCTCCCTTAAAACACTTTTTTACTGATAATCCAGACTATGGTTACAACTTAACTAAAGTATTTTTTTTTGATAAAGATAAAAATGACACGATAAAGGAATGTCTTTTATTTGTATCTAAAAATAAAATAGATGAAATTTATTGCGCTATGGCTGATTTATCAGAAAATATGGTAGCTGATATCATCGATTTTGCTGATAACAATTTGAAAACAGTAAAATTTATTCCAGATGATAAACAAATGCTTTCCTCAAATGTAAAGTTTGAATTCTACGACTATATTCCGGTTATTTCATTAAGAAATATATTGCAGGAGGAAAGTTTTAATAAAGTAATTAAACGCGCTTTTGACCTTATTTTCTCATTAATTATAATAATTGGAGTTTTATCGTGGCTTATTCCAATTATGGCTATACTAATTAAATTAGATTCGAAAGGACCTTTGTTTTTTGTCCAAAAAAGAAACGGGTTAAATTATAAAGATTTTGATTGTTATAAATTTAGATCTATGGAATTAAATGATACTGCTGATATGGAGTTGACTTCTAAAAATGATACGAGAATAACTAATATAGGTAAATTTATTCGCAAAACTAGTATTGATGAACTGCCACAATTTATCAACGTCTTTTTGGGCGAAATGTCTGTCGTGGGACCAAGACCTCACATGGTTAGTGTAGCCAATATCTATGCTGCCAAAGTCGATAAATTTATGGTGCGGCATTTTGTAAAACCAGGTATCACGGGCCTAGCACAAACCAAAGGTTACAGGGGCGAAGTAGAAAAAGACGGAGATATCATAAACCGAGTAAAATATGATATTTTTTACATTGAAAATTGGTCACTTTTACTAGATATAAAGATTATTTTAATTACAATATACAACACACTAAGAGGTGATGAAAAAGCATATTAATAATGCAAAATCCACTTGTATCTATAATTACTCCTTGCTATAATTCTGAGAAATTTATTCAGGAAACAATTCAATCTGTTCAAAATCAAACCTACCAAAACTGGGAAATGATTATTGTTGATGACGCTTCTACAGATGAAACAGTCGCTATCATTGATAAAATTGCAAGTATTGATTACAGAATTAAAGTTAATAAACTAAATAAAAATTCGGGAACTGGAATTGCGAGAAATAAAGCTCTTGATTTTGCAAATGGAAAATACATTGCGTTTCTAGATGCCGATGATTTATGGAAGCCAGAAAAATTAAAAACACAAGTTAATTTTCTTCAGTCTAATAATATACCTTTTACTTTTTCCTATTATGAATGCATAAACGAAGAGGGAAAGCCATTGAATATAGCAATCGAAGCACCGAAACATCTTTCCTATCGACAACTATTTTTTTGCAATTATGTTGGTAATCTCACGGGTATTTATGATGTTGATTATTTTGGAAAAATAAGTATTTCTTCAACTAGAAAGCGACAAGATTGGATGTTGTGGCTCACTATTTTACAAAAAATTAAAGTAGCTCACATTGTTCCGCAAAGTTTAGCCTACTACAGAGTCCGACAAAATTCAATTTCGGCCTCAAAATTTGATTTAGTGAAGCACAATTACGCTGTTTACAAAACGTTTCATGAACTTACTGTTGTTAAATCGATAATATGCATGATCATTTTTTTATTTACTCAATTAGTAGTTAAACCACGTTACATTAAACCATCGATTTAAACTGTTTTAACTTTCCGCGACTACTTCTTTCCAAACGTTCTTTTCGAGTAAAGATAAAATGTAAATTAGGTTCAAGATACAATTCTATTGCTTTTTCAATTTTTTTTATTTGTTCCAAATGCAATTCGGTTTCACTCACATAGTCAATTTCAAAAGCATTAATTCTGGTTTGTTTAATGATGAATTCTTTCACATTTCCGTCATCTTCAATGATACTTTTTGTCACATAATAAAAAGTCAATCCGGGCGCTTTTTTTCCGCTGGGTAAAATGGCAATGTCATTGGTTCGTCCAATTAATTTTTTTAAAATAGGTTTTTGTAAAGTGCTTTTTTTGTCTAGAATTCCAATGTCGCCTATATCATATCGTATAAACGGATGCGCTTTGTTAAACAAAGATGTAATTACAATTCGGCCTGAAGAACCATTGGCAACAGGTTGATTATCGTCGTCTAAAATCTCTATCATTAAAGTTTCGGCATTCACTTGCCATTCTAAATTTGGATTCTGAAAAGCAATTAAATCTAATTCTGAAGCGCCATATTCATTAACAATAGTAATTCCAAATTGCTTTTCCAGCAGTAGTTTATCATCTTCAAAAAGCATTTCAGAAGTTACCATACAGACTTTCAAAGTAGGGCAAACGTCTTTTAATATGATGCCTTTTTTCTTTAAAAATTTGGCAAACAGAACAATCGAACTGGTATAACCATTAATGTAATCAAATTTCGATTTCTTAAATTTCAGAAGCATTTTTTCTAAAACTAAATCTGATAAATCAAAAATAGAGAACCGAAAACGGTGACTTAAAAAATCTTTAATTCTTTCTTTTTTATTGCCAAAAAAGTCCAGCGGAATTCCATAAAAACGGGCTTGATACGAAGTATTAAAATCAATTCCGTACCATCCAAAACGGTACATATTGGAAGCCCAAGTTAATGCATGACAGTATTTATCTTTTGCAAAAACAAATGGAGTGCCACTGGAACCCGAAGTTTTGTTAATATAAATATCTTTTAAAGAGTAACCTTTTGAAAGTCTTTCTAAAAGTGATTTTTGTAAATTGTGTTTGTTCAAAATAGGTAAATCGCTCCAGTTAGAAATTATTTTTGAGCCGGATAGCTGCTGGTAAAAAGAATTATTTGCCAAGTGAAATGCAACAATTTCTTGTTTTTTGTTTTCCAGAAATAGTTTGTATTCTTCTTCATTGAATGCCACAATTTTTTGTAGTTCAATTTTGGCTTTGTTTATTGGGAAACCATTTACTTGAAGTGAAATGTCGAAAAGTGGAATCATACAAACTGATATTTTATCAAAAATAATATTTACTAAGATGTAATGAATAGTAAATATCAGTTTTTTAAGAATTAATTATTTTTTAAGTTTAAAACTAATTATTTTTGCAATCACTTGAAAAAGTGAACACACAACTAAACAACTATAAATGACAATTTTACTATTAGGTTCTGGTGGAAGAGAACATGCATTCGCATGGAAAATGGTTCAAAGTCCGCTTTGCGAAACCCTTTTTGTTGCTCCAGGAAATGCTGGCACAGCTACAATTGCTACAAATGTTGCAATGAGTATAACTGATTTTGAAGCTATTAAAACATTCGTTATTCAAGAAAAAGTATCGATGGTTGTTGTAGGTCCAGAAGATCCATTAGTAAAAGGAATCTATGACTTTTTCTTGAACGATGCCGATTTAAAAAATGTTCCTGTTATTGGCCCATCTAAATTAGGTGCGCAATTGGAGGGAAGTAAGGAATTTGCAAAAGAATTCTTAATTAGACATAAAATCCCTACTGCTGCTTACGATAGTTTTACTGGCGAAACTGTTGAAAACGGCTGTCAATTTCTAGAAACATTACAGCCGCCTTACGTTTTAAAAGCTGATGGGCTAGCAGCTGGAAAAGGTGTTCTTATCATTCAAGATTTGGCGGAAGCCAAAGAAGAATTGCGAAACATGCTCGTTCATCAAAAATTTGGTGCAGCAAGTGCAAAAGTTGTTATTGAGGAATTTTTAGATGGAATAGAACTAAGCTGTTTTGTGCTAACCGATGGAAAAAATTATAAAATCTTACCAACTGCTAAAGATTATAAACGAATTGGTGAAGGCGATACAGGATTAAATACAGGCGGAATGGGAGCTGTTTCTCCGGTTCCTTATGTTGACGCTGTATTGATGGAGAAAATTGAAACGCGCATTGTAAAACCAACTATTGCCGGTTTTCAAAAAGATGGAATTCCGTACAAAGGATTTGTTTTTATCGGACTGATTAATGTAAATAATGAACCCATCGTAATTGAATACAATGTGCGAATGGGTGATCCTGAAACAGAAGTTGTAATCCCAAGATTAAAAACAGATTTGGTACAGTTGTTTTTAGCTGTAGCCAATGAAAAACTAGATCAAATTACGCTAGAAATAGATGAACGAAGTGCGACAACGGTTATGCTAACTTCGGGAGGTTATCCAGAAAATTTCGAAAAAGGGAAAATTATTTCAGGACTCGAAAACATAGAAGATTCAATCGTTTTCCACGCAGGAACTAAACTAGATAATGGAAACGTGGTATCAAATGGAGGACGTGTTTTAGCAGTGACTTCTTATGGAAATAACTTTGAAGAGGCCATAAAAAAATCTTATCAAAACATAGGTAAACTAAGTTTTGATAAGATGTATTTTAGAAAAGATATTGGAAACGATTTAAAATAGATTCTAATAGCCGTTTACTCTTTTTTATTTCAAGAAAGAGTGAGCGGTAGTATCTTGTTTCTCAGTTCCAGATTCTTCAAAAATTTTCAATTGTTTGACCCAGTAAACCAAGGCTGAGGCACAAATAATCACAAAAATCCAGTTGATTGTGTTAGCAACAAACCAAGAGGAAAGCTCTAAAGAGCGTAAAAAGTTTAGTGGAACAAATAAAATGTCGACAAATAGGTATTGTATTGCTTCGAAAAATGCTTTCATAATATATAAAAATTAATTTTAGTAGTTATTTTTTTGGATGCTGAAGGATCAAATCGATTATTTTAAATAATGTTTTGACCTTGCAGAGTTTCCTTTTTAAACAAGTATTATATTTACAGTCACAAAAGTATAAAATATCCTTATGATAACAAGTGTTTTTAGAAAATCTACACCGTTAAATTTTTCAATGGTCGTAATTTTGATGCTGGTTTTCTTTTCCATATTCCAATTTCAAGATCTATCTTTTACAAATTCTACTTTTTCAATATTGAATAAAGTTGGATTATTCTGTCTTTTAATAATTTCTATGTTTATCTCAAGCTTTATTGCAAAGAGAAATGGATTGACCAGAGACAGTGCATTTACAATATTTTTTTACTTGCTTTTTTTACTTTTTTTTCCATCTGTTTTAAATAATGCAAATTTAATAATTGCAAACTTTTTTATTCTTTTAGCAATCCGTCGTCTGGTTTCATTGCAATCACTCAAAACTTCGAAAGAAAAGATATTTGATGCATCATTTTGTATTTTTGTCGCAGCTTTATTTCATTTTTGGAGTATACTTTTTATTTTACTCGTTTTTATATCTATTATTTTACATGTAGCCAGAGATTATAGAAACTGGATTTTGCCATTTATAGCGCTGTTAAGCGTTTTAATTTTGTTTTTAATTTTTACTACGTACTTTGATATAAATAGTTTAGAATTGCTTTTCAAGGGCGTTCAAACTAATTTTGAAATCGATTATTTTACTAATTATTATCAAAACGGTGCCTTTTCAATTTTTGCAACCATAGCACTATTTTTTATCGTTTCAATATTTATTACCTTATCAAGTAAGCCACAATTATTGCACACATCCTACAAAAAAATTATCGCATCTTTTTTTATTGGAATATTAGTTTTTGTAGTTTCAGCAAATAAAAGTAGTGATTTGCTAATTTTTACAATTGCACCTTTATCTATTTTGGCAACTACTCATATTGAGATGCCGCAACTAAAACTAAATCAGGAATTAGTTTTTTACTCACTAATTGTTTGTAGTATGTTTGCTTTTTTTAGTCAGTTATAATTTTTTTCCGTAAGCTAAATCACCAGCGTCGCCAAGCCCTGGAACAATATAATTATGTTCGTTTAGATTGTCATCTAATGCTGCAATCCATAGATGACAGTTTTCAGGCAAATGATTTTGAAGGTGTGCAATTCCTTCTGGAGTAGCAATTACCACCGCAATATGAATCTCTTTTGGAGTGCCTTTTTCGATTAATTTATTAAATACTGCAACAATAGATTGACCCGTAGCAAGCATTGGATCGAGTAGTAAAACATTTTTATTATTTATATCGGCAACGGCTTGATAATCTACTTTTATCTCAAAGTAGTCGTCATTATTGGGATGGTATCTAAAGGCAGAAATAAAACCATTTTCAGCACTGTCAAAATAGTTTAAAAATCCTTGATGCATAGGCAAACCTGCGCGTAGAATGGAACATAAAACGAGTTGGTCATTTATTTGGGTTGTTTTTTTTGTTCCAAGCGGCGTTTGAATTTCTACATCGCTATAATGAAGCTCTTTACTCAATTCATAAGCCATTATTTCGCCAATACGCTCAATGTTTCTACGAAAACGCATGCTATCATTGTGGATATTAATATCTCTAATTTGTCCCAAAAAGTGATTTAAGACGCTATTTTTTTCTGATAAATTATGAATTTGCATGGATTGGATTTAGAGATTGAACTATTAAAGATTTTATTAAACCATAAAAGTATAAAAAGTATCTTTGTGTTTATAAATTATAAAATTATGTTTTCAAAATTAGCGTATTCCGTATTCGAAGAAAGTATCAAGAATTATCATCAATTTGATAATGTTGACCAACCGATTAGCAATCCGTATCCAAAAGATAAATTTGAGCATTTATTGTATCATAAAAACTGGATTGACACGGTGCAGTGGCATTTTGAAGATATTATTAGAGATCCAAATATTGATCCAGTAGTCGCTTTAACTTTAAAAAGAAGGATTGACTCCTCTAATCAGGAACGCACTGATATGGTTGAATACATTGATAGTTATTTTCTTCAAAAATACAGTACTGTTAAAGTGAAATTTGAAGCAAAAATAAATTCTGAAAGTCCAGCTTGGGCTTTTGATCGATTGTCAATCTTAGCATTGAAAATTTACCACATGCATGAGGAAGCTACACGTGCTGAAGCGTCTCAGGATCATAGAGACAAGTGTCAGTTAAAGTTAAACATTTTGTTAGAACAAAGAACAGATTTATCTACTGCAATTGATGATTTATTAGCTGATATCGAGAATGGTGACAAATTCATGAAAGTGTATAAACAAATGAAAATGTACAATGATGATGAGTTGAATCCTGTTTTGTATCAGAATAAGAAGTAGAATGGCAAAAAAATCTTTCTTTTAAACAGAACCTCTGTTTTTTAAATTCGTCTATATCATTGGATTTATAGGCGTTTTTTATGTCTTTTATGAAAACATTTTTCATGTTGAAGAGAAAAATTCTGGGATAATATTGTATGTATTAGTGATATTTGGTCTTTTTAATTTAAGAAGATATATTATTAGTAAAAACAAAAACTCACAGCGTTTACCTAAAATAAAGTTAAATAATTTTGATTATAAAACAGAATCATATTGCCGTCATGAGACTTTCCGCAATGGGAGATGTCGCTATGACGGTTCCTGTTTTAAGAGCATTTGCAAATGAGTATCCACAAGTTAAAATCACGGTTATTTCACGTCCTTTTTTCAAACCATTTTTTGACGGAATTCCCAATTTGACTTTTTTTGTATTTGATGAAAAAAAGAGACACAAAGGGTTTTTTGGATTATTGCGTTTGTTTCTAGATTTAAAAGAACGTCAAATTGATGCTTTTGCTGATTTGCACAATGTATTGCGATCCCAAATTATTGGTAATCTTTTTGCTTTAAGCGGAAAAAAAGTGGCTGCTGTTGATAAAGGCAGAAAAGAAAAAAAAGAACTTACTCGTGCTGAAAATAAAGTTTTCAAACCATTACCAACTATGTTTGAAAGACATGCTAAAGTATTTGACGAACTGGGTTTTCCTTTAGATTTATCCTCCCGAATTGTTGGGAAAAATTTCCCACAAAAAGCGGCTTTAAATCAAGAAATTGTATTAATTATTGGAGAGAATTATCAAAAATTAATCGGAATTGCTCCTTTTGCACAATATGATTCTAAGGTGTATCCATTAGATTTAATGCAAAAAGTTATTGATCAGTTAGCTAACAATAATTCCTACACCATTTTGCTTTTTGGAGGCGGAAAAAAAGAAATAGCTTTACTAGAGTCATTTTCAAAAAATAAGAATAACGTCATAAATATAGCGGGTAAAATAAAATTTCAGCAGGAATTGCAACTAATAAGCAATCTTGATGTAATGCTTTCTATGGATTCCGGAAATGCACATATAGCGGCTATGCTGGGTGTAAAAGTGATCACACTATGGGGTGCAACACACCCTTTTTCTGGATTTTCTCCATTCAATCAACCATTAGAAAACGCTTTAGTTTCTGATCGAGAAAAGTATTCATTATTGCCCACATCTGTTTATGGAAATAAAAAGATAAAAGGATATGATGAGGCAATGAGAACGATTTTGCCGGAGACAGTGGTTGCTCTTATTCAATCGTTGTTGTTGTAAAATAGTAGTATTATAATTTTGGCTTAAAGCCAAATTCCATTTTCTCTGCAACTTACGATCAAAAAACGTTTCAGGTTTGAAAGCGACTCTTCATAATCAGGTGGTTCTAATCCAAAACGTAAAAATTCTTTTTGTTGCTTTTCGGTCTCTTCGCAAGCTTTTACAATTTCTTTGAGCATATCAAGCATAATCAATTGCTTGTTAGCGTTTTGTTCAAATTTTAAATCAACTAGTTCATCTTGTAATTTTTCACAATAGGTTATGAGTTGCTCTACTTCTGATTCGTCCAGAAGATGTGGTTTGTTTTTAAAAAGTTCACGTGGTTTTTTCATGGAGATACAACGGAAGATTATAAGCGTGATTAACTTTTCAACTTACAGTTCTAATAAAACTTGAATTTCCTTTTTGAGATTTGAAATATGGCGATTTAAAATAGCCCAAACAATTGAGTTGTCAATACTATCATAAGCATGTACTAATCTATTTCTAAATCCAATTATTTGTTTGTCATTTATAATCTGAATTGTAAGATCATTTTTTTTAATTTTGTTCAAGGCCTCTCCAACTATTACTAATTGTCTTTCAACAGCGCTTTGAGTTTTTTTGTCATTTTCATAATCATTAAAACTAGTAATATCGATAGTAAAATCCTCAATTAGTCCGATTGCGATTATAATATCAGAAAGATACTTTTTGCTCTTTTCCGTCATAAATTAAAATTTTTGTATCGTCTATGTTTTTTTTTAAAATTGGATTTCTAATGGAAGAATTGGTTAATAAATCTACTTTTTTTTGAAAAAAATCCTCTAATTTATCCCAAAGAGACATCAAGTTTTCGCCTCTAATAATTGGATCTTCGCTATCAATTTCTATAAGTAAATCGATATCACTTGTTTTATCATCAAAATTTTCAGTTACCGCAGAACCAAATGCATAAATATTCTTAACATTATGGCTTTTACACAATGATAAAAATTCTGCTAGTTTAGTTTTTATAGATTCTTTCATTTCCATAAGGCTAAGGTAGTTGATTTTTATGTATTCAATGTTTTGCTGTTTAAAACCTAAAATTGAAAACTATTTCTTTTTAAAAAGTTCAGATGGTTTTTTCATTAAGTCTTAAAATTAAAAATTCCAAATTCCAATTTCTAAAGTTGGAGTTTGGAATTTTAAACAGTGGAATTTAATTTTTAAACATCATCATAATCAATATAAATAGTCTCAGATGTGGGATGTGCTTGACAGGTCAAAATCAATCCGCTGGCAATTTCTTTATCAGTAAGAATAGAATTCTTAGTCATTTCGGCAGTTCCCGACGTAACACGCGCTAGACAGCTACTACAAATTCCGCCTTGGCAAGAATAGGGAGCATCAATACCTTGTTTTAATGCTGCGTCAAGAACAGTTTGTTTTTGTGACATTTCAAAAGTCGTTTCCTCATCATCAACCATAATGGTGATTTTTGATTGTCCGCTTAATGATTTTTCTATTGCGTTTTCTGTGCTTGAAGAAGAGAAAAGTTCAAATTTAATAGATGATTCTTTTACGTTTTGTTCTATTAAAACTTCGGTAACGCGATTGATCATTTCTTCAGGACCGCACAAGAAGAATTTATCAAATGTTAATTCCTTGTGTTTATTTTTCAAAACATAATTCACAGTGGATTTCTCTATTCTTCCAAACAAGGTGTCATCTACTTTGGCTTGACTAAAAACATAATGCACAAAAAAACGACCAACGTGTTGTAATTGCAAATCATGTAATTCTTGATGAAATATTGTTTCTTCGGGGGTTTTATTCCCATAAACTAAAACAAAAGAACTTAGAGGTTCGTTTCTTAGCATTGATTTAATTACCGACATGATAGGCGTAATTCCGCTACCAGCTGCAAAAGCTGCGTAATTTCTTTGACGATCAGCTTGTGGTTCAAACGTAAATTTCCCTTCGGGAGTTCCTATTTCAATTGCATCGCCAGTTTTGAGTGAAGTATTAGCAAACTGAGAAAACGCGCCGCCTTTAACCGCCTTAACCGCAATACGAAGTTCGCCGCTATCTGGTGAAGAACATATAGAATACGCACGACGAATTTCCTCACCGTCAAGAGTCAATTTTAAATTAAGGTATTGACCTGCAATGAATTTATAATTTTCTTTTAGTTCCTCAGGAACGTTAAAAAGTATGGAAACAGCATCTTTGGTTTCGCGTTTTACTTCTTTTATAATTAATTTTAAAAACGATGACATGTGATTATTTTTTGACAAAGATAATAAAGAGATTAGGTTTCTAAAAAATTAAAAAGAGCGAAATTTATATACTTACTGAAGTTATGTATAAGAATCTTTTGTATATTTTTTTAAAGAAATGAAAAAAAATGAAAAACGCTCAATTATATGGAGGAAGTCTCAATGCTATTGTCATGAAGTTGCTACAGGAAAACGGTACAAAGTTTGGCTATGAGATCATTCAAAAAGGACTAAGCATCTCTAAAACTATGAAATCATCTTAAAGTAAATAATATGATTAAATTTAACATTGCGACAATAAAGATTATCAAAACACGAATTTGTCATTCTCAGTAACGAAGCACCGCTACAAAATTGGCAAATCATCTATAAAGTACTAGAAAAGTTTTACATACTGGAGTTACAAATAATTTAAAAATCAGATTACAATTGCGCAAAGACTCAATAAATTCAAACTCGTTCACAGCTAAAAATTAAGTTCATTATTTGTTGTATTTCGAAAGATTTACGTGGATACAAATAGCAATTGCTAAAGAAAAAGAAAGTAAAGGATGGAAAAAAGATAAAAAGAGCACACTAATAAAAACTAATAATCCCGAGTTGAATTTTATCAATTATTTGTGTGAATAAAATTGAAGAGATGTTTCGTTCCTCAATTTGACAAAGTGTACTATGAAATAGAAAATACAAATCTGTAACGTTTTCCTACTTTGACTTACTTACCATAAAACCAAAAGACCTAAACTATGATTCAAAAATTTCTTTATCTCGAATGGAAAGCATTTACTAGATCGGCTTCCTTTGCGACCAACTTAGCACTGAAAATCCTGATGGGTTTTGTGGCTGCGTATTTCATTCTGATTTTTTTAGCACTAGGAGTACTAACTTTTTACATCCTAGAAAAAGAGAATTTCGACCCCATTGCTACTGTAAATAAATTCATGATTTACTACGTATTGATGGATTTAGCCACTCGATTGCTGGTGCAAAAAATCCCTGTATTGAATATTCGTCCAATGTTAACTTTCCCAATCAAAAAAAGTACAATCGTGCATTTCTCTCTTGGAAAAACAGTTTTATCATTCTTCAATTTAATTCATGGGTTTTTTATAATTCCTTTTAGTGTTGTGTTGATAATAGAGGGATATGACGCTGTCTCTGTATTACTTTGGTTTGTAGCTATCTTTTCTTTCCTTTACATCAATAATTTTATCAATATTATACTGAGCAACAAAGACAATTTATTTACCATTTTCTTGGTATTAGTAGCAATTTTAGCAGGATTGCAGTATTATGGTTATTTTAATATTACTGATTATTCAGCACCATTTTTTGATGCTATTTTCAACACGTATTGGGCATTTGTAATTCCAGTTTTTGCTTTGATATTCTTGTACTATTTCACATTCCTATATTTCAAAAGAAATTTATACCTCGATGCAGGACTTGCGAGCAAGCATGATATCGCTAAAACGGAGGATTTAACGTGGCTGAACCAATTTGGAACTATCGGAACGTTCTTGAAAAATGACATCAAATTAATCAAAAGAAACAAGCGATCAAAAACCACCGTTGGATTAAGTGTAATGTTTTTATTTTATGGACTGTTTGTCTTTACAAACGGAATTGAAGCTTACAACAATCCAATGATGCATATTTTAGCTGGGATCTTTGTTTCCGGTGGATTTCTAATCACTTTTGGACAATTTGTTCCTAGTTGGGATAGCGCTTATTACCAATTAATGATGACGCAAAATATTCCGTACAAGGGCTATTTAAGTTCTAAATGGTGGTTGATGGTTATTGCTACACTTGTTTCAACAACTATTGCGTCATTTTATCTTTATTTTGGTTGGCAGATTTATTTGACAATTATTGTAGGGGCTATTTATAACATTGGCGTGAATTCCCATTTAGTTTTGCTTGGAGGCGCGTATACTAAGACACCTATAGATTTGAGTTCTGGACAAGGAGCTTTTGGCGACAAAAAAGCATTCAATGTAAAAACCATGTTAATTTCGATTCCGCAGTTGGGTTTGCCAGTTTTGTTGTTTTGGTTAGGTTCTAAATTTTTCAGTCCTGATGTCGGCTTAGCTTTAGTGGCAACATTAGGAATCTTAGGTTTTGCACTGAAAAATAAAGTATTCTCGCTAATTGAAAGAGTTTACAATACAGAGAAATATGCCACTATTGCCGCTTACAAACAAAAAGGATAATTAAAAGACAGACAGCCATTAACCATTCAAATAAAAAAACTTTAAAAAATGATCAAAGTAAACAACCTTTCAAAAACATATAACGGAACAACCGTATTAAAAATAGATTCTTTAGAAATAAAAAAAGGCGAAAGTTTTGGACTCGTTGGAAACAATGGAGCCGGAAAAACCACCTTTTTCAGTCTTTTGTTGGATTTAATCCAGCCATCTACAGGAAATATTATCAACAATAATATCCAAGTGAATACTAGCGAAGCGTGGAAACCTTTCACTGCTTCTTTCTTGGACGAAAGCTTCTTAATAGGCTACTTAACTCCCGAAGAATATTTTTATTTCATAGGTGATTTACGCGGACAAAACAAAGCCGATGTCGATGCTTTACTAGCAACGCACGAAGAATTTTTTAATGGTGAGATCCTGAAAAACAAAAAATATTTACGTGATTTATCTAAGGGAAACCAAAAGAAAGTGGGAATTATTGCCACACTGATAGGAAATCCTGATGTGATCATTCTCGATGAACCCTTTGCAAATCTAGACCCAACAACCCAATTCCGATTAAAAAAAATCATCAAGGATCTAGCTAACAATCCGGAAGTTACCGTACTAGTTTCCAGTCACGATTTGCAACACACCGTTGAGGTAAGCGATCGAATTGTCGCGATGCACAAAGGTGAAGTAGTTAAAGACATTCAAACCTCTGAAGAAACACTGAAAGAATTGGAATTGTTCTTTGCTGTTTAGAAAAATTCATATTTAACCGCTGATGTGCTGATTTCAGCAAGTGATGCAACTAAAATCTGGTCATCGTAAATTTAGTATTATTTTGTCACGCTGGAAGCGTCTCAAGACTCGAGAGCAACTTAATTGAGATACTTTTAGCATGACAAAATAAAGGGCGACTCGCGCCAAATTATACAATTAACAATAAAAAACAATTTTTATTTTTGAACCATTAAGAATGTTAAGTCGCATTTAGACTTAACTTAACCTAATGGTTTTGATGGTTTTATAAATTTAATACCTGATTTAAATAGACTTTTTTATAAATATAAACAGTTTCAGTAATCCTTTTGTCACGCTGGAAGCGTCCCTAGACTCGAGAGCAACTAAATTAAGAGGCTTTTAGCGTGACAAAATAAAGGGCGACTCGCGTCAAATTATACAATTAACAATAAAAAACAGTTTTTATTTTTGAACCATTAAGAAGATTAAGCCACATTAAAACTTAACTTAATGTTCTTCATGGTTTTCTAAATATAATGTTTGTCTGACAAACACTTTTTTCTAAATAGAAACGTTATTATCATTCCCTTTGTCACGCTGGAAGCGTCCCTAGACTCGAGAGCAACTAAATTGAGAGGCGCACCGCATGACAAAATAAAGGGCGACTCGCGCCAAATTATACAATTAGCAATAAAAAGCAGTTTTTATTTTTTAACCATTAAGAAGATTAAGTAAAATTAAGACTTGATACTGCTTAATATTTTTAGTGGTTTATTAAATTGTACAAACTTTTTTATAAATATAAACATTATCAGTAATCCGTTTGTCACGCTGGAAGCGTCGCTAGACTCGAGAGCAACTTAATTGAGAGGCGCACAGCATGACAAAATAAAGGGCGACTCAAGCCAAATTATACAATTAATAATAAAAAACAGTTTTTATTTTTGAACCATTAAGAAGATTAAGACTTGATACTGCATAATATTTTTAGTAGTTTATTATATTGTACAAACTTTTTTATAAATATAAACAGTATCAGTAATCCGTTTGTCACGCTGGAAGCGTCTCTAGACTCGAGAGCAACTTAATTGCGATGCTTACAGCATGACAAACTAGAGGGAGACTCGCGTCAAATTATACAATTAGCAATAAAAAGCAGTTTTTATTTTTTAACCATTAAGAAGATTATGTAAAATTAAGACTTGATACCGCTTAATATTTTTAGTGGTTTATTAAATTGTACAAACTTTTTTATAAATATAAACAGTATCAGTAATCCGTTTGTCACGCTGGAAGCGTCTCTAGACTCGAGAGCAACTTAATTGCGATGCTTTCAGCATGACAAACTAAAGGGAATGAAAGGGTGTAAAACCTTTAAAAACCCTAATAAAGTTCAGTTTTACTCGGCCGTGACCTTACGTTACTTCGTCGTTCCTGCTGGCAACTTCGGGTCGGGCTTTCGCTCCCAATCTTTTTTATTCTTTGTCAAGAATAAAAAAGGATTTCCGCTACATCCCTCACGCAACTAACTTTCATTTGTAACCTTAACCCTTTCACACTATCAAAAAGAAATGTATTTTTACCAATCAATATACTAAAAAGTGTATTTAATAGTTAATTGATAAAAACGTTTTCCATTGAGAATCAATATAATTAAACAATTCTTCTTACTTTTATTTTTAGTATTTGTTGCAGCATGCTCTACTAAAAAGAATACTTTTTTGTCCAGAAATTCACATGCCTTAAGCACTAAGTACAATATTTTGTACAATGGTGGAGTGGGCTTTGACAAAGGCGTTCAAACTATTAAATCCAATAATGATGATGATTTTTGGCAGTTGTTACCGCCAGAAAAAATGCAGTTAAAAGAAGAAATTCTTTCTAGTTCTAAACCCAGTAACGCTGATTTTGAATTGGCTGAAACCAAAGCCACAAAAGCAATTCAGAAACATTCAATGAACATTGGCGGAAGAGAAAGAAACAGCCAAATTGATGAAGCATACCTAATGCTCGGAAAGGCGCGCTATTTTGATCAGCGATTTGTGCCAGCACTTGATGCTTTTAACTACATTTTATACAAATATCCTAATAGCAGCAGAATTTACGAAGCTAAAATTTGGCGCGAAAAAACCAATATGCGTCTGGGAAACGATGCTTTAGTTATTAAAAACATCAGCAAATTACTAGAAGATCACAAAGTAAAAAAACAAGTTTTTGCTGATGCAAACGCGCTTTTAACAGCTTCATTTTTAAACATAGAAGAAAAAGATAGCGCTGTTGCTAAAATAAAACTAGCGATAGAATTTACTAAATTGAATCAGGACAGGGCACGTTACCGCTTTATTCTAGGACAATTGTATCAACAATTAGGTTACAAGGACAGTGCAATTGCTTCCTATCAATCTGTGATAGAAATGAAAAGAAAAGCGGAGCGAAAATTTGTTATCCAAGCGCACGCTAAAAAAGCAGAACTATTTGATTTTGCAAATGGCGATTTTGTTTTATTTGAAGAAACCTTTGATAAATTAGTTAAGGACAGAGAAAATCGTCCCTATAAAGATTTGATTTTTTATAATTATGGTATGTATCATGACAAGAAAAACAATCAAAAGCAGGCTCGGGAATTTTACAGTGCATCGTTAAAGGCAAATTCTAAAGATCCTTATTTAATAGCTTCTAATTATAGAAACTTGGGAAACATGTATTTTAGAGAAGCAAATTATCCCATTGCTGCAAAGTATTATGATAGTACTTTAGTAAAACTGAATATTAAATCAAGAGAATTTCTTAAAATCCAAAAAATAAGAAAGAACCTAGACGAGGTCATTCTGTACGAAGCGGTAGCAGAAAGAAATGACAGTATTCTCACCGTGGTGGCTCTAAATCCAAGCGATAGGATCTCCTATTTTGAAAACTACATCGACAAATTAAAAAAGGAAGACGAAACCAAGCGACTCCTTGAAGAAAAAAATGCTGAGAAACAAGCAAATATAGATCGCAATAATGCCGCTTCAACTATTGATCCTATTACAAATGCTGCCACAAATCCGCCTCAAGGCGTAGCTATGGGTCCGCCAGCGATTCCGGGAACTCCCTCAATTGCTGGAAATAGTACTTTTTACTTTTATAATCCCACAACCATTGCTTTTGGAAAATTAGAATTTAAAAAAATATGGGGAAATAGAGCTGCAATCGGCAATTGGAGAATGTCAACAACTGCTACAACTAATACCGTCAACGATACTTTGAGTGCCAGTAATGAAGCTATCGATAAAATAGAGGAAAAAGATATTGTAGTTGAAAAATATACCACTGAGTTTTATTTAACACAACTTCCAGTAGAAAAAGTGATATTGGATAGCATAAACAAAGAACGAAATTTTGCTAATTATCAACTTGGAATCATTTACAAAGAGAAATTCAAAGAAAATCTTTTGGCTGTAGCCAAATTGGAGAAGCTTTTAAGTAGTAACCCAGAAGAAAAACTTGTTCTTCCTGCTATGTACAATTTGTATAAATTATATCAAATTACTGATGTAATCAAAGCAACTACAATGAAAAATAGTATAATTGCTCAATATCCAGATTCGCGTTATGCACAAATTTTAAACAATGCAAATCCTAACGCCGACTCGTTAATAGATTCACCCGAAGGCACGTACACAAAGTGGTACAGATTATATGAGCAGGAGCAATACGCTGTAGTTCTTGCAGCTATGGATCAATTGATTTTACAATTCTCAGGTGAGGAAATTATATCTAAATTAGAATTGCTTAAAGCAAATGCTATTGGCAAGTTAAAAGGAGTTACGGCTTATAAAGATGCACTGCAAGATGTAGCAGATAATTATCCAAATACAGATGAAGGTAAAAACGCGCAATTGATAATTAGCGACCAGATTCCGTATTTAGAGAAAATGGAGTTTGTAGATAAACCATCTAATAATTGGAAGATCTTATACAGAGTGGGTTTGCGCGATGACCAAGCTACAAAAGATCTACAAGAGAAAATTAAAAGTTTTATCGATAACGGAGATTTAAAAAATATTTATTTTTCGTTTGATGGTTATACTGCTACCGAACAATTTATTACTATTCATGGAATAAATTCAAAACTGTACGCTGATGATATTGCATTTGTTTTGGCAGATAAAATTAAATATAAAATTACTAACACCCCAATTGTAGTTTCAGCAGAAAATTATAAAGTGATTCAAATCAAAAAAAATCTTGAAACCTACCTAACAATAAAATAAATATGTTTGACAAAAAAAAGAAACCGTATACAGATCTATTGGGGAAAACCAATCGAATTGTAGAAGGAACAATAATAAAAGGTGATATTATTTCAAAAGCTGATTTTAGGCTTGACGGAGAATTAATTGGCAATTTTGAAACGAGTGGTAAACTTGTTATCGGGCCAGCGGGAAGTGTAACCGGAGACATAATTTGTAATAATGTGGATATCGAAGGAAAGTTCAGCGGGATTATTCAAGTCACAGAACTACTTAATGTGAAAGCAACTGCTGTTATAAAAGGCGAAGTTAAAGTAGGTAAATTATCAGTAGAGCCGGGCGCTGATTTTAGTGCAACCTGCGTTATGAATTCTACCATGAAACAAACAGCAGCAGTTGATGAGCAAAAACAATAATTTAAAGCAAACTAATAAATGGTTAGTGATGATGAATATTCCTTTTCAAATGGGAATCATTATTTTTTGCTTTACTTACTTGGGAATTTGGTTAGACGAAAAATACACCAGTTCCTCAATTTTCACCATTATTCTATCACTTTTTGCAGTTTTTATAGCATTGTATAATGTTATTAGGCAAGTCAAAAACTTAAATAAAGACGATTAATGCAGCAGTTTTATAGGTTTTTAATAATTATTTTTCCGATTTCTATTATATTATTTTTCGTACAATATTTTAGTATTGATATATTTTTTGAAAATACTTTTTTCTTTTATTCTACTTGGAGTATTTACATTTTTCATCTTATTTTGACTTTAATAAGTTATGGTTTTCTGCTTTTTGTGAACAAAACGTTTGCTGATAAAACAGGATTTGCCTTCATGGGATTTAGTCTTATAAAAATGCTGGCGGCAATTGTTTTTTTGATTCCGTTGTTGCAGTCGGATGTGGTGAGTAAAATCCCCGATGTAAGCGCATTTTTTATTCCGTATTTTCTATTTTTATTTACAGAGACATTTTTCGCTGTTAAATTGTTGAATAAACAATAGATGAGAACACAGTTAGATTCCGTTTTTTATTAGAATTTAACGACTAAAAACAAAATGATAAATTTTCAGTTATGAATAATTTATGTACCTTTGCAAAAAATTTTAAAACGTAGAATTAGACACACAATTTAAGAATGGTATTTTCAAATAAACTTGTTCAGTTCATATTAGTTGCCGTAATAGCCAGTATTCCTTATTTTGCAGCTGCAAATCCTGAAGCTGATAATGTTCCTGTTGCTAATGAAGCGGTTACAGATCACAAAGCAGGAGCACCTCATGAGAAAGAAGCATTCAATGCTACTAAATTGATTAATGATCACATTGGAGATTCGCATGAATTTCACATTGCCGATTGGAATGACCATCCCATTACTTTCTATCTTCCTGTAATTTTATGGACAAACAATGGTTTGGAAGTTTTCTCTTCTGAAAAATTTCATCATGATAACAAAGCCGAACATTTTGTGGATCAAAATGGTCAAAAGTTAGTTCGCTACAATGAAATTATTTTTTACGCAGATAAATTTGAAGCTTTAACACAGGATCAAAAAGATCTTGGCGCATTTGAATTTGATGCAAGACCATTAAACTTCTCGATAACAAAGAATGTGTTTTCCATGTTTATTTCGGCTATCGTAATGTTCTTATTATTTTTAGTAGTAGCAAGATCATACAAGAAAAATCAATTAGCGCCAAAAGGTATCGCTGGTTTTCTCGAGCCATTAGTAACATTTGTTAGAGATGATATTGCGAGACCAAACATTGGAGAAAAAAAATACGCACAATACATGCCGTATCTTTTAACTATCTTTTTCTTTATCTGGATTAACAACTTGATTGGTTTAATTCCGTTTTTTCCTTTCAGTTCAAACTTGACTGGAAATATTTACTTTACTTTTGTTTTGGCTTTTATTACATTTATTGTTACGACTTTAAGCGGTAACAAAGAATATTGGGGACATATTTTCAACACACCTGGAGTACCGGTTTGGTTAGCGCCTATTATGATTCCTGTGGAAATTATTGGTATGTTGACAAAACCTTTCGCATTGATGATTCGTTTGTTTGCTAACATTACAGCAGGTCACATCATCATATTGAGTTTAATTTCATTGATTTTTATATTTGAAAGTGTAGCGGTTTCTCCTATATCTGGAGCTTTCGTAGTTTTCATGACCGTATTAGAAATGTTAGTTGCTGCATTGCAAGCGTATATTTTTACGTTGTTATCAGCATTATTTATTGGTCAAGCAGTAGCAGAGCATGATCATCATTAATTTGAGTTTTATTAATTATTAACTATATAAATTTATTATTATGGTATTAGCTGGAATCGGAGCTGGATTAGCAGTAATTGGAGCAGGTCTTGGAATTGGAAAAATTGGTGGATCTGCTATGGATGCAATTGCTCGTCAGCCAGAAGCTGCTGGAAAAATCCAAACTGCTATGATTATCGCTGCTGCACTTATTGAAGGTGTTGCACTTTTCGCAGTAGTTGTTGCGTTGATCACAAAGTAATTACAAATTAAAATTTCCTGTAGCGGTTGGCTGCAGGAAGTTTTTATTTATAAAATAAAAAAAATATTTTAAATATACCTATATGAATCTTACAGCACCGGAGAGTTTAATTTTTTGGACAACGATCATTTTCTTTGTTTTCTTTCTTCTTTTAAGAAAATTTGCTTGGAAACCAATTTTGGGAGCCGTAAAAGGTCGCGAAGAATCGATTAATAATGCTTTGGCATCAGCCGAATCAGCGCGAAGAGAAATGCAGAATTTAACTGCTGATAACGAGCGTATTTTACAAGAAGCGAGATTAGAGCGTGACAACATGCTAAAAGAAGCGCGTGAAATGAAAGACAAGATGGTTGCTGATTCTAAAAAAGAAGCGCAAATTCAAGGCGAAAGAATGATTGCGCAAGCAAAAATTGCAATTGAGGCTGAGAAAAATGCAGCAATGGCTGAATTGAAATCGCAAGTTTCAACTTTGTCATTGAGTATCGCAGAAAAATTATTGAAAGACCAATTATCTAATAATGAAGCTCAAACAAAATTGATTGAGAATATGTTAGGTGACGTAAAATTAAACTAGAATTATGTCAGGAACTAGAGCAACAATTCGGTATGCAAAAGCATTTTTAGATTTAGCTATTTCTGCGGGAAATGAGCCAGAAGTCTATAAAGATATGGCTTTGATATCGTCAACAATAAACAGTAATGAGGAATTGAGTAGTTTTATTCAAAATCCAACAATTTCTGTTAGTTTGAAACAAAGTGCCTTGACAGAAGTTTTTGCAAGTGCAACAGGATTGACTAAAAGTCTCTTCCGTTTGTTATTTGAAAACAAGAGATTTGAAATTCTAGCAGATATTGTATCACAATACGTTCTTATGTCAGATGAAAATAATGGTTTTCAAGTTGTGACAGTAACTACAGCAATTGCTATGGACGCTGTACTTGAAGCTAAAGTTTCTGATAAAATAAAAGAATTTTCAGATAAGAAAATCACAATAGTAAATACAATAGATCCAGCTATTATAGGAGGATTTATTTTAAGAATAGGCGACAAAGAGTATAATGCTTCAGTTGCTAATAGATTACAAGTATTAAAAAGAGAGTTAAGTAACTAGTTATATTGCACGTTAAAGTGTCTAATTTATAAATTAAGATGGCGGAAATTAAACCTGCTGAAATATCAGCAATATTAAGAAAGCAAGTAGAAGGTTTTGAATCTGGCGCAACGCTAGAGGAAGTAGGAACGGTACTTCAAGTTGGAGATGGTATTGCTCGTGTTTACGGGCTTTCAAATGTTCAATACGGTGAGTTAGTAGAATTTGACAATGGTCTTGAGGCAATTGTTTTGAATCTTGAAGAAGACAATGTTGGTGTGGTACTTTTAGGACCATCTACAGGAATCAAAGAAGGTTCAACTGCTAAAAGAACACAACGTATTGCTTCTCTTAAAGTAGGAGAGCAAATGGTAGGTCGTGTAGTAAACACACTTGGTTTTCCAATTGATGGAAAAGGACCGATAGGTGGAGACTTGTACGAAATGCCATTAGAAAGAAAAGCTCCAGGAGTTATCTTCCGTCAGCCAGTAACCGAGCCTTTACAAACAGGTATCAAAGCAGTAGATGCTATGATTCCAGTAGGAAGAGGACAGCGTGAGCTAGTTATTGGTGACCGTCAAACAGGTAAATCAACTGTTTGTATTGACACTATCTTAAATCAAAAAGAATTTTACGATGCTGGTAAACCAGTATTTTGTATCTATGTTGCCATTGGACAAAAAGCGTCAACGGTAGCAGGAATTGCAAAAATGTTAGAAGAAAAAGGAGCAATGGCATACACCATTATTGTTGCTGCTAATGCTTCTGATCCTGCTCCTATGCAAGTTTACGCTCCTTTTGCAGGTGCTGCAATTGGAGAATATTTTAGAGATTCAGGTCGTCCAGCTTTAATTGTTTATGACGATTTATCTAAACAAGCTGTTGCTTACCGCGAGGTATCTCTTTTATTGAGAAGACCACCGGGACGTGAAGCATATCCTGGAGACGTTTTTTACTTACACAGTCGTTTATTAGAGCGTGCTTGTAAAGTAATTGCTGATGATGGAATTGCTAGAAACATGAATGATTTACCAGATTCATTGAAATCGATTGTAAAAGGTGGTGGTTCACTAACGGCTTTGCCAATTATTGAAACTCAGGCTGGTGACGTATCTGCTTATATCCCAACAAATGTAATTTCGATTACTGATGGTCAAATTTTCCTTGATGGAGATTTGTTTAACTCAGGAGTTCGTCCAGCGATTAACGTAGGTATTTCGGTATCTCGTGTAGGTGGAAATGCACAAATTAAATCAATGAAAAAAGTAGCAGGAACATTGAAACTAGATCAAGCACAATTCCGTGAATTGGAAGCGTTTGCTAAGTTTGGTTCTGATCTTGATGCGGTTACATTGAACGTAATTGAAAAAGGAAAAAGAAACGTTGAAATCTTGAAACAAGGTTTGAACGATCCATATACTGTTGAAGACCAAGTTGCAATTATCTATGCAGGTTCAAAAAACTTATTGAGAAATGTTCCTGTGAAGAAGGTAAGAGAATTCGAGAAGGACTTCTTAGAATACTTGAACAACAAACATAGAGACACTCTTGATGCTTTGAAAGCAGGAAAATTATCAGACGAAATCACAGATGTAATCGAATCTGTAGCAAAAGAATTATCAGCAAAATATAACTAATCCGCACCAAGCCTCTCGCCTTGGCGAGGAGGAGTTAGGAAAGGTGAACATAATATTAATATAAGACAGATACCCTCGTTTGGTCTCCCTCCCCTTTGGGGAGGGTTGGGGAGGGGAAAAGATGGCAAATTTAAAGGAAATCCGTAATAGAATTACTTCCGTTTCATCTACGATGCAAATTACATCGGCAATGAAAATGGTCTCTGCAGCAAAGCTAAAAAAAGCACAAGATGCAATTACAGCAATGCGCCCTTATGCCGAAAAATTGACGGAGTTGTTACAAAATCTTTCTGGTACGCTGGAAGGTGATGCTGGTAGTGAATATACAGTGCAACGCGAAATCAAAAAAGTACTGCTTGTTGTAGTGACTTCTAACAGAGGTTTAGCTGGTGCGTTTAACACAAATGCTATCAAGGAAGCTAAAAGTCGTGCGGTATATTACGCTGGTAAACAAGTTGATATTTTTGCTATTGGTAAAAAAGGAAATGATGTTTTAAGTAAAACTCTTGATGTTGTTGCGAACCAAAGTTCTGTTTTTGATGAATTGACTTTTGATAATGTAGCAAAAATTGCTGATGAATTAACTCAGAAATTTGTTTCAGGTGAGTATGACAAAATTGAGTTGATTTACAACCAATTTAAAAATGCAGCGACACAAATCGTTCAAACAGAACAGTTTTTGCCGCTTGCTCCAATAAAATCAGATGTTGCAGTTGCAGCGGGTGATTATATTTTCGAGCCTTCAAAAGAAGAAATTGTTTTGACTTTGATTCCAAAATCATTGAAAACACAATTGTATAAAGGAATTCGTGATTCATTTGCTTCAGAACACGGCGCGCGTATGACTGCTATGCACAAAGCAACGGATAATGCAACTGAATTGAGAAATCAATTGAAATTGACTTACAATAAAGCTCGTCAAGCTGCTATTACCAATGAAATCTTAGAGATTGTTGGTGGAGCGGAAGCGTTGAAAGGATAGATTTCCCTAGCCCCGCCGCGGCGGGAGAAGTAAAAAATAAAGCCAGCAATTTGTTGGCTTTTTTATTTAAATATTGTAATCTTTTTTCAATTGTATCTTGTTATTCTTTAAATTTGCTTTATAAAATTTAAAAACATGGCAATTATTACAAATTTTTCGGATTTAGATTTGACTAAGCAATATTCGTATTCTGATTATTTGCTTTGGCAATTTCAGGAACGTGTAGAATTAATTAAGGGATTTATTCGTAAAATGAGTCCAGCACCAAGTATGGTGCATCAAACTATTGTAAATAACCTTACTGGAATATTCTATATTCACTTTAAAAATAAATCCTGTAGAGTTTTCCAAGCTCCTTTTGATGTTCGTTTAGCTATTCCATCAACCAAAAAAGACTCCACTGTGGTTCAGCCTGATTTGTGCATTATTTGTGATGAAAGCAAACTAGATGCACGAGGATGCAATGGATCTCCAGATTTGATGATTGAGATTATATCGACTAATAATAGCAAACACGATGTGCACACTAAGTTTAATTTATATCAAGAAGCGGGCGTGAAAGAATACTGGATAATTGAACCTAATGATAAATTAATTCTAGTTTACACCTTAGTGAACGAAGTATTTATTGGTTTAAAACCACAAGTAGAAGGCGAAAAAATTACAAGCCCACTGTTTCCTGAATTGGATATTGCTGTAGAAGATATTTTCTTTAAAGTATAAATGTCAATAGTTCTAAAGTTCTTTCGTAAAATAGTTCTTTCAAAATCACTGACAATTATTTTTTGTTAGTAATTCATTTTTCTTTCTGTACAGTCCTATCAATAAATTTATACCATTCAGATCTATTAGAATCAAACTTGCGATTCAAAGTATCATGTTAATCAATGAATTGATTAAATTTATTAAAAGTAAACATATCAAATAAGGTGATAATGTTTCAAACTTATCGAGATCGTGAAAACAAATTTAGTTTACAAATATTGCGTTATTTTGCATCATCATTTATTTTTAGTAATTAAAATGCAAAATAAAATATTCTATCATCAATCTTTTCTATATTTATCGAAATATTTAGGTTGTAATGTGTTGATCGACATCCAAATAAAGCTACGATTATGAACAAAATCACTTTTAGAAAAATTAACATAGCTTTTTCGATATTTCTATTTTACTGTATTTTAAGTGCAAACGCGCAATGCATTCAAGGAAACGAATTCAACAAAAGCACCCCAAAAAGAGATTTAAGAGCAGTATTTTTAACAACTGTTTTTAACTTAGATTGGCCAACCAGTAGAACGGCTTCTCCAGCAACGCAGCGCGCTGAGTTAATCACCATATTAGATAATTTACAAGATAATGGGTATAATACAGTTTTCTTTCAAGTGCGTCCATCCAGTGATGCGCTGTACGCTTCAACAATAGAGCCGTGGTCGTTCTACTTAACAGGAACTGAAGGATTAGCACCCAATCCGGTTTGGGATCCTTTAGAGTTCGCTATAACTGAATCACATAAACGCGGACTCGACTTACATGCCTGGATTAATCCTTATCGATCAAAAAATGGTACGTACATTAATGCTGTCAATCATCCATCAAATGTAAATCCTAATTGGGTAATGACCGCAACGATCAATCCCAACCTGAAAATCTTAAATCCTGGATTGCCTGAAGTAAGAAACTACATTGTTTCTATTATTCAAGATATTGCTATCAGATATGATGTTGATGGAATTCATTTTGATGACTATTTTTATCCGACATCTTTTATGGCGGCAACTCCAAATAATCAAGATAGTCAAACTTTTTTAGTCCATAATCCAAGTGGTTTAACATTAGCCAACTGGAGAAGAGAAAACGCGAATTTGCTTGTAGGGCAAGTTTATGATGCAATACAAGTGATCAACACTAATTTTAATAAGAATATTATTTTTGGAATTAGTCCATCAGGTATTTGGAAAAGCGGAACGCCAACTGGAATTATTGGAGGATCTCATTTTAACGATCAATTTTATGATCCTATTGCGTGGCTAGATGCAGGAAAAGTAGATTATTTAGCACCGCAGTTGTACTGGAAAATTATTGGAGCCCAAGATTATGTTGCGTTGTCTAAATGGTGGAACGATCAGGTAAAACTAAGAAACAAGCAATTGTATTTAAGTCAAGCGTATTACAAAATGACGGATAGTAATAACTGGGCTTCCTCAGAAATACAAAATCAAATTATACAAAATAGATCTGCCGCAATGGATGCCACATTTGGACAAATAGGATATCGCTATGTATCGATAAAAGATAATTCAAAATCGCTAAACACTAATTTGCTAGCGGCCGAATATAAATATAAATCTTTTGCTCCGTCAATTGCGGGAAAAGACGCCATTTGCCCAAATCCTCCGGCTAACATTACCATTACAGGAAATTTGCTGACTTGGAATACTCCCGCTGCAGCAAATGATGGAGATTTACCAGTAAAATATGTTATTTATGCCTTTGATAATATGGCGGAAGCTGTAACAAATAAAGAGGATGGTGCTAAAATAATTGAAATTACCGCTGGGAATCAGTTTACATTAACGCAAGATCAAGTCGATAATAAATTTATTATAGTTACATCATTAGATAAAAATAATAATGAGGCAGGAACGTACAACCCTTTAAGTATAGAAGATTTTGAGTTAAGTACAAGCGAATCACTTACAGTTTATCCAAGTCCGTTTTATGATTTTTTCACAATTATATTTAATAAATCAATAACAACAAACGCCGAAATATTGATTTTTGAAGGAACGGGGAAACCTGTTTTTCAGCAAAATTATTACACTATTTCAAACTCTAAAATTACTGTAGCGCCTATTAACTTGGCAAGCGGAATATATTATGTCAGAGTTAATTTTGAAGATGGAAATAGTGAAAGTTTTAAGATTATAAAAAAATAGGAATTAGTTACTTCTATTTTTTTATCGATCGTCTTTTGGGTAAAAAACTATGTCTTTAATTTGCTTTCTAGACTCTTATTTTGAGTTTAATTGATATCAGAGAAAACATAAACTTTTAAAATCTGGGCAGTAGATTTGTATCGTTTTTTACTACGATTAATTTATTCGCTGCAGTAAATATGGGAGAAGTATAATAAAGATCTATAAAAGGATTTAGGTCAATTCGAGAATTGTTTTTAAACGGGGCTAATAAATTTGCCGTATTAATATATTATCTAAAAGACGTTTAAAAGAGTCGATGGTTTGATGGCTATAATTTAATTTTAAATTTCAGTTTTTAATAAGTTAAAAATCGAAAAGATAGTTAAGGGTGATAACTTTCTCTTGAGATTCAGGACAACTAATTGATAAAAAAAAGCAAAAAGTACAGTAATTAATACTATCATTAACTTTTTTACAATGCCGAAATTTGGAGAATGCTAGGAAGAAAGCAAACATTATAAATATTACAGAAATAAATAAAGATTTAGAAATCCAATGTTTAATAGGAATTTAAAATGGATCACAAAATAAACCAGTATAACAACTATCAAATTAATGAAATTTTGTTTAATTAGAAATTTCATATTGCAGGACTGTTTACAAAAAATGTTTTAAAATAAAAACTATAAAATTATAAAGAGAATGTGCAGTTGCAACTAAAATAAAACCATAATTTTTCTTCACACCAATTATAAAAAGATAAGCAAAGATAAAACCAATAAATAAAGCAAAAATAAAATAAAACGAATTATATAAATGTTGGAGAGCAAAGGCAAAAGAAGATATTATACAGGCATAATGAGATTTAGTTTTTGTTAAAAAGAAATTAATTATGAGATACTGAAATAATAAAGTTTCTAAAATAGGTGCCAGAAAAACTACTAATATAAATTCTTCATTCAAATTTTCAAATCCTTTTACACCATGATTAATAGAACGTCCAATTAAGTGAGTAGAAAGAAGCGAAGCTATCGAAGAAATAATCAAATTGCAAAATACAGCAATTATTACTAATTTAGGAAAATTCAACTTATTTAGAAAATAGTTTATTTGCTGCACCACGATTAAGAATTTAGAGATAAAAATTCCAGAATCAATATTTTTCTATGATTCTGGAATACTTTTAATTTTATTTATAAACCATTGCATTACCATGTCTAGAATCGCTCCTTAATGATGCTGCGATTTCGTATGCACTTCTTATTGTATATGCGACGCCATAACTTAAATCACCCCAAAAACTGCTTCCTCCCTCAATATTTAATAACTCAAAATCGCTAAGTACTGTTAAATTTTCCATAAAAATAAGTTTTGATTGATTAATGATTTCCTCCGTCAGCCCATCCTTGTCTCCAACTCGATTTTACTTCTTCCCAGTTATCAATAATCTGGGACGCAGCATAGCCCCAAACGGTTTTCTCCCAGAAACTTTTGCCCCCTCCGTCAATTTCTAATTGTTCCTGAGCACTAAGCTCCCCTAAATTTAAATTTTCTAATGTCATAATTTTAATTTTTTTTGATTAAATATTCTTACTTTGTCCAACTTGGTTCTGCAGCTCCTTATCAAGACAAGACAAATTTAAGATACTTCCGGCCAATATAATTGGACAGAAGTCAAGCCCTCCAGATATTTTCCTAGCTTCGCCTTCAAGAATTATCTCAAATTGAAAATGAAGTCTTAAATCAAAAGACTTGGCATAATAAAAACTTTGCCTTTTCTTGCAATATTTAATACTGGCATCAAAGTCTTTAAAATATTCGAGAATATTATAGAGCTGACTCCTACTCAATTTTAGTTTATTTGCAAACTCGATAGGAGTTCCCGTTTTTTCGGTATGAATTAAATGATGTACTTTATTCAATCGTTCAATTTGGTTAATAAAATTCATTTTTTGTAGACTTTTTACTATGTTAATAAAATCACCGCTGTTTTAAATGTATGCTTGAAAGTTACTAAGCCTTTTTTAAACCAATTCTTCTCCCTGCCATAAATAATAATACTTCCGTTTTTATTCTAACAAATAGATATGTTTTCCACTATTCTGTGAATATTATGAGTTTTTCGCCTCTTTACACCAATTGATTGTTTTTGAGTTTTATAAAAGTCACTTTGCCATTTACTAAGCTACTTACTAAGACATTATCTGTAGTACCGCGCAGCATACTGCAACCCTGACTGCCAATGTCAATTTTTAGAAATGGTAAGAAAATTATAAAAACAAGTATTGCTAAAATAAGCACCAAGTAAATAGAAATACTCTTAGTTTTGCTTTTGTCCTTTAGATTTTCTAAAGGGTTTATTGGGTCTTGAGAGAAGTTCAAAGTTTATTTTTTGAGATTACTTTATCTTCAAAAAAAGAATGTTAAACATGTCAATTACCATTATTTATTATCTAACACCCCAAGACCCTCAACGAACGAAAATGGCTCGTAGCTCTTTACATTTTTATACATTGGTATAAATTGCCAAAATAAAGTAGTGTAGTTACTATGATTTATATCTAAGGAAACTTCTTTTGTTTCTCCAGCTTCCTTTTTTGTTAAATAATACAAATTATCTGGATAAAAATTAATTATTTTTTGAATTGAACTAAAGTCAGTTTCTGATTTACGTTTGCTATCAACGCTTTCGATAGAGGAATAAAAAATCAAATTATTGATATCAAGCTCGTTTGCATTGAACTGGATATTTATTCTTTCGTAGAAATTCTTAAAAACGAATCCAAATAATTTCAGACTTTCCTCTTCCTTTAATAATACTTTTGTCAAGTAAATATCTTTAAAATTTTGATTATCTATTTTCTCATCGTACTTAAATTTTGCCTTTAAAGAGTTGAAATCAGCTATTTTTTTTAATTCAGGTAATTTGTATGAATCAAAATCATAAGTTTCAATTTCTTTATGATTGACATTTGAATTTTTAACTTTAAAAATTCGATATTGTAGTAATTTTTTTTCCTTATATTTTTTAGAATTATAGTCAAATAGATACTGTATTTTACCTTCAATATAACCTGTCACCCTTTTATTATTGGTAATAATATTGTTAAAATAACCTTCGACCACAATAATTTCAGCGTTTTTATTATTTTTTGAAATAACCACTTCTGATAAATTTATTATTTTCGTATCAAGATAAAAAGTGTTATTCTTGATTTCTTTTAATCGCACAGTATCTTGTACAACATTATTATAATTTGCAATAAAATAAAGATCTTTTTCCGGAAGTAATTTTATTTCAATAAGTCCATTTTCGTCAGAATTAGTTACTAAAAGACCCTCAGGATTAAAAATTAAGACATTTTTTAAAGGATTACTGTCCTGAAGCGAAACAAACTTGATTTGTTGCGCAAAAGAAGAAAGAATACTTAAAATTAATAGAACACAATAAACTGCTAATTTTGGCATTTTTTTTATCAATGTTTAGGAAATTATAAAAACAAGTATTGCTAAAACAAGCGTCAAGTAAATAGAAATGCTTACGGTTTTATTTTTGGCGATTAGATTTTCTAAGGTGTTTATGCGGTTGGAGCTCAATCTCATAGGGTTATTTGTAATTTTTCGACAAATTAATTAAAATCAAATCGAGTTGAAATATTTAATAATAAAAATAAATCACTCATATCTACCAATTGTATCCAGCTAATAAATAAACGGCATACAATGCAACTAGGACAAAGGCCACTTCACAAAACGTTTTTACGATAGTTAATAAATTTTCTTTTTTCATTATTATTAGGTTATAAAAGACCGTTGTTAAGTATTTTTAGGATGAAAAGCTTACGATTGAGCTAATCGATAAGCTCGATAAAGTGGAGTTGCAATTCCATGAAAATTTCTTCCTAATTTTAATATATGTTTTTTGCTCACTTTAAATATATTTTAATACCAATAACGACACCAGCAAAAAAACCAATCATTAATGAAATTAAAAACGTTTTTACTAATTGACTTACTTCTAAATTATTCATTTTACATCTATTTTGTTATTCCACTACTTACAACTGCTGCAATACCATTAACGAAAAAAACTAATAATGACGGATCAACTTCACCCTCAACTTCTTTCACTTCTTGAGCATTTAGCTCCACTAGATTCAATTTTCTAAATTCATTTTTTAATTTTTTATAACCTGCTTTGTAACAGGGAAGATTAAACATTTTC
Organism: Flavobacterium micromati; assembly: GCF_900129585.1. Taxonomy (GTDB): domain Bacteria; phylum Bacteroidota; class Bacteroidia; order Flavobacteriales; family Flavobacteriaceae; genus Flavobacterium; species Flavobacterium micromati. The sequence goes on from NZ_FQWF01000007.1 coordinate 211,216, forward strand.
TTGTTTTACAAAAAGAGTTTCTCGAGAACTTTCTTTTTACTAGAGTCTTTATTCCGGCAGCTGTAGTTCCGTTTGCTTGGTTTTATGGAGACCATAGCTTTGCACAACTCCTTGCTTTGTTTTTTTTGGAAGGGTTACAGTACAGCTGAATTACTCCCTTATGCTTTGTTTTTTGAGGAACAAATAGCTTTACCTAACGTCATGCTCTGTTTTTTTTAGAGGGTTACAGTACAGCTGAATTATTCCCCTGTAATTGGCCAATTCCTTAAGATAGTAATTTACATTTAAGTAACGTCTTACTCCAAACGCTTGCACTTTCTTGATGCCAAAACTAATCTAGTTAGCATCGGTGTGCAAACACTTGTTATCGAAATTCCGTGAATTCCGTGTCGAAATACTTGAATTTCGATACATTTATTATTTAAAAACATATTAATCAAAGAATTAAAAAAACTAAAAAGGTTACCTTTAAGCTATACTTCTGAAAAAGTTGCTGTATTTTCGTAAAAAATTCTAGTAAAATGAAATACCTTCTACCTACAAAAACAATTTTTTTTCTGTTATTTCCTCTTTTTTTACATTCGCAAATTACTATTCATAATCACACTTCTTTATCGTATAATGCTATAGATGATAATTATTTTAGAGTTCAAGGTGATTATAAAAAACAAGTGGCTTGGACAAAAGTGTACTTAGAAAAAGCCAAAAGGGACAGAAAAGCAATCCGAATTGCCAGAGGCTATTATTTAGTAGCTCTTTTGTTTTATACTAATAAACCGGTCAAAGCAATACAATATCTAGATAGCGTTATTAAATATTCTAAAATAGATCCTAATAAATTTTTTCCAGCAGCTGCGTATTGTGAAAAAGCCTCTTTACTTGTACAAGAACGAAAATTTGACGAGGCATTACTTAATTTTAATTTAGCCGAGCAAGTAGCTTTAAAAACAAATATCGATTATTATTACGTCGTAAGAAACGCCATTGGAACAACAAAATCTGAAGAAATGGGGGAGGTTGATGAAGCATTAAAATTATATCAGGAATGTTTTGCTTATTATCAAACTAAAGAATATCGAGGGGACTATTATTCATGGGATTACCAAAACATAATATTTGGATTAGCAGATGTTTATAAGGCATTACACAAAACGGATTCAACTACTTTTTACAATACGTTAGGGTATAAGGAAGCATTAATCACAAAGAATAAAGAATATCAACTTTTGTTCACTCTAAACGAGGGCGCTAATCAGGTGGACAAAAAGAATTATGCAGCTGCTCTGGACAGTATTAGTAAAGCATTACCTGGATTAATTAAACTGAAAAATGAAGGAAATATTTTGGCTTCATATTATTATTCAGGCAAAGCCTATTCTGGATTAGGAAATAAAACTAAAGCGGTACAAAATTTTATAAAGGTGGACTCCATGTATACCATTAAAAAAAGAATTACACCTGAGTTTGTAAGTGGGTATTCATATTTGATTGATTACTACAAAAAAACTGGCGATAAAGAAAAACAGTTGCACTATATCACCGTTTTTATGCATATCGATAGCGTCTTGCAAAAAAACTATAAACATTTGAATAAGGTTTTGTTAAAAGAATATGATACACCTCATTTGTTTGCCGAAAAAGAAAATTTAATTCTGTCGCTACAAAAAAATCAAACTACATCTTCATTTGGCATGTTGGCTTTAATTATTTCTACAATTACCATTACTGGCTTTGCTACTTACCAATTTAATCAAAAAAAACAATACCGCAAGCGTTTTGAAGCCATCGTTCATCCCGCTTCAACTACTGTTGAAACGAGTAGTGCTCAAGAAACATCAGTCCCAACATCAGAGGTAAAAGAATCTCAAGAACAGCAAAGTATACCGGCTGATATAGTGCAAGAATTACTGACTAAATTAACAACATTTGAGAACAACAAAGCATATTTAGAAAAAACTATTTCGATTCAAAAATTAGCAGTGAGTTTGAATACCAATATAAAATACTTATCTAAAGTTATAAATGAAAATAAAGGGAAAACATTTGTCAACTACATTAATGATCTTAGAGTGGATTATGCAAGTATTCAATTGCAAATTCAGCCTAAACTGCGTAAATATACCATTCAGGCTTTAGCGCATGAATTTGGGTTTAACAGTGCGGCATCATTTTCAGCTGCTTTTAATAAAACTTACAAAATAAATCCTACTTATTTTATTAAAGAGCTTGAAAGCTTAAATGAGTCCTAAGCTTTACTTTAAATGATTGGTGTTTTTTAGATTTCTTAGTTTGAATGTATTTTAGTTATAATCCAACTCCTTCAAATGTTCCGTTTGTAATAGTGTGAATAAGCATTCCATTATCATAAACTTGCAAGTTCATTTCGCCTTTAGTTACTTTTTTCCCGTTTATTATTACTTGTTCTTTGATAGTATAACTACCCGAAGTTTGAAATTTTTTCCAATCTTCTATTGGATTGTAGTTGGAGTTTGTTGCTCGAAAACTTCCAATATGTTTTTGTAAATCAATTCTGTTTTCGATCGTGCTTTGATCAAAACTATAAGTTTTTCCTTTATCCAAATTCCCAAAATTGTTTTTTAAACTAAAAATTGCACGATATCCGTTATTAGAGTAAAAAATATGTCGATACGGATTACTACTTAAACTAGGATTGTGGGTTCCAAAGAAATTTGTGCCAGTAAAGAGCAGACCAGAAGTTTCAAATTGCATCGTAGGTAAAAAAGTATTGCATTTATAATCATCAAGATTGGTAATAGTGACCACTCCCCGAATAAATCTTCGAGCAAAACTACCATTGGCCGCAGCACTAGATCTAGAAATAACTTGCAATACTTCGCCACTATATTCAAAATGTACATAGTTTGTCGCTTCGTCATACTTGAAATTTGTTATTTTCATCAATGCAACGGGATTAAAATCTGCAGTGTCAAAAAGATTTTGACCTCCTGTGAGAGAGAAGTCTACTAATGTAGCCTTGTGTAGGGCTCCGTTTTTAAGTATATTGAAATCAATGCCAAAGTGCCCATCAGGCTGATCATAAAGAAATCCGATAGAAAGTCTTTCGCAATCTTTTGTGGCACCCACCCATTTATTGACTAATTTATAGTTTTTATCACCTAGTTGTATCGTAAATAATCGTTCAGTTGCAGGTTCAACTAGGTCATCGTTGCAAGAAGATATAAAAAAGGCTGCAAATACTGCAACTATTTTTAAAAGACCCCTCACAAAGCTATCGCTTTGAGAAGGGATTAAATTTGTTATTTTTACCATTGTAATTGAATAGATTATTGGACATTATAATTTCTGGATTCAAAACTAGATAATACAGAATTATTTTACAAACACTTGTTATCGGAATTACGTGAATTCTGATAAGCTGATATATAAAAAGGTGTTTTTAGACAATTTTTATATACTAATTTCTTAAGTACATGACAAAAAACTGAACATATTGTTTTCTAATGAATTAAATCCCGTTAAAAGGAATTTGGATAAATAATCTAATCCATATTTGAATA
>NZ_FQWF01000005.1 GCF_900129585.1 Flavobacterium micromati
CGGCGGGGCTCACCTCTTCCCATCCCGAACAGAGTAGTTAAGCCCGCCTGCGCAGATGGTACTGCAGTTATGTGGGAGAGTATGTCGTCGCCTTTCTTTGAAAAACCCTTCATCTAACGATGAGGGGTTTTTTGTTTTATGCAGTGATATGGGAACCACGATAGCTATTTATCCAAAAGCTCTTCACTTGCGTGTGTTTACTGAAAAAGTTTTTTTAAAATTGTTGTCACTAAAAACGATGCTGAGCAATTATACTGTTTCTTCAAATCTTAGTAGATCAAAAAATACGGGATCGATCATTTATACAATATCTAAATCATTTTCCAATTTTTTTTAATCATGCCTTTGCGATCTACAAAGTTATTGACGAATTCAGATTTGTTTCCACATAGAATTAAGTAACAGGAAATTATCTTTAACTATATTTCATAAAAGTATCCATGCGACTTATAATTCAACTTACACACTACTAGAAAATGGAAAGCCTTTTTTGCTAATTTTTTTGATAGAATAAAATCTTGATGAATTAGGGAAAAATTCGTTTTTAAAAAGTACTTTAGTTGCAAGCTATTTTCCCAAAAAAAATTACTTTATTTATGAAAAGAAGATCTTTCTTAACCACTGCAACCTTAGCGTCTGCAGGTCTTACCACAATGTTAATTACAAGTTGCACCTCTAATTCTAAAAAAGACGAAGATGTAGTGCCTGGTACAGATTCAAATACAGTCTTTGAACTAGATGAAGAAACAATCAGTAGTCTGCGGAAGAAATTAAACTCTGGAGAATATACTTCACAACAATTAGTGCAATTATATTTAAAACGCATTGAGTCTATTGATCAAAACGGAGCGAAATTAAACTCAATTATTGAAATCAATCCTGAAGCAATTGCAATTGCTGTTGCAATGGATAAGGAATTAAAAGTAGGTACTAATCGAGGTCCTCTACACGGAATTCCAGTGCTAATAAAAGATAATATAGATACAGCCGATAAGATGCAAACTACTGCAGGATCTCTTGCTATGGTTGGTAATATTGCGTCAAAAGATGCATTTCTAGTCTCAAAACTTAGAGAGGCTGGAGCAATAATTATTGGAAAAACAAATTTGAGTGAATGGGCTAATTTTAGATCCACGCAATCGTCGTCTGGATGGAGTAGCAGGGGCGGACAGTCAAAAAATCCATATATTTTAGATCACAATCCATGTGGCTCTAGTGCAGGATCAGGTGTTGCAGTTTCGGCTAATCTTTGTGTAGTAGCTATTGGAACAGAAACAGATGGATCTATCGTTTGTCCGGCTTCAGTTAATGGAATAGTAGGCATAAAACCCACTGTAGGACTTGTCAGTCGGTCGGGAATCATTCCGATATCAAAAACACAAGATACCGCGGGGCCAATGGCAAGAACAGTTAGCGATGCGGCAATATTGCTAGGAATAATTGCTGGTGTTGATAAAGATGATGACGTCACTCTTGAAAGTGCGGATAAAGCAAAAAAAGATTACACGGTATTTTTAGATTTAAATGCCTTAAAAGGCAAACGCATTGGAATTGAAAAAAAACTACAAGGCACCAATAAAAATATTAATTTACTATTAGAAGATGCTATAAATTTATTAAAAAAACAAGGGGCAACTATCGTTGAGATTGAATACATCGAAAAAATTAATGCCTTAGGTCAAGCAGAATTTGAAGTACTGCAATATGAATTTAAAGATGGATTGAATAACTATCTTGCAATTAGTAATGCCAAAGTTAAAAATCTGTCCGAAGTTATCAACTTTAATAACGCTAACGAAGATAGTGCAATGCCATATTGTAAGCAAGAAACTTTAGAAAGTTCTAATGAGAAGAAAGGGCTTAATGATCCAAAATATGTGGAATCATTAATTGCTAGTTTTGAAGGTAGTAAAAGTATTCTAGACACTGTTTTTCAAGAGAATAAATTAGATGCTATCTGTGGAATCACGATGGGACCATCTTGCAGTATCGATGTAATTTATGGCGATAAATGGGGCAGTTATTCCTTAACATCGCCAGCAGCAATGAGCGGTTATCCGCACATTACTGTTCCATGCGGTCAAGTCTATGATTTACCTATCGGATTATCTTTTTTTGGAACACCTTATTCTGAAGGTGAGCTGATAGGTCTTGGATATGCTTATGAACAGGCTTCTCAGAAAAGGACAAAACCTTCCTTTAAAGCTTCGTTTTTGTCTTAGCTTCTATATAATTAAACTAGAATGGGTGAAAAGAATAATACTTTCACCCATTTTGATATTGTAGAAATTTATTTAAAATTTTTCAGCACTAAATGTCTGATAAACTTTTATTTTTAAATTATTCCTCTTCTTTAAAATCAACTGACAAAGAATTTACGCAGTACCTTTGCCCCGTTTTTGTCGGACCATCATCAAACACATGTCCTAAATGGCTTCCGCAGTTTGCACATAAAATTTCAGTTCGTTTCATTCCAAGAGTGACATCCGAGATGTATTCTACTTTTCCTGGAATTGAGTCATCAAATGAAGGCCAACCGCAGTGCGCATCAAATTTACTGTTACTTTCAAATAAATTTTCGCCACATGCTCCACAACAATAAGTTCCTTTTTCAAAATTGAGATTATATTTACCAGTATGCGGATATTCAGTTCCTTTCTTTCTAAGAATTCGGTATCGCTCTTCCCCTAATTCTGTTTTCCATTGCTCATCGGTTTTTGTGACAGGATATTTCATTTTTATTTTATTTTTAAGTTATGCTTTTACAGATAAAAGTACGAGCAGTTGCATTTAAATCAAAGTTTTAATTGTTATTTATTTGTAAACTGAACTATTTTTTTAATTACTGCGTCATTTCCTAATATTTTTCGGTGTCCTAACGCCTCGGTAAGCATGAGTTCACCATTTTTTAAATGCTTATGAATATTTATCCCAGCTTTTACCGGAACTTCAGGATCATTTTGATCGTGAATTACTAATACTGGAACAGTTGCTTGTGCAGCTGCTAAAAAAGCAGAATAATTGTTCATTTTTTCGTCATATTTTTTCTCGAAATGCAGACGCAAGAGAGTACCAATATTTGGATGTAATTCTAATTTTGCAACAAAATCATCAATTATATCTTCTACCACATCGCCACTTCCGATAACAATTGCTTTATTTACTTTTAAACCTTTTTTCATGGCGTTTAAAACCGACATACCTCCTAATGAATGACCAATCGCAACATCAAATGGCCCTGATTGTTTATTAATCTCTAAAATTATCGAAATAAAATCAGTCATAATACTCATTTTACCTGGTGACTTTCCATGGCCTGGAGCATCAAAGCTTATAGTTGAATATCCCATCTTGATCAGCTCATCGGCTATTTTATACAATTGCGTTCCTCGTCCTGACCAGCCATGCACTAGCAAAATTTTTTTTTCGCTAATTCCGTACTGATATATATTAATTTGTTTGTTTATTGCAGGAATATTGATCATTTTTTGAACGCTTTTGTGATCCATTCCCAATTCTCTTTTGGGAATTTTATGTCTTATGGGAGTAGTAAATAATTTTGCTGCAAAAAGAGTTACTAGCTTAGGCGAAATAAAAGAGATTAATTTACTAGTAATTATAATAATTTTCGGAATCTTTAATGATTGGGTGTGTATAGAGGTTTTTTTTGTCATTTTGATAATTTTTTTAACATGTATTTAAGTTGGATTTTTTTTACTAAATTTAGAAAACATAAAAGTAGTATTTTTTCGTAAAGATTTTTGTGAGCACTTGTATAATGTGCAAAATTTTAAAATTGAAAGAAAGAATACAATTGGAATTAATGATAAATAATATACTTTAGAAAATGGAAATATTTCATATTAGTGCCGAATGTTATCCAGTTGCTAAGGTAGGAGGTTTAGCAGATGTTGTAGGAGCCCTGCCTAAATATCAAAGCAATGCTGGACATCGAGTGCGGGTAATAATCCCTTGTTATGAAACGAAATTCAAAAAAGAAAATGAATTTGAATGTGTGCACTGGGGAGAAGTGAAATTAGGTAATTTTAATTTTCCTTTTAGCGTTTTAAAAGAGAAAACTGATAAATTAGGCTTTGAACTATACTTAATTGCAATTTCAGATTTATTTGATCGAAATGAAGTTTACGGTTATCAAGATGATATTGAGCGGTTCGTATCCTTCCAAATCGCAGCATTAGACTGGATCATTGGTCGAGAAGATAATCCAGATGTTATAAATTGTCATGATCATCATACAGGACTGATCCCTTTTATGATGTTGTACTGTAATAAATTTCGTAGATTAAAGAATGTACCATCCATGATTACAATTCACAATGGATTATATCAAGGACAATTTGGTTTTGATAAGTTGTATTATTTACCTGAATTTGATTTGGCTAATGTAAAAGTATTGGAGTGGGATAATTGCATTAATTCATTGGCTGTAGCTATCAAATGTGCTTGGGCAGTAACTACGGTTTCTCCTAGCTATTTAAATGAAATTAATTATTCTTCTAACGGTTTGGAATCATTATTTAATATGGTGCGCTACAAATCTAAAGGAATTTTAAACGGTATTGACATCGAAGTTTGGGATCCTGCAAATGACCAAATGCTGAAGAAGGGTTACTCAATTAAAAATTTTGAAAAGGGAAAACAAGAAAATAAAGAAAAATTGTGCAAGCTTTTTGATTTAGATCCTACCAAACCTCTTTTTAGTTTTATTGGCAGATTGTTAGAAGAAAAGGGAGCTGATTTATTACCACAAGCAGCTGCTTTGGCACTATCCGAGAATTATAAACAGATTAATATTTTAATTTTAGGTTCTGGTAATACTCCTATCGAAAATCAATTGAATAGTTTACTTCAAGATTATAAAGGCAATTACAATACGTTCATTGGTTATAATGAAGAATTAGCGCATGTAATTTATGCCGGTTCTGATTTTTTATTAATGCCATCAAGAGTGGAACCTTGTGGCTTAAATCAAATGTATTCCTTGCGTTATGGAACTATTCCTATTGTAAGAAGGACAGGCGGATTAAAAGACACTGTATTTGATTTTGGTGATGATGGTAATGGGATTTGTCATGACCAGGCAAGCGTGGGAGATATTTGCTACTCTATTCAACGGGCCACGAAGTTGTATGACGATAAAAAACTGCTTAGTACAATAAGAATAAAAGGAATGAAAACTGACCATTCATGGGAGCATGTATGCCAGGAATATATAGAAATGTATAAACTAATAATCAACAAAAAATGAAAGCTAAAAAGAAAAATGTAATTGCAATTATCCTTGGTGGTGGACAAGGATCAAGATTATATCCTTTAACCCAAACAAGGTCGAAACCTGCGGTGCCAATAGGGGGAAAATATAGATTAGTAGACATTCCTATTTCTAATTGCATGAATTCAGATATTTATAGGATGTTTGTTTTAACTCAGTTCAATTCAGCTTCTTTGAATGCTCATATAAAAAATACTTACAATTTCAGTATTTTTAGCCATGCTTTTGTTGATATTCTTGCTGCAGAACAAACTCCAGATGATCCAAGTTGGTTTCAGGGCACTGCCGACGCGGTAAGGCAATGCATGCCACACTTCCTTAATCATGATTTTGATTATGCTTTGATTCTTTCTGGAGATCAATTGTATCAAATGGATTTTAACGACATGTTAGAAGAACACATTAAAAGAGAGGCCGATATTACTATTGCGACTTTGCCAGTTAATGCAAAAGATGCTCCTGAATTTGGGATTCTAAAAACAGACTCAGATAGCTGTGTTAAATCGTTTATTGAAAAACCCAAAAAAGAATTACTGCCAGATTGGGAATCAGATGTTAGCGAGCAGATGAAAAGTGAAGGGAAACACTATTTAGCTTCAATGGGAATATATATATTCAACAAAAAACTATTGATAGATATTATGTCCAATAAAGACACCAAAGATTTTGGTAAAGAAATTATTCCGCAAGCCGTTGGTCATAAAAAAATCTTGAGCTATCAATATGAAGGATATTGGACCGATATCGGAAATATTGAATCCTTTTTTGAGGCAAATATTGGACTTACAGAGGATTTACCTAAATTCAATTTATTTGATAACGACAATAAAATATTTACCAGACCACGATTATTACCCCCGTCCAAATTTCAAAAAACAATCATTGATAAATCGTTAATTTCTGAAGGTTGTATCCTAAATGCCAAAGAAATAAATAACTCTGTAATTGGGATTCGATCGAGAATAGGTGAGGGAACTATTATCCAGAATTGTTACATAATGGGTAATGATTTGTATCAAAATATCGATGAAATGACCGAAGATATTAAAAATGGACGCTATTTAGTAGGTATTGGTGAACGTTGCTTTATAAATAATGCGTTGGTAGATAAAAATTGCAGAATTGGTAATGATGTGTACATTGATGGAGGAAATCATTTGGAAGACTTTTCAAATGAATTGTATGCTATTAAAGATGGTATCGTGGTCATCAAAAAAGGAGCCATAATTCCAGATAATTACATGATAAAATAAATTTCTAAACTATTTTCTCATCAATTACTATTTTGTTTATTAAATAAGAATATAATTATACGATTGTTATATGGCTACAGTTATCCCTCATTCCTTATTTACCAACTTTGATATTGATTTATTTAAGTCGGGAAAACATTTCCGACTATATGAAAAGCTGGGAGCGCATCTTATTACCGTTGATGGAGTAGAGGGCGTTTACTTTGCGGTTTGGGCTCCTACAGCACAGTCGGTTTCTGTGGTTGGAGATTTTAATTTTTGGACTTTTGGCGATCATCAATTGGAAGTTCGATGGGATTCCTCAGGAATATGGGAAGGTTTTATTCCAAATATAAAAAAAGGAACTATCTACAAGTATAAAATTCAGTCAAATAACGACGGAATTATCACTGAAAAAGCAGATCCATTTGCTTTTTATTGCGAAAAGCCGCCGTATACGGCATCAGTGGTTTGGGATTTAGAGTACAAATGGAAAGATTCTAAATGGATGGAAAAGCGACAAGATCAAAACGGACTTGGTAAACCTTTTTCTGTTTACGAGATACATTTAGGGTCTTGGAAACGCCATGGGGAAGACAATCGGTTTTTAACGTATTTAGAATTTGCTGAAGATTTAGTAAATTATATTACGGAGACTGGTTTTACACATGTTGAGTTTATGCCTATTATGGAATATCCTTACGATCCTTCCTGGGGTTATCAACTAGTAGGTTATTTTGCACCCACATCACGTTTTGGCAATCCACAGGAATTTATGTTTTTAGTAGATCAATTGCATAAGGCAGGAATTGGAGTAATTTTAGATTGGGTTCCTTCCCATTTTCCCGATGACGCACATGGTTTAGGATTTTTTGATGGCTCTAATTTATATGAACATCCAGATAGAAGAAAGGGTTATCATCCTGATTGGAAAAGTTTAGTTTTTAATTATGGACGAAATGAAGTTCGGTCATTTTTGATTAGTAATGCTCTTTTTTGGTTGGATTATTACCATGCTGATGCATTGCGTGTAGATGCTGTTGCATCAATGCTATATTTAGATTATTCTCGAAAGGAAGGAGAATGGGAACCAAATATTTATGGCGGAAGAGAGAATCTAGAAACGATTAGTTTTTTGAAGGACTTTAATGAAGCTGTTTACTCTAATTATGAAGGGGTGCAAACTATTGCCGAAGAAAGTACTTCTTTCCCGATGGTTTCGCGGCCTACCTCTATTGGGGGTTTAGGTTTTGGAATGAAATGGATGATGGGCTGGATGCACGACACTTTAGAATATTTTCAGAAGGACACGGTTTACAGAAAGTATCATCAAAACGATCTAACCTTCTCGATGACCTACATGTTCTCAGAAAATTTTATGTTACCACTTTCTCATGATGAAGTTGTTTATGGAAAAAAATCAATTGCTGGTAGAATGCCAGGCGACGAATGGCAGAAATTTGCCAATTTAAGATTACTGTATGGCTATATGTTTATGCATCCTGGGACAAAATTATTGTTTATGGGAAGTGAATTTGGTCAAAGTAGCGAATGGAATTTTGAAGGTAGTTTGGACTGGCATTTATTACAATACCCTATTCACGAAGGTGTTAAAAAATTAATTACTGATCTCAATTATTTGTATAAAAACCAGCCTGCGCTTTATGAAAAACAGTTTAGTCCCGAAGGTTTTGAATGGATCAATTATTCTGATCATCAAAATGCAGTAATTTCATTTATTAGAAAGGGAAATAATTCTAAAGAGGATATTATTGTAGTTTGCAACTTTACGCAAATTACTCGAGAAAATTATAGAATCGGAGTACCTAGAAACGGAAAACTGACTGAAATTTTAAATAGTGATGCAAAGGTTTACGGCGGAAGCGGCGTTTTCAATGTTAATGAAATTTTGATCGAAGCATTGCCTTACGACGGAAGAGATTATTCAGCGGCATTGATTTTAGCACCTTTAAGTGTAAGCGTTTTTAGAATTAAATAATTTCTTCAGGAAGATATTTTTTTTAAATAAAGAGATTCTAAGCTTAGAGATTTTTAGTAAATAAAAAGGTTTGGGTTTTTTGAGGATTGTTTCAATGCTATTAAAGTAAATGTAATCTCTTAAAATTGATATTAATTGCTCATATCATTTAAATCTCAATGTTATAAAAACAAAACAATTTGTTACAAGGCTAAATCTTCTTCTTTCCAGATAACTACTATTGACAGTAATGACATAAATAAAACAATTTTATTATTGATTTTGTCTTATAAGCTGCTAAAACGTTTTCGTTAATTAAATACTGTTAAACCACTGTGCACGAAGTATTTTTGTATTTTTGACAACTTAAATTTAATAAAAATAACATCAATAATAATGATCACAAATACTGAATTAGAATATAAAGGTGATTTATATCCCTCAAAAATAGTTTCATTTGAGCATGACTCCGATTCCATTAGTTTTTACACCAATAAAAGCGTAATATTAAAAGTGACTGTACTAAGAGATAGTTTGATACGATTCAGGTTTACAACTAAAGGCTATTTCAGCAAAGATTTTTCTTATGCTATTGATAAGGGCCACAGTCATGGTTACAATTTTTTAGAAGTAACAGAAGAGGACGATTATTATCAGATCCAAACAAGTAAAGTAAAGTGCAAAATTCAAAAGGCAGATATGAGACTCTGTATTTATGATTTGGAGGAGAATATTATTTTAGAAGATGAACTGGGTTTTCACTGGGAAGAAAGTTACGAATATGGTGGGAATATTGTAAAAATGAGTAAAGCTTCAAAAGAAGGCGAGTGCTTTTACGGACTTGGTGATAAAGCAACTCAACTAAATCTAAAAGGAAAACGACTAGAAAATTTTGCGACTGATCAATATGCGTATCAAAAGGATCAAGAACCGTTGTATAAAGTAGTTCCGTTTTATATTGGTCTGCGTAACAAAAAGTCTTATGGGATTTTCTTTGATAACACCTTTAGAACCTATTTTGATTTTTGTCATGAAAGACGAAATGTAACAAGCTTCTGGGCTGAAGGTGGTGAAATGAATTACTATTTTATTTACGGTCCTCAAATGGAAGATGTTGTTACAACCTATACTCACCTTACTGGAAAACCAGAGCTACCGCCACTTTGGGCTTTAGGTTATCACCAATGTAAATGGAGCTACTATCCAGAAAGTAATTTAAAGGAAGTTGCAGCTAAATTTAGAGAACTAAAAATTCCTTGCGATGCACTGTATTTAGACATTGATTATATGGAAGGTTTTCGATGTTTTACATGGAACAAAGAATATTTTCCAGATCCAAAAAGAATGGTAACTGAATTAGCCGAGGATGGCTTTAAAACCGTGGTTATTATTGATCCAGGAATAAAAATTGACAAGGGATATTCAATTTATAAAGAAGCTTTAGAAAAAGATTACTTCTGTAAAAGAGCTGATGGACCTTACATGAAAGGAAAAGTATGGCCTGGAGAATGTAATTTTCCTGATTACACAAATCCAGAGGTTAGAGAATGGTGGGCTGGATTATTTAAGGAATTAATTTCAGATATTGGTGTAAAAGGAGTTTGGAATGATATGAATGAACCAGCTGTAATGGAGGTTCCAAATAAAACATTCCCTATGGATGTGCGACATGATTATGATGGAAACCCTTGTAGTCATAGAAAAGCGCATAACATTTATGGGACTCAAATGGCAAGAGCTACGTATCATGGTGTTAAAAGATTTGCTTATCCAAAAAGACCTTTTGTAATTACAAGATCAGCGTATGCGGGTGCTCAACGTTACACATCCTCTTGGACAGGTGATAATGTGGCCACTTGGGAACATTTATGGATAGCAAATATTCAAGTGCAACGTCTGTCAATCTCAGGAATGGGTTTCACTGGCTCCGATATAGGTGGATTTGCGGAGCAGCCTTCCGGCGAATTATACGCGCGATGGATTCAATTAGGTGTTTTCCATCCCTTTTGTCGAACGCATTCTTCCGGCGATCATGGTGATCAAGAACCTTGGGCCTTTGATGAAGAAGTAATTGATATCACTAGAAAATTTGTCAATTTGAGATATCAATTATTACCCTATTTATACACTATGTTTTGGCAATATATTGAAAAAGGAATTCCGATGCTAAAACCGTTGGTTTATTTTGACCAGGACGACATACAAACTCATTATCGAAATGACGAGTTTATTTTTGGAAACCAAATTTTAGTTTGTCCTATTTTAGAACCTAACTCACTAGGACGTAGAATGTATATTCCAAGGGGCGAATGGTATAACTATTGGACAAATGAAGCTGTAAAAGGTGGGAAAGAAATTTGGGTAGACACGAAATTTGATGAAATTCCAATTTTTATAAAAGCGGGAGCGATCATTCCAAAATATCCCGTTCAACAATATGTAGGCGAATTGGAATTTGAAGAATTAACATTAGATTTATATTACAAACACGGTCAAGAAAAGTCAGAGGTTTACGAAGATGCCCAAGATGGTTACGATTATAAAAAGGGACGATATAGTTTTTTATCATTTAAAACGACAGGGAAAGAAAACGAACTTTTTATCCAGTTGCATAAAGACGGAAAATTTGATACTAATTATTCGAAATATAAAATTAATCTGATTGGATTACCCTTTAAAATACAAACGATTGAAATTGATAATGTTGAAGTTGCTTTTGATAAAAATACTTTAGAAAATGAAAATTATTTGTTAGTTAATAAAGACTTTAATGCCTTACACTTCATGGGAGAATAACAATAAAGTTTAAACATTTACTTGTAATTATGTAAAATGTTAGGTTTTTAAAACTTGTATATTTGTTCTTAATTTAAATTAAAATCATGAAAAAACAGATACTATTGGGAATAGTTACAATTAGTGTACTATTCTCTTGCGCAACAAATCCGATAACAGGTAAAAAAAGTTTGAATTTTGTTTCAAATAACGAATTGTTTCCATCAGCATTTCAGCAGTATGGTGCCTTCTTAAAAGAAAATAAAGTTGTTACAGGAACTGCCGATGCTAAGAAAGTTGAGATTATTGGTATAAAGATTAAGAACGCTGCTGAAAAATACTTAACTTATTTAGGACAGGCAGAATATTTAAAAGATTATCGCTGGGAATATAAATTAATTGATAGTAAAGAAGTAAACGCTTGGTGTATGCCAGGAGGAAAAATAGTAGTATATTCTGGTATTTTGCCTATCACTCAAAATGATGCAGGATTAGCAACTGTAATGGGACATGAAGTTTCTCATGCATTGGCAAACCATGGAGCACAAAGAATGAGTGCCGCGCAATTACAGCAATTAGGTGCAGTGGGAGTTGCTGCTGCTACCGGAGGTAAAAGTGCGCAGACACAACAAATTTGGAATCAAGCTTACGGATTGACTTCGCAATATGGTGCGATGCTACCTTTTAGTAGAGGTCACGAGACAGAGGCTGATAAAATAGGTTTGACATTAATGGCAATTGCAGGATATAACGTAGATGAATCTATTAATTTTTGGTCAAGAATGTCTTCACAATCAGGTGGTCAAGCACCGCCAGAATTTATGAGTACGCACCCATCTGATGCTACAAGAATTGCAAATTTAAAATCATTAATTCCAGAAGCTAAGGCAATGGCTGCTAAAGTTGGTATACTCAGATAATACTTTCCTGTTTTAAGATTTACAAAGGACTATTTTCGAAAAGAAATAGTCCTTTTTCCGTAAACAGAATAAAATATAATTATTGTAATTCATAAAACGTACAATTATTTATTATAACGTTGTCTTTTAGCTAACAAAAAGATCTAATTATTTAGATTAATTTAGATAAATTCGCACCATAAAAAATAACTTATGGCTGATTTACCGAAAGGGAGTAAAAAATTATTAAATGCATGGGCCTTTTATGATTGGGCTAATTCTGTTTATACACTTACAATAGCATCAGCAATTTTCCCAATTTTTTATGAAGCATTATTTTCAGATAGAAGTCATTACATTGCTGTTTTTGGTTTTAATTTAAAAAACTCCGCATTAATCAGTTTTGTTACCGCAGCAGCATTCCTACTAGTTTCAATTTTATCTCCTTTACTATCAGGAATTGCCGATTATGTTGGTAACAAAAAATCATTCATGAAATTTTTCTGTTACATAGGTGCATTATCATGTGTGGCTCTATACTGGTTTAATCTTGAAAATATATATGTTGGCTTGTCTTTCTATTTCTTTGGATTGATTGGATATTGGGGAAGTTTAGTATTTTATAATTCCTATTTACCTGATATAGCTTTTGTAGAACAGCAAGATAAAATTAGTGCCAAAGGATATTCAATGGGATATATTGGAAGTGTTCTACTTTTGCTTATTAACTTATCGATGATAATGAAACCAAAACTCTTTGGAATCACAGGTACAGACGGAGAAGCTGCCATGAAAGCCATGCGATATTCATTTATAATGGTAGGTGTCTGGTGGGTTCTTTTTAGTCAATATTCTTACTACTTTTTACCAAAAGGAAATAAAAAAACCGATAATAAAGTAACGCATCATGTCATTTTTAATGGATTTAATGAATTAAAGAAAGTTTGGACTTTGCTTAAAGCAAATATTCCTCTTAAACGTTATTTAGGAAGTTTTTTTGTTTCAACCATGGCGGTACAAACTGCGATGCTCGTTGCGACCTACTTTGGAGCTCAAGAAATTTCATGGTCGTCAAAAGAGGAAAGCACAATTGGTCTAATCGTATGTATTTTATTAATACAACTAGTTGCAGTTTTAGGAGCTTTTTTGACGTCTAGAGCTTCCGCAAAATTTGGAAATATACCAACCTTGATTTTCATAAATAGTTTTTGGATCATACTTTGTGCTGGATCATTTTTTATTACTAAACCTATTGAGTTTTACATTATGGCAAGTTTAGTAGGTCTTGTGATGGGAGGAATTCAATCGTTGTCTCGTTCCACTTATTCTAAACTTTTACCTGAAACTAACGATACTGCGTCCTTTTTTAGTTTTTATGACGTAGCCGAAAAAATAGGAATTGTTATAGGAATGATGGTTTACGGAATAATTGACCAAGTGACGGGCAGTCCTAGATTTGGAATCGCATCTTTAGCGTTATTTTTTATCGTAGCAGTGATCCTTTTAAATAGAATACCAAAAAAAGCTGTTTTAAATTAATAAAACAGCTTTTCTAAATTATAAATGTTTGAATATTTACGATTTTGTAATACTACCTGAACCAGTGACTTTAGTGTCTTTTTTTTGTGGTTCCCCATTGTATTTAATTCCACCAGAACCAGTAACTCTAGCATAAAGACTTTCAGAGCACGAAACTGCATTATCTCCTGATCCAGACACACTCGCATTAGCATTTTTGGACATCAACTTTGAAGCATCTATATCTCCTGAACCGCCGACCTCACTTGAAATATTTTCTGTTTTTCCAGAAAGATTAATATCTCCAGATCCAGTCAAATTTGCATTCACATCAGTTGCTTCTATTTCTAAATCCATATTACCTGAGCCAGTTAATTTAGCAGTGAAGCTTTTAGACCTTATTGCGTTTTTTGTAATCACATCACCTGATCCGGTCAATGAAACTTGATTAATACTTTCAAACGGGACAACTATTACAATACCTTTTCCTATACTTGTGCTGATGGACTTGTTTTTTTCGGTGTAGATTTTTAGAATCTGATCAATAACTTCGATTTTGATAAAAGGTAATAAATTTTCTTCTCCTTTTACAGTTATTGATCCTTCAGTTCCAGCAATTAGCTCTACATCAAAAAAACCAGTAACAGCAATTTTTTCATAAGTTGCCGTAACTCTTTTTTCAGAAATAACATTTCCATTTCCCTTGATCTTTTGATTTGAAGACCATTGCGCCCGAGTAATATTTGATACCAATAAAGTACAAATAATAATTAATTGAATTGATTTTTTCATGATGAAATTAATTAATGATTAGTGATTTTTAGTTAATGTTACATTGCCGTAGTCTGAAACGATAGTAAGATTGTTAAGACCTTTCTTTTTATAAAATCCGTTGTATTTTTTAGAGTTTGAAACTTCTTCTTTTGAATAAAAGTCTAATTCATTATCAAATTTAAAATTCGCATATTTCAACGATATATTGAAATCAAAAGCGAAATTGGGAGCAAATCCTATAGTAATTCCTGTATATTCTGAAGTAATTGCTACTTTGTTTGCGCGCGTATTGATTGAATCAATTTTTAACGAACTGTATTTTGTATTTAGTTTTAAAGAATTAAAAATTTCTCCTAATCGAATGGTCAGATAATTTCCAGATGCATCTAAAGTTTTAATATTTTTAATATTAATTTTGCCATACTTGCTGTTATATTTAAGGAAATCACATTCCATTATTTCTACATCTGTATAATCGGAAATTAAATCAAGCTTATCGATTTCGATGATCTTTAAATTTGAATATTTGGCATTGATTATTCCAGTTTTTATAAATGCAATGACCGAATTAGAACAATAATCCATTTGGATACTGCTACTATTCCATAATTTACCTAAAGTCACTTTTCCATATTTACATTTTATATCGACATTTCCATAAAGATCAGTTGTAATTATATTGCCATATTTATTGCTGAGTTGAACACTCCCATTTTTTGGGATTTTAAGAATATAATTGATCTCGAAGCTATTATTTCGACCTTGATTTTGATATCCCGAATTTCCTAAAATAGTGGTTGCAGAAATCATTGCTTTCAGTGCATTGATATCAACATCAATATCATCTAAACGTTGATTGACCCACTTTTCATTATTACCACTAACTTTAATAATAATGTCAAGCTCTATTTTATCTTCGTTCCATGTTGTAACAGTAATGCTACCATAAGAATTGTTTACAGCAACGGTCGCATCCGAATTAACTATGTAAGCTTTATTGATACTTTTTTGCTTTGAATAATTAAAATCATTTTCAACTGAAAATCCTAAAATTGGAATTAACAGAAACAAAATCAGGTCTTTATATTGTCTTTTCATCAGGTAAATGCATTGATTGTTCATTTTTTTCAATATGTTGCAGCACGGTTTGCAAGAAAGATATTCGAGTTTGAAGATTACTTAGCATTGCAAAAATGATTTGTTTGTTTTCCCCATTAGTTTCCAATTCTTTTATTATTTTTTCATAATCTTGATCCAAGACCTTCATTTGCTTTAAAGCGTCAACAATTATTCTTTTGTTTTCCGGACTTTTTTTACCGTTTAATTTTTCTAATTCTTTATTGATTATAACTGTAAAAATTGAATCGGTTTGCTTTGTTTCTTTGGAAGCAAATTGAAGTTCGCTTGATTTATCATCTTCATTGTAAATCAATGAAATTCCTAACAAAAGTACTATTGAAGCCGCAATTGCCAATGGTAATAACTTTGAAATGGATCGCTTTTTAACTATTAATTTACTTTGAAAACGTTGCTTATGACCGGTACTAAGTTCTTCAATGTCCCACTGCTGGTTAAACTTTTCAAATAAAGTATCTAATTTTTCATTGTCTTTTTTCATCTGTAAATAATATTTGTTTTTTATTGGTCCCGGAGGATTCGGGAGGAATTCGCATATCTTCATCGGTGTTTGCGACCAAATTTAGGTGATACTCATTTCATAATTCCTCTAATTTTTTTCGTAACGATTCTTTAGCTCTGCTCAATGTTGTTCGACAATTTGCATAGCTAATATTCAAAATTTCACTAATTTCTTGTGAGTCGTAGCCTTCGATGTAAAACAATGTCAAAACCATTCGATAATTGTATTTTAGTGCATTTATGCTCTCTAAAATTTGTTTAATTTTTAATTCATTAAACGAATTACTTTCTGTTACATCAGCAGTCACTTCTTCAATTTTATAAACTGCAGATTCAAAGTCTTCTGACTTAAATCGGTTGTTTCTTTTGTAAAAATCAATACTACAGTTCACAATAATTCGTTTTAACCATGCTCCAAAAACTACTTCTTGTTTGTAATCATTGATCTTAGTAAATGCTTTCAAAAAACCTTCCTGCATGACATCCTCAGCAAAATGGGCGTCTTTTACAATTCTAAATGAAACATTGTACATTGATTTTGCATAGCGATTGTAAATCTCGCCTTGCGCTTTTTGATTTTTCTGCTTGCAAAGCAAAATCAGTTCGTCGATATTATAATGGTTTGGATTCAAGCAGTTATTACTAGTTTATTTTAAAGACTGGGTTTTATTTCTTTTGTTACAGTTTTTAAAATTAAACTTTATTTTCTGCAATAAGTAAATCTTTAAATCTATTGT
The DNA here is from genome assembly GCF_900129585.1 of Flavobacterium micromati. Classification (GTDB taxonomy): domain Bacteria; phylum Bacteroidota; class Bacteroidia; order Flavobacteriales; family Flavobacteriaceae; genus Flavobacterium; species Flavobacterium micromati. The sequence goes on from NZ_FQWF01000005.1 coordinate 16,845, forward strand.
ATTTGAAGTTAATACTGTACGATTTTCTTACTGCCAATTATTAAAGCTCGTATTTTGGCACAGTGATTGAATCTTTCACAAAACAGTAAATATTCAATTTTAATCAAAGAGTTTGTAGTCAACAATTACTTTGAAACCTTATATTTGCTCCACTATTTATAATTTTTAATGACAAAAAGACCTAATACAATATATGTCAAATCATAAAATACTTACCCTTGACAATCTGTCACTTCAAGAATTTGATTCAGAAGCAGATTTAATTCCACTTTTGACTCCTGAAGATGAAGAGGAAATGAATAATGAAGAATTACCTGAATTATTAGCAATTTTGCCTTTACGAAACATGGTTTTATTTCCAGGTGTCGTAATTCCTATTACCGCGGGGCGTGATAAATCAATAAAACTGATCAATGATGCTAATGCTGCTGGTAAAAATATAGGTGTTGTAGCTCAAATCAATGAGGAAGAGGAAGATCCAACTAAAAAAGACATCCACAATATAGGAACTATTGCGCGAATTTTACGTGTTTTAAAAATGCCTGACGGAAATATTACCGTAATTCTTCAAGGCAAAAAACGTTTTGAAATTGATGCTGTTATTGAAGAAACGCCCTATATCACTGCGAAGATCAAAGAAGTAGCTGAAAAAAGACCAAAGAAAAATGATACTGAGTTTTTAGCAATTCTTGATTCAGTAAAAGAACTTGCAATCCAAATTATTAAGGAAAGTCCAAACATTCCTAGTGAAGCCACTTTTGCTATAAAAAATATTGAAAGTCAGTCTTTCTTGATAAATTTTGTCACTTCAAATATGAATTTGTCGGTGAAAGAGAAACAAGATTTATTAGCAATCAATGAATTAAAAGTTAGAGCACTAGAAACACTGCGCTACATGAATATCGAGTTACAAAAACTCGAATTAAAAAATGACATTCAGTCAAAAGTTCGTTTTGATCTCGATCAACAACAACGGGAATATTTCTTGCAACAGCAAATGAAAACGATCCAAGAAGAACTTGGTGGCGTTTCTCAGGAAGAGGAAATGGACGAAATGTTGCAAAAGTCTTTAAAAAAGAAATGGGACGATAAAACCAAAAAGCATTTTGACAAAGAGCTTGCAAAAATGCGTCGCATGAATCCACAAGCTCCTGATTTTGGTATTCAAAGAAATTACTTAGAACTTTTTTTAGAATTACCGTGGAACGAATATTCTAAAGATAATTTTGATTTAAAACGCGCTCAAAAAATTCTTGACAAAGATCATTTTGGTCTGGAAGAGGTAAAGAAAAGAATGATAGAACATTTAGCAGTTTTAAAATTGCGGAATGATATGAAATCGCCAATTATTTGTTTGACAGGACCTCCAGGTGTTGGAAAAACTTCTATTGGTCGCTCTGTAGCGGAAGCATTAGGTCGAGAATATGTGCGCATTTCTCTTGGTGGTTTGCGTGATGAGGCAGAAATTCGCGGACATAGAAAAACCTACATTGGAGCAATGCCAGGGAGAATTATTCAAAGTTTAAAAAAAGCTGGAACTTCAAATCCAGTTTTTGTATTGGACGAAATAGATAAATTATCAAGTAGCAATAGCGGTGATCCTTCATCAGCCTTGTTGGAAGTTTTAGATCCAGAGCAGAACAATGCTTTTTATGATAATTTCCTGGAAATGGGATATGATTTGTCTAAAGTGATGTTTATTGCCACTTCTAATACGATGGCTTCGATCCAGCCAGCTTTGCAAGACCGAATGGAAATTATCAGAATGTCTGGTTATACAATCGAAGAAAAAGTTGAGATTGCACGTCAACATTTATTTCCACGCCAATTGAAAGAGCACGGAATGACTTCCAAGCATTTAATCATTGGAAAAAAACAATTAGAAAAAATTGTAGAAGGGTACACCCGGGAATCTGGAGTTCGTGGTTTAGAAGCTAAAATTGCTCAAGTGATTCGGCACGCAGCCAAATCAGTTGCAATGGAAGAAGAATATAATAAAAAAGTTACTGATGACGATATTATAAAAGTGCTTGGTGCTCCCAGATTAGGCAGAGATAAATATGAAAGTAATGATGTTGCTGGTGTTGTAACAGGATTAGCTTGGACATCTGTAGGTGGCGATATACTTTTTATAGAATCGCTACTTTCTCCAGGTAAAGGAACTATGACTATTACTGGAAACTTGGGAACTGTGATGAAAGAATCGGCAACAATTGCATTAGAATACATAAAAGCTAATACCGTACTTTTAGGATTAAATCCTGAGATTATTTCAAAATACAACATTCATTTACACGTTCCAGAAGGTGCTACTCCTAAGGATGGTCCAAGTGCAGGAATAGCAATGTTGACTTCCTTAGTTTCTTTGTTTACTCAAAAACGAGTTAAAAATAACTTGGCCATGACTGGCGAAATCACTTTACGTGGAAAAGTTTTGCCTGTGGGCGGAATCAAAGAAAAAATTCTAGCAGCAAAAAGAGCTAATATCAAAGAAATTATTTTGTGCCAACAAAATAAAAGTGATATCGATGAAATAAAACCCGAATATTTAGAAGGTCTTGCTTTTCATTATGTAAAAGAGATGAGCGATGTATTAAAATTTGCATTAACAGATCAAAAAGTTAAAAACGCAAAAGATTTATAGATAAATAGGTTTTCAATATAAAAATCCGATTTCCAAAGCTTACTTTTTAAGACTTGGAATTTGGATTTTTTTTGATTTATATTAAATTTATAATTTTATCTTCGCATCTTCGTTTTCCTTACAAACTTTCCTTTAAAACATGCTTAAAAAACTTTTATTTATCTTTCTGTTTTTTATTTGTGCTGTTTCTCACAGCCAAATAGGAGGAAGGTACACTTATCAGTTTTTGAACTTAGTTACTTCCCCACGGCAGGCAGCACTTGGTGGAAAAGTAATTACAATCTATGACAATGATGTCAATCAGGCTCATTTTAATCCAGCAACTATAAACGCAGAAATGGATAATCAGTTAGCTCTCAATTATGGAAGTTATTTTGGAGAAGTGACTTATGGAACAGCTTCGTATGCTTATACCTATGATCGTCATCTTCAAACTTTTCAGGCTGGAGTCAATTATGTTAACTATGGCAATTTTGATGGATTTGATGAAAATGGTCAAGCAACAGCATCATTTACTGGTAGCGAGATAGCAGTCAATCTAGGCTACTCTTATAATGTTCCTTTTACGGATCTTCATATTGGGGCTTCTGCAAAACTGATTTCTTCAACATTAGAATCGTATCAATCTTTTGGTGGAGCAGTAGATATTGGAGCATTATATATTGATGAACGAAATGATGTAAACTGGGCATTATCAATTCGAAATATTGGAACTCAGTTTTCAACTTACAATGGAATTCGGGAAAAATTACCACTAGAAATCATTGCAGGTGTTTCTCAGGAATTAGAAAACGTACCTATTCGGTGGCATCTTACTCTCGAAAACTTGCAGCAATGGAATATTAGTTTTTCAAATCCTACAAGAGCACAATCTTCATTTAATGGAGAATCGACTGAGGAAAAAGTCTCATTTGTGAACAATGCTTTGCGACATGTAATCATGGGCGTGGAGCTTTTCCCTAAAAAAGCTATAAATTTGCGGGTTGGTTATAATTTTAGAAGAGCTGAGGAATTGCGAATTGAAGAACAACGTAATTTTTCGGGAATTTCATTGGGTTTTGGGCTTAAAATGAATAAACTCAAATTTAACTATTCCTATTCAAGATACACCTTAGCAGCAAATACGAGTCTTTTTGGCTTGACGGTCAATCTACAATAATAATAATAATAATAATAATATTTTTAGACAAACTTTAACTTTACATTTTGAACAAAAAAATCACTATCGCAATTGATGGATTTTCATCAACCGGAAAAAGCACTTTGGCAAAGCAACTAGCCAAACATTTAGGATATGTATTTGTAGATACGGGAGCAATGTACCGTGCAGTGACATTATTTGCTATGCAAAACGACTTTATTGCAATTGATTTTTTTGATAAACAAAAACTGATAAAAAGTATGTCATATATTAAATTACAATTCCAATTTAATGCTGATTTAGGTTTTGCCGAAATGTATCTAAATGATATAAATGTTGAAAATGAAATTAGAAAAATAGAAGTCTCTAATTTAGTCAGTAAAGTTGCAGAAATTTCTGAGGTTCGGGTCAAATTAGTTGAACAACAGCAAGCGATGGGAGAAGATAAAGGAATTGTAATGGACGGTAGAGATATAGGTACAGTGGTTTTTCCTGATGCTGAACTCAAAATTTTTATGACTTCAAGTCTGCTTACAAGGGCGCAAAGACGATATGATGAACTGATTGCAAAGGGAGATAAGATCACATTCGAGGAAGTTCTTAAAAATGTGCAAGACCGCGATTTTATTGATTCGCACCGCGAAAATTCCCCGCTAAAAATGGCTGATGATGCTATTGAAATTGATAATTCGGACTTGAATAGGGAAGAGCAATTTCAACTCGTTTTAGATTTAGTAAAAGAGCATACTAAATCGATGTAAAAGGTTGCAGATGTCATTTTAAATAGTAGTTTTACGCTTGTTATTTTTTAAAATAAAACAATTCATCACATGGGAATTAAGAATAGATTGATCATAATGAGTTTTCTTCAATTTTTTGTTTGGGGAGCTTGGTTGATTACAATTGCAAATTACTGGTTTGGTACTAAAAATTGGGACGGAACTCAATTTGGATTGGTGTTTGGAACTATGGGAATTGCGTCATTATTTATGCCAACACTAACTGGAATAATGGCCGACAGATGGATTAACGCAGAGAAATTATATGGATTTCTTCATATTTTATATGCTGGAGTTTTGTTCTACATCCCACAAGTTACAACTCCTGAAAACTTTATTTACATTATGCTTTTAGCAATGTGTTTTTATATGCCAACGATTGCTTTGAGCAATTCTATTTCTTTTTCGGCTTTAAAATTAAATAATAAAGACGTTGTAAAAAACTTTCCACCCATACGTGTTTGGGGAACTATAGGCTTTATTGTTGCCATGTGGATCACTAATTTGACTGGAAATAAAGCTACAGAATATCAATTTTATATTGCTGGCATAGCTGCATTGCTACTTGGAATCTACGCTTTTACATTACCAAAATGTGAACCACAACGTTTGTCAAAAAAGAACGCTTCCTTAATGGAAACCTTAGGTTTAGAATCTTTTAAGTTGTTTGCTGATTATAAAATGGCGTTGTTCTTTATATTTTCTATGTTTTTAGGTGGAGCTTTACAGCTGACAAACGCTTATGGCGATGTTTTCTTAGATGAATTTAAACATTTTCCCAAATATGCCGATTCTTTTGTTGTTGAATATTCTACAATTATAATGTCTATTTCACAAGTTTCAGAGACTTTATTCATTCTCGCAATTCCCTTTTTCTTAAAGCGTTTCGGGATTAAGCAAGTGATGTTGATTAGCATGCTTGCCTGGGTACTACGATTCGGATTATTTGCTTACGGAAATCCAACAACGGGTTTATGGATGATTATTATGTCTTGCGTTGTTTACGGAATGGCATTTGATTTCTTTAATATTTCAGGCTCTCTATTTGTAGAAACGAATACAGATCCTAAAAATAGATCCTCAGCGCAAGGATTATTTATGATGATGACCAACGGTTTTGGAGCAGTCTTAGGAAGTTTTACCTCAGGATGGGCGATTGATAAGTACTTTACAAAATCATTTAGCAATACATCAGAACTTGCAGGTTTTTTAGAAACAGAAACCACAAATCCTAAAATGTTAGAATTTATTACTAGCCAAGGAAATTCAATTGCTACTGACGGTCTATTTAGCAAAGCGGTTTTGATGAAAGACTGGCATACCATCTGGCTGGCTTTTGCGACTTACGCTTTAGTCATTGCAATAGCTTTTGCACTGTTGTTCAAACATAAACATGATCCATTAGAGGTTGAAAAAATAAGTCATTAAAATAATTTTTTAAATTAAGCCCGATAAATTTGTAATTCATCGGGCTTTTTTATGGGTTTTTATTATTCGAATTAAGAATTCTAAAACCTTTTACAAGTTTTAGAATTTTATATATAATCCGATTTAAATGGCATCTTTATTGCCGAGTTTATTTTTTGACTACTGATTATTAATTTAAATAATTTTAAGAATAGCTTGAGATTTAATACTTTTATAAAAAAAATAATCATGAGCTATTATAAAATTGAAAATTTAGAACAATATTTCAAACACTACAATAAATCAGTTCGTGAACCTAGGAAGTTCTGGGGAAAAATTGCAGAAGAAAATTTCACTTGGTATCAACAATGGGACAAAGTTGTCGAGTTTGATATGGTTGAAGCCAATATAAAATGGTTTGCTGAAGCTAAAGTTAATATTGTTAAAAATTGTATCGATAGACATTTAGCGAAAAGAGGTGAAAAAACTGCAATAATTTTTGAGCCAAATAATCCATCTGAAACAGCATTACATATCACTTATAATGAGCTGCATCAACGTGTTTGCAAAATGGCAAATGTACTGCGAGAGCAAGGTATAAAAAAAGGGGACCGTGTTTGTATTTATTTACCAATGATTCCTGAGTTAGCGATTACAACTTTAGCTTGTGCCCGTATTGGTGTAATCCATTCTGTTGTATTTGCTGGATTTTCCGCATCGGCGGTTGCTAGTCGAATAAATGATAGCGAATGTAAGATGGTCATCACATCCGATGGTGGATTTAGAGGGAGTAAAACGATAGATTTAAAAGGAATTATAGATGAAGCATTAGAAAAATGTTCCTGTGTAGAGAGCGTTCTCGTTGTTAAAAGAATTAATTCAGAGATAACAATGAAAGAAGGTCGCGACCATTGGTTACAGCCACTTTTAGACGAAGTTTCAGATAATAACGTTGCTGAAATAATGGATGCCGAAGATCCTCTTTTTATATTGTATACTTCGGGCTCAACTGGAAAACCAAAAGGAATGGTTCATACCACTGCTGGATATATGGTTTACACAGCGTATACTTTTAAAAACGTATTCAATTATCAAGAGAATGACGTTTTCTGGTGCACCGCCGATATCGGTTGGATTACCGGTCATTCTTACATTTTATATGGTCCTTTATTGAACGGAGCCACAACGGTTATCTTTGAAGGAGTTCCTTCTTACCCAGATTTTAGTCGTTTTTGGGAAATAATTGAAAAACACCATGTCACACAATTTTATACAGCACCTACCGCTATTCGGGCTTTGGCCAAAGAAAATATAGAATACGTCCAAAAATATGAATTAAAGTCTCTTAAAGTTATTGGCTCGGTGGGAGAGCCTATAAACGAAGAAGCTTGGCATTGGTACAATGATCATGTTGGAGCAAAAAAATGTCCGGTAGTTGATACTTGGTGGCAAACAGAAACTGGAGGAATTATGATTTCTCCAATTGCATTCGTAACTCCAACAAAACCCACTTACGCATCTTTACCCTTACCAGGAATTCAGCCCGTGCTTATGGATGAAAAGCGCAACGAAATTGAAGGGAATCAAGTTGCCGGAAATCTATGTATAAAGTTTCCATGGCCAGGAATTGCGAGAACTATTTGGGGTGATCATCAGCGCTATAAAGACACTTATTTCTCCGCATTTCCGGGTAAGTATTTTACTGGTGATGGAGCTTTAAGAGACGAAGTTGGCTATTATAGAATTACCGGCAGAGTTGATGATATTGTAATTGTGTCTGGTCATAATTTAGGGACAGCTCCCATTGAAGACGCGATCAATGAACACCCTGCAGTTGCCGAGTCCGCTATTGTGGGATTCCCGCATGATGTAAAAGGAAATGCATTATACGGTTTTGTTATTTTGAAGGAAGCTGGAGAATATCGTGACAGAGAAAATCTTATAAAAGAGATTAACCAACATATTTCTGATCACATTGGACCGATAGCCAAATTAGACAAAATTCAGTTTGTTTCAGGTTTACCAAAAACACGTTCAGGAAAAATCATGCGCAGAATACTACGGAAAATTGCTGAAGGAGATTATTCTAATTTTGGTGATATTTCAACGTTGCTCAATCCTGAAATTGTAGATGAAATAAAGGATCAAAAAGTATAGTTAATCAGTTTAAATTTGAGTGATCACTATAGTTTTATCCTCCTTCTTTCTTTTAGTAATGACAAACAGAAAAATAAGATAAAAACAAGCAAAATGCAGAACTCTATCTAAGGTGTTTAAGAAAATATTCCCTACAAAGTAAGTTCCGATAGCAGCAAACACATCATTAAATATTAATGCAAAAGCACCAAAGAAGTAATAGTATGCTTTACTATCACCAAATTTACCAAGATAAAGAACTGCCGTAGCACCTAGGACAATAGTACTGATGGCATTAAAAATAATTATAATATTTATATAGTCATCGGTAATAACAGATGCTAAAAGATAAATTATCGCAAATAAAAAAACACAATTTAGAGCTAAAATAAAAAGTGTATAACCGCTTGGTATTGTTTGAACATCTGCATTTTTAATAGACTTGTAACCTAAAAACGCAAGTGTAAAGTAGCCGCAAAAAGAGGCTATCAATGCCGCTCTATAAAGTTGTAAGGAATGCTCCCAAAGCAAAAGAAGAGCCTCATTTAAATAAAAGAAAAAAACAAACAGCAAATAATATTTAGATAATTTTTGACTGTTGCTTTTTATCGCATAAATCATAAATGATGGAATGATAAAAGGTTTTATATAAACAACTAGAACCGGTTCGAAAAGAATTCCCGCACAAAAATAAACTGCCAGCAATATCCCAGGCAGAAACAATAGTGATTTTGTTTGATTAATTTTTTCCATACGTTAAACAAAACTAGTTCTTTAAATTTTTTATTACAAAAATTTCGTAAAAAATTTATGAAATGTTGAAAGTGACTATTAAACTAAATTATTAAATTTACATAAATGATACAAAAACCTATAGTTATCGTTGGTGGAGGTTTAGCAGGTTTAACTGCCGCTATACATTTGTCAAAAGTTGGATTGAGAGTTATCGTAATCGAAAAAAATGAATATCCTAAACATAAAGTTTGTGGTGAGTACATATCTAATGAAGTTTTACCGTATTTTAATTATCTTGATATAAATATTTCAGATTTGCTTCCGACAGCAATTACCGATCTCGAGTTTTCAACAGTTTCTGGGAAGCTCATTGAGAGTTCTTTACCGTTGGGTGGTTTTGGCGTAAGCCGCTATACTCTAGATGAATACTTGTATAAAAAAGCAATTGCAAATGGATGCGAAATAATTAAAAACAGTGTTGAGTCGATCGTTTTTAAAAATGATGAATTTATAATAACTACGATAAATAATCTTGTATTTAATGCTAAAACCGTTATTGGTGCCTTTGGGAAACGCTCGAATATTGATCAGAAACTGAATCGGAATTTTATAGAAAAAAAATCACCCTGGTTAGCAATTAAAGCGCATTATTCTGGAAATTTTCCAAAAGATTTAGTCGGTTTGCATAATTTTAAGGGCGGTTATTGCGGCGTTTCTAAGGTAGAGAATAACAGCATTAATATTTGCTATTTAGCTGATTATAAAACATTTAAAAAATATAAGAACATTGATGAATATCAGCAAAATGTCCTTTATAAAAATCCCTATCTAAAATCTCTCTTTCTAAATTCTAAACTTATTTTTGAAAAACATTTGACGATAAGCCAAATTTCATTCGAAAAGAAAGATGCTGTAGAAAATCATATTTTAATGATCGGTGATACTGCTGGATTGATTCATCCTTTATGTGGTAACGGAATGGCAATGGCTATTCACAGCGCAAAAATTGTATCCGAATTAATAGTAAAGTTTTACAACAAGGAAATTATTTCAAGAAATGAATTAGAAAATAAGTATATTGAGCAATGGAATTTTAATTTTAAAGACCGCCTCAAAATGGGCAGATTTTTATCTAATATTATGCAAAAGCAAAAATTGTCGGCTTTAATGATGCATATATTAATTACATTTCCATCTTTATTGCCATTAATAATTAAAAAAACGCACGGCAAACCAATAACTATAAATTCATAAATGGCATTAAATACCGATTATAGAACAGACAAGCCCGAAATAATGGACGATTTCGAAATGGAAGGTGAATTGTTGCGAAATGCATTAGATAAAATTGCCAAAATTAATCAGCTTTTAGGAGGAAATAAGCTTACGTTACAAGGTGTTCAATATTTGCTAAAATCATTTTCTAAAACGGATGAAATCGTGATTGTAGACGTAGGTTGCGGTAACGGCGACATGTTACGCAATTTAGCAGACTTTGCATTGGAAAATAAATTAAATTTTCGTTTGATAGGAATTGATGCAAATAATTTTACTGTTTCACATGCAAAAAATTTATCAAGTAATTATTCTAACATCAGTTATAATTGTCAAGATATTTTTAGTGAATCTTTTCGAGAACTAAATTACGATATTGTTCTTTGCACCTTGACTTTGCATCATTTTAAAGAGGAAGAAATTAATGAGTTATTGCAAATTTTTTATTCGAATGCAGCAATTGGAATTGTTATAAATGATTTGCAAAGAAGCGCGCTTGCTTACCGTTTATTTCAAGGTTTATGTTTTGTTTTTCAATTGAATGAAATGTCAAGAGAAGACGGATTAACTTCTATATTAAGAGGTTTTAAAAGAAATGAATTAGAAAGCTTTTCCAAAAAATTAAAATTTAATAATTATAAAATTCACTGGAAATGGGCTTTTCGATATCAGTGGATAATTTCAAAAATATGAGTGTAAAAATTAAAACGGTAACTAAACAGTTACCCAAATATTCCAGAGCGACTGACGAAATCATTCCTTTTTTAGATTCGTGGTTAGTCGGACAAGACGAGCGGTTCATAAGAAAAGTTAAAAAGATTTTTGAAGGTGCATTGGTTGATAAACGCTACTCGATAATGGATCCTATAGAGGTTTTTACAAAAACATCCTTTGAGGAACGAAACGATATTTATGTTCGTGAAGTCATCGATTTAGGCGAAAAAGTATTAGAGAAAGCACTGGAAAAAGCCAACTGGAATCCGCAAGACTTGGATTATATCATTACTGTGAGTTGTACCGGAATTATGATTCCATCTCTTGATGCTTATTTAATCAATAAATTGAAACTGCGTCAAGATATTGTCAGACTTCCAGTTACGGAAATGGGTTGTGCCGCAGGAATATCGGGTATTATTTATGCTAAAAATTTCTTGCAAGCCAATCCTGGAAAACGTGCGGCTGTGATTGCTGTCGAAAGTCCAACTGCAACATTCCAATTAGATGATTTCTCGATGTCCAATATCGTTAGCGCAGCAATTTTTGGCGATGGAGCGGCATGCGTATTACTTTCCTCCCATGAAGATGATGATGGACCAGAGATTGTAGCTGAAGAAATGTATCATTTTTATGATAATATTCACATGATGGGTTTTAAGTTGACTAACTCAGGGTTACAAATGGTGTTGGATATTGAAGTTCCAGAGACTATTGCTTCCCATTTTCCAGATATTATTCATCCTTTTTTAGAAAAAAATAATTTGAAAATGGAGGATATAGATCATTTGATTTTTCATCCTGGCGGCAAGAAAATAGTTCAAACTGTAGAAAGTTTATTTTCTGATTTAGGAAAAAATATAAAAGATACAAAAGAGGTTTTGCGTCTTTATGGTAATATGTCGAGCGCAACAGTTTTATATGTTTTAGAGCGAATTATGGATGACAGTCCTAAAAAAGGAAGCAGAGGATTAATGCTAAGCTTTGGACCAGGATTTTCAGCTCAAAGGGTTTTATTGCAATTTTAGAACAAAAAATTATTGACCGGTGCTTAATCATAATATTTCATGAATGAAGTTTGAAGAAATTATATCAAAATTACCGTATTTGAAACCATTTTTATTTGTGGATGAAATCATTCATATTGATGAAAATGGAGTAGAAGGAATTTTTACTTTCGATGAAAATCTAGAGTTTTACAAAGGACATTTTAAAGATAATCCAGTAACTCCAGGTGTTATTTTAACAGAAACGATGGCGCAAATTGGTTTAGTTTGTCTGGGTATTTTTTTATTAGATACTACATATAAAAACGAAACGGTAATAGCTTTAACATCAAATGAAATAGAATTTTTAAAACCTGTTTTTCCGACGGAAAAAGTAACTGTTGTATCAGAAAAAATGTATTTTAGATTTGGAAAATTGAAGTGTAAAGTTTTAATGAAAAATCAAAAAGGCGAGGTAGTTTGTTCCGGTACAATTGCGGGAATGATAGTGTAATAATTTATTGAAAGTGTAAAGTTTGTGAATCAATTTTTAATTTTAACGGCAAATTTTTCAACTTAATAGATTGAATTACAGATAATTGAAGGGCAAATAATATTTTAGAAAAAAGTTTACAAAATAAATAGTTACTATTATAAATTTGATTGTTTATTCATCAGTCGTCCCTTTGAATGTTTTTGGCCTTCTTTGGTTGTAATTGTGAAAAGATTAGCCCGATGCTAAAAATTTAATGAAAATTTTTAATTTATCTCAATGCTTTAAAGAGTTTAAATGAATAAAAGAGTAGTAATAACGGGTCTTGGCGTAGTTGCACCAAATGGAGTAGGGCTCAATGCATTTACTCATGCCATTAAAAATGGAATCTCAGGAATAAAGCATGATGCCGAATTAGAACGACTGCAATTCTCTTGTCAAATTGCAGGGAAACCGGAAATTTCAAATGAATTATCGTTAAATTATTTTTCCGAATTAGAACTTCGAAATTTCAATTCATCTGGAATTTTATACGGTGTTATTGCGGGAATGGATGCTTGGAAAGATGCGGGTTTAACTGTGGAACAAAACAAAAATCCAGATTGGGACAGCGGAACTATTTTTGGTTCGGGAACTTCTGGAATTGACAAGTTTCGTGAAAGCATTTATAAAATTGATGATTTTCAAACGCGTCGTTTGGGAAGCAGTGCTGTAGCGCAAACAATGAATAGTGGTGTTAGCGCATATCTTGGTGGAAAATTAGGATTAGGCAATCAGGTTAGCACAAATTCTTCCGCATGTACCACAGGTACCGAAAGCATTATGATGGCTTTTGAACGAATCAAATCGGGGCATGCCAATCGAATTTTAGCTGGAAGCACAAGCGATTCCGGTCCTTATATTTGGGGTGGATTTGATGCTATGCGAGTTTGTACTTTCAAACACAATAACTCGCCTGAACAAGGTTCAAGACCTATGAGTGCAACAGCATCAGGTTTTGTTCCTGGAAGTGGAGCGGGAGCGCTGGTAATTGAAGAATTAGAAACGGCTTTGGCCCGAGGAGCAAGGATTTATGCTGAAATTTTGGGAGGAAATATTAATTCTGGTGGACAAAGGGGATTAGGAACAATGACAGCTCCAAATCCAGTTGCTGTTCAAAAATGCATAATTGATGCTGTAGCAAGTTCGGGAATTCACTCAAACGATATTGACGTCATTAATGGACATTTGACCGCTACATCCAAAGATAGTTTAGAAATTCAAAATTGGAGTGAAGCTTTAAAGCGAAAAGGCGATAATTTTCCATATATAAATTCACTTAAATCAATGGTTGGGCATTGTTTATCAGGAGCCGGAAGCATTGAAAGTGTCGCATCAGTTTTGCAGGTGCATCATGGATTTATTTTTCCAAATATTAATTGTACTGATGTGCATCCAGAAATAAGTAGTATCATTGATGAAGCTAGAATTCCACAAAAATTAGTTGCAAATGACATTCAAATCTTGGCGAAAGCCAGTTTTGGCTTTGGAGATGTAAACGGTTGCGTGATTTTTAGGAAATTTAACCAATAAAAAAATATGATTAAAGTGATTTATTAAAATAAATTTTATCTCTAGAAATTAAAATCCTTAATTTAAAAATCAAAATTTGTCAAAAAATTTCTAAAAAATAAGTTACAATAAAATAAAATTAAATGATACAAAAACAAGAAATAATTGAGCAGTTAAAAGAAATTATTAAACCGTATGTAAATGATAAGTTAGCGCTAAATTCGCTGACAGAAACAACAGATTTTATTAATGATTTGAAAATAAATTCGGCTAATTTAGTTGACGTTGTTTTAGATATTGAGGAAAAATATAATATTGTAATTGATAATGAATCGATGGAACGCATGGTTAATGTTCAAGCTGCTATCGAAATTATTGAAACTAAAGTAGGCGAAAAAAACTAACTTTTTTGTAACAGAAGATGATTGGGAATGACATTGTGGATTTAGCCCTAGCAAAAAAAGAAAGCAATTGGCAACGTAAAGGTTTTTTAGAAAAAATTTTTACGCAAAAAGAGCAATTGCTAATTAAAAATGCCAAAAACTCAGAGGAGATGGTTTGGAATTTATGGACTCGAAAGGAAGCAGCGTACAAAATTTACAATAGAGAAACGGGTTTTCGGGGATTCAATCCAGTTAAATTAGTTTGCTTTTATGAAGATCAAAGTAAAGGCACCGTAAGTTGTGAGGGTTTTTTGTATTACACGCAAACCTTTGTTTCGAAGGAATTTATATATACGATCGCAGTTCTTGAAAAAGAGTATTTTAAGTATTTAGAAAAGATAGACGTAGCCACTAAAATCAGTAAAATAAACGGAATTCCTTCTATTTTTGATAATGTATCATTAGTTGTAAAACCTGTTTCTATTTCGCACCATGGACGATTTTGGGAGGCTGTGACAATGTTGCCCTTTTAATTATCTAAGATTTAATTTCGACTTTAATTTCAAGAATAAGATCGCAGTTTTGTACGCATCAGTCGCCGCAGAATTTCGGTCGCTTACTGGAACATTATAAATTTTGCAAAGTTCATCTAGCGAAAATTGTTTCTCGCTGATATCATGCAGTTTACGGTGCATAACGTCAATATCTAAAGCTTCATTTTTTAACCGACCGCAATTTAATCTTTCTAATGCGGCGTTAATGATTTCTACGTCAAAGTTTACATGATGTCCAACCAAAGTGGAACTACCTATAAACTCAATAAAAGATTTAATTGCTTCTGGCTCGCTTTGTTTTTTCAACTTACTTTCAACCATAAATTCATTGGTTAATCCATTATCATGAAAATATTTATATTGCAGTAAATTAGCTTCAAAACTATCGCCTATTAAAATACTATTGTTTACCACGGCAAAAGAGCCAACAGATAAAATAACATCCTTTAATGGACTCAAACCTGATGTTTCTGTTGATATAATTACATATCGCGAAGATTTATTTTCAAATGTAGAAATGTAATTTTTCCAAAATTCAGGATAATCTTTATTAATATATTTTAACCAGTCCATCATATTTATGAAAATTGAGTTAGTTGAAATTTGCTTTTAATTAAATCTTCTAGTTCTTTCATAGGTAAAAGCGCATTTTTTAGCTTTTCACGATCAGTTTTAGTAAGTTCTTCTAAATTAATATATTGACCTGAATTATCATTTTTTAAGCCTTCTAAAGTTCTAAATTTTGATAAAGTTAAAAAGGCTTCAGCACATTTCAGGTACACCTCAGAATGTTTAGGATCGGTGATGGCAAATTGTTTAAACCGCTGGAAAGTATTGTTAATTCCTCTTATTTCGAAATATAAAGCAAACAATCTCGCACCGTCAATTAGTGGTAACAATGCTCGGGTTTTTATATCGAATTTATTTTTATTGGGTTCATCATCTTCCACATTAAAATTTTTGAAAAAACTCAGTGGTGAATTTTTTCTAAGGGCGTCATTTCCCAGAAAATCAAACAACAGTGTATTGTTTTTAGCATTTTTAAAAATAATGTTTGTAATGGCATCTTCAATTTTTTGTTCACCAAAAGCAATCTCATAGTCAAAGAAAATACTACTAATTTCGTTACTGTTTTCACCTGGGGTATTCATCCAACTATCGTATTGCTTAGTCCAATCAGTTAGTGATTTACACCAAATTAGATTGCTTCCCATGTGACCATTTGGACAAAATTCATATCCAATTTTCTCTAAAATGGAAGTTGTTTTTTTTGCTAATTTTAGAAAATAGTCTTTTACATCACGATATTTATCTGCAGCTACATCTTCAAAAATCAAAATACTGTCTTGATCTGTCAAAAGCAATTGTTCCTTTCTACCTTGACTTCCTATACTGAGCCATGCAAAACGAGCGGGAGGAGAGCCTAATTCAAAAATTGACAGCTCAACAGAGCGCTTGATAATTGCTAAATTAATTTCGCTGGCAATATTAAAAATATGAGAAATAGGAATGTTTTTGGTAATCGATGTTTGAATCAAATCGGTTAGTCGATCCCGAATTAGTTTTATTTCCTTAGATGTTTGACAACGTTTAATTTCTTTAATTAAAACGCCTGGATTATTGGCTTGAGCGATAATCAAATCGTGCTCATTAATAACTCCCTTAATGGCCGATTTATCTGTTCCATCAAGGGTAACACATAAATGAGTAACATTGTGCTTCAACATTAGCAATTGAGCCTCTGCAAGAGAGATGTTTTCCATAACGGTGATAACCGGTGAAGACATTATTTTATCTACTAAAACAGTTAGTGGATAACGACCGGTGGCGATTTTTGAGCGCATATCAGTGTCAGTAATTATGCCAACAGGTAAATCATTTTCGATGATAAGAATGTTGTTTTTTAAGCTTTCGGTCATTAACAAAGAAGCTTCTTGAGCAGTAGTACTTTTTTTAGTTATTAAAGGACTAACGGTATATGACAAGGATTGAAAATATTGCATTTCTGACTGCTGATCAGAATAATAAACGGTGTCAGATATTAGTTTTCCAAATAAATTCGCTTTGTCTTTTGGATTTCTGGTGTTTATTGCAAAGCTCTCTAACAAATAATTTAATACTTGTGAATTGTTTGCAACAAATGGACGAAACGTAACAATTGGAATCGCGTAAATGATAGTTTCCTCTCGAGCCTTAGCCGTCATCATGTAATTGTTTTTGGCAAAAAACGGACGTAAACCAAAAATATCACCTGCATTACATTTATTAAGCAACGTTTCTTCGGCATCAGCAATAACAGATAAATTAATAACTCCCGAAGCAACCACATAAAAACTGTCATGTAAAATATCATTTACCTGAAATAGCTCCTTATTTTTATCAAGATTAATAACGCGAATGCTATTAGCAATTTCTGACAATTCTTCAAATGTCAAATGATTGAAAGGTGAATATTCCTTTAAGAAATCAGCGATTTGTTCGGCAATTGTATTCATAATTTATTACAAAATAAGTATAGTCTGTAAAAATAAGAATTTTAAAAATATTATTGTCACCAATGTGATTTCAAAATTATGAAATTACAAAATACTTAATTTATTCATAAAATAAGTGCGATATTCAGTTGATTTTGTACAAGTTGTGTTACTTTTATTAGATAACTTAAAATATTTTAATCATGAATTTAAGAAAAAAAATACTTTTATCATTTATCACGTTATTTATCGTAGCTATCTCAACAGCTCAAGAAAAGCCTAAAAGCACAAAAGAAGTTGCTACAGGTAAAATTAATGATGCAACAATTACCATTAATTATGGCAGTCCATCTGTGAATGGAAGAGAAATTTGGGGAGGATTGGTCCCTTTTAACCAAGTTTGGCGTGCTGGTGCAAATGAAGCGACAACATTTCAAACAAATAAGGATTTAATGATTGAAGGTTCGAAATTACCTGCAGGAACATATTCATTTTTTGTGATTCCATCTGAAAAAGAATGTACAATCATTTTTAATAAAGAAACCAAATTATGGGGTTCTGGAAAATACAAAGAAAAAGAGGATCAACTAAGGGTAACTGTAAAACCAGAAGCTACTAAGACGATTACTGAAAAATTAGTTTATAAGGTAGAGAAAAGTAAAGTTGTTCTAGATTGGGCAAACTGGAATATTCCAATGTCAGTAAAATAAAAGAGAATATAATTTTTTACTTATAAGCATTGCCAGTAGGTAATGCTTTTTTTATGTTTAAATTTCTAGGTGTTACAAAAACTCTATTTTACATAATATAAATTATAGTTCAAAATGATAATAGCATATTCATGTACTTTTTATTAGCGTCCTAACGATTTCCATTTAGTTTATCATCTTTTAGATTCGATAGTATTAAGTGCGTTGTTGGTTCACCATAAATTAAGAGCTGGTCTATAAATTGTTGCAAATGCAATTGATCTGTCAAAATTACTTTCATAAAAATATTATGTGCCCCAGTAATGCGATAAATTTCAAGTATTTCTGGAAAATCTTGTAGTACATCACAAAACAAGTTTAACTTTCCACTATATAGTTTAAAGAGTATTACAACTTCTAGCCCGTAACCCAATTTTTTACTATTGAGTTCAATACTGTAGCCTGTTATCACTTCTAAATCTTCCAACTTTTGTACACGTTCTCTAACACTTGATGGCGAAAGTCCAATATGTTTACCGAGTTCTACAAACGAAATTCTAGAATTTATTTTCAATTTTTCAATAATCTTCAAATCAATTGTATCAGCCATGAATAAAGTTTTAATATGGCCAAATTTACTTTTTTAATTTGGTAAATAACACATTACACCGCTATATAAATTTTAGTTTTACTTGATGCAACATTACTTTTGCATTATGGATTTAATGCTTGTTTTGCTAATTTTAGGAATATTTTTTGGATTTTTTGTTCAAACTATCACCGGTTTTGCTGGAGCCCTAGTCGCGTTGCCCTTTCTACTTTTCGTAATGCCTTTAGTTGAGGCAGTTTGTTATATTTCAATATTTTATTCGATTTCCACGCCAGTGTATTTTTATCGAGAATGGAAAAATATGGATAAATTATTGTTACGAAAACTTTTAGTAACTTCAGTTATAGGATTAATTATTGGCTCAATTATTCTGGTGTTTGGTCAACCAACAATTTTAAAAAAAGCACTTGGTTTATTTATAATTTTTTTTGTTTTAAATACGTTGATAAATAAAAATCCAAAACAATTAAGCTCAAATATTCAATTTGTTTTAGGCATTTTTGGCGGTTTTTTCTCTGGAGTTTTTTCAACTGGCGGTCCGCTGTATGCCATTATTATTAGAAACGAAACAAATGACGTTAAGGTATTTCGCGCCACCATGTTTGGAATTTTAGGCGTCGTATCTATAATGAGAATTTCAGTATTGATTGCTGAAGGCGCTCTAACAACTATTGAATTGCACAATTCATTATATGTATTGCCCTTCTTTGTCGCGGCACTGTATTTAGGAAAAAAGGCTTATTTAAAATTAGACGAAAAAATTTTAAGAAAATTAATTTTATCGCTTTTATTTATCTCTGGTATCATTTTGATCGTTAAAAATTAATTCATTACAATACTATTTTACAAATGCTTCATTACTTCCCTCTCTGATGCTGTGAGTTTGTATTGCGAAATTCCAGAGTCTATATATGTTGTATTAGGTAAGCTTTTTGATTCTATTTTTTGTAGTATGTTAGGATGCACGTAATAAGATCGGCAAACCATTGGTGTGTTGCCAAGTTCGTCAGCAACCATCCGGATAAGAGCATTACTAAATTTTCCTTTTTTGGACTTTCCTATGGCTTCAATGGCAAACGGATATAGTTCGACCGCTAATCTGCTTGCGACCCAAGTCCTGAAATCTTTACTACTAAATTTTTTGCCCATAAAAGCATGAATATATTGATTTACGTCTTCGCTATCAACAGCTTGAAACTGCCCATTGCTATCTTTATATCTAAAAATTTCAAATCCTGGCAGTTCAGCTGACTTCTTAATTAATTTGGCCAACTGAGAATCATCAATTTCTACATGGAGCATTTTACTACTTTTACCTTTATATTCAAGTACAACTTGATTATTCTCAAAAGTCAAATGTTTTCGCCTTAGTGTGGTCAAGCCAAAAGTTCCATTTTGATTCGCATATTGCTTATTTCCAATTCGGATTCCAGTTTCATCTAAAAGGAGAATGATCAATGCTAATATTTTATTTTTACTCCATTCTTTTAATGCAATATCTTCAGCGACTTTTTTTCTAAATTTAGGTAATGCTTTTCCAAAATCTTTCATTTTTGCAAACTTCTCCTCCTGCCTAGCCTTCTCAAATATAGAATGATAAATATATTGTTTTCTACCCTTCGCATCCCTACCAATAGCTTGTATGTGACCATCGTCCCATTTGCAAATATAAACATCACTCCACATTGGCGGAATAACTATTCTTCGGAATCTACGCAAGATTAATTTATCATTAATTTTATTACCTTCCTCATCAAAATATTGATAGCCTTTGCCTCTCTTCCGCTTATGAATTGACATAGCTTCATCATCGACATGCTTAATTTCAGTGGAAGTTTTGGTATCTTTCATATCGCTTTAAATATACTGAATAAAAGTAAAGTAAATATCAATTTTTGTATTTTAGAATTTTCGAAGAGCGTTATATATTCATTATGTGTTGACGTTTTTCATTTCAAACTCAATTTTTTCAATTTGATTAATATGCCTAATAATATGGTTACAGTAGAATTGTAGTGTATCGCCCAATTTTAATCGTATAAATCTGGAAATTGAAATTTTAACTTTCGTTTTATTTAAACTTACATATCGTGCTTGATTTAACAACTCTAAAAAAATAATTTGCTGGTTGATAAAGTTATCAATAACTATTTTATCAAGCTTCAAATCAATTGGATTCTTGCCCTTGAAAGTCTTCATTTTATTAATTTTGCCTTTCGGTAACATAGTGATAGAAAAATAATTACCTAGATATCCACTTTTAAAATATTCATCATTTTTATTTTTAGAATTTTTTATGCAATATCCAAATTCAGGTAGATAATATTCACCATATAAATTCAAATGTTCTAAACATTCGAGAATAGTCCATGAATCACGATTTTCTCTCCACGTCAAAGTTTGTAAATCATATTCTTTAAGCGGTTCAACTTTTGTAATGATTTGTTTTGTCTTCTCCATCAAGGATTCTAAAATTTTTTCTGATTGCATTTTTTTTTTTTCTATTTAAGCTAAATTCAGTAAAATTTAATTTCTAAACATTGATTTAAATCAAGAATTTTTTCAACGTGATAAAGTTTCTGGACTCATTCGCAAATAATTAGCTATGTGTCGATCTGGAATTTCTTGAAAAGTTGCGGACTACGTTTTAGTACTCTGTGGAATCTATCTTTAGGTGAACGTGTCAATATATCTATTTCTCGTTCCATTTGTTCAATAACTAATTTTTCTAAAATAGCAGTCCACAAAAATACATTAGATCACGTATTTATGAGTATATCAATTTGTGTTTTAGGTATTACTTTAATAACAGTTTTTTTAAGCGCCTGAATAAAAAGATTTGAAGGTTTTCCTGTAAAAAAGGAATCTAATGAAACAATTAAATTTTCTTTGTAACCAAATCGAATAATTTGTTCCTCTTCACCGTCTAAAGCAAAAACTCTCAAACTACCACTTACTACGTAATACAAGTTAGTATCAATGCTTTCTTTGGTTTTTAGAATCTGATTTCTATTTACAGTTATTGTATTACCAGAAAGTTTTATCAGTTCTATCAATTCTTCCATTATTTTGTTTATTTAATATTACAGTATAAATGTACTTGGAAAAATTTATTTTCATCGCATTTTATGTCATTCTGATCCTATAATTTATTTCTAAAGATAAAAGCATGATGATTAGCGACCAGATAATTCTAAAAAAAAGATTTGTAATCTCTTTTTATCCTCTAAATATTATTTTAATTCATTTAGATTTATAAAATGCAGTTGTTTTAAAAATATGTACCGCTGGAAATACTAATCTTCTATTCAAAATAAAAAATAAAGACCTCAATCATTTTATTGATTGAGGTCTTTTGCTGACAGAAGTTTTTTAAAGGAAACAAAAATTTATTAAAACTATGAATTGATTTTTATAATTCTGTTTAATAATTCACATTCACACCAAAACCAATTCCCATATCACTATCATAATGAGTTGTCACCCCAATGTTTTTTCCTAAAATATATTTAAAACCAGCCATGTATTCCTTATCAGTATTGACCATAAATGCTCCTCTTAATCTAGGAGTTAGTGGAATATCTTCGCGCATCAATTGCAATCTTAAATTCCCATCATGGTACATTTCTGCTTGAAAAATAACCAACATTGGCAGCGTATAAGCAAATCCTAAACTGGCTTGAATTCGTTTATCTTTTGTACTTTTTTGACCAAACAAATTTTGTTCTATTTCTCCGCTTTTTAATTTTCTATACCTCACATCAAAACCTACAAATGGCATAAACCATTGATTTTTGCCAATGTATCTCCCAATATGTGTTTCTGATTCGTAACCATTTGCATCATTATATCCCAATCGCCATTCGGTTCCAAAACTCCATCTTGCATTTTGAAACATAGCTTGACCATCGTTTCCATTGGTAGCAAAATCGTTTTCGGCCATAAAATGTAGTTGATTGCTTTCGGCTTGTAGTTTTTTATAAGCCTTTTCTTTGTTGGGCAAATATGGATTAGGTTTTGAATCTTCATAACTAAAAACACGGTTCATTCCAGCCATCATGTGGTACAAAACATGACAATGAAAAAACCAATCGCCATCTGCATTGGCTTCAAATTCGATCACGTTCGTTTCCATTGGCATAATATCAATAACATTTTTTAAAGGCGAATATTCACCTTGCCCATTCAAAACTCTAAAATCATGACCATGCAAATGCATTGGGTGACGCATCATTGAATTATTGTAAAGCGTGATACGAATAACTTCCCCTTTTTTAATTAAAATTTTATCGACTTCTGAAAGCACTTTATTATCCATGCTCCAGACATAACGGTTCATATTTCCGTTCAATTCAAAACGTATTTCGCGAAGCCCCGGAACCCCCAAAGGAGAAGCTGGAAGCGTAGTTACAGTTGGCGATTTCAACATCGAATAATTTAAGGTTACAATATCAGAATTCATGGAATGTTTTGAATGATCCATACCTTCCATTTTCATATCTTCTTTTTTAGGGTCTATTTTTGAATGATCCATACCTTCCATTTTCATGTCACGTTCTTTCATGTCCATGCCATTTCCTTCCATTTTCATGTTATCATCTTTCATATCCATTTTTCCTTTCTTCATGTCCATGGATTTCCCTGATATTTCTGGATACATAACCGTATTCATATCCATTTTTTGCATGGACATATCCATTCCCATATCGTTCATAGAACCGTCCATATTCATCATGCCGTTCATCATTTTCATGCCTTCAAAATACTTTAATTTTGGCATCGGGCTTATCAATTGTTTAATGCCTTGGCCAATATAAATTGAAGCGGATTTAGATCTGTCTTCAGGTGTAACTAAAAACTCATAAGCAGTGTTTTTAGACGAAATAGTAACAATAACATCGTAAGTTTCGGATACACCTATAATTAATCGATCTACTTCTACAGGTTCTACATCATTACCGTCATTAGCAATTACAGTGATTTTTCCACCCGCATAGTTTAGCCAGAAATAAGAAGATGCGCCAGCATTTGAAATTCGCAAACGAACCTTGTCCCCTGCTTTAAATTGCGACAGTTGGCTCTCACTTTGTCCATTAATTAAAAATTTTTCATAATAAATATCACTCACATCCATCGCTAACATTCGTTTCCATTCGTTAGTTATTTTAGTTTTGAAATGACCAGCTTTTATCGCTTCTGCATAACTTTGGGTTGTTCCTTTTTTGATGGCAAACCAATCGGAAGCGTTGTGCAGCATTCGATGTACGTTTTTGGGATTTAAGTCTGTCCATTCGCTTAAAATAATTGGAATTTGAGGAATATCATCAACCCCTTTTCTGAAATTTGGATCATCTGATTTTTTCTTGAGAATCATCGAGCCATACATTCCAATTTGTTCTTGTAAACCGGAATGCGAATGATACCAATGTGTACCGTTCTGAACAATTGGAAATCGATAAGTGAAGGTCTCACCAGGTTTAATTGGCATTTGAGTCAGATAGGGAACACCATCATATTGATTGGGTAATATTAACCCGTGCCAGTGCAAAGATGTACTTTCTTTAAGTTTATTATGTACAACAATTTCGGCAATATCGCCTTCTGTAAAAGTTAAAGTGGGCATTGGAATTTGTCCGTTCGCTGCAATAGCTCTTTTATCTTTGCCCGAAAAATTTACAATTGTGTCGGTTATGGTTAAGTCATATTTTACAACGTTTTGAGCGTTTATATTAAAAAAAATAAATTGGACGGCAATAACAAGTATTATTTTATTATTTTTCATTTTCTAATCGTTTAATCATTACTTTCATTTGTTCTATTTCTTTTCTTTGTGCTTCAATAATGGCCTCTGCTAATTTTCTAACTTCGGCATCTTTAATATCGGCTCGTTCACTGGTTAATATTGCAATAGAGTGATGCGGTATCATTCCTTTTAACCACAAAACATCACCAATAATAGGTCTTTGCATACGAACAAGAAATAAAGCCGAACTAAATAAAACAAGACTTCCGAGTAAAATTGCCGTATTTTTTTTCTTGTTTTTATACATTCCCAACATAAACAATAGCATGATTACCGCCATTGTTGAAATTCCCAAAGAGACCATATAGAAACGAGTCATACTGAAATAAACGTGGTCGATTGCATACGTATTTAAATACATCGTGATGTACATCGCAGCAAACGACAATCCTATCATCAAGAAAAAAGTAGTGTACGGATTGGTTTTTTTATGTGAATTTGAATGTTCCATTTTGTATAATTTTCAGGGTTAAATTTTAATTGTTCTTAATCGCAATGCATTTGCAATCACTGAAACTGAACTAAAACTCATCGCCAAAGCTGCAATCATGGGCGATAACAAAATTCCTAAAATAGGAAATAAAACTCCTGCTGCAATTGGAATTCCAACGACATTATAAATAAATGCAAAAAACAAGTTTTGCTTGATGTTTCTCATAACAGCATGACTCAAATTTTTAGCTTTCACAATTCCTTGTAAATCGCCTTTAACTAATGTGATTTTAGCACTTTCAATAGCCACATCGGTTCCAGTTCCCATGGCAATTCCAATATCAGCTTGAGCCAAAGCCGGAGCATCGTTTATTCCGTCTCCTGCCATTGCGACCACTTTACCTTGTGCCTGTAAATCTTTGATGTATTGTAATTTATCTTGCGGCAAAAATCCAGCTTTGAAGTCGGTTAAATTCAATTCAGCGGCAACTGCTTTTGCCGTATTTTCATTGTCACCAGTTATCATAATAACTTCAACACCTTGTTTTTTTAATTCGGTTATGGCTTCAACACTTGTTTTCTTTATCGCATCAGTAATGGTTATAAACCCAACGACCTTATTATTACTGGCAATGTAAGAAACTGTTTTTCCCAATTGTTGTTCGGCAATGACTTCTTTTTCAATAGCCGAAAAATCAGCAACGCCTTCTTGTTCCATTAAACTTTTATTTCCCAACAGAATCAATTCTTGATTGATACTGCCTTTTACTCCTTTGCCAGTTACAGAATCAAAGTCAGCCACATTAGAAAATGCAACTTCTTTTGTTTTGGCAAAATTAACTACGGCTGTAGCCAAAGGATGTTCGCTACTTTGATTGAGCGATGCTATTTTTCCTAAAACGTCTTTTTCATCGCCGTCTTTCACTACAATTTTTTCTACAGAAGGTTTTCCTTCCGTGATGGTTCCTGTTTTATCCGTAATTAAAACGTCAATCTTGTCCATTTTTTCAATGGCTTCGGCATTTTTGATTAATACGCCCAATTTAGCTCCTTTTCCAACACCAACCATAACAGACATTGGTGTAGCCAAACCTAAAGCACACGGACAAGCGATAATCAAAACCGCAATAGCATTAACAAATCCATAAACCAATTTCGGTTCAGGTCCAAATTGCCACCAAACTATAAATGTGATAACCGAAATTACAACTACAATGGGAACAAAATATTTAGCTACTTTATCAACCAGATTTTGAATGGGTGCTCGAGAACGACTCGCATCGCTAACCATTTGTACAATTTGTGATAGTAAAGTTTCGGACCCCACTTTTTCGGCAATCATCAAAAAAGATTTTGTACCGTTGATTGTTCCGGCACTTACTTTATCTTCTTCTTTTTTATCTACAGGAATCGGTTCTCCCGTAATCATAGATTCATCAATCGTACTGGTTCCTTCCGTGATTTTTCCATCAACTGGAATTTTCTCTCCCGGTTTTACACGTAAAATGTCGTCTTTTTTAATATTGTGAATTGAAATTACTTTTTCAACACCATCAACAACTACAGTAGCTTCTTTTGGTGCTAATTTCAGTAATTCTTTAATAGCGCCACTGGTTCTACTGTGTGCTTTTGCTTCTAACAGTTGTCCCAATAAAACCAATGTTAAGACAACTGCCGTAGCTTCAAAATATAAATGAACTGTTCCGTTTTCTGTTTTAAATTGAGCGGGAAATACCTCTGGAAAAAGCATGCCGACAATACTAAATAGAAAAGCAACTCCGGTCCCAATCCCAATTAAGGTAAACATATTCAAATTCCAATTCACTATGGATTTCCACGCTCTTTCAAAAAACATCCAACACGCATAAAAAACAACAGGCAGCGTAAAGGCAAACTGAATCCAATTCCAATACTCCAATTCCATTATCTGATATAACGGATTATTGGGAATCATATCCGACATGGAAATAATGAAAATCGGAATAGTAAACAGCATCGCAATTTTCATTTTGTGCCAAAGCCTTTCGTAAGTTTTGTTGTCTTCAGAATCCGAGGGTTCCATAGGTACTAAATCCATTCCGCAAATCGGACAACTTCCGGGCTCATCCTCCACAATTTCAGGATGCATCGGGCACGTATATTGCGTTATTTGATTAGAAGTTGGTTCTTTGACCAAATCCATTCCGCAAACCGGACAATCTCCTGCTTTATCATACGTTTTGTCGCCTTCGCAACGCATGGGGCAGTAGTATTTACCTGCTTCGTTTGAATGATTATGTTGATGCGTTGTACTTTCTCCTTTATCTGAAGAACAACAACTTTCTGCTTTTATTTCTGATGTGGGTTTAGAGTTGGGAAGCGAAATTTGATACTTACTATTTTTTCCTCCAAGAGCTTTTTGTAAAGTTTCTAATTTTACGTGTTGTGACATTATGATTACAGCTTGATTATTTTCTTTTGAAATATCAACTTTTGTGATGTGTTCAACTTTGGACAAATCGTCTTTCACTTTAGCTTCGCAACCCGAACAAGTTATTCCTTCAACAGTGTATGTATAATTCATTTTTAAGTTTTTTTGCGTAATAAATGATGATAGAGCTCATTTTTTATTTAGCTCATAGTACTTAGATGGATAATTTATCAATTTAAAAAAAGTAAATTAAATGCGTCAATATTCACCACAGCAAATACTCCCAAATTGAAATATTAAAACCAACTTCACATAAATACTGTGAAGTTGATTTGTTATTTAGGAATGAAAGATACTTATTTAGTATGTTTTTATGCAACAGGTACAGTCAACTTCATGCCACATTTAGAACATTTCTCGTTTAATTTTCCGTGAATATCAGGATGCATTGAGCACGAATACATTTTGCTATTGTTCATCATTTTATCATTATGATTCGCCATTGTAGAGTCAGTGTGCATCATTGTGGAGTCATTTTCCATCATTGTGGAATCATTCAGCATAGAATTTGTATCGTTTAACATTTGAGAATCATTTGTAGTTTCTTGATTCTTTTGGTTGCAAGAAACGATTATCAGTACCATTATTATGGTTACAAAAATTGTTTTTTTCATTTTATTATTATTTAAAAATTTGAAATACACGATAAATCAAACGATTTATCCTGCTTTTTTTACATTTTTGAGCAAGTATCTGCACATTTTCTGCACGCGGCAGCACATTTTTTACAATGATCTAGATCGGTAAATTTTTCACATTCAGTGGCGCAGGCGGTACAGATTTCAGCACACAATTTGCAAAGTGCAGCTGCAAAAGTCGAACCTCTTTCTTGGAATTTTGCGCACAATTTACAAATGTCTGCACAATCCGTACAAAGTCCAATACATTTTTGGTGTTCATCATTATTAGATTTTTTGCATTCTTCCGCACAATTTTCACATACGGTTGCACATTCTAAACATGCATCAATACAATCTTCAGCATTTTCCATAATAAGAATTATTTAACATGAATATAGTTATTCATATTATAAATTTAATATGAATTTAAAAACGCAGTGTTGTAAAATTAAGTTTTGGATTTGTAAAATTTTTGTTTAATTTTTTAAATTAAAAAAAGTATAATATAAATTCAAATAAACCCCGTTTGGAGCGGTGCGTATCATTGAGCTCATTAATTCTCTTCGATAAGCCAAATCTAAACGGGCTTGACTATTAAAAATAAATTGAATAACAGGAACTATGTCTAAATAAGATTTTCCGTTTTCGTTAATCGTTTGACCTATAAACTCTACCATCAGATTTATATTTGTCTGTTTTAAACTCGTATATTTTTTAGGGTACATCAATTTCCCAAACGATAAAGTATAGTTTGTTGCATTGTCTCCTAAAGTAGCTGGGAAAGAATTATTTGGCTTATTATCAAAAGCTTTTTCAAAACTAACGGTCGAACTTATTGCTAGTTTTTTAATTAATTTAGTCGCCACGATTCCAGTTTCAAAACCACTATTTTGTCCCATAATTTCAATTTGCTCTTGATGAATATTCGCATTATTAGAGCTATATCTTCCAAAAGCAGCTAAACGAAAATGGCTATTTAAATCATCCTCAGAGTAGAAACGATATTTAGCTAAAAAATTTCCACCTTCAGCAACCAATTGACTATTTCTATTACTTAAAAAAGCCGATGCCCTCACCATTAGATTTTTATTGATTCCATAAGTTACTTCGGGCATAATGCTATACATATAGCCCGATGTCATTTCTCTTTCAAAAGCCGATTGTAATATATTTACTCCTAGAGAATTAGCAGGCACATTACTTGCTGGATCCGTTAATAGAAATAATTCCTGCGAAGAACCTATTTGAAAAATAAATACTACAATTATTAATACCAAATTTCTCATTAATTTAATATTTGAATATGAAAATCATTTTCATTACTATTGTTATAAGTCAAACTATTTTTATATGACTTTGACAATTTTTTAAACTCTTTATCGGTTACATATCCCTTATCTAAAATTTGTATTTGAACTTCTTTACTATTGTTTTCTTTACCATTTACAATAATGTAGGAGCTTTCTTTTATCGTTTTAGAGTTTGTGGTTAAAACTAGAGACCCAATAAAGAACCCTGCATTTTCTACTTTTTCTTTAAATACCGATGGTTTTAAAGAATTGTTTTCTGATAATGAAACGACAAATGTATTTGTGTTTAAATCAATGTCGACATTTTTAACCTCTGGCATTGATTTTAATTGCTTATTAATCGCATTCGAGCACATCGAGCAAGTCAAACCGGTCGCTCTTATTTCTGCTTTTGAAATCTGTGCGTTACTTGCTGTTGTAAATAATGTTATTAGTATTACTATTAGGACTGATTTTTTATATAATGTTTTCATATCTTACTTTATTAAATTAATTATTTCTTCTTCTGTTGGGTTTTTCTTTATCAGAATACCTTTTTCATTAAAAAGGTACTGCGATGGTAACTCTTCAACTCCAAAAAGAAGTGCTGCTTTTGCATCAAATCCTTTTGAATCTATCAATTTTAAAAAGCTAATTTTGTCTTTTTCAATTGCCTTCATCCATTTATTTGGATCAGTATCGATCGAAATTCCAATGATTTCAATTTTATCGGGATCCAGTTCTGCGTGAAGTTTTACCAACTTTTTATTGCCTAATCTGCAAGGTGCGCACCACGAAGCCCAAAAATCGATTAAGACATATTTATCTTTAAATTGATTGATATTTGTTTTTTCATTCGAACTATTCTGTAATTCTAGCGATGGAAGTCTATCTCCCACTTTGACTTGTGCATTTGCATTGATGCTAAAAATTAACAGCAAAAATGCAAGTAGATTTATTTTGATATTCATTTTTTCGATGAGTTAATTTTAAAAGCAAAATCCTTTACTTGTAAAAGGATTTCGCTTTAATAATTATTTAATAGTTTCAACGGTTTTACCACAACTCAACATTTGAGCTCCGTAATAAGGATTTTTAATAGAGCTATCTTTACTCAACCAATTAGCACCTTTACCTTTGTTAGCCATTGGACAAAACTGGTAATAAGTTGGTGTTGCGTCTTTTGACACTTTTATTAAATCATACATATTTTTTGACAACGTCATAAAATGATCTCTTTGATGAGTAACATCCTTAGTATCTGCAATATGCTCCGCATCTTCTTTTAACTCTTTGGTAACTTCCATCCAAACCATGTGAACATCCATTTCTAATTGATCCATTTTTACGGCATTAATCGCAGTCAGTAATGTTGCTGATTTTTTAGAAGCTTCTACTCCATCGGTTTGGACTAATGCCTCTTTTACTTCAAAATAGGTATCAAAAACAGTATTTAATACGTTGTTTTCTTTTGACATTGTCTTATTGTCTTCCATTTCAGTACTTGTAGTTCCCTCATTAATGGCTGGGGTGCTTTCATTTGACGCTAGTGGGCTTCTATCATATTGACAACAACCGTGTAGATTAGCATAAACATCGTTTGGTGCAAGAAATTTATCGCTATCATAACCAACTAATGCTACTCTCTTTAAGATCTCATCCTGATTTGTCTTTGTAGCATCGTATTTTAGTGTTGCCATTTTAGTGTCTTTGTTCCAATCTACGGCTGCTATATTTTTTAGATTGGCTGCTTTTTCGATAGTTGTTTTACACATACCGCAGTTTCCGTAGATTTTTACAGTTTCAGTTTTTGCATTTTTTATTTGTGCACTAGTGAATGTAATAGTTAGCAACATAGTTATTGCCAATCCTATTTTTGATATTGAATTTTTCATTTAATAAAGATTTGTTCCAAAAGAATTGTTTCTTTTGAATTTGTTTTAGGAATATTTTTTAGAGAAATAACAACTTATAAATATCAAATAGGTTAATCCAAATTGGATTCTATTTATTTTATAGTTGTAATAAATTTAGCGAATGCTATAAAAAAGCCACAACTGTGGCTACAAAAAATTGAATTTAGCTTATTTTAGGAATAAGCCATATTGAGGTATAACCTGATGAAACAAAGGTTGTGGTATTATAAAAATTTTGTTTAATTGTCGGAAAATCAAAATTATTGTGAGTGAAATCAAAGTCGTTAAACACAACTGAGCTATAATTAGCATTTACAGAGGTACAATTTGCATGCCCACATTTACCGTTGCAATTATCGTTTTGATTTTTAGAATGACTTTCTTCAGAGCATTCTTTATGTTCCGATTTAGATGTCACTTCTTTTTTGCAACATTCTTTTGTTGATTGAGTTCCACACGCATAAGTCAAACTTGGCAATAGTAATAAGCCAAGAGTTAGAATTATGATATATGCATGTAACTTTTTATTCATAGTGCAAATTTAGGAAATGTTTTTTTTAACATTTTAGTTTTTAACTTTTTGTTTGGTTTAAAAAGTTAAAAAAAATACTATCAAAAAAAATCTATTACAGAAAGCCTTGGTTTCTGTAATAGATTAATGAATCTATAAAAATGAATCACTACTTCATTTTCTGTCTTTTAACCGGTTTTTCGGTTGGTTCATTTTTATTTTGCAGTAAATAATTAGCCAACAGTTTTTCGATCAATTCGTCTTTAGTTAAGTGATGAAAAACAGTTTTTATTTTTGTTTTCAACTCCGCATCCACTTCGTGGTTGGGTTTGGTTTTAAATATTTGCTTTGCCCATAAAAGGGTATTATTTTCTTCGATGCTTAATGCCGTTGGTTTATTAAATAGTGTAAATTTAATTCCCAACTCTTTTTCGAAATCAGCAATTTCAGTTACTTCTTCCGGTTGTAAAACCGTTAAAGAAAGGCCCTTTGCTCCTGCTCTTGCCGTTCTTCCGCTACGGTGAACATAGGCTTCATAGGCATCTGGCAAATGGTAATTGACAACATACGAAATTTCTTTTACATCTATTCCTCTTGCAGCAAGATCAGTTGCGACTAATATATTGATATGTCCTTCACGAAATTGCTCCATAATTCTATCTCGTATTCCTTGTGACAAACTACCATGCAACGCTCCTGATGAAAAACGATTGATCGCTAAATTTTTAGCCAATTTATTGACAGCAGCTTTAGTTTTGCAAAAAATAATTCCGCGTTCTCCTTCTTTCGAATTTAGGAAATGCATTAAAACATCTAGTTTTTCAATAGGATCAACAACAATATATTGATGATCGATTCCTTGATTTCCTACTGTTTCCATGTTAGCACTAACTTGAACTACATTTTTGTTCAAATAGTTCTGAATCAGTTGTTTTATTGCTCCAGGCATCGTTGCCGAGAATAAAAAGGTTTTATGCTCTTTAGGTAATTCAGCTATTATTTCATCTAAGCCTTCTTTTAATATCGTAACCATTTCATCGGCTTCGTCGAGCACAAGGAATTTAGTTTCTTTTAAATTGATCGCTTTGCGCTGAATCAAATCAATCAAACGACCTGGAGTAGCTACAACAATGTGCGTAGGTAAAGCAAGGCGTTCTATTTGTGGTTTTATAGGAATTCCTCCACAGGTTACTGCTATAGAAACTTCTGGTAAAAAAGCCGCAAAAGATTCTAAATTTTTGAATATTTGCTGGCCAAGTTCTCTGGTTGGCGCTAGAATTACGGCTTGTACAACTGCAGAATTAGTATCAATTAATTGTAAAATAGGCAATCCAAAAGCAGCTGTTTTTCCAGTTCCAGTCTTAGCAAGTCCCACTAAATCGGTTTTGTTTGCTAACAATAACGGAATGGTTTTTTGTTGAATTTCTGTTGGTACTACAATTTTCAATTCGGTAATTGCTTTTACTAGAGGTGCTGAAATTCCTAAATCAGAGAATTGTTTTGACATTGGTATTGGATTTTGTATTATAATAATGTTTTTTGATTACCGTGATCCATAGCCTCGATAGTAGCGACATCCTATTGTGGCGGGGTTCGCCGCAATAGATATAGCGAATAGCGGGATTAGCTCCTAATAAAAATTAATCTTCATCAGGTTCGTTCATGATTTTCTCACGATATTTTTTACCTGTCAACAAAATTAATTTTAATTTATAATCTTCAACAAGCCATTCGCGGTAGTTTTTACTGCACTGGCTCAAGCATTTAGAATAGCGCTTGATTCGGCAATCAATATCGTCTTCAAGCATTTTTCCTAATGTTTTTGCTTCTTGCAAAGTTTCAGAATTGTCAACACACATCGCAGCATGTTGATCGAGTGATTTATCTAAAACTTCCTTAGAGCGCAAATTTTGTTTGATGATCAATTTGTGTTCTTCATCTACATCAAAAGTAACAACAGCAGTTTTACTAAATTTTTCACGCAATTCTGGCGGCATGCTGTATTTAAAATATAGCTCAATTTCAGTATCGTCACGTAAATTTTCTAAATAAAATTCAGGTGATTTGAAAATATGTTGCCAATTTACGGGTTCACTCCACAAACCAAAACGTGCGGCGTTATTCCCTAAATCGATAACGTTGAAGCTATTTTTATTGGGTAATTTTCGAGAGCCGCGACCAATCATTTGGTAATACAGAGTCAACGATTTAGTTGCTCGATTTAAAATAATGGTTTCTACTGTAGGTTCATCAAAACCTGTTGTAAGAATTCCTACTGAGGTCAAAATAGCATCTGGAGTATGTTTGAACCAAAATAAAATCTCTTTTCGTTCTTCGGTGCTGCTGGTGTTGTCCAAATGGCGAATTTCATAACCTGCTTCTTTGAACGTTTCGTACACATACAAAGAAGTGTTGATTCCGTTATTAAAAATCAAGGTTTTTTTACCAATAGATTTCTCGGTGTAGGCATGCAGTAACTTTTCTTGCATGGCCATATTGGTATATAGATCATCAGATGATTTCACCGTGTAATCTCCGTTAATTCCAACTTTCAGCGACGTTAGACCTACATCGTAACTGTAAGTTATTGCTTTCGCCAAAAAACCTTTGTCAATCAAAGAACTAATGGTGTCTCCCACAATTAGTTCATCATAGCTTTCGTGCATTGGCAACTTTATGTTTGAACTCAAAGGGGTTGCAGTAACTCCAAGAATAAAAGCATTTTTGAAAGAACTCAGTAATTTTCTAAAAGAATTATAATGCGCCTCATCGATAATTACGAGACCAATGTTGTCCAAATGTAATTTTTCATCATTGATACGGTTTTTCAACGTTTCTACCATGGCTACAAAACAAGAATAATCGTTTTGATCCGGGAGTTCTTTTACTTTGCTATTGATGATTTTGTTTTTGACATCAAAACCTTTCAACATTTTTGAAGTTTGCTTACAAAGTTCAATCCGGTGTGTTAACACCACTACTTTTTTATCGTGTTTTGATAAGTAGCGACGAACGATTTCTGAGAAAACAACTGTTTTTCCGCCACCGGTGGGCAATTGATATAATAAATGATGTTGACGAGGGCCATTATCGATACGTTCAAAGATGGCATCTATGTCTCCTTTTTGGTAGGCATAAAGTTCTTTTTTGTCTTCGATTTCAATTTCTATACTGTTTTGCGACATTGCTTCTTATTGGATTTTTGCAAAAATACGCCTAAAAAACAGTTTAAGTCTAATTTTTAATTAAAAATATAGTGGAATCATTAAATAATTTTAATTTATGCAGCTACATGCTATTCGATAAAAGTAAATAAATTTTGTTTTTTTGTCTAATCTAAAAAATCTGTTTTGCTGTGTATCATAATTTTAAATTATTTTATGAAATAGTTGATACCATTTATGTTTTGAATTTACTGTTAAAAAGAATTGAAATTTGTCAGGTTGTACACATCATCATGATTATAGTAAAACACGAAACGTTGTTTGTAAGTCGTTCGTAATCTCGACTGCGCTCGATTTGAAAAAAACATGACAGTAATTTCAAAGACTATTTAGTATTAGTATTCAAATCGCTCTATAACCGCATTAAATTCAGATTCATTAGACCATTTTTGAGAGATAGTTTGATTGTGAATTTCAATAATTCTTGGTTTAAATTCTGCAAGTATTCCATTAGCAATTAAATAGATTACAGCTTGTTCAAAGGAATTAAACATGCTTTTGTAAAATAGTTCGTGCTTGATTATATTTTCTGAGGCAAAGGTTTGTGCAATTTCAATATTATACAACATTACATCAGCGATTAAAAAAGGATCCACACCAAGAACAATAAAATGTTTGATATATTTTTGAGCAACTGAACGTCTCATCTTTGGTTTACTCCTTCTTCCTAATTTTTTAAAAGGAAAATATTCCTGTGAAATTTTTAATTTGCATTGCTGCAAAAGCGTTTCTTCCTTTGGATTAAAAACAAAATCATAATAGACTTTCACTGGACTAAATTTCTCGTACAATTCGACGATCTGTTCTTCGAGTTGTTCTTTATTTAATTCTGCTAAATATTTTTTTAAATCGCGTTTGCTCATTATCAAAGTTTAAGAATACAAAAGTAAATTACTTTAGTAATCCGTGCACTTAAAATCAATGTTAATACTTATTTTTGCAGATTAAAATTAAAAATAATTAAAATGCTTAAGATTTTTAAAGTTACCGCAATTGTAGAAGGAATCTCTGCCATTCTATTATTTTTCTTTGCTATGCCAATGAAATATATTTTTAATGATCCTTATTATGTTAAACATATTGGAATGGCCCACGGAGTATTATTTACTTTATATATTGTTCTAGCAACAATCCTTTATTTTAAAGAAAAGTGGGATTTTAAGAAATATTTTATCATTTGTATTGCGTCAATTCCTCCTTTTGGTACTTTTTACATAGAACGAAAATATCTTAAAAATGTATAGTTATGTGGAGAAGTTATTTCATCTTCTATATCCTATTTTTAGAAAATGGGGATTAGGAAGTAGCTCTGCTTCGTACTTAAGTTTGCTGTTAAATATTGTATTACTATGCTTCTTAGCGTACGGTATTTATATAATTTTCAGGCTCACTCTAGTTACCATAATGGTTTTAATTGCTCAAAAAACTAAAACAAAATTTGATGATTTACTAGTAACTAATAAGACTGCAAAATATATTGCACATTTAATTCCGTTGCTATTTATTTATAAATCAGTACCAATAATTTTAGATCGATATCAATACTGGGAGGATATATTTGGAAAATTTGTTGGTATCTATATCGTCGTATTGCTTTTATGGATCGTCCGAACTATTTTCAATGCGTTACGTGACTATTTAAAACTAATGCCGCGCTATAGCGACAAACCTATTGACAGTTTCATTCAGGTTATTATGATTGTGTTATGGGCTTTTGGGATTGCAGTAATTATTTCCAAATTATTTAATATCAATCAAAAAGAACTTTTAACTATTTTAGGAGCTGTTTCGGCAGTAATTATTTTAATATTCAGAGACACTATTTTAGGATTTGTTTCAAGCGTTCAAGTTTCTATCAACGACATGGTTCGCATAGGTGATTGGATTACAATGGATCGCTTTGGTGCTGATGGTGATGTAATTGAAATAAATCTAGCTACCGTAAAAGTTCGAAATTTTGATAATACAACTACTACTATTCCTACTTATAGTTTGAGTTCTGATTCCTTTCAAAACTGGCGAGGAATGCTTAATTCTGATGGAAGACGAATTAAAAGACATATTCTTATAAAAACAAGTAGCATTCGATTTTTAGAAGAAGCGGAATTAGAAAACTTAAAAAAAATTCAACTGTTATCGACTTTTATCGACACTAGAAAAGTAGAAATTAACAATTATAATTCAATCCATAACATTGACAAGTCTTTGCCTATCAATGGTCGGAATATGACTAATTTGGGTTTATTTAGAAAATATATCACCGAGTATTTACACCAGCATCCATCATTGAATAAAGATATGTTAATGCTGTGTCGTCAGTTACAATCAACCTCGCATGGAGTTCCGCTTGAAGTTTACGCATTTTCGAGCGATAAACGATTTGAAAATTACGAATATATTATGTCAGATATTTTTGATCATGTTATTGCTTCGGTGCGTTATTTTGACCTAGAAATTTTTGAAACTTTAACAGAAAACCACGATTTAACAACTTAGTTGAGTTTGAAAGGTGTCTTATTTTTTTTATAATCGATCTTTTTACAAAGTCGATACTTAATTTTCCTTGAGCTTTTGGTTTTCCATTTTCATCTAAATTTACTATTGTAGTTTGTGCATTCATCATATTTCTAGCCGCACTTTTTAAAGTTATTGAGGTATTTCCAAATTTTATAATATCAATCCCAATTTCTATAATTTTTACTTGTTGTTCGGAACTTACAAAATTAATTTCCGTCAACTACTTTGCGAGAGCTTTAGTATTTTAAAGTTGGATTATGTTATGCCCATTGAGTTCTTGATCAATCCGAGCTGATAACTTATCCTAATTTAAAGTTCCATTGGAATTCAAATCGTCGAGTTTAATCGATTTTCGGATTTGAAATCTCATAATTTTTTTTTCAAAGTCATAATTTTAATCTTTTTCTATTGCATTTTTTTTTACTTTTAAAGAAAAAAAATGAACACACGCGATACTTTTATTTCACAACTCCGAGGACAGGCAATTGGTACAATATCTTTAGAATCCACAATGGAAGAATCGTTCCAAAATGAAACTCTTAGACCGATTTTAAAATTACAAAATGATCTTTTTACCGCCGCCTTTGCAAGTTATATTGAAAAAAATAAAATTGATTTTGAGACTAAAACTGTTGAGGCTAAATTAGTAGTTATTGATAATGCAATACAAAAAGATATCAAATTCAGTAATACAATGAGAGGTATTATTATTGGCTTATTCACAGCAGAAGAGTATGCTATCTATTCAAAAAACACTTCAAGTATCAATAAAAGAATGATGAGTATGTTAATGGAACGATTAAAAAGCCAAGTGCAACTTTTTTAAAAATTAGCAAAATTTGAGAAATAGCATTTCGAGCTAAAATATTATTTTTTAAACTTAACTATTCATTTCTTAACAAACAGATCGTTTTTAAGCAATATTATCTTCTTATTTTGCAGTATCAAATCGCTTACGATAGATTTTGCTTTATTGATAATATTAAAATTAATAAATTCCATAGAACTATTTTATCAATTTTTTATATTTTAAGATTGTTTGTCTTTTATCTAATAATTATCAATGTAAAGTTTAAAATTATCATTTTATCATATTTATTTTCATTACACTTGTTAAAACTAGATATATGAAGGAAGAGTATTTTAAGTGGCATTCACCATATTTAAATCGAGAAATTGAAATGCTTGTTTTTGGACATGCTGGATATCCTGTTGTATTATTTCCAACTTCGATGGGATCGTACCATGAAAACAAAGATATGGGATTGATCGAGTCGGCAAAATGGTATATTGAGCAAGGGCTTATCCAAATTTTTTGTCCGGATAGTGTCGATAAAGATAGTTTCTATAACAAACAAGTTCATCCCCTTCATCGTATCAAGAATCATGTTCAATATGACAAAATGATTTGTCATGAAATTGTTGAAAGAGTAAAAAATAATACCCCTTCAGGAAAAGTTGCTGTTGCAGGGTGCAGTTTTGGCGGTTATCACGCTGTTAATTTTGCGTTTCGACACCCTGGTTATATAAGCCATGTTTTTTCTATGAGTGGCGCATTTACAATAAAAAATTTCATGGATGGTTTTCATAATGATGATGTATTTTACAATAGTCCAGAAGATTATTTATATGGATTAAACGATCATGAAATATGGAAAATGGATATTGTTCTAGGAACTTCAAACTGGGATATTTGTTTTGATGCGAATCTAAAAATGAGTAAAGTATTAAACGAAAAAAATCTAGATCACTGGCTGGATATTTGGCAAGATCAAAAACACGATTGGCCGGTATGGAAGGAAATGTTTCCTCATTATTTATCAAGAATTAATTTTTTTTAAAAATATAAACTAACAAAGATGAAAAAAATAGGAATTTTATTTGGAATGGAAGATACTTTCCCACAAGCATTTATAGATAGAGTTAACTCAAAAAATGAAAAAGGAATTATTGCTGAAGCCGTTTCTATTGATAAGGTTGTGCAGAACCAAGGTGGCGAATATGCCGTTATTATTGATAGAATTTCGCAAGATGTTCCGTTTTACCGTGCTTATTTGAAAAACGCAGCTTTGACGGGCACAAATGTGATCAATAATCCTTTTTGGTGGAGTGCTGACGATAAGTTTTTTAATAATGCACTTGCGGATACTTTAGGAGTCCCACTTCCTCATACCGTGATTTTACCTTCGGCTGAACATCCTACAGATACGACTGGAAAATCTTTTAGAAATTTAAAATACCCAATGGACTGGGAAGGAATATTTGATTACATCGGATTTCCTGCATATATGAAACCGTATGCTGGAGGTGGCTGGAAAAATGTGTACCGCCTAGAAAACAAAGAAGAATTTTGGGAAAAGCATCAAGAAACGGGACAGTTGGTTATGATGTTACAAGAAGAAATTGTTTTTACTGAATATTTTAGAGTGTATTGTTTAGGTGGAAAAGCAGTCCGAATTATGCAATATGAACCCAGAAATCCACATCACTTGCGTTATGTTATTGATGGCGCAGCTACTGATAAAAAATTACTTGCAACGGTAAAAGATTATACGTTACGTCTTTGCAAAGGATTGGGATATGATTTTAATACCGTAGAATTTGCAGTACGTGATGGAATTCCTTACGCTATTGATTTTGGAAATCCAGCTCCGGATGCAGAATTAACTTCGGTGGGTGCTGAAAATTTTGAATGGGTTGTTGAAGAAGCGGCTAAAATGGCTATCGCTGCTGCAAAAAAGCAAAAAGCTGGAAAAATGAATTTAACTTGGGGAACATTTATAAAAGATGCTGCCGCTGGAAAATGATGTGGATTTATTATCCTATTTCCTTTAGCCCAAATAGTTTCGATGCATCGGGAGAATAGCGACGCGAACTGACCAAGTATAAAGCGCCTAAAAAAATATACTAATGAAAAAGCTACCAATATTTACACTTGGTGTAGAAGAAGAATATCAAATTATAGATCCAGAAACTAGAGATTTGCGCTCGCATTTGTCTAAGATTGTTGATGGTGCAAAGATAATTTTGAATGAGCAGGTAAAAGCTGAAATGCACCAGTCGGTGGTGGAAGTGGGTACTAATATTTGCAATAATGTAAACGATGCTCGAAATGAAATTCGGTTTTTGCGCTCTAAAATAGTTGAATTAGCTGATAAGCAAGATTTAATTGTTGGTGGCGCGGGAACGCATCCTTTTTCAAAATGGCAAGATCAGCCTATTACTGATGATCCGCGTTATCACGATATTGTCAATGAACTGCAAGATGCTGCTCGTTCTAACCTAATTTTTGGAATGCATTGCCATGTGGGAATTGAAAATAGGGAAATAGGTTTGCAATTAATGAACCAAGCTACTTATTTCTTGCCTCATATTTTTGCTCTTTCTACTAATTCGCCTTTTTGGGAAGGTAGACAAACCGGGTATAAATCATTTAGAACCAAGGTTTTTGATAAATTTCCTAGAACCGGTTTACCAGAGTATTTTGACTCCGTTGAAGCATATCAAAACTTTCTTGATACATTAGTAAAAACAAAATGTATTGATAACCCGAAGAAGATATGGTGGGATTTGCGTTTGCATCCATTTTTTAACACGATTGAATTTAGGATATGTGATATGTGCTTAACGGTTGATGAAACCATTTGTATTGTCGCCATTATCCAAGCAATTGTAGCTAAACTCTACAAATTAAATATCAACAATACTAGTTTCAATATATACAGATTAGCGCTTATTAAAGAAAATAAATTTCGCGCTGCTCGCTACGGAATTGAAAATAATATGATCGATTTTGGTTTGCAGCAAGAGGTTGAGACTAAAATGCTGATTCTTGAATTACTTGATTTTGTTGATGATGTAGTTGATGAATTAGGGAGTCGTGATGAAATTAATTTTGTTCACGAAATTTTAAAAAATGGAACTGGAGCTGATAAGCAATTAGCAGTATTTAATGAAACTAGTGATCTTTCACGTGTTGTCGATTTTATAACGGGAGAATTTACAAAGGGATTGTAAAATAATAAATTATCTTTGCATCTCTCTAATTAATAAATGATTATGCTTAACGAAATAATTAAAATTGCCCTTTTAGATATGTACAATGGAGAACCTAATCAGGGCATGCGTTGTATTATAGATGTGGTAAATCGATTTAGTCCAGTGATAAGTTTTCAAATATTTGATGTTCGTGGCAAATGTGAATTACCCGAAATTAATAAATTTGATATTTATATATCTACTGGCGGCCCAGGAAATCCCTTGATAGGAGACGGAAATTGGGATGTGAAATATTATCAATTTATCGATTCACTGACAAAATGGAATAACGAAAATACAGTTAAAAAGCACGTACTATTTATTTGTCATTCGTTCCAGATGGCATGTTTGCATTTTGGACTAGCCACGGTTACAAAAAGGAATGATACTTCTTTTGGAGTAATGACTATTCATAAAACTAAAGAAGGCGTTAATGATTCGCTTTTTGAAGGATTAGCAGATCCCTTTTACGGAATCGATTCTCGCGATTATCAAGTTGTTCAACCCAAATTAAGTGTTTTTGCTAAAAAAGGAGCAAAAATTATATCACTTGAAAAAATTAGAGATCATGTGCAATATGAACGTGCGATAATGGCAGTGCGTTTTACCGACTATTTTGTTGGTACACAATTTCATCCAGAAGCCGATCCTATAAGTTTTGTGATGCATTTACGAAATAAAGTAGCAAAAGAAAAAATGAAAAAAATGAAAGGTGAAAAAAAATTTCGAGAAATGCTGGAAGATTTAATGGATGATGATAAAATCTATAAAACAAATGAAACTTTGATTCCCAATTTCCTTCGTACTGCAATTAATGATTTATTGAAAACAAAGAAAATGTTATCTAATTAGTAAATTTCTAAGTTTATGATTTCAAAATATCGGGAGTTGTTTAATGCTCAGTTTACAGATCAAAAATATCAAGATTTTAAAAGTGATATCTCTTCCGATTTTAATTATTTGCCCACTTTTAGAGTGGCCGAAACTCCATTTTTTATTCCGAAAACCTTAAAAGCGCAATTAATTGACGGATGTAGTGAAGTTATATCTTTTATTAAACAAAAAAACTTTAAAATTCTTACAGACAAATCTTTAGAGCTTAATCATAAAGTTCCCAATGAAGACGAACACACTACTTTCTTGGCTGTAGATTTTGGTATTTGTGAAGAAAATGGAGAAGTTGTACCTAAACTAATTGAAGTACAAGGTTTTCCTTCGTTATACAATTATCAAGCTAACCTTTACGAAAAATTTAAAAATCAATATCCGTTTTTAGAAGAATTTACTCCTTTTTTTGATGGGATTGAAAGCCAGCGCTATCAGGATATTTTAGAGGAAGCAATTTGTAATTACCATCCTAAAGAAAATGTAATTCTGCTCGAAATTGAACCCGAAAAGCAAAACACAAAAATCGATTTCTATTACTGCAATAGAGATATTGGAATTCCAATAGTTTGTGTTACCGAATTGATAAAAAGAGCAAAGCAGCTTTTTTATAAAAATGAAAAAGGAGATGAAATCCTCGTTAAGCGAATTTACAATCGGGTTATTTTTGACGAACTTGATTTGCGAACTGATTTAAAATTGAATTTTCACTTCTCCGATGATTTAGATGTTGAATGGGCAGGTCATCCCAATTGGTTTTTTAGAATCAGTAAGTTCATTTTGCCTCATCTAAAAGGGAAGTATTTTATAGAAACTACGTTGTTAAGTGAATTAAAAGAAATTCCAGAAGATTTAGAAAACTATGTTTTAAAACCATTGTTTTCATTTTCGGGAACGGGCGTAATTTTTCATGTAAAAAAGGAAGATATTGAGTCAGTTGTCGAGAAAGAACTTTACATACTCCAGAAAAAAGTAAATTACAAGCCGATAGTCCAATCTCCAGATGGAAAAGTAAAAGCGGAGGTTCGTGTACTATGCGTTTGGAAAAAAGGCGACGAAGCTCCTACTCTTCTTTGTAATTTAGTTAGATTAAGTCGTGGTGAAATGATAGGAGTGAAATTTAATAAAGACAAGGACTGGGTCGGAGGAACTTTAGGACTTTTTGAGAGGTAATTTAGATTTGCCTAAGTTCTTGAAAATAAATAATACCCAGCAGTATCGTAAGTTGTAAAAAATAAAATAATATTTCGAATTTTGTATTTTTTTACGAT
Source organism: Flavobacterium micromati (assembly GCF_900129585.1). Lineage (GTDB taxonomy): Bacteria > Bacteroidota > Bacteroidia > Flavobacteriales > Flavobacteriaceae > Flavobacterium > Flavobacterium micromati. Next base: position 60,392 of record NZ_FQWF01000005.1, read on the forward strand.
TTCATCAGTTATTACCTTGCTAAAATTAGAGAAATACAATTTTAAATACTCTCACAAAATTTTACTATTGTAAAATATTAGACCCTTTTATGACCCTTTTTTGAATTTAGTAAAGTGATTGTCGTAAATGACTGTTAAAAATTGAAATGTGCAATAATTTAACATTAAAAAAATTAACATAGTTTTTTTTTCGTTATTATTGTATTGTAAATAGTGTTTGCTAATCAATTTTTAATCTTGGTCACAATGAATAGAAGAGAAGCATTAAAGAGTGTTGCGTTTTTGATGGGAAGCGCAATTTCAGCCACAACAATGGGCGTTTTATTCGAAAATTTTGTTTTGCCTGAGAAGGAGAAAAACTTCGTGTCGTTTTCTGCCACTGATGAGCAAATTCTCTCTGAATTTGCCGAAACAATTATCCCAACTACAGCCTCTTCTGCAGGAGCTAAAGCTGCTGGACTCGGTACTTTTATTCCAATGATTATAAGAGATTGTTATCCAGCTAATTTTCAGAAACTTTTTGCAGATGGATTGAAAGAAATGCAAATCAAATGTTCAGAAGAGTTTAATAAAGACTTTATCGCAATGTCTAACGAGGAGCGTAATCAATTGATGTCTTCTTTACGAGATGATGCCATTGCAACAAATAAAGCACCTTCCTTTTTTCTAATTGCAAGAGATTTGACTATTTTAGGATATTATACCTCTGAAATTGGATGTACGCAAGCTCGTGAATATCTTCCTATTCCCGGTCGATATGACGGAAATGTTCCTTACATAAAGGATCAGAAGGCTTGGGCGACAAACTAGAAATAATTAGAAATAGTGATTATATCAATCTTATTAAAAAATACTTCACGTGAATATAAATACTAATTTAAAAGCGGAAAATACGTATGATGCTATTGTCATAGGTTCAGGAATTAGTGGTGGTTGGGCAGCAAAGGAGCTTACCGAGAAAGGTTTAAAAGTGCTTATGCTAGAACGAGGAATGAATATTGAGCATATCAAAGATTATGACTCGGCAATGAAAGCGCCTTGGGAATTTGAACGAGCTGGAAAGCTTACCGCGGAGCAAAAAAGAACGCATCCTGTGCAAACACGAGATTATCCGTACAATGAAGCAACCGAAAAATGGTGGGTTAATGATTTAGATTGTCCCTACACTGAGGATAAGCGCTTTGATTGGTATAGAGGTTTTCACGTAGGTGGAAAATCGCTGATGTGGGGAAGACAAAGTTATCGTTTTAGTGACCATAATTTTGAAGATAATGCCAAGGATGGCTATGGAAATGATTGGCCTATTCGTTATAAAGATATTGCCAAGTGGTATGATCACGTGGAAAAATTTGCCGGAATAAGTGGTCAGGCCGAAAATTGGCCTCTGTTACCTGATGGAAAATTTTTACCACCAATGGATTTAAATTGTGTAGAAAAATCGGTTAAAGAAAGATTAGAAAAACATTATAATAAAACAAGAATACTTACAATTGGTCGTACTGCAAATTTAACCGTTCCGCACAAAGGACGAGGGAGTTGTCAATATAGAAACTTGTGCAGTCGCGGTTGTCCTTTTGGAGCTTATTTTAGTACGCAGTCCTCTACATTACCAGCAGCAATGGCTACCAACCGTTTAACCGTCAGACCCTACTCGATTGTAAATCATATTATATATGATAAAGAAACGAAAAAAGCCAAAGGCGTGATGGTTATTGATGCAGAGACAAATGAAACAATGGAATTTTATGCTAAAATCGTTTTTGTAAATGGATCTACTTTAGGTTCAACTTTTATATTATTAAATTCTACTTCGGAGGCACATCCTAACGGTATGGGAAATGCCAGCGGACAATTAGGTCATAATCTTATGGATCACCCTTTTCGGGTGGGGGCTGAAGGTTCCGCCGAAGGTTTTGAAGATAAATATACGTACGGACGAAGAGCAAATGGAATTTACATTCCTAGGTATCAGAACATGGGTAATGATAAAAGAGATTATTTACGAGGTTTTGGTTATCAAGGTGGCGCAAGTCGCGGTTCATGGCATAAAGAAGTTGCTGAATTAGCTTTTGGCGAAAATTTTAAAAATACGATGTCTTTACCAGCTGATTCTTGGAGTATGGGATTAGGTGGGTTTGGAGAAATGTTACCTTATTACGAAAATAAAGTGTACATCGACCATAATAAAAAAGATAAGTGGGGACAATCTGTGCTAGCAATTGATTGCGAATACAAAGAGAATGAAGCAAAAATGCGCGAAGATATGATGAATGATGCTGCCGAAATGTTAGAAGCGTCTGGTATCAAAAATGTGCAACCTTATGATAACGATTGTTATCCTGGAATGGCGATACACGAGATGGGTACAGCAAGAATGGGTAACGACCCGAAGGAATCGGTGTTAAATAGATGGAACCAAATGCATGAAGTCAATAATGTATTTGTTACTGACGGCGCTTGTATGCCTTCGTCAGCTTGTCAAAATCCATCATTAACTTATATGGCTTTAACAGCTCGTGCTTGCGATTATGCGGTAAAAGAACTAAAAAAAGGAAACATTTAGTTTTAAACAGTATGAGAAAATTAAGAATGGGAATGATAGGCGGTGGTCGTAATGCTTTTATTGGAGCAATCCATCGTCTAGCTGCAAATATGGACGGACTGATAGAATTATCTTGCGGTGCTCTAAGTTCTATACCTGAAATTGCATTACTGTCAGCTCAAGATTTATTTCTTCCAGAATCGCGGTCGTACACAAATTATGAAGAAATGATCGTCGCCGAAGCCGCATTGCCATCTGATGTTAGAATCGATTTTATTACTATTGTTACACCAAATTTTGCTCACTTTGCGCCAGCGATGATGGCTTTAGAATATGGCTTTCATGTAGTAATTGAAAAACCAATGACCTTTTCACTGGAAGAAGCAAAACTGTTACAACAAAAAGTTTTAGAAACAGGACTGATACTTTGTTTGACACACACCTATTCTGGTTATCCAATGGTAAAGCAAGCAAAAGCAATGATAAATGACGGGAAATTAGGGAAAGTCAGAAAAATTTGGGTTGAATATCCTCAAGGTTGGCTAAGTACGCTTTCTGAAAAAGAAGGTAATGCACAAGCTGCTTGGAGAACAGATCCTTCAAAATCAGGAAAAAGTTCAGTTATGGGAGATATTGGCACTCATGCTGCACATTTAGCCGAATATATTACAGCTTTGAAAATTACTGATGTTTGTGCAGAATTAAATACAATTGTTGAAGGACGTATAATGGATGATGATGGAGCGGTTTTATTGAAATTTGATAATGGCGCAAAAGGTGTTCTGATTGCATCACAGGTTGCTACTGGTGAAGAAAACGCATTAAAAATAAGAATTTACGGAGAAAAAGGCGGAATTGAATGGTTGCAACACGAACCAAATACTTTAATTGTAAAATGGTTGAATGAGCCAACACAGATCTTGCGAGCAGGAACTAATTATGGTTATTTATCTTCTTTTGCAACTCATAACTGTAGAACACCAGGCGGACATCCAGAAGGTTATATTGAGGCATTTGCTAATATTTATAGAAATTTTGCACTAACACTCAACTGTAAATTAGAGGGAATAAAACCGGCCCTAGAAATGTTAGATTTCCCCACGGTTGAAGAAGGAGTTCGCGGCATGGCATTTATTGATAATGTAGTTGCATCATCAAAATCTGATAAAAAATGGACTTCTTTTAAAGTGTAATTATTTTGTTCTAAAATTCTTATTTACTTGAAATATGACAACAATTAAAGGACCGGCAGTATTTTTAGCACAGTTTATCAGTGATGATGCTCCGTTTAATTCTTTAGACGGAATTTGTCAATGGGCTGCTGATCTCGGTTTTAAGGGAATTCAAATGCCAACCTTAGATGCTCGATTTATTGATTTACAAAAAGCAGCAGAAAGTAAAACTTACGCTGATGAGCTTACAGGCACAATTGCAGGATATGGACTTGAAATCACTGAATTATCGACACATTTACAAGGTCAATTAGTAGCAGTACACCCAGCTTATGATGACTTTTTTGATGGCTTTGCGCCAAAAAATGTTCGTGTAAATCCTAAAGCTAGACAAGAATGGGCGGTTCAACAATTAAAATATGCTGCAAAAGCATCTCAAAACATAGGTCTAAATGCGCACGCCACTTTTAGCGGCTCCTTGCTTTGGCAATATTTTCATCCTTGGCCACAGCGGCCTGCTGGACTTATTGAAGATGGTTTTGCAGAATTAGCAAAACGCTGGACTCCTATTCTAAATGAGTTTGATCATAATGGGGTTGATTTGTGTTACGAAATTCATCCAGGAGAAGATTTATTTGACGGAGAAACCTATGAGATGTTTTTAGAAGCGGTGAACAATCACCCTCGAGCGTGCATCCTTTATGATCCATCCCACTTTGTCTTACAACAATTAGACTACGTACAATATATTGATTTTTATCATGAAAGAATAAAAGCTTTTCATGTTAAGGATGCCGAGTTTAACCCAACAGGCAAGCAAGGAACTTTTGGAGGATACCAGAATTGGGCGAATCGTGCTGGACGTTATAGATCGCTTGGCGATGGACAAATTGATTTTAAAACTATTTTTAGTAAGCTCGCACAATATGATTTTACAGGTTGGGCCGTTTTGGAATGGGAATGCTGTATAAAAAATCAAGAGGACGGCGCTCGTGAAGGCGCTGAGTTTATTAAAAATCATATCATTAAAGTAACGGACAAAGCATTTGATGATTTTGCAGCAGTAGAAACAAATCAAATTTTAAATAGAAAAAACTTAGGATTGTAAAATATAAATCAAATTATGATGAAAATAAAAATTTTGCTTTTTGGAATTATCTTTTTAGGATTGACTTCTTTTTCAGCTAGCGATTCAGATGCACCTTACGTTAATATTGGTAAAAAATCGAATATAAAATATCAATCTTCTGAAGGGGAAAAATTAATAGCGAAGTCAGATTGTATTGGATGCCATAAAATAGATAAAAAATTAATTGGTCCCTCCTATTTAGATATTGCTAAGAAATATCCACTAAATGAAAAAAGCATTAATTATTTGGCCTCAAAAATTATAAAAGGTGGATCTGGAGTTTGGGGCGCAATTCCAATGGCAGCTCATTCAACATTAAAAAAAGAAGACGCTAAATTGATGGCAAAGTATATTTTATCTGTAAAGTAAAGAATACAGTATTATTTTGCAATACTTACATCATTTGTAACACTAGAACTTATATTATTACTATTAACTAACCATTTGAAAAAGTAATGAAACCTACAGAAGAAGAAAATGAGATCATAAATAATCGTCGTGATTTTATAAAAACAACCGCTATTGCAGCGGCGGCGTTTATGATTGTTCCTCGACATGTTTTGGGTAGAGGATTTGTTGCACCTAGTGATCGTTTATCCATTGCTGGTATTGGTGTGGGCGGTAAAGGAAAGTCGGATATCGCGATGTTTGCTAAAAGCGGAAAAGCAGATATCTCTTTTTTATGTGATGTAGATACAAGACGAGCTACCGAAAGTGTAAAAGCATTTCCAAAAGCTAAATTTTATAAAGATTGGCGTGAAATGTTAGACAAAGAACATAAAAATTTTGATGCTGTATCCGTCTCAACTCCTGACCATAATCATGCTATACAATGCCTTGCAGCAATGCAACTAGGAAAACATGTATTTGTTCAAAAACCTATGGCACATGATATTTATGAAGCTCGGATTATGACGCAAGCAGCCAAGAAGTACAAAGTGGTTACCCAAATGGGAAATCAAGGTGCTTCAAATGATGGCACTCGAATTATGAAAGAATGGTACGAAGCGGGCTTAATAGGAGATGTTCACACTGTACATGCGTGGACAGATAGACCGGTGTGGCCACAAGGAATTCCTTGGTCAAGCAATAAAGCTGATATTCCAAAAGAATTAGACTGGGAATTATGGCTAGGAACTGCTCCATACAAAGAATACGTAAATAAATTAGTACCGTTCAACTGGCGCGGTTGGTGGGATTATGGCACAGGTGCATTGGGAGATATGGGATGTCATCTACTTGAAGCACCATTTAGTGTTTTAAATTTAAAGTATGCAAAAGACGTTCAATGTAGCGTAGGTTCTGTTTACGTTGATGAATTTCAACGCGGTTATTTTCCAGAAAGTTGTCCTCCATCAAGCCATGTTACTTTAACATTCCCAAAAACAGAAAAAACAAATGGAGATGTCGCAGTCCACTGGATGGATGGTGGAATTCAACCAGAAAGGCCATCAGAATTAGGTGCAAAAGAAATTTTTGGAGATGGCGGAAGCGGAACTTTATTTACGGGTACAAAAGGAAAAATGATGTGCGATACCTACGGATTAAATCCTCGTTTACTTCCTCTCAGTAAAAATGAAAATTTAAACGTTACCCAAAAGTACAAGCGAGTGACCGATGGTGCAGATGGACATTACAAACAATGGGTTGATGCCTGTATTGCGGGCTACGGAAAACAAGAATTAAGTTCGCCTTTCGAGATTGCAGGACCATTAACTGAGGCTTTGTTGATAGCCAATTTAGCAATTAGAGGTTATGATCTCAAAATTGATGATTTAGGTGAAGATGTTTATCCTGGTCGTTCAGCTAAATTGTTATGGGATAACGATTCGATGAAAATCACCAATTTTGATGAAGTCAATCAATTTGTAAAACGGGATTATAGAGAAGGTTGGAAATCGATTACTTTATAAACAAGATTAAATATTAATTTAAAAAAAAACTGAAATGATAAAAAATATTTTTTATTCAATATTCGCAATGATAGTAGTACAAACAGCAAGTGCACAGCAAGACGCTCCTCCTAAAGGATTTAAATACATTTTTGATGGCAAGTCAGCAACCGGATGGCATACTTATGGTAAAAAAACGGTTAGTTCTGGTTGGAAAGTTGAAAATAATGAATTGCATTTTGATCCGTCGGCGGCGCAAAATGGTCAAGGAGGCGATATTGTTACCGATGCTGAATATGAAAACTTCCACTTAAAACTGGAATGGAAAGTAGCCCCTAATGCTAATAGCGGTATCATATTTTATGTAAATGAAGATTTAACTAAATTTAAAAATACGTATGATACAGGTGTAGAAATGCAAGTTTTAGATAATGATGGGCATCCTGATGGAAAAATTGAAAAACACAGAGCTGGTGATTTATACGATTTAATAAAAAGTAGTTCTGAACCAGTAAAAGCTGTGGGAGAATGGAATAATGTTGACATTGTATGCAAATTTGGAAAACTTACAATGATGTTAAATGGAGTAAAAGTTGTTGAAACCGTTTTGTGGGATGCTAACTTTAACAATTTAGTAGCAGGAAGCAAATTTGCGAGTTGGGCTGGTTTTGCTAAATTTAAAAAAGGAAAAATTGCGTTGCAAGATCACGGCGATAAAGTTTGGTTTAGAAATATAATGATCAAAGAGTGGAATACAATGAAAATAACAACTGGTTGCGAAGCTGGTATGTAATTAGATTCTGCTATACACTGACTAAACCTAAATTTTATACCGAATAACTAATGAATAATACCATCCGAACAAAATTATCCCTAATGATGTTCCTTAACTTTTTTGTGTGGGGAATATGGTTTGTTACTATGGGTACATTTTTAACCAAAGGAGGAATTGCAGCTACAGGAACTCAAACCGGACTTGCTTACGGAACCCAATGTTTAGGAGCAATTGTAGCTCCTTTTATCGTAGGAATGATTGCTGATAAATACTTTGCTGCACAAAAAATATTAGGATTACTGCACCTTTTTGGCGCCGTTATTTTGTATTTACTATCAACGCAAACAAGTTTTGATTCTTTTTATTCTTTATTGTTGATTTACATGATTCTTTTTATGCCCACTTTGGCATTAGTAAATTCTATTTCATTAAATCAAATGACAAACTCTGAAAAAGAATTTGCTAAAATTAGAGTTTGGGGCACTATAGGCTGGATTGTTGCTGGTTTAACTATAGGTTTTATGTCGTGGGAATCTGCGCCAAAAACATTAAATATCACGTTTGAAATTTCAGCTATAATCTCAGTAGGATTAGGTGTGTTTAGCTTTTTCTTACCTAACACACCACCACTTAAGAAAGGGAAATCAGTTAGTTTTGCTGAAACTATAGGATTGGATTCTTTTAAGATTTTAAAGGATAAGAACTACTTGACCTTTTTCATAGCGTCAATTTTAATTTGTATTCCTTTGGCTTTTTATTACGGGCAGGCTAACCAATTTTTGAATGAATCTGGGATGGAAAAAGCAGCGGCTAAAATGACAATCGGGCAAATGTCAGAAATGGTTTTTCTTTTTTTAATGCCTTTTTTCTTTTTAAGATTTGGTATCAAACAAATGCTATTATTTGGTATGTTCGCATGGGTTTTGCGTTATTTATTATTTGCTTATGGCGATACTGGAAGCGGTATTTGGATGTTGTATTTAGGAATTGCATTGCATGGAATTTGTTATGATTTTTTCTTTGTAACAGGACAAATTTATACAGATCAAAAAGCTGGACCTGAGTCGCGTTCATCTGCTCAAGGATTAATTACACTAGCAACTTATGGGATTGGAATGTACATTGGGTTTTATGTTGCGGGATTAATAGTAGATTATAATTCATTGGAAGAAGGTCAACATAATTGGCAACAAATATGGATATTTCCTTGTTTGTTTGCTTTAGGAGTTTCTATCCTTTTTGCTGTCTTTTTTAAAGAAAAACAAAAACTAAACTTAAAAACTTAAGCAAAGTATAATGGATAATATTAGTCGTAGAGTATTACTAAAAGGATTACTAGCTGGAACTGCTGTGATAGCAATTCCAGATAGCATTTCCTCTTTGGCTAAGCCAAAAAATATAGACGATTTAAATTTTCGATTAAAAGGAAATGTAAATCATTCAGTGGCACGCTGGTGTTTTGGTGATATCGACATTGACACGTTTTGTTCTGAGGCTAAGAAAATAGGAATTTCTGGTATTGATTTGGTTGGCCCAAAAGATTGGCCAGTATTAAAAAAATACAATCTAATTTCGACAATGTGCAATGGAGCCGAAATTAATTTGGTGGATGGTTTTAACGATATAAAATTCCACGATGTTCTAATTAAAAATTACTCTGAAATGATTCCGCTTGTCGCAAAATCAGGATATAAAAATCTAATATGTTTTAGTGGAAATCGCAGAGGAAAAACCGATGAAGAAGGTTGGAATAATTGTGTTCTTGGATTACAAAAATTGCTTCCTTTAGCTGAAAAACACAACGTGCTGCTGGTAATGGAATTATTGAATAGCAAAGTCGATCATAAAGATTATCAATGTGATAAGACTTCATGGGGAGTTACATTAGCAAAACGCTTAAACTCAGAAAATTTTAAGTTGCTTTACGACATATATCACATGCAAATTGATGAAGGTGATGTAATTAGAACTATAAAAGAAAATCACCAATATATTGCGCATTATCATACGGCTGGAGTTCCTGGACGCAATGAAATAGATGAATCGCAGGAGTTGAACTATCCCGCAATTATGAGAGAAATTGTAAAAACCGGTTTTAGCGGATTTGTTGCTCAAGAATTTATACCAAAAAATAGTGATAAATTAGCTTCATTAAAAAGCGCCATTTCAATTTGTGATATTTAATAATTTTAAAATAAATGCAATGATACAAAGAAGAGAATTTTTAATCAATGCTAGCTTAGCTTTAGGCGCACTTGCTATCGCTCCTTCATTTGCATACAATGCGAAAAAGAAAGATATCGGATTACAACTGTATTCCTTGAGAGCGTCATTACCAAAAGATGTTGAAGGAGTTTTAAGCCTAGTTGGAAAAGCAGGTTTTAGCGAAGTTGAGACTTATGGTTTTTCAATAAAGAATGGATTCTTTGGCACCAATGTTAAAGATTTTAAAGCGATGCTAATTGACAATGGTTTAAAAGCAACCAGTAATCACTTTGATTTTAATAGTTATCTAGAAACTGGTTCGACTGAAATAATAAAGGCTTATATCGAAACGGCTAATACCTTGGAAAGTAATTATGTTACCGTGCCTTGGATTTCAGAAAAATTGCGAGGAACGACAGCAGATGATTATAAAAAGTTAGCAGATAAAGTTACACAAGCCGCTGAACTATGCAAAACTGCTGGTTTGAAATTAGCGTATCATAATCATGACTTTGAATTTGAAGAATTTGGAGACACCACAGGCTATGAAATTTTATTAAACAATACAGATAAGAATATTGTTGATTTTGAACTTGATTTATACTGGGTAGTTCGCTCTGGCAATGATCCAATGCAATTATTTAAGAAATATCCTGTTCGTTTTACAATGTGGCACGTAAAAGATATGGATAAAATTAATCAAGATTTGAATACAGAGATAGGAAAAGGTGCCATTGATTTCAAATCCATATTTGCTGAAGCAAAACTTTCAGGAATGAAACATTTTTATATTGAACATGAAACGAATTACTACCCAAATCCTATTGAATCAGTTACAGAAAGTTGCTCTTACGTTAGAAAAAATCTACTCTAAAAGCTAAGTTTTCAATCTAAAAAAGAGTCAGTTGTAAATTTACGATTGACTCTTTTTTCTTTTTTTTAAATTCTATTCTGAAATATTAAGACATGCAAGATAATAATTCTTGTCAATTTCTAGCTTAGAAGCAGTTGCTTGGCTAGTTATATTTTGCCATTCTGTGGTGGGATTTAAAACTTTTTCTATTCCATCAATTGTTACTTTAACGGGCAAGTTAAAACCACTAACGCAATTTATCCATCGATACCCAATCGTATTATTTTTGAAAAAATATTCTAATGTTGGAACTCGAGTATCTCTTAAATACTGATTGAAAAATGAAGTTAAATCTAGTCCTGAATTTTTACTTAGATAATCTTCGATCTGTTTTGTGGTTACAGTTTGATGGTAAAAAGTACTATTGAGGCCTCTCAGAATACTTCTCCATTTCTCATCGTTGTTAATAATTTGACGCAACGTGTGCAACATATTAGCGCCTTTATAGTACATATCGCTAGATCCTTCGTTATTTACTTCATATTGTCCTATAATTGGTTTATCATTCTCTATATTTTTTCTAAGTCCCCGCACATAACTAAATCCGGCTTCTTTACCATAGTAAAATTCGACAAATAAACTTTCAGAGTAATTGGTAAAACTCTCGTGAATCCACATATCAGCAATGTCTTTGTACGTAATGTTATTTGCAAACCATTCGTGCCCCGACTCATGTATAATGATAAAATCAAATTTTAATCCCCATCCTGTTCCGCTTAAATCTCGACCTTGATAGCCATTTTGAAAACCATTTCCATAGGTAACTGAACTTTGATGTTCCATTCCTAAATAAGGTGCTTCAACCAGTTTATAACTGTCTTTATAGAAAGGATAAGGACCAAACCAATGCTCAAAAGCTTTTAACATTCTTGGAACATCCTGAAATTGTTTTTTGGCTTTAGCCAAATTATCTCTCAAGACATAATACGTGCAATCCAAAACACCTTTTTCTCCGTTGAATTTTTCAGAAAACGAGACGTAATCTCCAATATTGATATTGACACCGTAGTTATTAATAGGGTTTGAAACATACCAATTGTATGTTTTAGTTCCATCTTTTAATTGCTTCACATTTTGTAATCGACCATTTGAAACTGCAACTAAATCCTTTGGAACATTAACGCTGATAAGCATATTCTCTACTTCGTCATACATGTGATCTTTATTAGGCCACCACACACTAGCACCTAAACCTTGACAAGAAGATGCGATAAATAATTTACCATTGCTGTCTTTTTTCCAAGTAATACCTCCGTCCCACGGCGGATTTATCGCTACTTTAGGCTTTCCTCCGTAAAATATAATTAGTTCTTTTGTTGTACCAATTTTTTGATCAGCGTGTAATTCAATAAAAAAAGCATTTCCTTCTCTTTTGTATTTTAGTTCTTTCCCGTCTTGAATTACTTTATAAATTTCCAGTGGTTGCTGCAAATCAATTTGCATACTATTATATTCTTGCAATACTTTATATACAACAGTGTTAGATCCTGTAATTGTGCTATCTACAGGATTTACTTTTACATCAAGATGATAGCTTTTTAAATCCCACCAAGCTCTTTCTTTAGTAATACTCCCTCTCAGTGAATCCTGTCTTGTAAATACATCTTTATTTTGTAAAAGTCCTTGCGCCTCTACTCCATTAAATAAGAAAAGGGCAAAAATAATAGCAACAAACTGTTTTTTCATTTCGATGAGTTTTAGACAAAAATAAGATTTATCATTGACGTTAGAAGACGATTCAAAATTTAATTTGCCGGATAGATTTGGATAAATTGCTGCATCAACTTATTGTCTATACCTCTAATTTCCATAATTACTTTATTATTTTTAAAATCAAATTTCAAAAGACCAAAATTTATATCTTTCACAACTTCGCCTTTTTGATAAGGATTTTCCTCGCCTGAAAACCCTTTGTAGGTATGAGTTAATCCGCTAGAAGTAAAATCTACTAGTGGATAAGGTAAGCTGTCTATAATTTTAGAGGAGAAAGTAGAAATATGTCTATCACCAGAAATCATAATAGTTCCTTTAGCTTTTGTAGAAACGATCATTTTCTCCAGTTTTTCCACTTCGTGAGGAAAATTTCCCCAAGTTTCAAAACCATGTTTGTTTGACAAAAACTGGATGCTGCTAACAATAATATTAAAATTGGCATCCGAAGTTTGCAGTTCATTTTCCAGCCACTTCCATTGGTCACTTCCTAGTAATGTTCCCTGACCAAAATCATTTGGCTGAAAACGTTTTGTAGAATCAGTAGCTTTTGTTAATGCAGTTCTAAAAAATCGCGAGTCTAATACGATTATTTTTACTTTATTATTATCGATTGTGATTATTTTAGAAGTGTAAACTCCATCTCTTTTTCGTTCCAAAGCATTTTTAGATGTGCCTATAAAATCAAGAAATAATTGCTGGCTCTCTCTTTTTAGCGGATATTCCTCTCCACCATCGTTTGCGCCATAATCATGATCATCCCACGTTCCCATTATAATTTTATTTTGAATAAACTTTAAGTATTCAGGATCTTGTTTTTGAATTTGGTAATTGTCATTAAGAACTTTCATATCTTCAGTATCAGAATAGATATTATCGCCACCCCAAATCCAAACGGAAGGATTATTTTGATCGATAGCTAGCCAGAGTTCATTTTTAATTTTTTGATTGTCGCATGAACCAAATGCTATTGTAAAAAGGGAATCGTTGCCATTATTTTTAATTGTGATTGAGTTTTGCTGAAATGGCGTTTTACAACCCATAAAAGTAATTATGCAAAGCAGAAATAGTAATTTTTTCATGTGGAATTGTATTGAAATATATTTGAAAGGATTAAAAATCGAAGTTAACTAAATGCTTTGCTTTGTACGTTAAACTATCATTACTAAAAAAAGCGACTAATCAATATGATTTAGTCGCTTTATTTTTTTAGTACATATCTTTTAATGCAAAGTTGTAATCTTTGCTTGCTCGACAACAGCTGTGAAATCAGCTGCTAAGCGATTTCCATAATCTTCTAATAGTGCTAAAACTCTTTCTTGTTTATCTGATTTTACTATTAATCCAGCGTGATATTTTAGCGGAACGATAAAACAAACTTCTGGATCTGAAAAGGAACTTAAATCAGGATGTTCAAACTTAGATAAGGTTAACGCAATTCCTGCATATCCCTTTTTAGCTTTTGGTAACGAATATTTTATTTCTTTGGCTAAGCAATTCTCAATCTCCGCCCATTCTTTCCACAAATTTATGTTGGACGCCTCAGCAACCATTTCTGCAAGGTGCGCTCCGCCAACTCTGGATGAAGTTTCTAGAAAATAGATTTGTCCAGTCTCCTTGCATTTTATGAATTCGGTATGAGCTGCGCCATGTTTGAGTCCAAAACCTTTTAAAACTTGTTCATTAATTTTCTTAATCGCTTTGTCATCATCACTGTTGTATTTGATATTAGCTGAACGAAAAACACCGCCGCCTTGAGAAACCTCCATTGGCGTAGCCAAATATTTTGAAGTCAAACTAAAAATAACTTTACCTTCAAAAATCAAGCTGTCACAGTGATAAACATCGCCAGGCTTAAATTGTTCTAACAAATATTTAAAACGATTGTTTCCCATTTCGTTAATGTGAATCCACAAACTCTCTTTGTCATATACTTTTATGATCCCTGTTGCCGAAGCTTCTGAACGGGGTTTAAAAACCCATGGTGCTTGGACTGTATCAGCAAATGTGTTGATATCATGGTCATTAAATAATGAACAAAAAGCTGGAATTGCAATACCACAACTTTTTGCTCGCATGCGCATTGCCAGTTTGTCTCTAAAATATCGTCCTGTAGTTTGTCCCATTCCATCAATACGCAAGTTTTCACGCAAATAAGTCGCTTTTTCAACGTCATAATCATCAAGAGCAACAATGGCATCAATTTTAGTAGATTTCATAAAATTTCCAACTCCTAGTAAAAGATGTTCTAAATTCCAGTCAACATCTTGCCCTTCCATATAGAAAATTTCATCAATATGGTCTAGGGGCCATGCTTCATTTCTTAGTTTTTCACTGGTAACTAGATACACTTTGTTACCTAAGTTTTTCAGCTGAATTAAAAAATCGGAACCTTTAAAATAATTTGAAATGCAAAGAAATGTTTTAGAATTTTCCATCTGTTATAAATTTTCTATGAATTTAGTTAATAAATGAACGCCATACGCGGTTGCGTGTTTACTTTTTGCAAATTCATCATCGCCAAATGCGACGCCGGCAATATCAAGATGTGCCCAAGCTTTGTGTTCTTTTGTGAAATATTCTAAAAATTTGGCCGCGCTAATTGCTCCAGCAACTGGTTTGCCGCTATAGTTTTTTACATCGGCAATATCACTTTCAATATCTGATTTATATACGTCCCAGAGCGGCAACGGCCATAAACGCTCGCCAATTGCATCGCCACTTTGTTGTAATTTTTCAGCCATTTCTTTGTTATTGGTAAACAAAGCACCACATTCAAAACCTAAAGTTGCAACACTACTTCCAGTAAGCGTCGCGATATCAACAATATAATCCGGTTTATAATTTTTTATTAAATACGATAATCCATCGGCTAATACGAGTCGGCCCTCAGCGTCGGTATCGATTATTTCTATCGAATGGCCGCTATAACTTTGTATTACATCACTGGGTAAAAACGACTTGGCATCAACGGAATTTTCAGCACATGGAACTATTGCAGTTACTTGAACCGGTAATTGTAAATCAGCTATTAATTGCATTGCTCCAAGAACAGCGCCACCACCGGCCATATCGCACTTCATGTGAAGCATTCCCGCTGTTTTTATGTTCAGTCCACCAGTGTCAAAAGTGATTCCTTTTCCTACTAATCCAATATGTTTACTGTTTTCGACTGGCTGTTTCGGACTGTAATTCATTATAATAAATTGCGGCTCATTCTCGCTTCCTTTTCCTACTGCTAGAAAAGCTCCTAAACCAGCAATTTTTGAGGCTTCATAACCTAAAACGTCTACTTGAAATCCGTATTTTTCGCCTGAATCTTTAGCCCAAGTAGCCATGTATTTTGGATTGACAGTATTTGGAGGTAAATTAACTAATTCATAAACGCTTAATTGTGCTTTTGCTATTTTCAAACCTTTTTTGGCTGCAGCCAAATGATCACTTGCCGAAACTAAATTTAACGTAAAATCTGTATCTAAGAACGGGTGCGATTTTTTATCTAATTTAAAATGACCAAGGTTATAAGTGCCCAGAATTAAACCAGAAATCATTGCTTCAACTTGATTATCATCAACTTGTTCAGGCAAAACTAAGGCTAAATTAACACTAAAAAGCTCTTTTTGCTTAGCAGAAATTCGGCGGAAAATAGTTTTAATAGATTTATAATCTGTTGTTTTTCCTAAACCAATAAATAAATGAATAGTATTGCTTTTCTCGACAACATAATGCGTGTCTTTCTTAGCTGAGAAAACTTTAGCTGAAATTTCTATATCATTGAAAGTATTTACACGCTGATTTTTTTCAGCAGATTCAAACACAGGAATTAAAATAGTTCCTGAAAAATTAGCCAAGTTTGGGATAGAATTTATTTTCATTTATAATGATTTAGTCTTCGTTTTTAATTTTTAATCGCTTTCATCAATCTTATTATTTAGTCTGAAAAAACAACCATTCAATTGCTTTAGGAAATTCATCACTCCAGTACGTTTCCGTGTGTTTTCCTTTTCTGTTGATGCTTAAATTGATTTGACTGCTATCTGTTATAAATTCCTTCGAAATCAAATCTTGTTGAAACTTTTTAACTTCAGCTAGTAAATTTTTACTTTCTTCTCCACCTGCGTACAAATAAATTTTAACGTCTGGAGTATTTTCTTTTTTAGCGGTAATTTTTAATTCGGGAACCACCCAAAGCGAAGGTGAGAAAATCATTAACTTCCCATAAACTTCTGGATTTTTTAATCCGCTAAAAATACTAACTAATCCGCCCATTGAGCTTCCGCCTATTCCTGTAAATTCTCTTTCCTTTTTGGTTCGGAAATTACTATCCACAAATGGTTTTAATGTTTCTGTTACAAAGCGAATGTATTTTTTTCCTTGCCCTTTTCCTAAAACTGTTTTGCCCACATTGTATTCCAATATTCGATCTTCCTCAGCATGTTCTATTGCAATGACTATAATTTTCCCAATTTTATATTCTGACATTACGGCTAATTTTTTATCAATTTCCCAATTGCCAAATTCAGCAGATTCATTGAATAAATTTTGAGCATCCTGTAAATACATGACAGGATAGTTTTCGCTTGAATTGTCATAATCGTGCGGTAATAAGGCCCAAATCTTTCTTGTTTTATTCAATTGCGGAATCTCAAATTCATCCGATATTAATTGAACTTGTGGCAGGAAAGATTGTTTAAACGGTAACCAGTTTTTTCTCCATCGCGCAACATGTTCTTTTTGGATTCCTGTGTGTAATAATGTAGAGCGATTTTCTGTCCGATTTCCTTCTATGTTAATCTCAACTTCACTCCAATCACCTTTTGTGAACTTGTATAAAAGTTGTTGTGGATATTCAAAATCATGTGGAAATTTATAATGATAAGAACTATTTCCAATTTTTTCCATCAGGAATTCTTTGTCTTGCGTTCGCCACTTATTGAAATTTCCAGAGATATAAACAGGTCGCATATCGTCCTCATCAGTTGTCAAGATTATATAAAGACCTGTATTTAATTTTGTAATATCTTGATCAAAAACGATATTTTCTGAATTATTAATTTGCATTGTAATGTGGTATTTTATAAAGAAAGTAAATATAAGGGATTGTTTTTTGAAATAAAAGAAAAAAATCCAATAGCAAATGATTTTCACTATTAGATTTTTATGTTGATTAGCTCGTTAATAATAATACTTAAAAACGACAATTCAATTGTTTTTTGGGACAATGAATGCATTTAGAAATATATCGAAAACCTGATAAAGTGTTTTATTTTTGACGACTTTTTAAGACATTTACAACGTCATTTATTTTGAAACCTTTGGCTTGTAATAATATCAGATAATGAAATAATAAATCAGCACTTTCGCTTAAAAACAGATCATCGTTATCATCTTTGGCTTCAATTACGACTTCGATAGCTTCTTCACCTACTTTTTGCGCGATCTTATTAATTCCTAATTTAAACAACGATGCCACATAACTTTTTTCAGAATCGGCGTTTTCCCTGCGAGTTTGGATGGTGTTCTCTAATTTGGAAATAAAACCATATTCAGTCTTGTTTTCTTCTGCCCAGCAAGTATCAGTTCCATTGTGACAGGTTGCTCCTACTGGTTCCACCTGAATCAACAACGTATCGTTATCACAATCGTTTTTGATGTCAATTAAATTCAAAAAATTGCCACTTTCCTCTCCTTTCGTCCAAAGTCTTTGTTTTGTTCTACTGTAAAAAGTTACTTTATTAGTTTCTACAGTTTTTGCGTACG
Source organism: Flavobacterium micromati (assembly GCF_900129585.1). Taxonomy (GTDB): domain Bacteria; phylum Bacteroidota; class Bacteroidia; order Flavobacteriales; family Flavobacteriaceae; genus Flavobacterium; species Flavobacterium micromati. The sequence continues at coordinate 78,490 of NZ_FQWF01000005.1, forward strand.
CCTCTGCATTCATGTAACCCAACATCAAAACATTTTTAGTTTCACTGTCTTGAATGATTGCAGGAATTAATCCATCTGTATTTTTTGAAAAATCTATATTCATTTTTTTTAAGTTAGCTATTCGAGGTTAGATTTAGCGATTAAAATTTAAGTCATTAATAAATTAAATTTAAATTCTAACTTCTATATTGTTGTTTTTTAATTCTTCCTTCAATGTTTTAATTTCAATTTCCTTAAAGTGAAATACACTTGCTGCTAAAGCTGCGTCTGCTTTGCCATCATTAAAAGCATCAACAAAATGCTGTATATTTCCTGCTCCACCAGAAGCAATTATTGGAATATTAACTAATTTAGAAAGTTTTGCCAAGGCTTCATTTGCAAATCCGTTTTTAGTTCCGTCATTATCCATTGATGTAAACAAAATTTCTCCAGCTCCACGTTGCTCAACTTCTGTTGCCCAATCAAATAAATTCCAGTCAGTTGGAACTTTGCCGCCCACTAAATGCACAATCCATTGGCCGTCAATTTGCTTTGCATCAATAGCAACTACCACGCATTGGCTTCCAAATTTTTGTGCCAAATCATTTATCAACTGCGGGTTTTTAACAGCAGATGAATTAATAGAAACTTTATCAGCTCCATTTTGCAATAAAATTTCAACATCTTCAACAGAAGAAATTCCACCACCAACAGTAAAAGGAATATTTATAGTAGAAGCCACTTTCCGAACCAAATCGACCAAAGTTTTCCTTCTTTCTTCAGTTGCTGAAATGTCTAAGAAAACCAGTTCGTCCGCGCCTGCATCCGAATAAATTTTGGCTAATTCTACAGGATCGCCTGCATCCCGCAAATCTACAAAATTTACGCCTTTCACGGTTCGTCCGTTTTTTATATCAAGACAAGGGATTATTCTTTTTGTTAGCATTTTTATTATGTTTTGCGCAAAGACGTTGCAATGCAACGTCTTTACATTATATATTGTTCCAATTGTTTCATCGAAATTCGTCCTTCATAGATTGCTTTTCCAATGATTATTCCCTCACAACCTAATTCAGCTAATTTAGGTAATTCATCAAAAGTCGATATTCCGCCAGAAGCGATTAGTTTAATCTCGCCTCCCGACTGCGCTCGAGAGGACAGACTTGAATTAAAATTACATTCGTCAAGTATTTTCTTATACAAATCAAAACTAGGACCTTCAAGCATACCATCTTTAGCAATATCAGTACAAATTACGTATTGAATTCCTTTATTTTGGTATTCCTGAATAAAGGGAATCAAATCTTCATCAGAATCTTCTAGCCAACCTGAAACTGCTACTTTTTCATTGTTGGCATCAGCTCCTAAAATAATTTTGTCAGCGCCATATTCAGCAATCCATTTTTCAAATATCGCTCTGTTTTTTACCGCTATACTTCCACCTGTGATCTGGTTTGCACCACTTTCAAAAGCAATCTTTAAATCGGCATCGGATTTTAATCCACCACCAAAATCAATTTTTAGTTTTGTTTTCGAGGCAATTTGCTCTAATATTTTGTAGTTAACAATTTGGCTTGATTTAGCTCCGTCTAAATCAACCAAATGTAAATATTCGATCCCATGAGCTTCAAATTCTTTGGCTACTTCAAGCGGATTTTCATTGTAAATAATCTTGGTGTTGTAATCGCCTTTTGATAAGCGAACACATTTTCCGTCTATTATATCTATTGCTGGTATTATTCTCATTAGGTTTTTGATTGTAGATTAACGTCCCGATCGTTCGGGATTAATTTCAGATTGCTAAAGGGATTGATTTTTACCATCATCATTGAACTGTTTATAATTTTAAAAAGTTACCCAAAACTTTCTCACCTATATCACCACTTTTTTCTGGGTGAAATTGTGTTCCGTAAAAATTATCTTTTTGCAAAGCCGATGCATATTCCAATTCATAGTTTGTTGTAGCAATTGCTTCATTACAAAGTGGCGCATAAAAACTATGAACTAAATACATGTATTCGTTTTCAGGAATTCCGCTAAATAACTCTGATTTTAAGTTATAAATTTGGTTCCAGCCCATTTGCGGTACTTTAACCTTATTTGAAAATTTTACAACATCAACATCAAAAATCCCTAATCCTTTGGTATTACCTTCCTCCGATGATTTACACATCAATTGCATGCCTAAACAAATCCCTAAAACAGGTTGCTTTAATTCTGGAAGTAAAGTATCTAAGCCGCTTTCAACAAGCATTTTCATAGCAGAACTCGCCTCACCAACACCAGGAAAAATTACTTTATCCGCGGCTTTTATTTCGTCAGGATTATCACTTAAAACTGCTTTAAAACCTAATCTTTCGATGGCAAACATAATGCTTTGGATGTTTCCAGCTCCGTAATTTATAATTACAAGCCCCCCATCCCCCGAAGGGGGAGCAAAAGTTGATCTTTTTTGTTCATTCATTAATTTATATTTTTTTATAACGTAAAGCAATCTAAATTCCCCGGCGCGGCAGGGTAAGGGGGCTACAGCATCCCTTTTGTACTTGGCAAAATCATTTTTTCTGTATCGCGTTTTACGGCTACTTTTATTGCTTTGGCGAAAGCCTTAAAAATCGCTTCTATCTTGTGATGCTCGTTTGTGCCTTCTGCTTTGATGTTAATGTTTGCTTTTGCTCCATCCGAAAATGATTTAAAAAAGTGTAGAAACATCTCCGTTGGCATTTTACCAACCATTTCTCGTTTGAATTCTGTTTCCCAAACTAGCCAGTTTCTACCTCCAAAATCAATTGCAACTTGCGCTAAACAATCGTCCATTGGCAAACAAAAACCGTAACGTTCAATACCTAATTTATTTCCTAACGCTTTTGCAAAAACTTCTCCAAGCGCAATGGCAGTATCTTCAATGGTGTGGTGTTCATCGACTTCTAAATCACCTTTTACAAGAATTTCTAAGTCCATTTGACCGTGACGCGCGATTTGGTCTAACATGTGATCAAAAAAAGCTATTCCTGTCTCGATTTTACTTTTTCCAGTTCCGTCGAGGTTTAGGTTAATGTAAATATCAGTTTCGTTGGTTTTTCTCTTAATTGAAGCGGAACGTTCTTCTAATTTTAAAAACTCGTAAATTACTTTCCAGTCCGTAGTTTTTAGAGCGATAACGGAATCTAAATCTTCTTTTTTGGCAGTAATTTCAGCAAATCCTAGTATTTCATCTGTATTTAGGAATATTGCTTTCGATCCTAAATTTTTCGCTAATTCTACATCAGTAATTCGGTCCCCAATCACAAATGAATTTTCTAAATCATATTCAGGATTACTAATATATTTAGCTAACAAACCTAATGCTGGTTTACGAGTAGGTGCATTTTCATGTGGAAATGTTTTATCAATTAAAATTTCACTAAAAATAACGCCTTCATTTTCAAAAGCTTTCATAACCAAATTATGAACAGGCCAAAAGTTAGCTTCTGGATGAGAATCGGTTCCCAGACCATCTTGATTAGTGACCATAACCAACTCAAAATCTAGTTCTTTGGCTATTTTACCCAAATATTGAAAAGCAAATGGATAAAACTCCAATTTTTCAAAACTATCTAATTGATAATCATTAGGTTCTAAAACCATCGTTCCATCACGATCTATAAAAAGTATTTTTTTCATTATTTTGTTGCTTTTAGCCAGTTGTTTTTTATTTGGGCGTGTCCCTGCGGGCCGGGCTATTCGTTCCCGCTTTTTTATGACTTCGTTCCTCTGCCATAAAAAGAGCTCCACTACTATCCCTCACGCGACTCAAATCATATTTATAGACGTTTATCGTCTTCGACCATCCTTTGCATTTTCTCTGGAGCACTATCCGTAGTAACTTCTTCACAAGGTCTAAACAAAATCATGTAACTAGAAAAGTTACCATCAATGTAAAGACTATTTTTTTCGTCGTTTATTACTATTAATTAATTTCCTTTAAAGCTGCAATTAATTTTTGATTTTCGACTTCTGTTCCAACAGTTAAACGCAACGTATTATTACAAAGTGGTTGAGTTGTTCGGTTACGAATAACAATTCCTCTGGCAATCAAATCAGCATATCTTTTATTCGCATCATCAACTTTAACTAATATAAAATTAGCTTCTGATGGATAGATTTTTTCAACAAATTTTACATCAAGTAAAACATTAAGTAAATCTATTCTTTGTGCTATAATTGAGTTTATTTCGGAGCTTATTTGATCAGGGCTAGCTAACCTATCCAAAGCTCTTTTTTGACTTAATTCATTAACATTATACGGTGGTTTTATTTTATTTAAAACCGCAATTACTTCACTCGAACCATAGCAAATTCCCAATCGGATTCCTGCCAAACCATACGCTTTTGATAATGTTTGAGTGATCACTAAATTAGGATATTCGTCTAACTCGTTGATCCAACTTTCCTTTTTGGAGAAATCAATATAAGCTTCGTCAATTACAATTAAACCTTTGAAATTCTGTAAAAGGTACGCAACACTTTCATCAGAAAATGAGTTACCTGTCGGATTATTGGGACTGCATAAAAAGATTATCTTCGTATTGTCATCTACAGCAGCCATGATTTTTTCGATTTGTGGCTGAAAATCATCTGAAAGTAGGATTTCTTTATTTTCCACTGCATTGATATTAGCTAGAACGCCGTACATTCCGTACGTTGGAGGTAGAGTAATTACATTGTCAATTTTTGGTTCACAAAAAGCTCTAAACAATAAATCCAATACTTCATCACTTCCATTTCCTAATAGAATTTGATTCGTTTTAACATTTTTTTGTTTCGCGAAGATTTCTTTCACGTTCATTTGCTGTGGATCAGGATAGCGATTCACTCCATTCTCGAACGGATTTTCATTGGCATCCAAAAAAATCATATTAGCAGTGTCAAAATCCTTAAATTCATCTCTTGCAGAAGAGTAAGGTTTCATCGTTTTTACGTTTGATCTTACTAAATTATTTATGTCAAAATTACTTTTCATTATTGATTGCTTTAAGTCGTAATGTAACTGCATTTTTGTGCGCTTGCAACCCCTCAGCTTCCGCCATGATTTCAATTGCTCTACCAATATTCAGAATTCCTTTTTCAGAGATTTTTTGAAAAGTCATAGCTTTTAAAAAACTATCTAGGTTTACACCGCTATAATTCTTAGCATAACCATTTGTTGGTAACGTATGATTAGTTCCAGAAGCATAATCGCCAGCACTTTCTGGAGTGTAATTTCCTATGAAGATAGAACCTGCATTTTCAATTTTATCGACATAAAAATCATCACAAGCTGTACAAACAATAAAATGTTCCGGACCGTATTCATTAATTAAATCAAGCGCAATTGTATCGTTTTCAACAAAAATTAACTTAGAATTTGCAATTGCTTTCTCGGCGATATCTTTTCGTGGTAAAACTGTGATTTGTTTTTGAATCTCGATCTCAACAGCATCGATTAAATTTTTAGAAGTAGAAACTAATATTACTTGACTGTCTACTCCGTGTTCTGCTTGCGATAATAAATCTGATGCTACAAAGGCAGCAACAGCAGTATCATCAGCAACAATCAACAACTCTGATGGACCAGCTGGCATATCAATAGCCACTCCAAATTGCGTTGCTAATTGCTTAGCAACCGTCACAAATTGGTTTCCAGGTCCAAAAATTTTATACACCTTCGGAATCGTTTCCGTACCAAAAGTTAAACCAGCAATAGCTTGTATTCCTCCTACTTTTAAAATTTTAGTAACGCCACATAAATTAGCGGCATATAAAATAGCAGGATTTATATTTCCATTTTTATCTGGCGGCGAACACAAAACAATTTCCTTACAACCAGCAATAGTAGCTGGAACAGCAAGCATTAAAACAGTTGAAAACAAGGGTGCAGTTCCGCCTGGAATATATAAACCAACTTTTTGAATTGGTCGTTTTTCCTGCCAGCAATTAACTCCTTCAATCGTTTCCACTTGAACTTTCTCTGTTTTTTGTGCAGCGTGAAATTTTTCAATGTTTGATTTGGCGAGTTGAATCGCTGCTTTTAATTCTTCTGAAACATTATTGACAGCTTCTGTAATTTCTGCAGTAGAAACTTCTATCTTTTCACAAGCAACCCCGTCAAAAAGTGAAGTGTATTTGGCAACAGCCTCATCCCCTTTTTTTTGAACTTCCTTAAAAATTTCTTTAACTGTAGCTTCAATGTCATCTACTGTTTTTGTTGGTCTTTCTAAAATACTTGACCAAGTTTCTGGTTTTGGATTGTATATTTTATTCATTTTATCTAGATTTAAAACCCAATTTTTTAAATTCCAAATTCCAATTCTCGCAAGTTTTAGAATTTAGATTTTTAACTATTGAAAGTTTATAAGTTTAAAACTTCATTTTTTTATTTCGTACCTCAAACCTCGTAAATCGTACTTTAAAGCACCATTTTCTCAATTGGGCAAACTAAAATTCCTTCAGCTCCAGCCTCTTTCAGTTGGTCAATAACATCCCAAAAAGTATCTTTCTCTATAACTGAATGAACGCTACTCCATCCTTCTTGCGCCAATGGAATTACGGTTAGACTTCGCAATACCGAAAGAATTTTTCCCACTGCATCAATTTTGTCATTGGGAACATTCATCAAGATATATTTTGATTTTCGAGCTCTCAATACAGATTCAATTCTGAATTTTAAAGTGTCTATTATTTTTTGAGATTCTGGACTTACTTTTGGAGAAACCGCTAAAACTGCTTCGCTTTTAAAAATAACTTCCACTTCCTTTAAATTGTTCTTGAAAAGGGTGCTTCCGCTCGAAACGATATCAACAATTGCATCTGCAAGACCAATATTAGGTGCAATTTCTACTGAACCTGAAATTTGGTGAATATCAACTGAAACTCCTTTCGAATTGAAAAAATCAAGCACTGTTTTAGGATAGGACGTCGCAATACGCATGCCGTCTAGATCTTGAACCGAGTTATATTCAAATGTTTTGGGAACTGCAACCGAGACTTTGCATTTTGAAAAACCAAGTTTCTGAATCACTTCAATATCGCCTCCTTTTTCAACTAATAAATTGTCGCCTACAATAGCAATATCGACAACTCCATCCATCAAATATTGCGGAATATCTGAATTTCTTAGATATAGAACTTCCAAAGGAAAATTTGAAGCTTCGGCTTTTAATTGATCAATTCCGTTGTCTATTGAAATTCCAGCATCTTTTAGAATTTGAATACTTTCTTCATTTAAACGACCTGATTTTTGAATTGCAATTTTTAATGTACTCATTTTGTTTTGTTTTTTGTTTTTATAAATAGCTGAGTACAAAAATTAGGTAATAAAAAAACCCGCTTGATGTACTCAAACGGGTTTTAGAATATAATGATTTACACACATATCATTAACACATCGCTTGAGAGCAATAATGAAAATGATGATGATGCAATTGATTTGTAAACATTTTGACTTTTTTTAATCTGATGCAAATATAAGAGATTAATTATTTAAAATCCAATTCTAAATATAACTTATTTCTCAAAAATTGTGAATATTAATGATTTTTACTTTCACTTTCAGAATTTCTTGGCGTTGATTCCTGCGCATTAACATTAGTATTTAGGTAATTGTCTCTAATTTCAGTATGACGAATTTCACCACCTGATGTTCCTACCAATGTAGCTAAATAAATAGCTGGAACTGCAATGAGCACTACTACTACAGAAATGAACTTTGCCTTAGCATGATTTTTTACATTGAGAATTATTCCCAATGCAGAAATTCCGCCCAGCAAATATATTACGATTGCTAACTTTTCTGCTAATTCCTCGTGTTCATGAATTATAGCTTTCCCAATGCCGGGGAAGTCCTCTACCATTTCCTCGGCGCCTTCGCCTGTTTGCATACTAATTAAGGCAAAAATTGCAGAGAAGATAAATAATACATAAGCCGTATTTTTGACTGAATTATTTTTTAAAAATAGTCCTACTACCAAAATCCCTAGGGCAAAAATAGTTCCAATTATTGGGAAATGATTTACTACTAAATGTAAATGAGCGTCATTCATAATATAATTAATTTAAGGTTTAGATATTTTACATCCTTCAAGGTTTATAAACCTTGTGAGGTGTCTTACTGTAATTTTTTACTGCTGCAAAGTAGTCGAAACTTTGTTTATTTTTTTATTTTTTTTTGCTAAAAGATTTCAAAACCTTATCGGTGTCTCGCGATGCTATTTTTTGAAATCTTCAATTTTAAAAATCACAATCAATTTACTTTTAGCTATTATGTGTTTTATTGTCAAAAAAGTATAAAATCTTTGTTAGTTAGTCAATTCAAAAACACCTTTTGTCAAAATTCTTGAAGACGCATTAATAATTGAATTTGGTAGTATTTCTACAAACTTCTCTGATTTTTCGCCCACCGTCACAGAAACTTTTTTAAATGAATAACCGTTTTTTTCATTTTCCAGCAAAAGTACAAAACTTTTATTATCCTCTTTTATAATTGCTTCCGATGGAATTGCTAATCCTTTCTTAGAATCCACAATCACATTTGCTTCGACAAACATTCCAGTTAGTAATTTTTGTTTTATTGATTCGTCTAAATGCGCATGCACATTTATAGTTCTGTCATTTCCTTCTATTGATTTTCCAACTAAATGTACTTCGGCATTAAATGTTTCTTTGGAAGCTTCTGGAACTGTAAATAAGATTTTTTGTCCTATTTTGATCTGTAAAATATCTTTTTCAAAAATAGCTAATTCGAGATGTAAATGGTCAGTATCAACTATTTCTAAAATTACATCTGACGGTGCGGCGTACATTCCCACGTTAGCATTCATAATAACTATGTCACCTGAAATTGGAGAAAAAATAGTGATTATTGAAGTTAGCTTTCCGTTTTCTACATTTTTAGGATTAATATTTAGTAACACTAATTTAGCGCGTAAACTTTGTGACATTGCTTTTGCTCTTCGAAAATCACTTTCTGCTTTTAAATAGTTTTTTTGTGACGTTATATTTTCATCAAATAAGGTTTTTTGACGCATGTATTCTGATTTTAGGAATGTAAGTTGCTCTATAACTTCCATATAATCTTTTTGGATATCTAGAAATTCAGTGCTTTGCAATGTCAATAATGCTTGACCTTTCTTGACTTTATCACCTACAAGAAGTGTGGTAGCTTTTACATAACCGCCCACAAATGTTGTAACCTTAGCCCGGTTTTGAGGTGGAACATCAATTTTCCCAGATGTTTTTATTGTCACATTAAAATCTTGTTCGACTGGAGTTGCAATTTCCATTGATAAGGACTTAAATTGTGCTGCAGTTACTATTGTAAAACCATTGTTTTTTGGAGTTTCTTCTTCTGCTTTTGATTCTTTACACGAAATTAGTAAAAGTGAAAGTGAAATTATATATAGTAATTTTTTCATTATCGTGAATTTATATATTTAAGTACTGTAAATCTAATTGGGTTTGGTTGAAATGTAATATTGTGTCTAAATATTCAACTTGAATGATTGTCGAATTTTCAAGACTTTGAATGTATTGAAAAAAGTCAATTTCTCCATTTTTATAACTACTGTTGGCAACTTTTATAATTTCATCTGATAATTTTTTTCCAAATGCATTATAGTAATTTATCGCTTCCTGATATTTAGCTAATTCATTGGTTTTTTGTTTGATGTATTGCTCTATTTTTACTTCTTCATTTTGCTTTTGCTGTTCCCAACTTTGTAATTCTAACTTTGCAACTTTGGTTTTAGAAATATTCCCAGAGAATAATATTGGCAATGCCACACCAACTTGAAAACCATGTAAAGATTGTGATAAGCCGTTATTTTTGCCCTGAAAATATTCTAAATTAATATCAGGCAACCAATGCTGTTTTTGTAAAGTAATTTGGTTTTTAAAATTAGAAGTAACACTTTCTAAATAAGAACTGTAAAACACCTTACTTGAAGTCTCATTTACAATTTCTACTGGAGTAATTGAATTAGTTTTTATAATTATTTCTTCATCAGTTTGAAGTAATGATTGTAGTAATTCATATTGCGCTTTTTTGTCTTTGTCTATTTGAGAAAGTTTAGTTCTTATTTGTCTAAATTTAGCTTGCGCCGTAATTTTCTCCAGATAATTAGTTTCACCTAATTCAAAGCGTCTGTCGCTAGCTTTAGAGAAATTTTGATATAAGCTATCCAAATAAGAATACAATTTTTCTTGATTTTGTAAATAAACTATCTGCTGATAAGATTTAGAAACGGCTAAGCTGAGCTTGTTTTTTTGAATGCTGAAGGTGGCTTTTTCTCTTTCAAATTCAGATTTAAAGACCTTTTCTTGTGCAGCGTAAACCGTAGGAAAAGCAAAGCGTTGCTGCGCACCAAAAACTCTAATAGGCAGATCGTTTAATGCTAAATTATTCTGATCAAAGCTGTAATAAATATTAGTTTTATCAAAAGTGTAAGCTGTTTTTATATTCGCTTCTGTTTTGTCAACTTGCAGTTGTGCTGCTCTTATACCTTTGTTATTTTGAATTGCTGTAGACAATAAACCTTCTAATTCAGAATTAGAATTTTGTGCAAAAGTAAATGATGAACTTACTAATAATAAAATTAAAATGGTAAACTTTTGATTCGATTTCACATTTAATTTTTTGAAGTTTTTTTGTTCAAATATTTTATACAAAATGGGCAGTACAATCATAGTCAAAATTGTTGCTGTGAATAATCCGCCAATTACTACAGTCGCTAATGGTCTTTGCACTTCTGCTCCTGCTGATGATGAAATTGCCATTGGTAAAAAACCTAAAGCGGCGGCTGATGCGGTTAGTAAAACAGCACGCAATCTATCAGTAGTACCTTTTATAATTAATTCATCGATATCTTTCATGCCTTGATGTTTGAGTTCTTTAAAATGTTCAATAAGTACAATCCCGTTCAAGACTGCGATACCAAATAATGCAATGAATCCAACCCCAGCCGAAATACTGAATGGTAGATCTCGTATCCAAAGAAATAAAACGCCACCAACGGCTGAAAGTGGAATCGCAGAATAAACCATTAACGCTTCTTTTACTGATCCAAAAGCAAAATATAAAAGAACAAAAATCAGGAATAATGCTATAGGAACTGCAATCAATAAACGTGCTTTAGCGCTTTGTAAATTTTCAAATTGTCCTCCATATTTAACATAATATCCAACGGGAAGCTTAATATTATTATCCACAATTTTTTGAATATCAGTAACCACACTTTGCAAATCTCGGTTTCTTACATTGATTCCCACAACAATTCTCCTATTGGTATCGTCACGTGAAATTTTTGCAGGACCTTCGGTGTATTCGATTGAAGCTAATTCACTAAGCGGAATTTGTTCTCCATTTGGAATTGAAACATATAAACTGCGTAAATCCTCAATATCGCGTCGATTGGTTTGCGCCAAACGAACAACCATGTCAAAACGTTTTTCCCCTTCAAACACATTTCCAACTGTTTTTCCGGCAAAGCCAAGAGAAATCATGTCGTTTAAATCAGAAATGTTTAGTCCGTAACGAGCAATTTTAGACCGATCGTAAATCACCGACATTTGTGGTAAACCCTCTGTTTTTTCTATTATTATATCTGATGCGCCTTCGACTTTTGCGATCGCATTTTTTATTTCATGTGCTTTTTGTGCCAAAATATTTAAGTCTTCGCCAAAAACTTTCACTGCAATGTCAGAGCGAGTTCCCGATATTAATTCGTTGAAACGCATTTCTATGGGTTGCGTAAATTCAATTTCCATGTTAGGAATTTCTTTCTCGAGAGCTGCTTTAATTTTGTCTGCTAATTCATCTTTGCTTGATGCCGAAGTCCATTCTGATTTTGGTTTTAATTTGACAATGACGTCACTTTCTTCCATTGACATTGGATCTGTTGGAACTTCAGCAGCGCCAATTCTACTAATAACTTGAGTTACTTCAGGAAAATTTTTGAGAATGATTTTTTCTATTTTTGTCGTTGTAGCAATTGTTTTCGTCAGCGAGGTTCCCGTTTTTAAAACTGGCTGAATGACAAAATCACCTTCATCTAAAGTTGGAATAAATTCGCCTCCCATTGTTGCAAATAATCCTCCAGCCAATAATAGCAATCCTGCTGCGCTGTAAAGGATTTTTTTGGTGTTATTTATTGCCCAAGTAATTATAGGTAAATACCAAGAGTTTAGTCTGCGAATTAATTTTGCTGAGATTGAATTTGGATTTTCGGCTACAGGTTTTAAAAATAAAGACGAAACTACCGGAACATAAGTAAAACAGAAAATCATTGCACCTAATAAAGCAAAACTAAAAGTCATTGCCATAGGTTTGAACATTTTACCTTCAATTCCTGACAGTGAAAGAATGGGAATAAAAACAATTAAAATAATCAATTGACCAAAAATAGCCGAATTCATCATTTTAGATGCACTTTGACGAGTAATGTCATCTATTGCTAACTGCCGTTCTTTTTTATCAAGATTTATTAAATGAGCTGATTTACTTGCTATTTGGAACGCAATAAATTCAACAATAATTACTGCGCCGTCAATTATGATTCCAAAATCAATAGCGCCAAGACTCATTAAATTAGCATCAATTCCAAAAATATTCATAAACGAAATCGCAAATAGTAAGCACAATGGAATTACCGAAGCAACGACTAAACCAGAACGCCAATTTCCCAGTAACAAAACGACTACAAAAATTACAATTAAACAACCTAAAATTAAGTTTTCGGCAACAGTGAAAGTCGTTTTTCCAACTAATTCGCTACGCTCTAAGAAACCATTAATGTAAACACCTTCTGGTAATGATTTTTGGATTTCGGTAACTCTATTTTTAACATCATCGATTACTTGTTTTGAATTTCCGCCTTTCAGCATCATAACTTGTCCTAAAACCTTTTCGCCTTCTCCATTGCCAGTAATTGCTCCAAAACGGTTGGCATGACCGAAACGTATTTCAGCAACGTTTTTGATAAAAATAGGAACGCCGTTGTTATTAGCTACAACTATATTTCCTATGTCGTCTAGAGATTTTACTTTTCCTTCCCCTCGTATAAAATAACTTTGATTTACCTTTTCAATGTATCCTCCGCCAGCGATACTGTTGTTTTTTTCAAGTGCAGTAAAAATTTCGTTTGTCGTAATATTCATTGCTTTTAATCGCGCTGGGTCAATGGCAACCTCATATTGTTTTAAATAGCCACCCCAAGTGTTGATTTCTACAACTCCTTTTATACCTGATAATTGCCGTTTTACAACCCAGTCTTGAATAGTTCGCAAATCAGTAACCGAATAATTATCTTTGAATTCCGGCTTTACTTCTAATGTATATTGGTAAATTTCGCCAAGTCCTGTAGTTATTGGTCCCATTTCTGGTGTACCAAAACCTTGCGGAATTTTCTCTGTCGCTGCTTTAATTTTTTCAGCAATGAGCTGTCTTGGTAAATAGGTTCCCAAATCATCTTCAAAGACAATAGTAACAACCGATAAACCAAACTTAGAAATAGATCGAATTTCAGTTACTCCAGGCAAATTTGCCATTTCAATTTCTACTGGATAGGTAATATACTGTTCAATATCCTGAGTAGAAAGATTTCTAGAAGTTGTAATTACTTGCACCTGATTGTTAGTTACATCAGGAACGGCACCTATTGAAATTTGGAAAACAGAAAATATTCCAAATCCAAAAACTCCCAGCGTGAAAAGTAAAATAATTAGTTTGTTTTTTAAACTGAAAGCTATAATTTTATCAAGCATTTTTTATCTTATTTATACTTCAAAAGTAAGGCTCAAAGATATGAATTTCCTTAAGAATTACTTAATTTGTGATTCACATAAGCTTAAAATTACACTTGTACCTTTACTTTCTTGACTGTTAATTACAATTTCAATTGCCAGCAACGAGCACAATCTGTTTACAATAGAAAGACCTAAACCCGTTCCTTTTATTTCTGGGTGATCACTGGATTTTGATCTGTAAAACGGATTATAAATCCTTTCTAAATCTTCTTGCGGTATTCCAATACCTGAATCGATGATATGACATTCAATTTTAGAATTGCTTTCTTTTATTTCAATTGTTAAACTTCCATTTTCATTCGAATATTTTACCGCATTTGAAATCAAATTATTAATTACAATTGAAAATAAATATAGATCCGTTTCGAAATAAAAATCTTTTGAAAAATCATTTGAAACTCCTATTTTTTTTACTTTGATGGCTGAGGAATGGCGTGCAATTGTATCTAAAAATAACGCATTCAAATATACTTTCTCAGTTTTGATCGTTTGCTTTTGGTTTTCAAAACGAGCGAGTAAAAGCAGCTGATCGACTAAGTGATTTAAACGATTGACTTCTTTTACACAAAAATTGATCTTTTCCTCATACTGTGCGTGATCTCTAGGTTTTCGAATTAGCACTTCGAGCGTTCCTTTAATAACTGTAAGTGGAGTTCGCAATTCATGTGACGCGTCCGAAGTAAATTGTTTTTCTCTTTTAATAGCAGTTTCAATTCTATCTAATAAATTATTTATCGTTTGTGATAACACATACAATTCATCTTTGTTTGGAGGCAAAAGGATTCGAGAAGTCAAATTATCTGTGGTAATAATATTAGAGGTCGTAATAATTGAACTTATAGGTTTTATAAATCGACCGGCAATAAATCGTGCGATAATGAAAAGTAAAATTAAAATAATAGGAAATGCTATTATGAGCACTTCTGCTAAATTGTTGAGCACCATTGTCGCGTCTTCAAGCGACATAGCGATTATTATGTACCCAATTATTTTTGTTTTTTCGTAAATGGGAACTTGTATTTGCCGGATTGCGCTATTGGCTAACTTAGTGTCGAAAAGGTTATTTTCGGCCTGGTCAGGTTTAAAAGCTAAACTAGATCGCTTAAGGTTAGGCGATTTTTCAATAACTTTTCCGTTGCTATCTGTAAACTGAATAAACACCGGATTTACGTCAAGCGTGTTGTGTTCTCGTTCTTTCCATTCCTCGCGATGAATCAAATAAAAAGTATTGCCTTCAATTTTAATTTCATCAATATGTTTCTTCACTTCGCTAGTAATATCAGTATTTACGTGACTGTAAACACTAAATTTTACTATAGAATAAATGATAAAGAAAACTACAAAAATTAATAAAGCAGTAGTTACAATATAATTGAAAGCGATTCTATTTTTAAAAGAAAGTTGCTCCATTTTTAATTAATCATTAGCAATATATCCAACGCCTCGAACTGTTTTTATATAGTCTTGTTCGATTTTTAAATTCAATTTTTTACGTATCGCATTAATAAATACATCAATAACACCGGTATCATATTCAAAATGAATGTCCCAAACATCTTCAATTATCTGATTTCTAGTGCATACATTTCCTTTGTTTTTGACTAAATAAGTAAGTAATTCAAATTCGCGTTGCGTCAAAGCTACTTCATTTTTATTGACTAAAACAAGATGTTTGGCTATAAAAATTTCTATTGTTCCAAGAGTAAGAATTTCACTTTCTTTTTGCTTTCTAAAATGAATTTTAATACGCTCCAATAATTCGTCAAAGCTAAATGGTTTTTTAATATAATCATTCGCGCCGGCTTTGAGTCCTTCAATTGTTTCTTGAACGGTATCTTTAGCAGTTAAAAAAATAATTGGTGTCGTATTATTTTTCAACCGTATGGCTTTACAAAGTTCTAATCCGTTCATTTTGGGAAGCATCCAATCGAGTAAAATTAAATCAAAATTTTGTTTTTGAATTAATTCAAAACCTTGAAGTCCGTCAAAGGCACTGCTTATTTGATAGCCTTCCTCTTCTAAACCTTGTTGCAGAAACTGTACAATCCCCGCTTCGTCTTCTACAATTAGTATATGCATAATTTCTGTTTTTTTAAAATATGGATTATTGCATAATAAATTTAAAAGCAATTGATGCTATATTAGCTTGTAAATGGTCACTACGTTCGTAATGATTAAATCTAAAATCAATATTCTTGATTCCAAATTCCCAAATTTTTGCGGCTGTAAAAATATCAGTATAATTAATTCCAAAACCATATTGATTAGCATCAAAGGCCGCTAAATCAGCATCTGAAGTATAATATTTTTCGGTTGATAAATGAGTTTCATTCGGTGCATAATATTTAGAAGCAGTTTGTGCATAATAACGATACATTGGAGAAACAGTGAATCTATCAGATAATTTTATCGGAAGTTCAATATTGGCTGTATGAGCTTGAATGTTCCAATTATCAGAATAATAGCGATAATAAGTTCTAATTATAAACTTCTCACTCAAATAATAATTTAACCGGGCTCCAACTGGTATTTTAAATCGAGAATCTGGCAATCTTTCTATATCATCAGCTAGTTTATACACACCCACATTACTTGCATTTTCATAATTACTTATGTATTGTGGCTGTCCAATATAGAAATTAGCTTTATCAGCAAAATATATTCGATGATATGGAGATGACAATAATCCTTGTTGTTGCACAATATCTGTAAAAAATGAAACTTGTAACTTCTTAGTTAGAACCTGAGAAAAACCTAGGGCGGCTGAAAATGAATTTCTCTTCACGCCACTTATTGATTCAAAAGCTGACGGAGCGTAAGCAGATGTTGACAAACCGTTTTGATTAAAAATAGATCGCCCAGCCAAATAGCCTTGATTTACAAAGTTTGAACCATAAATTGCATATTCATCTAATTCTTTTGGATATATTGGTCGCCATTGATCTAAATAGGCATTTACTTTTAAACTCAATTCTGTGTTTTTCTCATTAAAAAGACTCGCAATTCCACCACCAAAACCTATTGAAGTATAATCATATTCATTTGAAAATGAAACATCAGTATTCCAAATAAAATTTCTGGAATCGCTGTTATGACTGTAATTTACAACTGCAGAAACTAACTGATCACTTTGAGAAGCACCAGATGAAGCTTGCCAAGGTGTGGGATTTGCACCAGAATCATAAGGATTTATATTGCTGGAAGAAGCAGAAGTATAAGCTGAAATTCCTAAATCAACAGTTAAAACATCATCATCGTTCAAAGGCATCGCTACAATAATATTTAAAGCAACATCAGCAAGTTTTTCTGATCCAAGTCCACCCGATACGGCTGATCTCGCTCCATCTTGATCGTAATAACTGGTCAAAAAGTCAACTTCTATATTTTCTAGTACTCTTTTTTTAAATTCCGGTTCTTTATCTTGTGCAAATGCCGAAACAGACATTAAGATAAAAAGAGCTATAATTTTTATTTTCATTTTTTAACAAATTGAATTTTATTAACTAAACTGCTATTATTCTTTAATTACAACCGCAGCCACCACCAGATTTCCCTCCATTAGCTCCAGCCGCAGCTTCGCGATACACTTGGAATGAAGTCTCGTATCGTTCTACAGTTCGTGCCGTCAGTTTCATATCAGGATCGTTAATTTTTTCTTTTTCATATTCTTTTACAGGGCTGCAAGACTGCAACATTAATATTGAAAAAAATAGAAATACCATTTTCTTTGTCATTTTAAATAATTTTATTTATTTATATTTTTGAATGTCTATTCCTTTTGAGGAGTGAATTTTACCTTGATCATCAACAATAATGCATTCAACACCTTTAATTTGGTTTACAAGGTCTAAACCTACTTCTACACCCATCACAAAAATTCCTGTTGCCATCGCATCGGCTATTTCGGTTTGTTTTGCAAAAACAGATATACTTACTATTCCTGTGGCCGGATAACCAGTTCGAGGATCTATAATATGAGAATAACGAATTCCATTAAAAATAACGTATTTTTCATAACTGCCAGAAGTTTCGACAGCACTATCTTCTAATGGGAATGTGGCAAAAACTTTATTTTTATTCAAAGGATTCACAATGCCTATTGACCACAGTTTTCTATCTGGTTGTTTTCCCCAAGCATTAATATCTCCTGAAACATTGATAACTCCTGACAAACAGCCTTTTGAAAAAAGTAAATCTTTCACTTTATCAGCAATATACCCTTGACCTATTCCGCCTAAACCTAGTTTCATTCCGGCTAGTTTCAGGAAAATGGTGTGCTCACTTTTGTTTAAAATAATATTTTTATAGTCTATTTTCGCCACTGATTTTTTTATCGCTTCTGCTGTAGGCATTGTTTTCATACTGCCATCAAATTTCCATATTTTATCCATGGAAGCGTACGAAATATCAAATGCACCCTTTGTAATTTGGGAAATTTTGATGGAACGTTCTACTAAATCAAAAACTTCTGCATCTACTTTTACAGGTTTTATTCCTGCATTTCTATTTACGTCAGAAATTTGTGTAGTGGGAATCCAATCAGAAATTAAATTCTCGATTCGTTTTGTTTCGGCTATAGCCAAATCAATATACTCATTAGCTTTCACAGTATCTTTTGCGACAGCAGTAACTTCAAAAGGACTTCCCAACATATACATCTTGCGCTTGAGTGCAATTTGTGAAACTGCTGACAAACTAAGTAAGAGCGATACAGTAATCAATAAATTTGTCATTATTTTTCGAAAGAATGAATGAGTTGAATGTATTCTTGAGGTGAAACGTTTTTATAACCAGTAATTCCCAATATAGTTCCTGATTTGTCTAACAGCAAGACCAGAGGAAAATTGCCTGATTTATTATAGCGATCTGCTAATTTTTTATTATTGGCAGTCACAGCTGCTGGCAATAAATTAGCTTTTTTCTTAGGGAAATCAGCTTTATAAACGATCCATTTTTGCTCTGCTTCTTTTTTGAACTCTTCAGATTGCCAAATGTTATTATCTAACTTTATACACGGTGCACACCAGTCAGATCCTGAAAACACAAGAACTATATTTTTATTTTCAATGATAGCTTGGTTTTTTGCATCTTCAAAATTAGTTTTCCAATTTTGAGAAAATCCTATTGTTCCTAATAAAAGCATTATGTAAGTTATATTATTTTTCATCTAGACTTCACAATTAAATTCAATGTAAAATTATTCTTTTTAATCTTTATTCGAAAAACAGAAATTTGATCTTAAGTCAATATTAATTATTATTCAAATCTTTAAAACTTCTAAATAAGTAAATTTGTATATTAATTATAGTTTTTCATTAAAAAAATAACACAATCTAAATGAATATCACAAAGAAAGCATCACCATTTTATTACTTACTTCTTTTTTACATTATTGTTAGTTTGTCAGTCAGAATAATTCTTTTTTTCCATCCAATAACTCAAACTACATTTGCAGTGATTGATACTTTATCAGTATTTGTTTTTGGGTTTTTATCAGACTTTTTTGTTTTTGTTTTAATGAGTGGTTTTTTGTGGCTCTATCTTATTTTAATCTCTAACTCGAAATACCATAAACCTTATGGCTATATTATTTTTGGTGTTTTTATAGCACTGTTTCTTTACATTTTATCAGGAAAATCAGTGCTTAATGAATATGGTGGTGCGTTACCTAAAATTGGTTTGGTATTTGTCAGTTTGAAAACTATTTTATTTGGATTGCTACTTTTTTTACCAAAATATAGAAGTCAAATTCGTTTTTGGTTATTTTCCTTCGTAATTTTTCTCTATGTAGTTTTGATTTTGCAAAACGGAATTAGTGAATACTTTTTTTGGAATGAATTTGGAGTACGATACAATTTTATCGCGGTAAATTATCTTATTTATACGAATGAAGTAATTGGAAATATAATGGAATCATACCCTGTAATTCCTATATTTTCAGCCTTATTTATTATTGCAGGTTTAGTTACATATTTTATTGTAAAAAAATCAAGGAATTATATTGAAAACATTCCAACTTTTGTAGAGAAAATAAAAATTTCTGGAATTTACCTTTTACTTTTTGGACTATCATTACTTGCAATTCCATCACTATCAATTAAAGAAAATTCAACAAATATTTTCGCAAATGAATTGCAAGCAAACGGAATTTTTAAGTTTTATTTGGCCTTTATGAATAGCGAACTAGACTATTTTAAATTTTATAAGACCGTTCCTAAAGCTGATGCTTATGTGCAACTAAAGCAGCAAATTTCATTATTATCTGGAGAAACAACACTGAGACAGATTAAAAGTGAAGCGGCCGAAAACCATAAAAATGTAGTTCTCATTACTATTGAAAGTTATAGCGCTGAATTTATGAAAATGTACGGCAATGAACAAAATATCACGCCTTTTTTAGACAGTTTGGCAACAAAAAGTTTAGTTTTTACTAATTTATATGCTGTGGGAAATAGAACCGTTCGCGGTCTTGAAGCGGTTACTTTATGTTTACCTCCTACTGCAGGTGAAAGTGTTATTAAACGTAAAGATGACAAAAATAAGTTTTCAACGGGATCCATTTTTAGAAATAAAGGCTATGATGTAAAATTTATGTATGGCGGCGATGCTTTTTTTGATAATATGGAAGATTTTTTCGCAGGCAATAATTATGATATTGTAGATAAAAAAACTTTTGCACCGCACGAAATTACTTTTGATAATATTTGGGGAGTTTGTGATGAAGACATGTACAACAAAGCGATTACTATTATGAACAAAGAAGGACAATCAGGTAAGCCTTTTTTCAATCATATCATGACCGTTAGTAATCATAGACCTTTTACGTACCCAAATGGTAAAATTGATATTCCCGGCGATGCTAAATCTCGAGATGGCGGTGTAAAGTATACCGATTTTGCAATGAAAAAATTCTTTGAAAATGCCAAGAAACAATCTTGGTTTAATAACACAGTATTTGTCATTCTAGCAGATCATTGCGCATCAAGTGCAGGAAAAACAGAACTTCCAGCTGATAAATACCGCATTCCAGCAATGATTTATTGTCCCGGTTTTGTAAAACCTCAATATTACACTAATTTGATGTCGCAAATTGACGTGATGCCAACGGTTTTAGGATTATTGAATTTTGATTATCAAAGTAAATTTTATGGTCAAGATGTTCTAAAATTAGATTATAAACCACGAGCTTTCATTGCAACATATCAGGATTTAGGTTTGATAAAAAACAATATTCTTACCATCATTTCTCCTAAGCAAAAAGTCAAACAATTTCAGTTAACATTGAGAAAAGGCCAAAAAGTGGCTCCTGAATTTCAAATTTATTACGACCAAATAGTACTAAAAAAAGAAAGAACCGATTTAGTACAAGAAACAATCGCCTATTATCAAACGGCATCGGATATTTTAAAAAAGCATAAATATCAGAAAGTTAATTAGCATAAAAAAACGGGTACGATCAAAGTCTATCCCGTTTTTTATTGGGCAACTATTATTATTATTATTATTCTTTCTCATTGATCAAACCAAAAAGGGTACCTTGGTTAAAAGTTTTTAAATCTTTTTTCAAATATTTAGTATTGCGTTGTGTAAGTTCGCTAGGATCTAATTTACTCAAATCAGGTTTACCTGCATTGACCCACGCAGTGTACCAAAAACTAGCCGTCACGGTAATTGCTTTTTTCATCTGCTTTTCTACCATTCCGTTTAGCTCTGTGTGAAATCTTCTGGCATATTCATCAGAATATAGTGTTCCACCGTATTTGTTTTTTACAATTACTCCAGAAGCATCTGTTACAAAGATTTTATTTTCAGGAGTTGAAGTTCTTAACTTTTTATCAGCTGCTAAAAGAGGTTCAACTAAACTGTGTGTATCAAACATCAATTCCCAAATTGCTTTATCAACATCTTCTAAATAAATTCCTTCTGGTACATTTAGTTTATAATCGTTAACAAACAATTCAGGTAAGCGGCTTTCCCATAAGGAATGAATTCCTTTTTGATTTGTATTTTGTCCATCGTGATTATCAGATGTATGCAAAGGCATGTGAGCATCAGCAATATAATGACCCAAATCACCTGCGATAAACAAGATTTCGTTCTTTCTTTTGTCTTTAAAAGCTTTAGTAAGCTTTGTCATCAAATCTTGAATATGCCAAGGCAAAATTCCGTTTTTTGTTAAAAACTTTTCATCATATTTTTTTTGAGCTTCATCCATTGTTTTTGGAAAAGTAGTCACGTCGCCAAAATTTTCCATGTCAAAATAATGACGTGGTGGCTCTGATTTATCATTTAATACGTTTCTTCTTAAATCTGGTACGGTCGATTCTTGTGTGATATAATCGATATGATTGTAAAAAAAAGTTTGTAACGGTTTTGGCAAAGCTAATACCGCTGCCCTGTTAATCCGTTCATGTCCAATTACGCCCCATGACAAAAGTAAAAAAGCAGCAGAAATTATGGTTAAAGCAATAAACGTAGGTCTAATTTTAAAATTTTTCATTAAATTTATTTTTTTGAGACACAAATGTATTTCTTTATTTCGTTTTCAGAAAAAAAACCGTTTAAGATTCTGTTAATTAACTAAGAAAATAAGCACTATGTTTCGACATCAAGGAAAAAACAGAACTTTTATCCACAACCTACAGCTAGCAGCTATATTGTCATTAGTAGCCGGAATTGTTAATATCACTGGTGTTTTGTCGATACAAACATTAACTACAAATGTAACAGGTCATTTTGCCTTTTTTGCCGAGGAAGTTATGAAACGAGATTATACCGCAGCGATCACTTTTTTACTATTGATTCTTTTCTTTCTTTTTGGAGCATTTATTTCAAATTTTCTAGCCGAATTAATTTATAAAAAACGGACTAATTTATCTCATGTAATTCCCATTTCGCTTGAAATGATAATTTTATTTAGCGTTGGTTATTTTGGTTCTCAAACTCAATTGTCAAGTCTCGAGGGAAAATGGATCGCTTTTTCAATGCTTTTTGCAATGGGGATGCAAAATGCTATGGTTACAAAAATCTCTCAATCAATCGTAAGAACGACACATTTAACGGGTCTCTTTACCGATCTAGGAATTGAATTATCGCAATTATTTTTTTATAAAAAAATTGAAGAAAAGAAAAAATTAAAATCAAGTATTTACCTTCGATTATCAATCATAATTTTCTTTTTTCTTGGGTGTTTTTTAGGTGGTTTTGTGTATCATGTATTAGAAATGAAAACACTTTTTGTTGCAGTTGCATTTCTTTTGATAGCACTTTTATATGACTATATCCGATTAAAATTTTATATTATCAAACGTAAAACACTGCGCTACAATACTAAGTAAAGTACAGTATCGAATATAATGCGGCAGTAGATATAAAAAGCCACAGTAAAAAACCTTGAAAAAGTGGTTTAAAACCAACTGATTTTAGCGCTGTGAAATTCAACCCAGCTCCTATTAAAAACAAAGTGAGCGTCAATCCTATTTTAGCAATTGTAACTAAAAAAGGCGAAATAAGAGCGACTTGCAAAACGTAAGTATTCATAAGCATTGCCAAAATAAATAATCCAATAAAATAGGGAATTTTTATTCTTGTAGATCTATTCTTAAAAATAAACGATGTTAATAAAGCAACGGGAACAATCCATAAAGCTCGAGCTAGCTTTACAGTTGTCGCAATTTGAAGTGCTTCAGCACCATATTTATTGGCTGCACCTACTACTGAACTTGTGTCGTGAATAGCAATGGCGCACCACAAACCAAATTGTTGTTGTGACATCTCTAACCAATGACCTATTGCTGGAAATAAAAATAAAGCAATCGAATTCAGAATAAATATTACTCCAAGCGCAACAGAAGTTTGCTTTTCATTTGATTCAATAACCGGAGCGATTGCCGCAATAGCACTCCCGCCGCAAATGGCAGTTCCACAAGAAATTAAATGGGAGGTTTTCTTTTCAATATCCAACCACTTTCCAAGAAAAAAACCTAAAATCAATGTACAAAATATAGATAAAATTGTAAATAAAAATCCCTGCTTCCCTGCCGACATGGCGGCATTAATATTCATTCCAAAACCTAGTCCCACAACCGAAAATTGCAGTAAAACATTTGTAATTTTATAATTGTATTGTAAGAACGGATGTCCAGAAATATTTGCTACCAGTAAACCAAGCAGCAAAGCTATCGGTGGAGAAACATATCCCGAAAGACAAAATAGAATTAGTAATAAAAAAATTATTTTTTTAATCGTTGGTCGATTAGAAAAACTGGGATTGTATTTTTTATGTGTTAAATGACGATTTTTCAAAATAGCTGATTGTGCATTACTCTACAAAGATCTTGCGTATATACAACTTTTAAAAATCATAAAAAATAATCTGTTATAACTTTAAGTTATAATAGTTAAAAATGTTTTTAAGAAACAAATCGGAAAGCGCGTCTTGTTTTCCTTGCAGACTTATAATATAAAAATAACGTTCAATGCTAAGATTTTGAACATCTAAAATCGTCAGCTCTTTATTTTTTAATTCTTTTTCAATCGAATGAATCGATAAAAAAGCTACACAATCAGAATTTAATAAATACGATTTTATACTCTCAGTACTGCCAAGTTGCATTTCAATATTCAAATTTGAAAATTTTATTCCAAAAGGCTTCAATGCATGTTCAATAACTTCAAGTGTTCCAGATCCTTGTTCTCGGATTAGAAAATTCATCTTTATTAGATCCTCGTGAGTAACATAATCTAGTTTTGTTAAAAAGTGAGCGCTATTGCAAACTAAAACTAACTCATCCTTTATAAACTCAGTATATTTAATCGATTTATTTTTTGACTGACCTTCTACAATGCCTATTTCAATTTCCTGTTTGATTAATGCACTTTCAATTTGCTCGGTATTGCCGTTCAATAAATTAACCTTTACCTCTTTTAATTTGTTATGGAAAAGAGCAAGAAGTGGCGGAATTATATATTGAGATATTGTTGTGCTCGCTCCCACTCGCAACAATCCAACACGCTCATCAATCAGCGCACTCATATCAAAATCTATTTTACGATAGTATTCAAAAATGCTTTTTGTGTGTTCTAATAATACTTCTCCCGCAGAGGTAAGTAAAATTTTAGAACCATTTCTTTCAAAAAGTTTTATTTTATATTGCTCTTCTAACTCTTTTATATGCTTTGAAATCGCAGGTTGTGTTATAAATAGTTCAGTTGCAGCTTTGGTAAAACTCAACCTATTTGCCACTGTATAAAACACCTTTAGTCTAAAATCCATATTTCACTTGTATTACATTAAAATAATCCGTTGTATTTTCGAACAAACCACTCCGTTACTAACGCTATCGAAATTAATATTAGTAAGTAGATCCAATCAATTAAAGGAGTTTTAGAAACAATATCTTTCTGAATTGCTTTATAATCATCATTTTCCAAAAGTACTTTTACCAAAGCATCAATTTGATCAGGATAAAACTCTTTGCCTTTTGTGTGTGATGCTAATTGCGACAATTTTTCTACATCGGGATTAATAAATTGTTTTTCGATATCAAAATCAAGAATTTCAAAACTACTGGAATAGGTAGAATTTGAATTTAATTCTTTTACTGAAAATTTATAAGAACCTGCTATTAATCCATCAAGGTTGACTTTGTAAATATTGTTTCCTTTTAATAAATCGTAATCCTTAATTTCCTTTGTTTTACTATTTGTTAATCTAATAGTCAAACGAGCTTTTTCGTCAAATTCATAGTTTTTATTAAAATATTTAGCTGTAATTTCAATCGCGTCTCCAAAATTATAAAAGCGATCATGTTCCACTACCAGTGATTGTTTAGTATTTTTACTAGCTAAAAACTGAATTATTTTATCAATAAAAATATCAAATTTTTCAAATGATTGATTGTTAACGTGCGTTTGTAGTCGCCACTTCCAACTGTTTTCACCCAAAAGATAAGCAGCTCGACTACCTTGATTTTCTGTGAATGCTAATATTGGTGCTCTAGTTTCTATGTTTCTAATTTTAGAAGAAAGTAAAACCGATACATCATCTTTTATATTTATAGTTCCGAAAGTATTTTGCAAAGGAGGAAAATTTTCAAACCCAATATTTTCAGCACTAAATAAATTAAACTGCGTATTAAAAACGGACAAATAATCTTCTTTTCCACCGCTCATTTTAAAGATAAAATTATTTTGTTGTTGGTTCAAAAAATTAAAATCAGTGCTATTGCCCGTTATTACAAAAGTATTGATTCTTAATTTTTTGTTAGTATCAAAAATAGTTTTAAAATCAGTTGTGGGTTGGTATAAAATAAGAACATTGTAATCTTGTAGCGATTTAATTTCAGTTGGCTTAACAATTGTGACTTTACGCTGTACATTAGATTCAATCGCTCTTTTTAGAGCTCCCAGATCAGGATGACTAATTGAGGAAATTATGGCAATATTGGTCTTTTGGTCTATTACTTCTACCGCAAAATTTTTGGTATTATTGAAAATGTTTTTTTCTTTTTCTCGAGATGAAATACTAGCTTTAAATACCTGTAAACCGATCTTTTCAGCGGGCAAGAGTACATTTACAGTTGCTGTTTTTCTCGAAGGCGAAAAAGCGATTGATTGTTTACTGATAACTGAATTACCTTGCGAAATTATAAAATCAGCTGTAATGTTTTTAGTGCCAGAGTAATTTAAAAAGGCTTCAACTGGGAATTTGTTTTTGTGAAACGCATATTTGTTTACATTGAGTTGATTGATTTTAAAATCTAAAAAAGTAGTTGTATCACCTACTATTACCGGATACACCTTTTTATCATCGTCAAAACTATAGACATAATCATTTCCCGAGGTTTGATTTCCATCAGTAATCAAAATCGTTGGATAGATTTGGTTTTTATAAATACTTTTTAAACTTGTAGCAACTACATCTATATTAGACTGAATTCCGTTAAAATTAAATGTGTCTGAAGGTTCAAAATCTGATGAAAACTGATACGATTGCACGTTAAATTTCTGTTGTAGATCTTTATTGGATTGTAATTTTTTAAATATTTCTACTATTTTTTCTTCGGATTTTAAAAATGCAATCGAAGTCGAATTATCTACAACAAGAGGCAACGGTGTTTTTACTATCTCCAGCGTTTTCGTGGTTATTATTGGATTTATTAATAACAATAAAATGCAAAAAATGGATAAAAAACGTAAAAAAGCCAAAAACCAACCGACTTTCGATTTGTTTTTGGCTTTATAAATATATTGAAAATATGAAAAACTCCCAGCTATTAGTAAAGAAACAAGTAATAATAGTATGTTGTTTGTGGTCATAGTATGGTAGTATTCGATAATCAATTTAGTTTGTCAATAGCTACTGTAAACTAAATACTAATCACTTTTTTAAGTAAGCATTCCACCACACACATTCATTACTTGTCCTGTTATGTACGCACTCATATCGGAAGCGAAGAAAAGACAAGCATTAGCAACATCTTCTGTTGTTCCACCGCGTTTCAACGGGATTCCGTCTCTCCATCCTTTAACAACATCTTCATTCAATTTTGCAGTCATTTCAGTTTCAATAAAGCCTGGCGCAATTACATTGCAACGAATGTTACGAGATCCGAGTTCTAAAGCAACTGATTTAGAAAAACCAATAACACCAGCTTTTGATGCTGCATAATTAGTTTGTCCAGCGTTTCCTTTTACACCCACAACTGAACTCATATTGATAATAGATCCAGAACGCTGCTTCAAAAAAGTACGTTGAATCGCTTTAGTCATGTTAAAAACTGATTTCAAGTTTACATCCATTACTTTATCAAAATCTTCTTCAGACATACGCATGAGCAAGTTGTCCTTAGTAATTCCAGCATTGTTTATCAATATATCCACGGTTCCAAATTCAGCAATAACGGCATCGACAAACGTTTGAGCTTCATTAAAATCAGCAGCATTTGATTGATATCCTTTTGCCTTAATTCCAAGAGCGTTTAATTCATTTTCTAATGCAACGGCTGATTCTACTGATGAGCTGTATGTAAAAGCAACATTTGCTCCATGTTTTGCAAAAACTTGCGCAATTCCTTTCCCTATTCCTCGGCTAGCGCCTGTTATAATGGCAACTTTTCCTTCTAGTAATTTCATATTCAAAAATTAATTTATTTTTTATTTGGAGCTATTCCTGCTATCCATTGCAATCTTTTCTATTTTTAAAGAAAAAATAGAAAAGGATTTCCATTGCTATCAGGGCTAAAAACTAATTGTCAAATATATAATAATTCCTTTCTTAAAAAAAATTTCACTTTCAATAAAAAGCATAAAACTTCCTTTTTAGATGCTAAAAAATCTTTTTACTAATTTATCCCAAAACGAACTATAAATTGCAACTAATGTGAACCCCAATAAGAATAAATGATACCAAGCATTGCTAATCAAATCAACAAAATCTAATTTTCCATTTGCAAAACTTAAAATAAGTAAAACTTGAGCGCCATAAGGCAAAACACCTTGAATTATACACGAAAAAATATCAAGAATTGCAGCTGTTTTTTTTGGACTTAAATCATACTCATCATTAATTTCTTTCGCAATAGGTCCTGTAATTACTATCGACACGGTGTTATTGGCTATAGCCAAATTCGTGAAACCAACCAAAGCACCAATTCCAGCTTGTGCAGATTTCTTACTTTTTATCAATTTTTTTATTTGAACTAATAAATATGTTATTCCACCAGCTTTATCAACCATAGCTGCTAATCCGCCAGTAAGCATGGACAATAGAAAGATATCAGTCATGCTAATAAAACCTTCATAAATTTTTTGTGTAAATTCGATTATTGTAAACGAACCACCAACATACCCAATAATTCCCGCCAATATTGTACCTATAATAAGGGTCGAAAAAACATTGATACCTGCAACTGCTAAAATTATAACAAGAACATAAGGGACAATAGCAATCCATGAAAAATCATTTTTTTCAATGGCGATAGCAATAATATCTGAATTGAGTCCTAAATAAAAGAAAACTAAAATTGTTAGTACTGCCGCTGGAAATGCAATGAACAAGTTAATTTTGAATTTATCTTTCAAATCACATCCTAATGATTGCGTAGCTGCAATTGTAGTATCTGAAATCATAGACAAATTATCGCCAAGCATGGATCCACCCAATAAAGCACCTGAAATTAATGGTAATGAAGCACCACTTTTATCGGCAAGAGAAACAGCAATAGGTCCAATAGCCACGATGGCGCCAACCGAAGTTCCCGTAGCAGTAGATAAAAAAGAGGCAATCAAGAAAATTCCCAATGGAAAATAAGCGACATCAATTGTATTGATTCCAAGGTTTACCACTGCATCAACGCCTCCCATAGCTTTACTAACGACCGCAAAAGCTCCAGCTAATAAATAGATCAAGCACATGGTCATAATTTTGCTTTCACCACAACCTGCTATTAAGGTTTCCACTTTTTCATCTGTAGATGATTTGTACAATAAAAAAGCAGCAATGATACCAATTAAAACAGCTACTGGAGATGGAAAAGCGTAAAAATCATTGAGTACAATTCCGGCTCCTAAAAAAGTAAAAATAAAAACAAACAACGGAATTAACGCAAATGGATTTCCGGTTTCTTTTGAAAAATTAGTCATAAAATTAATTTAGAATTAAAAGTTATGACGAAAAACAAAGCTAATAATGGGAATGTAAAACAACATTTTTTCCAAAGAATTTGGCTTATCGTTTTAGCACCTTGCTTGTTGCTGCAGGTTGCTATCCTATTACAGGATTCGTGATAACGGGTGCAAAAGTAATTAATATTTTATGAAAAACACAATAGGATAACTTCTTTTTTCATTTTAGTCAAAAAAAGCCTTACCGAAGTAAAGCTTTTTATTTTATATGTAATAAATAGCTTAAAAAGCTACATTCCATTTAGGTAATCTTCCGTTTTCATCTAAGAAATTTTGTAAAATTTGTCCTTCTACAGCTGTTGGAATCCCTTTAGAATCCGAATTAAAAGTCTCGTACCAAATCACTTCAAGTGCAGTGATATCTTCAATTTTCATTTGAGCTGGCCAAGTATATTTTCTTCCTGTTTTTGCAAATTGATGTCCTTCAACGATCTTGTCTCTAAGACCACCATTTTTAATTTTTAAAGTACCATCATTTTGTACTGTACCAGTTGAACCCACCATGATGAGTTCTTTTACATCTGCGACTGCATAAACTAGAAAAACACCAGATCCTTCTGATGCATTGCAAACTTCTGCAAGACTATCTTCTGTAGTGAACGAAAACTGATTGGTAACTTTAAATTTTTTTAACTCTTTGTACATACTTATTATTTTTGCCACAAAGGCACAGAGGCACAAAGTGAATTTTATTACTGATTTCCGTTTATTAGTAAAAAGAAACGGCTTAACTTTTAACTAAAAAATACCTCACAAAGCCATGAGGTATTTAATTTTATTTTTTTAGATGGATTAACCTAAAACTTCTTTTACTTTTTTACCAATTTCAGCTGGTGAATCCACAACATGAATTCCACATTCTCTCATGATTTGTTTTTTAGCTTCAGCTGTATCGTCAGATCCACCTACAATTGCACCTGCATGTCCCATTGTACGTCCTGGAGGAGCAGTAACTCCTGCAATGAAACCTACAACTGGCTTACGATTACCATCTGCTTTGATCCAATGAGCAGCATCAGCCTCTAATTGTCCGCCTATTTCACCTATCATTACGATACATTCTGTTTCTGGATCGTTCATCAATAATTCTACTGCCTCTTTTGTAGTTGTTCCAATGATTGGATCTCCACCAATACCTATTGCAGTAGTGATTCCTAATCCTTGTTTTACCACTTGGTCAGCTGCTTCGTAAGTTAATGTTCCTGATTTAGAAACGATTCCAATAGTTCCTTTTTTGAAAACAAAACCTGGCATAATACCAACTTTAGCTTCACCCGGGGTAATAATTCCAGGACAATTAGGACCTATCAATCTTGCATTTCTTTCTTTCACATAACTGTTAGCTTTTATCATGTCAGCAACTGGAATTCCTTCTGTAATTGCAATAATTACTTTTATACCAGCATCAGCAGCTTCCATAATGGCGTCAGCAGCAAAAGCAGGTGGTACAAAAATGATAGTGGTATCAGCTCCCGCTTGTTCTACAGCATCTTTTACAGTATTAAAAACTGGTCTATCTAAGTGACTAGTTCCACCTTTTCCAGGAGTAACACCACCAACAACGTTAGTACCGTACTCGATCATTTGAGAAGCATGGAAAGTTCCTTCACTTCCTGTAAAACCTTGAACAATTATTTTGGAATCTTTATTAACTAAAACACTCATGATATATTATTTTATGTAGTTTTTAAAATTGTGTGACAAAAGTATAAAATAGAAAGCACTAAATGGTATTCACTAATCAGTTTTTTACTTTAAAATTAGGACAATTGACTCATTTGGTAACCGCGAAATAATTTGCCTTCTTTTATTTGCCAAATAGTAATAAAATGCGCCAACAACATTTCCTCCCTTGGATTCTCAATCGTTTTGACGAAATGGGAATAACGAATAGAGACTAGATCATTTTCAGCAACTATATGACTAATTCTAACTTTCGAGCGCACGTACGCTTTACTTAGTTCAATAGATAAATCGATTAAAGTATTATAGTTTAATTCGACAAAACCTTTGCTACTATTCCACTCCACAATAATATCTGGATGTAGATATTCCTTTAAAACTGTGCTATCAATTAAAGCATCTGATTTATAGAATTTCTCAACAATTTGCTTAGCAGACATATTATTTAATTTTATTTAAAATTTCTGGAATCTTTTTTATATTCGCCAGTTGCTTTAATTTTTCTCTTGATTCTTCTATTGGTGTCCCAAAGTAAGATTTGCCGCCTTCAACAGATTTTGTAACTCCTGTTTGACCTAATATTACTGCCTTTGCTCCTATTGTTATTCCACTTGTTGTTCCTACTTGTCCCCAAATGGTGACCTCGTCTTCAATGATTACACATCCTGCAATTCCAGTTTGTGAAGCAATCAAACATTTTTTTCCAATAACAGTATCGTGTCCTACATGTACTTGATTGTCAATTTTTGTTCCTTCACCAATTGTTGTATCGCCAGTAACTCCTTTATCAATTGTACAAAGTGCTCCAATTCCGACATTGTTTTCAATAACCACTCTTCCTCCGGAAAGTAATTGATCATATCCTTCAGGGCGTTTTTTATAATAAAATGCATCGCCACCTAATACAGTTCCTGCGTGAATTATTACATTGTCACCAATTATCGTATGATCATAAATAGCAACGTTTGAATGTATCAAACAGTTTTTTCCAATCACAACATGGTTTCCTATAAATGTGTTGGGTTGAATAATTGTCCCCTCTCCAATAATTGCGGATGGAGCTATTGATACACTCGAAAATTGAAATGGCTTAAAAAAATGAGTCAATTTATTGAAATCTCTAAAAGGATCATCAGAAATTAATAGTGCTTTTCCATCCGGACAATCAACACTTTTATTAATTAAAATAATAGTTGCTGCTGATTGCAACGCTTTATCGTAATATTTTGGATGATCTACAAACACAATATCGCCAGACTCCACAACATGAATCTCGTTCATTCCTGTTACTGGGAAATTATTATCACCAACATATTCACAGCTGATAATGGCTGCTATTTCTTTTAAAGAATAACCTTTTGGGAATTTCATACTATTATTTAGAAAAAGTTTGAATTAGAAAATATGAAAATTTGATAATTATCACATTTTCTAATTATCAAATTATTTATTCTTTTACACGCTCCATGTAAGATCCTGATGCAGTATCAATTTTAATTTTGTCCCCTTCATTAATAAATAAAGGAACATTTACGGTTGCACCAGTTTCAACAGTTGCTGATTTAGTAGCATTAGTAGCAGTATTTCCTTTAATTCCCGGCTCAGCATACGTGACTTCAAGTATCACTGATGCTGGCATGTCTACTGAAAGTGGTAAATCAGTTTCTGTATTGATGCTTACCATAACATTTTCGCCTTCTTTTAATAAATCAGGTGAATCCAAAATATTTTTATTCAAAGTAATTTGCTCAAAAGTTTCTGTATTCATAAAATGAAAATCATTTCCTTCTGGATATAAAAACTGAAATTTATGATTTTCAACTCGTACTTCCTCAATTTTATGACCTGCCGAAAAGGTATTGTCTAATACTTTCCCGTTAGTCAAACTTCTCAATTTTGTTCTAACAAAAGCTGGACCTTTGCCCGGTTTTACATGAAGAAATTCTATGATTTTGTATATATCATTGTTATACTTGATGCACAATCCGTTTTTAATATCTGATGTTGATGCCATTTTATTGTTTATTTTTTTATTCCCTCCCAAACCTCGCCAAAGAAAAGGATTGAAAGCGGAAGTTGTTATTTAATTTATTGTTATTTATTTTTTCTCGTTCACTCCCCTTTCTGGAGAGCTATGGTGTAAATTAATAATTCCCTGAGTAACCTTTCATTACTCCTCTCGATGAATTTCTTATAAAATCGATTATTTCATCTCTTTCTGGAGTTGCTTCCATTTCTCCTTCTATAATTCCTAGAGCTTGAGTGGTATTATAATTTTTTTGGTATAAAATGCGGTATATTCCTTGAATTTCTCTAATTTTTTCCGATGAAAACCCACGTCTTCTTAGTCCAACTGAATTTATTCCTACATAAGAAAGCGGTTCTTTTGCTGCTTTAGTAAAAGGGGGTACATCTTTTCTTAAAAGTGAACCACCAGAAATCATGGCATGATCTCCTATACTTATAAATTGATGCACAGCCGAAAGTCCTCCAATTATTGCATAGTTTCCTACTGTAACATGACCGCCTAATAAAACTCCATTAACAATAATTACGTTGTTACCAATGTGGCAATCATGCGCAATATGTGCCGTTGCCATTACAAGACAATTATTACCTAAAGTTGTTTGACCGGATGCAATAGTTCCTCTATTTATTGTAACACATTCTCTTATAGTACAATTATCACCAATTATTGCCAAAGAATCTTCTCCACCAAATTTTAAATCCTGCGGAACTGCAGCTATTACAGCACCTGGAAAAATATTACAATTTTTTCCTATTCTTGCGCCTTCCATTATTGTGACATTAGATCCAATCCAAGTTCCATCGCCAATAACAACATTATTGTGAATTGTAGTAAATGGCTCAATGACTACATTTTTAGCGATTTTGGCGCCTGGATGCACATAGGCTAGTGGTTGATTCATTTTTTTTTGTTTAACCGATTAAATGTTTAACCGATTAATCGAATAATCGATTAATCAAATTATCAAAAATTATTGTTTTCTTGCAATTTGCGCCATCAATTCTGCTTCAGCAACGAGTTTTCCATTTGCATAAGCATTTGCTTGCATGTGACAAATTCCTCTTCTTATTGGAGTAATCAAATCACATTTAAATATTAATGTATCACCTGGTAAAACTTTTTGTTTGAATTTGACATTGTCAATCTTCATGAAATAAGTGAGATAATTTTCGGGATCTGGGACTGTACTTAAAACTAAAATTCCTCCAGTTTGTGCCATTGCTTCCACTATTATAACTCCTGGCATTACTGGCGCCTCAGGAAAATGTCCCACAAAGAAATTCTCATTCATCGTAACATTTTTCATCCCTACAACGTGACTTTCGGACATTTCAATAATTCGATCTATAAATAAAAATGGAGGTCTGTGCGGTAGTACAGACATTATTTTATGAATATCCATCAGCGGTTCCAAATTCAAATCAAAAACAGGTACAAAATTCCTTTGTTCAATTTTTATGATTTTAGCCATTTTTTTGGCAAACTGCGTATTAACGAAATGACCTGGTTTGTTGGCAATAACTTTTCCTTGTATTTTTGTCCCAATTAAAGCTAGATCGCCTACTACATCCAGTAATTTATGTCTCGCTGCTTCGTTAGGATAATGCAAAGTTAGATTGTCTAAAATCCCGTTAGATTTTACTGTAATTTCGTCTTTGCCAAAAGCGACTTTTAAATTCTCCATAGTTGAAGCAGAAATTTCCTTATCTACGTAAACTATAGCATTATTTAAATCACCTCCTTTTATTAATCCTTCTTCTAATAAAAACTCTAATTCATGAAGAAAACTGAAAGTTCTCGATTCTGATATTTCAGCTTTAAAATCGGCAATGCTTTTCATATTAGCATTTTGAGTTCCTAATATTTTTGTGCCAAAATCTACCATAGCAGTTACGCAATAATGATCACTAGGCATCACTAAAATTTCACTGCCCGAAGCTTCATCAGTAAAAGAAATAACTTCTTTCACTACATAAACATTTCGTTTTGCATTCTGTTCTACAAAGCCAGCTGTTTCAAGGGCTTCTACAAAGTATTTAGAAGAACCATCCATAATAGGAAGTTCTGAGGCATTCAATTCTATAATTATATTATCAACATCACAACCTACTAGAGCTGCTAAAACATGCTCTGGCGTTTGAATTTTAACCCCTAATTTTTCTAAATTGGTTCCTCTTTGTGTGTTTACCACATAGTTTGCATCTGCCTCAATAATTGGAGTTCCTTCTAGATCTATTCGAACAAAAGTAAAACCATTGTTTACTGGAGCAGGTTTAAAAGTCATTTTGACTTCTTTACCCGTATGCAGTCCAACACCAGTTAACGAAATTTCTGTTTTGATGGTCTTCTGTTTAACCATTGTTTCCATTTTTTTGGTTTAAAATTTGTTTTTTTAACTCTTTTATTTCTGCCACAATTTTAGATAAGTTTTTAAAATGAACAAATGATTTGCTAAAATCATTATATCCAAAGGCAGGACTTCCTTGTATTATTTCATTGTCTTTTACATTTCTACCGACACCTGATTGCGCTTGAATACGAACATTATCACCTATTATTAAATGACCTACTATTCCTACCTGGCCTCCAATCATCCCATTTTTTCCAATTTTTGTTGAACCGGCAACACCAGTTTGCGCTGCAATCACTGTATTTTCGCCTATTTCAACATTATGGGCAATTTGGATTTGGTTGTCTAATTTTACACCTTTTCTAATAATTGTAGATCCCATTGTCGCTCTATCAATTGTGGTGCAAGAGCCTATGTCAACATCATCCTCGATCACTACATTTCCAATCTGTGGAATTTTTGTGTACGATCCATCGGCATTTGGCGCGAAGCCAAAACCATCTGAACCAATTATTGCCCCTGAATGAATAGTACAATTATTTCCAATGATTGTTTCCGAATAGATCTTTGCTCCTGAAAATAAAATTACATTATCACCAATGACTACGTTATCTCCAACAAAGCAATTAGGATAAATTTTTACATTTTTTCCAATTGTAACGTTATCGCTAATATAACTAAAACTTCCTAAATAAAGATTTTCTCCGTGCTTAACACTAGGTGAGAGGAATGAAGCCTGCTCTACTCCGCTTTTACTGTGCTTTACTTCATTGTAATATTCCAATAATTTTGAAAACGCTGCATATGCATCGGCAACTTTAATCAATGTAGTAGTTATTTTGTGTTCTGGGATAAAACTATCATTTACAATTGTTACTGATGCTTTTGTAGTATATATGTAATTTAAATATTTAGGATTTGATAAAAAAGTAAGTGATCCCTCAGAGCCCTCTTCGATTTTTGACAATCTGCAAACTTCGATCATTGGATTTCCAACAACTTCCCCCGACAAGATTCCTGCTATTTGTTCGGCTGTAAATTTCATCTTATCTGATTTAATTTTTTATCGAAATAAGATAAGGCATTAAAAAATGTCTTGGTGCTATTCAAAAAAAATGTATTTGTTCTTTCCATTGCGACAAAAATATAAAAAAATAGATTTTAAATGGTTTTTTATAACAGTTGTTTTGGAAAACAGATATAATACTTGGTCACTAATTTAGATAATGATTTTAAATTGAGCTGATCAGACGATTCAATTACGTCTTCAACTGTGCAGTCTTTTCTTAGAATTTTGATCGAATCTGCTTCTTTGCTGTAAGCTTGATTTCTAATTTTACCTTTAAAAATGAAATAACTTGTGTCGATTAAAGAAATATTATTTTCCATGGCAAAACGCTCTTTTAATGGTTGCAACTCCTCATTTAAAATTTTTTCGTTGGTTAGTTTTATTTTCATCAAATCTCTGTTAACAATCATTTTGCTGAGGGAAGAAAGTATAAAATCTTCATGTCTTTGCCAAGATTTTAAAGCTCCGATAATATCAAAATCATCTAGCTGTGCGAATAAGTCTAAAGTTGCAGCATCAAAAGTAGCAATCGTTACTTTATTTTGCATAAAAAACAATAGTGGCTCACTGCAGGGTAATTGAATACCTTTTAGAATAAGCTCTTTGGCGCGTTTTAAAATTTTCATCAAAATTAACTCGGCTACTAAACTTGTTTTGTGTAAATAAACCTGCCAGTACATCAATCTACGGGACATTAAAAACTTTTCTACTGAATAAATTCCCTTTTCTTCAATAACTAAATAGTCATCAATCACATTCATCATTTGAATTAATCGCTCCGAATTTACATTTCCTTCGGCAACTCCAGAGTAAAAACTATCGCGTTTTAAATAATCCATTCGATCCATGTCTAACTGACTTGAAATCAATTGTAGCATGAATTTCCTATTGTAATCGCCCTTAAAAACTTGAATGGCTAAACTTAATTGTCCATTAAATTCAATATTTAATTGATTCATAAACAAAAGCGATATTTCTTCATGATGAACGTCTTCAACGATACTTTTTTCCATTGCGTGTGAAAATGGTCCATGTCCAATATCATGCAATAAAATAGCAATATACAAAGCATTTTCCTCTTCAATGGAAATAATTGTTCCTTTAAAACGTAAAACGTCAACCGCTTTTTGCATCAAGTGCAGACAGCCCAAAGCATGATGAAAACGTGTATGATTTGCGCCAGGATAAACTAAATAGGACAATCCCATTTGAGATATTCGGCGTAATCGCTGAAAATACGGATGCTGAATTAAATCATAAATTAGCGCATTTGGGATCGTGATAAATCCATAAATAGGATCATTAAAGATTTTAAGCTTATTAATTTGACTCACTTTAATTTAAATTTAGGTCAACAAATATAGGAATTTAGATTGTAAAAGGGAATTCTTCACAAAACCATGTACGTTTAAAAGTTGTTTTGATAGAATAGTTTTAATGGGATTATTCGAATTTCAAAACACCATATTTTTTACCACTCTTATTTATTGATTTGTGATTGTGATTACATTATTTTTTCAAAAAAAATATATTTTCCAGCTTCACTTAAATGATGTTCGAGCAGTTATCGAAATTTTTTATAAAAAAATGAAAAGTCAGCCTTTTTTAAAGTTTTATATGTTAAAACATTAGCATAATATTAGCAGCTAAACAATACAAAAAATGTAATTTGGCACTTTGATTTTTTAGAGAAAAACGCATGATTTTATAACTTATGGATAAAATAAATATACTTTGGGTAGATGATGAAATCGACCTTTTGAAACCACATATATTGTTTCTGGAAAAGAAAAATTACGAAGTTACCACTTGTAACAACGGATTGGACGCAATCACAATTTTTGAGGAAAATAATTTTGATATCGTGTTTTTAGATGAAAACATGCCTGGAATGAGCGGCTTAGAAACTTTATCGGAAATGAAGGAGAAAAAATCCTCCATTCCTATGATTATGATTACAAAGAGCGAAGAGGAATTTATCATGGAGGAAGCCATAGGTTCTAAAATTGCCGATTATTTGATCAAACCCGTGAATCCAAATCAAATTTTGTTAAGTTTGAAGAAAAACTTAGATCACTCAAGATTAATTTCTCAGAAAACAACTTTAGATTACCAAAAGGAGTTTAGAAAAATCACGATGGAAATGGCACAAGTCAATTCTTACGATGATTGGATTGAAATGTACAAAAAATTAATTTTCTGGGAGTTGGAACTCGAAAATATTGACGATCAAAGTATGGTTGAAATTCTCGAATCTCAGAAAGCCGAAGCAAATTCACAGTTTGGTAAATTT
This sequence comes from Flavobacterium micromati, assembly GCF_900129585.1. GTDB lineage: Bacteria > Bacteroidota > Bacteroidia > Flavobacteriales > Flavobacteriaceae > Flavobacterium > Flavobacterium micromati. The sequence continues at coordinate 117,398 of NZ_FQWF01000005.1, forward strand.
ATAGAACGTAATTATGAGGATTGGTTTGCACCAAAAGCAGATAAACCCGTTCAATCTCACACTTTATTTAAAGAATTAGTTGTTCCAGAACTCAAGAAAAAAGATAGACCTGTTTTATTTGTCGTTATTGACAATCTAAGGTATGATCAATGGAAAGCTTTTGAAAATGTTGTGGGCAATTATTATAAACTAGAAAAGGAGGTTCCGTATTATTCTATATTACCAACCGCTACTCAATATGCTAGAAATGCAATTTTCTCTGGTTTAATGCCATTGGAAATGGAAAAACAGTTTCCACAATACTGGAAAAATGACCCCGAAGAAGGTGGAAAAAATTTATTTGAAGCTGAGTTTTTAACAGCTCAATTAAAACGTTTAGGATTAAACATTAAGCAAGACTATTTTAAAATTACAAATCTTGCTGGTGGTAAAAAGTTGGTGGAAGGATTTAAAGCCTTAAAAAACAATGACTTGGTTACCGTTGTGTATAATTTTGTCGATATGCTTTCTCACGCCAAAACTGAAATGGATGTCGTGAAGGAGCTAGCATCCGATGACAAAGCTTATCGATCGCTAACGTTGAGTTGGTTTAAAAATTCTCCACTTTTAGAAATTATTCAGCAAGCTCAAAAAATGGGTTTTAAATTGATTCTAACTACCGATCACGGAACAATAAATGTGAAAAATCCATCTAAAGTAGTGGGTGACAAAAACACTAGTTTAAATTTAAGATACAAAACTGGTCGTAGTTTAACCTATGAACAAAAAGATGTTTACGCTGAAAAAGAACCAAAAAATATAGGTTTACCGTCAATAAATATGAGTAGTTCTTATATTTTTGCAAAAAATGATTTGTTTTTGGCTTACGTCAATAATTACAATCATTATGCTAGTTACTATAAAAATACATACCAGCATGGCGGAATTTCATTAGAGGAAATGATTATCCCGTTTCTTATATTTAGTCCGAAATAAATTTAAAACTAAAATTTAGTAAGTTTTATAACGAATCAACATCATTACTTGCTATACTCGAAAATAAAACAAAAAATGATGGAAATCAATTTTTCATTGCAACAATTAGAAGAAGTTGCAGAAAAAATTATCGCTCAAAATCCAAATAAGGTAATTCTTTTTCATGGCGAAATGGGAGTTGGCAAAACAACTCTAATCAAACAATTGTGTAAAAGTCTTGGAGTTATTGGGGCAACAAGTAGTCCCACTTTTTCATTAGTAAATGAATATGAAACAGCAACAAATCAACTTGTTTATCATTTTGATTTTTATAGGCTAAACAATGAAATTGAGGCTTTAGATATGGGAATAGACGATTATTTATACTCTGGAAATTGGTGTTTTATTGAATGGGCAGAGAAAATTCCAAATTTGATTCCTGAATCTCATTCGTTGATTACAATTTCGTTACTTGCAGATGATAAACGTCTTTTAAAATTGAATTAGTTTGTAGTATTTATGAGCACAGAAAATAAAGTCGAGATTATTCCTTTTACAATTGAACTAAAAGATCATATTAAAATATTGAATTTAGAATGGTTAGAAAAGCATTTTAAAGTGGAACCAAAAGATCAAATCGTTTTATCAAATCCGCAAACTGAGATCATCGATAAAGGTGGATTTATTTATTATGCTAAATATGGTAACCAAATAGTAGGCACTTTTTCATTATTAAAAATGGATCAAACCACGTTTGAACTAAGTAAAATGGCCGTCACAACTACTGTACAGGGTTTAGGAATTGGAAAAAAGTTGATGGCTCATTGCTTGGCTGTTGCCAAAGAAAAAGAAATAAAAAAATTGATTTTGTATTCGAACCGAAGTTTAAAATCGGCGCTTCATCTCTACAAAACATTTGGATTTGTAGAAGTAGCTTTAGAAAGTGGAATTTATGAAAGAGCCGATATTAAAATGGAAATAGCTTTAAATACTTTTCATAATTAGAAAGTTGCGTAGCTAAAAAAACTACTTGATTATTATTTAAAACTTTTATGTAAATTAGTCCTCAAAATTTGAACCAAATGTCTATCACCAATACACCATTTACCAAGCAACAGTTATTACCTCAAGAAGAAAAATTAGAAATTACAAGAAAAAGAAGTAACCTTTTCATTGGAATTCCAAAGGAGATAAGCCACCAAGAGCGACGTATTTGCCTAACTCCTGATGCTGTAAATTTACTAACTTATCATGGACACAGGGTTATGATTGAGGCTGGTGCGGGTTTAAGTTCAAGCTATTTAGATAAAGAATACTCCGAAGCTGGTGCCGAAATCACTAATGATACCAAAAAAGTTTTTAGTTGTCCAATGATTTTGAAAGTCGAGCCAGCAACTACTTTCGAAATTGAAATGATGAATCCTCAAACTATCTTAATTTCAGCAATTCAAATAAAAACTCGAACAAAATGTTACTTTGAAGCATTAGCTAAAAAGAAAATTACAGCCTTAGCTTTTGAATACATTAAAGATGAAGATGGTACTTATCCCGCTGTCAAATCATTAAGTGAAATTGCTGGAACGGCATCCATTCTTATTGCAGCGGAGTTGATGATTACTAATGAATTTGGAAAAGGACTTTTATTTGGAAATATTACCGGAGTTCCACCTACTGATGTTGTAATTTTAGGAGCAGGAACTGTTGGAGAATTTGCTGCAAAAACTGCCATTGGTCTTGGCGCAAGCGTAAAGGTTTTTGATAATTCAATAACAAAATTGCGTCGTTTGCAAAATAATTTAAACCAACGAATTTTCACTTCTACAATCCAACCTAAATCGTTATTAAAAGCCTTACGACGCTGCGATGTGGCTATAGGCGCGATGCGCGGCAAAGAACGTTGTCCGGTGATTGTTACTGAAACAATGGTGGAACACATGAAAAAAGGAGCTGTGATTGTTGATGTAAGTATTGACACTGGAGGTTGTTTTGAAACAAGCGAAGTGACTTCTCATGAGAAACCCACTTTTATCAAAAACAACGTTTTACATTATTGTGTGCCTAATATTCCGTCACGATATTCTAAAACTGCTTCACTTTCGATAAGCAATATAATCTCTCCTTACCTAATGCATATTGCTGATAATGGCGGAATTGAAACGGCGATTCGATTTGATACAGGATTAAAACATGGAATATATATGTATCACGGCATACTGACCAATTCCGCCATCGGTGAGTGGTTTGACTTACCCAACAACGACATAAATTTATTAGTTTTTTAAGAAAACTTTCTGCTACCTTTGCAAAAAATAAAATTCATGAAGTTTTTCCATCGTTTTGCTTATTATTTAGTGGGTTTAGTAATCGGAGTGTTTTTTGTGGCAATGATTTTTAGCGGAAAAGATACGCGATGTAATTATTTTCCTAATTCTAGAGTTTTAAATGATTTAAGAAATAAACCTTTCTATTATTCTGATAAAGCTTCGTTCATTTTAGCAGAAAAATGGATTGATACCGCTGATATTAAAAATTCTCTACAGTTTGGTGACGTTGATTTTGATAAAAGTAATATCGAACTAAAGAAAGGAAAACTTTATATCATTGAAGGCAAAACTCTTAAAAATCAAGAAGTGATATTGAAAGTAATTAACTATTCTGATAGAGCCGTATTAGAAGATATTATTAAAAAATAATAGCTTAAAATCAGACTTAATTTATTTAGGGCGTGACCCTTCGTAAAAACTACGGGTCGTGCTATCCGTTCCCACTTTTTTTTAAAGGCTTTTTCAGCCTCTAAAAAAAGAGCTCCACTTCTATCACTCACGCAAAACCTTTGAGTAGAAAAACTATTCAACCCAATTTCATTTTACGGATTCCCAATCTATAGTTTCAATCCCATTCTGCAATAAATAATTATTTGTTTTACTAAAGTGATTGTTTCCAAACCATTTTCCCTGATTAGCACTTAACGGCGAAGGATGTCCACATTCAAGAACTAAATGCTTTTTTCTATCAATTTTAAGTCCTTTTTTATGTGCAAAATTTCCCCAAAGTAGAAAAACAATATGTTCTTTTTCATCCGAAATTTTTTGAATTACAGCATCTGTAAAAACATTCCACTTTAAATGTTTGTGACTATTCGCTTTATCTTTTTGAACGGTTAATGATGCATTTAGCAATAAAACTCCTTGTTTAGCCCATGGATCTAGATTTCCTGATGTTGGTATAAAAATAGTGCCTAAATCACCACCCATTTCCCGAAATATATTTCGCAACGACGGTGGTATTTTAATTCCATCATTCACAGAAAAACACAAACCATTTGCTTCTCCAGCGCCGTGATACGGATCTTGACCTATAATTACAACTTTAATATCAGCGAAATTGCAGGAATTTAGCGCCGCAAAAATAAGTTCTTTAGCAGGATAGCAAATATTGGCGTTATATTCTTGATCAACCTCTTTTATCACATTTTGAAAATAAGTTTTTTCAATTTCTTTTGATAAAATTGATTGCCAGTTGGAACTGAGGGTAAGTTGCATTTTACTTAAATTTATCTAATTCAGTTCGCAATGCTTGCTCTAACTGTGGTAATTTACTGTTGCATATTTCGTAAACAATTTCATAATCTAACATTTCATAATGATGTGAAATAAAATCTCTAAAGCGAATCATTTTACTCCACTCTATTTCTGGATAATTCGATTCTAATAAATTATGTTTTCTTGAAATATTTTTTAAACTTTCACCAATAGCTTGCAACCTTGTAACTATTGAATCTAGTAATATTTGACCATATTCTGTGTCTTTGAAATCATTCGCACTTCCAATTTTACTAAATCGATCGCGACAAACTTGTGTGTGCTGTAAAATAATTTCCAACGAATATTTATAAACATCGTCATACATATATCAATTCATTTTTAATAATATTGTAAAAACGTTCTGAAACATGCGGTCCCTTTCGCACGATTTCAATTTTAGAATTTAATTTATTTTCTAAATAAGCATATAAACCGATTAAAAGGCTGTAAGATGGTTCTTTAAATTCTACTAAAAAATCAACATCACTTTCTGCGTTTTCAAGTCCTTTTGCATAGGATCCAAATAAAGCAATTGTTTCAACTCCAAATTTTTCTTTTAGAAATTGCTTATCTAATTGCAAACAGTTAATTATTTCATCTTTTTTCATCTAACAAATATAAATATTAATTATTTTAGATTATTACGACTTAACAAGTTTGTAACTTTGTGTAAAATTCTATACTACTAAATGATATCCATTACCGAAAAAACATTACAAGATTTACAATTTCCAACAGTTCTCGAAACGCTTTCAAATATTTGCAATACCGATATTGGAAAGCAAAAAGCGCTAGAAATAATTCCTTTTAAAGATAAAGAAACTTTGATGAAGGGGCTTATGCAAACATCAGAATATTTGTCTTCTTTCCAAAATAACAATGCTATTCCTAATCATGGCTTTGATGCAATCAGTCATGAGATTCGATTTTTAGCAATTGAAGACAGCTTTCTTGAAGTGGGGAGTTTCAGAAAAATTGCTTCACTTTCGTCATCGGTGAATTTCTTACTGACTTATTTTAAAAAGTTTGAAGACTATTATCCAAATCTACATTCAAGAGCTTTACAAGTTGAATTTACTAAAGATATTGTGTTAATGATTGATGATATTGTTGACAAATATGGAGAGATAAAAGACAATGCCTCTCCTGATTTATTGAACACTCGCCGAAACATGAATACTGTGCGAGGAAAAGTAAATCAAAGTTTTGGAACAGCATTAACGCAGTACAACGCCTTAGGATATTTAGACGACATCAAGGAAAGTTTTGTGCAAAACCGAAGAGTTCTAGCAGTACTATCTATGTATCGCAGGAAGGTGAAAGGATCAATATTAGGAAGTTCTAAAACGGGCAGCATTGCTTATATCGAGCCAGAAGCTACTTTAAACTATTCAAGAGAATTAAGCAATTTAGAGTACGAAGAAAAAGAGGAAATCACACGGATTTTAAAGCAATTAACAAATAGTATTCGACCTTTTTTACCTTTACTTATTCAATACCAAGATTTCCTGAGTGATATTGATGTTATTGCTGCTAAAGCTAAATACGCCAATAGAATTAATGGAATTTTGCCTACTATTACTGAAAATCGTCGCCTCTATTTTAGAGATGCCTTCCATCCTATTTTGTTTTTAAACAATAAGGAGAAAAATGAAATTACGCATCCACAAACGATAGAATTAGATCAGGAAAATCGAATTATTGTAATTTCTGGCCCCAACGCAGGTGGGAAAACAATATCGTTGAAAACCGTTGGATTATTACAATTGATGTTACAATCAGGTATGTTAATTCCAGTACATGAGCGCAGTGAAACGTTTTTATTTGATCGAATTCTTACTGATATTGGTGACAACCAATCGATAGAAAATCATTTAAGTACGTACAGTTACCGGTTGAAAAATATGAACTATTTTTTGAAAAAATGTAATAGTAAAACGATGTTTTTAATTGATGAATTTGGTACAGGATCTGATCCTGAGCTAGGTGGTGCTCTTGCCGAAATTTTCTTGGAAGAATTCTATCATCGAGAAGCCTTTGGAATTATAACGACGCATTATTCGAACTTAAAAATTTTGGCAAATGAACTCCCTTTTGCTACCAACGCAAATATGTTGTTTGATGAAAAAACCTTAGAGCCTTTATATAAATTAATCTTAGGTCAAGCGGGAAGTTCATTTACGTTTGAAGTTGCTTTGAAAAATGGAATTCCGTTCAGCTTAATTAATCGAGCGAAGAAGAAAATTGAAGTTGGAAAAGTACGATTTGACAAAACTATTGCAACACTTCAAAAAGAACGCTCGAAACTGGAAAAAACGTCACAAACGCTAAAGGAAGAGGAAACAAAAGCACGTGAAGAAGGTAAAAAAATGGAAACGATCAATGTAAAAATCAAGCAAAAACTGGAGAGTTACCAGGAATTATATGATAGCAATCAGAAAACGATTTACATTGGTCAAAAAATAGAAGATATTTCTGAAAAGTATTTCAATAATAAAAATAAAAAAGAACTGCTAGGCGAATTCTTAAAAATAATCGAAATCGAAAATTCTAAACGTAGAAAAGCTACGGTAAAAGAAACAAAAGCGATAATTGAAAAGAAAAAAGAAGTAATTGAAGAAGTTACTGTTCAGGTTGAAGAAATTAGGAAAGAAAAGAAAGAGAAAAAATTAAAAGTGGTTATTGAAAAAACAAAACCAATATTAAAAATTGGCGATCGCGTACGAATGTTTGATGGGAAAGCAGTTGGAACAATTGACAATATCGAAAAAAATAAAGCAACAGTAAATTATGGCGTTTTTACCTCCAAAGTAAGTTTAGAGGCGCTCGAATTTGTAGAAGCTGGCAAGAAGTAGTGCAAGTCACAGCGAGATATAAATCTCTATATAATAATTGCGAGGAACGAACCAATCATACTAAAATAAACACTAATTAAGCAGCTAATTTGAGCAAAAAAATGAGAACCTAAGTGAGATTGCGATGTACATCGCGTTAACCCTTTAAACGAAAACTATGAAACCAGGATTTATTTACATTATCACTAATAAATACCAAACAGTAGTTTGTACAGGTGTCACTTCAAATCTGCCGCGAAGAATTATAAATCATAAGGAAAATAAATATCCCAATTCATTTTCTGCACGTTACAATGTCAATATTTTAGTTTACTACGAACAATTTCAATCTATTGGTGATGCAGTTACAAGAGAAAAACAAATAAAAGCAGGTTCGAGAGAATTTAAAAATAATTTAGTAGGTTCAGTAAATCCTGCTTGGAAAGATTTATTTGAAGATATTAAAGATATTATGACCGAGTAAAGTTATTGAGACGAACGAAACATTAGCAGTAAAACTAGTGCAAGATGAGCAATAAAATTGATCAAAATAGTTGGTAAAAAATTAAGTGATCTCCTTGAACAACAAATTGGGTAACAAGAGCTAGAACATAATTAAACAGAAAATTTTGCTGAATAATCGAACAAGTATATTTAGCGACAGTAGTGCGTAATGGAGGTGAACAACTAAGCAAGATTGCTTTGCTCCTTGCAAGGACAAAACAGTAAAATTGCTATGATGCTTAAAATGAATTCAAATACGAGTGCTTCATCGCCTGAAATGATAAGAAAAATGGAAAACTTACCTAAAGACAAAAAAGTAATATTATTTGATGGCGTCTGTAATCTTTGTGATTTAGCTGTGCAGGTTATTATTAAACACGATAAGAAAGATGTATTTAGATTTGTTGCATTGCAGTCTGATTTAGGTCAAAGAATAATTAAACATCTTGGAATAGATACTCAAAAAACAGATAGCATCATTCTGTATCAGCCTGGTTTTGCCTACTTTTATAAATCAGAAGCGGCTTTAGAAATTGCAAAAGATTTAGGTGGAATCTATTATTTTGCTTCCTTATTCTCTATTCTACCCGATTCTTTTAACAATGCTGTTTACGATTATATAGCAAGAAATAGATACAAATGGTATGGTAAAAAAGACAACTGTTTGATTCCAACTCCAGAATTACAAGATAAATTTTTATCGTAAAAATTCGGTTATGATAATTATCATGTCTTTTAATTATCAACACCTTTATATTTGACAAAACTTAAAAGGCAATTAAATATGAAAGACACAACACTTTTTTCTTGGGATAACGGAACAATTATAATGGTAATCGTATTTAGTTTGGTAATCATAGGAATTGTTTCCGCAGTTTTTATTATGATGAATTCTGATAAAAAAACAAAAAAATAGCGCAAAAAAAGAGGATGCCCAGTTGGACATCCTCTTGTTGCTGTCAATTTATTAGAAAAATTAGCTTCTGATTAATTTTTTATATTTTAACCTTTTTGGAGTTAAATCACCACCCAAACGTTTCTTTTTATTTTCTTCATATTCAGAGAAACCACCTTCAAAACAATATACTTCAGAATTTCCTTCGAAAGCTAAAATATGCGTACAAATTCTATCTAAGAACCATCTATCGTGAGAAATTACCACCGCACAACCAGCAAAACTTTCTAAACCTTCCTCAAGTGCACGCAGCGTATTTATGTCTAAGTCATTTGTTGGCTCATCCAGTAATAAAACGTTTCCTTCTTCTTTCAAAGTCATTGCAAGGTGCAAACGGTTGCGTTCTCCACCAGAAAGTGCCGATACTTTCTTGTTTTGCTCGCCACCCCCAAAATTAAAACGAGACAAATAAGCACGTGAATTTACTTGCTTTCCTCCCATCATAATTAGTTCTTGACCATCAGCGAAATTCTCCCAAATTGATTTATCAGGATTAATATTGGAATGCGCTTGATCCACATACGCAATTTTTACGGTATCGCCAATTGAAAATTCACCTGAATCAGGTTTCTCTTCACCCATTATCATTTTGAAAATAGTTGATTTACCAGCACCATTAGGTCCTATGATTCCAACAATTCCCGCTTGTGGTAACGTGAAATTCAAATTATCATATAATAATTTTTCGCCAAAACCTTTAGCTACGTTTTTAGCTTCAATAACATTAGTTCCTAAACGTGGCCCGTTAGGAATGTAAATTTCCAGATTTTCATCTAGTTGCTTCTGATCTTCGTTTAAAAGCTTGTCATAGTTTTGCAAACGCGCTTTTTGCTTCGTTTGTCGTCCTTTAGCTCCTTGACGAACCCAGTCTAACTCCCTTTCTAAGTTTTTTCTACGTTTTGAAGCTACTTTTTCTTCAAGTGCCATTCTACTTGACTTTTGATCTAGCCAAGAACTGTAGTTTCCTTTCCAAGGAATACCTTCACCTCTATCTAATTCTAGAATCCAACCCGCAACATTATCTAAGAAATATCTATCGTGCGTCACTGCAATTACAGTTCCAGCGTATTGTGCTAAATGCTGTTCCAGCCATAAAACACTCTCGGCATCCAAGTGATTCGTGGGTTCATCTAATAACAAAACGTCAGGTTGTTGCAATAACAAACGACATAAAGCTACGCGACGACGCTCTCCTCCTGATAAATTTTTAATAGGAGTATCTGCCTCTGGAGTACGCAACGCATCCATTGCAATTTCGAGTTTAGTGTCAATTTCCCAAGCTCCAAGAGCGTCAATTTTATCTTGTAAAAGTGCTTGACGGTCCATCAATTGATCCATCTTATCTGGATTTTCATAAACTTCAGGAAGTCCAAAACTATCATTAATTTTATTGAACTCATCTAAAACGGCCATTGTTTCAGCAACTCCTTCTCGCACAATTTCGATTACTGTTTTAGTATCATCTAGTAAAGGTTCTTGTTCTAAATATCCTACCGTGTAATTTGGTGCAAAAACTACATCGCCTTGGTAGTTTTTATCAACGCCGGCTATAATTTTTAATAAAGAGGATTTTCCAGAGCCATTCAAACCCAAAATTCCAATTTTAGCTCCATAAAAAAAACTTAAATAAATATTTTTAAGAACTGGTTTATCAGCTCCTGGGTAGGTTTTACTCAATTTAGACATTGAGAATATTACTTTCTTATCGTCTGCCATTTTTTTTAAATTAAAATTTATTAATATTATTTGCTATATTTTTTAAAGTCGGCCCTTAAGCGAACTAAATACCCACGCATTTGCCAAAAACCCAACGCCAACTGCGGCAAATCCCCATCCTGAAACGTCTCTGTAGCGAAAAGCTCCCAAACCTATTAAGAGCAATCCCATCAAAATCATTATTAGAGTTGCCCAGCCTAAAATAGTGTTTTTATTCGTTCCCATAATTGTGGTTTCTAATTATCAAGCTCATTCTAAAATTTTGAATCAGTTTGCAAATATCGGTAATTTTTATCCTTTAATTAAATATTTTATAAAGCATTTCTCGTAATAAATCAGATTGTGAAAGAGCATTAGCACCTACTCCTTTACTTTTTACATCAATATCTCTTAATGCAGCAACTATTTGGCTCACTTTTTTCATAGGAAAATTTTTTAATGCAACATCGTATTCTTTCAAAAAGAATGGATTTACTCCCAACATCGCAGCTACATTTTTAGGATTTTTGTCCTTTAATCCATGATATTTTAAAAGTTGGATAAAAAAGCCAAAAACTAAACTGGTAGTTACCACCATTGGATTATCTTTCGGATTTTGAGCAAAATTTTCAGCTATGGTGTATGCTTTTAATTGGTTTCGTTCACCAAGGGCTTTTCTTAACTCAAATACGTTAAAATCCTTGCTAAATCCTATATTTTCTTCAATATCTTTAGGAGTTATGTTACTGCCAACGGGCAATATAATTTGCAGTTTTTCAAGTTCGTTATTTATCTTACTCAAGTCTGTGCCTAAAAATTCAACTAACATAGCATTGGCTTTAGGTTCGATTGTGTATTTTTTGCCTGCTAAAACTCGCTTGATCCAGTCGCCAACTTGATTTTCGTATAATTTTTTACTTTCGAATACCACTCCGTTTTTAGCGATTAGTTTCGTTACTTTTTTTCTTTTATCAAGCGTTTTATATTTATAACAAAAAACTAAAACAGTTGAAGGAACTGGATTTTCGGCGTAAGTTTCTAATTTCTCTATAGTTCGAGTTAAATCCTGCGCTTCTTTGACAATTACAACTTGGCGCTCGGCCATCATAGGATAACGCTTTGCTGTAGAAATAATATCTTCAATTGTCACATCGCGTCCATATAAAACTGATTGGTTGAATCCTTTTTCCTCTTCGCTAAGCACATTTTTTTCAATATAATCGCATAACTTATCAATATAATACGGTTCCTCTCCCATCAATAAATAGATAGGTTTGATATTACCCGTCTTAATGTCATTTACAATTTTTAAAACCTCGTCCATGGAATTTTATTATATTTTATTTGCGATTTTCAATTTGGTATTTGAAAACTATAATCTTTCAACTTATTTAATACTTTTGTTTAATGCAGCAACTCAATTTTCCAACCTATCAATTTCGTTTCAAAAATAGCGAAAATAAAGTGGCTATTTTTGACGAAATTAGGAAAAAATTTATCATCCTAACTCCTGAGGAATGGGTCAGGCAACACGTGATTCGATTTTTACTTACAGAAAAAAAATATCCAAAATCACTTATTAATGTTGAAAAAGTATTAAAAGTCAATGGCTTGCGCAAAAGGTACGATGTTGTAGTTTTTAATCCTGATGGTTCCATTTTTATTTTAATCGAATGCAAAGCTCCCGAAATTAAAGTTTCGCAATCAACTTTTGATCAAATTGCACGCTACAATATGACTATGAAAGCACAATATTTAATGGTAACTAATGGATTGAATCATTACTTTTGCCAAATGGATTTTGAAAATGAAAAGTATCTGTTTCTTGCCGAACTTCCACTTTATCAAGTACTATAATTAAATCTTAAAATGAAAATAGCAGTTGTAATACTAAATTGGAATGGAATTTTGTTGTTGGAGAAATTTCTACCATCTATTGTTCAAAACTCGCCAGAAGCCATAATTTACGTCGCTGATAATGCTTCTACAGATGATTCGATATCGTTTATTAAAACATTTTTCCCTGCTATAAAAATAATAAAAAACAGTAGTAACCTTGGTTTTGCAAATGGTTACAACGAGGCATTAAAAAGTGTTGATGCTGAACTATATGCACTAGTAAATTCAGATATTGAAGTTACTGAAAATTGGCTAAAGCCAATTATAAAAACTTTTGAAAACGAACCAAACACAGCAATTATACAACCAAAGATTTTAGATTATAAACGCAAAGATTACTTTGAATACGCAGGGGCAGCTGGCGGTTTTATTGATCAATATGGATATCCGTATTGCAGAGGACGGATTTTTGATACTTTAGAGAAAGATAATGGACAGTACGACGATAATACCGAAATATTTTGGGCTTCGGGAGCATGCTTTTTTATTAGAAGTTTAGTTTACAAAGAACTAAATGGTTTTGATGGCGAATTTTTTGCACATCAAGAAGAAATAGATTTATGTTGGCGCGCCATAAATGAAGGATATATAATTAAGTACAACTCGCAATCTGTTGTTTTTCATGTGGGTGGAGCTACTTTGCAACATGGAAATCCAACAAAGACTTTTCTTAATTTTCGAAATTCTCTATTGATGTTAACTAAAAATCTCCCTAAAGAGAAAGTTTTTACAATTCTTTTTATCAGAATGATTTTGGATGGGGTTGCTGGGTTTAAATTTTTGTTAAAGGGTAAACTAAAACATTGTATGGCTGTACTGAGAGCACATTGGTCTTTTTACGGTTTATTTAATGATTGTTATAAAAAACGAAATAAATTTCAAAAGTCTGATTATTACAATGCGAAAAGCATCGTTTTCCAGTATTATATTAAAGCTGGCAAGGTTTTTGAAAAACCATTTTAACAAATTATTATTATTAAAACAACTATTTAAAACTATTTTTGTAATTCACTTAAAATTTTATTTTATGAAAAAAATCGTTATCGCCTTATCCGTTATGGCACTTCTTTCCTCATGTGTCTCTAAAAAGAAATACACTGAATTAGAATCTAGAAATAAAGAAACACAAGATTTATTAAATACTGCTACTGTAAAGTTAAATACCTGCTTAGAGGAAAAAGCTGGCCTTGCTGCAACCGCGTCTGCTTTAAAAGAGCAAAATCAGGATTTGATGAGTGTTTCAAAAGATATGACCATTTTGTCCACTAAAGGTGCTCAAAATATTGAAAAAGCCTTAGAATCAATAAAAGAGAAAGATCTAAAAATTAGCAGAATGCAAGATGCGTTAACTAAAAAAGATAGTGTAACTCTTGCTGTTGTTACAAGTTTAAAAAGCGCTGTAGGAATATCTGATCCCGATATTGAGATCAACGTTGAAAAAGGTGTTGTATTTATCTCTATTGCCGACAAATTATTATTTAAAACTGGTAGTTATGAAGTAAGTGATAAAGCTAAAGGAGTATTAGCTAAAGTTGCTAAAGTTGTAAACGACAAACCTGATTTTGAGTGTATGGTTGAGGGTCATACGGATAACGTTCCGTACAATGGCACCGGAATTTTGTTAGACAACTGGGATTTAAGTGTGAAACGTTCTACTTCAATTATTCGTGTTTTAACGAATCAGTTAGGTGTTAAACCAGAGCAATTGATTGCAGCAGGAAGAAGTTCTTATGTTCCTTTAGTTGGAAATGATACAGCTGAAAACAAAGCTCGTAACAGAAGAACACGTATTGTTGTTTTACCTAAAATCGATCAATTTTACGAGATGATTGAAAAAGAGATGAAAAAACAAACAAAATAAAAAAGTTTTCAGTGAACAGTTATTAATGTTCAGTTTGTATAAAATTAGAAAACGTCCCAATTGCTTGGGACGTTTTTTAATTTATACCATAATTAAGAGGCAACATATCACCTACTTTTTGTTCTATTATTTTTCCTGAAAAGAGGATGTTTTCCGAATTAGAATTATTTCCAAATTGATCAATATAAAAATTAGTAGTCTCAAATATAATTCTAGATTGATCTGCTTTTTTATACAATAAGGTAAATTCAGCAACAAATTTCATTTTGTCCAACCCTTTAATCTGTTTAGCAACTGTTATTTTCTTTAAATCTAAGGTGTCAGTAATTGTAAAAAAATCTTTGGGATTAGCTTGAAAACTTCCTTTAAACAGCAAAAAATTGTCTTTATTCCATAAATTGCCAGCTAAAGTTCTAAAAAACTGCAACTGCGAACCTTGATAACTGTTAACTCTTCTTTTTAGTGTTTTAGAACTGTTGTCAGTTTCTTCAAAACGGGAGACACCGGCATAATAACTTTTTTTAACATCGCTTGATCTGATACTCAATTTGTAAAAATGAGTTATGAAATTTAGTAACTCATAATTAATAGTATATCCAAGTGCGTTATTATTAATTATTAATGGCTTTTCTGAAAAAGCAGTTAGCGTGTTGCTTTTCTTGTTGTACTCAAAATAAATATCATCTTCATTTTCAATTGTTGCTTTTTTTCCAAAAGTAGTTGTTCCCAGAAACTGTTCTCTAAAAAGTTTGATCTTTTCTTGTCTTGAAAAACCGTCTCGACTTACGATAACTTCTTTTAAAATTTGAGCAACTGGATACAACACAATATAAAGCTCTGTTTTATTACTTTTATCTGTAATAAATTCTGTTTGAAATCCAACGGAACTAACTACTAGTACCGCATTTAATTTAGAACCATAATTTAAGCTAAAATTTCCATTAAAATCAGTTATAGTTCCTATTGTCGTTCCATCAAAATAAACATTCACACCGGTCAAAGACGCTTTTTGTTCATTCACTATTTTGCCAAAAATTTTTTGGGCATTTAGACTTTGAAAATAGAAAATAACACAAATTATAATACTATTTTTCATGTCTAGACTTTATAAAATACTTAAATTTCCTTTCCCTTCTCTAACAACAATAGGTTCATCGCCAGATAAATCAATGATTGTTGAGCCTACGTTATCGCCATAACCGCCGTCAATAACTAAATCTACTAAATTTTGCCATTTTTCAAAAATTAGTTCCGGATCAGTGGTGTATTCAATTACATCATCTTCGTCCCGGATAGAGGTAGAAACAATGGGATTTCCTAGTAATTTTACAATTTCTAAAGCAATTGAGTTGTCTGGAACCCGTATTCCAACCGTGGTTTTCTTTTTGAATTCTTTAGGTAAATTGTTATTTCCTGGTAAAATAAAAGTGTAAGGTCCTGGCAAAGCTCTTTTTAATATCTTGAAAGTAGGCGTGTCAATTTGCCGCACGTAGTCAGATAAATTACTTAAATCGTGACAAATAAAGGAGAAATTAGCTTTCTCTAACTTTATTCCTTTGATTTTAGCGATTCGTTCCAAAGCTTTTGTATTTGTAATATCACAGCCCAATCCATAAACGGTATCGGTTGGGTAAATAATCAATCCGCCGTCTCTCAAAACCTTTACCACTTTGGCTATAGCCGCTTCATTTGGTTTGTTTTCGTATATTTTTATAAATTCAGCCATCTTCTTAATTAATTATCTATTTATTTCTTTCTAAAGAATAGGTTTTTATCCAATTACATCCAATTTTGCAAATCGCAATAACAATTTTTTTATTCCGCCGACTTCAAATTTGATTTCGGCTTTTTTATCCGCTGCTACTCCTTCGAGACTGATTACTTGTCCTTTGCCAAAGCGCTCGTGCATAACAATATTGCCAGCAACTAGTTTATTATCAAACAAATTTGCACTTCCCGAGCTCGCATTAGAAGAAACAGCTTTCAATTTACGAACATTAATCTCCGATTTAGGTTCGCTACTTGACATATATTGAGGTGGCGTTCCGCCTACTGGTTTTGCAAGACGCAATTTGGACTTATCCACATCTCCAAAAATATCGCTGTCAATCATAGGTTTGTAACGATAATTGTTTTCAGGTGGAGTAATATATTCTAAATATTGACTATCAATTTCCTCAATAAAACGGGAAGGTTCACTATCAGTGAGTTTTCCCCAGCGATATCGAGACTGTGCATACGTTAAATAAGCTTGATGCTCCGCACGTGTCAACGCAACGTAAAACAAGCGTCGCTCTTCTTCGAGTTCGCTTCGTGTACTCATACTCATAGCACTTGGAAACAAGTCTTCCTCCATTCCTACAACAAAAACGTGAGGAAACTCCAATCCTTTCGCTAAGTGAATCGTCATCAACGCTACCCGATCTTCGTCACTAGTATCTTTGTCTAAATCAGTAGCTAATGCAACATCCTCCATAAATTCCGATAGTGCTCCTCGCGCGCCATCAATTTCGATTTGACCTTCGGTAAAATCTTTAATTCCATTGAGTAATTCCTCAATATTTTGGATTTTAGCCATTCCTTCTGGAGTAGCATCTTTTTTTAATTCTTGAACCAAGCCCGTTTTTTTTGCAACATGATCGGCTAAATAAAACGCATCTTGGTTTTCATTTATGGCTTGGAAACTTTGAATCATTGTCACAAAATCAAGTAACTTTTGTTTGGTGCCAGCATTCAGTTTTAGGTCTATGCGTTCAATATTTTGCATTACTTCAAACATCGAACGTTTATAATGATTTGCTGCAATAGTTAATTTTTCAATCGTGGTATTCCCAATTCCACGCGCTGGATAATTAATTACTCGCATCAATGCTTCTTCATCTTTTGGGTTGATTACTAAACGCAAATAACACAATACATCCTTCACTTCTTTTCGCTGATAAAATGAAAGTCCACCATAAATTCGATACGGAATATCTCTTTTTCGCAAGGCATCTTCCATAGCACGGGACTGAGCATTGGTACGATATAAAATTGCAAAAGCACCATTATGCAGCTGATTTTGCATTTTTTGTTCCCAAATAGTGCTTGCAACAAAACGACCTTCCTCATTATCAGTTATACTGCGATGCACTTTTATTTTGGCACCAAGATCATTGGCAGTCCAAACTACTTTATCCAGTTTAACTTTATTTTTTTCAATAATGGTATTTGCTGCTTCAACTATATTTTTTGTCGAACGATAATTCTGTTCTAATCGATACGTTTTTACACCTTCATAATCCTTTTGAAAATTCAAGATATTATTAATGTTAGCACCACGAAAGGCGTAGATACTTTGAGCATCATCACCCACCACACATATATTTTGAAATTTATCAGATAATGCTCTAACTATCAAATATTGGGAGTGATTCGTATCTTGGTACTCATCTACCAAAATATAGCGAAAGCGGTTTTGATATTTGGCTAACACTTCAGGAAAACGAGTTAATAATTCATTGGTTTTAAGTAATAAATCATCAAAATCCATTGCTCCGGATTTGAAACAACGATCGACATAATTTTGATAAATTTCGCCCATTCGAGGTTTTTTTGACATCGCATCGGCTTCCTGTAAATCGGGATCGTTGAAATAGGCTTTAACGGTGATCAAACTATTTTTAAAATTTGAAATTCGGCTTAAAACTTGTTTTGGTTTATAAACATCTCTATCGAGCTGCATTTCTTTTATAATTCCAGAAATAGCACGAAGTGAATCCTGAGAATCATAAATCGTAAAATTAGATGGATAACCTAGGTGTTCCGCCTCTGAACGGAGAATTCTAGCAAAAACCGAGTGGAAAGTTCCCATCCAAAGGTTTTTAGCTTCACCAACTCCTACAATATCAGAGATACGCTTTTTCATTTCGCGTGCTGCTTTATTAGTAAAAGTTAGAGACAAAATGCTAAAGGCATCGACGCCTAGATGCATTAAATAAGCAATTCTAATAGTCAACACTCGAGTTTTCCCCGATCCTGCTCCCGCAATAATTATCATTGGACCGTCCTTTTGTAAAACGGGTTCTCGCTGGGCTTCATTTAGTTGATCAATATATTTATGCATGAGAAATTTTTAATTTAAGAATACAAAAATAGCGTTTTTGAGTGAGGTTTTAAGCGTCTAAAAACAACAAAATCAGATTGAGTTTTTTATACCTACAAATAAAAAAATTGATTCTGGCTATTTAAAAAACACATCATAACCAAAACGGATTAACGTGCCAATAACAACAACTAAAAAGAAAACTCTGATAAAACTATTCCCTTTATTTATTGCTAATTTGGCGCCAAGCCAACCTCCAAAAGCGTTACTGAAAGCCATTGGTATAGCAATTGCCCAAATTATTTTCCCCTTCAAAATAAAGAGACAAATGGAACCAAAATTTGTCGATAGATTCACCATTTTAGCATTTGCGGAAGCATGTAAAAAATCAAATCCCATAATGGCAATAAAAGCTACCACTAAAAAACTTCCCGTTCCTGGGCCAATAAAACCATCATACAACCCTACAATAAAACTAATTCCAATTGCATTAAAAATTTGTGTTGCATTAGATTGTATTTTTTCAATATGTTGTCCAAAATTCTTCTTCGCATAAGTATAAATAACTAAAAATGACAAAATAACAAGCAATAAAGGTTTCATAAAATCATTACTAACATACGTCAATAAAGTAGAACCTAAAAAGGCCGATGGAAATGCCAGCAGCATCATAATGCTTAGTAATTTCCAGTTCATATCTACCTTTTTAAGATATTGATATGCTGCAAATGATGTTCCGCTAAAAGCAGGTACTTTTAGAGTTCCAATAACTGTTGAAACTGCTAAATTTGGCAACAAAATTAAACCCATCGGAGTTTGTATCAGTCCGCCACCGCCTACAATAGCATCTATAAATCCTGCTGCAAAGGCGGCTAGGCAAAGTAAAACTAGAACGTATGTTTCCATTTAGTTAATCAAATTTAAAATCTGTGACAAATTGGTAAATTTACTATGCTGATTTATTTATTGCTAATTAAATCGAGTCGATTTATTATTTAAAAAGTATATTTTTGCGTTTCAAAATCAACTTCGAAATGGATTCTACAAAAATCATTGAAATACTCGCTTATTCATTGCCTTCTCTTATAACTGGCGGTGTTGCGTACTTTTTATTTACTTCTTATTTTAAAGATCAGCAAAATAATAGACGATGGCTATTGCAAAAAGAGGCACAAAAAGACGCTTTACCTTTGCGTTTGCAAGCTTATGAACGCTTAACCTTGCTGATGGAACGAATTAATCCATCAAAATTGATGGTTAGAGTCAATCCTCTTTCTACTGATAAAACGGATTATCAAAATTTTATAATTGCTCAAATCGAACAGGAATTTGAACATAATTTAACGCAGCAAATTTACGTTTCAGAGGAATGTTGGTCGATTGTAATTACAGCAAAAAATGCAACAATTCAAGTGATTCGAATAGCAACTGCTTCTGAAGAAGTAACTGATGCCGACAGCTTGCGCGAATTTGTAATTAGTGAACTAATAAATAAACCTGCGCCAAGCAATGCCGCCTTATCTTTCATTAGAAACGAGGTTGGACAATTGTGGTAAAATTGATTTTCTAAAAAAATTGTGATGTTATTTTTTATTTTTTTGATATAATATCCTTCCTAATTCAGCCAGAAAAGGCAAGCTAATTTCATCATATTCATAAATATTATCATTGTAAATGCCGTTTTTATTGGCTAAGATTGTTGCTGACAACATGAATTCAACTTTGTTTTCGGTATCGACAATGTAGGCGCAATCTATCATTGTGCCATAAGCATTTCCAACTTTGTTGTAAATTTTGACAGTTGCAGGAATATTTTCTTTGGTATCGCCATACATGAAAAATTTACAGTATCCATCATAATATTCTGCTGCATCATATCCGGCATTTTTAGGTAAATTTTGCATCGAGAAAAGAATGAATTCTCTATCTTTTTCTGTTATTTTAAAACGTTCTTCTTCACTGAAAATCTCAGGAAAAACAATACGTTTTAAAGTGTTATGTAAGGACTCTAAGGGATAATAATTTCGTTTCGAGAAATCAAACGGCTCGTTTACTAAAGTGCCTTTTGATAAATATCCAATTCCCTTTTTTATTCCGTTTAGAGTTAGTTCAACAGGTTTTTGACCAAGTTTTGAAGGTATTATTTCTATTGTTCCATCGTTTTTATAAATTGTGGTCGCTTTAATTATTGGATTACTAGAATCAGATCCAGAAAGCCGATGGCTCAAACGAAACGGGGACAAACCTTTTTGCTCCATTTTTTGATTTATGTAATCAAATCCAATGAATTCGAATAAATTAGTACTCGCTTCATTATCACTGACGGCAAAAACTTTTGAGATTTCTTCAGAAAATTTCATTTTATCGGTATTGCCATCGATAGAAAACTCAGAATTAATTGAAGTGTTTGCTATTGTATTTAACTTTTCTAATGCTAAAATTGCTATTGGAAACTTTACAGTACTTGCTGGATAAAAATAATTATTCGCATTTGTATTATACGTATAATCTTTCAACGATATTTTGCCAGCTTTATCTCTGATAATTTGAGTATAAATAATTTGGACTTCGTATTGAGCCCTATTATCAATAATCCGTTTTATATTTGGATTTTTCGATGCCAGAGTTTCTGTCAGAATATTTTTATTAGCACTACAACTAACAAGCATTGCAAGCACGCCGAGCGCAAAAAAACTTATTTTACATCGCATCATAAATGGTATTTTTATTGATTAATTTAAAATTTTAAATATAGTGATGACCTTGTAATAAATTGAATGAAAAATTAAAAGTGTGGCTACTTATTCTCGCTCACAATTTTTGATTCATTAAATGCATAAACATACTATTGTTACCAACATTCTCTCATTACTTTTTTATTAAAAATAAGTGCATTATTGGAAATCTTAATCGTTGTCTAATATAAATGGAGTTTTAGATCGTGATTGCTAACTATTAATTTTCTTTAGCAATATCGTGTTTTTCAACTCAATCTAAATCAATTTTACACAAATCAATCATCGCAACTGCAATCATGAATCGATTTGTATTCTGCTTTGTTTTTAGACAAGTTGGTCATTATAATTATAGCAAATTTATTAATCACTTTTAATTTATTGAAATTATTGACCCAAAATTCTTCAAAATTCAACTTTTTTTAAATTAAATTTTATAGACCAAAAGTTCCCTCGCTGGGCGACTTTTGCGAGCTTCGGAACTGATTATTTTCTGCCACGATAAGATTTCTTGCGAAAGATAAACGTCCGGATTGCACAAAATTCGCAATAGTGCAAAAAGTGTGTTGGAAACAGTAGTTGATATTCTTAATGATTTTCAAATGTATTATTTACAGGATATGTTTTTAATTTATAAGCGAGGTACGGTTCAAACATTGTCTGTAAAATATCATTTTCTACTCGAATACACTTGAATTCTAAATTTTTTAAATTCAACTTGTGTTTTCTGAATATTTCTAAGAACTCTTCAATCTGCATTAATACTTTTCGTTGCTTCTTTATTTCGCTCTGATTCCCATATTCCAATTTTGCAAGGTTGAACGCAAAACTTGCACTTTCGCTTCCAGAGCTTTCTCTTGTATGCCATTGTATTCTATTGCGAATATTATTTGAACGTCCAACATAAATTGGTTTACCACTTTCGTAGAAAACATAAATACCCCGATATTTAGGTAATTTGTCTCTTTTTATAAAATCAGACTTAATAAATTCTTCATACAATTCTTTAAACAAAGAATCCAATTCTGCTTCATAAGGTTTTAATTGTTCTAGCTTTTCCATTTTGGTTTCGTTTTCGGTCTTAAAATTGCATTATTTTTCTGTGTCTGCGTTACTATTGCTACCAACTTGCAGCGAAGCCTTATTTACTCATTTAATAGCCTTTGTAACTGAAAGCGCTCATTTTCATTTAAATCAATTAGAATCTTTTCAAACGAATTGCGCAAATCTTTATTTTGTAATAATTTTCTAATCGTGTCCCTTCCAAATTTAGAAAATTGCCATGTGTGATGGGTGGTTGCATTAACTAAATTCTTCAAAACCATTTCGTTCATAATACGAAAAGTTATTAAATTTTCTAAAGCATTTTGTCTCGTACTTCCCTCATATTCGCTTGATGAATATTTAATTAATTCAGCAATCAACTCTTCTTTATTTGAAATATAGCCATCGGTATTTAGCGCAAGTGAAATCCATAAAGTACGTAAATTATGGTCGTTAAATCCAATCCAATTTTTAGATTGCTGTAAATATCTAAAACGTTGTTCTGGAAAATTATTCCATAAATTGATTAAAGCAATTTCTTGCGTTTGATAGGAATTATCATTTAATAAAGTTTCATATTGTTCTCTAAAATCTTCTGGAATTTTAGTTAAATTCTGCGCTACTGTTTGTCGAACTTGTGTGTTGTTTGTTTCTAATGCTAAAATCAATAACTGCTTTTTATCTTCAAAAATTTCATTTTTAATTTGGTTTACAATTGCTTCCTTGACAGTAAAATAGGCATTAGATTTCATCACTTTTACAAGGAAATCATTTTTTTCTAACAACGGCTTTTTGCGCATTGTATCTATTTCTAGAAGTAGTCGCGTAGCTGAATTTTTTTTCAGTAAACGATTGGCTTCCTCGGTGTTAAATTTGGTAGTTTCAAGCCACCCCTTGCTAAAATTATTTAAATCAAAAGTAGAAACTTTCCTGATTTCGGCAAAAAAATCATCTGTGGTGACATTTTGAAATGCATGCTTTTTTAAATACGATTGTACTGCTTTTTTAAAATTGTTTTCACCGATCGCTTCCTGCAAAACAAATAATGCCCAAGCACCTTTTTGATAAAATGTTAGCGAACTAGCTTTGGCATTCAAAACAGGAATAGTATCAGTTCTAGAAGCAAATTTGAGTTGTTGCGCTGATTCATAAAGTTTTGAATAGAAATAGTCTTCACCATATATTTCTCTTTCTGCCAGTAATGCATAGTATGTTGCAAAACCTTCTTGCAGCCAATGGTGTTTGCCATTCTCAGCTGTGACTAGATTGCCAAACCACTGATGCGCTAATTCATGCGCATTAACATTGATGTAGCTTCGATCTTCAAAAGCTGTTGAATCGACTACATATGGACTTGAAAATACTGTTGCCGAAGTATTTTCCATACCCGCATATAAAAAATCACGAACCGGAATTTGCTTATAGATTTCCCACGGATACTGTATTCCTATTTCTTTTTCTAGAAAATCAAACAACATCTTCGAATACCGATAAGTTGGTTCAAATCTAGCTTTATCTTTTGGTTCGTAATACATCTCGAGAGGAATTCCAGATTTAGCTATTTGAATTTGCTTTTCAAATTTTCCAATGGCAAGCATCAGTAAATAAGAACTCATCGGTTTTTGCATGCGGTAGTTCCAAACCGAAAATCCATCAAGATCCGACTTAGAGACTAATTTTCCATTCGAAATAACTTCGTATTCTTTGTCAAAAGAAATATCCAAATTAAAAACGACTTTTTCATTGACATCATCAAAGCTAGGAAACCAATGGCTTGTATATTTTCCTTGACCTTGCGTCCAAATTTGTAAATTATCTTTCTCTGTTGAACCAATAAAGTACATGGTTTGCTTTGGCTTAGCCAAATAATTAAAAGTCAGCGTATTTTTTCCTTTTTTGAATGGGAAAATAATTTGTAATTGTTTTTGAGTATTGAGGTGTTTTACTGTTCCATAATTGAGTTTTACATTAGAAAAAACCATATTTTGCGCGTCAATTTTTATAGTATCTGTAGACTGCAACATTTCAAAATGATAATGAATATCTCCAGAAACATTTCGGTCTATAGGATTAACCGTAATTTTTCCTAAAACCGATTTGAAATCTACAACCTTTGTTTGCTGAGCAAATGCGAGAGTGGTAAAAAAGAGAAAAATATATTTCATTAAAGTTATTTTAAACTTGAAAATCAAAGTTACAATCATTTAGCCCTCATTTAAAAACAATCCTGTAAGTTTATGTCATTAAAATAACAAAGAAGTATTGAAAAAGAAAGCAATATTTAACTGGAGTGGCGGAAAAGATTCTGCGTTGGCGTTGTATAAAGTCTTGAAAGGATCAGAATTTGAAATTACTTGCTTGTTAACTAGTGTGAACAATCAGTTTCAGGGCATTTCTTTGCACGGTGTTCGTGTCGAATTATTAGAACAACAAGCTAAAAACATTGGAAAAACGCTCGAAATAATGCCAGTTCCTGAAATGCCGTCAATGGAAGTCTATTAGAATATAATGCCTGTTACGCTGATAAAATCAAAAAATCAAGGCATTTTACATTCTATTTTTAGAGATATTTATTTAGAAAATTTACGCCAATATAAGGAAGATCAATTCACCAGAATTGGTTTAACAGTTGTTTTTCCGCTTTGGAAAATACCTACTTTAGATTTGATTTAAGAAATTATACGTTTAGGATTTAAAACGATCGTGGTTTGTGTCAATGAGCAATTATTAGATAAAAGCATCAAGTCGGATTATTGATCAAAATTTTATTAATGATTTACCAGAAAATGTGGATGTTTGCGACGAGAATGGCGAGTTTCACACTTTCACTTTTGACGGACCTATTTTCTCACAACCAATCTGTTTCGAAATTGGAGAGACATCGTATCAAAAATATGAAAGTCCATAAAAAGTGAATTCTTCTAGCACAATTCGTGAAACAACTGTTTCTGATTCTTTCAAATCTTGATTTTGGTACTGTGATTTAATTCCCCAATGATACTTGAAAAATCAATTAGTTTTAATTTCGTGCCAACGTAAAAATGAATTTGGATCCTTTGCCAACCTCTGAATGTACTGATATAGTGCCACCAAGATCTTCAACTAATTTTTTTACAGTCGCTAAACCAATTCCTGTTCCTTTTACGCCAAATCGATCTACGCTGTCAACGACAGTAAATAAATTAAAAATAACTTTTTGGTTTTCTTTTGAAATTCCGATTCCGTTATCAGTTACAATGATTTTATAAAAATCATGTTCTTCAGTGATAATTATTTCAATTTTTATTTTCTCTTTATCGGTATACTTTATTGAATTGGTAACTAAATTATTTAATATTTGTTCAAAAGCGCCTTTGTTAACGCAAATAGAATTTACAGTAGCTTTAAAAGTGATGATACAATTATCTTTAAAAATGTAGAGATTTGAAAAATCCTTTTCCAGATCAGAGATAAATACTTCACTACAATTTTCTTTATCTAGTAAACTAGATTTACTGTAAAGCAATAAATTATCAATCATTTCCTTTAATTTTACCGTTGAACTTTTAATCAAATTAATAACCTCATTACCTTCTTTATCAATTGAATCGCCATAGTTATCTGTGAAAAAATCGCTCAAACCAGAAATATTTGCCAAAGGAGATTTTAAATCATGAGCAGCAGAGTAAGCAAATCGCTCTAGGTCATCATTCTTTTTTTTCAGCGCAATTAGCGTTTTTTCAAGTTCAATTTTATTGAGGCGTAGCTCTAATAATTTCATTGTTTGGTCTGCTAGCGCTTGCAATGCTGTTTTTTGCTCCTCTGTTAAAATTTTAGGTTTATGATCAATTACGCAAATTGTACCAAGCGGAAGTCCATGCAAATTTTTTATCGGTGCACCAGCATAAAAAACGACATTGTTTGATCCATCTACGGTAGGATTGTCATAAAAACGAGGGTCTTTTCGGGCGTCATTAACTTCAAATACTTCATTAGGATTATTAATGGCATGAGCACAAAAAGAAATGTCTCTTGGTGTTTCAGAAATATCTAAGCCTTTGCGGGATTTAAACCATTGACGGTTTTCATCTACAAAAGTAATTAAGGCAATAGGAGTTTCACATATCTGCGAAGCCAATGTTGTCAAATTATCATAATCTGATTCTGGTAAGGTGTCTAAAATCGAATACGATTTTAATAATTTTATTCTTTCGTTTTCTTTAATAAATTTATCTGGGGCGATCATTTTATCGTATAACTTTTTTGAATTTTATAAATATATGCTATCTAGGGTTTTATAATTACGCAAATTGCTTGGGAAAATATATTGACACAAAAATACTCTAAATTCATCCTTACGCTTTTCTTAAAACAGTGTTTTTATCAAAAATTTAATAGTACCAACAAATTTTTAATCCAAAAAAATAATTTAATAATTAAATATTTACAATTTATAAAACAGTTGTTTTAAGCCAAAATTAAAAGAATTTCTCTGAAAATCAATCGTTTATTATTGAATAAATTATTTATCGAAAATAGTAAAACAGTTATTATTATTATTATTATTATCGCTCTTCGTACATTTTAAGAAGTTGTATAACGGTATTCCAATTTCGTATTGTGGCAATTACATTTAGTTTTTTCTCGATGTATTTTTGATCAAAGCGTGTTTTACCAGCACCTACTGCATACTTTATAAAAATTTTATTTCCATCAATACTCGCTTCATCTGGTTTGAACTGGCTTATTCTTAAATCATTCATACTGTTACTTGACAAAGTGGTGGAAATAAAAGCGACGTATAATTTTTTACTATCCACTTCTTTATCTTTTAAAAAAGGATTATTTTTTAAACAATCCTCTAAATCTACTTTGTCAATGACCACTACAGGAACTTCGTGACCAAAAACCTTGAAAATTTCCTGTTTTATTTTAAACCCAACAGCAGCCGCATTTTCCTCTTCGGTATCTATAAAAACATTACCTGATTGTATGTAGGTTTGTACATTTTGAAAACCTATGGCTTCCAAAGTCGTTTTTAAAACTTCCATTTTAATCATGCTGTGACCAGAAACATTGATACCACGAAGTAAAGCGAGATGAGTTGTCATTATTGTGTTTTTATATTTTGCGAAGGTATTGCGTTTAGAACTGAAATCACAATTTAGTACGTACTGTTAAAGTGTAACTGTCATTCTTCAATTAAAGTTTTAGTTTATTTAATCATTTAAAATAATCCCTTATTCGCTAACATTTTGTTTTTTTCGAAGATCTAAATAAGATTTCATAAATAAAACAGCAACTGCCAAACGAAACAAGCGATACACCCAAATATTAGTTTCCCAAAATAGAACTTTATGATTTGTTTCTTCATCAAATAAGGAATAGATAAAAGAGATCAAGAATAAAATGGCTAGGACTAAATAAATTGTTTTTGATATTTTCATTATTGGTAAATTTGATTGAGTTTATGGTAATGTTGTAAGTGAGAATTTAAAGAAAGTTTTAGGGATAAAATATTTGTCTTCTGCGTTGTTAAACTATTTTTTATCATTTTTCAATCCATTATTTTAAGATTAGAAACACTTTAGATAAATAAAATATTGTCCAGTAAAGCTTTATTCAATTTAGAACCTCTCACAAATAATGGTTGGAAAATCTCAACTCTATTATCGACTGTCAGTTTGTTTAATTTTTCATTATCACGAAAGAACGTCATAAAGTCTTTCCTTTTTATCTTTTGATAATATTCTATATTTTGATAGGTTTTTACTAAATTTTTTGTGTTTAATCCAGTTGCTAATATTATTGTATAATTATAAATAATAAACTTGGAAAGTTTTATATGTTTTCACTTCGTGCGAAAAAAAAAACAAGTAAGCATATAGATTTTCTTATTTGGATTAATTTTATTTTTATGATTTCAAATATAATAATAATTATCGTACTTTTTATTAGAAAATTCTTTTTCAAAGTTATTTCGTGATTACCTAATTTTAATTATTTTTTTTTGACAATAAATCAATTGGATCAGGCTTTAGCCCGTTTTTAAAAGTAAAATTTAATTTGGCTTTGGCCAAAACCAATATTAAGTTTTGGCTATAGCCAAATTATTTTGCATTTATACACATTGGTCTGAAGCCCAACGCTATTGAATTTTTGAAACATTTAAAACCAAATTTTGAAAATTAGATAAAGGATGATTTCCAAGCCTTTTAAGATTTGAAATACATTACAAATCAATTGAATGTGAAGGAAGTCTAAAATCCGTCGATTTTTATCCAGACTTTTTAAAAAAAAAGTTATTTTTTAACATTGATCTCGAATACTGTTTTCCCTTAATTGTCAAAAAAAAACGAAAAACCAATATTCATCATTTCACACTATTTTAGTCATTTACACCGCGTTTTCTAGCCTTGATAGCAGTGGAAAGCCTTTACGAGCGGAAAACCATTTTTTCTAGTTGTGGCAGAGCGACCGGAGGAAGCTCCTGCACCAACTTAGAAAAAAAGTTTGACGCCGCAAAGCTTGTAACGAATAGCGAGAATAGCTTCTACGAAAAGAAAAACATCTATAATATCGCAGAACTTTTTAGTGCTTTCGATAGATAACATCTGGCTTTTTACTCAATTTTACCATTTTTAAATTTCCAAACAAAAAACTACCTTCGCTTGTGGAAACAAGAAAGAATCGAGTATGTGAAAATAGCCTCGAAATTATAAAATCTGCAATTTTAATTTGAATACTTGTAATGTCTAATAACCTGCTCCTCACTCCTATCGAATATTTAAAAGGCGTTGGTCCCAATCGGGGCGAATTGCTTCGTAAGGAATTGGGGATTCATAAGTATGTGGATTTAGTTAATTTTTTCCCTAACCGATACATTGATCGAACGCGTTATTACAAAATAAACGAACTGCAAAACAATGGTGCCGAAGTTCAAATTATTGGTAAGATCATCAATATCAAGACCATAGAATTTGGTAAAAACCAAAAGCGATTAGTCGCAACATTTGTTGATGACACGGGGCAAATGGAGCTGGTGTGGTTTCAAGGTCACAAATGGATTCGGGAGAGTTTACAATTGAATGAAGTTTGTGTAATTTTTGGAAAATGTACCACTTTTGGGAATATGTTTAATATGGCGCATCCCGAAATTGAGTTGATGATCGAACACAAACAGAGTCTTCGATCAGCGATGCAACCCGTTTATCCATCGACAGAAACGCTTACAAATCGCGGTGTTTCGAACAAGGTCATTAATAAAATGATGCAAACATTGTTTCTGGAAACGCAAAATTTATTTGCTGAAACTTTACCTAATTATTTGATTGCCGAACTAAAATTGATTTCCAAAAAAGAAGCTTTATTCAACATTCACTTTCCCACAAGTCCTGATACGTTGGCGAAAGCCAAATTTAGATTGATATTTGAGGAATTGTTCTTTATCCAATTGCAATTAATTACAAAAAATCTAATCCAGAAACATAAAATAAAAGGCCACTCGTTTACTGTAGTTGGAGAATATTTCAATGATTTTTACCAAAATCATTTACCCTTTGAGCTTACAAATGCTCAAAAAAGAGTAATCAAAGAAATAAGAAATGATTTGGGTAGTAATGCCCAAATGAATCGATTGTTGCAAGGCGATGTAGGTTCTGGAAAAACAATTGTCGCGTTTATGAGCATGCTCTTAGCGCTTGACAATGGTTTTCAGGCTTGCTTAATGGCACCTACAGAAATATTAGCCAACCAGCATTATATAGGTTTATCAGAGTTGGCACAAACGATAAATATAAATATTCGGATTCTTACAGGTTCGACTAGAATTGCACAAAGAAGAATAATTCACGAAGAGTTAGAAAATGGAACCTTGGATATACTTATTGGAACTCACGCTTTGATCGAAGACAAAGTAAAATTTAAAAATTTAGGTCTAGCTGTAATTGATGAGCAACACCGTTTTGGGGTTGAACAACGTTCTAAATTATGGAGAAAAAATACAATTCCGCCACACGTTTTGGTAATGACAGCCACTCCTATTCCTCGTACTTTAGCAATGAGTTTATATGGCGATTTAGATATTTCAGTAATTGATGAATTGCCACCTGGTCGTAAACCCATTCAAACCGTACATCGATTTGACAGTAACCGATTAAAGGTTTGGAAATTCCTAAGAGACGAAATTGCTTTGGGTCGCCAAATATATATCGTGTATCCGTTAATTCAAGAATCGGAAAAAATGGATTATAAAGATTTGATGGATGGTTACGAGAGTATTTCTAGAGATTTTCCGTTGCCGCACTATTCCATTTCGATCTTACATGGAAAAATGAAACCAGCGGATAAAGATGCTGAAATGAAACGTTTTTCAGAAGGAAAAACAAATATAATGGTGGCCACAACTGTGATTGAAGTGGGTGTAAATGTTCCTAACGCTAGTGTGATGATTATAGAAAGTGCAGAGCGTTTTGGGTTGTCACAATTGCATCAACTTCGTGGTCGCGTGGGGCGCGGCGCGGAGCAAAGTTATTGTATTTTGATGACAAGTCACAAACTAAGTCCTGACAGTAAAACTAGAATGGAAACGATGGTTCGAACAAATGATGGATTCGAAATTGCTGAAGTTGACTTAAAACTTCGCGGTCCAGGAAATCTAATGGGAACACAGCAAAGTGGCGTGTTAAATCTTCAAATTGCTGATTTAGTTCGAGACCGAGATATTTTGGCTTTGGCCAGAAATTATGCAATGGTATTATTAAAAGAAGATCCTGAAATGCAAAAACTAGAGCACACTGTTTTACGAGCAGTTTACATGGAAATGACCAAGAAGAAAAATATTTGGAATTATATTAGTTGATTTTTTTTAAAATTTTAATTAAACCTTTATCATTTCTACTAGTCTAAAAAAAACACTTTATATTGACTTTTAGAAAATATTTCTTTTTTGTTATTAAAGTTTCACATTTTGATGTAGAAAGTCAATCATCTCAATTAATTTGCAACTGTAAAAGCAAATCGAGTAGCAATAAAATTTATTAATAATTTAAAATTTTGATATTTAATTTAATTTAACTGAGAAAAAAATTTAGAAAAGAGCTAATTTTTGCACATACATCACTATTTGTATGTACCAACGTTAAATTATAATAAATGATTAAGCTAATTCCATTTGTAAAACTTAAATTTGTTTTTTAACTAAAATCACTAATAAATAATCCTACTTTACCTTATAATATATGAAAATTAAATACGTAGTTTATGCATTGTTAATCATCGGAATCATTGGATTTATTGGTTACAGAATTAATTCTAACAGTAATAAAAATGCAGATTCAAAAGATCAGAAAGGAAAAAGTCAGGCAATGGCCTTGAGTGGAATTGTTGTTAAATATGAAACTTTTGATAATAATCTTTCCCTTTCGGGATCTATAGAAGCTAATGAGCAAGTAGAAATTCGTAGTGAGGTTTCAGGAATTGTAGAGGGTATTTATTTTAAAGAAGGTAGCAATGTTAGTAAAGGACAAGTGCTATTTAAAGTAAATGATATTGAGTTGAAAGCGCAATTAAGGCAAACAACGACTCGGGAAGGACTAGCTTTTGAAAATGAAAGAAGAGCCAAATTACTACTTGAAAAAGAGGCTATTAGTCAAGAAGAATATGACGTAGCGCGAGCGGATTTCAAATCAGCGCAAGCGCAAAGTCAATTGATAGAGGCTCAAATTGCAAAAACATCAGTGAGAGCACCTTTTTCAGGAAAAATTGGATTGCGATCGATTTCGCCTGGAACATACATCACACCAATGATATTAGTAGCAAAGTTAGTCAACATTGGTAAACTTAAAATTACATTTTCGATTCCGGAAAAATATGCTAGTCAAGTGAAAACTAATACTACGCTAACTTTTAAAGTTGCCGGATCTGATAATAAATATAGTGCAACAGTTTATGCTATTGATCCAGAAATTGCAGTTGCAACGAGAACACTTCAAGTTCGAGCCATTGCCGAGAATAAAGATGGAAAGCTATTACCAGGAACTTTCGCCGATGTAGAACTGCCTTTAGACATTATAAAAGATGCAATTGTTATTCCAACTGAGGCAATTGTACCAATACAAAACGGGAAAAAAGTTTTTATCACTAATAATGGTCTCGCTAAGGAATTAATGATCGAAACAGCTACAAGAACAGAAACTTCTGTACTTGTGCTTTCTGGTTTAAAAGAGGGCGATACTGTGATCACAAATGGCGTTATGTCGTTAAAAAATGATGACAAAGTTAAAGTTACAATTAAATAGATTGCGGCATTAGACTATTTAAGTAATAAAAATCTAAGTTCAAAAATCTAAAATCTAAAATTTAAATGAGTTTATCAACTACAAGCATTCGGAGACCAGTAATGACCATCGTTATAAATTTGGCCATTGTGTTATTCGGAGTGATAGGTTATACTTTTCTGGGCGTTCGTGAATTTCCATCAATTGATCCTGCTCAAGTTTCTATTCGTACAAATTACACTGGCGCAAATGCCGATATAATTGAATCCCAAATTACAGAGCCGTTAGAAAAAGCGATTAATTCGATTGATGGAATTCGGAATGTAACATCTTCAAGTGCTCAAGGAAGTTCCAGTATTACCATTGAATTTAATTTAGATAAAAATCTTGAGGATGCGGCTAATGATGTGCGCGATAAAGTGTCACAAGCGGTGCGAAATCTTCCAGAAGATATTGATTCGCCTCCAGTTGTTTCTAAGGCTGATGCCAATGGTGATGCTATAATTTCGATGACTGTTCAAAGTGATAACAGAAACGCTTTAGAACTTAGTGATTATGCTGAAAATGTTATTTCACAACGATTAGAAACGATTCCTGGCGTAAGTGGTGTTCAAATTTGGGGACAAAAAAGATTTGCCATGCGTTTATGGATTGATCCCGTAAAACTAGCCGCTTATGGTTGTACCGTTTCAGAAGTTAGAGAAGCTTTAAATAAGCAAAATGTCGAATTGCCATCAGGTAAATTAACGGGCGCTAATACCGAATTGACAGTAAAAACGATTGGGAATTTATCTACTGCTGAGGAATTCAATAATATTATCATACGCTCAGATGGTGAGAAAACAGTGCGATTTAGTGACGTAGGCAATGCTGTGATTGGCGCTGAAAATATTGAAACTAAAATGACTCAATCAGGAACGCCACTAGTGGGTGTTGCGATTGTTCCTCTTCCTGGTGCCAATTATCTTGATATTTCTAAGGAATTTTATAAAGTTTTTGAAGCGCTGAAGAAGGATTTACCAAAAGATATCAAACTTAATATAGCAATTGACAATACCATTTTTGTAAAACAATCAGTAATTGAAGTCGCTGAAACACTGGGGATTTCAATTGTTTTAGTAATCTTGATTATATTCTTATTTTTCAGAGATTGGGCAATTGCATTTAGACCTTTAATTGATATTCCAGTATCATTAATCGCTACTTTCTTTATCATGTGGCTTTTTGGGTTTTCGATTAATGTATTAACTTTACTTGCTATTGTTTTAGCGACTGGTTTAGTTGTAGATGATGGAATTGTTGTGACTGAAAATATATACAAAAAAGTAGAGGAAGGAATGACTCCTATAGAAGCTGCAATCAAGGGTTCTAATGAAATCTTTTTTGCTGTGATTTCAATTTCTGTTACTTTGGCAGCAGTATTTTTACCTGTCATTTTCCTCGAAGGATTTGTAGGACGGCTATTTCGGGAATTTGGAGTGGTCATTGGTGCAGCAGTGTTAATTTCTGCATTTGTTTCATTGACTTTAACACCAATGTTAAATGCCTATTTAATGAAAGGTGGCGAGCAAAAAAAGTCTAATTTTTACATAAAAACAGAACCGTATTTTCAAAGTTTGAATAAAGGATACGCAAGTTCTCTAACTAAATTTATGAAAAGAAAGTGGCTGAGTTTCCCAATTTTATTTATTTGTTTTGGATTGATATATTTATTTTTTAATCTTTTACAAAAGGAAACGGCACCGTATGATGACCGAAGCGGTTTTACTATGCGAATGTCCACGCCAGAGGGATCTTCTTACGAATATACAGATCGATTCATGCAGGAGATTTCAAAACTAGTGGATGATTCTATAGCTGGAAAAAAAGTAAGTTTAGTGATTACATCTCCAGGTTTTGGCTCATCATCAGTGAATAGCGGATTTATAAGGGTGTCGTTGGTTCAACCAGGTGAAAGAGAAAATTCTCAAAAAGAGGTAGCCGAAAATTTAACAAAATGGACGAAGCGATATCCAGAAGCCAAGACTTCAATTATTGAACAACCTACGATTGCTGTTAATAGGCGTGGTGGATTGCCTATTCAATATATCATTCAAGCACCAAATTTTGAAAAACTAAGGGAAAAAATTCCAGTTTTTATGGATGAAGCTGCAAAAAATGAAACTTTTTCTATGACGGATGTCAACTTAAAATTTAACAAACCAGAAATTAATGTAACAATTGATCGTGCGAAAGCGGAAAGTTTAGGTATATCTGTGATTGATATTGCACAAACACTGCAGCTTTCACTCAGTGGACAACGTTTTGGATATTTTATGAGAAATGGCAAGCAGTATCAGGTCATTGGCCAGTTTGATCAAGAAGATCGCTCAAAACCACTCGATTTGACAGCGATGTTTGTTAAAAATAACAAGGGTGAATTAATCCAAATGGACAATGTTGTCAATGTAGAAGAGCAAAGTAATCCACCACAATTATACCATAACAATCGATATATGGCTGCTACTGTTTCGGCAGGTTTAGCGCCTGGAAAAAGTATAAGCGACGGAATTGATGCTATGAATGAAATTAAATCGAAAGTGCTAGACGATACTTTTACAACAGATTTAGGCGGAGAATCTCGGGATTTTGTCGAAAGTAGTTCAAATACTGCTTTTGCATTTGGATTGGCATTATTATTAATCTTCCTTATTTTATCTGCACAGTTTGAAAGTTTTATCGATCCGTTTATAATAATTTTGACAGTTCCAATGGCTGTTGCAGGAGCATTATTCTCACTATGGTTATTCAATCAAACATGGAATATTTTTAGCCAAATTGGAACCGTTATGCTAATTGGTTTAGTCACCAAGAACGGAATTTTAATTGTCGAATTTGCTAATCAGCTTCGAGAACAGGGAAAACCAAAATTAGAAGCCATATTAGAAGCTTCGGAGGCGAGACTACGACCAATATTAATGACTAGTTTAGCTATTTCGCTAGGTGCATTACCTATTGCACTTTCGTTAGGTGCTGCTTCGACTAGTAGAATTGGAATGGGAGTTGTAATCGTAGGTGGAACTATTTTCTCATTAGTTTTAACGCTGTTTGTGATACCAGCTCTATATTTAATGTGGTCTAAAGCGAGAAAACATTATCCCGAGTTCGACAATATTGAAGAGTACGAAAGAGAAGTTAAATAAAAATACTGATGCCGTAAATTGATACACATTTTCATTTTTGGCAAAAAAATATAATTATGGCACATATTAAAATATTATTTCAAAGTCTTATTCTTGTTCTTTTTTGTTTTGTAAAATCTAATGCGCAAGAAGTTCTTTCGCTGGAAAGCGCCGTAAAAATTGCATTGGAAAATAATTATGAAATAAAAATCGCAACAAATAACCTGAGCATTGAGCAAGTAAATGTAGCGATAGGAAATGCAGGGATGTTACCAACATTAACGGCAAATGTTTTAGACAATAATAGTACTCAAAATAGTACACAAATACGTCAAGACGGAACAATAATTACGCTTAATAATGCTAAAAATAATAATCTAGTGTATGGTGTTAGGCTGGATTGGACAATTTTTGATGGATTGCGAATGTTTGCAAGATTAAACCAACTAAAAGAATTGCAAAAAATGGGTGAAGCCCAATTAAAACTAACTTTAATTACAAGGATTAGCGATGTCAATGCAGCTTATTATGATCTAGTACAGCAACAACAACAATTAGCAGCTTTGGATACAACAATTGTTATATCAAACCAAAGACTAGCATTGGCGCAAAATAGATTTACTATTGGAAAAGCATCTAAGTTGGAAGTACTAAATGCGCAAGTAGATTTAAATACGGATCAAGTGGCGTTATTGAGACAAAAAGAATTATACGCCAATGGCAAAATTTTATTAAACCAATTGCTTGCGAGAGATGTTACAACGGATTTCAAAGTAATTGATGAATTGCAAGTTGATTCCTTATTAATATTATCTGAATTAAAATCGTTAGCAGAGAAGCAAAACCCGCAGTTGCAAGCGCAAGTGATCAATAAAAAAATAGCTGAATTGCAACTAAAACAAATAAAAGCCGCAAGATATCCCACTATCCGCGTCAACACTGGTTATAATTTTAATGAGAGTATCGCAAGTTTAGGATTTGTTGCTCAGTTTCAAGCTAGAGGTTTTAATTATGGTTTTAACGCTACTTTAAATCTTTTTGATGGATTTGCGCAAAATCGAAATGAAAAAATTGCCAAAATCCAAATCGAAAATTCTAAGTTGTCAATTGATCAGCAAAATTTAGCTTTGAATTCACAATTATCTAGCTCCTATCAAACCTATTTAACGAATTTGGAGTTAATCATTTTAGAAGAAAAAAATGAAGAAATTGCAAAACAAAATTTAAATATAACTTTGGATAAATTCCGTATTGGAACCATCACAACTTTAGAATTTAGAACAGCACAATTGAATTATGTAAATGCAAAAGTGCGGTTTAGCAACGCTCAATTTCAGGGTAAATTATCAGAAATTGCGTTGAAAGAATTAGCGGGTACAATAACACTGTAATTATTTTTATTGAAAATATCAACAATATATGCATTGATGAATTTAATTTATAACAAATATTATTCTCTTTATAATTATTTTTATTAATTTTAAATTTTACCTCTTAAAAAGTTTAAAATTATGAATAATAACCGCGCTTTCATACATCCACCACATTTATCAAAAGAGAAATCTTTAAAAACATTAGTAGAAAACAGAACTATTTATTCTTTAAACCATTGTGAACTGAATCTTTTTGAAACGTACGAATCGTCAACATTAGTTCCTTTAAAATTTAGTGATTTTGTGGTGACTAGCATGTTGAGAGGTAAAAAGATAATGCATCTTTTTGATGAGCCGAGTTTTGTTTATTTACCGGGGGAAACAGTAATCATTCCTTCAAATGTAGAAATGAAAATTGATTTTCCAGAGGCTTCTAAAATTAATCCAACTCAGTGTTTGGCCTTGGCGATAGACCAAACCAAAATTAATAGCATCTTGCAGTTTTTAAACGAACGGTATCCAAAAGAAGGAAAAGACCAATTCTGGCGATTGAATTACCAGAAGTATTTCTTTTACAACAATGAAGAATTGGCAACAACCATAGATAAATTAATCAAAGAGTGTATGAGCACTTCAATTATTAAAGATGTTCTGGCAGATTTGACTTTGCAGGAATTAATGATTCGAATTATTCAGACACAAACGGCCAAAGCCATAGATGAGGATTTAATTGCCGATCCCAAAAATCCTATAATACAAATCGTAGAATTCATCCGATTGAATTTAAAGGAAAATATCAGTATGAAACGCTTGAGTGAAAACGCATGTATGAGCACGACTTCTTTCTATCGTTTTTTCAAAAGAGAATTGGGAATAAGCCCTACAGAATTTATAATTAACGAAAAAATGAGATGCGCTAAAAAATTGCTAAAAAGTCAATCGATCCAAATTAATGAGGTTTGTTACTTATCAGGATTTGAAGATTGTAATTACTTTATTCGTTTATTTAAAAAACATGAAGGAATAACACCAAAGCAATATCAATTATTGTATGTAAACTAACTTATTCATTAAAAATAACTTGTTCGAGTAATAGTTCTTCTTCGGGGGTAAAAATTCTATATTCGATTCGGAATGTTTTTTTCAATGGTGTTTCTAACGAAAATCCTCCCACTCCAAAAGCATCAATTACATCTAATGTAAAATGAGAATGTTTCCAATATTCAAATAAATCCTTATCGACCCAAAACTCTGTGTTTTCAATTGTGCCTATACAAACATCGCCCAGTCTCTGATAAAATCCTCCTTTTTCAAAACATTGTGGTTGTGTTCCCTCACAACAACCGCCAGCTTGGTAAAACATCAAATCACCGTGCTTTTCCTTAAGAATTGTTATCAATTCTACTGCTTTTTCTGTCGCATCTATTCTTTTTAACATCTTTTTTCTTTAAATAAAATCCTGACAAATTATGCAATCTGTCAGGATTAAGATTAACCAATAACCAACAATGAATTAAAAGAAACCCAATTTCTTTTTGTCGTAAGAAATCAGCATATTTTTTGTCTGACGATAATGTCCAAGCATCATTTTATGATTTTCACGACCAATTCCAGACTGTTTGTAGCCTCCAAAAGGAGCTCCAGCAGGATAGGAATGGTATTGATTAATCCAAACTCGGCCTGCTTGAATCGCTCTTGGAATCTGATAAATTTCGTGTGCATCACGTGTCCAAACGCCAGCTCCTAAACCATACATGGTATCATTTGCTATACTAATAGCTTCTTCAGTAGTTTTGAAAGTAGTAACAGCTAGAACAGGTCCAAAAATTTCTTCTTGAAAAATACGCATTTTATTGTGTCCTTTGAAGAGTGTTGGTTTGATATAATACCCTCCTGCTAGACTTCCTTCTAAATGATTTTCTTCACCTCCTATTAACACTTCGGCACCTTCTTCTTTTCCTAATTTAATATAAGACAAGATTTTTTCTTTTTGAACTAATGACGCTTGTGCTCCCATCATAGTCGTTTTGTCTAAAGGATTTCCCAACTTAATAGCAGCTGTTCTTTCAATTACGCGAGCGATGAATTTATCATAAATATCTTCATGAACCAATAGTCTGGACGGACTTGTACAAATTTCTCCTTGATTCAAAGCAAACATTACAGCACCTTCAATTGCTTTGTCAAAGAAATCATCATCGGCATCACCCACGGATTTCATAAAAATATTTGGTGATTTCCCTCCTAGTTCTAAGGTTACCGGAATAATATTCTCGGTAGCGTATTGCATCACTAAACGACCGGTTGTAGTAGAACCTGTAAAAGCTGCTTTTGAAACTTTTTTATTGGTTACCAAAGCTCTTCCTAATTCAGCACCAAAACCATTGACAATATTTATAACTCCAGGAGGCAAAATATCACCAATTAATTCCATCAAAACCAGAATAGAAATAGGAGTACTTTCAGCCGGTTTTAAAACAACCGTGTTTCCTGCGGCCAATGCTGGTGCCAATTTCCAAACCGCCATCAAAATTGGAAAATTCCAAGGAATAATTTGGGCAATAACCCCTAGTGGTTCGCTTAATGCAATAGAAACTGTTAGCGAATCCAATTCAGCGATTGAACTTTCCTCAGCACGAATTACACCTGCAAAATATCTAAAATGATCAATTGCTAGAGGCATGTCCGCCACTAATGTCTCTCTAATTGCTTTTCCGTTGTCAATGGTTTCAACAGTTGCAAGATATTCTAAATTATCTTCCATGACCTGCGCAATTTTGTTCAATAACGTACTTCGCTCGGTTGCTGAAGTTTTTCCCCATTTTTGGAAAGCTTCATGAGCGGTATCAACTGCAAAATCTACATCTACTTTAGTTGAATGCGCAGCTCTGGTAAATACTTTTCCATCTATCGGTGAAACTACATCAAAATATTGTCCACCTATTGGCGAAACGAATTTTCCACCTATGTAGTTATCGTATGTTGACTTAAAATCAGGTCTTTTTACAACGTTATCCATATCATTATCTATTTTTGTTTGACCAAAGATAGCTTCATCACTAATTAGAAAATAGCACAATTCATTCAAATAATAGCATTATATTTTACTATTTGTTTTTTTATATTAATTATTTTGTTTTATTCCTATATTATTATAAATAATAGCATTGCATTCTTATATTGAATTCCAACTTAAAGACATAACTCCAATTATAAAAAACAAAACAATTGTTTCTTTCTACAACGCGCAATCCTTATATTTGCAAAATACTTAAAATTTACAAATGAGAATATCTTACAATTGGTTAAAACAATTCATTAAAATAGATTTGCTATCCGCTGAGACGGCAGAATTACTGACGGATTTAGGTCTTGAAGTTGAAGTTGTTGAAAAATACCAATCGGTCAAAGGTGGATTAGCAGGTATAGTTGTAGGACATGTACTTACTTGTATTCAACATCCTGATGCTGATAGACTAAAAATAACTACAGTAGATTTAGGTGATGGTATTCCTGTCCAAATAGTTTGTGGTGCTGCGAATGTGGCAGCGGGTCAAAAAGTTCCAGTTGCAACTTTAGGAACTGTATTATACGATGCAACGGGTGTAGCTTTTACGATAAAAAAAGGTAAGATACGCGGACAAGAAAGCCACGGAATGATTTGTGCTGAAGATGAATTGGGTCTTGGAGAAAGTCATGATGGAATTATGGTTTTAGAAGACTCATTACAAGCAGGAACTCCAGCCGCTACAGTATTTAAGATAGAAAATGACGAGGTTTTTGAAATTGGCTTGACGCCAAATCGTGCAGATGCTATGAGTCACTTAGGTACGGCTCGCGATTTAAAAGCAGGAATGCTACAAAAGGGTATTAATGTTGAATTAATTACTCCCTCTGTCAGTAATTTTAGAGTTGACAAAAGAACCTTAAAAATTGATATTGACGTTAAAGATTCTAAATTAGCTCCTAGATATTGTGGCGTTACTATTTCAGGAATTGAAGTAAAACCATCTCCAGAATGGTTGCAAAATAGATTAAAAGCTATAGGATTAAATCCAAAAAATAATATTGTTGATGTGACTAATTATGTCTTACATGACTTAGGACAACCGCTTCACGCTTTTGACGCTGCAAAAATTAATGGAAAAATAGTGGTTCAAACTCTTGCAGCAGGTACTAAATTTACAACTCTTGATGACATAGAAAGAACCTTACATGAAGAAGATTTGATGATTTGTGATGAAAAAGGACCTTTGTGCATAGCAGGTGTCTTTGGAGGAAAAAAATCAGGAGTTTCAGAAAACACCAATTCAATATTTTTAGAAAGTGCTTATTTCAATCCGATAAGTATTCGTAAAACAGCAAAAAGACATCAATTGAATACCGATGCATCTTTTAGATTTGAAAGAGGAATAGATCCAAATATTACCGCATATGCACTAAAACGAGCGGCATTGCTCATTCAAGAAGTAGCTGGCGGTGAAATAACCTCTGATATTATTGATTTGTATCCAAAGAAAATAGAAGATTTTAGTGTGTTTTTGAACTTTAGTAATGTAGCTAAAATCATTGGACAAGAATTACCAAAAGATACAATCAAGAACATATTAGTATCACTAGACATAAAAGTAAACAGCGTTTCAGATGCTGGATTAGGATTGACAATTCCGTCCTACCGTGTGGACGTTTTGAGAGAAATAGATGTTATCGAGGAAATTTTGAGAGTTTATGGATATAACAATATTCATTTTTCTAAAAAACTAAATGCCGCCGTTACTAATGCTCCACGAAATGAGGATTATAAAATCCAGAATATAGTTGCAGCGCAATTAAATTCACAAGGATTTAATGAAATAATGGCAAATTCATTGACTACGGCTGCGTACGCGGAACTTTCAGAAGAATTGAAAACATCGCACAACGTGACCATGCTTAATCCTTTGAGTGCTGACTTAGCTACTATGAGACAGTCTTTACTGTTTTCAGGACTTGAAGCGGTATCATACAACGTCAATAGGAAGAATACCGACTTGAAGTTATTTGAATTTGGTAAAACGTATCACAATTACCTTGCAGGCTACGAAGAGAAAAAACATTTAAGTTTATTCCTTACAGGAAATAGAAACCAAGAGAGTTGGACACAAACTCAAAAACCATCTGATTTCTTTTTGTTTAAAGGATACGCGATGGGAATACTTTCTCGTTTTGGAATCAGCAAAATCCAAAACCAACCTGTAGATTCTGATCTTTTTTCAGAGGGAATTGCTATTGGTTATGGTAATGACACATTAGTAAAGCTAGGAGTTGTAAAAAAATCAATTTTAAAACATTTTGGAATTAAGCAAGAAGTATTTTATGCCGACTTCAACTGGGAATTAATTTTAAAAATAATCTCAACTAAAATAAAGTTCACTGATATTCCTAAATATCCAGAAGTTAGAAGAGATTTAGCTTTGCTACTTGAACAAAATGTAACGTATGAGAGTATTTACACTTTAGCGAGACAAACAGAGAAAGTACTACTAAAAGACATTGACTTATTTGATGTGTATGAAGGTCAAAATCTTCCCGAAGGAAAAAAATCGTATGCGTTAGGTTTTACTATTCAGGATAATTCTAAAACCTTGACAGATGCTCAAATCGATAAAATTATGAGTAAACTTCAGCTTAATTTTGAAACAGAACTAGGAGCTGTATTAAGATAATATCAGTTTGATATTTTTATAATCCCATTAGTAATCACTAATGGGATTTTTTTATAACAAAAAAGCGCTGCAAATAACGGTGCTTTTTCGAAAAACAAATATAAACCAAATTTCAAAATTAAATTTTTGGTAAAACTACAGCATCAATTACGTGAATTACACCATTAGATTGATTTACATTAGCAATGGTTACGTTAGAACTGTTGCCATTTTCATCAGTTATTAGTAACACTTTTCCTTTCATGCTAGCTGTTAAAGTTCCACCGCTAACAGTTTTCAAAGTTGCTTTTCCTTTTCCCATTTTGATAGCTTTCGCTATATCCTTAGCATTCATTTTTCCAGCAACAACATGATAGGTAAGGATTGTTTGCAACGTTTTAAGGTTTTCTGGTTTCAATAAAGTATCAACAGTTCCTGCTGGTAATTTATCAAATGCTGCATTTGTTGGAGCAAAAACGGTAAATGGTCCTTTACTTTGTAATGTTCCTACTAATCCTGCTGCTTTAACGGCTGCAACAAGCGTCGTGTGATCTTTTGAATTCACTGCATTTTCAACAATATTTTTTGATGGGTACATGGCTGCTCCTCCAACCATTACTGTTTTTTGTGCAAATGATGTAGCTCCATATACTAATGCGATAAAAGCAACTGATAAAAATTTTCTAGTCTTCATAATAATCTATTTTTTAAGTTATATACAGTCATTTACGCACAAAGATTGAATTTGGTTTTAAAAAAATAAAAATATTTTTTAAACTATTGATTATTTGAGCTTTAATTTCATTATTTTTTTTGAGTGTTATGAAAATAATGTGTGATAAATAGCCCTGATTGAAGCGATATCCTTTTATAAAACGTCCAGCCTGCTAAAGGATGGAAGCTTTATAAAAGATATAGTGGAAAGCGGGTGAGATAGTGAACCAATAATCAATTCTTCTGCTCCTTGAAAATAAAATACAAATTTATAAAGCAAAAAAAAACCTCACATTACTGTGAGGCTTTCTATGTTCAAAAAATTTCAAGAAATTATTTTTTCTCTGATTTTTCCATTTTAGCTTTTAAAGCTGCTAATACATCATTGTTGTCACCTAAAGTCGCAGCTGCTGCGTTTGTAGATGCGTTAGATGAAGTATTTTCAGTAGCTGCTTTCACATTTTTCTCTTCTTCTTCACGGAAGATTGCAGTGTGAGAGGCAACAACTCTTTTAAATTCTTTGTTGAATTCGATTACTTTGAAATCAGCAGAATCTCCTTTTTTCAATTTCTTTCCGTCTTCTTTTTCAAGGTGACGAGTAGGAATGAAAGCAACGATATCCTCTCCGAATTCTACAGTAGCTCCTTTGTCAACAATTTCAGAAATTTCACCGTTGTGGATAGTTCCTACAGCGAAAGAACCTTCATACTGATCCCAAGGATTAGCAGTAGTTTGCTTGTGACCTAAAGATAATTTACGTCCATCAACATCTAATTCTAATACTACTACATCAAGTTTCTCACCAACATTTACAAATTCAGATGGGTGTTTGATTTTCTTAGTCCAAGATAAGTCAGAAATGTAAATTAATCCATCAATTCCTTCTTCTAGTTCTACGAAAATTCCAAAGTTTGTAAAGTTTCTAACGATACCTGAATGCTTAGAACCTACTGGGTACTTAGCAGTAATATCAGTCCAAGGATCTTGAGA
Organism: Flavobacterium micromati; assembly: GCF_900129585.1. Taxonomy (GTDB): domain Bacteria; phylum Bacteroidota; class Bacteroidia; order Flavobacteriales; family Flavobacteriaceae; genus Flavobacterium; species Flavobacterium micromati. Next base: position 161,725 of record NZ_FQWF01000005.1, read on the forward strand.
CAATTGCTTGATACCTAATGACATTTTACGGTCATCTCTATCTAAAGTTAAGATAACAGCTTCAACAACATCACCTACTTTTACAAAATCTTGAGCAGAACGTAAATGAGTAGACCATGACATTTCAGAAACGTGGATCAAACCTTCAACACCTTCTGCAACTTCGATAAATGCACCGTAATCAGCGATTACAACTACTTTACCTTTTACTTTGTCTCCAATTGCTAATTTAGCATCTAGAGCATCCCAAGGGTGAGCGTTTAATTGTTTCAATCCTAATTGAATTCTTGTTTTCTCATCATCGAAATCAAGGATTACAACGTTTAATTTTTGATCTAATTCAAGTACTTCAGATGGGTGGTTGATTCTTGACCAAGAAAGGTCAGTAATGTGAATCAATCCATCAACTCCACCTAAGTCAATAAAGACACCATAAGAAGTAATGTTTTTAACAACACCTTCTAATACTTGTCCTTTTTGTAATTGACCTATGATTTCTTTTTTCTGGATTTCGATATCCGCTTCAATAAGCGCTTTGTGCGATACAACAACATTTTTGAATTCGTGGTTGATTTTCACAACTTTAAATTCCATCATTTTGTTTACATATACATCGTAATCTCTAATTGGTTTAACATCAATTTGAGATCCTGGTAAGAAAGCTTCAATTCCGAAAACGTCAACGATCATACCACCTTTAGTTCTGCATTTTACAAAACCATTAACGATTTCTCCTGTTTCGTTAGCCGAAATAACTCTATCCCATGATTTAATAGTACGTGCTTTTCTATGAGATAAAACCAGTTGACCTGTTTTGTCCTCACGGATGTCGATTAATACTTCAACAGTATCACCTACTTTTAATGCTGGGTTGTAACGGAATTCATTTAATGAAATAACACCTTCCGATTTTGCGTTGATATCAACAATTACGTCTCTATCTGTAATTCTAACAACCGTACCATCTACCACTTCTTCTTGATCAGTAGCGATAAATGTTTTTGAAACTAGTTCTTCGAATTCTACTAAGTTTTTCTCATCAACTGCATCAATACCTTCTTCGAAATTGTGCCAGTTAAAATTTGCTAAAAACTCTTCTTGTGATTTTACTTGTTCAGACATGCTGATTAAAAATTTGTATTCTGTATTCTCTCGAGTTTCTTAATGTGCTAGAAAACAGCAGAAGTTGTTTGTATAATTAGTTGAAACCTAAAGGAAACTCTTATTCACCAAAAGGTTTGCAAAAGTAACACTTATAAGTTTAACTACAAAATATTTAAACAACGGATAATTAATAGAAAATGAAAATTTAATTTGCTAAAAATCAACATCAAAATTGAAGTGTAATCCAATAATTATTTTTGAAATAGAAATAACTGGCGGTACATACAGATTAAGCTAATAAACAAGTTTTGATAAAAAAAACAATCACTATGGATTCTAAAATTTGTTTAGTGCAAAAGCAATTTTTTCAGTTTTGAAATTTAATTTTAAACTTATCTCTTTTAATATCTTTATATTTAACTTTTCTTAAAATATTCCGAACCCAAATTTTAACTCAACTAGGAATTACATTCCTCAACTTTAAACGCTCTTAAAATTGAGTGAATGTAAATGCATAACAACTCATTTATCTAATTTTCTAAATTTTAACTAATTCAAATTCTAATTAGTTCAAATGATTGTTTGCTGATCCCAGCACATTTATAAATGTGGAAATTTTTTAATTTTAAACTATCCAATTTTTTTCATCGCAGTCATAGATTCTCTTAACCACTCTCCAACTTGTTCAATAGGATGCTGACGTATAGTTTTATTAACAGCAATTAAAACGGCATTATCAACTGCATTTGATGTCGAAAATGGCTTTCCTATTACGTTAGTGTCTACTGTTTTCATAAAATCAGCTAACAACGGTTTACACGCATGATCAAATAAATAACAACCGTATTCTGCTGTATCAGAAATAATTCTATTCATTTCATACAGTTTTTTTCTAGCTACTGTATTTGCAATTAACGGTAATTCGTGCAAAGATTCATAATAAGCAGATTCTTCGATGATACCAGTTTCAGTCATAGTTTCAAAAGCCAGCTCTACTCCTGCCTTTACCATAGCAATCATCAAAACACCATTGTCAAAATATTCTTGTTCAGCAATAGTCACATTTGTCGGAGCTGTTTTTTCAAAATTTGTTTCGGCTGTGGCCGCTCTCCAAGTCAATAAATTAACGTCATCGTTAGCCCAGTCGATCATCATATTTTTTGAAAATTCGCCAGAAATAATATCATCCATGTGTTTTTGAAACAGAGGACGCATAATATCTTTTAATTCATCTGCCAGTCTAAATGCTTCAATCTTTGAAGGATTTGATAAACGATCCATCATGTTTGTTATTCCACCATGTTTCAATGCTTCTGTAACTGTTTCCCAACCGTATTGAATCAATTTGGACGCGTAACTTGGTTCAATTCCATTTTCAACCATTTTATCAAAACATAAAATAGAACCGGTTTGCAGCATTCCGCATAATATGGTTTGTTCGCCCATCAAATCTGATTTTACTTCTGCTACAAATGAGGAGTTTAAAACTCCTGCTTTATGACCACCAGTAGCAACTGCGTATGCTTTTGCTAGTTCGAAACCTTCTCCATTTGGATTATTTTCTGGATGCACCGCAATCAAAGTTGGCACTCCAAAACCTCTTTTATACTCCTCTCTTACCTCTGTCCCTGGACATTTTGGAGCACACATGATAACGGTAATGTCTTTCCTAATTTGCATACCTTCTTCAACGATATTAAAACCGTGAGAATAAGCTAAAGTTGAGCCGTGTTTCATTAAAGGCATGATTGCAGTAACAACTGCAGTATGTTGTTTATCAGGTGTTAAATTACAAACTAAATCAGCTATTGGAATTAATTCTTCATAAGTTCCCACTGTAAAACCATTATCAAATGCGTTGTTAAACGAAGTTCTTTTTTTCGCGATTGCATCCGCACGTAAAGCGTAGGAGATGTCTAAACCTGAATCTCTCATGTTTAATCCTTGGTTTAAACCTTGCGCTCCACAGCCCACGATAACTACTTTTTTACCACTTAATGCTTTGGTTCCGTTTACAAATTCAGATTGATCCATGAATTCGCAAACGCCTAATTGTTCTAATTGTATTCTCAGTGGTAATGAATTGAAATAATTTGCCATTTTTTAATTTTAAAAGTATTTAATAAATTTAAGTTTGTGTTTGCTCTTTCGTTTTTTAGCGCCCTTTTATGGGAAAAAATGTTATTTTAAAGTCTCCAATAAAGTCGAAATATCCATTTTTGCTTTGGAAACAGAAATTCTGCCAGAGCGAACAAATTGCATAATTCCGTACGGTTTCAATTTTTTGTACAATGCTTCAATGTCCGCTCGCTGTCCTGAAATTGAAATGACAAAATAATCTCTAGCCACTGTTACTATCACCGAATGACTTTCTTTAATAATATTTTGAATTTCTCTTTCATCGAAAAGTAAGCTGGATTCAATTTTGAAAAGCGCATTTTCTAAGAAAATAGTTTCGTCATCAATATGATAGTACGTTTTGATCACCTCAATTTGTTTTTCGATTTGTCCTACTATATTTTGCACCCATTTTTCGGTAGTATTGACCACAATAATAAATCGAGAGACATTTTCAATTTCCGACTCGGATACATTTAAACTTAAAATATTAATGTGGCGTTTTAAGAATATTCCAGATATTCTGTTTAATAATCCCACGTTGTTTTCTGAATAAACAGAGATAGTGAATGTTTGATTTTCCATAATATTAACTTAATCTGATCTCAGCAACCGATGCTCCAGTAGGAATCATTGGGAATACATTATTTTCTTTTTCAACCATCACTTCTAGGAAATAGGATTCTTTTGAAGCCATCATTTCAGCAACAGCGCCATCAAGATCCTCTCTTTTAATCACTTTTTTAGCTTTTATATAATATCCTTCGGCAATTGCAATAAAATTTGGGTTTGTCATTTCTGTAGAAGCATATCGCTTATCAAAAAACAGTTGCTGCCATTGGCGCACCATTCCCAGAAATTCGTTATTAAGCACTACAATCTTTACCGGAACTTTAGTTTGGAAAATTGTTCCTAATTCTTGAATTGTCATTTGGAAACCACCATCACCTATAATTGCTACAACTTCGCGATTTGGCATTCCCATTTTGGCACCAATTGCAGCTGGCAAAGCAAATCCCATTGTGCCTAGTCCGCCTGAAGTTACGTTGCTTTTTGTTGAATTGAATTTGGCATAGCGACAAGCAAACATTTGGTGTTGCCCCACATCCGAAACCACAATTGCATCTCCTTTAGAGTGTTTGTTAATCATTTCGATCGTTTCGCCCATCGAAATTCCTTCTTTCTTCGGTTGCAACTCTTCATTGATTACGGCCTCCAACTCAATTTTGTATTTTTCTTTAAATTCGTTATGCCAAGATTCGTGAGTTTTGCTTTCGATTAGCGGGATTAAAGCAGTTAATGACTCTTTTAAATCCGCTAAAACGGCTACCGTTGTTTTTACATTTTTATCAATTTCGGCAGCATCAATTTCAAAATGGATCACTTTAGCTTGTTTGGCGTAAGAAGCTAAATTTCCAGTAACTCGGTCATCAAAGCGCATTCCCAGCGCAATTAAAACATCGCATTCATTTGTCAATACATTTGGACCATAATTCCCATGCATTCCTAGCATTCCTACATTTAACGGATGCGCTGTTGGCAATGCTGAAAGTCCTAAAATAGTCCAAGCAGCTGGAATTCCTGATTTTTCTACTAATGTTTTTAATTCGGCTTCAGCTTCGCTTAGAATAACGCCTTGTCCAAATAGTATGTATGGCTTTTTAGCAGCGTTGATTAATACCGCCGCTTCCTTTACTTTTTCTAAGTTTAAAGTTGGTTTAGGGTTATAACTTCTTATGCTCGTACATTTTTTATAACTGAATTCTAATTCGTCAAATTGAGCATTTTTAGTAATATCAATTAGCACAGGACCAGGACGACCTGATTTAGCAATATAAAAAGCTTTTGCCATGATTTCTGGAATCTCAGAAGCTTCTGTTATTTGGTAATTCCATTTTGTTACTGGAGTTGAAATCCCAATAATATCTGTTTCTTGAAACGCATCGGAACCTAATAAATGTTTACCGACTTGTCCCGTGATGCAAACCATTGGAGTAGAATCGATTTGCGCATCGGCAATGCCGGTCACTAAATTAGTTGCTCCTGGACCGGAAGTTGCGATTGCAACTCCTACTTTTCCAGTCGCTCTTGCAAAACCTTGAGCGGCATGCGTTGCTCCTTGTTCATGTCGAACTAATACATGCTGTAATTGATCCTTATATTTATACAATTCGTCATAAACGGGCATGATCGCCCCACCTGGATAGCCGTAAATTAAATCTACGCCCTCTTCCAAAAGACATTTTATAATGGCTTCGGCACCAGATATTTTATTATTTTTCATCTTTTATTTTTGATTTTAACCAGCAGCATTTAGCTTTTGGTTGGTAATTATAATTTGGCTTAAGCCAAAATAAAATTTCAATTTTTCTTCAAAATCGCTTTAGTAATACTAGATTCCACATTTTAAATGGTACCTAACTTTTTATCAAAGCCACTTGCTGGACACCATCAGTTACACATCCCGTTGAAGCGCTTGAAACTGCTCTTGCGTATTTTAATAGAACTCCTTTTGTGACTTTTAAAGCCGGCTGTACCCAACTTGCTTTGCGAGCGGCAAACTCTTCATCAGAAATTTTTAAATTAATTGTGTTCTTAGTCGCATCAATTGTTATTAAATCGCCGTTTTGAACCAATGCAATTCCGCCACCATCAAAAGCTTCGGGTGTAATATGACCCACAACAAAGCCGTGCGATCCACCAGAAAATCTTCCGTCAGTAATTAAAGCTACTGATCCTCCAAGTCCAGCACCCATAATTGCTGATGTAGGTTTTAACATCTCTGGCATTCCTGGACCTCCTTTTGGACCCACATATCTAATAACAACTACATTTCCGGGTTTTACTAATCCATTTTGAATTCCAGGAATTACGTCAAATTCGCTTTCAAAAACAATGGCTTCCCCTTCAAAAAACTCGCCTTCTTTCCCGCTTATTTTTGCGACAGCTCCTTCTTCGGCAAGATTTCCGTATAAAATTTGGATATTTCCTGTCGATTTTAATGATTTTTGAATTTCGTGAATCACATCTTGACCGTCATCTAAGTCAGGAAGATTAGCTAAATTTTCGGCTAAAGTTTTTCCTGTTACAGTCATGCAGTCGCCGTGCATCAATCCTTCTCTCAAAAGATATTTCATAACTGCTGGAACTCCACCTACATTGTGTAAGTTTTCCATTAAATATTTACCGCTTGGTTTTAAATCGGCTAACATTGGAGTTCTATCGCTAATATCTTGAAAATCTTTCAATGTAATTTTAATATCAACAGAATGCGCCATAGCAATTAAATGCATCACTGCATTTGTTGAGCCACCAAGTACAGCAACAATAGTAATTGCATTTTCAAAACCCTTACAAGTCATAATATCCTTTGGCTTTATATCATTTTCTAATAATATTCTAATGTACTTTCCCACCTCTAAACATTCTTGTTTCTTTTCATCACTCAATGCTGGATTTGATGAACTGTACGGCAAACTCATTCCAAGAGCTTCGATTGCCGAAGCCATTGTATTTGCAGTGTACATTCCGCCACATGCTCCTGCGCCTGGACAAGAATTTTTTATAATTCCCTTAAAATCTTCATCAGAAATTGCATTTCGGAGTTTCTTTCCCAATGCTTCAAATGAGGATACTATATTTAAACTTTCGCCTTTCCAAGTACCAGAATGAATTGAACCTCCGTAAACCATAATCGATGGACGATTTACTCTTCCCATTGCGATTAAAGCACCAGGCATATTTTTGTCACAACCAGGTATTGCAATCATTGCATCATACCATTGTGCTCCCATAACTGTTTCAATAGAATCAGCAATGACATCTCGTGAAACTAATGAATAACGCATGCCTTCCGTTCCATTTGCAATTCCGTCACTAACACCAATTGTATTAAAAATTAATCCAACTAAATCAGTGTCCCAAACTCCTTTTTTTACACCTTTTGCAAGGTCATTCAAATGCATGTTACATGTATTTCCTTCATAACCCATACTTACAATTCCGACTTGTGCTTTTTTTAAATCATCCTCAGTAAGACCTATTCCGTAAAGCATCGCTTGAGCAGCAGGTTGCGTATCATCTTGTGTTATTGTCTTGCTATGCTTATTTAATTCCATTTTTAAGTTGGTTTATTTATAATTTGATTTTTTGAAAAACTGTACTTGATACATTACTTGTGCGACTAAACTATAGTTGATTGTCCTATATACACATTATCACTTTTGAAATACAAATCATCTTTACTCAAGATATAATTTGCTATAAAATCCCCAACTTCATTTGTTCCAAATTTTGAATACGGATTCAAATCAGCCGTGACGACATTTAGCTCTATTGCTTTTTGAACTGCTTCATACACTTTTTCCGATTCTAAATGAAGTCCGAAATGTTCTAAAAGCATTGCAGCTGATAAAATAGAAGCGATAGGATTTGCAATATTTTTTCTTTTTGCTTCCGAAAATATTCCATGGATAGGCTCAAAAAGTGCGCTTTCATTCCCAATTGAAGCTGATGGTAACAATCCAATAGCGCCAGTAATAACGCTAGCTTCATCAGATAAGATATCGCCAAATAAATTCTCAGTTAAAATAACATCAAACTGCTTTGGATTCATTATGATTTGCATTGCCGCATAGTCAACTAAAAGAAACTCCACCGCTACTTCAGGGTAAGAGGCACTGATTTCCTTTACCACTTTTCGCCACAACCTAGAAGTTTCAAGAATGCTAGCTTTATCAACTAAGGTGACTTTGTTTTTACGTTTTTGGGCTGTTTTGAAAGCTAAATGCGTAATTCGGATGATTTCGTTTTCGGTGTACTCGCATAAATCAGAAGCTATTGTTCCTTGCTCATTTATTTTTTTTTCGCTAAAATAAGAGCCGCCTGAAATTTCTCTGAAAATTACAAAATCAGTATCCTCGATTATTTTTCTTTTTAAAGGCGAAAGATCTAGTAAATCATTATAGGGCTTTATTGGTCGAACGTTAGCATAAAGTCCAAGCGCTTGCCTAAGTTTTAATAAACCTTGAATAGGGCTGGATTTAATGTCAATCTCAGGGCCTTGAGAAACAGCGCCAACAGTTCCAAACAAAACGGCGTCAGTGTTTAAACAAAGATTCAACGTTTGCTCTGGCAAGGGATTGCCTGTTTTTTCAATGGCAATTGCTCCTATTAGTGCATCTTCAAATATAAACTCATGATCAAAAACTATGGCAATAGCGTTCAACGCCTTCTTCGCTTGTAAAACAACTTCTGGACCTATGCCATCTCCAGAAAGTGCGGCTATTTTTAAATTCATTGGATCGATTATTATTTTTAAATTCAACTTATGATTAAAGTTGAATTTAATTTCTTATTAATTCACTATATACCTTACAAACCTCAATTATTTGATGAATGTCATCATCCAGAACTTCCTTTTTAATATCGGCAAATTTTAAAAACTCGACGTAAACTGCATCTAATTGCACTTTTGACAACTCGTAGCCAACTTTTTTTGCTCTGTATGCCAATGCAGCTCTACCGCTTCTTGCTGTTAAAACTATTGATGATTCATTGACGCCAACATCTAGCGGATCCATGATTTCGTAGGTTGCTCTATTTTTTATAACGCCATCCTGATGAATTCCTGAACTATGAGCAAAAGCATTAGCACCCACAATTGCCTTGTTTGGTTGAACAATCATTCCCATACTTTCAGAAACTAAGCGGCTCATTTCGTTCAATTGTTTGGAATCAATGTCAGTATATAAATTTAAATAAGGATGCTGTTTAAAAATCATTACTACTTCTTCAAGCGCGGTATTTCCCGCTCTTTCCCCTATTCCATTTATAGTACATTCAATTTGTCTGGCTCCGTTGATAGCGCCTGATATAGAATTTGCTGTAGCCATACCTAGATCATTATGGCAATGGCAAGAAAGAACCACATTTTCAATCCCCTTCACATTTTCTCTTAAATACTTTATTTTTGCACCATATTCTTCTGGCAAGCAATATCCTGTTGTATCTGGTATATTAAGCACCGTTGCACCTGATTTAATTGCTTCCTCACAGACTCGAGCTAAAAATTCATTATCAGTTCGCCCTGCATCCTCAGCGTAAAATTCAACGTCTTCTACATAAGACTTTGCATGAGAAATTGCATATTTTGCCCTTGTAATTACATCTTCTCTGGTCGTATTTAATTTGTGAACAATATGCGATTCCGATGTTCCAATTCCGGTGTGAATACGAGGTTTTTTGGCGTATCTTAGCGCTTGTGCCGCTACGTCAATATCATTTTTTACCGCTCTAGTTAATCCACAAACGGTTGCATTTTTGACAATCCTACTAATTTCAGTTACCGATAAAAAATCTCCTGGGCTTGATACAGGAAATCCAGCCTCAATGATATCAACACCCATTTCGTCCAATCGATTTGCAATAAGAAGTTTTTGGTTGGTGTCTAATTTGCATCCTGGAACTTGCTCTCCGTCTCTTAATGTGGTATCAAAAATTTGGACTTTCTCTCTATTCATTATCATTTATTTAACGTAATTTCACATCTCACTAACAAAAATAGATTTTAAGACAGAATTCTAAAACTCAATTTAACCAAATATACTACTCATAAAGTAATTATTAAATAGATAAACCACTTAAAATCAAGTAATTAAACTTCTAAATTTTACAATGGCTAACCATCAAAAAGATTTCTTATTCGTATTGATAAAATCCCTTTCCAAATCGGAAAAAAGACAATTTAAGATATTTGCGAGTCGGCTAGAAACTAGTTCGAATACAAAATTTATTGAATTATTTAATGTTTTAGATAAGTCGGAAGCCTATGATGAAAGAATAATTTTAAAAAACGGAATTATAAAGAAAGTACAATTATCCAACCTTAAATCGTACTTATACAAACAAATATTAGTTAGCATTCGCTTGAATATTCCTAGCCAAAATATGCGTTATCAAATAAGGGAACAAATTGATTTTGCTGCGATTTTATATAACAAAGGATTGTACAAACAAAGTCTAAAAATTCTTGATAAAACAAAAATTCTCGCATTAGAAAACGATGAGAAATTGATGGCTTTTGAAATTGTAGAATTCGAGAAATTGATCGAATCTCAGTATATTACAAGAAGTATTCAAGGGCGCGCAGATGAATTAGTTGTACAAGCAAAAGATTTGAATTATCGAAATACTATTTCTAGTAAATTATCAAATTTATCTTTGCAATTATACGGAATCATGTTAAAAACAGGGTACGTAAAAAGTGATGAGGAACACCAATATATCGACAACTATTTTAATAAACATATCGCTAAATTAGACGAGAAAAAATTTGGCTTTCGCGAAAAATATTGGTTTTATAATGCAAATCTTTGGCGTAGTTTTCTAGTGCAAGACTTTTTAGGAAGTTATAAATATGCCTATAAATGGGTTACTCTTTTCTATCAAAATCCAAACATGATTTATCTTAATCCTGTGTTTTTTTTAAAAGGGAATCATTACTTGTTAGAATCTTTATTCATGCTTAAATATAAATCAAAATTTAAGAAATATCTGGTACAGCTAGAGGAAACAATCAATGATTCTAAATTCCCTGTTAATGATAATATCGCGTCATTATCTTTCTTGTATGTGTATAACAATAAATTAAATTTTCACATTTTAGAAGGCACATTTGCTGAAAGCGAATATCTAATTCCAGAGATCTTGCAAAAACTTAAGTTGCATAATGACCATCTAGACGAACACCATGAAATGATGTTTTTTTACAAAATAGCAAGCATCTACTTTGGAAATGAAAACTATGTCCAATCCATATTTTATTTAGAAAAAATCATAAATAATAAAAATCTTTCGATGCGTGAAGATTTAATGTGTTTTGCTCGATTGCTAAGTTTGATTGCTCACTATGAACTGGGAAATGACTATTATTTAGAAAATCATTTAAAAAGCACTTATAAATTTTTGATCAAAATGAATGATTTGCATGAAGTACAAAAGGAAATTATTAAATTTTTAAAAAGTTTAAATTCTATTTATCCAAGTGATATCAAAAAGGAATTCGTAAAAATGCGGGAGCGATTTATCGAATTAGAAAAAAATACTTATGAGAAAAGAGCCTTTCTTTATCTTGATATAATTTCTTGGCTGGAAAGCAAAATTAAAAACCAAAAAATCAGTGATATTATAAAGGAGAAAGCAAAATTAAGTAATAGATAATATGATTGACTTTTAATAAATTTAAATCTTGAATTTACTGAATTTCTTTTCGACCTCTAGTAATATCATCAAATGCTGCGCACTTTACATATTCTTGTTCGTCATCTATAAACATTGGTAAATAAACAAATTCAACTTCTGACAAATCTTCTTTTAGATAAAAAGCCATATCGTCCAGTTTAAAAAACCATTCTTTATCGAATTGAACTTTATTAATTGATGCTTCTTTTATCAATAATTTTTCTTTTAACGGCGTCATAAATAATGGTATATTTTATTAGTGCAAAATTAAAATTTCAAAATGTTGTTTCCAAATTTAACCTCAAATTTCTGTGTGAAAAATTTACTATCTTTATGTTTCACTAAAAATTAAAGATTATGAATGGATTTTTTAAAACAATACTAGCAGGTTATGGTGCTAAGAAGTTAGGCGGCGGCTGCTTTGGAACAATCATAATATTTATTATTATCTATTGGATCTTGGGTTATTTTTAGAATTTAATTGCCAAAATATTCTCATAATAATTTCTTTAATCAATATGCCAAAAGCTCTTTAAGATCTTTCTCAAATCTGCCTTTCGGCAAATACTGATCTTCTAACGCTTTTGTAAATGGAATGGGACTCTCTAAACTCGCAACACGCTTGACAGGTGCATCTAAATATTTGAAACAATTTTCCATTATCAATGCTGAAATATTAGCTGAAAAGGTAAATAAGATTAAAGCGAAATATTGGTATAAAAATTTACTTTCGTTATGAAAAGCAATTAAATTTTGTAAATTTGAATTAAATTGTATTTATGCCAAAATTATATGAATATTTAGGAATTCTCTTTTATTTTTATTCGAATGAGCATGAGCCAATACATATTCATGCAAAAAAAGCAGAATTTGAAAGCAAAGCAGAATTTTATATCGTCAACGGAATTATTTCAGAAATTAAAATTATTAGCGTAAAAGGAAAAAAACCACTTTTTGGCACTGAACTTAAAAACTTTCAGGCTTTCTTAGAACATTACGCTACTGAAATTGTAATTAAATGGATTGATTATTTTGTATACCACAAAGAAATCACCTTCGAAAAAATTACAAAAAAAATAAAATGATAATAGCAATTAATTATAGCGATGAAAGTGAAAGAGCGACAATCAATGTTATTGAAGCGATTTATATTAAGAGCTACATAATAAAGGTAATTTTTGACGATGAATCAGAAAGAATAATCAATTTTGAGCATTTTTTAAAAAAATCACAACATCCGTCCATTTCAAAATATTTAAACTTACATAATTTTAAAAACTTTAATATTGTCGATGGAAACTTAAACTGGAACGATTATGATATGATTTTCCCTGTTTGGGATTTGTATTTAGGAGACATCACTTAAATAATCAGTCCAAAATAAAGGTGAAAAAAAATTAATATCGAAAACTGAAATAATTAATTCTTTCTCTTTTTAGAAGTTTTTATTTAATTTACCAAAACAGTTTCTTAGATCAATATTGAAGTATATCAAATAATTCGTTTTCAAATCTGCCTTTCGGCAAATACTGATCTTCTAATGCTTTTGTAAATGGAATGGGACTGTCTAAACTCGCAACACGCTTGACAGGAGCATCCAAATATTTAAAACAATTTTCCATTATCAATGCTGAAATATCACTAGCTAATCCACCAAACATACTATCTTCCTGATAAATAATTGCTCGTCCCGTTTTTCTTACCGATGCGTAAATAGCTTCAGTGTCTAGCGGTTGTAAGGTTCTTAAATCAATTAAATCTGCTGAAATTTCAGGGTTTTTTTCTAAAGTTTCCCAAGCCCAATGCACTGCTGCACCAAAAGCAATAATCGTTACGGATGTTCCTACTTTTAATAAAGCCGCTTTTCCTAATGGAAGCGTGTAGTAATCCTTTGGCACCTCTTGGTAAACGCTTCTATATAATTGTTTGTGTTCAAAAAATAGCACCGGATTTGGATCATTTATCGATGTATTCAGTAGCCCTTTGGCATCATAAGGAAATGCTGGATAAACTACTTTTAAACCTGGTGTTTTTGTAAACCAAGCTTCATTAGTTTGTGAATGAAAAGGTCCCGCTTGTGTACCACCGCCACAAGGCATTCGAACTACAACATCTGCTTTTTCTAACCAGCGGTAATGTGATTTGGCCAACAAATTCACAATCGGATTAAATCCAGTCGAAACAAAATCAGCAAATTGCATTTCTACAATTGCTTTGTATCCGTTAATGGACAATCCCATTGCTGCCGAAACAACTGCACTCTCACAAATAGGAGTATTGATAACTCGTTCTTTTCCAAATTGCGCCATAAAACCATCTGTAATTTTAAACGCGCCACCATAATCAGCAATGTCTTGCCCCATGATTACTAAGTTTGGATGCCGTACCATTGATTCACGCAAGCTATTAGAAATAGCATCAATAAATCTTATTTTTTCATTTTCGGATGATGGGCTAATCTCTTCATATTGATAGCGTTTATACACATCATTTAATTCTTCGCTAAAAGTCGCCTCTATTTCTGGCTCTGCATTGGCAAAAGCCAAAGCTTCGTCAATTTCTTTTTTTATTTCAGTTTTTAAAGTCGAATCAAACTCTTCAGTCAGAATTCCATTCTTGCTCAAAAATTTTCTATACGTATTTACTGGATCTTTTATAGCCCACATATCCATAAGTTCTTGCGGAACATATTTAGTACCACTCGCCTCTTCATGGCCACGCATTCTAAAGGTTTTGAATTCTAATAAGACAGGACGCGGTTTTTCAATCATCGATACTTTCAATTCTGATAGAAGATTGAAAACGTCAAGAATATTATTTCCATCAACAATATGGCTTTCAATACCGTATCCTATTCCTTTATCAGCAAGGTTTTCACAGCGATATTGTTCATTAGTAGGAGTTGATAATCCATAACCATTATTTTCTACTACAAACATCACAGGGAGTTCCCAAACTGCTGCAATATTCAAAGCTTCATGAAAATCTCCTTCGCTAGTTGCTCCTTCGCCAGTAAAAACTGCGGTAATTTTGCCGTTTTTCTTCAATTTGTTTGCAAGCGCAATTCCGTCTGCTACTCCTAATTGAGGACCTAAATGCGAAATCATTCCAATAATTTTGTAGTGTTGCGTTCCAAAGTGGAAACTGCGATCACGACCTTTTGTAAATCCGTTCGCTTTTCCTTGCCATTGTGAAAAAAGACGGTATAATGGAATATCTCTACCAGTAAATACTCCTAAGTTTCTGTGCATTGGCAAAATGTACTCTTCTTTATCTAAAACGGCGGTAACTCCCACAGAAATTGCTTCTTGCCCAATTCCAGAAAACCATTTGGATACTTTGCCTTGACGAATTAAAATCAACATTTTCTCTTCTATGAGTCTTGGTTTAAGTAACTTTTTATATAAATCTAATAATTGAATATCAGTAAGATTTTTTCTATCGAAGATCATGTTTTTGCTTTTATAATAGATTTCAAAGATAAAAAAATATAACAGTTTGGTCTTGTTTTGTTATAAATTTTTAAGTTGTTTTTAAGTTTTAAAATTTAGATATAAAATTATTCTTTACATTTGTAATTGCAAGATTTTTGACCTTGCATTTTAAAAAAAATATGTAACAGTATGCAAAACATTCCTAGTGTTGACTTGCGTGATTTCCTGTCGGATGATCCGACACGTAAACAAAAATTTGTAAATGAAATCGGAAGTGCTTTTGAAGACATTGGCTTTGTAGCACTTAAAGGGCATTTTTTAGACGACCAATTAGTCGATGAATTGTATGGCGAAATTCGAAATTTCTTCACTTTACCATTAGAAACAAAACGCAGTTATGAAATCCCGGGAATTGGAGGACAAAGAGGCTATGTTTCTTTTGGAACAGAACATGCCAAAGGTCGGAAAGAAGGAGATTTAAAAGAATTTTGGCACTTTGGACAATACGTTTCTGAAGGTTCAAAATATGCCGATGAATATCCTGAAAATGTTGAAGTGGCAGAATTTCCTCGTTTTAATTTGGTTGGAAAAGAAGCATACCAAATGCTTGAAAAAACCGGAGTTTACGTTTTGAGAGCTTTGGCTATTCACTTAGGTCTCGATGAGTTTTATTTTGACAATTATGCCAAAGATGGAAATTCAATTTTAAGACCTATTCATTATCCTCCTATCACGTCAGAGCCCGAAAATGCCATTCGTGCCGCAGCACATGGTGATATTAACCTGATCACTTTATTGATGGGAGCACAAGGAAAAGGATTGCAAGTGCAAACACATGAGGGAGAATGGATTGATGCCATAGCTGAACCTGATGAATTAGTAATTAATGTGGGCGATATGTTATCTCGTCACACTAATAACAAATTGAAATCAACTATTCATCAAGTGGTAAACCCACCAAGAGAATTATGGGGAACTTCGCGCTATTCAATTCCGTTTTTTATGCATCCAGTAAGCGATATGCCATTAAACTGTTTAGAAAACTGTATTGACGCCGAAAACCCAAAGAAATTCGAGGACATTACTGCTGGAGCCTATTTATATGAACGTTTAGTTGATTTAGGATTAATTAAAAAATAAAAGCCTAAGTCCGCTGCAGCGGGAATTAAAACCAATTATTAAAAATTCCAAATTCCAAAAAAATGAGATTGTGTTTTAAATCACAAATTATTGGAATTTGGAATTTATTTTTTGGGATTTGATATTTATTCTTTGGAATTTAAATTAAAAATTATGGACTTACAAGACCAATTAAAAAATCTTTTTCCTGATCACGAGCCACTTCCTGAAGATCCAATTCAAAAGGAGGAACATCAATTATATGTTCAAAAAGAACCTATGATTTGTAAGTTTGAAAAGCGAAAAGGCAAAGCAACAACCATAATAGAAGGTTATGAAGGTATGGATGAAGATTTTAAAATTCTAGCCAAAGAAATTAAAACAAAATTAAGCGTTGGCGGAACTTTCAAAGACGACTCAATCATTATTCAAGGCGATTACCGCGATAAGATTATGGAAATTTTAAAGGGTAAAGGTTTTAAAGTGAAACGTGTTGGAGGATAGCCCCCTAACCCCCGAAGGGGGAATTAGAAATAAATAATTTTAAATCTTTTTTTTAAAATAAAATTAAATAGAACCATGTAAGTTCAGCAACATGCTTTACTATGTATAGGTTAAAACAATTATTACATGATACAATCATCAGAATTAATATTAAATCCAGACGGTAGTGTTTACCATTTGAATTTAAAACCAGAAAATATTGCGCATGATATAATTTTTGTAGGAGATCAAAATCGTGTTGAAAAAATCACTCAGTTTTTTGACAGTATTGAATTTTCTACTCAAAAAAGAGAATTTAAAACGCAAACAGGAATTTTTAAAGGCAAGCGAATTACAGTAATGTCTACCGGAATTGGACCGGATAATATTGATATTGTAATCAATGAGTTAGATGCATTGGTCAACATCGATTTAGAAACTAAAACACCTAAAGAAAAATTAACCTCGCTTAACATCATCAGGATTGGTACTTCAGGCTCGTTGCAAGCTGATATTCCTGTTGATAGTTTTGTAATGTCAAAATTTGGTTTGGGATTAGACAATATGCTGCGCTCTTATTTGATTGATGAAGTTTCAAATCCTGAAATGGAAGATGCTTTTGTAAAACATACCAATTGGGATGTGAGAAAAGGAAAACCTTACGTTATTGCTTGTTCTGCAAAATTAGAAAAAATGATCGAAAGTGATAAAATGCATAAAGGAATCACGGCCACCGCTGGTGGTTTTTACGGTCCACAAGGAAGGGTTTTGCGACTGAACATTCAAGATGAAGCTTTAAATTCTAAAATGGATAATTTTAGTTTTGGTGACAACCAAATCACAAATTTAGAGATGGAAACTGCGGCAATATATGGACTCTCGGCGCTTTTAGGACATAACGCACTTTCTTTGAACGCTATAATTGCTAATCGCGCTTCGGGAACTTTTAGCGAAGATCCGTACAAAGCAGTTGATGAATTGATTGCCTATACATTAGAAAAAATTGCTTTAGGATAAGAAAATTTAGTTTTCAAAATCTTACTCATTTGTGGTTTTAAAAAAGTTTTTATTATTTTTTTAAAACTACATTTGCTTTTTAGAATAAAACGATAATGAAAATAATACTTACAGGTGCAACAGGATTACTAGGATCTCAAATAATGTATGAAATATTAGAGTTTTTTATCAATAAAAAAATTGATGGCAAACTAATTATTTTTGCAAGAAATAAAGGTAAAAATTCAGCTTCCGATCGTATAAACGAACTTTTATCTAGTAGTTATACGCCAAAAAATATTCGAGATAAGGGAATAAAAAAACTGCATGAATATTTAGAAATTATTGATACTGATTTGGCATTAGTTCAGGAAACTGTTTTAAATGAAATTACAGATGCATATTTCATTCATTCTGCTGGATTTGTAAATTTATCGACTGATGAAGAACATCGAGAAAAGATTTTTGACGAAAACACTAAAATTACAAAAGCCCTTTTTGGTATATTTCATCCTTTCATAAAAAAATTCATTTATATAGGAACTGCCTTTTCTTCTGGAAATCGCAAAGGCATGATAGATAATGATTTTCATAATTTAGGATTTAAACCAGATCATCGAAACGCGTATGAAAATGCTAAATTTCACTCGGAAAATTTTATTGCAGAAGAATGTAAAAAAATCGGTTTGCCATTTCAAATTCTGCGTCCTAGTGTTATTGGAGGCAAGATGTTAAGTAAAGAGAATCCCTATTTTATTTCGAAATACATGGTATTTTATCTTTTGGCAAAATTCTTTTACGTTCTTTCTCAACGAAAAGGGAATCAAGAAAATATCCGTTTTATGATTAATGACGACACCGTACTGAATATTATTCCTGTTGATTATGTGGCTAAAGTAATTGTAAACTCCTTGGATAGAGACGATATTGAGCAACTCAATATTGTTCATGATAAAAGTTTCAATATGACGCACGGATTGCAAATAATTATGAAGGAAGTGGGATATTCTAATTATACGTTAGTCCCAAATTCAGAAGATTTTAAGTATGCGAATTCGATAGAAAAAATGTATTACGAAAGTATTGGCAAACATTTAAATCCTTACTTTACGACAACTGCCAATGAATACGACACTACTGTATTGAAATCAATTCTCGAAATACCAAAACTGGATCAAGACGCCTTAACAAATATGATTCGTTACGCAAAATTGAATAATTTTAAAGATATAAATGTATAATTAAAAAATAATTACAAATATCAGTAATTTAAAAATATGAATCTTATTCTAGAAACCGAACGATTGATTTTACGAGAAATGAAATTATCAGATGCGGATGCATTATTTGAAATGGACAGAAACCCCAATGTACATCAATATCTTTGGAATAAACCCATAACTGATACTAGTGAAGTTAATGCTTATATTGATAACGTTAGAAAGCAATATCTAGATAATAGAATTGGACGATTTGTGGTTGTTTTAAAAGAAACCAATGAACTAATTGGTTGGGCTGGATTAAAATATATTACCGAAATGGTCAATAATAAAATTAATTTTTATGATATTGGCTATCGATTGAATGAAAAATTCTGGGGAAAAGGATACGCAAGCGAAGCTAGTTTCGCATGGATTGAATACGGATTTTCCAAAATGAATATCAAAGTAATTGAAGCTGTTGCTCATAAAGATAACGTAGCATCAAACATCATCCTACAAAAAATTGGACTAAAAATGACGGATCAATTTATGGAAGACGACATTCCTTGGAATTGGTATGAACTAAATAATCCCAATACATAATGAAAACAATAAAAATTGCTGGAGTTCCAGAACATTTTAATTTACCTTGGCATTTAGCAATTAAAAATGGTGATTTCGAAAAAGAAAATATCGATTTGCAATGGACTGATGTTCCCGAAGGTACAGGTAAAATGTGCCAAATGCTTCGAAATGGTGAAACGGATATTGCTGTTATATTAACTGAGGGAATTGTAAAAGATATTACAGCTGGAAATCCCAGTAAAATTGTTCAAGTTTATGTTGAAAGTCCATTAATTTGGGGGATTCATGTCGCAGCTAGTTCCAGTTTTGAAACAATTGACGACTTAGAAAACAAAAAAATCGCTATTTCTCGTTTGGGTTCTGGATCACAGTTGATGGCGTATGTAAATGCAAATAAGCAAGGTTGGAAAACTGATAATCTGCATTTTGAGATTGTAAATACAATCGACGGTGCTGTGCAAGCTTTAACAAATGGAACTGCCGATTATTTTATGTGGGAGCATTTTATGACTAAACCATTAGTAGATCAAGGAATTTTTAGAAGAGTAGCTGACTGCCCTACTCCATGGCCTTGTTTTGTAATTGCCGTTTCTGATGAAATATTAGAAAAGCAACCTACAATAATTGCAACAATTTTAAAAATCATAAATAAAACAACGCAAGATTTCAAAAGCATTCCAAGTGTAGAGGAAACCTTAGCTTCAAAGTATTCACAGAAAACGGAAGATATTAGAGAGTGGCTTACTTTAACCCAATGGTCGCAAAATTCTTTATCGGAAGAAATGTTAAACAAAGTTCAAAACCAACTTTTTGAACTCAAAATCATAGATAAAAAAGGTACTTTTGAAGATATTGTAAAAGTAGTGTAGAGTGCCTCTTTTATTTTAACTTATGATAGAAATAAAAAAATTTAATTTTCAAGATGTCAAACAAAAGTTTCAGGTCAAAAAACCATGGGATGATGTGATAATTCTTATCTTAAATATTTTAATTGCATTACCGCTTTTTATCATCTTACATCAAAATTTAATCAATCCTAACTGGTTTTTAAACATTGATAGAGTTGTTCTTTTCGTAGCAATGGTTATTGTAATTCAGATAATTTTACGTTTGTTAAGAACCATTATTATTGTTTGTATTCTTTTATATTTAATTCTTTTGATCTATGGTTCAACTATTGGAAACTACGGATTTAACAGCGTTTATGAAGATTATAATTCAATGATGTACTCAATGTCTTACAATCCCTATCCGCAAGATATAATAATTGCAAAACTGCTTCCTTTCCCAAATAAATCGAAAATTATTAATGCAATTGAATATCAAAATCCTAAAATTAGAAATTTTGCTATCAAAGCAACCAGCGAGCATTTTAAAGAGATAAAAGGATATTCTGAATACCGAACCATAATTCAATGTTTTGCCGTATTCAAAGAAATTAATAGTAGATGGAACTATGTAAGCGATCCAAAAGCTGGTGATTACATTGCTACAGCAACGGAATCCTTGCTTTATTTTTCAGGTGATTGTGATGACCATTCTATACTCATGGCTGCGAGTGTGCGATCTATAGGAGGAACTCCAAGATTGATTCACACTAAAGGGCATATTTATCCAGAAATACTTATTGGATCACAAACTGATCTTGAAGCAATAAATTTTTTAATAAAAAATGAATTATTTCCAATTGAAAGTAGTGGTAAAAAACTTTATTATCATGTTGATGAAAGAGGACAAATTTGGATGAATTTAGATTATACCGCTAAATATCCCGGTGGGCCTTTTATGTCTGAGGAAATATTAGGTGCTTTAACTCTAGATTAAAAATAATATAATTTAAGCATCACTTGCTATTACATTTACAAGTTCAAATATTTTTGAAAAAATTATTTTGACTGTTTTTAGCTAAAAACGTATTTGAAATTTGCGCTATTCTTTACATTTAACTTAGATGCGTAATCCGCAATCATCTTTTGCAGCAGTTTTAGTTTAAAAATAAAGAGCTACTATTTTCATCAATATTTCCTTTCTCTATAGTTTTACCAGTCAACTTTGACTAAATTGAAAAAATAAAACTGACTGTACAATAAAATATATTATGGAAAATTCAAAATTAAAAGTATTTATACCATTCTTTAATCTTATTTGGTCCGATGACCTCTTAACTCAAAAAGAACATCTGATAATAAAAGATTTTATACAAGTACAAAACTGGCTAACAATAAACGAAAAGGAATTTCTTGCTTCTCAAATAGCTATCTCTAATCCACCTTCTCGAATTGTATTAACAACTTGGAAATCAGAAATTGATAAGGCTATAGCGCAAAATCCGCGTGTGCAATCGATCTTTGATATAGTGCTCGAACTATCTAACAACGATATTCTAATAAAAGGGCTTGCAACTGATTTTATCCAATTAGAAAATGATTTGGGAATTCTTGGTGAAGAAGTAGTCTCAAATTTTAAAAAAAATGCGACGACTTTTACTTCTACTCACCATTCGGCACCGACGTTTGAAATTGCAAAACTTACACAAATACTAGATGGAAAGCAATCAGCCATTATTCAAAAAGTAAAAGCAATTATAAGCAGACCTGAATTTGCTTACGAAACCTCCACTGATACCGCTATTTACCGTGAAAAAGTGTATGAATGGTGTAAAATTTTAGCAGACGAGAATTTGGGGAACATGGCCTATCCTAAAAAATATGGTGGCGGAGAAAACATAGCTGATTACTTTGCAATAATGGAAACGCTGAGTTATCATGATTTAAGTCTGGTGATTAAATTTGGTGTGCAATTTGGACTTTGGGGAATGAGCATTCATTCGCTTGGAACAGAAAAACACTATCAAAAATATTTAAAAGATATTGGCACACTAAAACTACCTGGTTGTTTTGCAATGTCAGAAACCAATCATGGTTCGAATGTAAAAGGTCTAGAAACTACCGCAACATATAACCACAAGGATAAAACATTCCTTATTCATACCCCACATGAAAAAGCCCAAAAAGAATATATAGGGAATGCGGCGGTTCATGGGCAAATGGCAACTGTTTTTGCAAAATTGATTATTGATGAAGTTGACTATGGTGTAAATGCTTTTGTTGTTCCTTTACGTGACGAAAACAATGTAATTTT
Organism: Flavobacterium micromati; assembly: GCF_900129585.1. GTDB lineage: Bacteria > Bacteroidota > Bacteroidia > Flavobacteriales > Flavobacteriaceae > Flavobacterium > Flavobacterium micromati. Next base: position 184,148 of record NZ_FQWF01000005.1, read on the forward strand.
GAAAGGAATTACAATCAAGGATTGTGGATTAAAAATGGGACTCAATGGCGTTGATAATGGAATAATTCGTTTTGACAATGTTATCATTCCAAAAGATAATATGTTAGATCGTTTTGCTTCTATAAATGACCAAGGAAAATTTGAAAGTCCTATTCCCAGTGACAACCGCAGATTTTTTACAATGTTAGGCACTTTAGTTGGAGGAAGAATTGGAATTCCAAGATCAGCTTTGGCTGCAGCCAAATCAGGACTAACAATAGCAATTAAATATAGCGACAAACGCAAGCAATTTGGTCCCGAAGGTGGTGAAGAAGTTTCGATATTAAATTATCGCATGCACCAACGAAGACTTTTTCCGCTGCTTGCAAAAACGTATGCGATACATTTTGCTTTGCAGTATGTAACTACTCGTTTTATAGAAAGAACTGAACTCGAAATGCCAGAAATTGAGGCACTAGCGGCTGGTATGAAAGCGTATGCGACTTGGAATACCACAGCGACTTTACAAGAGTGTCGCGAGGCTTGCGGCGGCAAAGGATATTTGTCTGAAAATAGAATTGGTGCTTTAAAAAACGATACAGAAATCTACACTACTTTTGAGGGTGACAATACCGTATTGATGCAATTAGTGGCTAAAAATAGACTAGCAGAATTCCGTAAAACGTATGGTAAAATGGACGCAATGGGAATTATAAGTTATGTATATGAAAACACCAAAACAGTAATCGCTGAGAAAAATCCAATTGTAACAAGAAAGACTGATGAAGCACATTTACTAGATTCTGCTTTTCATTTGAGTGCTTTTGAATATCGAGAGAAAACAATATTAGCCTCAGCAGCAAAGCGATTAAAAAAATTAATTATCGGTGGTTTAGAACCTTATGATGCCTTTAATGTGGTGCAGCACCAAATGATCGATGTTGCGCAAGCGTACTTAGATCGTATCGTTTTAGAACAATTTGTAAAAGCGTTAGAAAGTTTCGAAGATCCACAAAGTAAGGTTATAGTAGCTAAATTGAGCCAACTCTATGCACTTTCACAAATAGAAAAAAATAAAGGATGGTACCTTGAAGATGGATATTTAGAACCTGTTAAAACAAAAGCAATTCGGAAAATGGTAAACCAATTGTGCTGGGAACTTAGACCAGAAGCAGTTTCACTAGTAAATGCCTTTGCCATTCCAGATAGTTGTCTTGCTGCACCAATAGTAATGTAAATGACGTTGATTATAGAATTAAAAATTTGATTTCAACTACTATTTTAAAAACGCCTCAAAAATTTGAGGCGTTTTTGCATATAAAAGCAACTTTAAGATTTTAAAAGCACTTAACACACGGCACAAAAAATTAAATATTGAAAAACTTTTTCTATTTTAAAATTGATAATAAAAGATGATGTATTAGTTATAAAACCATTTGCCAAAATGCCAATAAAATTGGGTAAGTGAGATCGTATTGGGTAATTATTACTCAATCTTAAAAATCTCTGTACTTGCTAACTCCATGGTTCACAGCGTCTATTACTTTTGGAACAACAATTGGATAAGTGTTTTTAAATATTTCCAAACTTTTGTATTTAATATGAAAACACAAACTCTAATACCCACAAACATTTTATTCAATAGTCAAGAACAAAATGACACACTTATTTCTAAAGATTCTCGAAGTAAACTGAAAAACCGAATCGTTTTAACAGCAACAATGCTATTACTGCTATTAGGTGCTTCAACAGTGTACTTTTTTCAACCTGATTTTTCCGCATTTAATGAAAGTAGGATGAATTCGCCTGTTGGATTTACTTTTCTAGCAATCACAATAGTTTTATTATTATTTAAAATTTCGTTTTTATTGTATAATATTTATTTATACTTCCAATACAAAGTTATCGAATCTGTAACGGATGATTTATTGCCAACTTGTACTGTGATTGTACCTGCATACAATGAAGGAAATTTAGTTTTTCAAACGTTAATGAGCATCGCCAATAGCGATTTTCCAAAACATAAATTACAAATTTTAGCAATTGACGATGGTAGTAAAGATGATACTTGGTCTTGGATGAAAAAAGCGAAAGAACAATTAGGAGATCAAATAGTAGTTCTTCAACAACCAGAAAATAAAGGCAAAAGACATGCATTGTATCGTGGATTTAATTTGGGAACAGGTGAAATATTTGTGACCATTGATAGCGATTCAATTATTAAATCCAATACATTGCGAAATTTAGTTAGTCCTTTTGTAACAGACCAAAAGTGTGGAGCTGTAGCTGGAAATGTTCGTGTTTTAAATAACAAAAATGCGATCTTACCAAAAATGCTTAACGTAAGTTTTGTTATGAGTTTTGAATTCGTAAGATCAGTTGAAAGTCAATTGGGTAGTGTCTTATGTACTCCTGGAGCCTTAGCCGCGTATAGAAGCTCAGCTGTTTTTAAATGTCTTCCAGAGTGGATTAATCAAACTTTTATGGGTGCCGCCTCTGATATTGGCGAAGACCGAGCAATGACCAACATGATTTTAAAACAAGGAAAAAAAGTACTTTTTCAACGAAATGCAATTGTGCTTACTGATGTACCAGAAAAGTATCAAGGATTGTACAAAATGTTTATTCGTTGGGGACGAAGCAATGTTCGTGAAAATCTAGCTATGGCAAAATATGTTTTTACAAATTTCAAAAAAGAGTCTAAAGTAGGAACAAGATTATTGTTTGCAAACCAATTCTTAACATTGGCTATGACTTACCCATTTCTATTATTCATGTTGTATTTTATTGTGGTACATCCCCTATTATTTTTAAGCAGTACGCTTTTAGGAATATTGATAATTTCAAGTTTTCCAGTACTTTTCTATGCTAAAAGATATAGTGCGTCAGAATCATTGTGGGCTTACGCTTATAGCATTCTATTCACATTTGGATTATTTTGGATTTCACCGTACGCAATTGCAACGGCTGGTAAGAGTGGATGGTTGACACGTGAATTACCGCAAAAGTAAATAGCATCATTATTACCAAGATCAAAGATTATATGTTTTCAAAAATAAAGAGTATCTGTCGAGTCTGATCAATATACAAATTCTCTTTACCAATCTTTTATAAAACGAACCGTCTCATCATTTTTTGAGATGGTTTTTTTGTACTTAATTTTTTAAGTAAAAAATACTTTTATAGCTCCTATCGAAAAATTTCCAATTTTAGCAAAAAAAAACTCCTCAATTTCTTGAGAAGTTTTGTGGGCGATGAGGGGTTCGAACCCCCGACCCCCTCGGTGTAAACGAGGTGCTCTGAACCAGCTGAGCTAATCGCCCTAAAGTGCTTTAGCAATTTTCGTTACCGTTATTTCTGGTGCAAATATACAGTTACAAATGGTATTCGCAAGCACTTTTTAGAAATAAATTATAAAAAATAGGCATTAATTTTCTTTTCCACTCTTTTACAGCATTTTAAATAAGGGACTAATCGATATGATTTTTTTGTATTGACTTGCTATAGTCTTACCTTTGCCGCATAAATAATAAATGATGGCAAGATTCAAAGAAAATGATTTACCCAAATCAAAAATTACAGCTACTTCTCTCAATAAAGCACTAATTATTTTTAAGTATGCAGGCAATCATAAATGGAAATTTTATGTTGGTTTAGTTTTTCTACTCTTTACCGGTGCGACTGCCCTAGCCTTTCCTAAATTGATGGGAATGCTTATAGATTGTGTAAAAAATAGAGATATGTCTCAGGCTAATTATATTGCGCTTGGTTTAGTTGTCATATTATTTATGCAATCCATCTTTTCTTTTTTCAGACTCTATTTATTTGTAAATTTTACCGAGCATACGTTAGCAAACCTGAGATTGGCTTTATACAGTAATTTGGTAAAACTTCCGATGTCTTTCTTTTCGCAAAAACGAGTTGGAGAATTAAATAGCCGCATTAGTTCTGATATAACTCAAATTCAAGATACATTGACCTCGACAATTGCTGAGTTTTTAAGGCAATTTATTTTAATTATTGGAGGCGTTTTTTTATTGGCAAATGAAAGTATCAAATTAACACTCTTGATGTTATCTGTTGTGCCACTAGTTGCCGTTGCAGCAGTAATTTTCGGTAGGTTTATTAGAAAATATTCCAAAAGTGTTCAAGATAAAGTTGCTGAAAGCCAAGTTATTGTTGAAGAAACAATGCAAGGAATCTCCATTGTTAAGGCTTTCGCCAATGAATGGTATGAAATTGCACGTTACAATGGTAAAATTAAAGAAGTCGTTGCCATTGCTATAAAAGGAGGAAAATATAGAGGGTATTTTGCGTCCTTTATTATATTCTGTCTCTTTGGTGCCATTGTCGCTGTTGTGTGGTTTGGCGTTCGTTTAAGTATTAGTGGCGAAATGAGCGTTGGACAATTGATTTCATTTGTACTGTACTCTACTTTTGTTGGGGCCTCGTTTGGCGGAATTGCTGAGCTTTATGCCCAAATCCAAAAGGCAATTGGAGCCACAGAGCGTGTATTTGAATTACTAGATGAATCGCCAGAAAAAATTAATTCAGTTCAAAATGCAGCGACTCAAAAAATAAAAGGGGATGTAACTTTCAAGAATGTAAAATTTAGTTACCCATCCCGTAAAGAGATCAAAGTTTTAAAAGACGTTAATTTCACAGCTAAATTTGGTCAAAAGATCGCTATTGTTGGACCAAGTGGGACAGGAAAATCAACAATTGCTTCATTACTATTGCGTTTTTATAATGTTGATAGCGGAGAAATATTAGTTGATGGAAAAAACATTTACGATTTTGATTTGGAACAACTTCGCGGAAACATGAGTATCGTTCCTCAAGATGTAATTTTGTTTGGTGGAACGATTAAAGAGAATATTGCGTACGGAAAACCGGATGCATCAGATGAGGAAATTCTTTTAGCAGCAAAACAAGCTAATGCTTTTACTTTCATCGAAAGTTTTCCTGAAAAATTTGAAACGCTCGTGGGCGAAAGAGGAATTAAATTATCTGGTGGACAAAGGCAACGTATTGCAATTGCAAGGGCATTACTCAAGAATCCAAGTATTTTAATTTTAGATGAAGCAACTTCTTCTCTAGATAGTGAAAGTGAAAAATTAGTTCAAGAAGCGTTAGAAATTTTGATGCAAGGAAGAACAAGTATTATTATAGCGCACAGACTCTCAACTATACGAAGTGCTGATCAAATTTTAGTTTTGGATAATGGAAAAATTACAGAGCAAGGAACACATCAGGAATTAATTGCTTTAGAAAATGGAATCTATAAAAATTTAAGCAATTTGCAGTTTAGTAATTCTTAATTCTTTACCCCGCTCACTCTCTCTAACATAGATATAATTTTATCTTTTTTATTTGAGTTTACATTTTGTGATTTCCAAATTTCGATTTGGAAATCACTAATAATTAGGAATAAGCTCCCTCAAATTTTATGATGGAAAACAGATAGTGAAACTATACAATAAAAAACATCTTTGTTAAAATTTGACTGGCAGATGAGTTGCAAAGTCCTATTGACAATTTATACTTTATTAAAATACCGGCTCAATAATTATTTCCGTTAAAACCGAGTTTGCAATAAAACATTCCATGTGCGCACGATGGTGTATTTCATTTATTGTAGTTTCATCCGGAATGTTATCTCCTGTAAAAGTTATTTTTGGCCTAAGATAAAGTTTTGTTATAGCCATTCTTGATAATTCATTTTTTTCCAAAATAGCTACAGCATTATCTTCATAAAATAATATGGTGTATTTTTTCATTGATGCAAGTGCAAGAAAAGTAAGCATGTGGCAGCTTGCTAATGAGGCAGCAAAAGCTTCTTCGGGGTTTACAAATTCTTTTTTGCCAAGATATTCTGGTGCAGCAGAGGCTGTAAGAACATTACCGCCTCCAAATTTCCAGCTGTGAGTTCGATCATAATTTTTATACGAGAAATCAGCTGAATCATTTTTCCAACTTATAGCAACTTTATGTTCTGACATGGTTGTTTAATTTTAACTTATTATAACGGTTTGCGTTTCTTATTTTTAAGATTGTTTTTTTTAAGCTCACTTTCTTTATTATCAAAACGAGTTATACTATCCTGACCTACAACATTTACATAAGACAAAGGCTTAGGAACTGCAGATTTTTTGCGCGTGTGCGATTCATCGCTGCAAGCATCTGATTTAAGTTGTTGGTTATCTTCACTTTCATCAATGATATAGCATTCAAATTTATCTCCTTGTCGCTTATATAAAGAATTTTTTTTGTGAAGAGATACCCAAGGAGAATCGGTTTTAAAATTAGTTGACCAAGTTTGGCAACACATATAGCTTCCACAAGGACCAATATCGCCAATACGATTTGCTTCCTCTCGTGACCCAATTTGTCGCATCTCAATGCGTATGTGAAATGCTTCCGAAAGATGTTTTATTAACTCGCGAAAATCCACACGTCCTTCGGCGGTGTAATAAAATGTAGCTTTAGATTTATCGCCCTGATAATCTACATCGGTCAGTTTCATAGATATTCCGAGCTCTCTAGCTATAGAACGTGCTTTTAACATCGTTGGTAATTCACTCTCTTTGGCAACCTTCCATTTATTTGCATCGTAGGGTGTGGCTTTCCGATGGATTTTTTTAAAGATATCTTCCTTATGCACCTTTTTCTTCCTAAGCTGTAAATGCACTAGTTCACCTGTTAAGGAAACTTGTCCAATATCATATCCACCTATATTACCCTCGACAACAACTAATTCTCCGTTTTTTAAATCTATATTTTGATCATTCAAATAGAATTCCTTACGGGATCCTTTGAATTTAATCTCTATAATATTGTAAACTTTATCATCACCTGGTATAATAATATTAGATAGCCAGTTGAATACATCTGATTGGCTTCGACCATAGGTATAATTTGAGTCGGTACTTGTAGTTTTACTTGGTACAAAAGAACCTTCTGTTGAATAATTTTCCATATTAACCTATATTAATTCTCTTTCGAGGGTGTGTAAAAATTTGAAATGTCTGTTTTATATAAAACATGCAAATCATAAAAATCCATCTTCATCAATTCCTAACAGCGCATTACAAGCTTCTTGTAATTCTAATTGCGTTTTTTTATTGTCCGTTTTTTTGGCAATCTCAATTCCTTTTCTATAAATTTCTATCGCTTTCTCCACTTCATCTAGCGACTCATATAATTTTCCTAATTGATAATAACTCGCTAAATAATTTATATCATCGTTAATCAATTTTAAAAAGCAATCTCGCGCCAAGTCATTTTCTTTAACCAAAACATATTCCAATGCTAAAGCATATTTTAGAAAAGAGTCGTTGCTATCCTCCTCTAAAAATTCTTGTAATTGTGCAATCCTACTATTCATTTCTTTATTTTTTTGGTGGACGTATAATAGCGTTTAAAAGTCTATTTTAAAATAATTTGATGCCAAATTTATGAATATAATCAACTTGTTTCTAACACTAAAAACGAGCATTAAAATCATAAACATTGAAACAAACCAAGTTAATACATCTGTTCATTTTATAAATGATTAGTCAGCTATAACTTTATTTTTGTCTATTGTAAGCATTAATAAACGGTTTTACATTCAAAATCAGGAAGCAATTTGTCTATAATCATCGCTTTATATTAGTAGCTGATTTTTTGTTGATTAACAGAACGCCTCATAAGCGGCCTTTAGGTTTTCGGCAATCAAATCTTTGGATCTTCCTTCAATATGATGACGTTCTACAAAATGAACTAATTCTCCGTCTTTGAACAAGCCTACACAAGGCGATGAAGGAGGATAAGGAAAAAAATGTTTGCGTGCTTGTGCAGTGGCTTCGGTATCAAAACCTGCAAATACAGTTGTAATTCGGTCAGGGCGTTTATTCGCGTCCAATGAAAGTTTTACTCCAGGTCGAGCGGCACCAGCAGCGCATCCGCAAACTGAATTGACAACTACCAAGACTGTGCCTTTTGAGTTAATGGCAGCATCTACTTGTTCAGCGTTACGAAGATCTTCAAAACCAACATTGGTAAGTTCTTCCTTCATTGGCATTACTAATTGTTCTGGATACATAGTGTTTTATTTTTATTTTAAAATGAAATTGAAGATTTTGTGGAGACCTTCTTTAACTCTGTGAAATTTTAATTTATAATCGTAATTATAGAACATTCACTAGACTCTAGATTAAAAACGGAATTAAAGTTATGTTTTGTAAGTCCTTTAATTAGAATATTGATTGATAAAAATCGTCATTTAATTGTTTTTACCATTTAATTTCCGCCACTTTAACCAGTGGAACTTTTGCATTTTGTATCGATACTTGCTGCGCTACCTTACGTGCCATTTCCATGTAAGCAATCGCTTGCGGTGTGTTTTCCTGAAGTACAGCTGGCCGACCTAAATCCCCCGATTCACAAATACTTTGCACCAATGGTATTTCGCCCAATAACGGAACTTCTAATTCTTCCGCAAGTTTTTTTGCGCCGTCTTTACCAAAAATATAATAGCGTTTTTCAGGCTCGTCGGGCGGACTGAAATAAGCCATATTTTCTACAATACCTAAAACGGGAACATTTATTGAAGGTAATTGAAACATGCCAACTCCTTTTTTGGCATCAGCCAAAGCCACAAATTGAGGTGTACTTACAATCACCACTCCGTTCAAAGGAACGGCACCAACCAATGATAAATGAATGTCGCCGGTTCCGGGAGGTAAATCAATAATCATATAATCCAATTCTCCCCAATCTGCTTCCTGAAACATTTGGACAACCGCTTTTGATGCCATTGGTCCACGCCAAACTAGGGCTTGGGAAGTATCTACAAAAAATCCAATTGACAATAATTTGACACCAAAACTTTCTATTGGAATCATTTTATTTACGCCGTTAATTTCCTTACTTATTGGCTTTGCATCCATGACATCAAACATAATGGTTTGCGAAGGACCATAAATATCGGCATCTACCAAACCAACTGATGCGCCTAGTTTCACCAAAGCCAAAGCTAGGTTAGAAGCAACTGTTGATTTCCCTACACCACCTTTACCAGATGCAACTCCAATAATATTTTTGACTTTTGGCAATAAAGGACCATTGCCGTTACTGGAGGTAACATCGGATGTCATTTTGACATTTACAGTCGCTTCTTCATCTATAAAATGCAAAATAGAATTTACACAAGCTTTATGAATCAGTTCTTTCATTGGGCAGGCCGGAGTGGTCAATACGACAGTAAAACTTACATTTTTACCCTCTACTTCTAAATCCTTTATCATCCCCAGAGTTACCAAATCTTTTTTTAAATCAGGGTCTTCTACATTTTTTAAAGCTTCTAAAACTTGTTCTTTTGTAATATCCATTTTTTGCCTCCTTCTATTTTTTTAACTTTTCTTTTAAACACTAGTTACTTCTCTTACCATAACCATTTTATCATCCCCTACAGAAACCAAATAATTATTATAGGTAGTCCAAATTAATTTGTTTACCGAATGGGTATGAGCATCAAAATTTTCTTTTGTGATGCGTTGTAGCAATTGAAACGTTTTTGAATCCCAAATTTTGATGGTTTTATCACGGCTGGCAGTGGCAAATAAGGTAGCGTCTGGACTAAATACAATGTCGTAAATTGCCCAATTGTGTGCCGCAATTGACTGTACTAATTCATAATTTTCTACTTGCCAAATGTTTAAATGAGCATCTCTTCCTCCTGCCAAAAGGAATTTGCCATCTGGGCTATATCGCACGACATTTGATGCAAGTTTGTGCGCAATAAAATCTTTTTTATATTCCAGGGTATGCAGATCAAATACAAGAATATAGCAATCACCCAAGGCAACCGCTATTTCGGAAGTGATATAATTAAAATCAATGCTGCGTACTTTCTCGTGTGATAATTTTTTCATTTTTATTAACGACAAAGTATCGAGTGAGCAAACGGCAAAATTACCATCGCCACCAGCAGTATAAAAACAATTGGTTTCTAATGAATATTTTATATCGAAAACGGGCGCCAGATGGTGTTGCAGTATTTTAATTTCTTCTTTTTTCTCTAAATCAATTATGTGAATACTTCCGGTGGTTGTTCCCGCCAGTACTATATTTTTTTCAGGAATATGGCAAATTGTATAAATAGGAGATGGCAAAGAAGTTGTAAATTTTTCGGCCTGCAAGGTTTCTAAATTCCAAAGCGCAATAAACCTGTCGCTGCCGCCCGTAAAAACAGTATGTTCAGATTTGCCTTTATCCATTGCATATACACAGCCGCTATGGCCGGAAAGTGTTGCTATGTGTTTTAAATCAATACTCAATTTTTTTATTGTCTCCATTTTATTTTAAAAAATTATGCCTAACCATTTTTCATAGAAAAATGTAAACTAGTTCTTTGTTAAATTATTAAATACACCCAATGTGCATTAATTAATAATTTTTGCTTCAGGATACTTGTCTTTCCATATTTCGAAAGCCCCATGCTTCTTACGGTTATTATTGTTTTATAATCCAATTGTATTTTAATTTTGGGACGATTATCAATAATTATTTCGCTTATCTTTTTTATTTCTTTTGTTTTCATAATATTCCAATTTTAATTCCTCTGATTTAAAGATTTATAAAGTCGTTTATGCTCTTTTGGATTGTACAGTTGGCTATTCTGTTCCTCTTGCAGAATAGAATATTTAGTCGTTTTCCAAATTTAAATTTGTTTGGGTTGTTTGTATAAAGGAACCATAGAACAAGCTTCACCATACATGATACTTTTTGCAACTGGGCGTAGAAGCCTAGTGATTTCCACATAAGCTGCTGTAGGAACCGGCAGATGACCGCAACCTTTTATCACAATACGGGCATCTTTATATTCATCGAGATTAAGTTTGTTAAGTATTTCGTTATACAAAATGGTTTCGAGCGTTTCTAAATCTCCAAACACAACCCTTTTTACAAAAGGCTCTAGGTGTATTACTAACAACATGTAGGCCCAACTTGGAACTACAGCATCGGCAGAGCAAATAAGTGCAACATACTTGTCAGTGTATTTACTCCAATCTTCGTTTTTAACAAATTCCCGAAAGTCTTTTTCCTTTAAAATTAAACCTTGAAACAACTGTTCTTTTATATCAAATACTACACGCTCGCCCGGGGAATAATACGTTTCCAAGTCGATGGTTATAATGCCGCTTAATGCTACTTTATTAATTATCCCCACTCCATCGCTCGCTAAAGTGGAAGAGACAGCGCTATTTGAATCTTTTTTGTTCATCATTTATATTTTTTGCTCCTGCCCGCCGCCGCGGGAGGTTGGATTTGGATTTTACATAAATCCTAGTTGCAATTCAGCCTCTTTACTACTATTAAGCCATTTTTATTATTCAAATGTTTTAGCAATTTTTGCTTCAATGTATTCACGCAAAGCCTCAATTTTTACAGTATTTACAACTTCAGAAGCAAATGCGTGCATCAATAATTTTTTAGCATTGGTTATACCTATGCCTCGTGCTTGTAGGTAAAATATTTTTTCTTGATCTAATTTGCCCGTAGATGTCCCATGCGAACATTTTACATCATCGGCATAAATTTCTAATTGGGGTTTTGTATTGATTGTTCCGTCTTCGCTTAATAAAATATTTTTATTGGATTGAAATGCATTTGTTTTTTGCGCATCTTTTCTAACAAATATTTTTCCATTAAAAGTAGCGGTTGACTTTCCGTCAATAATCCCTTTGTACAACTCGTTGCTATTGCAATTTGGCTTTCGGTGATCTACCACGGTATGATTATCAACTATTTGTTTCCCATTAGTTATATACAATCCGTTTAAATGCGATTCAATATGTTCGTCATCTAAAACGATAGTCAAATTATTGCGAACTAATGCGCCACTCAACGTAAAGGTATGCGTAGAAAATACACTTTGTTTTTTTTGAATTACTTGCGTAGTATTCAACAAATATCCGAAATCGTCATTTTCATCTTGAATTTTATAATGATCAACAATTGCATGCTTATCTACTACAATTTCTGTTAATGCATTATTGAATATTTTTGCTTTAGAATCAACTGTTTGATAGGATTCTACTATTTTTACTTGAGCATTTTCATCAATCACGATTAAATTACGTGGATGAATTATCGTATTTTCGAATGCTGTTGCAATATGAATAATGTGAATGGGTTTTTCAATTATTACATTTTTTTCAATATGTATAAATACGCCATCTTTAGTCATAGCCGTATTTAATGCAATAAATGGGTCGGCATTTACATCTGCATATTGTGAGTAATGTTTTTCAAAAACTGGCGAACTGCTTTTTGATGCATCGACTAAACTACATATTGTTAACCCTTTTGGAAGATGTTCTAAATTGGACAATCCTTCCACTAAAATGCCGTTTTCAATAATTACAACATACGCTCCTTTCAAAAATTTCAGTTCTTCAATTTGCTCATCGCTACAGTTTTTAGTTGTTGAGAAATTAAATTCTCCTTTCAACATTGAAGCTATAGGAGTATATTTATATTCTTCATGCTTTCGGTCTGGAATGCCTTGTTTATAAAAGCTTTCCATAGACTGATCACGAAGCTGAGTATCACCGAATAAAAATAATTTTGATGTCTCAAATTCAAAAATCAATTTATCTTTTATCGTACCTGTCTTATTAGCTGTTTCCATTTTGTACTAAATTAAGCTTCTATTTCTTCTACTTCTTTTATAAAATCATATCCTTTTTCTTCTAGCTCTAAAGCCAATTCTTTTGACCCCGATTTTACAATTTTTCCATTGTATAATACGTGGACTACATCAGGGATAATATAATCCAACAACCTTTGATAGTGTGTGATCACAATGGTTGCGTTCGCTTTCGATTTTAATTTATTTACTCCGTTGGCAACAATTCGTAACGCATCGATATCAAGCCCACTGTCGGTTTCATCAAGTATTGCTAATTTTGGTTCCAGCATTGCCATTTGAAATATTTCATTTCGTTTTTTTTCACCACCGCTAAAACCTTCGTTTATAGAGCGACTGATAAGTGCTCTGTCTATCTCAACTAAGGCTTGTTTTTCTTTCAACAATTTTAAAAAATCTTTTGCTTCCATTGGTTCCAAACCTTTGTAAGCACGAATTTCGCCAATGGCTGTTTTTAAAAAATTGATATTACTTACTCCCGGAATTTCAATGGGATATTGGAAAGCAAGAAATATCCCTTCTCTGGCTCTGTCTTCAGCTGCAAGTTCCAACAGATTTTTTCCGTTATAAATTATTTCACCTGCTGTAACTTCATATTCTGGACGTCCAGCGAGTACTGCTGATAAGGTGCTTTTTCCGGAACCATTTGGTCCCATAATAGCATGTACTTCTCCAGCTTTTATTTCTAAATTAATTCCTCTTAGTATTTCTTTCCCGTCAATTGACGCGTGTAGATTTTTAATTGATAACATGTTTTTATTATTTTTAAGTTAAAATGTATAGGTTTTAAAAGATTAATATTTCCTTTTTAACCTACTGAGCCTTCCAAGGAAACTTCCAGTAACTTTTGTGCTTCAACGGCAAACTCCATCGGCAGTTGACTTAATACGTCTTTGCAATAACCGTTTACAATCAAGCCAATTGCTTTTTCATTGTCAATACCACGTTGCTTGCAGTAAAATAATTGGTCTTCACCAATTTTTGAAGTTGTTGCCTCATGCTCAACAATGGCAGTGTTGTTTTTTATTTCGATGTATGGAAAAGTATGTGCACCGCACTGATCACTCATTAATAAACTATCACATTGCGAAAAATTTCGAGCATTTTCGGCGCCTTTTCCAATTCGTACCAATCCTCTGTAACTGTTGTTGCTGTAACCTGCTGAAATTCCTTTGGATATTATGGTGCTTTTAGTGTTTTTACCAATATGGATCATTTTTGTACCCGTATCTGCTTGCTGATAATTATTTGTAAGGGCAACAGAATAAAATTCACCTATTGAATTGTCCCCTTTTAAAATAACTGATGGATATTTCCAAGTAATTGCAGATCCTGTTTCTACCTGAGTCCAAGAGATTTTAGAATTTTCTTCTAAACAAATACCACGTTTAGTAACAAAGTTAAAAATTCCTCCCTTACCGTCTTTATCTCCGGGATACCAGTTTTGTACGGTGCTGTATTTTATCTGCGCATTTTTATGTGCTACAAGTTCTACCACTGCGGCATGCAATTGATTTTCATCACGCATTGGTGCCGTACAGCCTTCGAGGTAACTCACATACGAATCTTCATCAGCAATAATTAAGGTGCGTTCAAACTGACCAGTTCCAGCCGCTTCTATTCTGAAATAAGTAGAAAGTTCCATCGGACAACGAACTCCTTTTGGAATATAACAAAAAGTACCATCCGTAAAAACCGCGGAATTCAGTGCTGCATAAAAATTATCGGTGTACGGAATGACAGAGCTCATGTATTTTTGTACCAATTCTGGATGGTCTTGAATTGCTTCGCCAAACGAACAAAAAATAATTCCTTTTTCTGCCAATGTTGCTTTGTACGTTGTTGATACCGAAACACTGTCAACAATAATATCTAGTGCTATTCTGTTTTCTACTCCTGTTAATCGTTCTTGTTCGAGAATTGAAATACCAAGTTTTTGAAATGTTTTTAACAATTCAGGATCCACTTCGTCTAGACTGTTTAATACTTTTTTTGGCTTTGGAGCCGAGTAATATATGATATCTTGAAAATCTGGTTTTTGGTAAGAAACATGGGCCCAGTCTGGCTCCTCCATTGTTAACCAATGACGGTATGCCTCCAATCTGTAATCTAACATCCATTCGGGTTCGTCCTTCTTTGCAGAAATAAAACGAATAATATCTTCATTCAATCCTTTCGGTGCGTTGTCAGCTTCAAAATCGGTAACAAACCCGTATTTGTATTCCGTGCTGAGTTTTTGTTCTAAAACCTCGTTCATACTATTTAAGTTTTACTATTGTTATTTTGTTCATTGGTAAATCCGAATTCCAAAAATCATTTTAATTAAATTATTAAATGCAAACTGTCTTTTTTGGCAAATAATTCTTGTTCGCTTTCGCGCCAATTATCATCATCCACACAACAGTCAACAGGACAAACTGCGGCACATTGTGGCTCATCATGAAAACCAACACACTCTGTGCATTTATCAGCAACTATGTAATAAACATCATTCGAGACTGGTTCTTGCGGTTCATTAGCATCGGCGGTCAATCCGCTTTTTGAAGTGAATATTCCCTTTATTGAAGTTCCGTCAGAAAAACGCCATTCATCTCCACCTTCGTAGATCGCATTATTAGGACATTCGGGTTCACAAGCGCCACAATTAATGCATTCATCTGTTATTATAATTGCCATTTTTTTTTCTATTTTTTTATCGTTGGAGCGTTTATCGTTCTCAAAAACAAGTAACCTTTTTTATACTCCAAACGATTCTCCACAACCGCATGTTCTACTTGCATTTGGATTGACAAATACAAATCCTTTTCCGTTTAGTCCTCCCTCATAATCAAGCTCTGTTCCTATCAAGTACAAAAAGCTTTTTTTGTCAACGGCAATTTTTACTCCTTTGTCTTCAAAAATCTTATCGGTTTCCGTAATAATATTATCGAAGGCCAGTTTATAAGTAAGACCGGAACAACCACCACCGTCAACACCTACGCGAATAAAAGTTCCTTCAGGACTGTTTTCGTTTGCGATTAATCGTAGCGCGTGTTGTTTTGCATTTTCTGAAACTGTTATCATTTTATCTTTTATTATGGATTATAATATTTCTTTATTCTCTGTTGTTATTTCTTCAAATAAGCTTTGAAAAGTAACCGTGGCTTCTTTTTCACCGTGCGATAAATCAGCAAGTGTTATTGTATCTAATAACTTGTCTATAGCAGATTGAACAATGGTCCAAAGCGAGCGAATAGAGCAATCTGTCGAATTACTGCAGATTTTCATTACGCCAACATGATTTACGCAAAATTGTTCATCAAATAAACGTCCGCCTAACGAGTTCAAAATATCGTTTACCGTTATCGTGTTTGCTGGTCTGGCAAGCACATAGCCTCCAACATGTCCTTTAGTACTATTAATCAATCCTTCCATCCGGAGAATTCGAGTTAATTTAGAAACATTAGGTTGTGACAATCCTTCTGCTTCACTGAGTTGAGGAATGCTCAATCCAGACTGATCTTTACATTTTGCAATACGGACTAATATTCTTAAACCATATTCATCTTGAGTTGTTATTTTCATTGTTTAAAAGATTTAATAATTGATTTTTTGGTCATTAAAATAAACCTGAAGGACAAATGTATGTATTGTTTTTAATATATACTAAAAAGTATAGATTAATTTATACATAAAAGTATATATAAACATTTAGTAAAAGAGTAAAGATAATTTGTAGGATATAAATTAATGTGAAATGACCTTTTCCAAAAGTAGGCCTTTTGTATAGCTAGTGTTTACAATTATTTTAAGTTTTGTAGGCCACGCATTAGGGAATAGAGTTTCAACTTTTGTTCGCTATACAAATATGTTAGAAATAGTTGCTTCCTAAGTGAAGCAGTGTAACATTATCAATTTTATGACATTTACTTTGCCACGTCCCAGTAAATTTTGATCGATAATATTTGACAAATTTGATTTTAATTTCATGCAATGAAGAACAAGAACTATTACTGTTAACCAACTTTAAACTACTAGCAGCGCGAATCAAATTTTAGTGGTGAATAATGAAAAAGTCACAGAGTGTGGATCATATAAGAATTGATCATATTAGAAAACGATATTTATAAAAACTTAAGTAATTTACAGTTTAGTAATAGGCAGTACTCGCCCCAACCCCATGCAACGATGAGGGAGCCTAGAGATAATCATAAAGCAAAAAGCTCCAATTTTTCAATTGGAGCTTTATTTATCTTTATTTAAACTTATGACTGAACACTAAGCACTGACCACTTGCCACTGATCACTGACCACTACTTCCCCTTCCTCCTCTTTCTCTCTGTTTTTATCATCGACAATTCCCGGCTTGTTTGTCCAGCTACCGAAGTATTTTCTTCAGCACGGCGAATTAAATATGGCATCACATCTTTTACAGGACCGAACGGCAAATATTTAGCGACATTATAATCATTTATAGCCAAATTGTAACTGATATTATCGCTCATTCCATATAATTGGCCAAACCATATTCTATCATCATTGGTTTTAATAGCTTTTTTCTGCATTAAGTCCATTAGCTTATAGGTGCTTAATTCATTATGCGTCCCTGAAAAAATTGACATTTGGTCTAAATGCTCCATCATATACATCACGGTTTCATCGTAGTTTTTATCTGTTGCATCTTTGGTCTCACATATTGGTGACGGATATCCTTTTTCAATTGCGCGTGCAATTTCTTTTTCCATGTAAGCGCCACGAACTAGCTTCATGCCAATAAAAAATCCTTCGTTTTTAGCTTTTTGATGCAATTTTTTCAAATAATCTAAGCGATCCCAGCGATACAGCTGCAAAGTGTTAAAAACAATACATTTCTCTTTATTATATTTTTGCATCATTTCAGTAACAAGTTGATCTGCAGCGTCTTGCATCCAGCTTTCTTCGCCGTCAATTAATAACGCCACATTTTTTTTGTGAGCTTCGCTGCAAACGGAATCAAAACGATTTACTACTCGACTCCACTCTGCTTGCTCTGCATCAGTCAAGGTTTGCTTTGCGCCAATTTTCTCATACAATTCAAATCTTCCAAAACCAGTTGGTTTAAAAACTGCAAATGGAATTGCTAAACGCTCTTTGGCAAATTCTATCGTTTTTAGTGTCATTTCTAAAGCCGCATCAAACTGATCTTCTTCTTCTTTGCCTTCAACAGAATAATCCAATACTGACGAAACTCCTTTTGTATACAATTTATCGACTACCGAAAGACAATCAACTTCATTTATTCCTCCACAAAAATGGTCAAAAACAGTCGCTCGAATCAATCCTTCAACGGGAAGATTTGCTTTTAAAGCAAAGTTAGTTACCGCAGTTCCTATTCGAACTAAAGGCTGATTATCGATCATTTTAAAAAGAAAATAAGCTCTATCGAGTTCAGTATCGCTTTTTAATGCGAATGCAACTTGTGTATTATCAAATAATTTTTCCATCAAATGTGATATTTTTGTACAAATATAAACAGACTTTTAAATATTATTCAGCAAAAATTACCTTATTTTGCCATTATAATAAAATAGTAATTATGCAGTCAATTCAAGCCACTAGTTATCCTATTCATTTCAATGAAAACGGATATGAAGCATTAAACTTTCACTTAAAGGAAAATAAATATTCTAATTTATTTATAATTGTAGACAGTAATACAAATGAGTTTTGCTTGCCTACTTTTTTACCGTTGCTGGAAACAGATTTGACGATTGAAATTGTCGAATTTGAAGCAGGTGAACATAATAAAAATATCGAAACTTGTGTTCAAATTTGGAATGTACTAACAGAACTTGGCGCAGACCGAAAAACATTAATCATAAATTTAGGCGGCGGCGTTGTAACTGATTTAGGCGGTTTTGTAGCTTCAACCTTTAAACGTGGAATCGATTTTATCCACATTCCTACCACTTTGCTAGCAATGGTGGATGCATCAGTAGGCGGAAAAAACGGTGTTGATTTAGGTAATTTAAAAAACCAAATTGGAGTAATCAATACACCAAAAATGGTACTTATAGACACACAGTATCTTGAAAAATTACCGCAAAACGAAATGCGCTCAGGTCTAGCTGAAATGCTAAAACATGGTTTAATCTACGATAAAATGTATTGGGAACAATTTTTAGACTTGAAATTAATTGATTTTGCCGACTTCGATTCCTTAATTTATCGATCTGTTGAAATTAAAAATGAGATAGTTACACAAGATCCATCGGAAAAAAACATTCGGAAATCTTTGAATTTTGGACATACCTTAGGACATGCGATTGAGAGTTACTTTTTAGAAAATGAAAATAAAACAACATTGCTGCATGGAGAAGCAATTGCCATAGGAATGATTTTAGAAAGTTATATTTCTATGAGCAAAAAATTAATAGATCAAGATGACTATTTACAGATTAAATCTAGTCTAAAATCAATTTATGATGATGTAATTTTTGAAGAAAATGATATCGAACCTATCTTGGAATTATTGATTCATGACAAGAAAAACGAATACGGCAATATACAATTTGCACTAATAGAAGGAATAGGAAAAATAAAAATTAATCAATCTGTTGAAAATGAATTAATTCTTGCAGCGTTTGAAGATTATAAATCATCATAAATTTTTATAAAAAGCACGCTTAGTGTTTATATTATTTTTTTACATTTGCACCAATGAAAAAATGTCAAAACAAACGCAGCTATAGTTCTAGTAAAACTCGCAAAAAATTTTCTTTTTTAAGAATATTGAAGCGGTTTTACTCTATTAAGGGGAACTTTAGTTTTGATATATTCCAATATTTGAAAGCCGACCACGAGAAACTTCAAATAATTTATGCTAATATCCGAGTATGATTTTTTAGATGTAGTCTTAATTAAATATTCTAATCTATAATATCAAAATCTAATGAATACAAAATATTCTGATTTAATTAATCAAACATACTATTTCCCTCAAGAAGAGTTTACATTAAACAAAGATAATCTCCAATTTCACAATATCGATTTGATGAAATTAGTGGAGCAATATGGTACTCCTTTGAAGTTTACCTATTTGCCGCAAATTTCAAACAATATCAACAAGGCCAAAGCATGGTTTAGAAAATCGATGGAAAAAAATAAGTATGAGGCAAAGTATTACTATTGCTATTGTACTAAAAGTTCTCATTTTGAATATATCATGAATGAAGCTTTCAAAAATAATATTCACATTGAAACGTCATCTGCTTTTGACATTAATATTGTCGAAAATTTATTAGTAAACGGCAAGATTAATAAAAGCACTTATGTCATTTGTAATGGATTTAAAAGAGATCAATACATTGAAAATATTGCTCGATTGATCAACAACGGACATAAAAACACTATTCCAATTATCGATAATTATGAAGAACTTGATTTACTGCAAGCAGAAATTAAAGGTAAATTCAAAATCGGGATTCGCATCGCTTCAGAAGAAGAACCAAAATTTGAATTCTACACTTCAAGACTTGGAATTGGTTATAAAAATATTGTAAGTTTTTACAAGAAGCAAATTCAAGAGAACAAGAATTTAGAACTAAAAATATTGCACTTTTTCATAAATACGGGAATTAATGATACCGCGTATTACTGGAATGAATTAGTAAAATGTATTAAAGTATATGTTGCTTTAAAAAAGGAATGTCCTTCATTAGACGGCTTAAACATTGGTGGTGGTTTTCCAATAAAAAATTCTCTAGCATTTGAATTTGATTATCAATATATGATTGACGAAATTATCAATCAAATAAAAATTGCTTGTGATGAGGCCGAAGTTGATGTTCCCAATATTTTTACTGAATTTGGATCATTCACCGTGGGCGAAAGTGGTGGCGCAATATACCAAGTTTTATATCAGAAACAGCAAAATGATAGAGAGAAATGGAATATGATTGATTCCTCTTTTATTACTACTTTACCTGATACTTGGGCAATAAACAAACGTTTTATAATGCTTGCAGTGAATCGATGGAATGAGACTTACGAGCGAGTTTTACTGGGCGGACTGACTTGTGATAGCGATGATTATTATAATTCAGAGCAAAACATGAATGCCATTTATTTGCCTAAATACAACAAAGAAAAACCATTGTATATAGGTTTTTTCAACACAGGAGCGTATCAGGAAACAATAGGCGGATATGGTGGCTTACACCATTGTTTAATTCCGCAACCTAAACATATTTTGATCGATAGAGACGAAAACGGAATTTTAGCTACCGAAGTTTTCTCGGAACAGCAAACTGCTGACGATGTCCTAAAAATATTAGGTTATCATAAAAAATAAAGTAAACAACATTTATAACTACTTGTTTCAAATTAATTTTATTAAATTTGAATTACTTCGTTATGAAAACATAAATACAAGAAAATAAATTTTAAAAAATGAGCAAAGGACCTATTAGTCAGTTTATTGAAAAGCATTATTTGCATTTTAACTCTGCATCTTTAGTTGACGCAGCTAAAGCATACGAAGAACAATTAGCTAACGGAGCAAAAATGATGGTAACAATGGCTGGTGCAATGAGCACCGCCGAAATTGGGAAAATCTTCGCTGAAATAATTCGTCAGGATAAAGTTCATATCATTTCTTGCACTGGAGCAAATCTTGAAGAAGATATCATGAATTTAGTGGCTCATTCACATTATGAAAGAGTTCCAAATTACCGTGATTTGACTCCGCAGGAAGAATGGGACTTGATGGAAAGAGGTTTGAACCGCGTTACAGATACTTGTATACCAGAACACGAAGCATTCCGTCGTTTGCAAAAGCACATTTACAAAATCTGGAAAGATGCTGAAGAAAAAGGAGAAAGATATTTCCCTCATGAATTTATGTACAAAATGTTACTTTCTGGTGTTCTTGAGGAATATTACGAAATTGACTTAAAAGATAGCTGGATGTATGCTGCAGCAGAGAAAAATTTACCTATAATTGTACCGGGATGGGAAGACAGTACAATGGGAAATATTTTTGCTTCTTATGTAATCAAAGGTGATTTAAAAGCATCAACTATGAAATCTGGTATTGAATACATGACTTTCTTAGCTGATTGGTATCCAAAAAATAGTAGTAAAGGTGTTGGTTTCTTCCAGATAGGTGGCGGTATTGCTGGAGATTTTCCTATTTGTGTTGTGCCTATGTTGTACCAAGATATGGAAATGCATGATGTACCCTTTTGGAGTTATTTCTGTCAGATTTCAGATTCTACAACTAGTTATGGATCGTATTCTGGAGCTGTTCCAAATGAAAAAATTACCTGGGGTAAATTAGATATTAAAACTCCAAAATTTATAATTGAGTCAGATGCTACTATTGTGGCACCTTTAATTTTCGCTTATTTGTTAGACCTATAGGAATATTTATGAAAAGAGTAATAGTTGATTATGCGAAACTTACCCACGAGATTCTAAATTTATTAGTGGAAAAATTTCCTGATGGTTATGATGATTCAAATATCATCAGTTTTAGAAATGCTAAAAATGAATTAATTGAAGCGGTAGAAGTTCATACAGACGACACCATTTATTTAGTGAAAGTTAGCACCAAACTTTCTGAACGAATTGAAAATTATGATGAAGATGATGAACTTTTAATTGATGAAGTTGTTGAACCAATCAAAGGATTAGACTTAGATGATGACATTGATGATGATGACGAGGAAGATGATAATCTTGATAAGCCAGATTCCGACTCAGGAGACGACGACGACGATGATGACACAGATGAAAAAGATTTTATAGATGAAGATGATGATCAAGAAGATGAAGATTAATTCATCTTATTCTTAAAACTTATAAATTTAAAGGAACTCGTAAATGAGTTCCTTTTTTTATTACTTTAGTTCAAAAATATACGCCACAATGACAACTGCTATTTTACACACCACATTAAAGGAAAACTTTGGTTTTGAGAAATTTAGACCTAACCAAGAAGATATAATAAATTGCATTTTGTCCGGTCAAGATACACTAGCAATTATGCCAACTGGTGGCGGAAAATCAATCTGTTTTCAATTGCCAGCATTACTTTTTCCGGGAATTACAATTGTAATTTCGCCGCTGATAGCTTTGATGAAAGACCAAGTGGATAGCTTAAAAGCAAACGGAATTGAAGCTTGCTTTATAAATAGCAGTCAAACCGAAGGCGAGCGACAATTTTATATCGAAAGCCTAAAATCGAATATAATTAAATTAGTATATGTTGCTCCTGAAAGTTTATCTTTCTTAGACACTCTTTTTAATAGTTTGACTGTAAGTCTTATTGCCATTGATGAAGCGCACTGTATTTCGGCATGGGGACATGATTTTCGTCCAGCATATACTAATTTAGGTTATCTTAAAAATCGCTTCCCTTCTACTCCAATCTTAGCTTTAACTGCAACTGCCGATAAGGTTACACGCAAGGACATTAGCGCTCAATTAAACTTAGTAAATCCTCAAATATTTGTTGCTTCATTTGATCGGAAAAACCTAAGTTTAGAAGTTAGACCAGCTTTAGACAGAGTGAAACAAATTATAGATTTTATAAAGGACAAGCCAAACGAATCTGGAATTATTTATTGCTTGAGTCGAAAAACTACAGAAGAGCTTGCTGAAAAATTACAAAAAACTGGCGTAAATGCTAAAGCATATCATGCTGGTCTAGATGGAAAAATTAGATCGCAAACCCAAGATCAATTTATAAATGATGATTGTCAAGTAGTTTGCGCCACCATCGCTTTTGGAATGGGAATCGATAAATCTAATGTTCGCTGGGTTATTCATTATAATTTACCCAAAAACATTGAAGGTTATTATCAAGAAATTGGTCGCGCCGGTCGTGATGGATTGCCATCTGAAACGGTATTATTCGAAAGTTATGGCGATATGATTCAGTTGCAGAAATTTGCATCACAAGGTTTAAATGCTGAAGTACAACTGGCAAAATTAGAAAGAATGAAACAATACGCTGATGCATTAAGTTGTCGTCGTAAAATTTTACTTTCCTATTTTGGTGAACTAGTAACCGAAAATTGTGGAAACTGTGATATTTGTAAAAATCCACCTTTATTTTTTGATGGAACTATTATCGCTCAAAAAGCGTTGTCGGCAATTATTCGTTTGAAGGAATCAGAACCATTACCTGTAATTATTGACTTTTTGCGCGGTTCAAAAAACGCTTACATTTATGAAAAAGAATATCAACTATTAAAAACCTATGCTGTTGGCAGTGATCTTTCTTGGTTTAACTGGAACCAATACTTAATTCAATTGATCAATTTGGGTTATTGCGAAATTGCATTTGACCAGCAAAATAAAATTAGATTAACGGCTTTCGCCAAAAAAGTGCTTTTTGATGGTGAAAAAGTCCAACTAACAAACGTTCAGAAATTCAGTTCAGAAAAACAGGAAGCTAAAGAAACTAAAACCAAATTGACTGCAAATTCCTTATTTGAAATTTTACGAAAATTGCGATACGAAATTTCAAAAGAGGAGCAAGTTCCTGCTTATGTTATTTTTAGTGATGCGGCTTTGCGCCAAATGGAGACCGAGCGACCAATGAGTGATCAAGAATTACTAGCAATTGACGGAGTTGGGAAAGCAAAACTTGAAAAATATGGCGATGCTTTTATTAAAGCAATAATTGAATTTCAAAAGGCAAAAGTTGTTAAAAAAAAGAAAGAAGGTACAACTTACCAAGAAACATTAGAAATGTATAATCGTGGATTATCAGTTGAAGCTATTGCCGAAAAAAGAAATTTAGGATTAAGTACAATCATGTCTCACTTAGCTAAACTATATCTCGATGGCGCACCTATTGATTTATCTCAATTCATCTCTAACGATGAAGTTCAACAAATTGCCGCTGCAAAAATTACGCTTGAATCTCCCGTAGCTTTAAAACCTTATTTCGACTATTTTGAAGAGAAAATTGATTACGGAAAAATAAGATTGGCTTTAGCAATAATTGATAAACAAGGAATTTTGATTTAATAAAATAATATGATTCAGTCTTTCCCACCGTTTGTAAATTTTTCAACTAAAACTCTTATTTTGGGAACAATGCCCGGCATAACTTCGCTGGAAAAACAAGAATATTATGCACATCCAAGAAATCATTTTTGGAAAATTATGTTCACTCTTTTTGATAACTTACCCATTCCTGAAAATTTTGGAGAAAAAATTAAAGTGCTTCAAAGAAATAATATTGGATTGTGGGATGTTTTACAAAACTGCGAAAGAAAAGGCAGTTTAGATGTTCACATTAAAAATCATCAAGAAAACGATTTTCTAATGTTATTTGCCCAATTTTCAGAAATAAATAAAATAATTTTCAATGGAAAAGAAAGTCATAAATTTTTTTACAAAAAATTTGGACAAAAAAAAGGCATCACCTATTACGTAATGCCTTCTACAAGTCTTGCAAATACAATGTCATTTGAAAAGAAATTCGAAATTTGGTCTATATTTTTACAGTAAGTTATAAATACCTTTCTTCAAATACTTTTTGATGGTGTTTTTGATGACCAATTAGTATGAACCCGATGGCACGAACAGAGACTCCAACATTTGAAGCAATTCCCATTCTTTCTAATTGCTCGTTTGAAAAACTTTTGAACAAATAAATATTAGAATGTCTTACTGCGGAAAATTCAGTTAGCAAATCCTGAATTCCACGTTGATTAGCATCGGTATTATTAATATATTCATTTTCATTAAATCCGGGAAGTGGCGTTTTATCATTTCTAGAAATACGCAGCGCTCGATATGCAAAAATACGTTCCGTATCTATCACGTGCTGAATAATTTCTTTAATCGTCCATTTTCCATCGGCATAGCGATAATCAAACTTATCCATTGGAATGTTTTGAACAAACCGAATAAATTCGTGCAATGAAATTTCTAATTCTTCAATTAGTGTTACTTCGCCCAAAACATTTATGTATTGGAAATAATATTCTGCATATTCTGAAATTGGTAATTGTGATACTTTCATTTTCTATTTTTTAAGCTGAATTTCTACTAGCATTTGTGTTTCCGAAAAGGGATCGCATAACAATTTTTTCAAATACTTTTATCAGCTGTTCGTTAGGAATATTTTCTTTATTTAATTCGTTAATTCTCGATAAAGCATATTGCTGTATTGTCAACAACGGCAATACAATACGTTCTCTTATTTCGATAGAGGCTTTACCATCAGGATAATTTTCCATTAAGGTTTTATGTCCTGCTATTTTTAGTAATAAACGTTTTGTTTCTAAAAATTCATTGTAAATAATTTGCCAGAATTCTCCAAATTCAGGATCTTTTTGCATGTATGCCGTTAGTGGGAAAAATGATTTTGCTAAGGACATCATACTGTTTTCCAACAAAGTTTTAAAGAATAAAGAGTTATCATACAAATCTTGAACCTTGTCCCATTGACCATTATCTTCAAACTTTTTTAAAGCTGTACCAACACCAAAAAATCCAGGAACATTTTGCTTTAATTGACTCCAAGAACCCACAAAAGGAATCGCGCGCAAATCGGCAAAATCTAAACTGGCAGATTTACTTCTTTTTAAGGGACGACTTCCAATATTTGTTTTAGCATAATATTTTAAAGTACTCATTTGCTCTAAATACGGTATGAATTTAGGATGATTCTTAAAACTTAAATACTTTTCGTATCCAAAACCCGCCAATTGGTCTAAAATATTTTTCTGAACAACAGAGAGTTCGTTTTGTCCTTTACTGAACACCTGATTAGTAACTCCGGCACTTAAAAGATTTTCTAAATTATAACGACAGGAATCTAATGTTCCAAAATTAGAACTGATTGTTTGTCCTTGCACCGTAACCTGAATTTCATTATTTTCAATTGTTGGGCCCAAAGAGGCATAAAACTTATGAGTTTTTCCACCACCACGAGCTGGCGGTCCGCCACGACCATCAAAGAAAATCGCTTTAATACCATACTTTCTAGAGATCGTTGTTAATTCCTCTTTTGCTTTGTAAATACTCCAATTTGCCATTAGATAACCTCCATCTTTAGTGCCGTCAGAGAAACCTAACATAATTGTTTGTTTGTTGTTTCTGTTACGCAAATGATCTGCATAAGCAGGATTAGTATACAGCTTTTCCATTATTTGGTGCGCATTTTGCAAATCATCAACAGATTCAAAAAGCGGAATAATATCAACTTTTGGGTTTTGCCAATTACTCAAACGAAATAATGCAAACGTTTCCATCACATTTAATGCACTTTCATTGTTACTTATTATGTAGCGATTGGCACCAAATTCTCCATTTTTCTGTTGAATTGTTTTAATAGCTTGAATAGACTCAATAGTTAATCTTGTCAATTCATTTTCAAAAACTGTAGGATCAAGATTACCATCAACTTTAGAAAGAACATCAAATTTTTCTTCCTCATTTAATTCAAAATAATTGCTGGGAAAAACTAATGAATCTTGTTTCCAATAATAATCAACAACATCATTAAAAACAGCATCATGTATTTTACTATTTTGTCTAATATCCAAAGAAGCAAAATGAAAGCCAAATAGATTAACTTTTATCAAAAGAGCATCTAAATCATCCAGATATAGAGACTGATGTTGATCAATTATAATTTGTTTTATTTTGTTTAATTGAGCATTAAACTCATCTACAGTGATAAAAATTTCTCCTACGGAATAAAAAACAGACCGATAAAGCTTTTGTTCAAGTTCGTTGACTAAATTACTTACACCAGAGAATGTTAACTTTCTTTTTAATTTTCTAATTTCGATATAATAGCATTTTAAAATGGAAGTTCTTAAACGTTCTGCTACTTTAAAAGTAATTTCTGTGGTTACAAAAGGGTTTCCATCGCGATCGCCCCCAGGCCAAAAACCAAGCTGTATTATTGGATTTTTTATAGATTCACCATCAAAAATATTTTTTTGAAGATAGTGCACCATTTCGCCCGAAGTTTGATAGAAGACATTTTCAAGATACCAAATTAAACTAACAGCTTCGTCAAAGGGATTTGGTTTCTCATTTTGTATAAACGGAGTTTTACCTAATTGAGCTAATAATATTTTGATATCGAGCAAATCATTTTTACGAATTGCATTAGTCAAATCATTTATAATTCCAAGTACAGCACCGGGATAAAATTGTGTAGGATGGGCAGTTAAAACTGTTCGAACGTGAAAATCTTCTAAAAAATCTATTAGTTCCTCTTGCTTGTTCTTAGCATCTGATTTTTCTTTTATATCTCGAAGTGAACCTCGGCCTTCCATATTATTAACCACTGGAAAAGCTGCATCTTCAATAGCGTCAAACAATACAATTTGGCGTTCAATATATTGAATAAACCGAAACATAATATCGATTTTATCCTCTTCAGTCGGATCGTGCAAATACCGTTTAGCAAAAAAATCAACTATTTCTTTCGGAGTTTCTTGTTTTTTAAAACCAGTATCACAAATGTCTGTAAACAAAGGCAACAAAGCACCTGTATTATCTATCGAATCAAAAGGAAGCGTTATAAATACGCTGTTGTAAATATTATATTTAGAAAGAACATCTTGATTAAATTGTTCAATTTTTGGTAAAGTGTACATAATATTGCGGTTATGGTTGTTGTAGTTCCCTAATTTTTCAAAAAAAAACCTCAAGAATTAACTTGAGGTTATATTATTTTATATCGCTTCCAAGATTAATTACATATTTTTAAAAATGGTATGCATCAAACGCTTTTTGTCGTTGATGCTTTCCTCAAGCGAAATCATCGTTTCTGTTCTATATACACCTTCAATATCATCGATCATGAAAATAACGTCTTTGGCATGTTTAGTATCTTTAGCTCTAATTTTACAGAAAATATTAAATTTTCCAGTAGTTACAGAAGCGACAGTGACATAAGGAATTTCATTTATACGTTCCAAAACAAATTTTGTTTGAGACGTGTTATTTAAAAATACACCAACATAAGCAATAAATGAGTATCCTAATTTATCATAATCAAGTACTAATGAAGAGCCCATAATGATTCCGGCATCCTCCATTTTTTTTACTCTTACGTGCACAGTTCCTGCAGAAATCAACAATTTTTTTGCAATATCTGTAAAAGGAACTCTTGTATTGTCAATCAACATATCCAATATCTGGTGATCTACTTCATCTAAACGAAATTTACTCATAACTTTATAATTAATATTTTTAAATGCTTTAACAAAGTATAAAAATATAAATAAAAAACAACAAAAAGATTAAAAAACTACATTTTTATCATTCCGTTGGTAACTTTTATGTCTTTATCTAAAAAAAAATCGGCTTTTTGATTCAAATTCGGAATATCTGTTCCGCCATCTGTATAAACCGCGTTACCGACATCATATTCCAAATGACCAAAATTATGTTCTAAATCTCCTATTATAATAATATAAGCATTAAAACAAACCTGATTTTCAATTAACTCTTCTTTGTATTGTACCGCAAAATTCGTGATTATTTCAATACCATCATAATTTATTTTGATGTTTTTATATATAATATCATAAAAAACGGCTTTATTTTGAGGAATATTCAAGTATTTATCAATTCCATTATTAACTATAACGTTTTCGCTAAGCGCTGAAAAACTGCAAACTAAAGACATAAATACAAATTTTCGGGTTTCCTCACGTTCGTAATCATTTGGAAAATGACCAGCTTCGATTAAAATAGTAGGAACCCCTAAATGCTGAAACATATCTCCGATACAATTTATATTGAATGAATCATCGAAACGTCCAATTTGATCTGGCAAATAAAATTGTAATTGTTCATTAATAGTCGCAATTAATTCAATTGCTCTTAATCTCGTTTCATTAATTTCTCTTTCGTCGTTATATGCGGGCGCTAGAAAAGACATTGTTGCTGGCTTTCCAGAGTCGCTTACGCCAAAAATAGTGCGTTGATCATGTAAATTAAAACAGTAATCTGGTTTAAATAAATCAAATGTCTCACGCAAAAGTCGGCTTTCAGGTTGGGTGAGATTTTTCGAATCTCTATTTAAATCAATTTTATTAGCATTTTCTCTTGTATATAAAGCTGCTCCGTCAGGATTTAGCATTGGAATACATAAAAATGTAAAAGTGTTTAAAAAGTTTTCAGCTAATTCTGAACCGCTTTGCAACAAATTTAAAAAGTCAAACAATGCCTTAGTAGTTGTACTTTCATTACCATGCATCTGCGACCAAAGAAAAATTCGAATTTTACCAGTTCCTATATTATAGGAATAAATTGGTTTTTCAAGAACGGATTTTCCAATAATATACAGTTGCTTATTTGTATTTAAGGACTGTAGCAAAGGTTCGATAACTTTGAGTGCAATGTAACGTCCGCTAATAGAATGCTCTTTATTTGAAACAAATAATTCTTCTAAATTCATTTGATTTAATTTGATTTACAAAAGTAAACATCTTTATATTTACAATTGTAAACAGATTAAATTAAGTTTATTTCAATACTGTAAACAGCTTTTACCCACCACTTCGACTATAGGATAGAGCCATAAATGACAATTGTTAACATGTTTTATTTAATAATTTAAAATATTTAATATCAAGCAGTTATGTAATTATATTTAATTAATTACTTTATGTTAATTTTAAAAATTTATTTAATTTACATCTGTAATTTAGGTTTTTCAAGATGTTTTAGTTACATTTGTAAACAGCTAATTCTTAAAGAGAATTTACAATGGTAAACACAGAAGATTTCATAAAAAGATTGGAAATTATATTGGATTATTACAATTTAAATGCCTCGTCCTTTGCAGACAAAATTGGCGTACAACGTTCCAGTTTGTCTCACCTGCTTTCAGGAAGAAACAAACCCAGTTTGGATTTTATACTTAAAATATTAGATGTATTTCCTGATGTCGATTTGTATTGGATAATAAATGGAAAAGGAACATTTCCAAAAAGCGCGGAAAATCAACAGATGGATTTTACCGGCAAAGACGAACAGCAAAAGGCTACTCCTATTATTAAAAACAAAGAAATTAGTGTTGCAGATTTATTTTCAGAAAATCAAAAACAAATTCCAGGTAATCAACCTACAACACAAAAACCGCATAATCTAAATGCATTCCAAGATCATGAAGATGACGCAATAGACAAGATTGTAATTTTTTATAAAGATGGAACTTTTAAGAGCTATCGTCCAAATTAGTTACTGAAGCTTAAAAAACTATGGTTTTTATACGCTCAGAGCGGATAAATTTATAACAAAGCAAATTAAAATTCGAAAACCATCAATAACATTAATTTGAGTCGAATTTTATTGCGACTTAATATTCTTGATGGTTAAAAATTCGTTACTGAAATTAGCTGAAAAAGAAACCATTCTCTGGGATTTTGCCTTTTACCCCCAAAAAATGTTTTTTCAAAATATTGAGATCGAATTCTAGATTTCCTGTTGGATATACCGGCTTTCCTAAATTGACTTCTTTTTTACCAAAATCGAATGCTAAGGGAATAATAGGTACATTCGCTTTTAAAGCAATGTAATAAAACCCTGTTTTTAGATCCTTAGTAGTTTTACGGGTTCCTTCTGGAGCAACTGCCAAACGAAAAATTTCTTTTTTTTCAAAAATAGCTGCAATAGAATCAACTTTATTCAAACCTCCCGAACGATCCAACGGTTCTCCACCCATATATCGATGATAGAAACCAAAAGGAAAACGAAACAATTCTTTTTTGCCAACCCAATTCATTTCTAAACCAGTTATTCCCCTTGTGAAAACCCCCAAATAAAAATCATGTGCGCTTGTGTGCGGGAGCACCATCAATACACATTTTTTGATGTCGGAATCAATACTTCCAACTATTTTCCAACCCATGAGTCTGAAAAATATCCATTTATAAAATTGTTTTTTCATTCTTTGCTATTTCGGGCAAAATAAATAAATTAAATCTTATTTTTGAGTAAAACTGCCGACAATGATTAAAAAAATATTTAGTTATCTGATTCCTATAAAAATTTATCAGGCTAAATCGTCAGTTAGCAAAGCAATTAAAGTTGCTTGGGTAAATGGGGAATTAGTGCTGGATTCTGAAAACACCAATTATTCCTATGGCGGTTTACAACGTATTTTGCGCTTGGGGTTGCATAATATAGGATTTGATAAAATCGTTTCTATGAATCACATCCTAGTTTTAGGAGTTGCTGGTGGAAGTGTCATTAAAACATTAGCGAATGAAATAAAGTTCGAGGGCAGAATAACAGGTGTCGAAATAGATCCAGAAGTTATTAAAATAGCAAATACTTATTTCAAACTAAACGCGGTTGAGAATCTCGAAATTATAATTGATGACGCTTTTGAATTTGTGTTGAAAACTAAAAACAGTTATGATTTAATTATTGTCGATATTTTTGAAGACATGGCAATGCCAAACTTTCTATTTCAAAATTTTTTTATCAAAAGAATCTGTTTTCTTTTAAATCAAGGTGGTTTTATTCTCTTTAACACAATAATTTTAAACGAAAATCACAGCCAAAGAAATAATAATTTCGTAGCCGAATGTAAAAATATCCAATTGAAAATAAAAACTTTATCACCTACCGCTTCACATAATGAACTTTTTATTATTGAAAATGTAATCAAAACATAACGGGAAAATATTCGCGATATTTATCTTTTTATTGCGTCATAGATTTATAAAATACAGTTTCAAATTCCTTGAAAAAAAATTGATGAAAAAAATTATAAAAAAACTTCTTTTAGGCAAAGTTTCTATAAATGTGCAACCTGAATATAATCACATTCAAAAAAGGTTACACAACATACAATCGATTTGGAATAACGAACATCAGGAGGATAATGGAATTGAGAAAATCGTTCGGTTACTACTTGCGTCTTCTCAATTGCTTTTTCCTGGCATTTACTTGAAATATTGGGCAAGGAAGAAGGGCGTAGAATATCAATATTTGACTTTAGATTGCTATATCCTGTTAAAAGTTATTTTTCCAATTTTAATATTAGTAAATCAATGGCAGAATTATCAGTTCGTGATTTGGATTCTCGTTTATATCTTCTTAGAAACTGTTTTTTATATTCCAACATTAATTTTTGCATCAGATTTATTTTCGAAACCACGATCATATAAAAGATCAATGCTGTTACTTTTTTTTAATTATTTAGAGATTGCATTTGCTTATGCTGTATTTTATTCTAGCGGGAATTTCCTAAATAAATCTTTCAACCATTGGTTTGACGCTGTTTATTTTAGCATTGTAACTTCCTCATCCGTAGGATATGGTGATTTTTTTCCAGTGACTTTAACGGGGAAAGTTTTAGTAACAACACAGGCCTTGTTGTTTTTATTCTTTATTATTCTCTTCTTAAATTTTTTCTCAACCAAAGTTAAAACCAAAGGCTATTTTGATCACGAAAATGATCAATAATTTACAACATCTTGCGCGCTTTCTCTAAGTCTGCAGCTGTGTCAATTCCGATTCCCACATGAGTGGTTTCGACCATTTTGATGCGTTTTCCAAATTCTAAATATCGCAATTGCTCCAATTTTTCGGATGCCTCCAATGATTTCATCGATAAACTATAAAAATCTAATAATGCCTGTTTTCGAAACGCATAAATTCCAATATGCTGCATAAATCGTACGCCTACATTGCGCTCTCTAGGATATGGAATCACCGAACGAGAAAAATACAAAGCAAACTGGTTTTGATCCACCACAACTTTGACATTATTAGGATTACTAATTTCTTCTTCATCTTTTATTTCTCGCATCAATGAAGCCAAATCAACTTCACGATTTGCATCTTTCTTGAAAATTTCAATCAGTTTTTGTAAAGGTGTAATATTTATAAATGGTTCATCTCCTTGAACATTGACTACTATATCTACATCAATACTTTCAATAGCTTCTGCAATGCGATCACTCCCTGATTCGTGTTCTTTAATACTCATAATGGCTTTTCCGCCATTCGAAATAATTTCATCAAATATTAAATTTGAATCGGTTACCACAAAAACATCATCGAATAGATTTGTTTTAGTTGCCGCTTCATAAGTTCTTAAAATCACTGTTTTTCCTCCTAAATCCTGCATTAATTTTGCTGGAAATCGTGTAGATGCGTACCGTGCTGGTATAACTGCTATTATTTTCATGTTTTTTTGGTTTTTTGCCACAATCCCGAAGTTTCGGGAGCTAAGGCGCAAAGTTTTTATTTTAATTTTTTAATCTCAATTTTCTTTAGGAGATTGACTTACTTACCCGATAATTCTTTATCAAACAAAGAAGATGTAACAAAAACACCTTTATTATTGTCGCCACTCATTGCAGCGATAAATTTCTTATCTCTTTCCCTCTTACTTTACTTTCATTAAATCTTTTCGCTTGAATATAAATCTTATCCAAACCTAATTTATCCTCATTTATAATTCCATCAATTCCGCCGTCAGAAGATTTAAATGTTTCTATAAAATCACCATATCCCATTTTCTATAATAAAATTAAAATTACTTTTATCTCCGCTCTGAACGAGGTTGCCAATAATAGCGAAATGAGAATTCGCGGGAAAATAGATATTATTAGTGAAAGCTAACGTTCTCGTTAATAGATATTTGTAAATCTCGACTTCGCGTGTGTTAACTACAGTAAATTTTCTAGTTCTTTATTCTTTCCACCAGCCAAATCTTTAGAAAGAAACCCTTCATAAGATTGTATTATTCCATCTTTATCTAAATAAATATTTAAAGGGTAACTTTTATTATTCAATTTGTCAATTTCAATTTGAGCATCAACAATATGAGTAAAACTAAAAGTTTTCTTTAATAGAAAATCATCAACCTTTTTTTTATTATTGAATGTTACTGCCAAAAAATTTACGCTTTCTCCGTAGTGTTTTTTTAATTTATTCAACTGTGGCATTTCTTCAATACAAGGCGGACAATTTACGAACCAAAGATTAATTAATGTAGGTTTTCCTTTTAATGATTCTATCTTGAATTCATTTCCATTAATATCTATTAAATTTTCAAATGGCAATTTTTTCCCGATAAAATTGTTCATTTCAGCATAAGGATTTACTTCTTTAACAGTTGTCTTAAAAAGTTTAATGACAGAGTCGTTTCTTACAGTAGTTGATAATATTTCTTCTTGGATTTCACCACGTTTAGACATTTTAACTTTTATATCTTCATATTCTGTTGACGTAAAAATTTTTCCATTTGATGCTTGATAAAAAGTTTCTTTCGTTTTTTCTCCTTTACAAGAAAACAAAAAAGCTGTTGATAGGATAATTAAAAATGTTTTTTTCATTTCAGTTTTTGTTTTAATATAGCTAACAAAATAATAGGGATCAATCGTTTTTAATTTAACAAGTAAATCGTTTTTAACTTCAGCTTCAATTTGAGTGAAACCTGCATCAAATAAATCTTGCAGAGAAGAATTTTGAACTTCGCGGTTCTACTCAAAACTCTCATCTTTAAATCCTATCAAATACAATTTATTTTTGGCCCTGGTCATTGCGGTGTACAACCATCTAATATAATCTCGATTAATTCCATCAGGTAAATACGGCTGTTCGATGAAAACCGTATTCCATTGACCTCCTTGTGATTTATGACAGGTTATTGCATACGAAAATTTAACTTGGAGTCCGTTGAAATATTCGTTTGCTTTCACCATCTGAAACTGTTTAAATTTAGTTTCGCCTTCATAATCTTTTAAAACTTCTTGATACAATCTATTCGATTCCTCGTAGGTCAATGACGGCGATTCGCTTTTAATTGTGTCTAACAATAAAACGGTTTCAAAAGGTTTTTGATCAGGATAATCGATCATTCTGATTTTTACTTTGGCAAACTTAAATCCATATAATTCTTTAATGTTGAAAATTTCTAAAACTTCGATAATATCACCATTGGCAATAAAGCCAGCTTGATCCGAATCTTTAAGCCAGAAATAATTGTTCTTCACCACCATCAGAAAATCTCCAGTGGAGAGTTCGCTTTCCTTATCTAAAATTTTAGTTCTGATTTGCTCATTATATTGATTCGCTCTTTTATTGGAACGAACAATAAAAGCAGTGTCTTCAATACTGTAATTACTGTAAGCGGAATTGATAGCATCTTGAATATCATAACCATCAGTCAATCTTACGATGTCTTTGAATTTTTTGACATTAAATTTGAATTCATCAATAAAAGAATCTTTCAGTAACTCTCGTAGTTCGGTCGCGTTATGCAAAATTCCTGAATTTTCTTCCTGACGCATTACTTCATCGAGTTCAATATGCTCGACTTCTTTGTCATAATTTATTCCTAGTGTCTGTATGTCTAAAGCGGGACTAATATCTAAATTTACTGGTGGCAACTGTGCCGTGTCTCCAAGTAAAATCATCTTGCAATTGCTTCCAGAGTAAACGTAAGAAATCAAATCATCTAGAAGTGATCCATTTTCGTATAATTTAGAATCAGAATTTGTATCTGAAATCATCGATGCCTCATCGACGATAAAAATCGTGTTGGTATGCTTATTTTGTTGCAAAGTAAATGAAACGCCGCCTCCAGAAGATTTTTTAGGAAAGTATATTTTTTTATGAATTGTAAAAGCCGGCTTGTTTGAATAATTAGCAATTACTTTTGCAGCGCGACCTGTTGGCGCAAGCAAAACATATTTTTTATTAATGTCCAATAGACTATTAACAATTGTAGAGATAACGGTTGTTTTCCCCGTTCCAGCATAACCTTTTAGCACAAAAATAGTTCTGTTATCAGTTTCTGTCAAAAAAATAGCGATTTTTTGGAAAAATATATCTTGCTTGTAGGTGGGCTGAAATGGAAATTTTTTTTGTAAAAGACTGTAAAACAACGACGAGTTCATAGCTAATATTTTAATGCAAAGTAAGCTTTTTCAATCTCAAAAATCAATTGATTTGGCAAAAATCAAATTAAATTGATACTAGGATTACAATTGTCGTTGTAATTTTTATTTGTAAGTTTGTCAACTTATTTATTGCTTTCTAAAATAAAATTCAGAAAAGAATAATAAATTATAATATGTCAATACAAAACACAAATATCACCGAAAAAGTTTATAAAAAACTGTCCATTCAAGTTTCATTGAATGGTTTGTCTTTTTGCTGTTTTGATACGCTGAATAATACTGTAATTTCTTTTAGCGAAGTAAATTTTGCCACCGTAAATAAAAATTCAAAAATTGAAGATTTGTTTGCCGATGCTTTCCAGAATCATCCAGAATTAAGGGAATCGTATGACACTATTTTAGTAATTCACAATAATAATCTTTCTACGTTTGTACCAGAACCTCTTTTTGATGAGAATTTTCTAGGCAGCTATTTACAGTATAATACCAAAGTTTTCGAAACTGATTTTTTTGCTTTTGATGAAATTGCAAACCACCAAATGAATGCGGTTTATATCCCGTATGTCAATATCAATAATTTTTTTATTGATCAATTTGGTGCTTTCGATTATAAACATGCCAGCAGTATTTTAGTTAGTAAAGTATTGATTGCGTCCAAAAATAAGGATGAAAAAAAGATGTTTGTTCACATCAATTCTGGTCATTTTGAGATCATTATTGTTCAAAATCAAAAGTTGTTACTTTTCAATTCTTTTGATTACAGCACCCCTGAAGATTTTATTTATTACATTTTATTCACAGCCGAACAATTGAATTTAAATCCTGAAAATTTCCCACTGGAAATAATCGGAGCTATTGATACTGAAAGCGATTATTTTAAAATTGCTTACAAATACATTCGCAACGTTTCTCTAATTGATGTAGAAAATTTGCGATGGAACAACTACTTTTCTGAAACCGAAAACAGAAAACATTTTATACTGTTCAACTCATGAGAATAATTTCAGGAAAATACAAAGGAAGACGCATATCTCCGCCAAAAGGTTTGCCTGTTCGTCCCACAACTGACATGTCAAAAGAAGCATTATTTAATGTTTTAAATAATCATTTTAGTTTTGAGGGACTTAAAATATTGGACTTATTTGCCGGCACTGGAAATATCAGTTATGAATTTGCGTCCCGAGGAAGTACACCAATTACCGCTGTAGATGGCGATTTTGGTTGCGTCAAATTCATCAAGCAAGTTGCGGCTGAATATGATTTTAATATTGCTGCAACAAAAAGTGATGTTTTTACTTATATTGAAAGATGTAAAACATCTTACGATATCATTTTTGCTGATCCTCCTTATGCTTTAGATCAAAAAATATTTGAGAAAATTATAGAATTAGTTTTCGAAAAAGAGTTACTAAATGAGGAAGGAATGATGATTATCGAACATTCAAAATATACCAAATTAGACCACATGATTCACTTTTCATTCCAAAAAAGTTATGGTGGTTCTATTTTTAGTTTCTTCGAAATAGTTACTGATACTGAGGATGATGAAGAAATCGATCTAGCTGATGAAGAAGAATAATGATAGTTTTATCGACTAGTAATTTAGAACATCGTGATTAGTTTTTAAATGATTTCAACCAACCAAAAAAAATTTTAGCGTCTAAAACGTAAAAATTAGTACTATTTTAAGAGTTCATTAGCAACTATATTACAAATTTTATATGACTACATCGGCAGAAATATGTAGTAAACACAGTAAATGATCTCTAAGAATTGTTAATTTTCGTTTTCATTTACAAAAGTAATTTTACCAACTAGAAAAATATAATTAGTAATTTGTATTTTAGTTTATATCATCAAGGACATTTAAAATTGGTATAAAAACCAATAACACGCTTTATAAATTTAACCAAAACGTAAATTGTTTTGTACTTTTGAAAATCAAAACAAAAAAGTCCCCTTCAATGAATTCCTATTTTATACACAATGGTACCGAAAGTAGCGGTCCGTTTACCTTGCTTGAACTTAAAGCTAAAGAAATAGTGAAAACAACTCCTGTTTGGTGTGAAGGTATGCAAGACTGGAAATACGCTGCCGATGTAGCCGAATTACAATCGCTATTGGGAGTTGTGCCACCGCCTATTAAAATCTTACAACCAGTTTTTAATGAAGAAATTAAAGTTCTAGAGGAATTGGAACATGAGGAATCAAAAAGTAAAATTATTGGTATCGATAAAACACTATTTTTTATTCTTTGTGCACTTTTATTTTTAGTTATTGGCACATTTGTCTTCACCTTCTTTCAAGACAGCAGAAGTGCTGAATTAGAACAAAAAAATAGTGT
Source organism: Flavobacterium micromati (assembly GCF_900129585.1). GTDB lineage: Bacteria > Bacteroidota > Bacteroidia > Flavobacteriales > Flavobacteriaceae > Flavobacterium > Flavobacterium micromati. The sequence goes on from NZ_FQWF01000005.1 coordinate 223,047, forward strand.
CACTGAAAAAGATAATTTGCAGTTCAAACTACAAGAAAAAAGAATTGAAGAACAAAAAAGTTTGTTAATTGAGCAAGAAAAACTTGAAATCGAAAGAGAACTACGCGAGAAAAAACTAATACTGAACAATAATCTTATAGGAATTCAGGAAAATCTTTTTGTTAAAGTAAGTGCTTTAGACCAAACCAAAGATAAATTAGCAAAAGCGCAAGACTTCCAATTCCTGCGAACTGATGCTGAGCGAGAGGCTGAAATTAATAATATTCAAAATGAAATCAAAAATTTAAACAATGAAATAATTCAACTCAAAACCGAAATGGATCATATATATTTGGAGTTGGAAAAAATTAAACTGTAACTACTGGAAATGTGTAAACAGATTATTTGCTGACGAAAAAAATTAAGTCTCTGACGATTACTGCATTTGTGAAAACACAATAAGAATGATCGCTATCAATGCTAAAAACAAGCCGAAATAATTAAGTTTTGTTAACTTTTCTTTAAAAATAATTATACCTACAAGACTTCCTAAGATGATCACACCCATATTCATACCTGCAAAAACGGTAGATGGATTTTGAGAAAATTCTTGGTGTGCTTTTAAATAAAATAAAATATTTCCGAAATTAAAAGCACCCACTAAACTACCAAAAATTAAATTTTTTAATTGTAGCTCGAGTTTATTAAAAATTAATTGATAAGTCACCACTGCTGCCATAATTAGCAATGCAATTCCAAAAATGATAATTAAAGATGTAGTGTAAGGAAGCGATGTGTGTAGCGCGATTTGCTTAAATAAAATATCAATTGTTCCAAAACCAAGTAAAACAACAGTTGGATAAATCCATTTATTTTCAGTGGTTTGGGATGGTTTGGATAGAATAAATAAAATTGCTGGAAAACCAATAAGTAAAGCAATTATTTTTAATGAGTTAAAATCTTCCTTAAAAATAAACCAAGCTGCCAAAATAGGTATAAAAAGAGAAAGTCTTTGAGCTGCATCAGTTTTTACAATACCAATGTGCTTTATTGATGCTACTAAAAATAAAAATACGGATGGAAGTAAAATACCAATCGAAATATATAAAATCCAAGGTGAATCAGCCGTAACTATGCGTAAATCGGGACTAAAAAATCCATAACAAAGAATTAAAGCAAAAATATAATTTGAAGCTACAATTTGATATGCATTGACATCATATTTTCGGGAAATTTTAAAAATCACGCCAACTGTTACACTGCAAATAACACTTAAAATTAAAAATAACATATCTATTTTTTTAAAAAACACAAAACTACTATATATTGCATATTTAAAGGCTTGTTGCATTAAGTAAATTAATTTTTAGTTTAATAATTTACCTTAAATAATCAGTTCAATTCTACTATTTTTGTCAAATGGATTCTTTTACCCAAATCGCTCTTGGAATTGCTGTCGCAGAAGTTTGCGCTGGCAAAAAACTGAAAAATAAAACTTTTCTTTATGGTGCAATTTTGGGCACACTTCCTGATCTTGATGTTGTGGTGGGAATGTTACTAAATCCTGTAGATGCGGTGCTTATTCATCGCGGAATAAGTCATTCTCTTTTTTTGTTTTTATTTCTATCTCCATTTTTAGGATCAATTATTTCTAAAATTGAAAAATATAAAATCAGCTTTCTTCAGGCTACTAACATGGTGTTTTGGTGTTTGTTTACACATGTTTTATTGGATATATTTACCTCCTGGGGAACTCAAGTATTATGGCCTATAGAACATCGATTTGCGTTCAAAACAATCTTTGTAATTGATCCATTATACACCGTTCCATTAGTTGTTTTTTTAATCTTGGTGTGGAAATCAAAAGATTTAATCAAAAGAAAAAATTACGCAATCAGAAGCTTGTTGTTTAGTAGCTGTTATCTACTTCTTTCTTGTTTTCTCAAACTCTTCGCGCTTTCACAATTTGAAAAAGCATTAGTAGAACAAAATATTACTTACCAGGAAATAATTGTAAAACCCACCGCTTTTAATCTCATTTTATGGAATGCAAATGTATCAACCTCAAAAAATTATTTGTTGGCCGATTATTCCTTTTTTGATACTCAACCCATTTCATTTAAAACTTACAGTAAAAATAAAAATTTAGAATCTAAATTAAGACAGAATTCTGATTTTGAAAAACTTAAAATAGCGAGCGAAGGATGGTATATTATCTCTGAAAAAAATAAAATTTTGTATTTCAATGATTTGCGTTTTGGACTTTTAAATACTGATGCAACTAACCCACAATTTGCTTTTAGTTATCAGTTTACTAAAAAAAACGGAAAATTAATAGCTACCGAAGCTCCAAAAAGTACCAGAGACGGCAAGCGTTTACTCAAAAAAATATTCATTCGATTGAAAGGAAATTAAAGCAGTTTTTAATCACTTTTTAGCCAGCCTGTAACACTCATTCGGGTATTATTTGTTACCAAAACTTCGTGCACTAATTCATCACTTTTAAAAAAGATAGTCTTCCCTTGAGTTGGCGCTATTTTCTGATTATTGTCTAATTGATGAATCAATAATTCTCCGCCGTCACTTTCTTGCCAATTTGCATTTAAGTAACTAATCATCGAGTATTTCCGACTCGGATTAGTTTTAAATTGGTCCAAATGCTTTAAGTAAAAGTCACCTGATTCGTATAGCGAATAATGAAATTCATAACCCGTAATTCCTGCATAGCAGCTTTCATTTAGGTAGTGAATAAATTCTTCAATTAAAGCAAAAAATTCATTTTCGAATGGATTATTATTTTTTTTGTCAAGCCAATAAATGGAGTCGCTCCTAACCGCACTGTCATAAGAAATAACATTTGAATTACCGGTACCAGCTTCAATAAGCAGATTTTGCTGATTTAAAAGTAGTATATTTTGCTTCAAGCCAGAAGCCAACGAATCGCTTAAAAAATGTTCAGCAATCCCTACTTTATTTTCAATATAAGAAGCAATTAATTCTTCAAATTTATTTTCCATATCTTTAAAATTGACCAAAAATACCGCCAATGAGCCAAGGTAAACTAAATTAAGTTGGTACTGTGTTATTAATTTCTAAAACATTGAGACTGTTCTTATAATTCTATTAAGAAAAATTATAAGGCTAAATAAAGTAGTTATAAAAATCATATTGTGAATCATAAAGTCTTATTGTGAACTAGATGATATTTTAAAAAAAAAAGCTAAGAAATTTGAGATCAAATAAATTTTATTTTAATCTTGATTACTTTTAATTTTGAAAAAATGGTAATTATCCGGACTAATGATTTTTAGGAAATAGTTTATCCGCATTGAAAAACTGAGACTAAAGCGCATAAAAAAAGAAAGACTGTAAAAAATTATCAGTTTGATACTGATTAAGTTTTTACAATCTTCCTTTTCACAAATTACTACAATTTATTTATAAAATTGCTGTATAAATCTTTAAATTGATTTCCTTTCTCAATTCTGTTTTTAGATAATTTCTCATATTCAACCATTGCCCAAAGAATAAATTCCTTGATGAAATGAATATCTCGCTTATCGGCTTCTGGTTGGTATTTCTTTATTAAAATTTCCAACGGTTTAACCGAGTCTAAAATAGATCGATATTCTGAATCTGAAGCTTCATCTAATAATTCAAATCCTGTTTCGGCAAAAAACCATTCTAATAAATCAGAATAAGCATTTTTTTCATTCTCCCGTTCTAATTTTTCGATCTTTGGAAAATAACCTGGAAATAAAGTATGAATAGCATCGCCCAATAAAATACCAGCAACCTTTGCAGCACCTTCTTGTTCGCCTTCATAAACCAACTCAACTTTACCAGTTATAGCTGGAATGACACCCATAAAATCAGATAATCTAATCGTAGTTTTATCATCTCCGGAAAGCAGACTTCTGCGCTCAGCAGTTGCCATTAAATTTTCAAACATTGTTATGCTCATACGAGCCGAAACGCCACTTTTAGCATCAATATATTCGCTTTCACGTGCTTCAAAAACAATTTGTTCTAGTAAATCCTTAGCCAAAGCAGGAACGTGAATTGCCTCTTTTATTTCATCAGCAAATTTAGCTTCTTGCTGCGTAATTGTTTTTGCAATTTCTAAAGTTTCTGGGTAATGAGTCAAAATTTGCGAACCAATTCTATCTTTCAACGGCGTTACAATACTTCCACGATTTGTATAATCCTCTGGATTTGCAGTAAATATAAATTGAACATCAACTGGTAAACGCAGTTTGAATCCCCGAATTTGGATATCGCCTTCTTGCAAAATATTAAACAATGCAACTTGAATTCGAGCTTGTAAATCAGGTAATTCGTTGATCACAAAAATGCAACGATTTGCGCGCGGGATCATACCAAAATGAATTACACGTTCATCTGAATAATTTAATTTTAAGTTCGCTGCTTTAATCGGATCAACATCCCCAATTAAATCGGCAACTGTTACATCTGGTGTAGCTAATTTTTCAAAGAAACGTTCGCTTCTGTGTAACCAAGTGATTGGCGTATCATTCCCTTTTTCGGCAATTAATTCTTTTGCGTAGCGAGAAAGCGGATTTAACGGATCGTCATTAATTTCTGAACCTGCAACCACGGGAATATATTCGTCTAAAAGTTCGATCATTTTGCGTGCCAATCGTGTTTTGGCTTGACCACGCAATCCTAATAAATTGATATTATGCTTTGATAATATGGCACGTTCTAGTTCAGGAATAACTGTGTTTTCAAAGCCATGAACTCCTTCAAAAGTCGTTTCATTGTTTTTTAATTTTGTGCGTAAATTATCTCGAAGTTCATCTTTAATATGCTTCGATTTATATCCTGATTGCAATAATTCGCCTAATGTGTTTTCTTTCATTTTATTTTGTATTTCTGTAAATTGTATTTTTATAAATTGTAATGCTATTTGTTGCATCGATAATGATTTTCAACTATGTATATTAAATGTCAATCCCATTCATTTTCGGGATTAAATACTTTCTATTATTTTAGCTTTTTCTTTCTGTTACTTTCATAATCTTGAAAAATCATCTCGCCAAGACCTTTAAGACCCGTATAGAATGCTTTTCCTTGATTGGCTTCAGTAAATCTATTAACGAACTTTTGTAAATACGGATCGTTTGCAATCATAAATGTCGTGATTGGAATATGCAATTTGCGCGCTTGTGCGGCCTGCGTATAACATTTATCAACAATATATTGATCTAAACCATTACTGTTCATATAATATTCACCGTTTTTCTCGCGAACACAGCTAGGTTTACCATCAGTAATCATAAAAATTTGTTTGTTTGTATTACGTTTCCTTCTCAAAATATCCATCGCAAGTTGCAGTCCTGCCACAGTATTGGTATGATAAGGTCCCACTTGTAGATAGGGCAAATCTTTAATTTGAATAGTCCAAGCATCGTTACCAAAAACTAGAATATCCAATGTATCTTTTGGGTAACGCGTTGTAATTAATTCAGCAAGCGCCATTGCTACTTTTTTCGCAGGTGTAATTCGGTCTTCGCCGTACAAAATCATACTGTGTGAAATGTCAATCATCAAAACGGTACTCATTTGGGATTTATGATGATTTTCTTCAACAATTAGATCATTTTCAGTAAGTTTAAACTCTCCCACTCCATTATTGATTTGGGCATTTTTCAGACTTTCAGTTAGGGAAATTTGCTCGATAGTATCCCCAAACTGGAAATTTCTATAATCACCAGTGTGTTCGTCACCGTTTCCACCACTTTTAGTTTTGTGATTACCACTACCCGATTTATTAAGATTACCAAAGATTTGTTCCAAAGCAGCTTGACGAATCGCCCTTTCGGTTTTGGCAGTTATGCCCATTCCGCCAGATCCATCTCCTTTTATTTCCTCTCGGATGTAGCCTTTTTTCTTTAAATCTTCAATAAAATCGTCAATCGTATATTCTGGCGTAGTCAATTTATATTCAACATCCAGTTGCCGCAACCAGTCGATTGCTTCATCAAAATCACCCGAAGTATGCGTAATCAATTCCTTAAAAACACTAAAAAGCCTATCAAAAGGAGATTGATAGGGCGCTTCGTATGTCTTGAAATGAAAACCTTTATTTATGTCATTTTTCATAGATGTTAAAATTACACTATTTTAAAAGACCTGTTTGCAAACGTTTATTAATTTTTAGTTAAAAGCATTTTTAGTATTAAAATCATTTCCAAAACATCTTGGGCGTGCCCCCGCTTCCACTATCGTTTCAGCGCGGTCGTGCTGTACGCTTCAATCTCCCTGAAAAACGGGAGGATTTCCACTGCCATCACTCACGCGGGAATTGAGGTATAATCAAAAATTTTCTCCTAAAGGAATATGAAAAATTAAAATTCATTAAGAAATTTGTAAGAATAATTTAATACATTTGAAAAGTAAAAAAGTGGTAGAAAGCTTTGCATGACAAATAAGTAAGGTAGTTCAAATCGCTTTGAAACAAATCATTAGCAATTTTAACGAAAAACCAAAAAAATGAGCATACTATTTTTTTCTATATTCCTAATTATTGTTATTTTAATAATTAAATATTTTAGTTCAACCGACAAAAGAATTACGCTTAAATTACTTACATATTTTGGAATCATTATTGGAATGACTTCATTAGGTTGTAATTTTTTATTTAGTTCTTGTTTTGGAGCTTCTACACCAATCGATATAAAAACACAAAATTTAACTGAACAGAATTTAAAGATTTATGCAGTAGCATTTTGGCAAGATTACGGAAACAGCGATGGAAATTATGTACAATATATTACAAAATTAGAACCGAACGAAACTTCTGATTTTTGCATTGACAATGAGGGCGGAAAATTTTGGTTAGTTGCCAAAAATATGAAAAATGAAATTATTTATATTAAAGAATCTTTTGACAGTGCAAGCAATTTTAATTTCAAAATAATAACAAACCAAAATATTAAAATTCAAAAAGCCCTATTAGCTAAAGAATTAACTTTTAAAACTGACAAAAGTAGAGAATCTGAACAATATTTATTATGGACAAACATAATATTGATTGGGATACTTGCAATAAGTTTATTTAAAAAATAAAATATCTGCCAAGTGCGAAGAGTATGTTGCTCCTGAAAGACAAACAATATCATTCGATTGAGTCCAACGCGGCGGACAAATTAGAACTATTGACAGACGAAGAATAATTAAAGTTTTAGGGAATTTAAAGGAAAATGAAATTACGAAAGTCAAGAATGTCCGCAGAGAAACGTTCGTAGATTAATAACTACAATCGCCCTCTGTTGAATCTCCAATGCAACCTATATTAAATTAGTTGATAATTTATTAACTCTAAAAGCCATTGTAAAAATCTTTAGTAAATTCAAAGAGGCAATCACGTCTCTTTTTTTGTGGCAAAATAATGCTGGCTTTAATTTGTATTTCAGTTCTTTTGCTCAAAAAAACTATCAACTACAACAAGTTGATTTATGAAACTTTGCTTAATTTTAAATCCGAACAACTAAAAAATTTAACCTTTAAAAAATTATACATCAAGCAAATTTTAGTCGTTTTTACTTTTTTATTTTCTTGTAATTGTTTCCAACAATTTTCTGCAGGTGTAAAAGCTGGAGGTATCTTGAGTAATTTTAGATTTGAAAATATCAAAAATGAAAAAAATACATTTAAACCTTCATTTTATATTGGGGGATTTGCAGAATATAAATCAGCTTAATTTACTTTCTCTTGTTGTAACCGCGAAGTATTATTTATTAAAGAAGTTTAACGTAAAAGCAGGCTGGTATTACGGACGGATTTTAGGAGTGAAAAATACTTTTAAAAATATTTCAAAGCAAGATAGCAATTTTGAAACTGATTTAAAAAATGAGTGGAATTACAGTGATTACGGTTTAACTTTTGGGGCAAATTACGATATTAACGATAACTTATTAGTAGAAAGCAATTATTTTTTAGGACTTACCGATTTGCGTGGAAAGGATAATTTTGAAGTCAAAAATAGAATGATTAGACTTGGCGTTGGTTATAAATTCTAATTAATTTTCATTGTAAAACTAACTGCATGTTTACATTGTAACTTTAGATGAAACTTATCATGGCACTTTATGCTTATTTAAAATAGGTTTTCTACTTTTTAAGATCACATATTCTAAATAAATTGTCCATCCACGTAAAACCAATTCCCATTTTCAAAAACAAAATTAGAAAGTTCATAATGAATTTTACTTTGTTGTTTACTGTCTAAAAAATAAGCTTCGAATTCTACTGTAAATTCGGTAGTACTAATAATTTTTAAATTAATCCATTTATTGCTCGTCGCCCAATTTAAAATTTGAGCTTTAGAATAATATTTTCGCTGAGAAACATGGGTCGTTTTTATTAAATAATTCGCATGATGAATAGAATAGGCCGAATATCGTGAACGCATTAAAGCTTCGGCTGTTGGCGCTTTTTTCAAACCATTGATGACAGGCTCACAGCATTCTTGGAAAATTTTTAAGGAACCGCAGTAACATTTCATCATAATTATTTTAAACCTAAACTTTAAATACTAGTTGTCGACTGCCCATTTAGCCCAATGATTCGTTGCTGCAATTGATTGAGTAATACTTGGTACCGAGACACCTCTATTAAATCGTTATCTTCATCAGAAAAATCTAATAGGTCGTCCAGATCTTCACTGACTTCCACTAACTTATTATTAGCTTCTTTAGCGTTTTTTACCGCAATAAAATCAATTATTTCCTGAACGCCAGTTTTTATGTTTTGAAATTTATTCTTTTCCATATTGCAATTTTTACTTGTTTTCTTGGTCGTTATTTTCATTAAACTTCTTGACAATTTGCTTCAATTTTTCTTTTCGTAACATTTCAGCCTGCTTCACTTTATCCTGCGCTTTGTGCAACTTATCATTGTGCTTTTTTATATTTCTTTCGTTATTCCTGCCCATAAAATTATTTGTAAAATGAATTTGGATATTTTCCGTTAATAGCAAATGCAAAGTTCGGATTATTAATGAAATCTTAAATGATTTTTTATAAATATATTTAGCACAAGACTTTATAATTTTAAGATTCTAATAAAATGGAGATTGTATTGACTTAAAAAAGATGGTTTCAAAGGTTGATATAAATCTCAACAGCAAATCATTAAAAATTAAGGACTTATTTTACAACGACTAAATAATCAAGTTTAAAAAACCGCTTAACAGCATTTTTTAACTTTTTTTTACAACAATCTTTATTTTTCTGAACATTTATTATATATTTATTTTAAATTAAAGTTTCCAAAACCAACCAATTGAAAATGACTTCCGAAAAGAAACAAAATAAATTCATTAAATACTTTTTTAACAGACCAAAGACAATCGGACTTTTTGTATTTTTATTTTTAAGCTTTATTGTTGCTGTCCTCGTTTTTCAACAGTATAAGTTAACTAAGGAAAACGACAAACGAGAAATGAGCTCGATTCTTAATGTGGTGAGTCAAAATCTAGAAAAATCGTTAAAAAATTGTTACACTACAACACTAACTTTAGCGTTAACTATAGATGATCAAGGAAAACCTAAAAATTTTGAAACAATAGGAAAAAAAATTATTGAATCAAACGCGAATATAAATACAGTTCAACTAGTTCCGCAAGGAATCATCAAATATATATATCCTTTAAAGGGTAATGAAGCTGCAATAAACTTGAACATTTTAACAGATCCTTATCTTAAAAATGAAGCATTAAAATCAATTGCTACTCAAAAAATGTATTTTGCCGGTCCATTAAAGTTAAAACAAGGAGGAATAGGAATAGTGGGCAGATTCCCAGTTTTTGAAAAGAATAAATTCTGGGGTTTTTCGGCTGTTATTCTTAATCTAGATGAGTTGCTTAAATCTGCAGGAATTACCAGTATTGATAGTACAAAACATTACTTTCAGTTTTCCAAGTTTGATTTTGATTCTAAAAAAGAAACTTATTTTCTTAATAACGATATTAATTTAACAAAAAATTATAGCGTTTCAACAAAAATCCCTGATAGTGACTGGAAATTATATCTGGTGTCTAAAAAACAAAGTTACTTTAATTTTCAAATTATCGTTCAAGCTATCATTGGCGTTTTTTTATCTGCTTTGTTTGGATTTTTAATTACCTCGCTTTTGCAAATGCCAAAAAAATTACAATCTCTAGTAAAAATTCAGGCCTTAAAGATACTTAATTCGGAAATTAAATATGAAGTTATATTTGATCAGGCAGCAGTAGGAATAGCACACATAGATTCCACAACCGGAACTTTTATTGAGATTAATAATCAGTATTGTAATTTAATAGGATATACTGAAGCTGAGATGAAGAAGTTAAATTTTAAAACCATAACTCATCCTGACGACTTACAAGAGGAAATATTGCAATTTGAAAAAGTAAAAAAAGGTGAAATTAATCATTATTCGATGGAAAAAAGATTGATAAGCAAGAATGGCGAAATTATTTGGACAAATTTAACCGTTTCGCCTCTACTTAAAAAAGATAAATCTTTCACTAATCACATTGCAATTATCGAAGATATTTCAGCAAAGAAAGAAACTGAAAAACTAATTAAAAAAAGCGAAGCTCGATTTAAAAGTTTGTTTGAAGACTCCCCTATTCCCTTATGGGAAGAGGATTTTTCTGGTGTTAAAAATTATCTTATTGAGCTAAATTTAATAAATCAAAACCCACTTGATGTTACTCGTTATTTAGATTTGAATCCAGAGGTGATAAGTAATTGCATTGATCTCGTAAAAATTATAAATGTTAATACCATGAGTTTAGATTTATACAAATCTAAGGCAAAAAGCGAAATAACATCTGGACTGACAAATATTATTGATACCGATGCGGTATCTGACTTTAGTAAAATCATAGTTGCGATTACGCAAGAGGCAAATAAAGTGAATTTTGATACGAGAATAAAAACTTCTTTTGGAGAATATAGAAATGTTGATTTGAGATGGAATGTCATCAAAGGATATGAAAAATCTTTACAAAGAGTAATTATTTCGACAGAAGATATCACAGATCGAAAAATTTCAGAGCAAATAATTCTGCAGTCTCAAGCAAGATTAGAATCTTTAATAAATACAATTGATGGGATTGTTTGGGAATGTGACGTTGAAAGTTTTAATTTTAAGTTTATTAGCCAAAAAGTCACTAAAATATTGGGATACACCCCCGAGGAATGGTTATCCAATCCCTCTTTTTGGATCGATCATATTTATGACGAAGATAAAGAGTGGGTTCCACAATATTGTAAAACTAAAACAAAAGAAAATAGTAATCACGACTTTGAGTACCGGATGATTGCAAAAGATGGTTCAATTGTGTGGTTAAGAGATATTGTTAACATCGTCATAGAAAATGGTATTCCATTATACTTAAAAGGTATTATGATCGATATTACAAAAACGAAAGAAGCAGAAAAAGAATTAAATGCTTCTTTTGATCTGGTATCCGAACAAAACAAAAGATTGCTTAATTTTTCCTATATCATCTCTCATAATTTAAGGTCACACACCAGTAATATTTCATCCATTATATCGCTTATTGAAAGTGCTGAATCTCAGGAAGAGCGGGAGCAAATGCTAAATTTATTAAAGACAGTTTCGTGTTCACTAGATGAAACCATGCTACATTTAAATGAAGTTATAAATATTAGAACAAATGTTGGTTTATCCTCGGAACCTTTAAATTTGCATCAATATATTAGTACAGTTAATGCAGCGCTGGGCGAGCAAATTAGATCCAATGAAGTGAAAATTGTCAATGATATTCCACAAGAATTTATAATTACCTATAACCCAGCATATCTTGAAAGTATTTTGTATAATATTATATCAAATTCCATAAGATATAGGCATTCCGATCGTAAGCCTGAAATAAAAATTTCTATAGACAAAGAAGGGGATAAAAAGGTTCTTCAAATTTCTGATAATGGAATTGGAATTGATTTAGTTCGCAATGCAGATAAAATATTTGGGCTTTACAAAACTTTTACTAATAACATTGATTCGAAAGGACTTGGATTATTTATAACAAAAAATCAAGTTGATGCCATGGGAGGAATGATTACAGTGGATAGCGAGCTCGGTATTGGGACAACTTTTAAAATCTACATTCGATGAAAAAAAAAACAATCTGGATTATTGATGATGATCCTATTTATCAAATAATAGTAAATAAATTAGCTGAAAAATTAGAAATATTTTCTGAAATTTCTTCTTTTAAAAATGGAAAAGAAGCAATTGATCAGATTCATAGTTTAATTGAAATTATTGAAAATCTTCCAGATGTAATTCTATTAGATATTAACATGCCTATAATGGATGGCTGGGAATTTATGGACGAAATAGACAATTTATCGCTTATCTTAAAAAAAAATATTGTCGTTTACATTGTTAGTTCGTCAATAGCAATTGAAGATAAAAATAAGTCAAAATCATATTCAAATATTTTAGGTTATATATCAAAACCTATAACGATTAATGATTTGGAACTTATCGCACATAATGATTAACGACTGAATACCAACATTAGCGGTAAAAATAATGTTTCACATAAATTCCTTCTTTATTTGTTCCAAGGTTTTATTGGAATAAATTAATTCCGCACTAATATTTTCTCGTAAATAATCGATGTCATCATTCTCTAAATATTTAGCCCAAGAGGTTAAATACATTATATTTCGGACTTGTTTAATGCGTTTTGTAGTTTCAAAAGTCGTTCTTAAAAATGCTTTTCCATCATATTGAGGATTGTTTTTATGCTGGTAATTAACGGTGTTTTTTTCAAAATTTACTTCTAAATAGTAAAGTTCCTCGATGGCGTTATCTGGATAAAAATTTTCCCAAAGTGCAAAACCTAATTTAAACTTTAACGATGTTTCTGGCTGCAAAGGTTCAAGACGCCATTTGCTGTTTGCTAGTCGTCCCCAGTGGTTGGATAATCGATACATTCCTAATTCTGTGTAATAATATTTACTTCCTGATTTACTATCGTATTGAATTTTTAAATTATTGGTGTTTTCCATTGGCATTTCTTGAAATACACAAAAAGTATTTTTAAAAGAATTTGGGCTTGGTCTAAAATAATTTTCCATTTCACAAAGGTAATTAGTTAGGATTAAATGCAAAATAAACAAAGTATATTTGATTAACTTTGCAGCTAGCAATAGTATAAAAAATGAAATTATGACAAAAGCATCTGAAGAACGAATGTTACAAAAAGGAGTTTACACAGGAATTATGGAAAAAGATGAAAACAATAACTTCTTCTGCGGTGACTTTCTTTTAGATTACAAAATGGCAACTAAATATAATATTGGAGATTGGATTACAATTAAGTCTATAATCGAAAATCCAAGTGACATTAGCTACAATAAATATCCCAAGAAATCTAAAAACTTTGATAAAGCTAATAATAAACCGCAGCAATAACGCTTCTGCCTAATTAAGATATTCAATTTTTTAAAAATTGTCAATTTATGCTTATATAAATGCTAATAAATGGGACTTTGATAAGCTTAGGCGAACTCTTCGCCAATCTAAGAATGATAATTAAGTTTTAATCGTTTTTATTTAATCAAATTTGTGTTCATGAATAAATCGGGGAATTAAGCTCTCTGGGTTATTTTAATAAATTAATATATTAGTAATGAGATACTTTTTTTTAAAATTTTCTAGTCAAAAATGAATAAAATAAAAAAAAGTGTACCTTTGCAAAAAATTTGTCGTTTTTAAAATAAAATTATATTGATTTTACATTAAAAGACAAGTAGTTACCTTATTTATGAAAAAAATAGTTGAATACCGTAAATTGCTTAATGTAGATAAAACTGCTGAGCTTAAAGATTTGAAAACAATTTATCGTAATGCGATGAAAGAAGCGCATCCTGACAAGTTTCAGGGAGATGAAGATGGATTAAAAGCTGCTGAGGAAAACAGTAAAAAAATTATTGAAGCATACCACTTTTTGGTAAGTATCAATCCTGAAACTATCAAAGCAAACTTACCTGAGTATACTGAAACAATATCCACATCAACAATCTCGGACTATAAATTTGTTGATGGAAGATTAATTATCAATTTTTCTAATGGTAGCGTTTATGAATACATAAGTGTTCCAAAAGCAACTTATGTAAAAATGGTTAATGCTGATTCTCCTGGGAGATTCGCAAAACGTCATATTTTAAATGCATTTATATGGAGAAAAACGATCAATCAAGATTAATTACCATTTATCTACAAATATAAAAGCATCCATTGGATGCTTTTTTTATTATCCAAAAAAACGCCTTACTTATAGTTACCAGTGTTGACTGCATAAATTAGATTATTAGATAATAATACTCATTAAAATTCTTATAAAACGATTGAAATTCCAAGGCTCTTTTGTTAGCTGTACAAAGTTGTAAAAATATATAGTCTCCTGAAATTAGAGTGATATATTGTATGGTTTGTAGGAGTGGATTCATTTAAAATATAACAAAATTTTAAGTTCAAAAATAAATTGTAATTTGAATATTTTGAATACTTTTGCACACTTAACTTAATTAACTAATTTATAATGAAAAAAATAATTTTATTACTTTCGGCAGCTGTAGTTCTAATATCTTGCAACAAAGTTGGCAAAGACGAGTACATTATTTCAGGAACTGCAACAGGGATTGAAAATGGTAAAACTATCATCTTAGAAACGCAAGATGAAAACGGTATGGGACTTCTTGCAAAAGATACCGTAAAAGTGGAGAATGGTAAATTTGAGATGAAAGGTAAAATCACTGAGCCTGCATTTTATACTATTCAATTAGAAGGTGCACAAGCTAAAATACCTTTTATATTAGAAAACGGAGAAGTTACTATTGCCATAAATAAAGATAGTATTCAAAAATCAAAAGTATCAGGTACTTATAATAACGATGAGTATGCAACTTTTAACGAGGAAATTACTAAGGTTCAAAAGAAACTAATGGAATTCCAAAATAAAAATATGGAAGCGATGAACACCGCGCAACAAACTAAAGATACTGTTGTAATAAATGGTTTAATGAAAGAATTTAGCAAAATTCAGGAGGAAGTTGGTGTTGCTTCAAAAGCTAAATATGTATCATACGCTGAAACACATCCAAAATCATTTATCTCTGCATTAATTGTTCAAGGCATGTTAAATGATCCTACTGCTGATATTGCAAAATCTGAAAAATTATACAATAGTTTGGATGAATCATTAAAAAACACTAAGCCAGGTAAAGCGATCAAGACTAAACTTGCCGAAATGAAAGCCCCTGCAGCTGTTGGAGCTTCCGCCCCTGCAACTGACGGTCAATGAAGATCAGATTTTTCCGCTCCTAACCCAGAGGGAAAAATTATCAGTTTAAAAGAAAGTTTAGGAAAAGTAACAATAGTTGATTTCTGGGCTTCATGGTGCGGTCCATGTCGTCAAGAAAATCCTAATGTTGTAGCTATCTACAAAGAATTACATAGCAAAGGTCTTAACATAATTGGTGTTTCATTAGATAAAGACAAAGCTAAATGGAAAGAAGCGATCTTAAAAGATAAATTAACTTGGAATCAAGTTTCTAATCTAAAATTTTGGGATGAGCCTATTGCGGCGCAATATAAAGTACAATCTATTCCTGCTACCTTTATTCTTGATGCATCAGGTAATGTTGTAGCAAAAGATTTACGAGGCGAAGAACTAAGAGCTAAAATCATTGAACTTTTAGCTAAATAATCTTAGTTTTTAAAGATAATTAAAATCTCCCAAGCGGAGATTTTTTTTATTTTATTCAGTACCAATACGTTAAAAATAATAGTAAAATAAGTAGAAAATTAGTTTGCATAAACCAAAACAGTTTCTATATTTGCACTGCAAACAACGGCGTAGCTGTTGTGCTCAAAGGCTTTTGGGGGAGATACTCAAGCGGCCAACGAGGGCAGACTGTAAATCTGCTGTGTAAACTTCGCAGGTTCGAATCCTGCTCTCCCCACTAAAACGCTGCAAGAAATTGTAGCGTTTTTTTATTAAAGCTTTGCGACAACTAGAATAAAAAGATCACAGCACAAACCTTGTCATGCCATAGGATTATGACAAATTCACATTCTGGTAATTTTAAAATGCATATTAGCTATTAATTAATAGTATCGAAAAACTAATAACCCGCATTTAAATGTGAAGTTTCTGAAGTTTTTAAATTCTTAATTTTGTCGTACATCTTCAAAACTCGATCCAATTGTTTTTTTTGAATCATATATTTAGTGTAATATTTATATAATTCTTTTCCAATAAGAAAAGCTGTCACAGAGATTCCTGTGAGCAAACCAATGAGGTAGTTTGTAATATCCATAATTTCTATTTTTTTAAATTAAAAAGCATTTTTATCTCCTTTAAGCGTTACAATAATTGTTAAGAAGCAAATTTTAATATCTTTGATTATACTCCAAGACTGTAAATACTGGATGTCGGTACTTACTCGCCTTTTCATATCGGACACTTCTTTAGTTTCTCCTCTTAAACCTGAAACCTGGGCTAAACCTGTAATTCCAGGTTTTACAAAATGTCGGACCATAAAATTCTCTATATGGCAATTGTAATCGGATGTATGCTTGAGCATGTGTGGACGTGGCCCTACTACACTCATATTGCCCGCTAAAACGTTAAAAAATTGAGGCATCTCATCTAAACTTGTTTTCCGAAGAAATTTTCCTACAGGCGTTACTCGAAGATCTCCTTTTTTGGCTTGTTGACTTTCATCTGCCCCGTCTATGTACATACTTCGAAATTTGTAACAATAAAATGGTTCATTTTTTTTGCCGGTTCGTATTTGTTTGAATAAGACAGGTCCTTTACTTTGTTTTCTTATAAAATAAGCTACAATTGGGTAAAGCCACGACATAATCAAAATAATTACCAGAATACTAAATATAAGATCATAAATTCGCTTTATCAATCGATTGTAGGTATTTTGTAATGGCTCGAAACGCGGATTTATAACATGAAAATTATTTAAATGGCTTGAACTAAAATGTTTTTTAGAAATCAATGAAAAATCGGGAACAAATTTTAATCGCATACAATGTCTATCCCCAAGTTGAAAAAAATAATTCAAATCATCAATTAAATCCGGTGATGACACAATGTACATTTCATTTATATTATTTGCATGAGCATTTAAAATAGCTTCTGAAAGTTCTAAGCTGAAATCTTTGTTATTTGAATAAGTAGTAGTCGAATTTTCATTTAGAATGCCTACGAATTCTATAAAGAATGAATTTGTTTCTAAATGAGAAGCTAATTCGATGCTTGTTTTATTAAAACCCCAAATGGCCACCTTATATGGTTTAAAAAATGACTTTTTAGTTTTCTCTCTAATCAACATGAAAAGAATTCGAGATAACAAAAAATAAATTAATAAAAAACACAACGGAAACAATTTTGCCTTCGTCCAATATAAATTTAATAAATCATCTTGAAAAATAAAAATGTAACCATGCCACAAAATTCTCTGTAGCAATAACGCTCGCCAACTATTACTAAAAAAGTCTTCTAAATTAAAAAGACTGTCCACACGATATAGTTTAAAATAAGTAACAGAAAACAACCAACTTAAAAATGTAATTGCAATCATTTTATCAAGAAACAAATCATTCCACCCAGTATTAACCTTAGCATTAAAATTTATAAATATAAGCGTACCTATAACCATTGCAATCATGTCTGCAATAGCACAGAAAAATATGAAAGTTAATTTATGTCTATTTCGCATTTCTTAATCTTTTTAATAAATTGTAGAATAATGCTCCCAATAAACTTCCCACAATTCCGAAAAAAATATCTAATAAATCCGGACTTCTACTTTGAATAAATAATTGTCCTATTTCGGACACGCAAACAACTGCTGTAACAATACTTACATTTCGTATTAAGTTAAAAATTGTACTCTTCATCTCTCCCTCAATTTTCTGCTTTGAGTAAAACTCCAATAAAAAACCAAAAACTATAAATGGTAAAGCGGTACGCAAATTATAATAATCGTTACCCCAATTCAAAAGCCATTTTGGTATATATGATTCACTAGAAAATCTAGGATCTGACAACCAAGAAAAATAAAAAATTATAAAGGCAATTACTAGCATCGACAATTGAACTATTTTATTAAGCATTTCAAATTATTTGATTTTTTTTAAATTATATTACATTCCATTTTTTGGAGTATAAAAAAATATTATACAAGTTTATACCAAGGTCTTTTTATACTTACTTCTTGATATTGATAGCCATAATTACGTCCATAACCATATCCAGATGCATTTTTCATGTTTACCCCATTAATGAGTATACCTACATTTTTTAACTGTTCTTTTTTAATGAAACTATTTATATTAGCTAAACTACTCCTGTCCGTATAATCGTATTTTGCAACAAATACTGTTACATCGGCTAAATAACTTATATTGAGCGTATCAGATACCATTTGCACGGGTGCTGTGTCCAGCACTATATAATCATAAAGATTTTTTGCCTCATCAATCAATGATTCAAAATTAGAATTGGTTAACAATTGAGTTGGATTTGGAGGAATTTCTCCTGCTACTAGGATATCTAAATTTTTAGAAAAAGTGGTGTCTTTTTGTAAAAATATTTTCCAGTCATCGCTTTTATTAGATAGGTAATCAGTTAGTCCTGAAATGTTTTTGTTTAAACTAAAGTATTCGTGCAATTGAGGATTTCTTAAATCGACACCAATTAGTAATACTTTTTTATTAAGATTACTTATTGATATTGCAGTATGAAAGGCACAAAAAGATTTTCCTTCTCCTTGAATAGAAGACGTAAACAATATTATATTTCCTTTATCTTCCTTATTTCCGTTTGCTAAATACGATATATTTGACACCAATGTCCGAGTTGCCTCTGCAATAAGGGACCGAGAATTAGCTGTATTATCTAATTTACCATCAGTATTAATTTTCGGGATGTAGCCTAACATAGGAATATCTGCTAAAACTTTTTGAATGTCTTCTTCATTATGTATTTTACTATCAAGAGATAATCTTGCATAAATGAGTCCAAATGGCAAAAGTAAACCGAACAAAAAAGCTCCCAACATAAAGGATCTAGGCTGTGGGAAAATTGCAGAATAATTTGTTTCTGGAAAATTTAAAGTCTGTAAATTTGATTCTAAAATTGCACCATTTAAAACTGCTTCTTCTCTTTTTTGTAATAATGCTAAATAGGTTTCTTCTTTCATGATTAAATTGCTATTTATATTACCCAATATCTTATCTTTTGTAGGAATACTTTTAGCTTTAGAATCTGCTAAATTTTGTTCATATACGTTCGCTTTATCAGTCTGAACTAAAAAGTTTAAATAGCCCTCTAACGTCTTTAAGATCTCTTGTTTTAAAACGCTTAATTGTCCCATTGTAGAAATATAGGAAGGATTATTTTTTTGTGCTCTTTGCAAAATTAATTGACTATCCATAAGTTTTGTATTATAATTAAGAAGCATCTGATTAACTGTTGGTGCCTCTAAATTGTAATCCGAACCAAGAGTGCTACTAGCACTAGAATTTCTGATAGTATTTATAGCATATCTCGTGAGCGAAATTTGCTTTTGATTAATCATAAAACTCGCGTTTTTTATGCTTCTATCTGCAGTTTTTTCAACTATGTAATTGTCCATTACTAAGATATCATTCGTTTGTAAAAATTTCTCCTTTACACTTTCGATAGAATCTTTTTCTTTAGTAAAGTTTTTTATTCTTTTATTTAAGTAGGAAACAGTGTTTACAAATAATTTTTGTTTATTGTTAACAATATTTTTGTCTAACAAAACAATAATTTCATTTAATATTTTTCTTGATCTAACAGGACTTGATCCAATATGGTTTATTTCTAAAGTTCCTTTCGATTCTAAAGATGATAAAACTATTAATGAAGCCTTCAAATTTTTAAGGGCAATAGCTGTAGGTTCCAGCGTGATTTTGTATTCATTTTGATAATATTCGGCGGGATTTTTCATCGCTTTTGGCGCTAATTGTATTTTAAAAGGTAATCCTTCGACGACTTGATTTCCTTTATATCCTGTAACAATATAGATTTTTTCTGTATCCGGATCCGTTATAACAAATCCCTTATCATCTATTTGAATTTCGTAAGAAACTTGTGGTAATGAATCCTTAGAAATTGTAGGTATTATAATAAAAGGAACTTTGTTTACAACATTGTTTTGAACCGAGTATAGCTTTTCAAAATAACTAATATTTAAATTCGTGTTTTTAACAACGTTGAGCAAAAATTCATTAGACGTAATCAGTCTAATTTCATTTTCCATATTTTCTTCGCTGCTTTTTTGGTTCGTGGTTATAGTTATAATTTTTGATTTATCTTCTTGTTCTTTATCCAGAAAAATCAAAGCCGAGGTTTGATAAGTAGCTGGCTCTATTTTTAAATAAATAAATGCTGCACCTAAGCACACTATTAAACTTAGTGCAAACCAAGGCCAGTATAAAAAATATTTTAAAAATTCTTTTTTAAAATCCATAATGATTTATTTAATTAAAATAGCATTAATGATCTCGATAAATATTATAACAACTAATAAGTTATAAGCCTAATCGTATTTTGTCAGGATTAATACTACAAAATTAGTAGCAAAAATACTGCGGATGCCGAGAGTACTAAACCAACAACCTGCAATGGATCTTTGATTACTCCGCCACTATTTGCTTTAAGTTTATTAGGTTTCACCACAATAACATCATTTTGTCTAATTCGCAAATCTGCATTAGACATCCACTTTGATGTTGTTAAATCTACATGGTAAACTAAACGTTGACCGTCTAACTCTCTAATAATTATTATATCTTTTCGAATAGCTGAATAGGTTAGATCTCCTGCAAATCCTATTGCGTCTAATAAGCTTATCGACTCTTCGGTAAAAAGTATGACACCAGGAGCATTAACTTCGCCTAAAACGGTAAATTTATTATTCACAACACGAACTTGTACTGTAGGACTAACTAAGTATCCTTCGGTTACTAATCGCTCTTTTATTTTTCGCTCTAAATTTGTAGGCGTTAATCCTCTCACTACAATTTCATTTAAAATAGGCATAGTGATTTCCCCTTGAGGTGTAACTAAATAGCCTGTTAATTTCATCATCTCAACTGATAACTGTGGGTTAGAAGACGCCATATTCTTGTTGAAAGGCGCGGCTACTATTGGGTTGAGATCACTCACTTCAATATTCAAAATATCATTGGGTTGAATTTTTGTAGATGCGTAATTTATTTTAGCATTTTTAAATTTATCTAGATCTTGCAAATACAGCATTTGTTTTCTAGTTGTACATGACGGTACCAACAATAAAGAAAATAAAATTAAAAAGGGTAGGTTTTTTTTCATATTAATTTATTTGTTTTTATATTTTTTAAAAATACTATTGTAAAGTTTCGTTCAATTTCTTTTATAATTTGTAGAGCAATATTATTCAAAGCTTTACTAAGGAATTGATTCGTTTTAAATTGCAATTTTATATGTAGCTTTTAGTTTAGCTAAACCTTAAAAAACTTTTTTAAAAATGAACATTAATTTTAAAATGGTATTATTAACATTTGTTTAAACTACTGAATTAGGTATTGCCTCAAAGCAATAGTTTTTTTAAGAAATACCGCTTGAAATGCGATTAAACCATGAAATTTATAGATTTTATAATCTTCATATAAAACATCAATAATACTTCTCAAATTTGTGCTCATGCCACCAATTCTCATTTTAACGATGTATGAATTGATGTAACTCATTTTAATTTTATGTAGATATAGATAGCGAATTAAAAATTCAGTATCAGAGGCTATTTTAAAATCAAGTCTATAAAAACCATGTTTGTCAATGATCGGTTTTTTTAAATAAACAGTCGGATGCAAAGGCAACCAACCTTTCTTGATTTTGTTGATGCTAAAAACTCCTCCAATTCGATCTCGAATAATTCGTTGTTCTGCATCATTTGAAACATAAATACCATCCCCGTAAACGCCATCTATGCTTTGATCATCAGCAAATCGCGCCGCAATTCTTTTAAGAACATTATTATCATAAAATTCATCGTCAGAATGCATTAATCCAATAACATCTCCCGTTGCTAATTTTAACCCTTTATTAATAGCATCATACATTCCATTATCCGGCTCTGAAATAAATTGACTTAAGTGTTGTTTGTAAGACTCTATAATTTGTGTAGTTCCATCAGTAGAATTTCCATCAATTATGATATATTCTATATTATAAAAACTCTGTCCCAATACGCTTTCAATTGCTTTTGCAATTGTAGCTTTTCGATTGTAACATACTGTTATTATAGAAATTTTCATATTAGTTTTTTTTTGAAGAAATAAAATTTACGATTTTAATTACATAGTGAATAACTTGATTTTCACTAATTTTACAATAATATCTAGTTTTTTATTTATAAGTTTTTATTTACATAAAAAGCGCAACTTCTTTACTTTATCAAACAAAAAAAAGAAAAAAATTTCACTATTAAATGCATTTTCTTCATATAGCTATTATAATCGATAAACAACATATTATTAAATAATTAACGATATTAAAATTGTGTAATGCTTTCTTTAAAACCTTTTAATAAGTTATTTTTTTTTCAAAATTATGTAAACTGACTTCTTAAATTTAGGTGAATCGGATTTCTGAAATAAAAAGGTAAGAATCATCAACAGCTTGCGATCAAAATAATAGTTGAACAAAGAAGTAAAAAAGATCAGAGGCTTTATTTTGAGGTGTTTTTTAAAATTCCTATTAAAAGGAAAATTAATTATTTAGCGATAAAATCATTTTTAACAAATAAATTACGACGAAGCTTATTGATTTTAAATTAATAAAATTTACAAGTAAAAATTTTATAATATTAATATTACCAACATTTAAATTTAAGTAATCTTAAAAAAAAAAATACTTTTCTCTCGTGATTGAGAAAAAAGTATTCATCCTAAATATTAAAAATTTTGTAAAAAACGTTAGCTTATTTATTTAACAGTGATTTTTTAAATAACTAATGATGGCTATTATGCCTTTGCATTACTGAATTTTTGCGCCGTAAACTCTAAGTCTCTTTTTAGCCATAGCAATGTCAGGTTGTCTTTGTTTAGGATTATCTTCTGGCAGATCCATCAATATAATTTTAGACTCAGAATCAGTCAATTTTTGGGTGAGCTCAATAACTTTCTGGTTCATGATGCGTGAGTGGATTTGGTTAAACTTTGCTTTTACTTACTTGCAGTGCTTTAGTTTTAACTTTTTTAGCCCATTCTATCACATTAATCGGTCCTGTAACCGATATTTTAAAAGTTTTATTTAAATTATAATATTAATGAATGGGCGACGTTGAACAAGTTGGCTTGTAAGTTTCATCAACTTCGTCGTGATAAAGCTGTGTAATATCAAAGTGAACCATTTCATAATATGTGTGAAATATTAATTCAATATTAGTCTTTGCTCTTGTAAAATAATTAGCTAGATAAATAACTTTATTCCCCTCTTTCAGTAGTGTTTTAAACAAATGCGATCCCACAAATCCAGCTCCTCTCGTAATTAATATTTTTTTCATCCAAATTATATTTGTTTTTTTAATGAATATAATTTTGTCTGAATTTGAAAAAAGTAATGTGACTTAAAACGTGCTAAATAAAATCCTTCTTTACCGTCTAAAAAGCCTAGTTTTAAGAAGTAAGCTCCTATAAAATAAAATGCGGGAAGTAAACCAGTGTTGAGAAAACCATATTTAATTTTTTGATTTAATGATAATTGAGAGTTTTGAGAATGCTGAAGTTGCAAATATCGCTGTGCTTCCCAAGTAGAGTATGCATTATGTTTAGCAATATAATGATCCAAGTTTTTAAAATCTTTATGTATGACCTTGGCTTTAATTATACCCACTTTACCTTCAATTATTGGGTGTTCATGCACCTCCATATCCAAATTACTCCATAGATCTTCATCAATTTTTTCGTAAACTCCTTTTGATTTTTTAAAAAGTGCCGACTTTTTAAAACCGTAGCCGTACTTCAATTTTTTACCCATAAAATAATTTTCAAATTGAACTGTGAATCCGTTGAATGCCTCATCTTTAATTTTTATAGCAACTTCATCCACAAAAGCTTCTGTCACAAATTCGTCAGCATCAAGGAACAAAATCCATTCATTTTTGATATTAGCGTTTTGTAATGCCCAATTTCGTTTTTTGGGGAATTTACCATTCCATTGGAATTGTATTACCTCGGAGCCTTCGCTTAAAGCAATATTCATAGTTTGATCTGTACTTCCAGAATCGACTACAATAATTTGATCAAAGCGACCTAATTTACTTAAACACGAAGGCAAATTTAATTCCTCATTTTTTACTGAGAGGATTACTGTGATAGGAATTTTACTCAAAAGTTCTGTATTTTAAAATTAGTTTGCTTATCAGTGATATTATAAAATTTTTTTTGTCAATTTAAAACTCAAAAATTGATTAACAATTTTGGAATTTATTCTTCTCCAAATTATTCGAAATTTATTTTTTTAACCAATGAAGGTATCAAAGAAAAGGTAAAAATTAGCTTCTAATTATAGTCTACAAACTAATTTTCTTTTCAAGATTAATTTTACTGCTGAGTAGATGAAGTAATAATTATGTTTTTCGCAATTCATGTAATAACTCGTGTTGAAATACATCTACACTGTATTTTGATGCATAATTAATTAATGATTCAATCGGAACCTCATTTTTTTTAGCGACGAAATTATTAATTTGATCAACCATACTATTAATTTCATAATCCAATATTATTCCAGATTTTGATTGATGAATATGATATTTGTGTGCAACATTATTAGATAAAAAAGCTTGCAGTCCATATGACATTGCTTCAACGATACTAATACCAAAGCCTTCATATTTTGATAATGAAATGTAGTAGCTTGATTTTTTTAAAATATTATCGATCTTTTCATCTGTAATCTCTCCATGAATCTTCACGTTTTTACTCAGCGTTTTTAATTGCTCTGTTCCACTGCCAATAATATGTAATTTGAATAGTTTCATACTTTCATGACTAAAAACTAAAATGAGTTTTTTTAAATTTTTATTTTCATTATTCATGCCTATAAAAACAAACTCGCCATTAAAACTTAGTTCATTTAGTAATCCATCGAATATTTTTACTACCGGATTCCATAGTAATCTTGCATTGGAAGCAAAATTAACTGCTTGTAAGTCTTCTGGGCTAACGCAAAAGATTTTATCGATACTTGAAAGAGCTATCGTTGAAAGCATTTTGAAAACTATCTTCCGAAATATGCTTTGTGAATCGTGAAAAATCCATCCATGAGAGAACAGATATATTTTTTTCTTATTTTTAATTTTATTAAGTAACGTAAACCATGTTAGTCTTCCTACATGTGGATCATTTAATAGAACAATTTCATATTTTTTTTTAAAGTATAAATCTCTTGGTTTAAACGGCAAATAAAAATCATATAATTTATTTTTTCCTTTATTTAAAATAAAAAGTTCAACTTCGAACCCGTTATTTTTCAAAATTTCAATTAAAATATTTTGCTGCGTCAGTATACCCCCATTTTGTTTGTAGTTTACGCTTGTAATTATTAGAATATTCATTAAAAAATTTTATTAATTTAAATTTATTTCTGGTGTGACACTCCATTTAATAGTTTAATCAAATCCCTAAACTTTATAAAAAAAACTAAATTATTGAAAATCTATAAATCTGTCAAATTTTCAAAAAATTGCAGTTCATTAATAGAATCAAAAAACTTCTTTTTATCGTAATTCCTTAATTGATATTCGAAAACTAGATATTTATTTGTGATGATGTAATTATTTTGTCGAATGCAATCCCAAATTAATCCTGACGTTCGATAAAAATATTCTTTTTTATCATAATCAATAATGACAATTTCTGCAAGTTCTAACATTCTAAGAAAGGCATCTTGAGATTGTGTTCCGTATTTAATTAGGTTATTCCCTATTTCCATATTTATACTAGAATTTCTATCGGGTATTAAAATTTTATATCCTGAAAATGAATTATTTTGCAGAATTTCTTTATAATTTTTGGAAAATATCACTACTTCTTTCTCTTTGAAATTTATTATTTTTGAAATAATTTCAGAATCAACATTAATTTTATTCCTAAATAATTTTTCGTCATTCACACTAAAGTTACCATCAACAGTTAAAAATTGGATACCTATCGTATCCAAAAAATGATGCAATTTCAGTTTTGGATCATGAGCGAGGTTATGATTAATCAAGAATAAGAGTTTATTCTTAAATAAGTAAATATAAGGAAGCAATAATAAAATTTGTGAATTTTTATACTCTCTAACTACACAATGAACAGTATCTTTTTCAGATTTTTTAATTCCAAGATTAATAACCGTAAACAATCGGTTCAAACATTTTAAGTAAGGGTCATTCATACCAACTTGTGGATAAATTTCTAGTAATGTATACTGATTCATATAACCTATATTTGCTTTCAAAATAGCATTTAGTACAGCGTGAACATCTTGTTTCATAAGTTTTATTTATAGTGTTAGCAATTAAATATAACAAATCTAAGTTCGATCTTTAATTTTGGTTGCGGGATTTCCGCCAACTACCGTGTTATTATCTACATTTTTGACCACTACCGCTCTCGCTGCAACAATTACATTATGACCAATGTTGACATTAGGACCTATAAAAGCTCCTGCGGCAATCCAAACTCCATTTCCTATTGTAATAGGTTTTAAAAGTAGAGGAAAATCGGGTTTGTTGTAGTCATGAGTGGAGGCGCATAAATAGGTTTTTTGAGAAATAGTCGTATTATTTCCAATTCTAATTTTGCCTTGATTATAGCAATCTACTTTAGATCCAATACAACAATTATCTCCAACTTCTAAATTCCAAGGTGCCCAGATTAATACATTTGAATATATTAGGGTATTGCAGCCAATCTTAGCTCCAAAAATTCTTAGTATAAAATTTCTCCAATATTTAAAAATTTTAAATGTTGAAGGTGTGATTGTAAAAAACAGAAGATATGCAATATTCCAGACTCCTCTCAACATTTTATTCTTTCTGCTAAAAGAAAAATTATAAGAGATTAAATTTATTTCAGACATGTCTCTTTGATTTAATTAAATAATTTAGGTAGATATTTTAAAATAAAAGAGTTATATCTCCGTAATAGTTTTACAAAATTCCTTAGCTCTTTCTCTAATGCTAAATTTTTTTTTGTAGGTTTGATGAGCTTGCTCTCCTATTTTCTGTAATTCATCATTAGGGATTAGAGAAATTTTTTTTAGCTGTTCTTTAATTCCTGAAATTGATATTTGATTTAAAATAAATCCTCCATTTCCAGTTTCAATTTCTTTCCAAATATTTATATTATTAGAAATAAGTACAGGCTTTTTACAAGACATTGCCTCTACTATTGCAATCCCAAAATTTTCTTGATAACTTGGTAATAGATAGACCTCACAACAATAAAAAGCACCCCACTTTGCCTCACCTGTTAACATTCCAGGAAAATGGATTTTACTGTTGTTTTTCGCTTTTGCTATCATTTTTTCAGCAAACAAAGAATTAGTGGGACCCGCGATAACCAAATCAGGTACAGTTTGATTTACCAAGCAAAATTCATTGTACGCATCTATTAAAATAGCGACACCTTTTTTGGGATCAATCCTACTTAAAAATAACCAAAATTTATTTTTTAATAAAGGAATTGATTGCCTGAATGCTCCTTGCATCTCAGCAGTTTTTGCTGGTGCTGAGGGTATTCCAAAACCCACGTTAATTTCTTTTTTTGGTTTATATCCTTTAAAAGTAGTTTTAGCTAACAACAACTCTTCCTCACAAGTAAAAAATATTGCATCAGCATTGTTAATAGACACTCGTTCTGTTAATTTCCATATAATATTATTGCGCAGCGCTTTCCATTGTCTGTTCGACGCTTTTTGAAAATATGGATCTAACATACCGTGAGGCATGATAACTACTTTTGGAATTATTATTATTTTTTTTTTCAAAATTCTTACAGCTCTAAAAATGGCATAGTTATGATATTGCCAAATTCCATGAACAATTACAGCATCATATTTAGGCAAATTATGAGCCAACCAACAAACTAACAAAGGATGGTATTGATAGGAAGTTTTTCCTTTACCGATTTTAAATATTTTAAAATTATCTGCTGTTCTATAGTCTAATTCTGCACTATCAAAACAAATGACTTCACTTTCAGTATCAAATTTTTGAAGATTAGGTATTAAATTTCTAACCGCTTGAGAGGTTCCGCCTGCGCTAGGATTCATTGAGGATATAACATGAAGAATTTTCATTAATTAGAATTATTTAAAATTGCTTTGTAAAAATTTTCTATTTTATTTATGACTTTATCGTTACTAAAACGTTCGGTGTTTTTTATACCTAAATTAATAGTACTTTGAAATTCAAATGAATTTAGTTCAACAATTTTATTCAATTTTGAGGCGGAATTCTGCGCCCATTTCTTACAATATATTTCTTCCGAAGGTCTTCTATCAATGTAAAAAGCCGCTTTTCCACCCACCTCTGTCATTGGAGCTTTATTTGTAGTTAATACGGGACAACCAGAAGCCATCGCTTCAATTATTGGCCACCCAAATCCTTCATCTAAAGAGGGGAATAGTAAACAAATTGCTCCTGAATATAGGAGATTAATATATTCATCAGATAAATTAGTGATAAAATAAATGTCTTCTTTAAATTTTGATTTTTGATACACAATACTCAATTCATCTGATGGTTCTGAACCAATCAGAAGTAATGGTATTTTTTTATTAAATTTATCTCGCCAAGAATCATAAATTTCAACAACGCCCTTTCTATTTTTATAATATTGATTTCCGCCAATGTGTAAAATATAGCCCATAAATAATAAAATATTTAGCTTGTCTTGTAGTAAACTTCGAGATTCTTTTGGCGGTAGAACGTTAAAAAAACGATTTAATCCGTTATAACATACTACTGAACTTTCAATTTTGCCAAGATGAAAATTGTGTAAATCTTTTTGGGTTTTTTCAGAAATTGAAATAAAGTTTTTACCGTTTGAAAAACCGCTTCTAATGTAATTTTGATAAAGTTTTCCTGTAAATGATGTTGGATTTTCTTCAACCTGTCCTTGTGCAGATTTTAAAGCTAAAAAATCATGACAGTGCACTACATGTTTTCTGTTTTTTACTAAAGGTACCCAAGGACCAAGTGCTTGATCGGCAAATACAAAAAGAGTATCTTTCTCAACATTAGACAATTTTAACTTTACTTCTAAAGGAAATATAAGATATTGATCTATGTAGCTAAACCATTTTTTTAATATATTTCCAAATGACAGATTAAGGAATCGCGCTTTTGGACTCCAAACTTCTACTTGATGCCCTCGGAACCGCATTCCATGGAGTAACATGTTTGCATAACGAGGCATACTTTGATGAGCTAAAAATGAAGGATGTGTAAAAAGCACTATTTTCATTTATTTAATTGTTATATTTTTATTAATGCTTGCCAATAGCAGACCAGAGGTAATTACAGCGCAACCTAGAATACTTGGTTGAGCCCATTGACCCTGTGTAATCAGTAACAAAGCAGAACCACAAAATGTCAGTGGTAATAATTTTAAGTCGTTTGGCAATTTCATTGAATTATAAAATAAACTCAATGCAAAAACTAATCTCAAAACTATTAGTCCACCACCTAAAATAAGCCCTTGTTCTCCTGCCAAACGCCCTAATTCTCCTTCAGAAATTAAAAATTTTGTACTTCCGCGTAACATTTGTGCGCCGGCATTAGTGCCCATTCCTAAATTACCAATAAAAAAAGGCTCCTTTAACAAATCGATTATTGGTTCTGTAAATCCTTCTATTGTCCTTAAAATGATAGATCCTCCTGCCTGCCCTTTAGCAGTATCAAAACGGCTCATAAAGACCTCCGTACCCAAATTAAAAATAGTTGTTGTTTTCTGCAAAGAAATAAATATGATAGCAATAACTACAACTGATATAATTACTCTTATTATTGATTTTAAACTAGTTGAAGAACCAATAAAGGCAAAAAAACCAACTAATACAACACCGAGAACAGCTGTTCTACTAACCGTTAATGGTAGGGCAATTAGCAAAGCTACAGTACTCGCAATCAGTAAAATTTTTGAGCAATGTTCCTTTGAAAGCCAAAAATAAAATATAAATACTGAAACTAAAATATAAAACGCCGACAGACCAGAAATGAAAGAGAAAGTACCAGATGGTCTAAAATATCCCATAGCGCCATCAAAACCAGCACTCCCTTCTCCTCCTATACCGATGTTTATGTAAGCTGTTTGTGGACTTGTAAATTGAAAGTAAATAATTAATGTCAAGACAATATTAATTCCCATCATTGCATAGCCCATATTGAGAATATCATTTTTCTTAAAAACAGCTCCAATTATAAGAATTAAAGGGAAATGAATTAACATAATTCTCGCACCATAGAGACCAACGAAAAGATTACCATGTCCAAAATTTAATGTAATTGCTAAACCTAATAGTGTAAATATTGCTCCTAAAATTACGAAAGTATTAATAAAATCTATCTTTAAATAAAAAGCTCTCAAAATTATAAATATTGCTATTGGATCGCGCACTATTAGCAAAGGCGTTGCCAAACCAGGTAAAATCCATTTTCTTAACGCCCCTTCAAATATCCAAAGTAAAAAATAAAGCCAAATTGCAGCTTTTATGGAATTATAGTTTGAATCTTGTGTTTGTTTTATCTCTATTTTCATTTCCCCTATTGTTTATAAATTTTTTAGTAAAGAAATTTCGGCAACTATTTCTTGACCGTAAACTGACCATGGTCTTTGCCTTGCTTTATTTTGAGCCCCAAGTCCAAATTGCTCTAGTATTTCTGGTGTTTCTAATATTCTCGATAATACTTTTTTTAAGGCTTTCGAAGATCCTGCAGGTATAATCCAGCCATCTACTCCATCAGTAATTAAATCAGGTCCCGCTGTGCGATCCGTAGTAATTACCGGAACTCCTTGCGACATAGCTTCGGTAATTACTAAACCAAAACCTTCAAAAAGAGAAGGAAAAACAAATACATCATGTTTGCTCATGCAATCTAAAACCTGATTATGAGATAACGATGGAATCCAATGGTGTTGCTCTAACGCCTGATTTAAAACTCTACAATCGCTAACCGCTTTATGTCCCACAACCGTCAACTCTACTTTGTCTTGTAGTCCCTTTACTGCCTCGAACAAATAAGAAATCCCTTTTCGTTGGGATAGACCACCTACAAATAAAATTTTTAATTTTCGTCCTTGTAATAATTGATATTCTTTATTTCTTATAACATCAGGAAAACCGTATGGAATCACTTTAATTTCTGCTAAACTTCCTGAATATTCTTTTAAAGTTTTTTTTGTAAAACTGCTAGCGACAAAAATAAGATCTGCTAAGGCTAATTCTTTATCTTTTTTAATCAGCTTTTCTGGTGAGTCATTAAAACCGATAAGAGTATTTGACCAATCGGGATTAATCTCAAATTCTTTATGCATTAGTAAACGCATACTTTTCCAATAACCAATAGGCAAGTCATATATACACAAAATTCCCAATTGTTTTGCTTTTGTAAAACTCTTTAATGCACCATCTTCATAAGCATACACGCAATTAACTCCTTCTTTTCGTGCTTTTGGCAAAGCATTAGACACCCATTTATCATGCTTTTGATAAACATTATCAATACAAAAAAAACCGTTTTCATGTTTTACTAAAAATTCTAAACCTAGTTTTGACGCCAATAAGCGACCCAATTCAAAAAAAGAATTCGACAGTGTGTAGCGCTGCCATGTTTTATCCAAACTTCTTCTTTTAAAATCTTTAAATTTTTGACTGTCCCCCAAATAATATAAAAATTGACTTGGAAATATTGCAACACTAGTGTATAATTTGAAAAGTAATTTATTTTTTAATAAACCAATTACCAAATTTTTTGAATTTGCATTTAAAGTTGGATGAGAAATTAATATCTTCATAAAATAGAGATTGAATTAATAAATTGTTCTGAAACAGCACTGACTTTAAATTCTTTAATATTTGTTGTAATTAAATTCAAATTGCTTTTTTCATATTTGATAATTTGTGACACTTCATACTGCCCTTTTGTTGGTGTCCAATTACGTGAAACCGAAATCGTATTCAAATGATGCTCTTTGTAAGCTGCATAAACACCACTTTTTTCCGTTTGAAAATAAGGTGTGGTAGATATACCAAAATCACTATTTAAAAGTATCTGCGATATTACATATTCTGGCTGGATGCCTATAATTTTATAACTAAAATTATAATTTTCTAATATTCTCACATAGCTATTTAATTCAAAACCATTATTACCGATAAAAACAAATTTTAAGGGCTTTTTGATCGTGTTTGAAATATGCTTTAAATCACTAATAAAATCTTCAAAAGGAGCACCATCATGAATTGTCCCAAACAAAACAAACTGAGTAAATAGATTTGCTTCTTTTTTTACCGCAGTTAGCGGAATGTTTCCAAAAATTGGCATAACTTCAGCATTGACGTTGATAGATTGTAGATAAAATTGATATAATTTATTTTGAGTATTTATCACTTTTACTTTAGTCTTGGTAATAATTTTTTTTATTATTAACTGTTGAAATCTACCAATAAATTTGTGTTTATATGAAGATTCCTTATCTATTCCTAACCATAGTTCATGAAACATAACATGCCATTTATGATTTCCATCAATGCTTTTCAAAAAAGAAGGCAACCAAAAAGGCAGACCTTTTTGATTAAAACTATAAGGAACAAATTGTAAACTGATAAAATCTGGTTGAATTCCATTTACGATCGTTTGGATAGACATAATTCTTTGATTATTTTTGAATGATATTGGTATTCTAAATACTTCTATAGAAGTTTCTTCTACTGTTTGAATTTCATTGGTAAAGCAATGAGCTTGATGATCACATAATGAAACGATCTTAGCATTATGTCCATGTCTAATGACTTGACCACACAATCGGCGAGTAAAATCGCCAACACCATCTTTTCCATGCTCTGCAGATCCACAAATAAATAAAATATCCATCCTTTTTAAGTAATTTAATTTAATTTTGTTACGAGGAGAGGATACATTTTAGCAGCTTTTTTGATAAGCAATCTATTCAAAATCAAATCATATAAATTACTCATTGAAATTTTATATACTTTTCTATTGACGAAACAAAAATATAATCCATGCAATTTTCTTCTTCCTATCATTTGTTGAATAAAGGCTTCTTTATTGTTTTTTATAAATTTATTCAATGCAATTCTTAGCAAAGGCAATGATTTCTTTTCATTATCTAAATAATTTAAAATCCAATTTTCCATTCCTATTATCGCGATTCGTTTTAACTCTAAACTACTGGTATTTGTAATGTTAAATTGATTTTTGCGATATAAAAATAAGGGATTAGCTGTGTAAGCAATTCCTTTATTCCCACAGGCAATAAATGCAGAAACATAATCAGATGACCATGCTAACGGCAATTTAAAAAAGCCACCATTTTTCAACAATGCACTTTTCCTAAAAACTATGTCTGAAATAAATTGTTCGCTTCTACCTTCAATACAATTTAAAATATAATTATTAGTATCTTCATATTCTGGACAACAATTACTTAAACCAATTACTTCGGAACTTTCATTAATGATTTTTATTTTACAATGAAAAACATCAAGTTTACTAAAACGAGTAATCAATTTATCAAACTCCTGCAAATAATTGGGATCCAACTTGTCATCATCGCCCATAAGTATAAAGAAATCACCTGTTGCATAACTTAAACATTTATTCCAATTATCAATAACATTTTCCGCACCTGTATTAAATTCGTTTTCATAATATCTAATTCGCAAATCATTAAATTTATGAACTATACTTAAAATGTCATCAGGTGAACAATCATTGACTAAAATCAATTCAAAATCCCAAAATGTTTGAGATAATATACTATTAATGCATTCTTCTAAAAATCGCGCTTTAAATGCTGGAATACCAATTGAATATTTCATCTAAAAATTTATTAGCCAGTATTATGTTAATTTATTTAATTACTTGTCAAATTATTATTTTCTGCTGGAAGTTTTAAAATTTTATAATATCCGTAAAAGACATGTAAAATCATCTGAACTAAAGCAACAAAAATATTTAGAGATAAAATTCCTTTTAAAGTTGCTATTTCAAAAATAAAGCAACCTAAAATTATAGGGAATAAACTTGCTGAAATAGATATATAATAATGTAAAATCCAACCGCGACTTAAATAAAGCGAAAGTGCGGAACTCATAATCATACTGAATGAAGTTGCAATTATTAAAAGCAATAATTCAATATTTAAATCTTGATAATTTTTTCCTAAAACCCATAGTATTTGATTAGAAAAGAGATAAGTGAAACCAAATATGAGCATAGAAATAATTGTAAAAGAAAAAACAATTTTTGTATAATTTTGAAGTAATTTTACCGGTTGGTTTTGTATTCTTGCAAATCGCGGAACAATTAATGTTGTAAATATTACCAAAAGAACATTTAAAATAGAACCTATTCTTCCTAAAGCCCCAATTTGAGCTATGGACGCAGCAGTTCCATATATCGAAATTATCCAAGTAGAAATCTGTCCTGAAAAACAGTAATAAATAAGCCCTGGCAAACTTTTTTTAACAATAATAGAAATTTCACCTTTAACTTCGGGCTCTTCTAGTTGACTTGAATTAGCGAATACATTTGTAACTTTTAATAATTTAAAATTTCCATACACTCGGGCAAGTCCTCCAGCTAAAATAGAGAAAAACGCAAATGGAAATAAAAATATTGTTATCGATATTAGGAACAATCTTAGAGCGCTGACTAGCAGCTGATTTTTTTGGAGAGGTAAAATATTTTGATTCAATTTTACTGGTATTTCAAGCAAAGAGTCTGACAAAGCTGCAAAAAATGCAGGTATAATTGACAATATTATTAAAAATGCAGTTAACAAACCTGCACCATTATGAATTAATAAATAAAATAAAATAGGTGATGAAATAAGTAAACTTAGGATACCGTACTTCTTACGCATTTTTAGTCCGGTGACTAAAACTCGACCTAGTTTTTGTTTGTCCTGCCAAACTTTTCCACCTTGAGACATGACGCCCGTAGAAATTCCTCCATCAGAGAGTACAGTCATAGCACCTAGCATCGTAT
This sequence comes from Flavobacterium micromati, assembly GCF_900129585.1. Lineage (GTDB taxonomy): Bacteria > Bacteroidota > Bacteroidia > Flavobacteriales > Flavobacteriaceae > Flavobacterium > Flavobacterium micromati. The sequence continues at coordinate 258,407 of NZ_FQWF01000005.1, forward strand.
TGGCTAATGTATAGAAGGCATATTCCTGCACTGATAAGAGCCTAATAATAAGAATCCCACATATAAACCCAACAATTTGTATTATAAACTGCGCGCCTCCAGTAATGGATATTAATTTACCCCAATTTATTACGCTATCGTATGCGGGGTGTTGCTTTAGATTAATTAAGTTATTTTTCAACTAAAAGAATTAATATTATTAAATAAATACTTTTATTGCTAATTGATCAAAAATAAAATTCTGTATTTTTAATTCTTATTTCTAATAATTTTCATTGTAGTTGCTAAAATAAACGAAATAATACTAGACAAATAAATCATTATCTGAATTAAGAATCTGGCAAATAAGTCTCACAGATTCTAATTCATTTACAAAAATAATTTGTGCTTTGTTGGATCATTTAATGTTTTGAGAAAAAAGATAATCCTAACTATTGATTAATGTTTTATTCTATTATTTAATTGATAATTAGCTTCATCAAAAACGTTAAACATTACAAATTAAATATTTTAATATCAGCATATATTTTTAATTAAAATAAAAATAAATAAGATTTTAAAACTCTAATAATAAATCTGTTAAATGAATTTTAAAATCCGATTAAAGACCAAATAACATAATTATAAAGATTTCTAATATTTGGTTTGAGATGAAATTTAGTAACACGATATTTATTACTTTAAACTTAAATAGCTAAATTTTATGTTAAAGGCAATTGAGGACAAACTTAATGAGAGAACGAAAGTTTTAAATTTAGTACCTTATGCAAAAGTGAAGACGCTATTATGTAAGTAGGCACAGATCCTCATATTAGTTAAAATATCAATCTGTAAATATTGATTTCTAAAACATAATGCTTCTGTAATATTTTATAAATTTGAATTGTGATTTTGTATTAGCCCCTTAAATAATCGGACACAATTATAAATCAAAAACTATAATTTTGTACGATGGAAAAGCGAAAATTTACTATAGAGGAGAAGCTA
>NZ_FQWF01000031.1 GCF_900129585.1 Flavobacterium micromati
AGTTGGTACAACTACTTCATCTTCTTTTTTTTATCATTTTAATTTGTTTTATATATATTTACAAAGTACTAACATTTTCAGGCAAAACACTACCGGAGGTTTAGTTCAACAGCCGTTTTGAGTTAGCTGGAGCTTAGTGGAATTATCGTTTCGCATCAAGTTTCCGTTAAGCCGAAAATTGAGCGGTTACGAACTTCCAGCCATCTCAAAGCAGCAAAACGTTACCTGCAAGCGTAGCGGACGACACAACAACGAGAAAGATGAAACTAAAAACTTTAATAATATTGACAATGGGATTTTTAACAACACTATTTGGTTGCGCACAAAACAACAGAAACCAAACAGAAAGTAGTGACACATTTCCAAAAGAAAGCTTTTCAGTAGTAGAAGCAAAAATTGGAGACAAACCAGTGATAGGCTCATTTAATATGGCTTATAAGACTTACGACAAGAAAGCAAAATATCCTTGGTGTTTAAAAATTGCAATTGGGCTTGACCTTGACAACTTATTTGAGAGCGGACTTCCAAAAAATGAAGAAAGTGCAATTGCAAATAAACTTGAAGACGACCTACTTGCTGAAATTCAAAAAATAACAACAGCACATTACATTGGTCACTTATTCAACGACACTTTTTTAGATGTTTACATTTATCTTGACGACCCAGAAAAAGTCCATAACTATTTACAGACACAGACGAACAAAGAAGGACTAATTCGTGGGTTTGGTTATGAAATAAACGAAGACCCAAAATGGACAACAGTTGAAGGATTTTTGAAATGAAAATCGAAAGACGAATATTAACGAAGGACAGAACGCCAGCAGGTAACAGCACCTACCCAAAAGGCGGGGTTTAGTGCTTCGCAGACACATTTGTGCAAGCCGAAAGTTCAGTTCTCCGAATGAAGTTTTGTGGTAAAAGTCCCGCCCTTCGGGTAGCTGCAAACCGTCAGGCTGTGAATTTACCCCACTTTTGCTCAAATTAATTCAATAACGCCTTTTCTATTCGCACAAAACTCGCTTGTAAGCGAGTCGGTTTTTAGAGATAGAAATAATTGTCTGATAATTTTGAACTCGCAGTAGAGCTTAAAAAAGGTCGCTATGATCAAGGCATACCCTTTTGTTGGGTATTTTGCATTCCATTTCTGGATTTTATCAATTAAATCGGGAATTCCCAGAATATTCATCGTGCGTTTGATGTTGTACACTAACATTATCAAACTGTGTTCGCCATTTACTTTTTCGAGTCCTGTTAAATTGGTGTGATTGTAGCCCCATTGACGTTTAATAGTGCCAAAGATGTGTTCATTAATTTCCTGTCGTGTGCGGTATAACTGTGGGTTTTCTTGATAGCGTTTGTTGTTTTCTTCAACAGCATCAGCATATTGGCTGCGATCAATCTCCCTTCCCCCTGTTCTACTAGTGCAAAGGTCTTTCATTGGACATTCTTTGCAGTCTGGTGTACGGTATTTCTTGAATTTATAACCACTACTTTCTGACC
>NZ_FQWF01000026.1 GCF_900129585.1 Flavobacterium micromati
ATTAAAAATAGTAGAGCTTCGCACTAAAAACATATAGAACGCAAATTAATTAATTATATTAGGATTTGAGCCTATATGTGTCACAATCCATTTGCATTTAATCTTTTTCATTATCACAATAATTGTATTTGTCCCTGCCATATGTGATTTATGTACCGTAAAAACAACATATTTGTTGTTTTGGTAATAAATAGGTTCGGAAAAACCATAAACGTCAATATCTATTCCACTATATTTCTCAAAAATAAGCTCTATCCCTTTATTTGTATTCATACTTTCTAAAACAATTTTTTTATACCTAAAATTATCTTTCCTCCAGTAATCGTCAGTACACCACCAAATTCTCTTACCTGAAACACATCTGTTTTTGTATTCTTTCTTCATCTTTTCGAATTCTTTCTTTTTGAATAACGCAATGTCGCTTTTCCAATTTCCTACTGAATCAACAATCAATATTTCGTTTAATCCAAATATATTTAAAGTCTCATTTGAATTAATTTTTTCTTTAGCAACAAATACAACTTGGGTTGTATCTTTTACAATTGTTTCAAAATAGTCGTTAAGCGCTTTGTATTTTTCATTTGTTAATTGTGCAAATAAAACATTTGAAAAATTTGTTATACATAATAAAATAATGGCAGTGTAAAAAAAATAATTTTTCATCTTCTCAATGTTTAGTTACAAGGTTTTCCTACTGGTTTTTGTTCGTTTGGAGTTCCTAATTCAACTGCACGACCAACAGATTCACAGCTATATCTATTTTTAATTCTATTACTTTCGGCACTTGCAGGAGGAAATGTCTTATCAAATATAGGAGCGTCTTTTAATCCGCCCCAAGCTAAATCTTTATATACTTGGTAATTTATCAAATAATTTGCATCATATTCTTGTAATGCTGATGCCATAGGATCTACATACCTGTCTGCCATCTCTTTGTGTTGTGCATCTTGTTTGTCAGTACTGTTAGGATACTCTTTTAAAAGATATCCTTCAAATAATTCAGGAAAAGAGGGTAATGCCGTTGATGGCGTATAATTGTGATGATCTACAATACTTAAAAAATAAGCGTCTATTACTTCGTGTATTAATGCTGTAGCTGTAAATAGATTTGTTCCATTTGTGTACTGATCACGTTCAACTCTAATTTCATAATTGTAATTAGGAAAGTCTTCTTTTTTCCAATGTCGTTTTAAAGTATCATTTACATACTGTTTGTACAATTTTTTCCAGTGTTTTTTTACATATAAGCCGTCAGTATAATCAGTGGGATCTGTAGGATCTATATAACGGTTGGCTCCTTCTCCACCATTAAAGATTCGTAATGCCTGTCGATTTTCTTCTTTATCACTTTGTAGAATATGAACTTTGTTTTTATCAATTTTTTGAGTTTCTAAAAACACATTTATAGGCTCATAACTAGCGAGATATTTACTGCTGTTACGTGACAAGATGAAAAACGGGATTAACAGTATTACCTTTTTTATGTGTTTCATTACAATTGCATTACTATTTTTAAGACTAATTATAAATGTAATCCCTCATAACCCTGACTTCTTGCCATTGATTTTTCTCCCTTTTCATAATTACAAGATTAGAAGATCTACTTCTTGCAGAATGTTTTGTTTCAAATAAAAACAAAATATATTTTCTATTAAAATAATACATCGGCTCTGAAATCGTAAACCACTCATGAATTCCGGTTCCGGCATATTTATCAATAACTATACGAGTTAGCATTAAACCAGTGCCTTTCTCTAGGATAAAATTGTAATTAGGAAAGTCTTCTTTTTTCCAATGTCGTTTTAAAGTATCATTTACATACTGTTTATACAATTTTTTCCAGTGTTTTTTTACATATAAGCCGTCAGTATAATCAGTGGGATCTGTAGGATCTATATAACGGTTGGCTCCTTCTCCACCATTAAAGATTCGTAATGCCTGTCGATTTTCTTCTTTATCACTTTGTAGAATATGAACTTTGTTTTTATCAATTTTTTGAGTTTCTAAAAACACATTTATAGGCTCATAACTAGCGAGATATTTACTGCTGTTACATGACAAGATGAAAAACGGAATTAGCAGTGCTACTTTTTTTATGTGTTTCATATTCACTAATTTTTACATGGTGTCCCTACAGGTGTATACCCTTGATAGGGTGCACCTTTTCTTTCGGTATTTATTCTGGCTAAAATCCTCTCTCTACCTGCAGATCCCTCTAGATAGGTTTTATTAAATATTTTAGTTCCTATTAGCCCTCCCCATGCCATATCAAGATAAACTTGTCTTGGATAGCCTGAATGAAACGTATCACCAAGATGAAATTGTTCAATGGTAGAGGCTATTGCATTAACATATTTATCAGCAATCAATTCATGATGAGCACCTGGTAAAATTGAAGTGTTTTTAGTAGCTTTTTGCTGAACATAAGCATCAAAAATTGTAGGAAAATCATTTATTCCCACACTGCTATTTTTTAAGTGATCTTCAAGTAAACTAATAAGGTAAGCATGAATGATTTCATGTGCCATTGTAGTTGCTACTGATAAGTCAGTAGGTCTAGTCCCAAATAAAGTTCCTTTAATGTAGTCTTCACTAAAAATCATATTTACATCTGTAGCGGAACCTGAAACTTTTGTTGTTTGGGCCCAATCATCTGCTTTTGCAACTTTACCAGTTGACATTTTAATATTAAAAACAGAACTTGCAGGATTAAAACGATTAATCATTTTAGAAATATCTTTTTCTGTACTTAATTTTAATTTATTTAAAACTCCCTTGGTACATGCGTCAAGTTTACTATCATCAATTTGATATTCTATAGCTTCTGCTATTGCTTCTTCACTTTTTCCTTCCCAATTTCCTGAAGCCGCATCATAAATGTATACTAAACTACCATGTACAACTCTCTGCTGATCATAAGGCCATTGAATAATCAAATAGTAATACTTTGCGGGTTTACTATATGTTACCACATCGCTCAGGCTTATTGAGAACAAATCCCACACTCCAGTCACACCGTTATATTTTTTTGTTACGAACTCACCATCTTGGTCTATATACGTGTATAAATCGTCGTTTTTGGGATTGGTTATTGTTTACCAGAGCCACAATGCAAGGTGACTTTTCATCCAAGACTTCTGACGCAAGACTTCTTTGTGTAAATATTTTTATCAAG
>NZ_FQWF01000008.1 GCF_900129585.1 Flavobacterium micromati
GGTCAGAAAGTAGTGGTTATAAATTCAAGAAATACCGTACACCAGACTGCAAAGAATGTCCAATGAAAGACCTTTGCACTAGTAGAACAGGGGGAAGGGAGATTGATCGCAGCCAATATGCTGATGCTGTTGAAGAAAACAACAAACGCTATCAAGAAAACCCACAGTTATACCGCACACGACAGGAAATTAATGAACACATCTTTGGCACTATTAAACGTCAATGGGGCTACAATCACACCAATTTAACAGGACTTGAAAAAGTAAATGGCGAACACAGTTTGATAATGTTAGTGTACAACATCAAACGCACGATGAATATTCTGGGAATTCCCGATTTAATTGATAAAATCCAGAAATGGAATGCAAAATACCCACCAAAAGGGTATGCCGTGATCAAAGTGACCTTTTTTAAGCTCTTGTGCGAGTTCAAAAATATCAAACAATTATTTCTATCTCCAAAAACCGCCTCGCTTACAAGCGAGTTTTGTGCGAATAGGAAAGGCGTTATTGAGTTAATTTGAGCAAAAGTGGGGTAAATTCACAGCCTGACGTTTTGCAGCTACCCGAAGGGCGGGACTTTTACCACAAAACTTCAATCGGAGCACTGAATTTTCGGCTTGCACAAATGTGTCTTTGGAACACGAAACCCCGCCTTTTGGGTAGGTGCTGTTACAAGCTGGTGTTCTTTCTGTCGTCATATTCCGCTTTTAATTCTGTTGTCGTGTTTGCATAACATTTGGCAATTATCTGCTGTCGATTTTCCACCACTGTGCCAAGGTGTAATGTGGTCGGCTTCCATTTCGTTTAGTTCAAAAGTTACTTTACATTTTGGGCAAATTCCTTTTTGTCTTTCAAATGCTTCTCTTTTTTGTTTATCCGTAAAAGCACGAATACTTAAATACTTTTCGTTTCGTGTCAAAACGTATTCGTAAATGCCAGACTTTCTTGTAACGTCTTCGTCTTGCATTAAAGCGGTAATTTCTTCTTCTAATTTTTTTGCGTCAAATTGTTTGTCTTTGTAATTGTTGTATAGAAAACCATAATTTATACCTTTCATTTCTTTTCGGTATTTTGGAAAAACAACTTTTATCCAAGTCATTAGACTTGTAAAATATAACCACAATTCACTTGCGTTTGGTTTGTGTTGGTTTTCTGCCATATACTGCTCAATTTTGTCATTGCTTAACCAACTAATTGAGGTTTCTAAATAGTCTTGTCGTATTGGCAAACCATTCATAAAGTCGTTGCCGATATTGTAAGCTGGACAACCCGTTTTACTGAAATATTTTTTTGCTTCTGTCAGCCAAGTTCCTGTATAAATTGCGTTTCGTAATTCCTGTTGAGTTAGTTTTTCTCCTGCAATGTTTATGGTTTTGAACCAATCTAATTTTTCTTTGTCGTTGCCTTCGCAGAAGTAAACCATAAGTTTGTAATCCAAAATTTGGTTTTGTTCAACGTCTGTAAGGTTGTTGAAATACATAGAGTTTAAAGAATAACTACCCGTTACATATTCGCAAATGCTAATTGTTCTTTGTTGTCCGTCCAAAACTTCGTAAGTGTCATCTTCGTTTTTTACCCAATACATTACGTTTAATGGAAAATTTTTTTGAACAGTTTCAATTACAGCATCACGTTGTTTGTCTTTGTAAACAAATTCACGCTGATATTTTGGTCGTATGTTTAGGTTGCCACCAAAACCAACAACGCCTTCTTCGTTGTCGTTAAAGTAGCCGTTGGCAACTTCTTTAATTTTTATTTCTTTAAGTTCAATTTTCATAGTTTTCTATTCTTTATTAAAACTCTGACATATGTAGGTTTACCATTTATTGCACCTTCTTTATCTTTTATTAAACCGTGTTCTTTGATTGGAATATTTTCATTTTTCCTAACATCATTAGAACTTATAATTTCAAATTGTTCAGGGTTGTATTTGTCAATAAGCGTAATTGGAACTCCCATAACACCAGCAAAATCCATTGGAATGTCTGCTACTTTATTTACGTTAATTGCTTCGTAGTTGTCATAAGTGGGATATTCAATTTCGTTTCCGTAATAGGTTTTGTAAAGAATAATATCTTCGTGCCGTTTACGAGTATCTAAATTGGTAAACCAATAAACACTACCCATACTGAAATACTTTTGCCCGTTTACAATTTTAATTCGTGTTTCGGTTTCTATTTCGTAATGGTCAGGCACTTTAAACCATTTTGTTCCGCCATTATCAACGCCCGTCCAAATTTTATTCTCTTTTACAAGTTTAAAAATTTCTTTGTAGGTTAAGTTGTTTTGATTGCCAATGATTAGAAATTTTTTGTCATGTTCAATAAGTTGAGCCACATATTCGCGAAACAATGAAAAAGGCGGATTAGTAACAATAATATCGGCTTGCATTAGCAAGTCGATACTTTCTTGACTTCTAAAATCTCCATCGCCTTTTAATTCGTGTATTCCAATTTCTTCGGGATTTGGAACTCTGTCGCCATTTTTATCGCCATTGTATTCAAGCCAAATCGCACTTTCAGATTTGTGTTTGCTGAATAAATCTCTTTCTTGGTTTTTATAGCAAGTCGTTATTAGTCGTTTAAGTTCTAAATCTTCAAATTTGTGAGAGAAGTAGTGAAAGAAATTACTAATTCTTGGGTCGTCACAATTGCAAAAAACAGTCTTCCCTTTAAAATAGTCTTTGTAATGTCGAAGCTCTTTTTCAATGTCAGTCAGCTCGGTATAAAACTCGTCATTTTTACCTGCTTTCGCCTTTTTAAGATTGTTGTTAAGAGATTTTGCCATCAATATTATGTCTGTTCGTTAAGGTCGTAAAATTACAATTTTAATTTCTGTTTCTTGTCGGTTTGTCTGTCGGTTGTCGGTCGTCCTGCACTTGCTTGTAACTAGTATATATGTCTGATAAAATCAGACTTATCTACCTTGATTCGGGTGGATAAGGCTGATAAAATCAGACTTAATTCTAAAATCAAATATATAAATAATTCTTTACAAATCATCAACAGGACTTTTATTTTGAAAATAATTATCGTAGCTGCAAGAGTTTATATTTTCAATATTTTGGTACTATTATTTACTACTAATCGTAATTGTAATATATTTTGTTAACGCTTAGTAGTAACAGTTGTGCCTAGTAGTGTGGAGTTTTTAAACTTATGATTAGTTCTACTAAATCAAGTCACAAGCGAAAGTAGTCATGATCTATAAAATAGATTTCTGACAATTGCAATAACGGTAAATTGGTATCGAAACAAAGAGTTCGATAGGGTGTAATTTTTGTACGAAGAATAATAAATTACAATTTTTGAAAGTAAAGCCATTTAATTTAAAACTCAAAAGTTGAGATCTATAATGATTAGTTTGAAAGTCTAAAAAGACTAGAAACAAAATAGAAGTAAATTAGAAATCATTACAAATTATCCTCTAGAATAAGTCCTAATCTTCGTTTTACTTTTAGTCTACAAAAAGGTAATTTAGCTTTGAATTAATTTAGTCGAAGAGCCATTATTTTCACTGATTACTTAAAAAAGTTATATCCTCAATTAATCGCTTCATATCCTCTTTGTTAGTGCCGTCATAAAAACCGCGAACTCTTTTTTTGGTATCGACCAAAACAAAATTTTCAGTGTGAACCATATCATATAATTCTTCTGGTTTTCCCATTTTTACAGCCAAATATGATTTTCTCGCCATCGCATAAATTTCCTTTTTATCGCCGGTTACTAAATTCCATTGGGAGTCATCAACATTGTGTTTTTTGGCGTAAGCCTTCAACACAGCAACGTTATCCGTTTCTGGGAAAACAGTATGTGAAAGCAATTTTACTTTTGGATTATTAGCAAAAGCCGTTTGAATTTCAGAGAGATTGGTGGTCATTTTTGGACAAATGGTAGCGCAAGTCGTAAAGAAAAAGTCAGCAACATAAATTTTACCTTCATAATCTTTTTGGGTTATCGTTTTCCCATTTTGATTGGTAAATGAAAAATCAGCAATTGTATGATACTTGCTTTTGTACTGAATTGTACTGTCTACTAATTCTGGATTTACATCAGCAGGATTGTAAATTGGCAATGTTTTTTTTGGCTTAAGAGCCGAATAAAATAAGGATAATACAACAATGGAGAAAACAACGAAAATCCCTAAAAAGAGGCCATATTTTTTTAAAAATCGTGACATAATGCTATTTTTATGCAAAAGTACAACAACATGATTTGTTTTTAATTTTTATTAACAGAATCTTAGTCCGTGTTGATTGTCACTTTATAATTTATCATTTGGTAAATATTTAAATGATTTTAAGGAAATAAATTTACTTCGTCAGCCAGAAAATCAATTGTACTGTTTTACTAAATTTTTGGTATGCAATTTTTAACAAAAAATTAAAAGTTTTATTGATAGCTTTGTAATTATAACTGAATCATTAATAAAAATCAAAAAAATGAAAAATAAGCAATTGCTTTTTGTCATTCCTGCAATTATGGGTTTTGCTTTGGGTCAAGCCCAAAATGCTCCTGCTACTAAGGAACCAGGAATTAATGTAAATTACATGGATAAGAAAGTGAAACCAAGTAACGATTTCTTTAGATATGTAAATGGCACTTGGTTGGACAATACTGAAATTCCAAATGATAGAACTCGCTGGGGAAGTTTTGATGAATTGCGCAAAAGAACCGATGCTGATGCATTGGCAATTTTAAAAGAGGCAACTACAAATCCAAGTTACAAATCTAACACTGATCAAGGGAAAGCGGTAAACTTATACCAAACAATCTTGGACACTGTGGGAAGAAATAAAGCGGGAATCGCTCCATTAAAACCTTATTTAGCTAAAATTAATGCAGTTAAAACTACTAAAGATTTACAAGCATTACTTATCGAAATGGAACCTCTTGGTGGTATCGGATTTTTTGGCGCTGGCGTAGGAACCGATGCTAAAAACAGTAGTCGTAATGTTATTAATCTAGGGCCAGGCAGTGTTGGACTTCCAGACAGAGATTATTATGTTTCTGATGATGCCGATTCTAAAGAGAAGCGTGCTAAATATGTGTTACATGTTGCTAAGATGTTGCAATTTCTAGGAGATTCGCCAGCGGTTGCCAAAACTAATGCTGAAAAAATTCTTGCGCTTGAGATTGAAATGTCTAAACCAAGATTGGATAGAGTAGAGCGTAGAGATCGTCGTAAATCCTACAATCCGATGACTCTGGCTGAGTTAAGCAAATTGACGCCATCAATCAATTGGGATACTTATTTTACTAAAATTGGATTGGCAAAAGCAGATACCGTAATTGTTTCTCAACCAAAATACATGACTGCTTTAGAAACTATTTTTAAAGAAAATAAAGTAGCCGATTGGAAAGCGTACATGCGATGGAGTTTATTAAATAGAGCTTCAAGTCAGTTGTCTACAACCATTGAAAATGCAAATTTCGACTTTTACGGAAAAACATTAACAGGTGCTGTCAAGCCAAGACCACGTGATGAAAATGCACTTCAAACTATCAACGGCACTTTAGGCGAAGCTTTAGGAAAATTATATGTAGAGAAAAAATTTCCGGCTGAAGCCAAAGTGAAAGCGGAGAAAATGATCAAAAATATTTTTACAGCTTTCGAAAACAGAATTAACAACTTGTCCTGGATGTCAGCAGAAACTAAAGTCAGTGCGCTTGCTAAACTGCATAAATCAAGAATAAAAATAGGTTATCCTGACAAATGGAAAGATTATTCAGCTTTGACTGTTAAAAGTCCAGCAGAAGGTGGAACTTATTTTGAGAATGCTAAAAATATGGCGCAATGGCGTTTTGATGAAAATATCGCTGAGTTGAATAAACCAGTAGATAAGGACAAATGGGGAATGTCGCCGCAAACAGTTAATGCGTATTACAATCCATCTAATAATGAAATCGTATTTCCAGCAGCAATCTTGCAACCGCCTTTTTACAATTACCAAGCTGATGAAGCGGTAAATTATGGTGGAATAGGAGGCGTTATTGGTCATGAAATTTCACATGGTTTTGATGATTCAGGATCGCGTTACAATGCTGATGGAAATCTGGTGGACTGGTGGACAGCTGAGGATTTAAAACAATTTTCAGCTTTAACAGGAGCACTTGCCGCACAATACAGCGCATTGGAACCTTTGCCAGGAACTTTTGTTGATGGTAAATTTACTTTGGGTGAAAACATAGGCGATTTAGGTGGTGTAAATGCTGCGTATGATGGTTTACAAATTTATTTAAAAGAAAATGGAAACCCAGGATTAATTGATGGTTACACACCAGAACAACGATTCTTTATTTCTTGGTCAACAATTTGGCGCTCAAAAATGCGTGATGAAGCGTTGAAAAACCAAGTAAAAACGGATCCGCATTCTCCTGGAATGTACCGTGCTTATGTACCTTTGCAAAACATAGATACTTTCTACCAAGCTTTTGACATTAAAGCAAATGACGGAATGTACATTGCTCCAGAAAAACGAGTTAGAATCTGGTAATAGTTTCAGAAGAAATTAAAAATCCCATTTGCCTGAGCAAATGGGATTTTTTTTTTAAGAAGGTTCAGGATTTTTTTTTCGCGATTTTCGTAGCGAGTAATTCACCAAGTACAATCCAAATAAAGTAACCGTTCCACCAAGTATAATTGCAGTATTTAGAGTTTCGTCAAATAGTAACGCTCCTAATAAAATGGCAACAATTGGGTTTATATACGAATAGATTGTACTAATTTCAGCAGGAAGGTTTTGAAGAGCATAAATAAAAGCTATAAAAGTTAGTACTGATCCAAATATAACTAAATAGGCAATTGACCACCAGGATACTGCCGGAATCTCGCTGAATTTGACTGCTGTTCCAGTGGCGCCAATATACGCAAAAACGATAATGCTCGATAGAAACATTTGCAATCCCAAACTAAAATAGGGATTAAAAGTCGCTGCCTTTTTCTTTGTATACAATGTGCCGAAAGCCCAAGTCAAGGTCGAAATTATCGAAATTATAATTCCAAATCTAAAATTAGGAATCAAAAAATCATGCAGATGATCATAAAAAATAATACAAACACCACCAAAACTGATTATAAGACCCAGCACAGAAAATTTAGATAAACGCTCACCTCTAAAAAAAGTAATAATAACGATCCACAATGGAACACAAGCTGCAATGATAGCTCCTAGGCCACTACTAATATACTTTACTCCCCAAGTACTTAAGGCATTGCTCAAAACGAAATTTAGAGCGCTAAGAATCAAGATCGATTTCCACTGTTTTCCCTTTGGCCAAGCTGCTTTTTTAAATAAAAAAAAAGAGATGTAAAGCAAACCTCCTATAAATTGTCTAATGGCAACAAGTTGTAATGCTGGCATGTGTTTGACTCCTATTTTAGAGGCGATCCAAGTGGTTCCCCAAAAAAAACTAACAAAGCACAATGCTAAGATGGGTAAACCAATCAAATTAATTTTAGACGAAACAGCATTCTTAATTTTAGTTTTCACTTTACAAATTTGGTTGCGCAAAAGTATATTTTAAAAGCTGCACAACTTTATCATTCTCGATAATTTTTCCAATAGATGGTTTGGAATGATCAAATTTGGGCAAAGCTAAATTTAATTCGGCTGCTTTTTGAGTGTAATATTGTTCACGAGTAGGATGGAAAGAGGTAACTGCGTTGAAAGTTTCATCCCAACAATTAGTTGCTATAATTTTTAGAATAATGCCAATACAATCTTGTTGATGAATCAAATTTACGGGCGCGTCAGGATTTGCCAAATTTTCTTTGCCAGCTAAAAATTTTGCTGGTTGCCGATTTGCGCCAATTAATCCGCCAAAACGAATAGCGGTTGTTTTAAAATTTTTATTGCTTTGCAACAGCTGTTCTGATTCAAGCAATTGTTTCCCACTTTCGGTATCCGGACTTGGAAATGAGGTGGCTGTTACTGTTTTTTGGCCTTCGCCAAAGATTGAGGTAGAGCTGACAAACAATACATTTTCAATAGTTGATCTCTCTATAAATGGAATCAGGATAGCTATTTTTTTGACAAATGTGTTTGCAGCAAACGTGTCTGAATAAGCCCGTAATTGCGGCGGTATATCAATAATTAAGGTTTCGCTTCCAGCTAAAAAATGGTGCATTGTAGTTGAAAACTTTTTGGCGTCGAGCGAATCTTCGTTTAAATTCACTGGGACATCAATCAAAAACGGTTGGATTCCCGCATTTTCTAAAGTTATAAGTTTCTCGTGTGTTGTGGTCGATCCATTTATTTGATGCTTATTTTCAAGTAAGGCTTTCGCCAAAGGCAAACCCAACCAACCGCAACCTAGAATGCTAATTTTTTTCATTTTTTGATTATTATGGTCGATTTGCTTTCGCTTTTTTTGACTCGTTTCTGGATTATCTTTTTGATGAGATGAAAATTAAATTGTGATGTTAATTCCTGTAGCAATTATGTGCAGTTTGTAACATTGAGCTTGCCGAAATGCTTCTTTTGGTCATCAGTAATATACTACGATCTCTTCTGCAAGCTCAGAGAGACATTCGATTTCTCAATAGCTATAAAAAATCCTTAATAACAGTAAAATTTGAGAAGTAAAATAAAATAAAGGTCACAATTTGTAGTGACATATTTAATTAATCTGCAAGCTATCTACCACTACTGCTTTTTTCGGTTTAGAGTAGCGTTTAGTAACAATTGGAATTACCGTATTTACAACAACAACTGGCGTCGGTTTTATTTGTTTTCTAATTACTACTGCATCGTTCAATACAAAGGGAGTTGGCATCATCCAATTTTCTCTTTTTTGCATGTTGAAAATGGGATTAGTCATTAAATCGAAAGAGCTCTCAAGCAATTCCATTTCTATTACCGAACTAGAATTAACTCGGAATTCCATTTCTAATGGTTGATTATCCACGACATAATAACTCAATATTTTTTTCCCTTTGCGTTTATAAAAAGCATTTTTTTGACCTAGAGCTTTTACGCCATTTGCTCTAAAATCATGAATTGCCATTTTTTCATTGGCAAAAATATCATATCGATTTACATTTCTATTTGGGGAAATTTTGATCTTCAAATACCTTTGATTTGCTGCGATTCTATTTTCTAGAAATTCAATAGTGGGTTTTGCTATTTCTTTTTTAGATGCCTCAACAACGTATGTAAAACCTGAATTGTATTTGCTAAACAACGGTAGTGTATTAGAAGGCGTTGGTTCTTTAGGATTTTCACCTAGATAGGCTTTTGTCCAAGAATCTAAATTAGTGTCGTATGTTGCCCAATTGGCTTTGTCAGTATCAGCATTATAGATGTATAATAAACTATTCGATTTTGCTTTTCCTAATTCATAACCCGAGTCTAAATGCGCTTTTGTAAAAAATCCGAGTGAAAATATTAAAAACACTGAAGCCCAGACTCCCTTTTTGGCGTAAGCCCCAAAAATGGGTAGCATCAAAGTAAAAGCTAAAACGGTAAGAATTGCGCTTCCAAATAAAACTTTTAATCCTAAACCAACGGGAAACATCTGGATAAAAGGTGCAATGATTATTAAAGCAGGAACACTAAGAATAAGATTTAAAGCTTTATACGATTTTTGAGTAATAATAAAAACTCCAAAAATAATTAGCGCAAAATAAACAGGGATTATCAGGAATCCAGCCCCTTGCAAACTCAACGCCAAAAAGTAATTGATAACAATCCAAATAAATAGAGGGGCAACAAAATGATTTAGGGTTAGCTTTCTAACAGAGAAACGCTGGTACGTAGCAAAGCTGATCGCAATAGCCAAAAGTACAAATGCAGCGATATAAGAATGACCATTGTAAGTAAAACCGTTGAGTAAATCATTATATTGTGGATATAAAATTAGTAATCCTCTCCAAACAAGAAAAGTAATTAATCCAGCAGTTATTATGGAAATTAAAAAAGGGATGAATCCCTGTAATATCTTATCGAATGACAAAACACGTTTGGCAACTCCCGAAACAACTAATATTAGAAAGAGGATTAAAGCGAGAATTGTCATAGGTAAAACCCAACTAAAGGGATAACTTATAAATGTAAATGGAATTGTAAAATAGACATAATCGTTGTTCGCTTTTGTAGCATTTAAATCAGCATTGGAAAAGTAACTTAAAAGAGGCACTAAGTATGATCCTTGATGCGCTAAAGTGTTTTTGTCTAAATGATTAATGTCATCTTGAGCGGTGTGATAATTATAATGATCATCGATAAAGGCAAAATTATAACCTTGAATATTACCTTGTTCCCTGAAGACGGTTAAGTCAGTATCATTAGGCAACATTTTATAAATACTGTACATCAATGAATTTGATACTGGAAAAGTAGCTTTTGCGGCAGCAAACTCTTTGACTAACCCTGCATTTCCATTATTAGTTTCCATCAACATATAACTTGGTCCAGAGGAACCGCGCGCTTCAAAATTCAATACTAAACCAACTTCCTTGGCCCAAGGATGTTTTGTTACAAATAGCGCTGCGCCGTTCAAACCCAATTCCTCCGCATCGGAAAACATGATAATTATGTCATTTTTATGGGGGTTTTTATTATATATAAAAGCGCGAACACTTTCTAAAATTGTTGCAACTCCTGATCCTGCATCACTCGCTCCTGGTGAGTATGAATGTGGCGCACTGTCATAATGAGAGAGCAATAATAGCGCTTTTGAATTATTAGTACCTTTTATACGAGCTAGAATGTTTTTTGATTTTACTAAATTTCCCCAATCACTTAACGTATAACCTTCTTGCAATGAAGTTTCTAGGCCTAATCGTGTGAGCTCTTTTTGAAGATAAGTAGCCACTACTTGATGATTTTGTGACCCTACATAATGGGGTTCTTTTGAAATTTCGGCTACTTGATTTAGGGCTCTTTTTGTTGAAAACTCAGTTAGTGTACTTTCATCAGTAGAGGTCCATTGTGGCATCATGGTGAAGAAAATTAAACCTAGGATTAAAAGTAAAATTAATGTCGAAGGAATAGATGAATAATCTTTTTTCATTGGATTTACATAATTTGGGGATTGCTAAATATCTTTTTTCACTAACATAAGGAAGTCATTTTCTAAAATCATATAACCTTGGTCATAGAGAAAATGGTAGGTATTTCCTGTTTTTGTATGTAGTTTATTGGTAAAAAACTCAAAGTCAAATCCTTTGCTTAACAATTTTGCTCGCGTCGTTTTGGATTTTCCTTCAGTATTAAGTTCTAACAGAATACGGTAATTTTTGCGCAACTTATTGTTGATATTGCGCATATAATTAGTACTATCCTTGTTTATTTTGTTATTGTAAGCATTGCGACAACCATCACTACAGAATTTTTTATCCTCGCGACCTACAATTTTTTCCTCGCATTCTAAGCAAACCCTCACGTATTGATTTTTTTAATTTCGTACAAATCTTTTCTACGATCTTTTAGAATCCGTACGCTTCCATGCTCGTGAAGTTCTTTTAATAAATCTAAGTCTACATCAACTATAAGTGTCATTTCGGTGTTAGTTGTTGCTTCAGCTTTGATTCCGTTGCTTGGAAAAGCAAAATCCGAAGGTGTGAAAACTGCTGATTGTGCGTATTGAATATCCATGTTATTTACTTTTGGTAGATTCCCCACGCAACCTGCAATAGCAACATAACATTCATTTTCAATTGCTCTGGCTTGTGCGCAATGTTTTACTCTGGTATAAGCGTTTTGAGTATCCGTCAAAAATGGGACAAATAAGATATTCATTCCTTCATCAGCCATTAATCTAGAGAGCTCTGGAAACTCTACATCATAACAAATCATGATCCCTATTTTACCGCAATCAGTATCAAAAGTCCTGATTTTTGAACCTCCTGTCATTCCCCAGTGTTGCACCTCATTTGGCGTTACGTGAATTTTAGAATACATTTCAGAAGTTCCATCTCTCTTGCATAAGAAACCTACATTATACAAAGTGCCTTTTTCTAGATAAGGCATGCTTCCGGTAATAATATTGATGTTATATGAAATTGCTAATTCTTGAAAGCGTTTGCGTATCGGTTCTGAATGTTTAGCTAACTCTCTTATTGCGTCTGCTTCTGATAAATGGTTGTAATCAGCCATCAGCGGAGCCGCAAAAAGTTCCGGAAATAATGCAAAATCACTGCCATATCCAGAAACTACATCGACAAAAAATTCGCACTGTTCAAAAAGAGCTTCGAGATTATTTAATTGTCGCATTTGCCATTGAACTAATCCTAATCTAATTACACTTTTTTCTAGGTTAATTAATTTTGGACTTTCGTCGTAATAAATATTGTTCCATTCTAATAAAACAGCAAATTCCTTGGAGTCAGTATCACCTTCTAAATAATTTTTCATCACTCGAATCACGTGAAAATCATTGCTTAGTTGAAAAGAAAGGACGGAGTCGTGCAATTCCTTTCTTTTTACTTTTTCAATGTAGACTTTTGGAGTTAGTGTTGCTGCATGCTGACCATAATTAGGAATTCTTCCAGCAAAAACTATTGCTTTTAGATTTAGTTGTTCGCACAATTCCTTTCGGGCGTCATATAATCTTCTACCAAGGCGAAGTCCTCTATAATTAGGGTGTATGAATATGTCTATGCCATATAAAACATCACCTTTTGGGTTGTGCGTTGAAAACGTATATTTTCCCGTTATATCAGAATAATTGTGGTTTTTGTCAACCAAATTTTCATTAACAATTAATGACAATGCTGAACCAACCACTTTTCCATCAACTAATATTACTAATTGTCCTTCTGGAAAAATACTTAACAATTTTTCAATATGATGTTCCCTCCAGTAAGAACCTACCATTTCTGGATAGGACTCCACCATTGAGTTTTTTAATTCTTTGTAATCATCAAATTCTAAATTGCGTAATTCTACTTTGTTTATTTTGGTCTGCATAAATTATATTTTGGTCAAATGTAGCGATTTTAAATCCATTTACAAACGGTTACAAATAGTTACAACCGAAAGTAATTAGTTAGCAACCGATTAGAGTTTTGAAGTCGTCGCATCTTTGCCCTGTTGATTCGAACGAACGATTTGACAAAAATTATAAACACTAATATTTAAATTTACACGCCATGAAAAACACAGTACAATTAATCGGACATGTAGGACAAGATCCAGAAGTAAAATCACTTGAAGGTGGAAAAAAATTAGCGAATATCTCCATCGCTACTAATGAAGTTTACTATAAAGAAAACGGAGATAAAGTAGAAAAAACCGAATGGCACCGCGTTACCGCTTGGGGAAAAACTGCTGAAATTATCGAAAAATACGTAACTAAAGGAAAAGAAATTGCCATTGAAGGTAAGTTAACCCATCGTAGTTATGATGACAAAGATGGTGTAAAACGTTTTATTACAGAAGTGGTTGCTAATGAAGTTCTTTTGTTAGGAAAACAATAAAACCATTTGTATTTTAAGGTTTATGCCTTGAGAATTATTTTATAAAAAAGCACGAATTTCTACCTTAGAAGTTCGTGTTTTTTTTTGGATTTGTATTTTGTCATTACATATTTGTACAATTATAAATATGACCTGCAAGAATTATTTGTTTTCTCATTCATCAACTTAGACTTTTAGTTAAAATAAGTAAGGTGTTTGTCATCTAATAAATGATTACAGCAAAAGGTAAATTCGTCTTTCGTTTCTAATATGATAAAAACAACTGCATTATCCTTTTTGGCACTACTTTTTTTCAAGCATTTAGATTGTTTAATTGAAATATGACTTAACGATCTTAATTTTCTTAATGGTTTAATATTTGGGTTACTTCGATCGTTTTTTAAAAAAATGCATGATACTATTTTAACTTTATAGGACAATTTATATTAATTTCAAAAAATATCTTTTGCTACTCTAAATGTATTTGCGTGCGCTTCAAGAATAATTTTTATGTCTGGAGAATAACCGCCTCCCATTGAAACCTGAACGGGAATTTGATGTTTATTACAAAGTTCAAAAACAAGTTCGTCTCTTTTTTTACAGCCTTCTATCGAGCAGCCTAACTTGCCTAATTTATCAGACGCTAAAATGTCAACGCCGGCTAAATAAAAGATAAAATCGGGTTTTTCCGTTTCGATTAATTTCGGAATTATATCTCCAATTGTTTTTAGGAATTTATCATCATTTGTACCATCATCAAAAGCAATGTCTAAATCAGAGGTTTCTTTTCTAAATGGATAGTTTGTTTTTCCGTGTGTTGAAAAAGTAAATACATTTGGATTGTTTTGAAAAATTTCGGCGGTTCCATTTCCTTGATGTACATCTAAATCAACAATTAGGATTTTTCTAGCTAAGTTATTATCCAATAAAAACTGAGCAGCAATGGCCTGATCATTTAATAAACAAAAAGCTTCTCCATGAGTGGAATAAGCATGATGCGTTCCACCGGCAATGTTAAAAGACACTTTGGTTTCAAACGATTTTTGAGCTCCTGTGATTGTTCCCTGAGCAATTATCAATTCCCGTTGTACAAGTTCTTTTGAAAGTGGAAATCCTATTTTGCGAGCCGCTTTTGGATTTAATGTCAGATTCAGTAGATCATCGACATATTCTTGTTTATGAACTGCTAATACATGTTTTAAATCGCATACTGTAGGCTCAAAAAAATCAGATGCTTTAGCGATTCCTTCATGAATCAACTGCTGAGGTATCAGTTCGTACTTCAACATAGGAAAGCGATGTCCTTCTGGTAAAGGATGCTGATAAATGGGATGAAATGCTATTGGAAACATAAATTAATAATCAAAACCGTCTATAAATTTTCTCAAAACGATTTGTTTAGAAAAAGTATCATAATAGCTTAAAATGTAAAAGTTTTTGAAAGCAAAGTAATTTTCGAGTTTCATATTTTTATTTTCAAATGTAAATTGAGCGATCTTGTCAATAAATAGCGGTTGATTAATTTGTTCGATTTGTTTAAAATTCGAATCTAATACTATATCTACCAAGTTATTTTGAATGGTGTAATTGCCAGAACTATCACCATATAAATTTCCAATAGCTCCTAATTCGAAAAATAAATCATTAGTACTGCCTCGATATTGCAAGCCTCCAAAGGAAGCAACATACTTTCCGTCAAAATTATAAATGGAGATACCTAAATCAGAATCTAAAATGGTATTTATAAATTTCTTTGCTGTTTTAATATTTCTAGGTGAATTATTACCGCTAACGCTGTAAAAAGGAGTAGTGAAAGGACTAGATTTTGCGCTATCAATTATATAACTTTTAACAATGGATTTATCTTCGTACTTGATAAATTGTAATTCTACAGCACTGCTATTGGAAGATATGGTAACCAAATTATTTTCAAAAAATAAAGAATTAGATTGCTTCACATTAACCAAGCTGCTATTGTTAATAACAGTTTCCCTTATTGAAAAAGTGTCTAAATCTATTTCAAACACCGAAGTTTTTGCTGTAGCGTGATTAAATGTTATAATTAATTTGTTATTATCAACGTAATATTTTACTCTTTGACTTCCATCGAGAAAGGAATTAAATCCTTTTTTTTCAATTTTTGTTAACCCAAATTCGTCTATTATATTCCCAATACTAGGTTTTGTGACTGAATTAATTTCAAAAGAGAATGATTTAAAATCAAGTTGTGTCTTTTGCAAAGTATTACCTTCCAATTTTATTAATTGTAATGCATTTTCATTTTTGCCTTTTGTAATAAAGTAAAAATTCCCTTTTTCAGAAAACTCTGTCAAGATACTTTCCTCTTTTAGATTTAAACCTAAATCTTTAATTGGGGTTGTTCTACTGGTAAAATCATACTCAACGGCGATAACTCTGCTAAGATCTTCGGTGGCAAAATAAGCAACGGGATTATTATTGTCAAGAAAACTTGTACCTACTAAATAGCGAAAATTAAAAGGTCTTTTTACAGTCAAACTGTCTCGAAAGAAAACGATACTATTAAATTTTGCTCCAAAAAGTTTTTCTTTGTCTGCAGCAAAAGTATAAATTTCATTAGTTGTTGGATTTACAGTTGTAATCATTTGATGAAAGTCCATCTTCTTTTTTAGTTCTAAAGGAACATCACTCAATTTAATTTGGCAAAAAAAAGGAAAACTTAAAAGGAGAAAGTACAGCAAGAGACTCTTTTTCATAGAGATGATTTTACTTCAAATATAATTTAAAAGTGATAACTGAAACGTTAAAGAAATTAAAAATAAATGAAATAAATCATCTTTAAGTGCAAGCTTATTCATTTAGCAGTCGTTGTAATTCATCAACATATAAGCCCATGTGGTAGCCATCTACTAGACCATGATGAGCAGCGATGGTCATTGAAATCTCTTTTTTAGTTCCAACAGAAATAAGTTTGCCAAAAGATATTTTAGGACAGCTATCTGGAAAGCTAAAACTTCGTGAGTGAGTTAAAGCGGTAAAATTAATCCAAGGTACTGCTGAGAAATGAATCACATTTTTTGGAAATTCCCTAGTAAAAAGTCCAGGTGTTTGCTGGATTCTCTCCATTTCCACCTGAGCCATTATTTTAAAATCTTGAACATCTTCAATGAAATTCATCAGTGAAAATCCAAAGGTTTTATCGGCTCTCATAATAGTTGCTGAGGCGTGAATTTCATCATAGCAATACACTTTTCCGTCTTCTATTCTATATCTAAAATTTTCTACATTATTGATTGCTGAGATGCTTTTGTGCAAATAATAAATGAAAAAAGGAATGCTTAACTGTTTTGCTTTTTCATAAGCCAGTGTCATGTCTATCGTGCAAGTAATGCTGAAAAAAGGGTCTTCAAATTGGGAAAAAAATTCAAAATGTTCTTTTCTATTCCAATTTGCTAAATCTATAATAGTTTTCAAGATGGTAAAATTATTTTTGTCAAAAGTACTTCGATTGTATAAAATCAGTAGCTTTATTTTTTAGAATTTTAGAATTTTTATTTGGCAGAAAAAATAGGGCATAAAAAAAGCCTTAAAGAAAAATTCTTTAAGGCTTTTAAATTATTTGTTTAAAAAATTATTTCACCATGAAAGTAACTCTTCTAACTAATTTTCTTGCAACGTCTGAATCTTTATTTACTGAAGTATCTTCACCTGCAGAAATAATATTCAATCTTGAGTCAGCAATATTAGCTTTAACTAAAGTATTTTTTACGCTAGTAGCTCTTGCGTTAGCTAATTTATCATTGTAAGCTGATCTTCCTAATTCGTCAGCATGACCAATAATATCAACTGATGCAGTTGGATTGTTTCTTAAGTAAGTCAAGATAAAATCGATTCCTTCAGTAGATACGTTAGTTGGAGTAGATTTGTTAAAATCAAAATAAGTACTTACATACCCTTCGTTTATCAAGTTTTTGATTAAAGTACTATTATTTAAAATAGCTGATTTATCAGTATTGTTACCGTAAGTTTTAAGCAAATAGCTTTCTAATTCGTCAGGAACGTTATTGTTATTTATGTCAATTGATTTACCTTTTGAATCAACCATTACACCACCAATAGTGTTAGGCTCCTGGTCTAGGTAATCAGCAACTCCGTCTTTGTCAGTATCTAACATTGAAGTTTCGATATCGGCAATACGTTTTCTTAAGTTGTCGATTTCACTATAGTTGTCTACTACCCAGTCAGCATGTTTTTCGTTTTTACCTAAGTAAACAGTTAAACCTACTGTACCATTAAAAAGTACTCCTCCAAATCCTGGTGTTCCCGCTACACTTGCACCATCAAAAGTGCGATTTTGTTTAGCATTAAGAATTGTTGTGAAATCCCCAGTTAAAGCAACTCTATCAGTTAATTTGATTTGACCTGTTAAACCAGCCATAAAGTTACCCATTCTATCTGTTCCTGTAACATTTTCAGATTCTCCAAAACCTAAACCAACACCTGCATGACCTAATAATCCAATTGTGTTAGTCCAAGTTTCAAAACTCATTATTCTTCCTAAGTTAGCAACTGCTTGTAAATTTGCTCTGTAATATTTTGAGTCAAATCCTACTGAGTTTTCTCCTTCTTTGAAGCTATTGTATCCAAAATCAGCTTTTAAACCAAATTTGTTATTAAACATGTATCTAACTCCAAGATCAGCTACATAAGCACTTGCAACTGCAGTTCGGTAACCAGCAGTCAACGGTCTCATAGGTTTATTTAAACCACCAGCCAACTCGACAGACCATTTATTATATTTAACCGCTGAATTCGTATCCGTTGCAGTTTGAGCATTTACAGTTGAAGCAGACGCTACTAAAACTAATGCACACATTAAATTTTTCATTTTTCTAATTTTTAATTTTGTGCAAAAGTAAAACATATTATTAGATAAGAAATTTCAATCGGTTAATTATATAAAAGATAACTTTTATTTTACAAAAAATGTTTGTGGGTTTGCTATTTTATGCCATTATGAGCATGATTTTTGCAAAAAAGAAGAAAATATAAAAAATATTTGTGATTTTTTTTTTCAAATAAAATTAGATTTTTAGCGTTTGCTGGAGTGAAAATGTACTTTTGGTTAAAATAACATTCATTTCGAACTCTCGAGTAGGTCGAAAAATTACTTTTTTAGCACTTCTAAAACATCAATAATCTTTTCAAATGAGCTAAAATTTTTATGTATTACTTTATGATTAATTTTTTCATGTGCCCATGTAGTATGAAAAGGGATGTGAACCGCATAACCACCAATAGCCAAAACTGGTAACACATCCGATTTTAAAGAGTTTCCAATCATAAAAAATTCCGATGGTTGGATTTCAAGTCTTTGTAATAAGTCACAATAATCAATTTCTTGCTTGTCTGACATTACTTCGATGTGGTGAAAATAATGACCCAATCCAGAATTGTGAAGTTTTCTCCGTTGGTCTAGTAAATCGCCTTTGGTGGCAACCACTAATTTATATTTTCCATGCAAAGCTTTCAAAGTTTCTTCGACCCCATTTAATAACACAATAGGTTTTTCCAGCAATTCTTTACCGTATTCAATAATTTTCTCAATAATTTCTACAGGAAGTGTGTTATTAGAAATGGTCATTGCAGCTTCAATCATCGAAAGTATATATCCTTTTATTCCGTAGCCATATAATTTTAAATTGTCTATTTCGACCTTAAATAGTTCTTTTGAAATTCCTTGATGCGATAAATAATCTTCCATTAAACCACAGAATTTCTTTTCAGTTTCATCAAAGTATGTTTCATTGATAAATAAGGTATCGTCAGCATCGAAAGCAATTACTTTTAGATTTTTCATATATTTTTTTTAATTTGAATCCTATTTATTTTTCACTCGCAGTTTAATTATCGAAAGCGTTTTGGTGTAAAATGTAATTCGAATACCTAAAAGTAAAATAAAACCACCAACAATCATATTTACAGTAATTTGTTCATTTAAAAAAAGCCAAGCTAGAATTGATGTTAATATAGCTTGCGCCAATAAACTAAGCGAAACCCGAGTAGGTTTCATGTGTTGGGTAGCATAACTGATGGAGAGCCAAGCCGCTAATTGACATACAACAGCTTGAATCAATAAAACAAACCAGCCCATATTTGAGAAACCAAAGAAAGGCTCGTGTACTACTATACAAATTATTCCTAAATAGACAGTTGATGCCAGCAAGCTAATGGTCATAAAAGAAAGCACATCAATATGAGAAAGTGCTTTTTTACTAACTAGTAAATAAATCGAGTAAAATATTCCAGACAATACTGCCAAAAGAAAAGCGGTATCAAAATTTAATTCGAGAAAAAACTTAAAACCCACCAGCATTGCCATTCCAAACAATGCGACAACGGTTCCGATCCAAAAATTGGTGGCTGGTTTATTCTTGAGAAAAACAAAAGAAATAATGCCAACCCATAAAGGCGATAAATTAGTAAGTAAAGAAGCTTGTGTCGCACTTGAAGTTTGAATCGCGATGTTCCAAACTGCAACATCTGATGAAAACAAAATACCGCAAAGAACAGCTAAAAGTAAAACATTGGTTTTCGGTAATTTAAATTTTTTGGTAATTAAAACATAGGGTAAAAGCAACGCTACCGCAATTGCCATTCTATAAAACGCCGAGATTAAGCCACCAGTTAGATTCAGTTTAACCAATATTGGGAAAATAGAAATGCAGAGGATCCCGAATGCTAGAGCTAATCTGGGTTTTGTGTTAATCATTGTTGATGTTGGTTATAAACAATTTTCATTTTCAGATAGCTTTGTTTTTTTATTATTTAATTGTAAAATTTGTCCTCTTTCCATCTGGCTACATTGTTTTCTATATAATTTTGAATTCTTTCAAACGAAGCCGAATCGCGAATTATATTATCGTGAAATCGTTCTTGCCATTCAAAATTTGTGTTCAAGTAATGACTGTTTTTTGTTACCACTGATTTATAGGAACGTAGGATGGTAGAAATTGTTCCGCGTTTTGGTGAAATTTTTGACATTTTGTCGTTTTTAATCCCGTTTTCAGTAGAGACGTTGCATTGCAACGTCTCTACGACAATATCTGCAACAATATCTACAACAATATTATCAACAATATTTTTTTTGTCAATAATCAATATTCCGTGAACATGATTAGGCATTACCTGACAATTTCCTAGTTCAACAAATGGAAAATGTTTCGGAATTTCTGACCAAAATTGATTGGCTAAGACACCAATTTCATTAAGTTGCATTTCATTTTCATTATTTATCGACACAATTTCACCAAAAAAATGTTCACGGTTTTTAGTACATACTGTTATAAAATAAGCGCCGTTTTTCCCATAATCCCAATTTTTTAACCGGCTAGAAGAAACACGATATTTGTTTTGGAATTTGTTAATCATATTATGTTGGTTATTAATGTAGAGACGTTGCATTGCAACGTCTGTTTTTTAATCATGTTGGTAATTAATGTAAAGACGTTGCATTGCAACGTCTGCCGTGTTTTTACACATACGAATATAAGAAATTTTCATATCTTTTTTTATAAAACACCTTTGCATTGTAAAATATAGATGTTGAATTTGCCATGTCTGATTTTTAATCAAAACAAAAGAGACGTTGCATTGCAACGTCTCTACCGAATATAATATAAAAATCTTTAATTTATAGTCTCTCCATTCGCAGCTTCAGCGTCTGGATTTACAAACACCAATTTTCCTTCTGCATTTGTTGTCATCAAAATCATTCCTTGACTTTCCACTCCACGAAGGTTTCTTGGTGCCAAATTCACTAACACAGTCACTTTTTTTCCAATAATATCTTCTGGTTTAAAGCTCTCTGCAATTCCCGACACAATCGTGCGAACGTCAATTCCCGTATCTACTTTTAGAATCAAAAGCTTGTTGGCTTTCGGCATTTTTGATGCCTCAAGGATTGTCCCCACACGCAAATCCATTTTAGCAAAATCATCAAATTGAATCGCTTCTTTTTGAGACTCTACTACTTTGTTTTCTGCCTTATTAGCTGTTTTGGTGGCCTCTAACTTATCTATTTGTTTTTGAATTTCTTCGTCTTCAATTTTAGCAAAAAGTAATTCTCCCGAAACATCGGGATCTCCTATTTGGTGTCCAGCCGGAATCAAATCTGAAGATTCTGAAATGGTAGCCCAAGACAATGGAGATGCTATTTTTAAAATTCGAGATAATTTGATAGCTGTAAAAGGCAAAAACGGTTCACAAAGCGAACTCAAAGCTGCTGCAATTTGAAGTGCAACGTACATTTGTGTTTGCACACGTTCTGGATTGTCTTTAATCACTTTCCATGGCTCTTCATCAGCTAAATATTTGTTTCCAAGACGAGCCACATTCATTAGTTCTCCTAATGCTTCTCTAAATCTGTAGCGTTCAAGCGAACTCGAAATCACCGCTGGATACGCTTTCAATTCGGTTACAGTCGCTTGATCAACCTCAGATAACTCTTGTGGCGCAGGAACAACTCCACTGTAATATTTGTTAGTCAATACCACCACACGGTTAATGAAGTTACCATAAATCGCCACCAATTCATTGTTATTTCTTGCTTGAAAATCTTTCCAAGTAAAGTCATTATCCTTAGTTTCTGGCGCGTTTGATGTCAATGCATAACGCAAAACATCTTGCTGATTTGGAAAATCTTCTAAATATTCATGCAACCAAACCGCCCAGTTTTTAGACGTAGATAATTTGTTTCCCTCTAAGTTTAAGAACTCATTTGCGGGAACATTATCTGGTAAAATATAACTTCCTTCGGCTTTTAGCATTGCTGGGAAAATGACACAGTGAAAAACGATATTATCTTTTCCTATAAAGTGAACCAGCTTCGTGTCTTGATCTTTCCAGTACGGTTCCCAATCTTTTCCTTCGCGCAAAGCCCATTCTTTAGTAGAGGAGATGTAACCAATTGGCGCATCAAACCAAACATATAATTTCTTCCCTTCGGCGCCTTCGACTGGGACATCAATTCCCCAATCCAAGTCACGCGTTACGGCACGAGGTTCTAATCCGCCATCAATCCACGATTTTACTTGACCGTAAACATTAGGTTTCCAGTCATTTTTATGACCTACAAGAATCCATTCTTTCAAGAAATCTTCGTAACGATCCAAAGGCAAAAACCAGTGTTTCGTTGATTTCATAATTGGTGTCTCTCCAGTAATTGTAGATTTTGGGTTGATTAAATCAGTAGCATTCAAAGTCGATCCACATTTTTCGCATTGATCTCCATAAGCTTCCTCGTTACCGCATTTTGGGCAAGTACCTATTACAAAACGATCTGCTAAGAATTGATCTGCTTTTGCATCATATAATTGCTCCGTTACTTGTTCAATAAAATCACCTTTCTCATATAAAGTTCTAAAAAACTCCGAAGCCGTATCGTGGTGAATTTTGGCCGAAGTTCTAGAATAATTATCAAATGAGATTCCAAAATCAGAGAACGATTTCCGTATAATTCCATCGTATTTATCGATAACTTGCTGTGGTGTAATGCCTTCTTTTTTGGCTTTCATTGATATGGCAACACCGTGTTCATCGCTTCCGCAAACAAACAAAACATCTCTACCTTGCAAACGCAAGTAACGGGAATAAATATCGGAAGGCACGTAAACACCCGCCAAATGGCCAATGTGAATAGGTCCGTTAGTATAAGGCAATGCCGCTGTAATGGTATATCTTTTTGGATTGTTTGTCATAAAATTATTTTTGGGTTTTGAAATTAATTCAAAACGAGGTGCAAAAATAAGAAATAGAATTTTTATTTTGAGCTATTTCCCGCTATCCGTTACAATCTTTTCTTTTTTAAAGAAAAAAAGAAAAGGATTTCCACTGCTATCGCGGCTAGGCATTTGGGATTTTCATCCTATTTGTCATTCCGAAGGAAGCTCAACGCTATGTCTTTTACTTTGTCATTCCGAAGGAATCTCAACACTATTGAGTTAGTATCAAAGGGTGAGACGCTTCCAGCGTGACAAACTAAACTGGAAAACTATAGTAATAAAATTATTTCATCCTTTTGTCATTCCGAAGGAATCTCAACACTATTGAGTTAGTATCAAAGGGTGAGACGCTTCCAGCGTGACAAACTAAACTGATGAGAAACCAAGTTATAGTTTGCTTTTACTTTGTCATTCCGAAGGAATCTCAACACTATTGAGTTAGTATAAAAATTGAGACGCTTCCAGCGTGACAAACTAAACTGATGAGAAACCAAGTTATAGTTTGCTTTTACTTTGTTATTTCGAAGGAATCTCAACGCTATTGAGTTAGCATCAAAAATTGAGACGCTTCCAGCGTGACAAACTAAACTGGAAAACTATAGTAATAAAATTATTTCATCCTTTTGTCATTCCGAAGGAATCTCAACGCTATTGATTTAGATCAACGATTGAGACGCTTCCAGCGTGACAAACTAAACTGGAAAACTATAGTAATAAAATTATTTCATCCTTTTGTCATTCCGAAGGAATCTCAACACTATTGAGTTAGTATCAAAAATTGAGACGCTTCCAGCGTGACAAACTAAACTGATGAGAAATCAAGTTATAGTTTGCTTTTACTTTGTCATTCCGAAGGAATCTCAACACTATTGAGTTAGTAACAAGAATTGAGACGCTTCCAGCGTGACAAACTAGACTAATGAGAAACCAAGTTATAGTTTGTCTTTTACTTTGTCATTCCAAAGGAATCTCACCCTTAAAAACAGATAATTTCCGTAACTTTGAATTTAAATAATTAAATCTACAAAACTGCCTGTTAGTCTTTGTATAGCCCCAATTTAAATTTTTTTGTTTTAAGTAATCTACCTGTAAGACAAATTACTTTAAAAGATAATTAAGAGTAAAACTTCAATGAGTAAATCGTATATAAAATGTTCAGAATGTGGCACTGTAAATTACAACAACGAATATTGTAGCAATTGTAATGCGTTACTAGATATTGCATTAAAGCGTCGAATTGAAAGTGAAAATAAAATTCAGCAAAAAATAGAACAAGAAAGAAGCAATGAACCTAATAAAGCTGAAGTCTTTTTAAAAAATGGACTAAAACACTCGAACGTTATAATTCGATTTTTTTTTAAAGCAGGTTATGCCGTTTGGTTGTTTTTTGCTGTAATTATTGGGGGAATTATCGCTGCTGTTACCGCAGCCGCAGCTGGATAAATCAAGTAAATTAAGGAATATGAAAATACAAAATCAGAGCAAAAGTGATTTAGAAAGAAACGCAAATAGAACGATAATTTCGATAAATAAAGTAATTCAAACATTGACTTCGTCATGGAGTATCGGAGCAATTATAACAGCAGTTTCGGCTTGGACAGCGGGAATATTATATGTTTAGAAAATCAATTTATATAGGAATGTTTGGAATAGCGCTGTTAATTTACATAATGCAGCGATTACACTTTCCATTACCAGCTGTAATCAATAACTATGTTAATGATTTGTTATGTCTGCCGCTGTTGCTTGCTGCTATGGAATTTATAATAAAGCGACTCAAAAAAGATAAATATTTTAAGTTCCCAGTAGGTTTCGTAATTTTTTTAGCAAGTTATTATTCTATTTATTTTGAATATTACCTTCCTACAGTTAATCCAAGATATACTGCAGACTGGATTGATGTGATTTTATATTTTGCTGGTGGTTTAACTTTTTACTTTAGTGAAAAACATAAAAAGGCAAGAATTTGTCGATAGTAGTTTTTAAAAGCAATTTAGACCTGTAAGCGTTTTAAACAGATTCTAATTAAAATATTAAGAAATTTAAAGGAGACCATGCAAACTAAAATTTCCTTAAACACAAAAAAGTAAAAATCCTATTTGGTGGTTGCCATTACTTCAATTTGATATACATATTTTAAATAAAGAAAGAAAAAGGCCAGCGAAAGAAACAATATGGCAAGTCCTATTACACCCGTATTTATTTTAAGACCAGTTTGTGAAATCTCAATATTAGTGTTTTCAGCTTCTATTGTAGTTATCTCTGATTTTGGTTTTAAAACATTAGCTTTTACCTGAATTTCCAAGAGTTGAAACTGTTTGTAGGAAAGCACAAGACCCATTCCTACAATAAACATTACTATTATAAAAATAAAAATACTACTGTAAAATTGCCATGTAAAACAACGGTTTTGATGCATTGCTGTAAAATCAAATTGTTTTAATTGCCTGTCAAGTTGTAGGGAGTCGTAAGCATTATTGCCTAAAGTAAATTTCTGTTGGTCATCTTGAACTAATTTCGTGTTATGGGCTTCATTTTTTGATAAAGAATCCAGCGAGGCACTAAATTCATTAACTAAATCATTAGTAGTTTTTTCTTTTTGAGCATATAAAACAACTGAACTCAAAATCAATAACAAAATAATAATATAGCTGTGTAATGATTTTATTTCCATAATTCTGGGTATTTTATTTTAAGGAATTCGATGAATTTTATTCGCAAATCAATTTTTTTATCAATTGATGCATTAGCGAGTTTTTCTTTTTCAAGTTTTAAATAATTAGCAACTATATCTCCTTTTGGATAATAACGTTTGATCACAAGAGCAGCTTGATCAGAGATCCAAGAAAGTAAATTATCTGCTAACATATTTTTACTAGTGATCGATTTGTTAGTATTTGTAAATAATTTCGAAGGAAATTCTAGCATCATAATTTGCATTTTTAGATGAATTGGTGATGCAAATGACTGCATGCTAAAAACAATTTTTCCTGTTTTTATCCTTGCTGCTACTTTGGGATACTGTTTGAGCAGTAATGTATCTTCTTTGTAAAAAGCTAATCCAAAATCAGTAAAAGGATATCCTTTAAATATTGAATATTCTTTCAAGATAGTATCGCTATTAGAATCAACAAAAATAATAATTGGAGCTTTACTATTTAATTTTGGTATTTCAAAAAGTGTCCAATGATAATCTATCCAACTCTCATTTTTTGCGGAGTTCAAATAGGTTTCTATTTCTAAAGAATCAGGGATAATTCCTAACTCTAACTGATCAAATACTTTTCTGTATAGGACTTGGCGAAAAAAAAATTCTTTAAGTGTTTGGTAATTTTCAAGTAATTGATGTAATTCATTTTGCTGATTTTTCTTTTCGGATGATAGCTTATTGATTTTAGAGTAGAGCTGCTCATAGGGTTCAATAGCCTGAATGCTATCAAAAAGATTAATCATCTCTTTTTGTTCATGTTGCGAAAAAGTGATAAATGATGTTAGTAAAAACGGGATAAAAACACGTAATTTCATAATATTTAGTTTAAAAAATAAAATCTTCGCGGTAATACTCTACTGTGCAAACAGTGTGATCATTTAATTCGAAATAAAACGGATTATAAAATTTGGGAAATGTGCTTTTACTTTTTTTATTCTCAATGATCTGTTCAGTAAGTTTTAAATTTATTAATAATTTTAGAATTGAGAATTCTTACCTTGCCATTACATTAGGTTTTCAACAAAATACATTTTCATCATTCCTTTATTTTTTACTTCGATTTCACCGCGATATGTGCAAGAAAATTGGTTTTTTACTAATTGATATGTATTTTCAGAAATGTTTATTTTTCCTGTTTCAGAATTCGATTCCATTCGGGAGGCTATATTAACAGTGTCGCCCCAAATATCGTAAGCAAACTTTTTTGTACCTACTATCCCTGCGACTATAGAGCCAGAATTTACTCCTATTCTAATCTTAAAGTTAATTTGATTGTCAAGTAACCTACTTTTTGATTTTTCGACAAAATCGATAATTTCTACGGCCGCCAGGATTATTTGATAAGCATGATCTTCAGTTTTGAAAGGAATTCCGCCAGCACACATGTAAGAGTCGCCAATAGT
Source organism: Flavobacterium micromati (assembly GCF_900129585.1). Classification (GTDB taxonomy): domain Bacteria; phylum Bacteroidota; class Bacteroidia; order Flavobacteriales; family Flavobacteriaceae; genus Flavobacterium; species Flavobacterium micromati. Next base: position 27,279 of record NZ_FQWF01000008.1, read on the forward strand.
TTTAATTTTTTCTAAATCATATTTTTCAATTATCTCATCAAATTTTGAAAAATAATAATCTATGCTTTCTACCAATTGTTCTGGAGACAAATTTTCAGAATAATTTGTAAAACCTTCAAAGTCAGTAAACAAAACGGTAACTAATTCATATTTTTTAGCTAAAACTTTTCCGTTTTCTTTAAGTTCTACCGCAGTTTCCGCAGGGAGAATATTAAGCAACAAGCTGTTAGAAAGGTTTTTTTCTTTTTCAATTATTTTATTTGTTTTGTTAATAAAAACATAGCGTCTGTATAGGCCAATAACAAGTAATAGCGTTAAAAAAAGAAAAATCAATGATGAAATTATAATGATTTTTTGATTTGTTTTTTGCTGATTAAGTAGGTTTACTTCTATTTGCTTTTGTGAAATTTCATAATTTGTTCTAGTGTCTGCTATTTTTTGAACAATTTCTATACTTTTTAAACTGTCTTTATAAATAATATGTTTTTTATAAAATTGTAAAGCCTTTTCATAATTTCCAGATTTTTGATATAGCTCTGCTAACTTTTCATTTGAAATACTTATTTGTTTTTTGAGTCCATGTTTGATAGCCAATTTTAAGCTTTGACTTGCATATTTTAGTGCTTTTTTCGTGTTATTTCGATTAGTATAGATATCAGACATGTAGGTAAGGTAGTCTGAAATAGCATAATAGTCTTTATTTTTTTCTAGAATGTTAATAGCGTTATTAATATAAATCATTGCTTTTTCATCCTCGCCAGTTTCTGCATAAAGCATCCCGATGTTTCCTATATTATAGGCAGTGCCTATTTCGTAATTTACTTTTTCGAATAAAACTCCAGATTCCCTATAATAGGCCAGCGCATTTTTGAAATTACGACTATTAGCGTATTCTTCTCCTGCATTTAATAATGCTGTGGCCAACGAAATTGTGTCGGCAGTTCTACGTAGGATTGTGATTGCCTTTTCGTAGTAAATTCGAGCATTAATTGGATTACCGATGTCAGAGTACACATCAGCAATGGACATAGTAGCAGATCCTTGTCCGGCATCGAAATCTATTTTAACTGCTGCAGCATTACTTTTAAAAAAGGCATCTAAAGCTTTATTTAAATCACCCAATAGTCTGAAAGCATTACCTTGCTGAAGGTATCCTCTATGTAAATAAATATAATTTTTATCTTTTTTTGATAATTTGATTAGCTCATTAGCATAATTCAATGACAACTTTATATCGTTTATTTCATTAAACGATAGGTTCCTAAGCACTTCCATTTTTTCTGTACCAGAAAAATTGTTCGCTTCGTAAATGATTTTTAGACTATCGGCGACCTGTTGATTCTGAGCATTGCTTTGATAAAATTGCATACATAAGATTGCCAAAAAGGAATGTTTAATCAGGATTAAAAGTTGCCTTTTTTTATTCATTAAGTATTTGCCTTAAGTTTAGGGTCTACCAAGAATTCTTTCCGCTCTTTTTTATGATAAATGCTAAAGTTAATTTTGTAAATATTTTGTGTATCGACGATTTCTTGTTGATCTTTAACAGTTGCTACCACTTTACTGTGGTTCCCTCCGGTGCCATAAATTTTTTCATCGTCTTCTAAAAAGTAGATGTCTGCAGGATCATTGAGGTCAAAATCGTAAACAATTCGATCTATCGCAACATCGTAATCTTTGTTTGAAGATGCCCCAACCCATTCCACGCTTTTTGATAGATAAACATTGGATAGAAAATCTTGAACCTTTCCATTATCTGTTTTACCATCATTGTCGTCTGTCATTGTACAATAAGAATCAATATCATCTTGATTGTAATTTTTCATATGATAAAGCTTTTCTGCATCAACAGTTAGCACTATCTGCACATTTTTTTTCATAATCTATTTTTTTTAAAGTTTAAAGTGAGTGTTTCAATATAATTATAGTTGTGTAACAATTTGATTTTTAGTATATTGCATCTGAGGTACTCAAAGTTAATAATAATGTTTTAATGACACTGTAATTTTGAAAATTTAAATGTGAAAAAGTATAAAAAATCAGAATTTAGCCAAAAAAACGAACTTATATTTCTTTATTTTGACTCAAATTTCATTTGTGGTCAAGGTTTGTAAAACTTTTAATGTAAAATAAAATGCAATTATGAGACATTTGAAAAGTGTTAACTGGAAAGAAATCTTTCAGCCTAAAAACATTACTTTGAACCTAGTTGGTGTTGCTTTTATAACTCTAGCTTTAAAAGGGTTTATGATGCCTAATAAATTTTTAGATGGCGGTGTGACTGGTATTTCCATTTTACTTCATGAAATCTCGCACATTCCTTTTGGGATTTTAGTACTAGTACTTAACATTCCTTTTTTATACATCGGAAAAAAAATTTTAGGTAATACCTTTGCTGTACAAAGCTTATTCACTTTTATTTTAATTGCCGCAAGCATGACTTTCATTCAAGTTGATGCTGTGACTTCAGATCGTCTTTTGATCGCGTTATTTGGAGGCTGTTTAATCGGTGTTGGAATGGGACTTTGCATTCGCAGTGGTTCTGTTGCAGATGGGATAGAAATTCTCGCTTTATTAACCACGCGAAAAATTGGTTTAAATGTATCAGAAGTAATTTTTGGTATTAACAGTGCCGTTTTTTTAGCTGCTGCTTGGTTTTTTGGTATAAGTACTGCTTTGTATTCCATTGTAACTTACTTCTCGGCTGTTAAAGCACTTGATTATGTTACAAATGGATTTGAACATTACACATCACTGCATATAATCTCCGCAAAGAGTGAAGAAATCAAATTTTTAATTTCGAATAAATTTCGCAAAGGAATTACCATAATAAAAGGCGAGCGCGGTTTTTTGCCTGATAGTTTCGATCAAAAACAAGATTGTGATATTATTGTTACTATAGTTACTCGCTTGGAAATACTCCGAATTAAAGAGAAAATTACCGAGATAGACAGCGAGGCTTTTATGTTTATTCAGTACACAAAAGACGCTAGTGGTGGAATACTTCGAAATAAAAACAAACATTAAATCTCTATCACCATTTTTTTAGCGCATTAATACCGTAATAAACTAATGCATTTTAAATAAAAGAAATTGACAATCAATCTTTATGTACTCAATACAATGATGAGTTTCATTAAATTTGTAAACAAAATGTATCAAAATTTTAATTATGCCCAAAGGACCTGAAAAAAACACCAAAAACAAGGCGTTGCACACCAAATTGGTCAATCGTAAAAAGGCTAAACTGCAAGACGAGAAAAAAGAAAAAGCATTGCGTTTGAAAACTTTGGTTACAAGAATGAATCAGAAAAAAAGTAGTGATGATTCGAATAATCTTCCTAATCTCTAAAATCGGTGTTTAAAAACATTTTTATCCCTCAATATTTTACACGAAATTTGCCCAAATACCCTAAATTAAACTAAAATGGAATTCGGTCGAATCATAATTTCAGAAACCGCTGCCGCTAGCGGAAACCCACAAGATATTATAAACTCAAATATTTCGGTGATTAATTTAATGCGTGAGGAAAAAATTGATGATGATTTGATTCACGAAGATGCATTGATGAGTTATTATTTGGATTATTACACTTCTCAATATACCGAAGGTAATTTTGCACAATTTGTTTACAATTCTAGATGGGATACGGAATTAAACGAACTAATTGAAGAAGGTTTAACTTTGCTGGGTGCCGAAAAACATTTGGAATTATTTCAACAACAATGCAAGAAAGTTAAATTAATGAGCTCTGTGAAACGAGATAAATTCTTCAAAGGGAAATTGGAAGGCGTAAATCCAATTCGGGATGCAATGAATAACGATGCTTTTTATGAAATTGAAGAAAACCTGATACAACTTAACGCTGATTTCTTAAAATCACATCCAGATCTAGAAGTACTTTCGGTTGATGATATGTTTGCGGCTGTAGAAGAATTTGTGGGTCACGAAATAAAAAGGGAATAAAACATTTTTTTATTTTTATCTAGAAACAATGACCTTTTTGTGAAATTTATAGTTGTTAAACTCTATTTCTAAAATGTAAATTCCAGGTGTGATAATTGTATCAGGAGAAAACTTTAAAAGATTTCCGTTTACTCTATAGGCTTTGTTAAAGAGTTGTGTTCCCTGAATAGAATATAAGCGCGCGTTTACATACCCATTTAAACTATCATTAAAGGTAATGGTAATCGTGTTCTCCGTAACCGGATTGGGATAAACGGAGAAAAAGGCATGGTTTTCAAAAGAATCGTTGCCCACAGTACTAGTTTTGAATAGCGCCACTTTTGCAAAAGTTCCTCCTAAAACATCTGTAGTTTGAGATTCACTCATGCATAACCAATCTTGCATGATGGAAGAATAAATTTGTCTAAAATCGAATTGCATCGCTACTTGGTCAGACACGGTTGCGTTCAAAGGTAAGTTTGGCGAGCTTCCTATCATTCCAGAAACAGGATTTTGGGCATTGATAGAACTAATTCCCGTATTCAATGCAGCTCCAAACACAATTACTGGTGCTCCAGATCCATGATCGGTGCCTAAACTTCCGTTGCTTTTAATTCGGCGACCAAATTCACTAAAAGTCATTCCGGTTACCAAATTAGATTTTCCCATAAGCTCTAAATCTTGTTGAAAGGCACTTATTGCCTTAGATAAAATACTTAAATTAGCAGCATGAGCGCCTTGTGTTTTGTCTGTAATGTTTACTTGACCGCTATGCAAGTCAGAAGTATTAGGGTGATTGACAATGTAAATAGGGGTTTGCAGTCCTCCGTTTATTAACTTGGCAACAATTTTTAACTGGTCTCCTAATTTATTCAAACTTGGATAGGTAGTTGTTTGTGTTTGTGCGGTGTTATAGGCTTTCTGAATTGCTGTTCGATACACATTACTCTGGTCTTTCATTAAACGCAAAAAGGTGAGCTCAGTTCCATAATCAGAATTTGGAGCTGGATCTGTAATTTGATTAATTACATTCAAAAGGGCATTTGGATCTGGGGCATTATAACCCATATTAATATTGGGTCCTTGCAAGGAAAATGGCAATGTAGAACCTATTTGAATCGCTAATGGATCAGGCATTTCTGTCGTTGGATAATCGTTAGGAAAATTAGGGTATATTGTATCCAGAGATCTACCAAGCCAGCCACTATCTAAGGTTTGATTACTGCCAGAAGCGGTAAACCAAATATCAGTTGCTCTAAAATGACTAAAACTTGGATTGGGATAGGAGACCCCTTGAATGATCATTAATTTGCCATTATCATGTAAATTTTTTAATTCACTCATGGCGGGATGTATCCCAGTTGTGTCGTTATTAGCCAATGGCAAAACGGCGTTCTGATTCATTAAAATATTAGCGCGAGCATTGTTTAAATTAGTCCATTTATCTAACGGAAAAACAGTATTTAATCCATCGTTTCCACCATTCATTTGAATGATAACTAATATTTTTCCGCAATTTACTGCAGCATTTGCCAATATGTCTAACGCATTGCTTTCAATAGAAGAGGAAGCCATAACCGGAATGCCATTTAAAGCTAATGGGATCGTGACTAAAGCACTTGTTTTTATAAAATTTCTTCTTTTCATTTCTTCAAAAGGTTACATGAGTTGGTATTCGGCAAGTTGGGTAAGAGTTACAAGTAAGGATTTCAGCCTTGTTTTTACGCTATTTTTGTTGGTGGTATTGGAAGTGTCACTAAGATAAAGCGACCATGCTGAGGTCCAATAATTATTTGTCGTTTGATTAGAGAGCAAAGTTTGTGTTTTTATCTCGTTTCTTTGAATAGCGCTGAGGTCTATCGGCAATAAAAACGTTACACATTCAGCTACCAATAAATCAGGATTTAAACAAATTGGAGGGTCAAATTGTTGAATGAAGGCAATTAAATCAACTTCGATACGAGTCGTTAATCCGTTGTAAACAAGATTGTAACCGCTAAAAATTTTATTTAAGAAATCAAATCTTTTTTGGGTGGTACTAGAGTTTATCCAATATTCATGAAAGGAAGGATTTTGATAAAATGCAACCCATCCCGAGACGTTCGGTATTTTCCCCATCGTTTGTTCTAACCCGCTTAAAATAGTATTGTTGTAATAGTTCCAAACTCGATATTGCGCTTCATGATTTGCAGGGTTAGCAACATTATAATTCAGGTTAAAAGTTCGTAAACTACCAATTACCAAGTCAAAAGGGGATTTGATATAAACGCCTCTATTTGCCATGTCAAAAAAATGTTGACTTTTAAAAAGTTGGTTTAACACCGGTGCTATTTCCCAATTGTTAGCTACAAATGTTTGGGCAAGTGGCGTAATTATAGTAGATTCTATCGTAGCATCAATATCATAATAAACAAAATAACGATATAAACGACGGCAAATGTATTCTGATACTACCTGTGATTTCGAGAAAATCATCGTAATAAAAGCGTCTAATTCTGATGCTCCAGCATTGTTGATTATGGTATTATTGAAGAATGATGAAAATTGTTTGTTGCTTGTATCATGAAGGCTTGAATCAAAATTGGTAATTGGGTTAACAGTATTTAAATTGACAACTCTCCATCCTGACAATACTTTAGCAGCTTGAATTACATCAACTTCTGTAAACTGGCTTAATGGGTCTTTTCCTAACGTAAAAAGCTCCATTATTTCACGTGCAAAATTCTCATCAGGAGATGTTTTAGTATTTGCTTGATTGTTCAAATAATACATCATAGCGGGCTGCGTTGCCATTTTTCTAATAATAGTTTTGAAATTTCCAAGAGGATTGTCCCGAAACATCTTCAAATAGGTGTGTAAAATTCGGCAAGAATTGGTTCCAGCAAACGAAAATGGGGAGGTGCGGACAGTTTCAAAATCAACAGGAATAAAATGATACCAAAACCAAGTCATTTTCTCCTTAATGGTGAGGTCTTGGTTACAAGCCAAACCAAAATTCCATTGCGAGAGGGAATCATTTCTTCTTGAATTAGTGGTATTTGCGCCCGAAGGCAAAGGGTCATTTGTCCAATCAGCTCCGTAAGCTAAGTTGTTTTCATCAGGGGAATAATTATTATAAGAGTTTACTGGAGGTGAAGGTGGAGTTGTGTTTACGTTTAGTATGGCATTGACTGCATTATTCATACTTGTGGCAAGCAAGGAATCAACATCGGCTTTTTTAAACCCATAACCAGTTCGCCGCAATAAATGCAACACTTCCGTTTTTCCCCAAGTGCCAGTGTAGGGATTCAAGCCACTGCTAACTGGAACAACTCTATCTGTAAAGCTAGAATTTTTAGTGTTTGTATTGCTTTGATACTTTCTTCCATTAAATATTTTTCTGGAATATTTTTCAAATAAAGGATCCTTGGAATCCTGATTTATTTTAAATTTATTCAATACCAACTTAAATAAATTCCTACGATTCATAATGTTACCCATATAGATTTCTACATTTGATGTTTATAATTCGCCTAAAAGCCTTAAAATGTTAATCTTAACATAAAACTTAATCAAAAATATGTTTTTTTATAATACCTCCAACGTATTAATTGTTGGGTAGTTACATTCTAATATTTAATTGTTTTTTATGATTACGGGAAACATAAACACGTGGAAATAAAATTTTACACAATTCTTTGGTAGTGTAATTTTTGCAAAGCCGCTGCTGTCATAAAAAAGTGCAATAGGTTGCAAGAAGTATATTCTCTTTTTCCTCAAAACTTTGTCTAATAAGTCTCAAACATTTCCTTAAATTTGCTTCCATTATTATAAAAGGCAGCGCAAAAAAAATCAAGCTATGTTACAAATCGCATTTATTAGAGAAAATCAGGAAAAAGTAATCAATGCTTTGGCAAAAAGGAATATGGATGCCAAAGGTATTGTTCAAGAAGTGGTACAACTAGATGAAAAACGTCGCGCTACGCAAGTGCAGCTAGATGGAATTTTATCGGAATCTAATAAATTATCCAAAGATATTGGTGAATTAATGAAAAGTGGTGAGAAATCCAAAGCCGCAATTTTAAAAGAAAAAACAGTTTTATTAAAAGACAAAAGCAAAAAATTATCAGAAACTGCTGATATTCTTGCCGCAGATCTTTTAGAGAAATTATATACATTGCCCAATCTTCCTGCAGATATTGTGCCTGTTGGAAAAACACCGGAGGAAAACTTAAACGTTTTTCAGGAAGGCGATATTCCGGTTTTACATGAAGGTGCGCAGCCGCACTGGGAATTAGTAAAAAAATACGATATTATCGATTTTGAATTAGGTGTAAAAATCGCTGGCGCAGGATTTCCAGTTTATAAAGGTAAAGGTGCCAAATTGCAACGTGCCTTAATCAATTATTTCTTGGACAAAAATACCGCAGCAGGTTACAATGAAGTACAAGTGCCACACATGGTAAACGAAGCTTCGGCTTATGGAACGGGACAATTGCCAGATAAAGAAGGACAAATGTACCATGACAAAACCGATGATTTGTACTTAATTCCAACGGCTGAGGTTCCGGTAACCAATTTGTTTCGGGATGTCATCTTGAACGAAAATGAATTACCCGTTTTAACTACGGCTTACACGCCATGTTTCCGTCGTGAGGCAGGCTCTTACGGTGCACATGTACGCGGATTAAATCGTTTGCATCAATTTGACAAAGTAGAAATTGTTCGTGTGGAACATCCTGATAAATCTTATGAAGCGTTGGATGGAATGGTAGAACATGTTAAATCTATTCTGCAAGAATTGAAGTTACCATATAGAATCTTGCGTCTTTGTGGCGGAGATATGGGATTCACAGCTTCTTTAACTTATGATTTTGAAGTGTTTTCAACAGCCCAAGATCGTTGGTTAGAAATCAGTTCTGTTTCAAATTTTGAAACTTTTCAAGCCAATCGTTTGAAATTGCGTTTCAAGGATAAAGACGGAAAAAATCAATTGGCACACACTTTGAACGGAAGTGCTTTGGCATTGCCAAGAGTTTTGGCTGGAATTTTAGAAAATTATCAAACTCCGGAAGGAATTGTAATCCCGGAGGTTTTGCGTCCGTATTGCGGATTTGATATTATTGATTAACTAGTTTTTAGTTTTCAGTTCTCAGTGTTCGGTTCGCTTTTTGGAAAACACACTTTTTGAATTACTGAACACCGAATACCGAACACTTATTATATGAAGCACTTTTTTCTCTATATCACTTTATTATTTTCGCTTTTTGCGTTCGCACAAAATGAACAATTAGCGCAATATTATTATGAAAAAGGCGATTTTGAAAAAGCCCGAATTGGTTATGAAGAATTATTAAAGAGTATTCCACAAAACTCGCAGTATTTTTTAAAAACTATTGACTGTTATCAGCAACTAAAGCAATTTGATATTGCCGAAAAAGCGATCCAACAGCGATTAGACAAATACAAACAAGGGAATCTTGTTGTGGAATTAGGCTATAATTATCAGTTACAAAAAAACGATCTAAAAGCTAAAAATTTATACGATCAAGCATTAGAACGGATTAAGAATAATCCAAACGAAGTTTATGCAATTGCGAATTCTTTCGAAAAAAAAGTTCTTTTAGAGTATGCATTAAAGTCTTACCAAAGTGCAGTTGAATTAGATCCCAATTTTAATTTCAATTACCAAATGGCGTTGCTTTACGGTCAAGTTGGTAATGTAGATATGATGATTACTGTTTTTTTAGATGAATCAGTTGAAAATCCGCAAAATTCAGTGATGATCCAGAATCAGCTGCTGCGGTTTATGGATGATGATAGCGGTGTTAGTTTCAACGAACAATTGCGCAAAGCGCTGGTTTTAAGAACGCAAAAGACTCAAGATATTTATTGGAATCGCTTTTTGAGTTGGTTTTATGTACAGCAAAAAGAATTTGAAAAAGCTTTTATTCAAGAGAAAGCAATATATAAACGAAATCCCGAATCGTTTTCTGCGATTTTAAATTTGGGGCAATTGGCCATTGAAGAAGATAACCAAGAAGCTGCCAAAGAAATTTTAGGTTTTATATTGGAAAATAGTAAGGATTTACAATTGCTTATTCAAGCAAATGCCTATTTAGTGGAAATCAAAATTGAAAAAGCATCCGAAAAAGATTTTGCAGCAATAAACGAGGAACTTACCACGCTTTTGAAAGAATTTGAGATTAGTCCTTTTACGTTATCTTTGCAGCTAATTCAGGCACATTTTGTTGCTTTTAAATTAAAAAAGCCAGAGGAAGGAAAAGCAATAGTAAAAAAAGCGTTAGAGCTTCAGTTGAATGAATATGATTTGGCTACAGCCAAAATGGAACTTGCGGATATATTGCTTTATGAGGAGAAGTTCAATCAAGCTTTATTGTATTATTCTCAAATTGAAGTGGATTTGAAAAATGATGTTTTAGCGCATGAGGCGACATTGAAAGCGGCAAAAACAAGTTATTTTAAAACTGATTTTGAATATGCGTTGAAACAATTCAAAGAGTTAAAATCAGCAAATACACAATTGATTGCTAATGACGCATTAGAATATTTTTTATTAATAAATGATAATACAGTTGCCGATTCGACGCAAACTGCATTAAAACAATTTGCTAAAGGCGATTATTTGCTGTATCAAAACAGAAACGAGGAGGCTGTGACGCAATTTCAACTCATTTTAAAAACGCATAAAGGAGAAGAAATTGAAGCAGTGACATTGTTGCGACTCGGCACTATTTATGAAAAGTTAACCGATTATAATTTGGCTTTAAGCCAATATCAAGCAATTATTGAACAACATAGTGACGGGATTTATATAGATGAAGCCTTATATTTTTCAGCAGAAATTTACAATAAACGGTTGCAAGAACCAGAAAAAGCAAAGCCTTTGTATGAAAAAATCATTTTCAATCATCAGGATAGCATCCATTTTGTCGAGGCTAGAAAAAAATTCAGACAATTAAGAGGCGATACAAATTTATAAAAATAGTTTAAATGGTTATTTGTTTAATCGGTTAGACAAGTAACAGCTTAAACAAATAACCGAATAATCAACTTTACAAAAATGATTATATATAACGTTACCACAAACATACACGAAAGTGTGCACGATCATTGGATGATTTGGATGCAACACAAGCACATTCCAGAAATTTTAGCAACAGGTAAATTTTCATCGGCGCGATTAGTGCGCGTTTTAATCGAGGAGGAAATGGGTGGAGTTACTTATTCAGTCCAGTACACAACAGATAGTAAAGAAACTTTAGAAAAATATTACCAAGAGGATGCGCCAGGTTTTAGAGAAGAGGGATTAAAATTATTTGGAGATAAAATGCTCGCTTTTAGAACGGAATTAGAATTAATCGCTGATTATTAAACAGATGAAAGTCAATTTTCAAACAAATAATAAACACCTCAGAGAGCACTTTCTAATAAAAGAATATATCGAGAGACATTGTAAATAATTTAAATGTAGCAAAATTACAGTATATTAATTTTCGATTTTTTGTACAAATATTGTAAATTACGTTGAAGTGCTATTGGAGGTCGCAAATTGCGACCTCCAATATAACAAACATAAAAATCTTATCTTATGAATAATAAACTTTCTGTAATTCCAGATGATATTGTCATCAGTAAGATTTATTTCATTAGAAATCAAAAAGTAATGCTTGATCGTGATTTAGCAGCGCTTTATGGTGTTGAAACTAAAAGGTTAAAGGAACAGGTTAAAAGAAATTTAGACAGATTTCCAGAGGACTTTATGTTTGAATTGACAAATATGGAATTTGAAAATTGGAGGTCACAAATAGAGATGTCAAATGCCGTCAAGATGGGTTTGCGTTATGCACCAATGGCTTTTACAGAACATGGAGTACTGATGTTATCGAGTGTTTTAAACAGTGGAAAAGCAATTCAAGCTAATATTCAGATAATGAGGATATTTACTAAAACAAGACAGTTGCTATCTGATAATTCTGATTTGCGTATAGAATTTGAAATCATGAAAAAGAAAATTGAAAATCAAGGTAAGAATATAGAACTCGTGTTTCAATATGTTGATGAATTAATGGAAAAGAAAGAAATTATTCCAGAACGAGAAAAGATAGGTTATAAAAAATAGTCCAACGACTTAGATAAAATAAAAAAACTTCTTGCCGTGTTGGCAAAATACAATAAAATGGAAAAAGTAACAGCTAAAAAACACCTCGGACAACACTTTTTAAAGGATGAAAGCATTGCAAAAGATATTGCCGACACTCTAAATTTAGAAGGATACGATGATGTCCTAGAAATTGGACCAGGAATGGGTGTCTTGACTAAGTATTTATTGGATAAACCGGTGAATACCTACGTTATTGAAATAGACACAGAATCGGTAACGTATTTAGATCAAAATTATCCAAAATTAAAGGATAAAATTATTTCTAAAGATTTCTTGAAGTACAACATCAACGAGATTTTTGAAGGAAAGCAATTTGCAATAATTGGTAATTTTCCTTATAATATTTCAACCCAAATCGTTTTTCGAACATTAGAATACCGCCATCAAATTCCTGAATTTGCAGGGATGTTTCAAAAAGAAGTTGCACAACGTATTTGTGAAAAAAAAGGAACTAAAGCTTACGGGATTCTTTCGGTTCTAGTGCAAGCTTTTTATGATGCCGAATATTTATTTACGGTTGATGAAAATGTATTTATTCCACCTCCAAAAGTAAAATCGGGAGTTTTACGTTTGCGCAGAAAGCAAGATTATAGTTTGCCATGCGGTGAAAAATTATTTTTTACAGTAGTTAAAACTGCTTTTCAGCAGCGACGAAAGACGCTAAGAAATAGTTTAAAAACCTTAAATTTGTCAGATGCTTTAAGAGAAGATGAAGTCTTCAATCTTAGACCAGAGCAATTAAATGTAGAACAGTTCATAGAACTTACTCAAAAAATAGAAGCCGATGGAATTTAAAATCAGCAAAGGATTAATTCAGGAATTAGAGCTACTCATTCTCAATAAAAACGACCAGCAATTGGAACTTTTATTGAATGACTTGCATCATGCTGATATTGCTGAAATTCTTGATGAGCTTGATTTTAATGAAGCAACCTATATTTTCAAAGTTTTAGATAGTGAAAAGACGGCTGAAATTCTTCTTGAATTAGAGGACGATTTGCGTGAAAATATATTAAGCAGGCTTTCGCCAAAAGAAATCGCTGAGGAGTTAGACGAACTAGAAACTAATGATGCGGCCGATATTATTGCGGAACTTTCGCAAGACTTGAAAGCCGAAGTAATATCAGAACTGCAGGACGTTGAACACGCAAAGGATATTGTTGATTTGCTGCGTTATGACGAAGACACAGCGGGTGGATTGATGCACAAGGAATTGGTTAAAGTCAATGAAAATTGGAACGTTCTCACTTGCGTAAAAGAAATGCGACTTCAAGCTGAAAACATTTCTAGAGTTCATTCTATTTATGTGGTGGATGATGAAGACCGCTTGAAAGGCCGTTTATCACTGAAAGATTTATTGACTACCTCTTCTAGAACAGCGGTCAGTGATGTTTATATTCGAAAACTAAATTTTGTAGAAGTCGACACTGAAGATGTTGAGGTTGCTAGAATCATGCAACGATACGATCTAGAGGCCATTCCAGTAGTAGACGAATTAGGTAGATTAGTAGGTCGAATCACCATTGATGACATTGTTGATGTAATCAAGGACGAAGCCGATGAGGATTACCAGTTAGCGGCAGGTATCTCGCAGGACGTTGAAGCTGATGACAGTATATTTGAACATACAAAAGCAAGATTACCTTGGTTGGTTTTGGCACTGTTGGGCGGTTTTATTTCAGTAAAAGTGCTTGGGTTATTTGAAGGTGCAATGCTGCAGCATGGCAATCTGTTCTTTTTTACGCCGCTTATTGCTGCCATGGCTGGAAATGTTGGCGTGCAATCCTCAGCAATTATTGTACAAGGTTTGGCAAACAATACATTGAGCGGATCATTGTTTAGCAGATTAGTTAAAGAAGTTTCATTAAGTTTATTAAACGGAGTTATTCTAGCCACGATCTTATTTCTTGGTAGCCATTTCCTATTAGATGTTGAGGTTATTATTGGCGTAATTGTTACCACAGCATTGATCTCAGTAATTATTATTGCGTCATTGATTGGAACTTTTATTCCATTGTTGTTGGATAAATTTGGTATTGATCCAGCGCTGGCCACCGGTCCATTTATTACAACTAGTAATGATATATGTGGAATTCTAATTTATTTTTCTATTGCTAAGATAATTTTAGGGTTTTAAGTTAAAACCAAAAACTAAATTTTATAATGTAAAACACACTGTATCAGTTACGATCTTATAGGTTTATTATTCAAAATGCTTAATAGATAATAGTTACCTGCAAGTAACCCAAACTTTGTTAAAAAGAACGTGCATGCTAAGTAAAAATTTTTATCTTTGCGACCAATTTTTAACAATAATTAACTAAAACAAATGAAATTTTTTTTAAAATCAGTAGTAGCTGTAGCTTTAATTCTATCATTAAATTCGTGTTCTAAAGATGACGATGAAAGTACAGATTCTAAAACAAACGCAAAAATTACGGTAACTGACGCAAACGGACCAGTTTCAGGAATGGTGGTTTACGTATATGATCAAAGTACATGGGGAGTTATTGGAGACGAACCTAATTTTGCGAATGGTCAAGTATCAACTGATAAGCAGGGTATTGCTACCTTTTCAAATTTAGAATATACAAATATCTTTAATGAGATTAATAATAATCAAAATAACATGAGGTTTTCTGCCCACTATTCGTTAAAAGGGGTGAAAAAAACGAAAGTTATAACTATTACATTTAATAAGGGCGAAAGTAAAACTGGAGCATTACTTTTAAATTAATTAAAAAAGGACAAGAACAATCTTGTCCTTTTTTTGTCCATAAGTAACACACGCTAAGTGCCATTTCTAAATTTCTTCTAGCCAGAAAATTTCTTTTAGTGAAAACATTTTGCTTGCCGAAAGTTCTCAATCCGCATTCATTAGTCACAGAATGTAAAGCATAGACGATAATTAATGACCTCAAAGTAATTTGCGAACTGCCTTTTAAAATGGTCCCACAAACGGAGTTACTCTATAAACTCAATAAAATGTAGTTTATTAAACTATTTTAAACCTTAATTTTTCTTGATTCCTTAGTGTTTTACGTAATCTTTTTAATTTTTTAAAAACCTCGATCTATTTAAGTATTGAAGTCCTATGTATTAGTTGCTGATTTTAACTATTTTTGGAAACTAAACAACTGATACTCCATAATTCAATTTATTAATTCTTGAGAAACAGTCTGGAAAAAAACGAAACAGCTAACACATCCTTCTCGGCTTATTTCTTTGAAGAGGGTTCAGGATAAGAAATTTTACAACCAGCGCATGAAAGTACACATTATTGGCGGCGGCAACCTAGGTGTTTCAATCGCATTAGGATTATCTAAATTTTCAATGGATAATCAAATTACAATAACACGCAGAAATACTTCAAGTATCCTTTATCTTGAAAAATTAGGTGCTACAGTTTCCACAAATAATACGCATCTTATCCAAGAGGCTGATATTATTATTCTAACGATAAAACCCTATCAAGTAGATACAGTGCTGAGCGAAATCCTACCAGCAATTTCTAATAAAATTATCGCTTCAGCAGTGAGTGGATTATCAATTGATATTTTACAAAACAAAATTGGAGGTTCGAATATTGCAGTTCGAATTATGCCTAATATTGCAGCACAATTTGGCGCGTCGGCGACTTGTATTGCATTTCAAGAACAAAATAAAGACAAAGCACAAAGTGTAGTTTCTCTATTTCAAAGTTTAGGAACTGCTCCTATAATTGATGAAAAATTGATGGACGCAGCAACTGTGTTAGCGGCCAGCGGTACTGCTTTTGCATTGCGGTATATTCGAGCATCGATGCAAGCGGGAATCGAGATTGGATTTGATTGGCAAACAGCACTAGCTATTTCAGCACAAACTGTAAAAGGCGCAGCTGAAATGCTGTTAGAAGAAAAAGTCCACCCAGAACAACTTATTGATCGCGTTACCACACCTCAAGGCTGCACTATTGCTGGATTAAACGAAATGGAAATGCACGGATTCAGTTCGTCGTTAATTAGAGGAATTAAAACTTCTTTGAAACAAATTAAAGGATAGGTTTTTAAGTAGTGCTATTAATTTTTAAAAATTAATTGAAATCAAATTTAGCGTAATGAAGAAATTAATTTTAATATTGTTGGTTGTGATGTCAAGTAACTACTGTGCTAATGCACAACAAAAAAATCAAAAAGAAGTGCTGAGACATGTTGTTTTATTTGGATGGAAAGAAGGAACTGATCCTGCAGTAATTGATAAGATAGTGACAGCTTTTGGAGAACTAAAGAATAAAATTAAAGTCATTAAAGAATATGAATATGGTATTAATAGCAGTCCCGAAAACCTCAATAATGGATTGTCGCACTGTTTCACAATTACTTTTAAAAATGAAGCTGATAGAGATGCTTATCTTATCCATCCAGATCATAAAGCCTTTGTAGCGTTGCTGAATCCCGCGCCGGCAAAAATTACGGTAGTTGATTATTGGGCATTTAGGTAGACTTTTTTTTTTGATCTAACAAAAAAAGTATTTATATTCTATTTTATTCGAGTAAAATACTGATTAAAATATTAAGAGACAATCTACTTAAGGAATCATCGGATAGAACTTGAAAAAACATTTTTTAAATGTTTATTACGTCATCTTTTGTAAAAAAATAGCCTCGTTCAAATTATTTTGAACGTGGCTATTTCTTGTATATTAAAAATAAGACTACTATTTTTCCTTTTTTACTTTAGCTGGTTTTAAGGTAAATTTTAAAAATAAAAACCCAACGGTTCCTGCAATAAAGGATGCAATAAGAATGGCTATTTTAGAATAATTAATTACTTCTGCTCCGTCATTTTTGAAAGCCAATAACGTTATAAAAATAGACATTGTAAAACCTATTCCGCCAAGCATTCCTGCGCCTAAAATATTTTTCCATTTCAAATCTCTTGGTAATGTACATACACCTACAGTAACAGCAAGGAATGAAAATAGCCAGATCCCAAGCGGTTTTCCAACAACTAATCCTAATATAATTCCAATGGTATTTGGATGATTTAAGCCTTCATTCCAATCGGAACTTATCGCAATACCAGTATTAGCTATTGCAAATAACGGAAGAATGAAAAAAGCTACTGGTTTATGTAAGAAATGCTGTAATTTATAAGAAGAAGTTTTTTTGCTGCCATTACCAAACGGAATTACAAAAGCTAATAAAACTCCAGTAATTGTCGCGTGAACACCTGAATTTAACATAAAATACCACATTCCAGCACCACCAATTAAGTACGGAATTAAGTTGTGAACTTTTCTCCGGTTTAAAATAAACAATCCACCCATGATGGCAAATGCGATAAACAAATTCATAAAAGCAATTCCATCAGAGTAGAATATTGCAATTACTAGTATAGCACCAATATCGTCAATTACAGCAAGAGCAGTTAAAAATACTTTTAGAGATGTAGGTACACGATTCCCTAAAAGTGATAAAATACCTATTGCAAAAGCAATATCGGTTGCCATAGGAATTCCAGCACCGTTTTGAGTAGTTGTTCCATAATTTAAAAGTAAAAAGATTCCAGCAGGAATTAATATGCCTCCAAGTGCCCCAAAAATGGGTAATGAAGCATTTTTAATGCTTGATAGTTCGCCTTGATAGATTTCACGTTCTAATTCTAAACCTATCAAAAGGAAGAAGATGGCCATTAGACCGTCGTTAATCCATTCAGTTATTGAATGACTTCCTAACTTGGTTTCCCAAAACCCAATGTAATCAGTAGAAATGGCTGAGTTTGCTAATAAAAGAGAAACTATTGTAGCAAAAAGTAATAGAAGACCGCCAGATTTTTCGCTTTCAAAAAAAGCATTAAAAGTTTTTGTTAATCTCATTTTTGTGTTTTATTTATTACGGCGTAAATAGCTGCAACAAAATTTTAGAATTGCTAATTTAAGAATTTCGAGTTTAATTTTGCCTTTTAAAATCATAAACCGTATTTTTTTTGTTATTTTGGTAGTGCTAAAATTTCAAATTTATGGATATAAAAATCCTCCACATCGATAGTAATCATTCTTTGCTTTGGGATCAACTAAACAAGGCTGGATTTATAAATCACAGCGATTTTAAATCTTCGAAAGAAGAAGTCGAAGCTATAATCGAAGGTTATCAGGGAATTGTGATACGCAGTCGTTTTAAAATCGATAAGAGTTTTTTAGATAAAGCTACTAATTTGCAGTTTATAGCTAGAGTAGGAGCGGGATTAGAAAGTATCGATTGCGAATATGCAATTTCAAAAAACATCTCGCTTATTGCAGCTCCAGAAGGCAATCGGAATGCCGTGGCCGAGCATAGTTTAGGAATGATTTTGTCTCTTTTTAATAATTTGAATCAAGCTGACGCTGAAATAAAATCAGGTAATTGGAATCGGGAAATTAACCGGGGTCATGAATTGGATGGCAAAACAATAGGTATCATCGGTTATGGAAATATGGGAAAGGCTTTCGCCAAAAAGTTACAGGGTTTTGATGTAGAAGTATTGTGTTATGATATTTTAAATAACGTGGCCGACGCAAATGCGGAACAAGTCTCACTCGAAGAATTACAACAAAAAACAGACGTACTTAGTTTGCATATTCCGTGGACTCCAGAAACAGATAAAATGATCAATTCTAAGTTTATTGAGGATTTTAAAAAATCTTTTTGGATCATTAATACGTCGAGAGGGAAAAATATCGTTACCGCTGATTTAGTTGCTGCAATGCAATCTGGCAAAATTCTTGGTGCTGGGTTGGATGTTTTGGAATATGAAAAACTATCTTTTGAAACGCTTTTTAACGATAAAAACACTCCCGAAGCTTTTCAGTATTTGATGCAATCTCAAAATGTGATTTTAACGCCTCATATTGCTGGCTGGACCTTTGAAAGTCATGAGCGATTGGCACAGGTTATAGTGGATAAGATAAAATTAAAATACAACTACTTGTAAATAGGGCAAATTATTACTTAACTAAATAACTAAATAAATAACTAAATAAATAACTAAAAAAAATGGAAAATTCAAAAGAAGAACAATGGAACAATCCTCAACCTGTACGACAAGAAAACAAAAAAATTGTTGCTGGAGTATTAGCAATCCTCTTGGGCTCATTAGGAGTTCATAAATTTATATTAGGTTACACTACTGAAGGGATTATTCAGCTTGTTATATCTGTAATAACATGCGGAATAGGAAGCATTATTGGACTAATTGAAGGAATAATTTATCTTACAAAGTCGGATGAAGAATTTTACCAAACCTATCAAGTGAATAAAAAAGGATGGTTCTAGTTTTTTAAAAAGCCCGTTGATTAGAATCAACGGGCTTTTAAATTTTGGTAAGGCTAATCTTCTTTCTCCGTTAATTTTCTTTCTAGCTCTTTTTGAAATTCCTCCATTACTGGTTTCATAGTGCTATCAGGAATGTCTGAGATCCTGATGTACATTAATCCATCAACAGCATTATTAAAAAGTGGATCTACATTGAAGGCGACCACTTTTGCATTTTGCTTAATGTATTTTTTAATCAGTACTGGCAAACGCAAGCTTCCTGGTTCAAGTTCGTCAATTATTTTATCAAACTTATTTAGATCCGCTTCGGTTTCATTAAAAATGAAGTCTTTATCGGCGTCTTTCAATTTTACTTTGTATTCTTTCTTGGGGTGTATGTATTGCGCTATGTAGGGATCGTAATAATTTGATTTCATGAATTCAATCATCAATGATTTAGAAAAATCAGAAAATTGATTGCTGATACTTACACCTCCTAATAAAAATTTGTGTTCTGGATAGCGCAGTGTGGTATGCATAATTCCCTTCCAAAGCAGAAAAAGTGGCATTGGTTTTTGTTGGTATTCTTTGATAATAAAAGCACGACCCATCTCTATAGATTTGTGCATCATATCGTGTAATTCAGGTTCAAAACGGAAAAGGTCATTCAAATAAAAGCCATTTATACCGTATTTAGGATATATTTTAGAACCTAAACCCATTCGATATGCACCAGCAATTTTATTTGCCTCGTTATCCCATAAAAATAAATGGTGGTAATACTTATCATGTTTGTCTAAATCGATGCTTTCATTTGTTCCTTCGCCTACTTCGCGAAAAGTAATTTCTCGTAGTCGTCCTATTTCATGTAAAATATTAGGAATATTGGTAGCTTCGCTAAAGAAAACTTCATAGTTTTTGCTTTGTAAAAGACGACAATCGCTGTTTCTAGCAACCTCAACCTCAGCAATCATTTTTTCTTGATTAGCTCCCGTTACAATTTTTTTCGGGCTTTTAGGAAGTTTTAAGGATGGTGTTGGCAAAAAAGGGCTTTCTTTTTCGAAAGGATTGGCCAGCATATAGGTTTTCTTTCTTAAAAACTCCGAGTATTCGTCAATCGTTTTATATTCATTTTGCTCAATAACTGAAATTGGTTTACCAACTCGGACTTTGATCACCCGTTTTTTTTGACTAAAAACTTCCGAAGGTAATTTTGCAGTTCTAAAAGTTCCGCTTATTTTAGAAAGTAAATAAAACAACCTGCTATTTTTAGCGTGAAAATAAATTGGAATAACAGGAACTTGGGCTTTTCTAATTACTTTAATCGCTCCTTCTTCCCAAGGTTTGTCCACCTTTAATTTTCCATCTTTATAGGTAGAAACTTCTCCTGCAGGAAACATTCCTAATGGTTTTCCATCACTTAAGTGACGCAACGTTTCTTTTATTCCCACCACGCTTGATTTTGCATCCTTATGATTTTCAAAAGGATTTACCGGCATTATGTATTTTTTAAGGGGTTCAATACGGTGCAACAAAAAATTGGCAATAATTTTAAAATTGGGTTCTCGTTCAAGCATTAATTTCAGCAATAAAACGCCGTCAATTCCGCCTAATGGATGATTTGAGATCGTTATATAAGCACCGTCTTTTGGCAAACGTTTAAGATCTTCTTCTGGTATTTCAAATTTTATCTGCAAATCGTCTAAAATTCCGTTCAAGAAAGCGACATCTTTTAAATGTCTATTTCTGTCATAAACCTTGTTTAAATTTGAAATTTTAAGAATCTTCATTAGTATCCACCCGGAAAAAGTTCCAAGAAATCCGTATTTATCAACATTTATCGCTTTCGCAACTTCTTTGGCGGTTACTAAACCCATTTATTTATTATTTTTAAAGCGAAAAACAAAGATAGCAAAAAAGTCCATTTTCTTTGTTTTTCTAAATCAAACTTCTACTTTTTTATTACTTTTGAAAATCAAAACTCTCTTCAATGAAAATTATTTCATACAACGTTAACGGAATCAGAGCCGCCATTTCTAAAGGTTTTATTAACTGGTTACAACAAGCAAATCCAGATGTTATTTGCCTTCAGGAAATTAAAGCTACTGAAGACCAAATCCCAGTGGATGAAATCACGGCCGCTGGTTATCCCTATCAATATTATTATTCAGCAACAAAAAAAGGTTATAGCGGAGTAGCGATACTCTCTAAAACTAAACCTAATAACATTGTTTATGGAACTGGTATTGCCCACATGGATTTTGAAGGCAGGAATCTACGAGCTGATTTTAATGATGTATCTGTAATGAGCTTGTATTTGCCATCAGGAACTAATATTGATCGTTTAGATCACAAATTCATGTTTATGGACGATTTTCAAAATTATGTAAACGATCTAAAGATGGCGATTCCGAACCTGATAATTTGTGGTGACTATAACATTTGTCATGAAGCAATCGATATTCACGATCCCGTTCGCAATAAAAATGTTTCTGGATTTTTACCTCAGGAAAGAGCGTGGCTTGATACATTTATGAAAGCTGGGTTTGTAGATAGTTTTCGCCATTTTAACAGTGAGCCTCATCAATACACATGGTGGAGTTATCGCGCTGGAGCGAGAGGCAATAACAAAGGTTGGCGCATCGATTACAATTTAGTTAGTGATTCGTTGAAACATAAATTAAAAAGAGCCGTTATTTTATCTGATGCGATGCACTCTGATCATTGTCCAATTCTAGTGGAAATCGAATAATTTTTTTAGGAGCTTTATCCTGCTATCCGCTACAATCTTGTTGCTTTTTTAAAAAAAGCAACAAGGATTTTCACTGCTATCAGGGCTAGGACATTTCGGTATAATGAGTACTTTTAGTTAAACATAACTTATAAAAAAATAAACAAAATGATAAAAAAGATTTCTATCGGATTACTTGTATTGGCGCTGTCATCTTCCTGCGTTTCCAAAAAAATATACAATGATTTAGAAAATAAATTTGCCGATCTAAAAAAAGAAAACAGAAGTATTGCTGATGAAAATGCGGATTTGTTAAAAGCTAAAAATCAATTAGAATTAGATCGAGATAGCGTAACATCAGATTTAACTAAAGCTAAAGTTGAGCTCAATAAACTAAAAGCAGATTATGCAGCTGCTCAAAATAAGTATAAAGTGCTAGAGGATTCTTATGCCGCTTTGGAAAAAAACAGCAGTGATGCTTTGCAAAGTAACATGAAGAAAAATCGTGACTTGCTAGAGCAATTAGATGAAAGAGGAAAAACATTAGCACTCGAACAAGAACGACTGAGTAAAAATGCACAGCGCTTGCAAGAACTTGAAAACTTAATTGCTGCTAAAGAAGCAAGCATGAAAAAACTGAAAGAAACGTTATCAAATGCGTTGAATGGTTTTGAAGGAAAAGGACTTACGGTTGAGCAAAAAAATGGAAAAGTATATGTATCCATGGAGAACAAATTATTATTTAATTCTGGCAGTTATGCTGTAGGTTCTGAGGGTAAAAAAGCGGTAATTGAAGTTGGTAAAGTTCTTGGTGATAATCCAGAAATAGCCGTCCTTATTGAAGGTCATACTGACAATGACGCTTTTACAGCTTCAGGTCCAATTGCTGATAACTGGGATTTATCTACAAAAAGAGCAACGGCAATCGTTGGGATCTTAGGTGAAAACAGAAATATAAATAAGCAAAATCTTACTGCCGCAGGTAGAAGTGAATATGCACCATTAGGAAGTAATTCAACTGCAGATGGAAAAGCAAAAAATAGAAGAATAGAAATTATTTTGACTCCAAGGTTAGACGAAATCGCTGAAATGCTTAAAGAAATCAATTAAATTGAAAAAATAATGATATCAAAAAAGGTTCAAAGTTTAGTTTTTGAGCCTTTTTTGTTTGCTGGATTTTGATTTTAAAGGTTTGTTAAAAAGATCTTAAGGAGAAAATTAAAAGTTTTAGGAAAACTATTTTTATACACTAACTACAATTACAAAAAAATGAAATATACGACTTTGCCGGATACGGATATAAAAGTGAGTAAAATATGCCTTGGCACAATGACTTTTGGGGAACAAAATACAGAAGCTGAGGGTCACGCCCAAATGGATTATGCATTTGAAAACGGAGTTAATTTTTTTGACACCGCTGAAATGTACTCGGTTCCGGCGCGCGAAGAAACGTATGGAAGCACCGAAAAAATCATTGGAACTTGGTTTAAAAAATCATCAAAAAGAGAAGACATAGTTTTGGCTTCTAAAATTGCGGGACCCAATCCAAATTTTAATTACATGCGGGACAATAATGATTTCTCGCCAGCGAGCATCAAGACTGCATTAGATCAAAGTTTACAACGATTACAAACTGATTATTTAGATTTGTATCAATTGCATTGGCCTGAGCGAAAAAACAATTGTTTTGGTCAACGCGGTTTTAAAATACAAGATGATTCTTGGCAGGATAATATTCATGCCGTTTTACAAACTTTAGACGGTTTTGTCAAAGAAGGGAAAATTAAACATATCGGACTTTCTAATGAAACTCCTTGGGGAATTATGCGTTTTCTGGAAGAAAGTAAATACAATAATTTGCCACGAGTTAAAACCATTCAAAATCCATATTCATTGCTTAACCGACTTTTTGAAGTGGGATCGTCAGAGATTTGCATGCATGAAAATGTGGGTTTGCTAGCGTATTCGCCAATGGCTTTTGGCGTATTATCTGGTAAGTTTTTAACAGGGGAAAGTCATCCCAAAGCTAGAATTAAGTTGTTTCCAAACTATTCTAGGTACAATAGCGACCAATGTACCAAGGCGACTTTATTGTATGATGAAATCGCAAAGGAAAACGGGTTGACGTTGACTGAATTATCATTAGCATTCATCGAGCAACAAGCATTTGTAACAAGTACTATTATTGGTGCAACAAGTATTGCACAATTAAAAGAGAATATTGATACAATCAACGTGTCACTTTCTGATGAAGTAATAGCTGAAATTAATAAAGTGCAGGCAATCATTCCTGATCCTGCACCTTAATTTGTAAAAGTAATTTGATCTTAAAGCCTGATAAATTTTTTTATCGGGCTTATTTTCTTGAATCAAGTTACAATGAAAATTCTTCTGTCACCGCTCCGCAAAGTTTCCAACTTTGAGGATGTGTTCTTCAGTTTTAAACTGATTTAGTTAAGATTTATTCGAAGGTATTTAAAATGGTTTCCCGCTTACACTTCATTTTTAGAACGAGAAATTGATTTGATGGTTTATGAATTATAGGATTTGAGTGAGGAAGAAATTGGGGTTGTTGAGGGATGCTAGCGTATTAAGATTAGAGTATTAAGTATTAAGACAGGAGAGATTGGTGCGGATAAAATTATATATTTACAATTCATTAATTTCTGATTGTTGTCAGACTTATTCACGCAAAATGCGTTGTATTAGTCTGATGTTATTAGACATGTAAACAAGTTAGCGGTCAGTTTGGGAAAACTGCAAAAACAAAGAAATATTAGAAATGAAAAGCATAATTTTTATTATTACTATTATTCTAACTCATCTTTCTTTTGGACAAATTCCGAAAGGAAGAGTTCAGGATAAATATTATGAATATTGCCACCAAAATTTAAGCAAATTAGTACAGTCAGAAGTTTATCCATATTTTGCAACCAATGAATTGTGTTCAATTAAAAAATGCTTCAGAGGAATAAGTTATCCAGAAATAAATGAAATAATTTATAAACGAATTGTAGAACTTGCTCAATTAAACTTTGAGAAAAAAATTTATTTGTATTTAGTCGAAGGAAACAGAAGTGTTGAACGGGCTGAAAAAGAAAACGAAAATCTGCAAGATGATAATAGACTAATTTATATAAGTGTTGATGATTTTATAAACGCTAAAGAAATCACGAAAGGAAAAGATTTATACAATACAGAAACCGAAAGATTAACGAAAAGAAAATAAAACCGGACCGCTAACAGCCATTTCAAGAAATTGCGTGAAATCTGCTTAAATCAGATTTTTCTTTCGCAAAAATTTTTGTTTTAGCCGGAAGTATGCGGTTACGAAGTTCGCCAACTTCTTGTAGCTGCAAAACGTCAGGCTGTGAATTTACCCCACTTTTGCACAAATTAACTCCGTAACTTCTTTCCTGTTCGCACAAAAATCGCTTGTAAGCGAGTCGGTTTTTAGAGATCGAAATAATTGTCTGATAATTTTGAAATCGCATGAGCTTAAAAAAGTCGCTTTGATCAAGGCATAACCAGCGCTCCGAGCTGTCCATGAAAAAACCCAGCTCCCCGAAGTATTCATGAAAAAACATAATTCCTCTTCGATGGTATTGCTCTTCAGTCCCCGTTAGCTATCACGCTGACCTCAACTCCTTAATCGCATCGGCTTTTATCCAACCTTCTGTTTCATCTGCCAATTGAATTTTTGTCCAATTATCTCGCTCCTTCCTAAAACCGAAATATTGCGCTTAGATCTGTAAAGTAATGCCTCAAATCCGGGCAATTCAGCAACTGCACGATGGATCATTGAAGTTGCTACAGCTAAATCATCTCCTTTTTTTGTCATTGTAAATAATTTTTAATTAATTTTACAAAGTACTAACATTTTACGGTAAGACGCTACAGGACGTTTAGTTCAACAACGGTTATGAGCTCATTGGCCGTTCGTTACATGATGTGATTATTGAACCGATGCGTAAATTATTAATCCCTAATTTTAATTTCTGGTGCAGGTCCGTTTATTTTTGCGTTGTGTAAAGGACAAAACATCGCTGATAAAGTATCCGTCAGTATGAGTGACGCCTATTTAGATACCGGAATTTCTTTGGATATTCATATTTCAAAAATAAATGATCAAGGCGCGAAAATTTTATAAATAAGCATCATGAAAAAATCAATTTTACTATTTTTATTTGTGTCAACTATAACATTGGGACAAAATGAAGAAGTGCAAAAAAATTGTTTAATTACTAATGAAACTACTACTTCTACATTATATAAAAACAAGATGAAAAAGCAAGAAAAAAACGTGCTCGGAACAGCTTTAGAAATGGCGAGTTTAGAACCGCTAACAGGATTTTACAGAGATGGTTTTTGTTCAACTGGTGACGCTGATACTGGAATTCATGTTGTTGCAGCAGTATTAACGGCCGAATTTTTAAACTATTCTAAATCAAAAGGCAATGATTTAATTACGCCCAATTTAAACTATAATTTTCCGGGATTAAAATCGGGCGATGTTTGGTGTTTGTGTGCTAACCGATGGAAAGAAGCTTTAAAAGCTGGCGTTGCGCCACCTGTAATTTTAAAAGCAACAAATGAAAAAGCGTTGGACATTATTTCATTAGATGATTTAAAGTCACACGTTGTAAAGTAAAAGGTCCGAGGTTTGAGCTGCGAAGTATAAGGTATAAGTTGCGAAGTACGAGGTTCGGAGTGCGAAGTACTAGTCACGAGTTATAAATTGTAAATTACTAATTATTCAAAATGTAATCGTGAACTCAATAAATTTGAAGTTTTACCAAAATTGGCAACTTTGATAAAAATTCGACGTTGACTGAATTATCATTAACATTCACCGAGCAACAAGCGTTTGTTATAAGTACTATTATCGGAGCAACAAGTGTCGCTCAATTAAAAGAAAAAATTTATACAATCAACGTGTCACTTTCTGATGAAATAATTGCTGAAATTATTAAAGTTCACGCAATCATTCCAGATCGTTCGCCGTAAATACTCAATTTTTTTTTCATTTTTTACATTTGCTACCAAGGCACCACAGTGCGAAATTTAAATATGGATTGGTGGCTCAGCGCTTTTTTTAGATATTAAAAGACGATAAATTGAGTATTATTAAATCAATAAAAACTATTAAATAACTGATTAAGCATAAAATTTAATTCGCGAACAGACGCGATTTATATAAAAATTATTATTTTATAATCGTTGAGTAAATCTTAAAGATCAAACTCAAAGTCTGGCAAAAACGGAATAGAATCTATTGGTGAAGAAGGTGTAACTTTTAGACGGAGATAGGATTTTGCTGGTCCTGAAATAAGGAGCTTTTGCTGTTTATAGATTGTGTCTTTACTACTTAAAAGACCTCGTCGAGTCATAATGTTTGTTAAAAAAGATTCTTGTTGTACAGCAAATTCTTTGAGCGTTCCTTCATCATTAAATTGATACATGAATTTTTTAGGACTTGGAATAATTCGAGCAAGAAATAAACACTCTTTTAAATTTAACTCAGAAGGGTTTTTATTAAAATAAAACCGACTCGCTTCGCCAATTCCATAAATATTTGGACCCCATTCAATAACATTAAAATACACTTCGAGCATTCGTTCCTTACTTGCAATTCGGTTGTTTTCTAAGACGTATACGAGCAATATTTCTTCTAATTTTCGCGACAAAGTTTTCTCTCGAGTCAAAAAAACATTTTTGACTAACTGCATGCTGATGGTGCTCGCGCCACGCGAAAACTTCTTGGTTTTTATGTTTTTTATAATAGACTGCTTGAAAGCTTCATTGATAAAACCACGGTGCGAAAAGAAGGAAGGATCTTCAGTTGTTAAAACGCTTTTTTGTAAATAAGGCGAGATTTGTTCCAGAGAAATATAATTTGGGTTTGCGTTTCCAACTAAAACTGGGCGTTGCAAAACATCTTCAATTATAGCGCGGTAAACAAATTCACTATTGAGTTTGTTTAAATTCGCTGTGCCGTATTTTGTTATTTTTAAATTCTTTTTTTTGAGTTTACTGTCAAAAACTAATTCTTTGGGTTTATTTATGTTGTATTGAAAATCCAAGTAATAATCGAAAGTTCCGTCGGCTTCCATACCCTGAAAATTTGTAAATAGTCCATCAGGAAGTGAATTAATAAAATCTTGAGCTTTGGTTTTTGGAATAGCCACCTTGAGCTTATAAACGGTATCTTGTGCAGTTTCGTAGGCAATATAAGGATGAATTTTTATTTTATTTAGTTGTAAAGTAGAAGTACTATCAACAGAAATGAAATCAGAGCCCAATAAAAAACGATAATCGAATCTCGCATTTTTTATAATGACATTTTTTCGAGCAATTCGGGGATGATTTATTTTTAAATTGGCAATCGAAGTGAAGCCATCAATGCGCAGTTCATTACCGGTTCGATCTATATTGTCAATTTTTAAGCGGATCGAGTCAAAGCTGGAAATGAGATTATAACGCTCATCTAGATACGGGACTTTAATTGCGCCAGTATCAAGATTAAAAAACCGAATATCAGCTTTTTGTTCCCGTGGATCGGCGAATCCTTTGATTTTCCATCGTTGCGTAAAGGAATTTGTTTTTATATTTAAGGAAGTTTCTAATTTTTTGTTCTGAAGTACTAATTTATCAATTTTGATGGTTGCCTTTTTGCCATTGTCGTCCAATTTAAAAATTAGGTTTTCAACATTCATATCTGTTGGAACCAGATTAAGTATTCTCGAAATAATGCGATAAGCCAACTCGGCGTAATCTTTTTTGCGACTATTAACTAATTCATTTTTGTCTTTTTTTAGGAAAGCAGCAAAGTTTTTTATGTCGCCTTTTTGTACGAGTTGCACAAATCCGTTTTGGATTTCAAGCGTTCCTACTTGAAACTCTCCTACTATTAATTTCCAAACATTAATACTTGTTGTTAATTTTTTTATATTAATTAAAGTATCTGCTTTTTTTGGTTTTAATGTAATTTCAGTTAAACGTAAACCTGAAAACCCTTCAAAGTTAGCTTGTTTAACTGTAAAATTGCTGTCATATTTGAGTTCCATTTTGGATGATATATTTGCAATGGCTTGATTTAATATAGTATCTCTTAGAAAATAAAGT
This sequence comes from Flavobacterium micromati, assembly GCF_900129585.1. Taxonomy (GTDB): domain Bacteria; phylum Bacteroidota; class Bacteroidia; order Flavobacteriales; family Flavobacteriaceae; genus Flavobacterium; species Flavobacterium micromati. Next base: position 56,516 of record NZ_FQWF01000008.1, read on the forward strand.
GATATTGCTACTACTATAAAGAATACAGTAAGCAGTTTTAAAAACAACAGGATTTTTTGTTTTACGGTTTTCATTAATTAGGAAACGTTTATTTAAAGATTTTAGTTTTACGAGGTAAGGAAATAAATGAAAAGTGTTCAGAGTTAGATATTAGTATTCGTCTTGTTTTAATTATCGCTACTATTTTTTGTTTAACGCAGATTTTCAAAAGTAGGGATTAATACTTGCTCCTGAAAGTTTCCAACTTTGAGGATGTGTTTTTCAGTTTTAGACTGATTTTATAAAAGGTAAATTGCATTAATTGGCAAGTATTTATATTTACAGATGTAAAAGTCACTTGTTTTAAGTGTACATTTATTTATATTATGTATTAGATGCTCACGGTATATCTCAAGGCACACTTGCAATGATGCAAAACAACGGTGCAGGATTTTTGAGTGGAGCTGCGGGAGGTTTTTTTGGTAGCCTAGGCGCAACGGCTTGGGGTGGCGCAGGAGGAAAATGGGGAGGTCTAGGTGGTAAATATGCTGGTAGCACAGTAGGAACTATAGCTTTTGGAGCACTCTCTGGTGGCGTGGGTGCAGAACTTAGTGGTGGTAATTTCTGGCAAGGAGCAGTCGCTGGTGGGATTGTTAGTGGACTAAATCACGCAATGCACTCGATGGGTGGTGACTACGGAAAACCTAAACCTCCAAAATTTCGATTGAGACATTTACTAGGTCCAGATGCTGTCTATGTAGCAGGTGCAGAAGATTTAGGAATTGGACTAGGTGTTGGTTTTGAACAAGGCGCAATCATTATTTTAAGAGGTCCAGATGCAGGGATTTATCCAGCATATGATTTTGGAATTGGTTTGTCCACCGCATCAGGTTCTTTATCTCTGGAGGCTGTAAAATTATATTATTCAGGCGATACGGTTACAAAAGACGTTTTCTATGGTAATAGATATGAAGCTAACTTTGGAGCTGATGCTTTAGGACATATAGGATTTACAGGTGTTTACGCACCAATGGCGGACGGTAATATGGTTTGGGGTTATGGTATTACGATTGGAGTTGGTTTTAGTGCTACGATATTTTCTGGAAATATTAATTATGGTAGAACACAAACAAATGGTAATAATATGATACCAAATTTAGTCAATAAAAAATAAAAATTTACTTTATGAAAAAGCCGTTTTTTGTCGTGATGCTCATTCTTGGATTAATAGTTTTTATATATCTAGTATTTATTAATGAATCTTATCAATCGAAATTAAAGGAAATAAGATTTGAAGATAATTTGAGTTTGGAAGTCAAAAATGCTTATAATGAAAGAGGTATTTACATATTAAACGATAAATATTATCTGAATAGTGCTACATTTATAATTGGAAAAGGGACAATTAAAATAAAAGATGATGCTATTTGGCGACCTGAAGGAAGCAAACATATGCCAAGAATATCAGACATTAGTGCTCCATTCAAAATTTATAAAAACAAAAACACTGACACTATATTTATTGAAAAAGATGAAAGCAAAATCTCATTACTATTATCAAATTAAGTATTAATTTTGAATTTACTATAAACACAAAACCCGAGCATCGCTCGGGTTTATTTATTTATAACATTGTTACATTTGTATTAAAAAAATCTTTAAAAGTTTTTATTGGTGAGCATTTTATCGATGAGCTTGAAGATAGTTTGTTTGTCATCGTCTACAAGCTGTGGAATTAGTCTAATTTGCTCAACGGCTGTTTTATCTTCAAGTACAACTTCGCTTGCAATTTTGCCATCGTAATTAATAATTTGGTCAGTGGTCAAATTAAAGATTTGCGCAATTTTTTGAAGATCATCGACGGTTAAGGATCGTAAACCTTTTTCAATCTTGCTATAAAGCTGATTTGTCTACGCCGCGCGGCCAAGGCTCCAACTTTGATGCTGTCTGTTTCAGTTTTAAACTGGTGTTATTGAAGATATATCGAAGGTATCGTTACTTATTTATACGTAACGATTCATAAATGTCGCTGTTGCACTTGCTCTGTTTGAATCATTGAATTTATAAAATCCCACTTTAATTTTACTTTATCTATTTAAAAAAACAGAAAAAATCTAATAAAACTATAACAGGATATTGATAGACGATCCCAGCTTATAATCTTAAAAAAAGACTGCTATTTGCTATCGAAATAATATCGGAAAGATCCTCTCGGGAATTTCTGTGACTAGATTAAGATCATGAGAAGGATTTATAGATCGTTTATTCCTGTAGCAGAAAACTATCATGCGTAAATAGTACAACATTTATAAATAATTGTATAAGTTACTTTAGATCAAATATTTGAAATTTGTAATATTATAAACTTATAATTATTTCAAATGGAAACTAAAGTAAAAGAAACGGAGAACAATTATGAAGCTCAAATTGACACAACGGTAAGCACTATTGAGAGTCATGTTGAAAAAAAATCTATCACAGGATTATCAGGAACAATCAACAAATGGATTGACATCCTTGAAGACCACAAAGGATTTAAAACAATTGCTGGGAACCTAAGCAAATTAAAAGATGCTATTGAAAGCAAAGATGCTGATAAAATAGTTTCACTTTTAGCTACCTTAGGCGAGGAAACAACTAAAGCTGCTGAAAAGGCAAACGGTACTGAAGCGACAAAAATTAAACATTTAGGGAAAGCTTTGACAACTGCTTCAAAAGCGGTTGCGAAATTTTCTTAAAAATTAATTTTTCTTCATTTTTAAATATTCGCTTCAGCAAAAGAAAATTATACAATTGATAAGTTAAGAATATTTAATAAGATCTCTGTTGAATTTCTTTGTCTCGGACATTTAAAATCAAAACCCATAAACTTTTAGCTTATGGGTTTTGTATTGTTTAACTTATAGTGAATTTAGGAATTAATAAGCTCCGCTCCAAAAAGTTTCCATTTTATAGGATTTCTTTTTCAGTTGAACTGTCATTGTTGAGGGTAGCTGGCAATTTTTACAAACTAAGTTTTGATTAAAGAGTACAGTTAAGTACAGCCAATATATAACTGGTGATCGCAGTTTATAAATTTATAAAAGACTTTGATTTTCTACCCAAACAATTCTCCTGCAACATCTTCGATTTTGGCCACCAATCTAATATTTATTCCACTATTTTTAAACGCGATTTTATTATATTTTGATACAAAAATGGTTGAAAACCCAAGTTTCTCTGCCTCTTGAATGCGTTGATCAACGCGGTTTACAGGACGGATTTCGCCGGAAAGTCCTACTTCGCCAGCAAAACAAAAATCTTTATTGACAGCAATATCTTCATTAGATGATAATATTGCCGCAACAACCGCTAAATCAATCGCAGGATCGTCAACTGAAATTCCGCCCGTTACGTTTAGGAAAACATCTTTGGCGCCAAGCCTAAAGCCGGCACGTTTCTCTAAAACTGCCAGAATCATATTCAATCTTTTAGCATTATATCCAGTGGTGCTTCGTTGTGGTGTTCCGTAAACCGCTGTGCTCACCAATGCTTGAATTTCAATCATCAGCGGACGCATGCCTTCTAGCGTTGAGGCTATTGCTGTTCCGGATAATTCCTCATCTTTATGCGAAATTAAAATCTCTGATGGATTGGAAACTTCGCGTAAACCGCTTCCTAACATTTCATAAATTCCTATTTCAGCGGTAGAGCCAAAACGGTTTTTCAACGATCGCAATATTCGATACACGTGATTTCTATCGCCTTCAAATTGAAGAACGGTGTCAACCATATGCTCTAAAATCTTTGGCCCTGCAATGTTTCCGTCCTTAGTAATGTGACCAATAAGGATCACCGGAATATTCGTTTCTTTGGCAAATTTGATCAATTCAGCCGTTGTTTCTCTAATTTGAGAAATACTTCCTGCGGTAGATTCGATATAATCAGTATGAAGGGTTTGAATCGAATCTATGATAACAATTTCAGGTTCAATAGCTTCAATTTGCTTAAAGATATTTTGGGTTTTGGTCTCCGTTAAAATATAACAATTGGCACTACTAGGCGTAATTCTTTCGGCACGCATTTTTATTTGTTTTTGGCTTTCTTCGCCCGAAACATAAAGGGTTTTATAAGGCAACTTTAATGATATTTGAAGTAAAAGTGTACTTTTTCCAATGCCTGGCTCGCCGCCAAGAAGAATCAGAGAACCTGGGACTATGCCACCGCCTAAAACCCGATTGAGTTCTGCATCCGTTGTGTCCATCCGAATTTCTTGAGCAGAGTCGATCTCGTCAATTCGAAGTGGCTTTGGTGCCTTATTATTGGAAGTGGTTTCGCTTTTCCAAGCTATTTTTTCTTGTTTCTGAATAATTTCTTCGGCAATGGTATTCCACTCCTTGCAGGAATTACATTGGCCCTGCCACTTGGCATATTGTGCACCACAATTTTGGCAAAAGAAAGTTGTTTTTACCTTAGACATTATTTCTTTGGAATTTTAATGGTCATGTCTTCGTATTTCTCCATCATCATATTTTTGGTAAGATCTCCCACTTCTTCTAATTGAGATGCAGTTTGGTAGCGTTTTGCTGCTTTTTTAAAATCTTCCATATTTTCATACATCAAGCCTAATTCATAATCACCAAGCATGGATTTTGGATAATGAGTGTTAGCAATTTCGGCTAATTTATCCAAATCAGAGTAGTATTTATTTTTTAAAATAGCAGTTTCAATGGCTTTGAAATCATTGATTCTAACAGGGATTTTTAGGCCTAGATTTTTATATATAACATCATACTTATTGTTTAGATAGTCTACATAACCCGATGAAAGAATAGCAATTTTTTCATTGTATTCAATAGCTGATATAGGTTTATAAGAATCAAAAATTTGATATAGTGCATTAGGAATTGAATGCAAAACAAGTGAAAAATGGGTTGCGCCAGCAAAATTGTCAAACCTATAATTCAATAAAGGATTGGTTACCTGCTTAATTTTAGAATCTAAATTTTTTAGAGATTTTTGTATTTCTTTGATATCTCCTCCACCGTTAGAATGATAATAAAATATGGGTTTTTTGAGCTTTGAAAGTTTCTCTGGAATTCTATCATCCATGTAGGGCGCTAATTCTGAACCCAATGCAATATAGCCATCGAAGATAGGATTGTCTTTGTATAAAAAAAAGTTCAAGAAACCTGCAGTTGTGTCGTGCCCAGCGATTATTCGGAAAGGTGCAACGGGATATTTTTGTTCGATATAAGGTAACAATTCTGCACCAATAAACTCGAAAAATTGAGCACCTTTTCCTGAAGGAACTCCGTCTTCTTGATCAAAAGTACAATCTTTATATCGATCGTTATTTTTGTTTTGGCTTATGCCAACTATAATAGTCTCTGGCATCTCATCCCAGTGGGAGCCATATTTTAAAGCGCTGTAGAAAGGATCAAATAGATAATCTCCGTCAAGTAGAATGAGTATTGGGTATTTCTTATTAGGGTTTTTTGTTAAAGAAGAGGGAAGACCAATAGTAATTTCTCTGCTTTCGCCTAAGACTTTTGAGTCAAAAGATATAACGGTCTTTTGTGAAAATACTGATGCAGAAATTAATAATAATAGTAGTAGTTTTTTCATTTATTTTCCTTTTTATCGTTACTTGTATAGCTGAATAATGCAAGCAATATAAGATAATAATGCCTGCAATTAAAGTAAAACGAAATATTTATGAGAAATGGAAAAAAAAAGAAACTTCGTAAAACACGAATTAATTTAATTGATACTAATAATTAAATTTTCGAAAAAAGCCAACAATATCTATACTGCAACGTATAACGGGAGTTTTTTTAATAACTTTAGATTTCTTTGTATTTTCTGAATGTTGTCAGCATATAAATCAACAACTTTTCCTGCGAGTAGTTAGGTTAAAGAATTGTCATTTTCATTTGGAAATATAACCCATGGCTTGAAAGTTTTAGCTTCTTCAAATTCCATTGTTGCATAAGAAATGATTATTATTACATCATCTTTTTGCACTTTTCGCGCAGCGGGACCATTTAGTGTTATTGTCCCTGAATTTTTTTCGCCTTTTATAGCGTAAGTTTCAAAGCGTTCTCCGTTATTAATATTTACAATAGCCACTTTCTCACCTTCAATAATATTCGCCGCATCTAATAGCGACTCGTCTATTGTAATACTTCCGATGTAGTTTAAGTCGGCACCCGTTACCTTAACGCGATGAATTTTTGATTTTAAAACTTGTATTTGCATGCTACAAAAGTAAATTAATTTAGTGAAATGGTATCGATCAAACGAATATTGTTGACCAAAACGGCAATAAACGCGCGATATTTTTTATTTTTATTTTTTCGGGAACAAGACAATAGCGTTGTTTCATCAGCAATTGTAAAATATTCAACCTTAAAATGAGGATTTTTTTCTATGAAAGATTTGACCCAAACTGTAATTTTTTTCGAACTTTGTTTTTCAAATTTTGCTTTTGCAGAGGTCAGTGTTTTATAAATAATGGCGGCTTCAGTTCGCTCTTGCTCAGATAAACGTTCATTTCTAGAACTCATTGCAAGATCATTATTTTCCCTATGAATAGGACAGCCAATTATTAGCACTGGTAAATTCTGCATGGCGACCATTTTTTTTACAATCTGCAATTGTTGGAAATCCTTTTCGCCAAAATAGGCTGTTGTAGGCGCAATAATTTCAAAAAGTCTTTTGACAACAGTGCCAACGCCGTCAAAATGTCCAGGTCTAAATTTGCCTTCCATTTGGTTTTCTAATCCGTCAAAGTCAAAATGCTGAGAAGAAACATTGCCCTCGTAAATATCATCTACTGAAGGTGCGTATATAATAATTTTTGGATCTAAAGTATTAAGTTTTTCGATATCCTCGTCCAGTGTTCTTGGATATTTTGCTAAATCTTCTAAGTTATTGAACTGTGTGGGATTCACAAATATACTTACAACTGTATTCACATTTCCTGAAAGGGATTTTTTGATCAAGGCAAGATGTCCTTGATGCAAAGCACCCATGGTAGGGACAAAACCAATAGTAGAATTGGCTGTTTTTATTGATTTCAAATAGTCCATTAAAAATGCTTTTCCGTAGAAAATAGGCATGGTGGTATTATTAAAATTAAATGCAAACTTACTATTTTAGTTAATAACTGCATAAATTTTTGTAATTTTGCATGGTTTTTAACGCCAATAAATTAAGTAAATTATAATATGAAAGATAAGAGGATATTATACGTATCATCTGAAGTGGTACCTTATCTCGCTGAAAACGAGGTCTCTCTAATGTCTTACGACGTTCCTAAAATGATAAATGATCAAGGCGGACAGATCCGAATTTTTATGCCGAGATATGGAAATATTAACGAGAGAAGACACCAATTGCACGAAGTAATTAGACTTTCAGGGATGAATTTGGTAGTAAATGATTTAGATATGCCACTTATTATTAAAGTAGCTTCGATACCAAAAGAAAGAATTCAAGTTTACTTTATAGACAATGACGAGTACTTTAAAAGGAAAGCTACATTCGCTGATGAAGAAGGTGTGATGTATCCAGATAATGATGAGCGCGCTATTTTCTTCGCAAAAGGCGTGGTTGAAACGGTAAAAAAACTCAATTGGGTTCCTGATATCATTCATGTGCATGGATGGATGGCGGCAATGTTACCTATTTACATGAAGCATTATTATAAAAATGAAGCTTTATTCTCTGAAACTAAGATCGTAACTTCCGTTTATGCGCAGTCTTTTGACGGTACATTGAACAAAGGAATGATCAACAAAGTTAAATTTGACGGAATTCCAGCTGATTCAATCGCGGATCTAGAATTTCCAGATTACGAAAATATTATCAAATCTACGATAAATCATTCTGATGCAGTGATTATTGCTTCTGAAAACCTCTCGCCAAGTTTAACAAAATATATTGAATCATCGGGAAAACCTTTTTTACCTTTCGCCCCAAAAGACGCATTTGCAGAGGCATATACTAATTTCTATCGCAATGACGTTTTGTAAATTAAACTTTTAAAGTAAATATGAATACCAATTCTTTTTTTAATAAAATGCTGCTTTCGTTATGTGTTCTATTTATGTATTCTTGCGATAAAGACTATAATGAAATCGGCGGAGCTATAATAGGGGGAAACAATTTCGACCTTACTAAAGTATCTTATGACGTTCTTGCATACACTCAAAAAACGGGTGCAGTTCAATCTAATAATATGGATATAAATCCATTAGGAATTTATAGTGACTCAAATTATGGTGAAACAACTGCTAATATTAATACCCAAGTATCATTGTCCGCGCCCTTGTCAAGTATAGGAGGTCGTCTTTTTGTTGAAAGTGTTATTTTAACGATTCCTTATTTTACTGATCCTAGACAAACCAAGCTAAATGTTGATGGCAGTAGTTTATATGTATTAGATTCCATTTATGGTGCTGAGAAAGCTATAATGAAATTAGGTGTATATGAATCGGGTTATTTTATGAGAGATTCAGATCCGATAACTGGATTTCAACAACAGCAACAGTTTTATAGTGACGAAAATAATTTGTTTGATAGTAGAAAATTTGCGACTATTTTAAATGACAGTCCTAATAAATCTCAAAATGAAGAGTTTTTCTTTGATGCAGCTGAACGTGCTGTTGTAATTGTTGATTCTATTACCACCGCACGAAGAACAACCTACATAAAGCCGGAAATGCGATTAGAGTTAAATAAAAGTTATTTTAAGACTCGAATTTTAGATGAGGTAAGCACTGGCAAACTAGCATCCAATGACGTCTTTAAAAATTATTTTAGAGGACTATATTTTAAGATGGAAAAATCAGGCAACAGGGCGGGTAATTTGGCTATGCTTAATTTTAACGAAGGAAAAATAACAATTACGTACAAGGAGGATTTAGCTTCGCCGATTGGTGGAGCTCCTACAAGAGAAAAGAAAACTTTAGTTCTTAACTTGTCAGGTAATAAAGTGAGCTTATTGAACAATGATTTTAGCGCTAGTGGCAGCACTTTTAATACGCTTCCAAAAACGGGTAATACGACTGAAGGTGATGATAGGCTTTTTCTAAAAGGTGGTGAAGGTTCAGTAGCTATTTTAGAATTATTTAATAAAACAGACGTTAAAGGTTATGATGCTCAAGGAAATTTGACAAGCGTTGCTAATGGTGTTTCGGATGAATTAGATGATTTAAGATATCCAGCGAACGGTAAAAAATTATTAGTGAATGAGGCTAATTTAGTATTTCATATCGATGCTAATGCGATGGCTAACAGTGTTGAGCCGCAACGAATTTACTTGTATGACTACATCAATAGCAATGGTATAATTGATTATTTTTCAGATCAAACAACAAGCACGACAGATCCCAAGAGGTCAAGGGTGTTATTTGATGGAATAATTAATAAAGATGCTATAACGAAAAGGGGTTCGACCTATAAAATACGAGTTACAGATCAAATCCGAAACCTTATAAACAATAAAGATTTTAAAAATGTCAAACTAGGTTTAGCTGTCACTGAAAACATTGCAAATTCTATATTTTATAGCGTGCGAACACCAGATGCGTTTATTTCAAAAGTTCCTATGAGTTCAGTTCAAAATCCATTAGGAACAATCTTGTTTAGTGGAAAGGCAACCGTTCCTGCAGACAAAAAATTGAAATTAGAAATTTATTTTACAAAACCAAATTAAGTCAAATTTATGTGTGGAATCGTTGGATATATTGGCTATAGAGAAGCTTATCCTATAGTAATTAAAGGATTAAAAAGACTAGAATATCGAGGTTATGATAGTGCAGGAGTAATGTTGTATGACGGTAAAACTATGAAAGTTGCTAAGGCAAAAGGAAAAGTTTCTGATCTTGAAGAAAGAGCCTTACAAGAAATAACAATCAATGGAACTATTGGTATAGGACATACACGTTGGGCTACTCATGGTGTTCCAAATGATGTAAACTCTCACCCGCACATTTCAAATTCTGGTGATCTTGCAATCATTCATAATGGGATTATTGAAAATTATGCTCCATTAAAAGCTGAATTAATTAATAGAGGTTATGTTTTTCACTCAGATACAGATACGGAAGTATTAGTGAATCTTATTGAAGAAGTTCAAAAGAAAGACAATTTAAAATTAGGTAAAGCGGTACAAGTTGCTTTGAATCAAGTAGTAGGCGCTTATGCTATCGCTGTTTTTGATAAAAAAAATCCAAATGAAATTGTAGCTGCGCGCTTAGGTAGCCCATTAGCAATTGGAATTGGAGAAGGGGAATATTTCATTGCTTCAGATGCTTCACCATTTATAGAATATACTTCTAATGCTGTTTATCTTGAAGATGGGGAAATGGCTAATATTAGACTTCATAAGTCTATGAAAGTTAGAAAAATAAAAGATGATTCCTTAGTTAATCCCACCATTCAAGAACTTCAAATGAACTTGGAGCAAATTGAAAAGGGAGGCTATGATCATTTTATGCTTAAAGAAATTTATGAGCAACCTAGCGTTATAAAAGATACTTATAGAGGAAGGCTTCACGCCAATGAAGGTCTAGTCCAAATGGCTGGAGTGGAAGACAACTTAGAAAAATTTCTTAATGCTGAACGTATAATTATCGTAGCGTGTGGAACATCTTGGCATGCTGGATTAGTTGCCGAATATATTTTTGAAGAGTTCGCCAGAATTCCTGTGGAAGTGGAATACGCATCAGAATTTAGATATCGTAATCCAATCATTAATAGAAAAGATGTCGTTATAGCAATTTCTCAATCGGGGGAAACTGCCGATACAATGGCTGCGATCAAATTAGCAAAAGAAAATGGAGCGTTCGTTTTTGGAGTTTGTAATGTTGTAGGTTCTTCAATTTCTAGAGAAACGCATGCTGGAGCTTACACTCATGCTGGACCAGAAATAGGTGTTGCATCTACTAAAGCATTTACCACTCAAATTACTGTTTTGACTATGATTGCGTTGCGTTTGGCTAAAGCCAAAGGAACACTCTCACATTCTGTATTCCATTCTTACTTGCAAGAGTTAGAAATTATTCCTGAAAAAGTAAGAGAAGCTTTGGAAACAAATGATCGAGCAAAAGAGATTGCAGCAGTTTTCAAAGATGCTCCAAACTGCTTGTATTTAGGTCGAGGTTATAATTTTCCTGTAGCACTAGAAGGCGCGTTGAAATTAAAGGAAATTTCATACATTCACGCTGAAGGATATCCTGCAGCAGAAATGAAGCACGGACCAATAGCGTTGATTGATGAACAAATGCCTGTTTTTGTAATTGCTCCAAAGCAAGGTCACTACGATAAAATTGTAAGTAATATTCAAGAAATCAAATCAAGAAGCGGTAAAATTATAGCTGTTGTGACAAAAGGCGATACACAAGTGCGAGAACTAGCCGATTATATTATCGAAATTCCTGAAACCTCTGATGCTTTGTCTCCGTTGATAACTACTATTCCATTGCAACTTTTATCATATCATATTGCTTTAATGCGTGGTTGTAATGTGGATCAGCCCCGTAATTTAGCAAAGTCAGTAACTGTGGAGTAATACTATAAGTTTAATACAAAAAAAGCCTCGAAAATAATTTTCGGGGCTTTTTTTGTATCAACTTGTACGTATTTCTAAAAATGGCTGAGTAAGTCATTCTATAAATTTTTATAAAATAATTAAGGACAGTAAGATTTGTTAAGTCATAAAGCGCCTTACCATTCCTAATAGTTAAAAGTGACACTATTATAAAATTATAATGGGATTATAATTTTGACAATGATATTATGTCTCAACTGCATTTGCTGTTACAGTTCTAACTTTTCTTTATAACCGATTGGACATAATGTGCAGGTTGCTGGCCGCAAGTACAGCACTTTTTAAATTTTGAATCACACAAAAGACAGTTTTGAAATTTGTTTCATTATTACCTGATAAAGCAAATAATTTTTCAATTATTTAATTTTTATCATATCGCTAGAATTTAATATTTTTTTTGAGGTATCAGTATTTTTAATATGCATGCATAGTGATAAATTAATTTTTTATCACAAATTTTAACATTTACATCTTTTTTAAGCATAGTCAATATGTTAAAATTAACCAAAATAGCTGTGAAATATTAAATTTTTAAATCGCTTTTTTATTAATATCAAAAATATTTGTACTTTGGCCTCATAAACTAACAAATTTTAACTAATGAGAGTATATTTACTTTTTTTAACATTGTTTTTTTGCAGCGTAGCCTTTGCTCAAAATACAATTTCAGGTGTTGTTACTGATAGTAATAACCAACCTATTCCTGGAGCCAACATTACTATTGTTGGTGAAACTTCTAGTACAACGACCGACTTTGATGGAGCTTTTACTCTAAAATCGTCAAAAAAGCCGCCGTTTTCTATCAACGTTACTAGCGTTGGTTACATTACCCAAAAAATAGCGGTTTCAGGAAATAGCAGTAAAATTTCAGTTAAACTTCTTGACGAAGAAACGTTGCTTAATGAAATTGTAGTTTCGGCCTCTAGAACTCCTGAGCGTGTTTTGGAATCACCAGTTACTATTGAAAGAATGAGTATTGCTGATATTAAGAAAACAGCATCGCCTACCTTTTATGATGGTATAGAAAACATGAAAGAAGTGCAGATGAATACCTCAAGTATGTCTTTCAAATCAATTAACACCCGTGGATTTGCAACAGTAGCTAACACACGTTTTATGCAGTTAGTGGACGGGATGGATAATGCATCGCCGTTATTAAATTTCCCACTAGGAAATTTAATTGGAATTTCTGAAATCGATGTTCAAAGCGTAGAGTTATTGCCAGGAGCTTCTTCAGCTTTGTATGGTGCTAACGCGTTCAATGGTATTTTATTTATGACAAGTAAAAGTCCGTTTGTAAATGAAGGGATAACAGCTTACGCAAAATTTGGACAAACTTCTCAAAGCGCAGCTGGGACTAATGATTATCTTGATTACGGCGTACGCATGGCAAAAACGTTTAATAAGTATTTTGCAGGTAAAGTTAACTTCACTTATATGAGAGGTACAGAATGGTGGGCAGTAAATGATGATGATAAAACACGCCAAGGTGTAGATAGAAATACAACTAATTATGATGGTGTTAATGTATTTGGTGACGAAGTCGCCACCAATATCAAAGGAGTAGGGGAAGCATTAGCAGCTCAAGGTTTAATACCGGCCTCTGCAGTAAATTTATTACCAAGTACCTTGGTGAGTAGAACCGGATACAACGAGGTAGATTTAACCGATAACAAAGTGTCAAACACAAAAATTGATTTTGCATTACATGTTCGTCCATTTGGGAATGAGAAATTGGAAGTGATTTGGCAAAGTAAATTTGGTTATGGTAATACGGTCTATCAAGGAGCCAATCGTTACTATTTAAATAACTTTTTTATGCAACAGCATAAAATTGAGTTCAAAGGGAAAAACTTTTTTGTAAGAGGATACACTACCACTGAAGATGGTGGTCAATCGTATGACATGGTATTTTCAGGTATTAATGTAAATAGAGCCTGGAAAGCTGACAGAACATGGTTTGGTCAATACGCTGGTGCTTTTGTACAATCTACTTTGGCTGGTGCTTTGCCTGCTGATGCACATGCTCGCGCAAGATCTGTTGCTGATACTGGAAGATTGATACCAGGAACTGAAGCTTTTAAAAATGCTTTTAATGCTGTTATTAGTAATCCAGATGTTTTGTCAGGGGCGCAATTAGTTGATAATTCTAGGATTAACCATGCCGATGCAAATTATAATTTTAAAGACCAAATCAAGTTTGCTGAAGTTCAAGTTGGAGGATCTTACAGACAATATGTTTTGAATTCTTTTGGACGTATTTACACTGACTTAGCTGGACCTATTCGTTACGATGAATATGGGGCGTATACACAAGTTATGAAAAAAATGCTTGATGATCGTTTGAAATTTACAGGATCTATTAGGTATGATAAAGCGCAAAACTTTGAAGGAAATTTTTCTCCACGTTTATCTTTAGTTTACACAGGAGGTGAAAGCAGAAGACACAATTTTAGGGGTTCATTTCAAACCGGTTTTAGAAACCCAACAACACAAGATCAGTACATAGGTTTTAATGTGGGAAATGCTGTTTTATTAGGTTCAGCACCAGACAACTTGGCTCGATTTGTAGAAACTTTACCAATTGCTACAGCAGTAGGTCAAGCATTTGCTGGAGGTAACACGGTTACAATTAATGGTTTTAATGCTTACAATAATTCCTACACTGCTTCTTCAGTTGCTGCGTTTGCTGCAGCAAGAAATCCAGCATTACTTCGTAAAACCAATGCACCACTTGTTCAACCAGAGGTTGTTAAAGCTTTTGAATTAGGATATCGTTCATTTATTAATAAAACTTCGATAGACATCAATGGGTACTATAATATTTATAATAATTTTATTGGTAATTTAAATGTTGTTGCGCCTTTATATGGAAGTGCTCAAGATGCACCAAACCCAGCTGCTGGACCTACAGATCTAGGATTTCAAACATTACACGCTTTAGGAAATGGTAACGTTAGAGCTTTTCAACTTTACACTAACACTGCTTTAGAGATAGAATCATTAGGTTTTGGTTTGGGATTATCTAGAAAGGTATACAAAGACTTTGAAATAGGAGCCAACTATAATTTTGCGGAGTTTAGTTTTGATCAATCGCAAGATGCAAGTTTTGAGGCTGGATTTAACACTCCAAAACACCGTGTGAAAGCATCTATTGGTAACGAAAAATTATTCCCAAATTTTGGATTTAATGTAAGCGGAAGATGGAATAGCGAATATTTATGGCAATCTTCTTTCGCCGATGGTACTATAGAAGCAGCAACTGTAATTGACGTACAAGTAAATTATGAATTTCCTTCTTTAAAATCGACTTTTAAAATAGGTGCTTCAAATATCGGAGGAATAGAATATGCTCAAGTATTAGGAGCGGGACTTATTGGTCAACAGTATTTTGCATCTTGGACAATCAATCCGTAATTCAGTAAATCTAAATTCAAAAAACAATGATAAAAAATTTCAAATGGTTACTATTTGCTTCTGTAGCATTTGTAGCATGTAATAATGATGATGAAGTTCTGATTGACACAACTTCCTCTGACGGGAAAGCATTGACTGCAGGTTCAGCAGTGGTGACAAAATATATCGCTTTAGGAGATTCGTATGCTGCTGGTTTTAGTGACAATGCGTTATTCATCGAAGGACAAAAGGGATCTTATCCTAATATTATAGCGCAACAATTTGCTTTGGCGGGAGGCGGTGAATTTAAAACACCTTTTATGGCCGATAATATTGGAGGATTTGCAGGTGTGCCAGTTTTCGGACCTCGACTGTTTTTTAATGGAGTGGCTCCGGTTCCGGTACCAGGAACACCATCAACAAGTATAACTGCTAAGTTAACGGGTGCTTTTAACAACCTTGGGATTCCAGGGGCCAAAAGTTTTCATTTAGTAACTGCCGGTTATGGAAGCACAGCAGGAAATCCATATTTTGCAAGGTTCGCTTCAACAGCTGCTACAACCGTTATTGCTGACGCAGTTGCGCAAACTCCTACTTTCTTTTCATTATGGATAGGAGGAAATGATGTTTTAGGTTATGCTACTTCTGGCGGTTCAGGAGTGAATCGTACTGGTAACATGAATCCAGCTACTTATGCAAGTAATGACATCACTGATCCTACTGTTTTTGCAGGAGCCTATTCAGCTATAGTAAATGCAATGACTGCAAATGGAGCAAAAGGCGTAGTTGCTAATCTACCTTATGTAACAGCATTACCATTCTTTACCACTGTTCCTTTTAATCCATTGTCAGCTTCAGTTTTAGGTCGCGGAAATGTTGCTGTGGGAAATGGGACAATTTCGGCTGTGAATACTCAGTTGTATGGACCGTTAAAAGCGGCATTAACAGTTTTCGGAGCAGGTGATCGAGTTAACTTATTGTCAACAACAGTATCGAATCCATTGTTAATTGTAGATGAAAGTTTACCAAACTTATCGGCTCAATTAACCGCGGCTTTTACACCAGATTTAGGTTTGGCAACTGCAACATTTTATGGTCAAGTTTTTGGACAAGCAAGACAAGCAACTAAAGACGATTTTATTGTTTTAACCGCTCAATCTGTAATTGCTTCTGCACCGGCAGGCGTTCCTGCTCCATTAAATGTATTTGGCGTTACTTTTCCTATGCAAGATATTCATGTATTAACCGCAGCTGAATTTTTAGAAGTTAAAGTGGCAACAGATGCTTACAATGCAACAATCAAATCTGTGGCTGACGCTAAAGGATTAGCGTTTGTTGAACTAAAAGTTGTTACGGATAGATTGGCAAGTGGAGGAATAGTGTACAATGGATTTACAACAACATCAACTTTTGTAACTGGCGGAATGTTCTCTTTAGATGGAGTTCATCCAAGTCCAAGAGGTTATGCGATTATAGCAAATTTATTTACAGATGCGATAAACGTAAAGTATGGTTCCAACTTTAAAAACGTAAATGTTGGATTGTATCGTATTTTGTATCCAGCTTCTTTATAAAAATCGACTATAAAAATATTTAAATCAACCACCCGTTTTTTACTACGCGGTGGTTTTTTTTATTTTGATAAAAGTGAAAAATTATTGGATTTGTCGATTTTATCGATCATGTAATATTTCATTTTTTTTATAGTAAAAGATGTTGATTTTTTATATTAAAAAATTATCTTTGCAAACTGAAAAAAGCATGCAATCGGAAAGTTCCGATTAGTACTCATTCATAAGCCTAATTAGCTATTTAATAAACACATAAGTAATGTCAAAAGTAATAGGAAAAGTTGCCCAGATCATTGGTCCAGTAGTTGATGTAGTTTTCAACGGTAAAGATGTTGAACTTCCAAAAATTTATGATTCATTAGAAATCACAAAAAAAGATGGTACATTATTAGTACTTGAAGTACAATCTCATATTGGTGAAAACACCGTTCGTACCATTTCGATGGACTCAACAGATGGTTTGAGTAGAGGTTATGAAGTAGTAGGTACTGGAAATCCAATCCAAATGCCAATCGGTGCTGACGTTTACGGTCGTTTATTTAACGTAATCGGAGATGCAATTGATGGTTTGCCAGAATTGCCTAAAACAGGTGAAAATGGTATGTCAATTCACCGTCAAGCTCCAAAGTTTGAAGATTTATCAACTTCGTCTGAAGTTTTATTCACTGGTATCAAAGTTATCGATTTAATTGAGCCTTACTCTAAAGGGGGGAAAATTGGATTGTTTGGTGGTGCAGGTGTTGGTAAAACAGTTTTAATCCAAGAGTTGATTAACAATATAGCAAAAGGTCACGGTGGTCTTTCAGTATTCGCAGGAGTAGGAGAAAGAACACGTGAAGGGAATGACTTACTTCGTGAGATGTTAGAGTCAGGAATTATAAAATACGGTGACGAGTTCATGCACTCTATGGAAAATGGAGGATGGGATTTGTCTAAAGTAGATTTACCAGGAATGAGAGAGTCTAAAGCTACTTTCGTTTTCGGACAAATGAATGAGCCTCCAGGAGCTCGTGCTCGTGTGGCACTTTCGGGTTTGTCTATCGCTGAATATTTCCGTGATGGAGCTGGAACTGATCAAGGAAAAGATGTATTGTTCTTTGTGGATAATATCTTCCGTTTTACACAGGCAGGATCAGAGGTATCTGCACTTTTAGGTCGTATGCCATCCGCTGTAGGTTATCAGCCTACTCTTGCTACCGAAATGGGAGCAATGCAAGAGCGCATTACATCAACAAATAAAGGTTCTATTACATCTGTACAAGCGGTTTACGTTCCTGCAGATGATTTAACAGATCCAGCACCAGCAACAACGTTTGCTCACCTTGATGCAACAACAGTATTGTCTCGTAAAATTGCGGAACTAGGTATTTATCCTGCAGTGGATCCATTAGATTCAACTTCAAGAATTCTTACACCACAAATTTTGGGTAATGAGCACTACGATTGCGCACAAAGAGTAAAAGAAATTCTGCAAAAATATAAGCAATTACAAGATATCATCGCCATTCTAGGTATGGAAGAATTATCTGAAGAAGATAAATTAGCCGTTTCAAGAGCTCGTCGTGTACAACGTTTCTTATCTCAACCTTTCCACGTTGCTGAGCAATTTACAGGATTGAAAGGAGTTTTAGTAGATATTAAAGATACCATCAAAGGATTTAATATGATTATTGACGGCGAATTAGATCACCTACCAGAATCAGCTTTTAACCTAAAAGGAACTATCGAAGAAGCGATCGAAGCAGGAGAAAAAATGTTGGCGGAAGCTTAATAACAAAATCAAATATTCAAATTCCAAATCCCAATAATTGGAATTTGGAATTTTAAAAATTGGAATTTTAAAAATTATGATTTTAGAAATAGTATCACCAGAAGCCAAATTATTTTCAGCAGAAGTTACTTCGGTGACACTGCCAGGAGTTGACGGTAGTTTTCAAATTTTGAATAATCACGCGCCCATAGTTTCAATATTGGAAAAAGGAGATGTGAAAATTACCGCTTCTAATTTCGCTTTCGCAAAAGAAGTAGCGAGTAAATTTACAAAAGTAAATGATCAAAATTATACGTTATCGATCAATTCAGGTACAATTGAAATGAAAAATAATAAAATAATTGTATTAGTTGACTAAACTAATTTCAAATATGAAATAGGAAAACCTAACAGAAATGTTAGGTTTTTTTTTATGTCCAATCCCAACTCACAATATTCCAAACAATTCCATCCTCTTCATAACTGTCAATTATTTTGAAACCAACGGCTTCGTGAGCTTGCAAGGAGCGAACGTTTGTAGCATCAACCTCCGTAACTAGAAAATCAAATTGATCTTCTAATTCTGATTTATAAAAATGATATAGTGCGCGGAATAAACCTTGTTTCCTGTAATTTTTTGCAATGCAAATTTGACCCATTACAACATAAGTTTTACGTTTGGGAACTAGTTCGTCAATTTTTTCAAACATAGGGATGAGTAACTTGATTTCGTTTCTAAAACTGGAAAGCATCACCAATGCAAAACCTATTACTGAGTCATTATCTTTGGCTATAATGTGCGCACATGCAAAATTCATTTGTTCCAATAGCGCAACGCTATGTTGTACTGTAACAAAGCCCTCCTGAAGTTTTTCGACGGCATTTATACATTGTGGACTATTTTGTAATTGTAGCTTTCTGATTTGGTCTAGTTCGTCTAGAGTAGTCGCTCTTTTATAAAGTATAGATGTCATTTAGTAGTTGTTAATGATCGATATAGTAATAGTTTTGCTTTTTATACACATAAAATTAAGAAATATTAAATTAGAGTAAACTGTTTTATTATTGTTTTAGTTACCCAATTTCATAAGTATTGCTAAACAGTATTTATCGTCTTATTTTCTGGTAGTCAGCGACACGGCTGATAGTAGAATTTATAAATTCGTTTAATTTTTCGGTATTTAATTAGTATTTTGTTTATTAAGAGCAGACCATTTTTTAGTAATCAGTCAGCAATTATCAGTAAAAGTGGACCTTAAAATAAGGTGCAGTAGAGCAGTGCTTATTCAGCACCATCTACACGGGCTCTTGCCACTGCAAAACTGCCTACTTTTTCGCCTAATTCAAATCCTTTTTCGCAATCGCTTCTATAATGAATGCATCCAAACATTCTAGAATCCGAAGCTTCTTTTGCCATGGCTGCAAATTCAGCGGCTTTTCTAGGAATGATATGCGATAAAATCACACAAGCTGCTCCACTAAAAGTAGAATGGCCCGATACGTACGCAGGAAAATTAGGAATTCCTGTCAATGTTTCTATCGATGAATCTACTTGCGACGGTCTTGGGTTAAAATAAATGTATTTTGCATCCCAGCAACTAATTGCCGCATCCATCAATGCAATATTTAGTAAGGCAAGATTTCGTGCCCATCGTACTTCACTATAATTTAGTGTTACAAATGTTTCAGATGCAATGGCATTCCAGTGTCCCGGCGGTGTATAGGTTCCAACTCCATCAGCCCAAAAAGTAACAATTTCCATACTTTTTCTGGTGGCATGCTTTTCATAATTTTTTACCTCTGCTAATTCCTTTGCAAACTGAACCGATTTTGTAGAGGGCGGTGGAACTGGCCGGCTGGCTACGACCATTTCAGGAGTCATTAAAAATGATTTAACTATACCAAACAAAGGTAGCATAGGAGGTCTAGCAGGTATATCCAATGATAGCCAAGGAATTTCTCCGGTGGCAGCAGTTTGAGTTTGCAGTTGAGTCCAAATGGCTTGATTTCCAATAGCGGCGGCACTACCATCAGAAGCAGCTCGAGCAATAAATTTTGCCGCTATTTTTCGGCCTAAAATAA
This sequence comes from Flavobacterium micromati, assembly GCF_900129585.1. Taxonomy (GTDB): domain Bacteria; phylum Bacteroidota; class Bacteroidia; order Flavobacteriales; family Flavobacteriaceae; genus Flavobacterium; species Flavobacterium micromati. Next base: position 76,893 of record NZ_FQWF01000008.1, read on the forward strand.
TTCCTGCATCAACATCACTACGTACATTAGCCCCGCTAAGAATGCGGTATAATTTTTGTTCGTCTGCTTTTTCTTGTACATAAGCGATTTCTGTTGGGAATAATAATTTCAACAATTCAACCGTAACTCCAGCCAAAACAGCATCTTCAGATGGATAAGAAGGCAAGGTACTTTTTGGTACTAAAACTGGCAAAGTAGCATCCACTGCAAATGGTGCGGCTCGATTATATAATTTTTTATAATGCCAAGTGGCAATTAACGCATCATATTGTGCAGCGCTTACATACGCATAAGCTCTTGCGGCATAGGGCGGATTAGAAAAGGGGAATTGCGGATTTGCAAAAGGATTTGCTGCGGATGGCGCTGGATATGTGCCATCCGCATTTTGATAAGGAGGACGATTATGCTTGGCTACTAATGTTCGCATAATTTCATTCCACCTTAAAACACCTCCTACACTCCAATATTTTATTATTTTTTTATGGTCAGTCGTAAGGTTTGCTTGATAGCTTTTTATTTCATTAATTTCCCTTGCAAAAGCTGCAGAGTTTGTGGCTATTGGAGCATCTAAAGAAAATTCATCCGGCTTGGTTAACAACAAAGGTTTCCAAGTTCCTGCTAGTTCATCATTGTTGTTGGGATTTAATTGAGGGAATTGGTCGTTACGTTCTGTTAATTCATCACTGCAAGAATAGTTCAAGAAAAGTGACAAAAGCAAAAAGGCATGACAGGCGATTTTTTGTGTTTTATTTTTCATTTTGTGAGTGTTTTTTAAAATTAACTACGTACAACAATCCTGAATAAAAGGTGGACGATTGTCCAATATTTCTTCCATCGGTAACAAAATTACAACCTCCATTAATTGATAATGCAGATGCCTTCTTTAAAGTATACTTCGAGTTTAAACCTATTTTTACAGTATTCATTGTATTGCTTGGAAAAGGCATGTTGTTAGTTGTGATATCAAATCCACCAGATTGAGTAACCCAGTTATCAAGGATTGCTTCAACTATAAGGTTGCTGGTGCGATATCCTATTCTAAGGTTAACTGAAATAGCATCAGGCATTGTGACTTCACTGGTGTAGTACATTTTTGTTGTGTAATACACATTTCTATCAATTTCAATATTGGCTCTTTTTACGTAAGATCCTGATAATGAGGAAAAAAAACGATCTCTTTGATAGTCACTCATTAATCGTAAGGCTGCTGTTTTGCTTCTTAATCCAATACTTAATGGCAAATAATCGGCTGGATAATTAGATACTGGCGCTGAAAAGCTTCCTAATGCAAATAATGAATATATAGATTTTCCTCTTATTTTTCTAAAAGGCATGTATTTTACAGTTAATGCTATGTCTTGCAGACCATTCTGGCCTCCCATTGATCCAGCGCTCGCATTGGTTTCTATGTATGGAAGATTTAGTATGACATTCAGTTTATCAGAGACAGCGTAGTTGCCCATTAGGGCAACCGATTGTGTAGAAACAGTACCAAGATTAAGATTTTCTCTTTTAAAAGTCCCTTCCTAGAACTTGTTCCAGCTACTGTGTTGGTAAATTGCGCCAAAACAAAAATTATTTTTGCTCATCATAATACCGTCAATGTCGGTTTGAGCACTGATAAATAAAGGTGCCAACAAAAAGCACGTTAAATAAAATATTTTCATCAAAAAAGATTTTGGTCGTAATGGTAGCTCTTTATAAAAGCAAAAAGTATTTGCTGATTGTTTTGCTTCGTAAAAACGGTAAAGAATTTTGCGTTTTTGATAGCCGTAGTAATTCATCAATCAAGAAAATTCGTGAATTCAAATTACATTCCATGCTAATATATGATGCCATTCATACAACGTTATGGTTGATTTTATAGTTTTTATCTTTGATTCAAAAATTTTGTAGCATGAGAACATTGACGTAAATGGAGTAGCTGTTACAATAAATATTTTTGATTTGAAATATAGATCAAACTAAATCAGGGGGAGTGTAAAATAAAGTAAAGTGTCCCGAAAGTAGAGTTTCTTTAGGGTTTTTAGTAAAGGCTACAAATGTCCTTTGCATCGAGGTTGAAAAGGAATAACAAAATTCTGTATTGGCAACATAGTCTTTCAGGAAAGATTTAAGTAATTTCTTTACTGGTGACTCCTTTGATGAAGAGGTGTTGAATAATTGATTGTCAACAATATCTTTAACATCTTGATTTATTGATTCATGATGTGAATTGCGCAGATAATAAAGGCTTAAAATATTGTCTCTAATTCTTTTTTTGAAGATGTGGTAACTCTTATTGTTTATCACTACATTTTCGTTGACGTATTCAAAATCTGTATCCTCAACAAACGAATATAAACTGGCATTTAATTTTATAATCTGAAACTCTGAATCGTGTCTTTTTTCCATCGATAATACCCACGCTTGTTCTTCGTGATACGCAAAGATCAAGTAGTATCCCATTGCATTGTAAAACAATGTTACTAATATAAAAAGTGATGCGATTTGCTTCATAATTATCGAATGTAAAAAAGTATTCATTCCAATATCGTCAAGTTATAAAATTTTAAGTTTTTTTTAACAAATTCTTAAAAAAACAGAAATCGAAATCGTTTTCGAAAATATTTAATAATAGTTTGTCGTTGTTTGTTAAATAATCATTATTTTCTCATTTATTTACATTTAAACGAAGATTTTAATAATCTGATTTTTTAAAAAACATAAGGTAGTTTAGGTGTGTGCTTTACTCTCTTATCAAATTACCTACTATATTGTAAGTGTTATAATTTACAGTTTAAGGCATAAAGTACATCAATAAATAGTTCTTGCCAGTTATGATGATTAAAAGCGGTCGAAAAACAATTATAATCTCATTTTGGAAGAAAGTCAAAGTGCTTTATCTTAAAAATTTTATATCAAAAAAGATCCTTATTTTTGCTGAATATGAAACATTTTCCAAAAAATCTATCGGCAAAACTTGAAGCTCGCAAGAAAAACAATGCCTTGCGCCACTTACCTTTGTCTAATGAAAGAGTTGATTTTGCTTCCAATGATTACCTCGGTTTTTCCAAGTCGGAAATTATTTTTAATCAAACGCATGAGTATTTAATCAGTAGAAAGATTTATCAAAACGGAGCAACTGGTTCCAGGCTTTTATCTGGAAACCATAAACTCTATCAAGAAACGGAAGATTTTATTACTCAATTTCACCAGTCAGAAGCGGCGTTAATTTTTAATTCGGGTTACGATGCTAATGTTGGTTTTTTTGGTTGTGTACCGCAACGAAATGATATTATTTTGTATGATGAATTGTGTCACGCCTCCATTCGAGATGGAATTGTAATGTCGAATTCAAAAGCGTATAAATTCAATCATAATGATTTTGAAGATTTAGAAAAGTTAATTTTACGCAATCCCAACACCGTTATTTATATTGTCACCGAATCTGTTTTTTCTATGGATGGCGATTGTCCAAATCTGGAAGAATTAGTTTCGCTTTCAGATAAATACCATTGTTACTTAGTTGTTGATGAAGCGCATGCTTTGGGAGTTTTTGGTTCAAAAGGCGAAGGATTTGTTCAAATGCTGGGATTGCAAGATCACGTTTTTGCGCGCATAATGACTTTCGGAAAAGGTTTGGGTTGTCACGGAGCCGCAATTTTGGGTTCGGTACAATTAAAAGAGTATTTAATAAATTTTGCTCGAAGTTTTATCTATACCACTGGGCTTTCGCCACATTCGGTTGCCACCATTTTGATTGCCTATCAATTTTTAGAAAAAGAGAAAAAAAATATAGAAATACTCCGAGAAAACATCATTCATTTCAATCAGGAAAAGAGTATGTTGGGATTAAAGCCGCTTTTTGTTCGAAGCAAATCGGCGATACAATCCGCTATTATTCCTGGAAATGAAAAAGTAAAAATAATTGCCAGCCAGCTCCAAGAAAAAGGATTTGATGTGAAGGCGATACTTTCGCCTACGGTTCCAGAAGGTCAAGAACGTCTGCGTTTTTGTTTACACAGTTATAATACACAAGAAGAAATCTCGGCTGTCATGCATTGTATTTACTCACTTCTTTAAATAAATTAATTTTTTTTGTAACGTTTTGCTTATTTAATTACTCACTAGTAGTAATCAAATAAACAAAACCATCGTGAAAACAGCAACAACAAAAAAATTTAGCGAAAGAAATTATTTTGGACCTATTAGCATTTTTATCAGTGCAATAGGATTAGGCTACGCTTTCGTAAATCAATATGTTTATGATAAACCAAATTCTGAAATGTTACTTATGTGGTCATGCTTATTTTTGGCGGGAGTATTTTCTGTCTTAAGAACAAAATATAGTAAGTAATTTAAGAAGGTTACAATCATCAAACTAAAAGTCAATCAAAATCTAATTATTGTGAATGACTATTTTCTATCGGATAAAACTCAGAAAGCTTTTGCAACTTCAGATAATTTAGTTTTAGAGGTTAATTTATCAGATCCAAATGAAATGGCTGCTGCCCAACAACTAGCAAATGGAAAAGAACCATTAAGTATGATATTGAGCGCAGAACAATTTAATGACCTTGATGCTTTATTACAAAAGCGAACAGGAATGACAGTCAAACAAATTGACAAGTTTAGTTTGATGACCGTAATGAGTTTAATTATGATGAAATCTTTTGGGCGTGTTGATATTAAAATTTATGAAATGGAATTTATTGCAATAGTTAAAAATCCTAATAGAAGTTTTACTGGATTTGAAACACTTCAAGCACAGATAGATTTCTTAAGCAATGCATATTCTGATTCGGAGATGATTACAATGTTACAAGAATCAAATGACGATAACACAAAAAAGTTGGTTCAAGATTACATTCAAGAAAACCTTCCAGAAATATATAAAGACATTACGGATCAAAAAGAGACGAATGCAAAAAGCAGAAAATGGCTGTTAGATGTGAGAAATGAAAACTGGCTTGTAAAGACGCCATGTTTGATGAAAGATAAAAGTACTTTTTTTGCAGTTGGAGCTGCTCATTTGCTCGGGGCACAGGGAGTAATTAAATTATTAAGGAAATCAGGTTATACGGTAAGGCCAGTCAAGAACTAATTGCATTTTGAAAGAAAAAGAAAAAGAATTTTTAATTCGGACTGAAAAACATAAAGGGATTTTATATAAAGTTTCCAAAATGTATATGGATAATCCTGACGATCAACAAGATTTGTTTCAGGAGATTATCTGTCAGCTCTGGAAATCGTATGATTCTTTCCGTAACGAAAGTCAGTTTTCGACTTGGATGTATCGAGTAGCTATTAATACAGCTATCGTTTTTCTAAAGAAAGAAAAGAGGAAAGTCGACAAGTACGAAATTCCCTCAGACAATATAAAAGAGGAAGAGTGTGATTCCCACATTAAAGAGAGCCAACTAGATCATTTTTATAAAGCCGTTCAAAAAATAGGAAAAATTGACAAAGCAATAATCTTTTATCAACTGGAAGGATTTTCACATAAAGAAATTGGAGACAATTTAGGTATTTCAGAGGGGAATGCCAGAGTGAAATTAAATAGAGCCAAAGAAAAATTGAAAGAAATTATAAAAAATCAAGGATATGGATTTTAACGATATACAAAATCAATGGAACAATGAGAGGACAGATGACATCGCTTTTCCTAATAATTTCCAAAAAATACAAGAGGCTAATACGCCTTTGGATAAGATTAAAAAAAATCTTAAAAAAGAACTTATTTATCAATCGCTAGCTGTTATTTTTAGCGGGTTTGTGCCAGTGTTACATGATTTTCCTGTAAAATGGTGGGCTCCTTTTTATTTACTGTTTAGTATGTTTTTTGGTGTTTGTGTCTACTATTTGGTAAAGTTGTTTTTATTTTATAAAAGGCTTAATAATATCACTTTAAGGACAAAAGACAGTTTGTATGAAACTTATTTTGATGTGAGATTAAATATGGAATTGTATAAAACCTTTACATTTGCTTTAACACCTTTTGTAGTGTTGTTTTTTGTGGGACTTTCTGTTCACATATTATCTGAGAGGCCAGACATGCAAATATCAGATATCAGTAACACTTTATTAATTTCTATATTCGTGGTAATCTCCCTTACTATTTTGTTTTTCGGATTAATGGCAGAATGGTGGGTTCATTTTTACTACGGAAAATACGCCAAGGAAATTAGAAAGATACTAGACGAATTAAAAGAAGAATAATAAATGGCCCATCTTAACGATGGGTTTTTTACTTTTGTGAAAACATAAATCAATGAAACTATTTATAACAGGAATTGGAACTGATGTTGGTAAAACCATTGCATCAGCTATTGTAACAGAAGCTTTAGAGGCTGATTATTGGAAACCTATTCAAGCAGGTGATCTGGATAACTCAGACACACATAAAGTAAAGCGATATGTATCGAACAGTAAATCAACTTTTTTTGAGAATAGTTATGCGTTGAACACGCCTGCAAGTCCGCATTATGCAGCAGCAGTCGACAACATTTCTATTGATCTCAAAAATATTATCGAACCAGTAACACAAAATCATCTAGTTGTTGAAGGCGCTGGAGGTGTTTTTGTTCCGCTTAATGATCAGGATTGTGTCATTGATTTGATTCAGCCCGATTATAAAGTAATTGTGGTTTCGCGTCATTATTTGGGTAGCATCAACCACACTTTATTAACTATTGAAGCGTTACAAAACAGAAATATAAAAATTGCCGGAATTATTTTTAATGGAAATGAAAACAAAGCTACAGAGTCGATTATTCTCTCTAAGACAAATGTAAATTTTATTGGACGAATTGAAGATGAGCCTTATTTTGATCAAAATGTAATCTCTGAATATGCAGCATTGTTTCGTGAGAATTTGTTGAAGTTGTAACAACAACTATTTTCGTTAAATTTGTAAAAAAGAAGCCATGATTACCAATATCAGCCAATTAGATTTAACGAAAAAATATTCCTACGCGGATTATTTAACGTGGATGTTTCAAGAACGATTGGAGCTTTTTAAAGGTAAAATATTCAAAATGAGTCCAACTCCGAGTATGTATCATCAAAAAGTTGCAGGCAATATACATGGAATTTTATGGAATAAATTCAAAACTCATTCTTGTAATGTTTTTGTAGCACCTTTTGATGTTAGGTTGGGAAGTACTAAAAACTCAAAAAATGATACTGATATTTACACAGTAGTTCAACCTGACTTATGTGTGATTTGTGATGAAAATAATCTAGATGCGCGCGGTGCAATTGGTGCTCCTGAATTAATGATTGAAATACTTTCACCTGGAAATTCGAAAAAAGAAATGCGCTATAAATACGATTTGTATCAGGAAGCAGGAGTTTTAGAATATTGGATCGTAAATCCAGAAAATAAAACGATATTTATTTATGTTTTAAAAGACGGAATTTTTGTAGGTCAGCATCCGTTAATTGAAGATGATAATATTGAAAGTCCACTATTCCCGCAACTTGATTTTAAATTAGAAGAGATTTTTAACTAAGTTTTGCTTTGTATTTGTAATAGCACATAATTTATGATTGAGGAACTTTTATCTTGGTATGGAAGAACTGAAAATATTGAATTTTACTCCATTACACGCAAGTTGTATTAAATGAAGATTTCGGCGAATACGTATGTAAGCTCGTGTCATTTTAGAATATGCAGCATTGTTTCAGGAAAATTTATTCAAGTTATAACAAAGACTATTTTCGTTAAATTTGTAAAAAAGAAAGTATGATTACAAATATCAGCCAATTAGATTTAGCCAAAAAATATTCCTATGCGGATTATTTAACGTGGATGTTTCAAGAGCGATTGGAGCTTTTTAAAGGTAAAATAGTCAAAATGAGTCCAGCTCCGAGTATGTATCATCAAAAAGTTTCACGAGACCTGACGATTATTCTAGGTAACAAATTTAAAAATAATTCTTGTAATCTTTTTGTAGCTCCATTTGATGTTCGTTTATTGAGTACTAAAAACTCAAAAAATGATACTGATATTTACACAGTAGTTCAACCAGACTTATGTGTGATTTGCGATGAAAGTAAAATTGACGCCCGGGGTGCAATTGGTGCTCCTGAATTAATGATTGAAATACTTTCACCTGGAAATTCGAAAAAAGAAATGCGCTATAAATTTGATTTGTATCAGGAAGCAGGCGTTTTAGAATATTGGATCGTAAATCCAGAAAACAAAACGATATTTATTTTTGTTTTAAAAGAGGGTATTTTTGTAGGTCAACATCCGTTAATTGAAGACGACAAGATTGAAAGTCCATTATTCCCACAACTCGATTTTAAGTTAGAGGAGATTTTCAATTAAATTTTCTGTCCTCGTAATTCGCACTTCGTACCTCGAACTTCTTTTATTATCTTTGCTCAATGAACTTAACTGAAAGAGACCGTCAATTCCTTTGGCATCCATATACCCAGCACAAAACTGCCGCTTTACCCATTGCGATCAAAAAAGGGAAAGGTGCATTGCTTTGGGATGAAAATGATAACGAATATATCGATGCGATTGCTTCATGGTGGGTAAATCCGTTTGGTCATTCGAATGTATTTATTGCCGACGCAATTTACAAACAACTCACAACTTTAGAGCATGTGCTATTTGGCGGATTCACACATGAACCGGCAATAGTTTTGGCTGAAAAGCTAATGGAAATTCTACCAAAAAACCAACAAAAAATATTTTTTTCAGATAATGGTTCTACCGCTGTAGAAGTAGCCATTAAAGTTGGCTTGCAGTATTTTTTCAATAAAGGAGAAAAGAAAACAACTATTATCGCTTTTGAAAATGCATTTCATGGCGATACATTTGCCGCAATGGCAGCAAGTGGAATTTCGTTTTATACGCAAGCTTTTGAAGGAATGTTTATAGATGTAGTTAGAATTCCAGTTCCTATAACAGGTCAAGAACAAGAGAGTTATGATGCATTGCAAGCTGTTATAGAAAACAATAATTGCGCAGCTTTTATATATGAGCCTTTAGTGCAAGGAGCGGCAGGAATGGTAATGTACGAGCCAAACACGCTAGACGTTTTAATGCAAATATGTAAACAAAACAGCGTTCTCACCATTGCCGATGAAGTGATGACAGGTTTTGGAAAAACAGGTAAAACTTTTGCAACAGATTATTTAGTTGAAAAACCAGATATGATGTGCTTGTCCAAAGCGTTAACTGGCGGAACAATTCCTATGGCAATCACAACGTTTACGCAAGATTTATTTGATGCTTTTTACGATGATGATATCAATAAGGCGCTGTTCCACGGACACACTTTCACTGCTAACCCAACAGGTTGTGCTGCAGCTTTAGCGAGTTTAGAATTATTGCGAACGAATGAAATGCAAGATAACCTTGTCAGAGTCAACCAAAAACATTTAGATTTCCAAAAAAAGGTTGAAAATCATCCCAGAGTTGCAACAACAAGAGTTCTGGGAGTTATTTTTGCATTAGAAATAAAAACCGAGACTAACGAGAGTTATTACGGCACATTGCGCAATAAGCTCTATAATTTTTTTATTGCCAATGGAGTAATTTTGCGTCCCGTGGGAAATATTGTTTATATTTTACCTCCGTACATTATCACTGATGAACAATTACAAAAAATATATGATGTGGTAGAAGATGCTTTAGAAAAAGTTTAAATTTGTAAAATATCAAAACGCTACTAGTTTCGTATCCTTTGTTAATTTTAAATGTTCGAATTTACTATAATTCGTGAAATTTGTGTCTAAAAAATAGCTCCTTGTCAAAAATAATTTCCATAACCGCCATCGCTTCCATTTCACCTTTAGGTAATTTACCAGAAAATATTTGGCAAAATTATTTGAAACAGAATCATTGTTTTTCGCAGCATCTTTTAGATCATAGTAAAACTTTTGTGGCTAAGCTAGACAAAGATTCGGCGCATGAGGTTGCTGCTTTACGAGCGTCAGATCAAAAATACAAAGCTCTGGACAAATCGGTTTTGTATGCTATTGCAGCGTCGCGCAAGGCCATTAAAAATGCAGGTTGGACAGCAAATGATTTGTTTGGAATAAACATAGGATCTTCTCGTGGAGCAACTGAACTATTTGAAAAACACCATAAAGAATATTTAGAAACTGGAAAAGCACAAACCCTTGCATCGCCTACAACCACATTAGGAAATATTTCATCTTGGGTCGCTCACGATTTACAAAGTTCAGGACCTGAAATTTCGCATTCTATCACTTGCTCTACCGCTTTACATGCTGTTTTAAATGGAATAGCTTGGCTTCGCGCAGGAATGGCTGATAAATTTTTAGTTGGTGGGAGTGAAGCACCACTTACTGATTTTACGATTGGTCAAATGCGAGCGCTGAAAATTTATTCTAACGCTGGAAGTGATGAAAGTAAAATTATAGAATGGCCAAATCGCGCATTTGACTTAGAAAAAAAACAATCGACAATGATTCTGGGCGAAGGCGCTGGAGTTTGTTGCTTAGAAATAGGAAAGTCTAAAAATGCTTTAGCGTTTATAGAAGGAATAGGTTATGCCACTGAAATTTTAGAACATAACATTTCGATATCGGCAGAAGCGACTTGTTTCCAAAAATCAATGAAAATGGCTTTACAAAACACTAACTTATCCGATGTTGATGTTATTGTTATGCATGCTCCCGGAACGGTAAAAGGCGATTTGACGGAGTATAAAGCGATTAAGAGCGTTTTTGGCGAAAGCCTGCCATTATTGACTACTAATAAATGGAAAATCGGACATACTTTTGGCGCCTCGGGAATATTGAGCATGGAACTGGCTGTAATGATGATACGCAACAATACTTTTATCGACGTTCCTTTCGTGAAAGCGCAAATTCAAACTAAACCCATTAAAAAAGTATTGATTAATGCCGTGGGTTTTGGGGGGAATGCCGTGAGTATATTGTTGTCTCTTTAAAATTTATGCTGTTTCTAATTCCTTTACTTTTTCGTAAACCAAATTACTTTCAAACCCTTTACGTAAAAGATAATCACAAAATTTCTTCCTCTTTTTCAGTGCGTTAGTTTCTCTAATGGATTCCCAGTTTCTTTCCGCTAGTGTGTGAAATGTAACTAGATATTCCTCTTCGGTAATTTGTTTTAATGCAGTTGTTATTAGTCTTTGGTTTATTTTTTTGAATTTGAGTTCGTTAACAATTCTAATTTTCCCCCACTGTTTCATGCGGTGTTTTCCTCTGGCAAAACTGCAAGCAAAACGCTCTTCATTAAGGAAATTATCACCTATTAGTTTGACTAAAATAACATCAATTTCATCTGAATCCATTTTCATACTGCGTAGTTTTTGAACTACTTCCTCATGACAGCGTTCCTGATAAGCGCAATAATGTTCTATTTTATGGACTGCTTCTTTAATTGAAAAGACCTCTTTCATGTTTGGGATTGATTTGTAAACAAAGTAAATAAAAAATTTATAAGGAAATTATTGTAAGTCTCATTCTAGCGTTTTTTCTTAACTGCCAAATAATTATAATTTGATTATTACCACCATCGAAGTTAAACAAATTAATTCCGGACATTAGGTATTTCAACGACTTTATTAGCTTTTAATCGGAAAGATTTTATTTCATTTAAAACGGAAAACTATCTTGCAGGGCTAACTATATTTTAACTATTTCTATTAATAAAATCGAAATTTGTTAAGTGTATTTAATGCCAAAATATAAAAAATTCGCCCCAATGAATAAAAAATTACTTATCCTACTAGTTCTGTTTTTCAATGCATATTTATTTCAAGCACAGTGCAGTTTTCCGATTAGTACACCGCAAGCGCCTGCTAGAGAAATTCTTACATTTTGTAGTGACAATCCTATTAATAATTCTATCACAACTGTAAATTCATTATTTGCGGGTGATTATATTGCGGTCAATGTTGTGAGAGGTTTTACATATTCCTTTATTTATCCTGACACTTTTCCCTTGGAAGAAAATTTAACAATTTTTGATGCTAGTAATACATCTATTGTTCTTAGTAACGGGCGGAGTTCCACTGGTGCAAATATTACTTGGACTTCAACAATTAGCGGTTTGATTTATGTTTTAATTTCTAGAGCGAATTGTGTTAATAACAGAAATAGTTTCTCTAATAATTTAACCGTTACTTTAAATAGTATTGGCAATACTCAAGATAGTCAAGCTGCTTTTGGAACTGGTAATTGGATCGGACATGTGTATAATTGGACTGGAAGCGCTCCTCCTGGTGGTGGTTCGCCAGCTTCTCCTTCTAACATCAATCCTTTTTCCGCATCAAACTACGTAGGATATTATAATGTCGGAACAGAAAGTTTTAACGAAAATTTTGGAGGAGATCAAGTTTGCTTTCCAGTTCTAAGTAATGGAGCTATTCGAACTACTATTAACACGGAAACTTTTGCAGTTCGTTATCGAATGAGATCTAACAAGCCAGCAGGTTGCTATGTAATGAACGTAAATGGCGATGATGGTGTACGAGTTTATATAGATGGTGTATTGATTTTTGATCGATGGGTGGAGCAAAGCAATACAACTTATTGCAACAATTTAGTAAATTTAACTGCAAATAGTGAAATTGTTTTAGATTATTATGAGAATGGTGGGCAGAATGTATTAGGCTTTAGTTTGCTTGAATTTGACGGCTCTGGAAATAATATCAGTAGTCCTCAAAATGTGACTGTTTGCTCAAACACTTCTACCACTCTAAATGCTTCAAATTTAATCAGCTGTAACATTAACACAAATACGGTTTATCAGTGGCAGTCTTCTACAAACAATATAAATTTTACAGATATTTCAGGTGCCACTGGACAAAACTACACTGCTCCGGGAGTAACTGTTACAGCTGGAAATCCAAACAATGTTCGTTATTTCAGGAGGGTTTTTAGGCCATCAACTGCTACTACTGGAACGTGTGTTTTTAATTCTAATATTATAACTATTAAAACAAGTGATGCGAGACCTAATGCGCCTGGAGCTATAATAGGCTCCTCCACTCAATGTACAAATACTACAGCTACTTTTAGTATTGCAGCTGTTCCAAATGCTGTAAGTTACGAGTGGAGGACCGGACAGACTGGCTGGACAATTATACCATCAACTGACGGTCTCTCCGTTTCTATTGCATTTAGTGCGACTGCTACTTCTGGTAATCTAGTAGTATCTGCTTCAAATGGTTGCGGACAGAGTTTTAGTAATGTAACAACTAATATACAAGTGCGGCAGTTACCTGCTTCTGCTTCTATTTCCGGGTCAAATTCAGTTTGTGTAGGAGCCCCACCAGTACCTATTACATTTACGAACCCACAAAATTATGGGGTTAGAGTTACTTACAATATTAACGGTGGAAGTAATTTAGTTCAATTTGTTGGTGCAAACACATCAATAAATTTTGTCACAGCTCCTACTAACGTACCTGGTGTTTTTGTATATAATTTAATAAGCGTGGGTAATGAAATAGATTTTCCTTCTTGCTCAACTTCATTGACAGGAACTGCAACTGTAACGGTTAATTCCGCATCAACTTCTCCTACAGCTATTACCGGATCAACAAATATATGTGCTGGTGGCTCGACATTATTGACGGTAAGCGGAGGAAATTTAGGAGTAGGAGCAACAGCAAACTGGTTTACAGCCTCTTGTGGCGGAACCTTAGTTGGGACAGGAAATTCAATTACAGTTAATCCCACAGCAACAACAATGTATTTTGTGAGATACGAAGGTAGTTGTGGTATAACAACATGTATTTCAACCACCGTGACAGTTAATAGCTCTATTATTAATAATAATTTGTCCTTTACTAATGGAATTTCAGGGCCTATTAGTGCTGTTGTCGATGAAAATGGTAGCGCCTTATTAAACGCACCATCGGGAACTTATTTTGCAACAGTAAATTTTGCCAGCTATGGAAATCCCAACGGATCTGCACCAAATTTTACCTTTGGTGCTTGCAATGCAGTAACAAGTCAATCTATTGCTGAAAATGCTCTTTTAGGAAATAGTACAGCAACACTTCGTGCGACAAATGGTACTTTTGGGGATCCATGTGTTGGGACTTTTAAAAGATTGTATATTCTAGCCAGTTATGTTCAACCCATTTGCAATGGCGCAACTGTTTCAATTAGTGGGTCAACACCTTCTGGCGGCTCTGGCACTTACGCTTATCAATGGCAAAGCAGTACTACAAGCGCAACTGCTGGCTTTACAACTGCAACGGGAACAAGTACTGGTATCAATTATATTTCTGGTGCAATCACTCGAGATACTTGGTTTAGAAGAATAGCTACTTCATGTAGTACAAGCAATACATCGTTTGTAGTTTTAGTTAAAGTAAATACTGCAATTCCTGTTCCTATTATAACCGCAACTACACAACCCAATTGCGTTACTGCAACTGGACGTGTTGCTTTAGGAAGTTTACCGGCAACAGGAACGTGGACTATTACTACAAATCCAGCCACTGCAGGTCTGACGGGTTTAACAGGTACAGGCTTAACAACAGTAATTACTGGTTTAACAGCAAATACTAATTACACATTTACTGTTTTTAATGGAATTTGTTCCTCACTACCCTCATCTGCAGCCATATTAAATTCTGTTATTACAACAACATATAACGGAACAACTTGGGATAATGGAATTGGTTTAGACAAAATAGGTATTATTAATCCACCAACTGCGGCTTCTATTACAATTTCCAGTGATGTTGAATTGTGTTCTTGTACTGTAAACGCCGGTAAAAATCTGGAAATTGCTTCAGGAATTACCTTAAAACTTCAAGATAAGCTCACTGTTAATGGTACTTTAACTTTTAACGATGAGGCAAGTTTAGTACAAATTAATAACGTTGTTAATAATTCAGGTGCTATAAATTATGTACGAGTGAAAGACAATGCAGTTCGTGTGACCGATTACACGTATTATTCGTCACCTGTTTCACTTTTGAAATTAGCAGGATCTGGAGGAATTGCGTATAATCCTTCAAGTCATGCAGGAAGCCGATTTTTTTCATGGACAGCGAACTCAACCTCGGGATTCTGGCAAGCTGCAACAGCATCAACAACAATGGAAATGGGGAAAGGATACATAATTAGAGGCCCTAATACGGTACCTTCAACCCCTTTAGCGCTATTACAAGCAACATTTACTGGCGTTCCAAACAATGGAACGATTACATTACCAGAGACTATTATTGCTAATAATTTTTATCTATTAGGGAATCCATATCCATCAGCTTTAGATGCAGATGCATTTTTAGCAGCGAATAATTCTGTATTAAATGGAACAATCTATTTTTGGACACATGCCACTGAAATAAGTAATTCTGGTTCAGGATTCTTGCAATATTCAAGTAATGACTATGCGGCATATAATGGAACTGGTAGTATTGCTACAAGAGGAAATTTAGTAAATAATGCACAAGTGGAAAGTAATAAACCAAACGGAAAAATTGCTGCAGGACAGGGATTTTTTGCAAGCAGTAGAGCAGTTCCAAGTGCAAGTAAAATAATTTTTAACAATACCATGCGAGTTGGAGTAGGAGGAATTACAGGGACCAATTCTCAGTTTTTTAGAACTTCAAAAACTAATTCAAAAACAACTACTGGAATAGAAAAAAATAGAATTTGGCTTAACTTAACTAATAGTGGAGGAGCATTCAAGCAATTGTTAGTGGGTTATATAACTGGAGCTACTAATGAATATGACTCTTCATTTGATGGAACAACGTATAACGGTAATGTCTATATTGATTTTTATAGTCTTGCCGCAGATAAAAATTTAACAATTCAAGGTAGGGCTTTACCATTTAGCGATAGTGATCTAGTGCCTTTAGGTTATGTTTCCAAGCTAGCGGGAGAATTTTCGATAGCTATTGACGAGGTTGATGGTGTTTTAAAATCGCAAGACGTTTTTATTGAGGACAAAATGTTAGCTACCGTTCATGACTTAAAAGTGGCACCATATAAATTTAACACAGCAATAGGAACTTTTAGTGATCGTTTTGTATTGCGATACACTAATAGAACACTTAGCACTGAAAATTTCGATATTGCTGATAGTTCTATCATCGTATCTAAGGATAGAAACGAATTGAAAGTAAAGTCGCAAATAGAAACAATACAACGAATTACAATTTTCAACTTATTAGGTAAAAAAGTGTTGGATCAGAACGGTATTAATAGCACCGAATTCCGCTCTTCCAATAGCAATTTAACTAATCAAACCGCAATTGTAAAAATTACGTTGACTACTGGAATAGTAATTACTAAAAAAGTCGCGTTCTAGTCAAATTTCGTATTTTATTAAATTAGAAAATCTCATTTTGTTTAAAAACAAAATGGGATTTTTTCGTTTTAGATTTTCTGTAATTTAATTTTTTAAAATTATGTAAATATCACTAAATATGGGTATTGCAAAAATGACGGAATGTTTATATTTTTATCAAAAAATTATTAAGCCCTGATAATTAAGTAATTAGTATTAATTTAAATTTTATTAAAATTTGAAAACAAAACTACTTTATTTCGCAATTGTCATTAGTTCTTTAATTTTAAATAATGTGTATTCGCAACAAGGAACAGTTGATGCCACCTTTAATACCTTTGATAGTGGGGTACTAGGGGATGGTTTTGACAATACCGTAAACACAGTTCATGCTCAGACCGATGGTAAATTAATTGTAGGCGGAACATTTCTAAACTTTAACGGTGGTAGTAGCCCTTATTTATGCCGGTTACTGCCCGACGGTTCCAGAGATACCTCCTTTATCCAAGGCAGTGGTTTTAACGGAATAATTTATTCCTCGTTGATCCAAGCTGATGGCAAAATAATCTTAGGCGGATCCTTTACTTCTTTTAATGGCTCTGCCGCAGGGCGCTTAATTCGTTTAAATACTGATGGTTCACGTGATGCAACATTCAATTCGATAGTTGGTGCGGTAAATGGGGTTATTCGTTCGATAGCAGGTCAAAGCGATGGAAACCTTATTATCGCAGGTACTTTTACATCATATAACGGATTACCTGTTAATAGAATAGCTAGGATTTTGCCAAATGGAAATCTAGATTCTTTCTTTATTACTGCTGCAATGCCAAGCGGTACTGTAAATACCGTGCAAGTCCAAGTTGATGGAAAGGTAATTATTGGCGGGACGTTCACGACTTACAATGGTACTGCCGCTAACCGCATTGTACGATTAAACCCAAATGGTGCCATAGATACTACTTTTAGCATTGGAACCGGCTTTAATGATGATGTGAGAACAATTGATCTGCAGGTTGATGGTAAAATTCTCATTGGTGGGGATTTTATAAATTATAATGGTGTTAGTGCGAATCGAATAATTCGGCTCAATCAAGATGGAAGTATTGATAACAGTTTTATTATAGGTTCGGGCGTAAGTGGCGGTAACGTTTCGGTCATTAAAGTCAATTTGATTGGCGAAATTTTAGTGGGCGGTTCTTTCACCGGAACTTACAATGGAACAGCTGTCAATCGCTTAATTTTATTAAATGGTAATGGAATTGCAATTCCTTCCTTTGACATTGGCAACGGTGCAGGCTCTGGAACTGTTCTTGCCTTAACATCCATTACTGACGGGTCGTGGCTGGTGGCTGGTTCTTTTTCTTCGTTTGATTCTCAAAATCAGGGTCGGCTTGCCAAAATTGACAAAGACGGTGCATTAGATATTGGTTTTTTGCCATCGGGAGTTGGCTTTGACAATTCCGTTTTAAAAGTCATTTCATTACCAGACAATAAAACAATGGCTTTTGGAAATTTTACCAAGTTTAACGGATCAGATACAGCCAGAGTTACACGATTATTAGAGGATGGATCATCCGACCCTACTTATAATCCATTGGGTGCAGGAGCTAGTGGCACTGTGCGAGCGGCGGTTGTGCAAGTGGATGGAAAAATTATTATTGCGGGTAGTTTCAACAGTTACAATGGCGTTACCATAAATCGAATTTGCAGAATCATACCTGATGGTGCTATAGACTCTAGTTTTTTTAGTGGTTTAGGGTTTAGCGCAACAGTGAATGCGCTGGCAATTCAAGCTGACGGAAGTATAATAGTAGGCGGTAGTTTTACAAGCTATAACGGCACAGTGGCCGGCCGAATTGTACGATTATTATCAAATGGCGCTATCGATACGAGTTTCAACACAGGTAATGGTGCCGATGGAACAATAGAAGCCATAGAGATCCAAAACGACGGCAAAATTCTCATAGGCGGTCGGTTTTCAAATTTCAATGGAGCTTCTCACAATAAACTAATTCGATTAAATCCAGATGGAAGCTTAGATCCTACTTTTACAATAGGAGTGGGATTTGATAGAAATGTTTTGGCAATAGCAATTCAAGCAGACGGTAGAATCATTGTTGGTGGATCCTTCACAGCGTTCAATGGCATTCCAGCGAGACGAAGAATTATTAGATTATCTTCCTTAGGAGCTCATGATACTAGTTTTAATATTGGTGCTGGATTTAGTAATGGTGAAATTAGATCCATTTTAGTTCAGCCAGATCAGCGGTTATTGATAGGTGGATCTTTTTCTGGAACCTACGATGGAATTGCTGTAAGGCGTTTGGTCCGACTTCTATCAGATGGACAACGCGATGGAACTTTTATCGCAAATTTAAATGCCTCCTTGTTTAGTATTTGCTTTACGCAAGATGCTAAGATCATAATTGGAGGTAACTTTAATTCTGTTTCTGGAATAACAAAACATCGAATTGCACGATTAAGAATTTGCACAGATAGTTCGGCGTGGAACGGGACTTCATGGAGCAATGGTGGACCTTCGCCAAGTAAATTATTGATGTTTAATGGAAATTACACCTTTGCAAGTACAATCAGCTCGTGTTCTTGCACTATAGGAGCGGGAAGTACAGTAACAATAAATGATGGGGTGACATTAGGCTTGTCATTAGATTATTCTGGTGCGGGAACTTTGATAATGGAAAATAATGCGTCTCTTTATCAATCAGATGATAGCATCGTAAACTCGGGAATTGTAAATTTAAAGAGGAATACAACTCCAATCATCAGAACTGATTATAGTTACTGGTCCGCTCCTGTTACAAACCAAAGATTGATCGATTTATCTCCAAATACTTTATCTGATAAATTTTATTCTTTTACTGCTACAAGTCAATCTTGGTTTTTAGAAAATATGACAAATGTTATGCAAACAGCGAAGGGATACATCATTCGTGGTCCTCAAACGTTTTCAGATTCAGTTCGTGCGATTTTTCAAGCTGTTTTTATTGGTGTTCCAAATAATGGAAATATAGCCAGTCCCATCGGGCAAAGTAATTCATTCAATCTCATTGGTAATCCGTACCCCTCAGCAATAGAAGCAGATTCATTCATTAATAGAAATACTGGTGTTATAGATGGCACATTATATTTTTGGACACACAACACCCCTATTACTAATAATGCATACACCTCAGATGATTATGCAGTTTATAATCTCTTGGGAGGTGTTGGTACTAGCGCATCTATAAGCTCAGGTGTTAGTAATAATAAACCAGAAGGGAAAATTGCTTCTGGGCAGGCATTTTTCACTAAAAGTAGCAGTGATAATGGATCAGTGATTTTTAATAATAGTATGAGAATTATTGAGCAAAATTCAACTTTTTTTAGAACAAAGGCTCAGAAGAATTTAAAATTTAACGCTTTTGAAAAACATCGTATTTGGCTAAATCTATCTAATGCTGGAGGAGCATTTAAGCAAACTTTGATTGGGTACGCAGCAGGTAGTACTAATGAATATGACAGTGCATTTGATGGTCAGAGTTTCAACGGGAATCAGTTCATAGATTTTTATAGTATTATTCAAGATAGAAATCTAGTAATTCAAGGAAGAGCGCTTCCATTTGATGAATCTGATAGTATTTCGCTTGGTTATAAAACTACCGTCGCAGGTTCTTTTACTATTTCGATAGATCAAGTCGATGGTCTATTTCTAAATCAACCCGTGTTTCTGGAAGATAAATTGGACAACGTAATTGTTGATTTACAGCGTTCAGATTATACATTTGATACAAAAATTGGAACTTTTAATGATCGATTTATGCTACGATATATTAATAAAATTTTAGATGTAACTGACTTTGAGCATCTAGAAAACAATGTATTTGTTTCAATTAAAAATACTTTATTAAAAGTGAAATCAGCGGAGTTAAATTTAGATAAAATTCAAATTTACAATTTAGCTGGCCAGCAAATTTATCAAAAAAATAATCTCTCAGGGAAAGATTTTTTAGATTCTAAATTGATGGCTAATGATCAGGTTTTAATTGTCAAAATAGGATTTGAAAATGGGGAAAGTGTTTCAAAGAAAATTTTAGTTCATGAATAAAATGTGTAAAGCATTATGTATTATTAAAAATAATTGACCAAAAAAAATGCTCCTAGATTATTTACTAGAAGCATTTTTAATTAGCTTTTCTACTGTATATTTTTTTTCTTAAAATATTAACTACGATTTTCCTTTTGTAGAAGCTTCTAAATTTCTTTCAATTTTGTGCTCTGGTCTTGACCATTTTGGTTTTTCGCCTAATGGTGCAAACTGGGAGTCAGAAGCTTCAACAGTTTGTGGTTGTGAAACTTTTGTAAATGCTTTTTGTGGATTTAATCCTAGCATTTCAAACATTTTCATATCTTCATTGACATCAGGATTTGGTGTTGTCAACAATTTATCTCCAGCAAAAATGGAATTGGCACCCGCAAAAAAGCACATGGCTTGACCTTCGCGGCTCATATTCATTCTTCCCGCTGATAATCGAACTTGAGTTTCAGGCATAATGATTCTGGAAGTCGCAACCATTCGTATCATTTCCCAAATTTCAACTGGTTTCTCTTCTTCAAGCGGTGTTCCTTCGACAGCTACAAGTGCATTTATAGGCACTGATTCAGGTTGTGGATTCAAAGTAGAAAGCGCGACAAGCATTCCGGCTCTGTCGTCAATGCTTTCGCCCATACCTATAATTCCACCACTGCAAACAGTAACATTTGTTTTTCGAACATTTGCGATGGTTTGTAAACGATCTTCAAATCCGCGTGTTGAAATAACTTCTTTATAATATTCCTCAGAAGTATCTAGATTATGGTTGTACGCATACAAACCAGCTTCGGCCAATCGATGGGCTTGGTTTTCAGTAATCATTCCTAGTGTGCAGCACACTTCCATTTCCAGCTTGTTTATGGTGCGAACCATCTCTAGTACTTGGTCAAATTCTGGACCGTCTTTAACATTTCTCCAAGCGGCTCCCATACACACACGGGAGGAACCATTAGATTTTGCACGCAAAGCTTGCGCTTTTACTTGGCTCACTGACATTAGGTCGTTTCCTTCAATTTCGGTATGATATCTTGCAGCTTGTGGACAATATCCGCAATCTTCTGGACATCCACCTGTTTTTATTGAAAGTAAAGTCGATACTTGCACCACATTTGGATCGTGATGTTCTCTATGAATAGAAGCTGCTTCATAAAGCAAGTCCATCATAGGTTTATTATATATTGCGATAATTTCGTCTTTTGTCCAATTATGTCTTGTAATGCTCATTGATATGATTTTATGAAGCGTAAAAGTAATTAAATAGTTCTAAAAAAGTAAGAAGACGCTAAGCAAATCCGTCTTTTATTATTTTCATTGCCTCGTAAGCCGATTGTGCGAGTTCAGTTAAAAGAAGTAGAAAAAAAAATTCATAAGCTAGGGGATGATCGAAAGTATTATGTGGTTCATTAATGGGAGTGCTTTGCAAGTATTTTTAATTAAATTAGAAAATAATCACAAAACCTGCATTTTAGATCATATTTTACTAACTACTTTTCTATTTTTTTAGCACCATGTTTATCAGATTTGTATTTTGGATCCCAATACAACATCAATAAAAATGAAACGAGCCCTGCTGATACAAATCCCTCCAGCAGTAAGGAAAAAGAATATTTTACTACTGACGGAGTTCCTCCAAAAAGGAAATTTCTCGAAAGCGTTTCTATAAAAGCATCGCCTCCCTTAATAGTGATAAAAATAATCAATCCAAGAACACTTAAAAGAACACCTGAAAATGAGGTATACACAGCAGAAACCGCATTTAACGGTAATGATTTATTTCCTTCACGGAAATTAGATCGTAACGTTCGTATCGTTCCATAAAATATAAAAATTATATTGAAGAAGCGCAGTAAATAATTATCGGCGAAGCCCAAGGCCTCGAGCACCAAGAAAAAAATTCCTATTCCTAAAAATATTATGAATCCATTTATTAACTCTTTCGGTATTTTCATAGCAATGTTTTTAAGATTCAGAAATAATTGATTGAAGAACAGTGTATCAAAACCGAATTTACGACAAAAAATGAAAATATCTATTGAAAAATCAAAGTGTTTAGAAATTTAAAAAGCGTAGCGCTGCATTTTTATCTTTCTCAAGTTGTTCCTTCAAAAGATCAACTGAAGGGAATTTTTGTTCAGATCTAATGCGGTGCAGCACAGAAACGCTTATTTTTTGATCGTATAAATTAGCATCAAAATCAAAATAATGAACCTCAATTGATCGTTCTTTTCCTAAAACTGTTGGATTAAATCCAATATTCATCATTCCAAAAATAGTTTTTTGATCAAAAATACTTTTTACTATGTAAACACCATTCAGTGGTATCAATTTATAATTTTCCTCGATTTGCACATTAGCAGTCGGAAAACCAATAGTTCTTCCTAGTTGTTTTCCAATGACTACAGTTCCGGTTAAAAAGTAATTATATCCTAAATAATCGTTAGCTAAGGTCATGTTGCCTTCCAGTAATGCATTTCTAATTTTAGTGGAACTAACGGAGATTTCATTAATTTCTTGTACTGATATTTGCTCTACTTTAAAATCATATTGCTGTCCAAAAGTGATAAGGTCATCAATATTAGCAGTTCGATTTCGGCCAAAACGGTGATCATAGCCTATTATTATCTTGTGAATATTTAATCTATCTACAAGAATATTTTTTACAAATTCTTCGGAAGTCAATCTTGAAAAAGCTTCGTTGAAAGGGTGGATTACTAAATTGTCAAGTCCAATTTTTTCCAGTAATTCGATTTTTTCATCTATTGTGTTCAACAATTTAATATCAGAATCGCTTTGTAAAACCATTCTAGGATGTGGATAAAAAGTAAGAACTAAACTTTCGTAATCTTTTGTAGCCGCATTTTGTATTACTTTATCTAGTATTTTTTTATGCCCAATATGAACGCCATCAAATGTGCCTAGGGTTATAATAGTTTTTTTTGTAGAACTAAAATCGTTTATAGAATGAAAAATCTTCAAAGTATCTGTTTTATAATAGCGCAAATTTAAGTGAACCTAATTGAAAATATTTAAAAAGGATTGAAAACTTCGAACCTTTTTAGTTGAATACACCACATTTAGTTTCTTATAAACTGTATTGTCTTTGTCTCAAAATTATTTTTAGTTAGTTTCAAGAAATAAATACCTTTCGAAAGTCCAGAAACATTTATTTCAAGATCTTCAGAAGTGATTAGCGTTTTGGATTCTATAATTTGTCCTAAATTATTAATTAGGGTATACATTTCTGGAATTTCGAGTTTGTTTTCGGCAAAAATATTGATGAAAGTTGACGCCGGATTTGGATATAAAATTAATGAACTGAAACGTTTAACTTCGGAATTTCCTAACGAATCAATTCTAAAACTTGTTGATTCGCTTGCGCCAAATTCACCACCAGATGCAATAATTTCGCCAGTTGGAGTTGTTAACGTATAAGAACCATTTCCATACTCACAACAAATACCGTCTTCTTCTGTGTCTTCAATTGTAAAAGTGTAACATTCGTTATTAATTAAATTAAAAGTGGTTTGAAATGGAGCAGGAAGAGGAGCGCTTTCTGAGGTATTAGTGTAAGGACCACCTTCAAATACCGTTGTTCCCAAAGTATTTTTTAGTGTCCAAGTTGTTTCCTGTCCAAAGAAATCTCTTTGTAATACAAAATTTATTGACGTCGTTGCATAAGATTTTACAATGCTAAATTTTAAAGTTTCAGTATTGTTATTATTATTCTGGTCTGTCGTGCCATTTACCGTAAGAATCTCAGCAATAAAAGAATGATTTCCACCTATTGTTGTCAAACTATTTAAAGTAATGTTTTCAGTTTCGCCAGGCGCCAAATTTCCAGTCCAATTAACAGTGCGAAAGTTCGCATTATCAATACCAAAACGGATTGTAGCCAAAGTTATAGTAGCACTGCCTTTATTGACTATTTTAAGTACCGGAGCAAATGAGTTGCTGCAGGAAGTCAGGTTTAATTTGACAATTAAAATAGATGCGTCATTTGTAAATACGGTTCCAGCAGTTAGCGCATCAGAATTTTTCAATGATACTCTTCTTGCTGAATTGTTTAGTACTGTTGTCATTCGCAACTTTTGGTCGGCCGTAAAAATGTTCATACAAGCATCATCAGTGTAATCCATGTAATTTCTAAACATATCTACACCAGCTGAATCTGGGCAGGAGTCAACAATTCTTGTTGGGCAGCCTTCATTAGCCTCTTTTGCATTAGGTGTGTCGTTACAAAAGTCATCAACTGTACAGCCGTCTACTTTTCCTACCTCGCCATCTCCCCAAATATGTCTTAATCCCAACCAGTGCCCTACTTCGTGAGTTGTAGTCCTACCTTTATCATAATCAGCACCATAAGTACCTGCAGCAAAATAGCTTGAAGAACCAAAAAATCTATATCCTATCACCACGCCATCAGTTGCAGCTATTCCTTCATTTGCATTAATTCCGCTAAGACCTGACTGACTTGGGAATTGAGCATATCCTAAGACTGTTTGATCACTAAATTTAACCACCCATATATTTAGATATTTTTCAGGATTCCAAATTGTTTGTGGTTTTACAATAGCATCAATATCTTCTAATGACCAGTTTTCCTGAGTAAGACTAACACGGTCAATTCCGTTAGATAAAACTCCCGCTGGATCTCTCTTTGCGAGCGCAAACTCAATTTCTGTATCTGCTCCCACCGCGTCTGAATTGAATCCTGGCGTGCTCACTCTGCGTCTAAAGTCTTCATTTAGCACCCGTATTTGAGAGATGACTTGCTCATCAAATATATTTTCATCTCCGCCAATAACATCTCCGTTGTGGATTACGTGTACCACGACTGGAATAGTGATTAGCACATTAGTTCGAAATCCTTTTGATTCGCTTTGTTTTTTCTTGCTTTCAAGCACTTTTGGAGTAATCCAATTTTCAAAATCGGTTTTTGAAAGTCTATTTGTCTTTTTTGATTTTAGAAATTCTTCATACTGGGTGCTAGCGCAGCGTATTACAGATCCATTTTTAATTGTTTCCTTTTTGCCAAAAAGATTGACCTCACGAGTACCAACTACTTGCGCGAAAATACTGTGACCCAAAAAATACAGTACTATTGAGAACAAAAACGTAATTTTTTTCATATAATCAGATTCTAGCATCTTGTTGAATCGAAGTTGGATTTCCCACACGATTTCGCAAATAAGTTAATTAATAGGAATTGGGTATAATTGCAGTACAAATTTCGAATAAAATTAAATAAATTTCTTTAGCGTTTGTTATTGTTGCCAATTTATTTTCCATTAAATGTAGTCATTGTGTTTTCTAAGCCTGCTGTTCCAAAGGATTTTATAATTTCTGATGCTATTTCCAGACGTTCGGAAAGTGCTGTTTTTTCAGCATCGTCCCAATCTCCAAGTACATAATCTACTTGCTTTCCTTTCTTGAATTCATCACTGATACCAAAACGGAAGCGAGCATAAGCTTGCGTGTTTAAAACTAGATTGATATTTTTTAATCCGTTGTGTCCGCCATCACTTCCCTTAGGTCTGATGCGAATACTTCCAAAAGACAGATTCAAATCATCTGTAATCACAAAAATATTTTCCAACGGAATTTTTTCTTTCTCCATCCAATACTGAACTGCCTTACCGCTTAAATTCATATAGGTATTTGGTTTTAGTAGTAAAAAAGTTCTGCCTTTAAATTTGTATTCGGCTAGAGCACCAAGTTTAACGGTTTCAAAAGAGACTCCTTCCTTTCGAGCTAAAAAATCTACCACCTTGAAGCCTATGTTATGGCGTGTATTAACGTATTCAGCACCTATGTTGCCTAAACCAACGATTAAATATTTCTTCATTTTAGATTTATTGTCTTCTGTTTTTGCAGATGAAAACAGTTTGTTTATCCATTTTATCATGCTGCAAAAGTAAACTTAATTAGCTATTGTGGGAATATATGTTTGCATTATTTCAGTTGAGATGCTGCCGTAAAACAATTGGATTTTTAGTCGAATACGGTTTTTTAAATTTTGAGCGACTACCATTTAGTTTATACCAAATAGTCTTTGAAAGTACTGTCCTATTTTTGTCAAATCGAGCGCAGTCGAGATTACGAACGATTTACAAACAACGTTTCGTGCTTCATTACAATAATGAAGACCTGCTCAACCGGAAAAATTTCAATTCTTATTAACGGTAAATTCAAAACATAAATGGTATTAGATATTGATAAGCCATTGAATTTATGCTCATAAAATTATGATTTACAAAAATAGCTCAAGCAATATAGCCGAATATTGTGGAGATTCCTCGTTCCAGGGAATGACAAAATAAACCGATAATAGTAAAATTGTAGTTTGTTAACGCTCTTAACTGACTCGGTTTTTACTAAAAAGTCTTTTTAAAGCAGAGCGTCTAAACTAGCCCCGATTGCAGGGAAAATCCTTTTTGTAAGCCGGTAGGCGAACAAAAAGATTGCACTGAAAAGCGGGACGAAAGTTGTTATGAAAACAAAAACGCCTGCTTCAAATGTTTAGAAAAAGATTCATAAATATAGGATAACACATGCAGTCGAATATTGTGGAAATTCCTCGTTCTTCGGAGTGAAAAAATAAGCCGATAATAGTAAAATTGTAGTTTGTTAATGCTCTTAATTGACTCGGTTTTTACTAAAAAGTCTTTTTAAAAACAGAACGTCTAAACTAGCCCCGATTGCAAGGAAAATCCTTTTTGTAAGCCGCTAGGCGAACAAAAAGATTGCACTGAAAAGCGGGACGATAGTTGTTATGAAAACAAAACAGCTGCTCCTAATAAATAAAGAAGTAAAAATTAAACAAAAAAAAGCATCAGTTGAAGAACTGATGCTTTTAAATATGCTTGAAAAAATATTATTTTTTCTTTCCTTTTACTGGAGCTTTTGCTGCTTTTGCTGCTTCTTGAGCTGCTTTCATAGCCGCACGAGAAATCTTCACTTGAGCAATTACTGTGTTGTCTGGGTGCATGATTTTGTAATCAGGCGAAGCAACTTTAGTAACGTAAAGCTTGTTACCCATGTCTAGCGGAGTAATATCAGCTTCGATAAAATCAGGAAGATTTTTTGGTAACGCTTTTACTTTAAGTTTACGTGTGTTCAAACGTAAATCTCCACCTGCCATAACTCCTTTTGACTTTCCAACAATTTTCACAGGAACTTCCATAGTGATTTCTTTGTCATCAAATAATTGAAAGAAGTCAATGTGTAAAATTTTGTCAGACACCGGGTGAACCTGAATGTCTTGCAAAATTGCACTGAATGTTTTACCGTTTCCAAGTTCAATCACAACTGTGTGTGCGTTTGGAGTGTAAACCAAGTTTTTAAATGCCATAACTTCTGCTGAGAAATGAACTGCCTGATTTCCTCCGTATAATACGCAAGGAACCAATCCAGCATTACGTAAGGCTTTAGTCGCAACTTTGCCCACGCTTTCTCTTTCTGATCCTTTAATTGTAATCGATTTCATTGTAAATTTATTATAGTTATTAATATTGTTATTTTTCTAGTTCTTAGTACTTAGTCCTTAGTTTTTAGTCCTTAGTCCTTAGATTTTAGTTCTTAGTGCTCAGTCCTTAGTTTGTTTAATCCTTAAAAGATTTTAGTTCACTAGGGACTAGGTACTAAAAAACTAAGGACTTAACTATTACATTATAAACTTCCCACTTATAGAGTTATTGTGATGTACCATGTGCATTACATCTGCAAATAGTGGTGCGCAACTCAATACTCTGATTTTTTTTGATTCTCTTTTTAACGGAATGGAATCGGTAACTATTAATTCCAATAATTTGGAATTCTCTATTTTTTCGTAGGCGTCTCCTGATAAAATGGCGTGTGTGCAAATCGCTCTTACGCTCAATGCTCCTTTTTCGATCATTAAATCAGCGGCTTTCGCCAAAGTGCCTCCGGTATCAATCATGTCATCTACTAAGATTACATTTTTTCCTTTTACCTCACCAATTAGTTCCATGGTATCGATAATGTTAGCTTCTTTTCTTTGTTTGTAACAAATTACCACATCAGACTCTAAAAATTTAGAATAGGCATAAGCTCTTTTTGAACCACCCATATCTGGCGAAGCGATAGTCAAGTTGTCTAAACCTAAACTTTTCACATAAGGTAAAAAGATAGTCGATGCAAAAAGGTGATCTACTGGTTTTTCAAAGAATCCCTGAATTTGGTCAGCGTGCAAATCCATTGTCATTACTCTTGTTGCTCCCGCAGCATCTAATAAATTAGCAACTAGTTTAGCTCCTATTGGAACTCTTGGTTTGTCTTTTCTATCTTGTCTCGCCCAACCAAAATAAGGAATGACAGCCGTTATATGTCGTGCTGAAGCGCGTTTAGCGGCATCAATCATTAATAATAATTCCATTAAATTATCTGCTGATGGAAAAGTGGAGCAAACAATAAATACTCGTAATCCTCTTATAGACTCTTCGTAAGAAGGCTGAAATTCACCGTCACTGTATTTTGACATTGTGATTTTCCCTAATGGAATTCCGTATTGTTTTGCTATTTTTTCAGCAAGATAGACACTTTGTGAACAAGCAAAAATTTTCGCTTCTGGTTCTAGGTGTGACATTTAATTTGTTGTTTTTTATTTCGCTGCGCTGCAAACTGTTGAGCTATATCAATTATCAATAACTTTAGGTTTGTATTTACCTCGAATGTAGTTAGTTGTGTGTTATGTTTTTAACGAGGTGCAAATTTATAAAATTTATTCAACTCTGAAAGGAAATAATTAAGTATTTTTAGTGGAACATTTAATATTATTTTTTACATTTGCAGCGTGTTAAAGGAAATGATGGTTGATTAAATACAATCGTTCTTTTATTGCGTTGAAATAGCTGTTGTTATTTCATGTCTGCTAAGCCCGGATGGCGGAATTGGTAGACGCGCTGGTCTCAAACACCTGTGGGAAACCGTGCCGGTTCGACTCCGGCTCCGGGTACATTAAAAACCTCTTAATCGTATGATTGAGAGGTTTTTTGCTTTTAACAACTATTTTGTAGATTAATTTTAAAGCCTAATTTGTAATTGTATATGATGGATAATCTTTAACAATTTTTAAAAAGAATATATTAAGCCCAAAATGGTATGTATTTTTTATACTTACGAGAGTTACTATTTGGGTCGTCGTCTTTTATTAAGCCTTCAACAATAGTTTCTTTAATTATTCGTGAAGCAATTGCGGAATTTTGCTCTTCTATTTGAAAACGCTCTCTTAAACTTTGATTTGTCATTATGTCATTTGATACATATCGTAAGCAAGCATGTTGGTAACAGGCTCTGACTTTGTCCTTTTTATCTAAAGAATTTAATTCTTTGTAACTAAACATAGTTATCCTAGTTCTCTTTTCTGAAATAATAAAATCAACTGCAGGAAGTTGATACATTTCATTGTAAAAAATCACTTTGTCAATTCCGCTTCCTTTTTCTTCGCACATTCCAAATCTTCGTAAAACATCAGCTAGCTTTTCATTTCTTGAAATATATTCATCAATAAAACGTTGAGGAGTAATTAAAGGTAGGCCAGGATTTGATATTTCTATTCTGTCGGAAAAAATTTCAATCATAGGAAATCCTTTTTCATTGAAATCCTGGTGTATAAGAGCATTTGCTACCAATTCTCTTATTGCTATTTCAGGATACATTCTAGTTTCTTTTCTAAAGGCTCTCCCAATTTCCTCGTTGGCTGGTAATTGACCATTTATCCATTCTATTAGACCATCGAATCCAATTGCATATCCTCTTTTTCCTATTTGCTCACGTATGGTTTCAACTTTGTTTTTTCCTTTATAAACAATAACACGAACTGCTTTTCTCCCGATCTCTTCGAATTCTTCAAGGTTTTTTGCTAATAGTAAAGCACCAAGTTTCGTTATGTCATATAAATCTCTATTTCTTTTTATGAATTTTTCGGTTATAAATTTTTCAATTACAGCATCTTGAGTATTTGGATAGGGTAGTTTTAATAAATCAAAATAAGTTTGTGTATTCAATAAGCTTATTATGTCTGATAAAGTAACGTTATGTTTTGCAATTAGATTTTCTAATGGTTTTGTTGGTGATTTTCTCCAAATTTTGCCTTCTTTCTCTGAAAAGTCTCCAAGTTTTCTCGTATAACTTGATACTCTGATATAGGGAATGTGTAAAAAGGAAACTGGTCTGTTTTCTGCACTTGGGATACAGAATAACGAAAGGAGTTTGTCTTTTTCATATTCGAATTGATGAATTCTAAAATCAATTTTTGGTTCTAATCGATTTATTAACCAGCTCTCTAAATCTTCTCCTCCTTTTTTAGCCACTTTAGCTTTGAATGTTGTACCTACAACTTTATGAGTTTTATCTTCGATACCAAAAATTAGATAACCAAAAGGTTGGTTATGTAAACAAGCTCCATTTGCTACAGCAGAAAT
The DNA here is from genome assembly GCF_900129585.1 of Flavobacterium micromati. GTDB lineage: Bacteria > Bacteroidota > Bacteroidia > Flavobacteriales > Flavobacteriaceae > Flavobacterium > Flavobacterium micromati. Next base: position 107,683 of record NZ_FQWF01000008.1, read on the forward strand.
GCGTTCACCGATTTCCTCAGCGGAATGATAATTCAATTTAAACTCCACCCATTCACTTTCGTTAGGCTGTTTAACTAAATCATTTACAATATTTATTAACTTTTTTTCTTCCATAATCAAATAACCATCAAATAAGAAACCCTTGATTTTATTGGGCTTTAAATTTTAAAAGTGTCTTTTAGTCAAATAACCATCAAATAAGAATTGTGATTTGTTAATAACTTTTTTTTGAAAGAAAAACTTTCAAAGTAAAATTATACTTTTTTATTTAGTCTCTCTAATTTAAATAATATATTAAGTTGATAATTGTTTTATTATTTCATGTCTGCTAAGCCCGGATGGCGGAATTGGTGGCCGCACTGGTCTCAAACACCTGTGGGAAACCGTGCCGGTTCGACTCCGGCTCCGTGTACAAAAGCCTCTTAATCGTATGATTGAGAGGTTTTTTGCTTTTATTGGGGAACAAAAAAGGTGGGCTAATTTTTATTTAAGATTTTTTCAATCTTATTTCATTTAAACTGTTTTAGCTTAGTCCTAGTTTATTTTTTTCGATCTAAAAACACACTTTCGTCAACTATTTGAGGTGTCGTCTGAGATTTCACATCAATTGAACTTTTCCAGTCAAACCTTATCCCTAAGCATAATCTATTAGTCATTCTGTGAACTATAGCTAAAGCATTCCACTCTTCTTGTGTCAATTCTTTGTTGAATAAATCTACTATTGGTCCCGTAATTCCAATTATTTCTTCATCTTCTTTCACTTTCTTCCTTAATAAATTTTTACAAAGCCCCAATAATCTCCAAAAAGTTTTTAGCTGTATAACATCCCTCAACGTTTTTATTCTCAAATACCATAAAATATTTATAGTTCTCTCCTGATTTTTCAGCCCATTTTTTGCCTAAAATGTTTTTTGATATACTATCGTTGTTTACATGTATAAGACGTCATTCAATTTTTTTTGAATTCTATTTTAATCCTTTAATCTGCTTGTCAAAGTCAGAACTTATTTTTTGTGTTTTACTAAAGCTATCGTATTCGTTAGATGCTTTATCAATGGCTTGTTGATGAGAAATTGTTCCTAAACCTTCTAGAACTTTGTATTCATTAAAACTTAAAAACTTGTTTACGCTTTCTGCCAAGGCTTTCATTGTAAAAGTACTTCTACGTTCAATCAGATTTTCGATATAATCAAAATAACCTGAAACGGTACGCTCTAACTGTTTAATTTCTTTTTCTTCGAGATAGTTTTTGGCTATTTCTGTGTCTAACTTTAAAATCCTTCCGTCTGGTGCATTTTTAAAAGTGGTTAATCCCATTTGTGGTTTTGAACTATCGGCTTTCAAATAAATGATTTCGGCTGCTGTTTTGCCTGTAATTGCAAAGTGGAATTTGTTTTGAACCGTAGCGTAAAAGTTTTTGGTTACTTCGGATTTTGGATCGTAATCAATACTACATTCTGCAAAAATATCAGTTATTTGTTGGTATATTCTGCGCTCGCTAGCTCGAATAGAACGAACTCTATCTAATAGTTCCTTGAAATAATCTTTACCAAATGTGGTTGCTCCTTGTTTTAAACGTTCATCATCCATAGCAAAACCTTTAATAATGTACTGCTTAAGGGTATTGGTCGCCCAAATACGGAATTGTGTTGCTTTGCTGGAGTTTACGCGGTATCCAACTGAAATAATTGCATCTAAATTATAGTACTCTAAATTTCGGGTTACCTCTCTTTGTCCTTCTTTTTGAACTGTTCGGATTTTCCGAACAGTTGCTTCTTTGTCTAATTCTCCACTATCAAAAACATTGGTAAGGTGCTCACTAATTGTTGATTTTGTGACTCCGAAAACATCTGCAATTTTTTGCTGAGTGAGCCAAATAGTTTCATCTTGAATATAAGCTTCAATCTTTACAGATCCATCAAGCGCGGTATATAAGATAAAGTTATTATTATTTGGTGTCGATTCGCTCAATGTACTATAATTTAGATTTTACTATTTTACGCATTTTTAAAAGATTCTATTTATTCGGTTATATTAAGTTGGGTAAAAATAGGATATTATTGTTAAATGGGTACCATAGCGATTTGTTTGGATTGATGAAAATTTGTTAAAATAGTAAGGGCACAAATTCTTTTTTGGATTTTTCAATTAGTAAAAGCTGTCTACAATAATCAACGTGAAGGCTCATAAATTTTCATTTGTCTTTGAATTTTTAAGAAGGTATCAGTAAAAAAGCATTTCGTGTACTTGAATATTAAGGTCAGTTTAAAACTGAAATTCACATCCTCAAAGTTGGAAACTTTGCGGAGCGGTATTGTTGCTTTCTAAAATGCAAATGCTATTGTAATACTGCGTAACTGTATGTAATTTTTTGACCATGTATTGCAATACTGCTTTTTCCATTTAATGTTTTTATATCTCTTTTTTTTATCAACCACTTCGTTTTTAGTTACGTAGACGTTTATTTTTGATGTTTATCTCCTTACTTTTAAAATTACTATACTCCTGTTTTAAATATTTTTGTTATTAATCGTTAAACAGTTATGTTCTGATTGAACTAATGCAGTACATCCTATTCTTTTGGTGTTAGACATTCTTGATATTGACCACTTTCTAAATACATTATAAGAGATTTTAAATCCATTAATGCCTTTGTCCATTTCTCAGGATTTTTAGGAATTTCTTTTTCGTAAGCGTCTAAAGCCCAATTTTTAAATTCATCAAATTTAGTATTATGACATAATTTCATTATAATTAATACTTTGTAAGTTGTACTTCCTTTTATATATTTAGTATAATCTTGTTGAGGAACTTTATTTATAACTTCATCATTGATGGTTTGTAGGTTGGGTACTTTGGCAAAAAAAGGCAAAACATAAGTTTCTATATGTGTTGCAATAATGCCTAACGCAAGTTGAAAATCTTCTTCGGTTTGTATGTATAGGTTTTTGAGTTGATTGAGAGTTTTGTCATCAATGTTTTTATTGTAATTGGGAAAAGCCAGTAATGTATCTTCGTAAACGCCTTTTGTATATGTAAACTTTTCTAAAATGCAATTAACTTTGTTTGAAAAAATATAATATGGTATTCTGGTATTTAAGCTGATTTTCCCTTTATCTAAAAAATAAGTAATCCTTACAAAATATTTTACATCATTACAATTTTTGATAAATTCAAAACTTTTAGAATTTTCATCAAAAAATAAATCTACAAAATCTAAATTCTCAAAATATCTAGATATTTTTTCAAATGTTATTCGCTCTATTTTTGCCATTATCTAATTGTTTTTGGAGTACCGTTTTCATAATATAATTTAATCAAAGAACCGTCTTTCATGATTTTAGAATCTTTTAAAAGAGCTACAATGCTTTTTCCTATAATTGCGTCTTTGAGGCCAGTTTTAAGAATCCACTCTCCTAATTCTTTTACTAGATGAAAAAAAAATTGTAAGAGTAGAACAAATGTTATTTTATCAATAATTGTCATTGTGCTTTTATTTTTTTTATGATTTCATCTGTTAATAAAGGGTCTTCCCAAATACCGTGTATGTAGGTGATGTCTTCCCCTAATTGATCTTCGCCCGCTCCACGTGGTTGGTAATCATGCTGCCACCGATTAAATTTAATGATAAGGTATTCTTTATCTTGATATTCTATAAACTCAATTGTCCCTGGTGATGTGTATAATGGATTGATGCTTAATTTGCTATACAAATTATCTTTAAACTCTTCAAGTTCAAAATCGTAGGTGTTTTTTAAAAAAAGAAATTCTTTTTTTGAAAATCGAGGACCTAAGTAAGATGTCCATGTGCTTAATTCTTTTGTGAAAATCGTCTTTTCATTATCAAATATCCAATTTAATTTTAGCTGAGGTCTTAACAATTCAGTTTTAATATCTGCAATACCGTCAGTAATTATTTTTACACATCCATTACTATAAATCTCATTTTGTATACAATCAAATTGTGTTATTGCTTTCATTTTAATTACATTTAATTTTCTGGCATATTTAGAATTCTATCTCACCATTGCGCAAATGGCCAGAGCTTTGCGATTCCGATAGCTAGCGGAATAATCTAGAATAGGTTTTGTTGCTTTTTAAAATGCAAATGCTATTGTAACACTGCGTAACTTTATGTAATTTTTTGACCATGTACTGCAATACTGCTTTTTCCATTTACAGTTTTTATATCTCTTTTTTTCATCAACCACTTCGTTTTTAGTTTATGTAGACGTTTATTTTTGATGTTTATCTCCTTACTTTTAAAATTACTATACTCCTGTTTTAAATATTTTTGTTACTAATCGTCAAACAGTTATGTTCTGCTCCAACTAATGCAGTACATCCCTATTCTTTTAATGTTAAACATTCTTGATACTGACCATTTTCTAAATACATTATAAGAGATTTTAAATCCATTAATGCCTCTGTCCAACCTTCAGGATCATTAGGAATTTCTTTTTCATAGGCTTCTAAAGCCCAATTTTTAAATTCATCAAATTTAGTATTATGACATAATTTCATAATTATTAATACTTTGTAAGTTGTACTTCCTTTAATATATTTCGTATAATCTTGTTGAGGAACTTTATTTATAACTTCATCATTGATAGTTTGTAGGTTGGTTACTTTGGCAAAAAAAGGCAAAACATAAGTTTCTATATGTGTTGCAATAATGCCTAACGCAACCTGAAAATCTTCTTCGGTTTGTATGGGTTGGTTTTTAAGTTGATCGAGAGTTTCGTCATCAATGTTTTTATTGTAATTGGGAAAAGCAAGTAATGTATCTTCGTTAACGCCTTTTATATATGTAAACTTTTCTAAAATGCAATTAACTTTATTTGAATTTATCGATGCAAAAAATGTACTACCCACATAAAAAAATCTATTTCTTATTCCATATCTAAGAGTTACTAAGTAAACTAAGTCATCCGTTTTTTTATAAAAATCAAAATCATAATTATGTTCGTAATGAATACTTTCATTAAACCCTATGGAATTAAAATAGGTTTTTAATCTTTCAAAATTAATTTTCATTTCTTTTCTCATTACTGTACTGTTTTGGGATTCCGTTTTCTGAATATAATTTATTAAATGAGCCGTCTTTCTTTAGAATAATATTTGTTGTAAAACTAGTAATTGGATTTCCAATAATTTTAGAATTATCTGAAATCGATTTAAGGGCCCACTCACCTAATTTTTGAGTATCTTTTTGTTACTAATCGTCAAACAGTTATGTTCTGCTCAAACTAATGTGGTACATCTTTATTCTTTTAATGTTAAACATTCTTGATATTGACCACTTTCTAAATACATTATAAGAGATTTTAAATCCATTAATGCCTTTGTCCATTTCTCAGGATTTTTAGGAATTTCTTTTTCGTAAGCGTCTAAAGCCCAATTTTTAAATTCATCATATTTAGTATTATGACATAATTTCATAATTATTAATACTTTGTAAGTCGTTCTGCCTTCAATATATTCCGTATAATCTTGTTGAGCGACTTTATTTATAACTTCATCATTGATGGTTTGTAGGTTGGGTACTTTGGCAAAAAAAGGCAAAACATACGTTTCTATATGTGTTGCAATAATGCCTAACGCAAGTTGAAAATCTTCTTCGGTTTGTATGTGTAGGTTTTTGAGTTGATTGAGAGTTTCGTCATCAATGTTATTATTGTAATTAGGAAAAGCAAATAATGTATCTTCGTAAACGCCTTTTGTATATGTAAACTTTTCTAAAATGCTATTAACTTTATTTGAAAAAATATAATATGGTATTCTGCTATTTAAGCTGATTTTCCCTTTATCTAAGAAATAAGTAATCCTTACAAAATATTTTACATCATTAAAATTTTTGATAAATTCAAAACTTTTGGAATTTTCATCGAAAAATAAATCTTTAAAATCTAAATTCTCAAAATATCTAGATATTTTTTCAAATGTTAATCGCTGTATTTTTGCCATTATTTAATTGTTTTTGGAGTACCGTTTTCTGAATATAATTTATTAAATGAGCCGTCTTTCATGATTTTAGAATCTTTTAAAAGAGCGTCAATGCTTTTTCCTATAATTTCGCCTTTGGGGTCAGTTTTAAGAATCCACACACCTAATTTTTGAGCATTTTTTTGTTATTAATCGTCAAACAGTTATGTTCTGCTCAAACTAATGTAGTACATCCTATTCTTTTAATGTTAAACATTCGTGATATTGACCACTTTCTAAATACATTACGAGAGATTTTAAATCCGCTAATGCCTCTGTCCATTTTTCAGGATTTTTAGGAATTTCTTTTTCGTAAGCGTCTAAAGCCCAATTTTTAAATTCATCATATTTAGTATTATGACATAATTTCATAATTATTAATACTTTGTAAGTTGTTCTGCCTTTAATAAATTCAGTATAATCTTGTTGAGGAACTTTATTTATAACTTCATCATTGATGGTTTGTAGGTTGGGTACTTTGGCAAAAAAAGGCAAAACATAAGTTTCTATATGTGTTGCAATAATGCCTAACGCAACCTGAAAATCTTCTTCGGTTTGTATGGGTAGGTTTTTGAGTTGATTGAGAGTTTCGTCATCAATGTTTTTATTGTAATTGGGAAAAGCCAGTAATGTATCTTCGTAAACGCCTTTTGTATATGTAAACTTTTCTAAAATGCAATTAACTTTGTTTGAAAAAATATAATATGGTATTCTACTATTTAAGCTAATTTTACCTTTATCTAAGAAATAAGTAATCCTTATAAAATATTTTATATCATTACAACTTTTGATAAATTCAAAACTTTTAGAATTTTCATCGAAAAATAAATCTACAAAATATAAATTCTCAAAATATCTAGATATTTTTTCAAATGTTATTCGCTCTATTTTTGCCATTATCTAATTGTTTTTGGAGTACCGTTTTCATAATATAATTTAATCAAAGAACCGTCTTTCATGATTTTAGAATCTTTTAAAAGAGCTACAATGCTTTTTCCTATAATTGCGTCTTTGAGGCCAGTTTTAAGAATCCACTCTCCTAATTCTTTTACTAGATGAAAAAAAAATTGTAAGAGTAGAACAAATGTTATTTTATCAATAATTGTCATTGTGCTTTTATTTTTTTTATGATTTCATCTGTTAATAAAGGGTCTTCCCAAATCCCGTGTATGTAAGTGATGTCTTCCCCTAATTGATCTTCGCCCGCTCCACGTGGTTGATAATCATGCTGCCATCGAGTAAATTTAATAATAAGGTATTCTTTATCTTGATATTCTATAAACTCAATTGTCCCTGGTGATGTGTATAATGGATTGATGCTTAATTTGCTATGAAAAAATCCTTTATGCCGATTACTTTCAACTACTGAAAAAGCATAAATTTCGGATAAAAATTTTAATTCGTTTGCACTAAAATATTCGTCTGGGTATAAAGCGTTAGAGCGAAGCTGCTTGCTGTATGTAAATTGTTTTATTGAATTTAAATCTATAACCTTATTCGCTTTATTTTTAAATATTAAACTTGGTCTTATTAATTCGGTTTGTATTTTAACTATCTTATTTGACAGTATTTTTTCTGTTCCATTTCCATATATTTCTTTTTGTATGCAATCAAATCCTTTTATTAATTTCATGTTATCTGCATTTAATTTTCTGGCATATTTAGAATTTTATCTCACCGCTGCGCAAATGTCCCCCGCTTTGCAATTCCGATAGCTTTCGGAACCAGCCTTTGTACCCATTTCCTAAATCCTGTACAACTTTGTTAATTATACCAATCAAGAGCTTTAGTTCGTTTCAAATATAATCGTTTTTTTATTACAAATAAATAGTGAAATTATTGCTTTGAAGAACATTTTCAATTCGCATCAGTTCGTTTTCAGAAGACACGTTTTTAAATAATGAATCTAAAAGTTGGCTGTTTTTTTCTCCCATTAAGAGTTTATTCACAATCAATGCTTATTGTGAATTAAGCTAAAGCCGCCATTTTGCAATATCTGCTGGGAGAAAGCAACTTTAGCAGAATGACAGTTGTAATTTGTGATGCTCTTTTGTTTATTGAAGTGCAAGAGTTTTCAATGTATCTTTTAATAATAGTGTTGTCTTATGAAATGAGCATGAGTTTAATTTGTTCGCAAACATTGATGAAGATATGCGAATTCTATATTCCAATAAAAAACAAATGTTATCTGCAAATGAAAAGTAATAATTGGAGTGGACTCGATTGTGGTTTCATTTTGCAATTGGTCGATATTCTTTTTTTTGCGCAAACGCATTAATAAATAGTTACAATTTGCGTTTAGTACAAACAAAAAAAAGCTTTCGCAGATGCGAAAGCTTTTGATGTATTTTGAAGGGTTGGTTTTTAGTCTCTAGTCACTAAAGCATCTTTTTTCCATGTTTTTACAGAAGCTATATTACTATTTGAGTAATCTACTTCATTCAAATTAGTACCAGTCAAGAAAAACCATTTTCCAGTTTTTTCGCCATTATCATAATTAGCAACTGCTAGTTTGTTTCCATTAGCATCATACGATGTCCATACTCCATCAAGTTTTCCGTTTTTAAAGAAACCTTCTTGCTGTACTTTTCCGTTTTCAAAATAATAGGTTGTTTTTACTAACTCACCTACTGCTTCTAACTTGGGGTTATTTTCTTGAGCAAATGTTATTCCTGTGAAAAGTATGGCGCTTAAAATTATATATTTTTTCATGTCTTTAAGATTTAGAGTTCATAATAGCTTAACAAATATAGAAAACAATTTACAATAAAAAAACTTTAACTTAACAATTTAGTAACATTGGAGTAAAATTTAACAATTGATTTTGAATGTGCTTTCAATCTCACTACTAAAATTTGCCTTTTGTCAATCCAATATTGATAATTAGTCCTAAATTTGCAACCGTTTTCACTGAGCTAAATAATTTAAAATAATAAAAAATGTATAGAAGTCATAATTGCGGCGAGTTGAACGCCTCGAATATTAATACAGAAGTAACGCTTGCAGGTTGGGTTCAAAAATCGCGTGATAAAGGATTTATGAATTGGGTCGATTTACGTGATCGTTATGGAGTAACGCAATTAATTTTTGACGAAGGTCGCTCTGATAAATCAGTTTTTGAATTGGCAAAAACGCTAGGTCGCGAATTTGTTATCCAAGTAAAAGGAACTGTTATTGAGCGGGAGGCCAAGAATAAAAATATGCTCACTGGTGATATTGAAATTTTAGTTACTGAATTAAACATTCTAAACGCATCATTAACACCACCTTTTACTATCGAGGACGAAACGGATGGTGGAGAAGACATTAGAATGAAATACCGATACTTGGATATCAGAAGAAATCCGGTTAAGAACAACTTACTTTTTCGTCATAAAGTGGCAATGGAAGTGCGTAAGTATCTTTCGGATTTAGATTTTTGCGAAGTGGAAACACCGTACTTAATTAAATCAACTCCAGAAGGTGCAAGAGATTTTGTAGTTCCTTCTCGCATGAATGAAGGACAATTTTACGCGTTGCCACAATCGCCACAAACGTTTAAACAATTGTTGATGGTAGGCGGAATGGATAAATATTTCCAAATCGTAAAATGTTTCCGTGATGAAGATTTACGCGCCGATAGACAACCTGAGTTTACACAAATAGATTGTGAAATGGCTTTTGTTGAACAAGAAGACATTTTAAATGTTTTTGAAGGTTTGACTAGGCATTTACTAAAAGAAATAAAAGGAATAGAAGTAGATAAATTTCCAAGGATTACTTACGATTATGCGATGAAGACTTATGGAAATGATAAGCCGGATATTCGTTTTGGAATGGAGTTTGGAGAACTGAACGACTTTGCGCAACATAAAGATTTCCCTGTTTTTAATGCTGCGGAATTAGTTGTTGGAATTGCAGTTTCAGGTGCAGGAAACTATACTCGTAAAGAAATAGATGGTTTAATAGATTGGATGAAACGCCCGCAAGTTGGCGCTAGCGGAATGGTATATGTAAAATGTAATGAAGATGGAACCTATAAATCATCAGTAGATAAATTTTACGACCAAAAGGATTTGGCTAATTGGGCAAAAGTCACTGGAGCTAAAGCTAGCGATATGATCTTTGTGGTTTCTGGTCCTGCTCATAAAACGAGAACGCAACTTTCTGCTTTAAGAATGGAATTAGCCACTCGTTTAGGACTGAGAAATCCCGCAGAATTTGCGCCACTTTGGGTTGTTGATTTCCCTTTATTGGAATTAGACGAAGAAAGCGGCCGTTACCACGCGATGCATCATCCTTTTACTTCTCCTAAACCTGAAGATATGGCACTCTTAGAGACAGATCCAGGAAAAGTGCGTGCTAATGCTTATGATATGGTTTTGAACGGTAATGAAATAGGCGGTGGTTCGATTCGTATTCACGATAAAGCTACGCAGCAATTGATGTTTAAATACTTAGGTTTCACGCCAGAGGAAGCCAAAGAACAGTTTGGATTTTTGATGGACGCATTTCAGTTTGGTGCTCCGCCTCATGGTGGATTAGCATTTGGATTGGATAGATTAGTAGCTATTCTTGGAGGACAGGAAACAATACGTGATTTTATTGCTTTTCCAAAAAACAATTCAGGGAGAGACGTTATGATTGATGCACCTTCTAAAATTGATGATGCGCAATTAAAAGAGCTTCATATAAAGCTAGTTTAATTTTACGTACTTGCAATAATTTGCCAGAAAGCGTTGAATATCAATTATTTTAGAAAAAAAAAGAGAAGTTGGTATTTCGTATTATATTAAATATTATATTTGCCTCATTATAAATTATTATTACAATTACAATGCGTACAGGTACAGTTAAATTTTTCAATGAATCTAAAGGTTATGGATTCATTACAGACGAAGAAACAGGAAAAGACATTTTTGTTCATGCATCAGGAATCAACGCGGAAGAATTACGCGAAGGTGATAGAGTAAGCTACGAAGAAGAAGAAGGAAGAAAAGGAAAAGTTGCTGCGAAAGTAGCAGTGATCTAAACAAAGAATTTATTTTTTGTTCAAGAATGTGAAAAACGTTTCGATTTATTCGGGGCGTTTTTTTTTATGCCTTAATTTTAAAGAGAGATTGGCTTATTTATAATCAATAAAAATTACTTAGATATTGTATTTTAGCTGAAACTTAACATTGTTTTTAACTTGTCTTTTCGATACTTGAGACCTATCTTTGTAACTTCTTCTTATTTAATAAAATTCTAAATATGCAATCTGATCAATTAAATTATATACCTATTTTGATGCAGCTAATATTAGCAGTTGGATTTGTTGTCGTAACTATTGTAGCTTCAGGTAAATTAGGACCAAAACGTTCTTCTGAGGCCAAAGATAAAAACTTTGAATGCGGAATTGAATCTGTTGGAAATGCGAGAATTCCTTTTTCGGTAAAATATTTTCTAGTTGCAATATTATTTGTTCTTTTTGATGTTGAGGTTATTTTTCTATATCCTTGGGCAGTGAATTTCAAGGAATTAGGAATAGAAGGAATGTTTAAAATGATTATTTTTATGATGATGCTTCTAGTTGGTTTTTTCTATATCATCAAAAAGAAAGCTTTAGAATGGGAATAATTGTACTCTAATCCCGAAGGGATAAATGAAATTAAGAATAGTATTTAGATATAATATTTTTCTTTTTTAAGGTTTACAAAATCTAAAATCTAATATCAAGATGAGCGATTCAAAAATAAATATGGTTGCCCCTCCAGAAGGAGTCGTAGGTGAAGGATTTTTCGCTACGAAACTAAACGATGTTGTGGGTATGGCTCGAGCTAATTCATTATGGCCACTGCCTTTTGCAACATCTTGTTGCGGTATTGAGTTTATGGCAACAATGGCTTCGCATTACGATTTAGCACGTTTTGGTTCAGAGCGTGTGAGTTTTTCTCCACGTCAAGCGGATATGCTAATGGTTATGGGGACAATATCTAAAAAAATGGCGCCAATTTTACGTCAGGTTTACGAGCAAATGACAGAACCTCGTTGGGTTATAGCGGTGGGAGCTTGTGCAAGTTCTGGTGGTATTTTTGACACGTATTCCACCTTACAAGGAATTGACAAAGTTATTCCTGTAGATGTTTACGTTCCTGGTTGCCCGCCACGTCCGGAGCAAATTATTGATGGAGTAATGAAATTACAAGAATTAGTAAGAACTGAATCCGTGCGTAGAAGAAGTTCTCCTGAGTATCAAGAACTATTGGCATCTTATAATATCAAATAAATGGCTTTAGAAGCAATTCAAATTCAAGAGAAAATTAATGAAACATTTGGTTTAAATGTTTTTAATTACAATCAAGAAAAAGATATTTTTTCATTCGAATCAACAGCTGATTCAATTACAGCTTTAATACTTTTTTTGAAAAACGATCCGGATTTACGATTCCATTTCTTAACTGATCTTTGCGCGATTCATTATCCAGATAACGAATTAAGTAGACAGTTTGCAGTAGTGTATCACATGCACAACTGGTATGAAAACAAACGAATAAAAATCAAAGTTTACATCGACGGTGTTAATCCAAAAATTAGAACGATCTCAAATATTTTCCGATGTTCAAATTGGATGGAAAGAGAAGCTTATGATTTTTACGGAATTGATTTTATTGGACATCCACAGTTAAAACGTATTTTGAATATGGATGAGATGATTTCATTTCCAATGCGTAAGGAATTTCCAATGGAAGACAGCGGAAGAACTGATAAGGATGATCGTTTCTTTGGAAGAACAACCGATAATAATTAGAAAATGAAAATAATTGAAAAAAATAAAGCAAAATTAAATGCGCTGTGTGAACAGCATCATGTGAAGCAATTGTTTTTATTTGGTTCAATTTTAACTGATAAATTTAATGATGAAAGTGACATTGATATGTTAATTCAGTTTTCATCAGTATATTTAAAAGAATATTTTGATAATTATATGGATTTTAAAGAAAAAATAGAAATATTATTAAACAGAAATGTTGATTTAGTTGAAAATCAAGCAATTAAAAATCCAATTTTCAGGAGAATAGTAGATCGTGAAAAACAACTAATCTATGGATGAAAAGATTTTAAAATCTTTATTTGATATAAAATTAGCGATAGGAAATCGATGATTTTTTAGTTACTAACGGAAAATCGTTCTTTGAATATAGAAATAACACTCTTTTAAAAAGAGGGATTGAAAGAAATCTTGAAATAATTGGCGAAGCAGTAAACAGAATTTTGAAGGAAAATTCAAATTTTAAAATTGCTAACTCAAAAAGGATTATAGGATTACGAAATCAGATTATACATTCTTACGATAATATATCTGATGAGAATATTTGGAGCATTGTGATTAATCATCTTCCAAATTTAAAAATAGAAATTGAAGAAAAAATAAATAATTCAACATTATAAATGTCAGAACTATTATTACCACCGGAGCATCGTTATGCTAAAAGAATAAAAGAGCAACTAAATGAAGATGGAAGCGAGCTTTCAATCTTGAATTTAGGGCCAACGCACCCTGCAACACATGGTATTTTTCAAAATATCTTGTTGATGGATGGAGAACGCATCTTAGAGGCTGAACCAACTATTGGTTACATACACAGAGCTTTTGAAAAAATAGCTGAAAATCGTCCATTTTATCAAATTACTCCACTTACTGATAGGATGAATTACTGTTCATCGCCTATAAATAATATGGGATGGTGGATGACATTAGAAAAATTGTTAGATATTGAAGTTCCTAAAAGAGCGCAATATTTAAGGGTTATCGTTATGGAGCTTGCTAGAATTACAGATCACATTATTTGTAATTCAATTTTAGGAGTTGATACTGGAGCCTACACTGGATTTTTATATGTATTTCAATTTAGAGAGAAGATATACGAAATTTACGAGGAGATTTGTGGTGCGCGTTTGACTACAAATATGGGTCGGATTGGTGGTTTTGAAAGAGACTGGTCTCCAGAAGCATTCAGAAAACTAGATGTTTTCTTGGAGGAATTTCCTCCTGCTTGGCAAGAATTTGAAAATCTATTTGTTCGAAATAGAATCTTTATTGATAGAACAGTAGATGTAGGTCCAATCACTGCTGAAAAAGCGATGAATTATGGTTTTACGGGTCCAAATTTAAGAGCGACAGGAGTCGATTATGATGTAAGAGTAGCGCAACCCTATTCTTCTTATGAGGATTTTGATTTCATTGTTCCTGTTGGAAAATCAGGCGATACTTATGATCGTTTTTGCGTTCGTAATGCTGAGGTTTGGGAAAGTTTGAGTATTATTCGACAGGCACTTGCTAAAATGCCAGAAGGGAATGAATTTCATGCTGATGTTCCTGATTATTACCTTCCACCAAAAGAAGACGTTTACACCAATATGGAATCTTTAATTTACCATTTCAAAATTGTAATGGGAGAAGTTCCTATTCCAGTTGCTGAGATTTATCATCCGGTTGAAGGTGGAAACGGAGAATTAGGTTTTTATTTAGTAACAGATGGTAGTCGTACTCCATATAGATTGCATTTCCGTAGACCTTGCTTTATTTATTACCAAGCCTATCCTGAAATGATTGAAGGCGCTTTACTTTCTGACGCTATTGTTATCTTATCAAGTATGAACGTTATTGCTGGGGAATTAGACGCGTAAGGTGAGTGAAGATTTTAGATTAACGGCTCGATAACGATCGGGATTGATTTCAGATTTAAAAAAAAATAGCAGATTTAACAAATCCAAAAAAAAATATTTGTGACTTTGCGCCTTTGTGGCAAAAAAAATAATAATGGAAAGAACACATCACAAACAAGAAATAAATATAACTGAAACATTGATAAATAGAATCAATGAACTAATTAGTTATTATCCAGAAGATAAAAGAAAATCAGCATTATTACCAGTATTACATGAAGTTCAAGATGCTCATGATAACTGGTTGAGTATTGAACTGATGGATAAAGTAGCCGAAATTATTCAAATTAAACCTATTGAGGTTTATGAAGTGGTTTCGTTTTATACAATGTACAATCAAAGACCTATCGGAAAATATATGTTTGAGTTTTGTCAAACTTCTCCTTGCTGCTTAAATGGCGTAGAAGATTTGATGGATTATACTTGTGAAAAATTAGGTATAAAAGTAGGTGAACCTACAGCAGATGGTCTTTTTGAAGTGAGAGGAGTAGAATGTTTAGGTGCTTGTGGCTATGCTCCTATGA
Source organism: Flavobacterium micromati (assembly GCF_900129585.1). GTDB lineage: Bacteria > Bacteroidota > Bacteroidia > Flavobacteriales > Flavobacteriaceae > Flavobacterium > Flavobacterium micromati. The sequence continues at coordinate 122,880 of NZ_FQWF01000008.1, forward strand.
TGCAGTTAGGTGATTTTTACAAAGAACATCTAACTAAAGAAAAAGTAGATCAATTAATTGAAGATTGTAAAGACGGTAAAATAGTTTTATTAGATAAATAAATGAAATTAACACTCGAACAGATAGATCAAATAAAGATTTTCTTTTCAGACAAACCTGTTAAGAAAGTATATCTTTTTGGTTCTTATGCGAGAGGAGAAGCGAATGAAAATAGTGATGTTGATTTATTAATTGACTGGGATTATTCTAGGATTATAGGATTGGATTATGTTTTTTGGTGGGAAGAAATAAAGGAGTTATTGCATAAAGATGTTGATTTTGTCTCGTTAAAGTATGTCTCTCCGCTGATAGAAAATTATGTAAACGAAGACAAAATATTGATCTATGAGGCATAATTTAACTAATAAAAATAGAATTGAACATATTATTGATTCGATTACAGATTTGGAAAGCTTTCTTTATAACGTTAGTTTTGAAGAATTTTCGAATAACAAAGAAAAGATTTTAGCAGTTGAACGTTCCTTGGAAATTATAGGAGAAGCATCAAATAATATTTCAGAATAAATCATAATGGATCCTGATAATTCTGCGCCGTAGCGACAGATAATAAATACCAGAAATTTGATAGTGCACGAATATTTTAGAGTTGACATCGAAATCATTTATAAGATTGCAACAAATAATATTATTCCTTTGAAAAAGGATATTGAAAAAATAGTAAAAAATTTAGATAAATATTTACCATAAATAAAAATGGGAAGACAAATATTATTAGACAAAATAAACATCCCTGGCATAAAAACTTATGATGTTTACCGTGCAAACGGAGGATATAGCTCAGTAGAGAAAGCACTAAAAACCTTAACGCCTGACGAAGTAGTTGAAGAAGTAAAAACTTCGGGATTACGTGGTCGTGGTGGTGCGGGTTTCCCTGCTGGTATGAAATGGAGTTTCATTGATAAAAAATCAGGAAAGCCAAGACATTTAGTGTGCAATGCCGATGAGTCAGAACCGGGAACTTTCAAGGATCGTTATTTAATGGAATTTATCCCTCATTTATTGATCGAAGGAATGATAACTTCTAGTTATGCATTGGGTGCAAATCTCTCTTATATTTATATTCGTGGCGAATATATGTGGATTTACAAAATATTAGAAAAAGCCATCAACGAAGCTAAAGCAGCAGGATTTTTGGGTAAAAATATATTAGGTTCGGGTTTCGACTTAGATTTATATGTTCATTGCGGTGCTGGAGCTTATATTTGTGGTGAAGAAACTGCGCTGATTGAATCATTAGAAGGTAAAAGAGGTAATCCTCGCATCAAACCACCATTTCCTGCTATTTCAGGATTGTGGTCAAATCCTACTGTTGTAAATAATGTAGAAACAATTGCCGCTGTGCCTTGGATTGTAAATAATTCAGGTGCTGAGTATGCAAAAATTGGAATTGGAAGGTCAACAGGAACCAAATTAATCTCGGCTTCTGGACACATTAAAAATCCAGGTGTTTACGAAATAGAAATGGGATTAAGTGTTTATGAATTCATGAATTCTGATGAATATTTAGGAGGAATGAGTTCTGATAGACCTTTGAAAGCCTTTGTACCTGGAGGAAGTTCTGTTCCTGTATTGCCGGCGCATTTAATTTATAAAACTGTAAATGGTGAAGATCGTTTGATGTCTTATGAATCATTAAGTGATGGAGGTTTTGCAACAGGCTCTATGTTAGGCTCAGGAGGATTTATTGTTTATAATGATACTTCATGTATCGTGCGTAATACATGGAATTTCTCTCGTTTTTACCACCATGAAAGTTGCGGACAATGTTCTCCTTGTCGCGAAGGAACTGGGTGGATGGAAAAAGTTTTGCACAGAATTGAAAATGGTCACGGCCGTGAAGAAGATATTGATTTGCTTTTAAGTATTCAAAGTAAAATTGAAGGAAATACAATTTGTCCACTTGGTGACGCAGCAGCATGGCCAGTGGCAGCGGCGATTCGTCATTTTAGAGATGAATTTGAATATCACATTCGTTTTCCAGAAAAAATAAAAAATAGAGATCACTTTGTTGCTGAGCCTTTTGATAAAGTAAAGCACTTAGTTGCTAAAGAATTGGTTTAAGATTTTTGATTTCAGAATTAAGATACTCCACTGGAGTTAAACATTAGTAGATAATGAAAGTAACAATAGACGGTCAGTCAATAGAAGTAGAACCAGGAACCACAATCCTGCAGGCAGCACGTATGATAGGAGGAGAAGTAGTTCCGCCTGCGATGTGTTATTATTCTAAATTAAAAGGGAGCGGTGGAAAATGCCGTTGTTGTTTAGTAGAAGTTGCAAAAGGAAGTGAAGCTGATCCAAGACCAATGCCAAAATTAATGGCCTCTTGTGTGACGGGTTGTATGGATGGAATGGAAGTTAATAGCAAATCTTCGCCACGTGTACAAGAAGCTAGAAAGTCAGTAACTGAATTTTTGTTAATCAATCACCCATTAGATTGTCCCGTATGCGATCAAGCTGGTGAATGTGATTTACAAAATTTAAGTTTTGAGCACGGAAAATCAGAGAGTCGCTTTGTAGAAGAAAAGAGGACATTTGAACCAGAAAATATTGGTGAAAATATTCAACTTCACATGAATCGTTGCATTCTTTGCTATCGTTGTGTGATGGTTGCCGATCAGTTGACGGACGACCGCGTACACGGTGTGATGGATAGAGGCGATCATTCTAATATTTCGACCTGTATTTCTAAAGCAATTGACAATGAGTTCTCTGGAAATATGATAGATGTTTGTCCAGTAGGAGCATTAACAGATAAAACTTTTAGATTCAAATCTAGAGTTTGGTTCAACAAACCTTACAATGCGCACAGAGATTGTGATAAATGTTGTGGAAAAACAACGGTTTGGATGTTTGGTGACGAAATTCAACGTGTAACAGGTAGAAAGGATGAGTACCACGAAGTGGAAGAATTCATTTGTAATACCTGTCGTTTTGATAAAAAAGAAGTAACGGATTGGGTAATTGAAGGACCAAGAGTTTTCGAAAAAGATTCGGTTATTAATCAAAACAATTATACTCGAAAATTAGAAAAAGTTGAAATCGCTACTGAGGAGAAAATACTTTTAGGTAGAGAAGAAGACCGTAAAAAAATAAGTATGGCAGAATTCCCGTTGACGGCGGAAGACATTATAAATCAAAAAAGCTTGAGCAATAATGGATAGTACTTTTATCATAGAGAAAAGTGTAGTAATTGTTACTGTATTTGCGTTGACAATGCTAATGGCAATGTATTCTACCTGGGCTGAACGAAAAGTAGCCGCCTGGCTTCAAGATCGTGTTGGTCCTAACAGAGCCGGTCCAATGGGACTTTTCCAACCACTTGCTGACGGATTAAAATTGTTTGCTAAAGAGGAATTTGAACCCAACACACCCAACAGATTTTTGTTTTTTGTAGGTCCTGCTATCGCTATGAGTACGGCTTTAATGACAAGTGCCGTTATTCCTTGGGGTGATCGATTGCATTTGTTTGGTAGAGATATCTTGCTACAAGCTACTGATTTAAATATTGGTCTACTCTATTTTTTCGGAGTGGTTTCGGTGGGTATTTACGGAATAATGATAGGTGGATGGGCTTCCAATAATAAGTTTTCGTTGATTGGGTCAGTTCGTGCTGCATCACAGATGGTTTCCTATGAAATTGCAATGGGACTTTCTATCATTGCATTGTTGATGATGACTGGAACACTAAGTTTAAAAGAAATTTCAGTTCAACAAGCAGGAATGGACTGGAATGTATTTTACCAACCATTATCGTTTATTATATTTCTAATTTGCGCATTTGCGGAGGCTAACAGAACACCTTTTGATTTGCCGGAATGTGAAACTGAATTAATTGGTGGTTATCACACGGAATACTCCTCCATGAAAATGGGCTTTTTCCTTTTTGCTGAGTATGCTAATATGTTTATTTCATCAACACTTTTAGCAGTTTTATTCTTTGGAGGTTACAATTATCCAGGAATGAGTTGGGCTGTTGAAAATTGGGGTGTAAATATTGCGAATATAATAGGATTTGGCGCTTTGTTTGTTAAACTTTGCGGTTTTATATTTTTCTTTATGTGGGTGCGATGGACTATTCCAAGATTTAGATATGATCAATTGATGCATTTGGGGTGGAAAATATTAATTCCGTTATCGATTATAAATATTGTAATTACTGGAATTGTAATTTTGAGAGCTGATTTAGCTGCCTTTTTAGGATTATAAAGGTCCATTAACCTCCGACAATTTAGATGCTAAATTGTAAATTGAAGAGTTAAAAAAAAATTGATTAATCACGATACGAAAATTGAATTGGTTTTTAATTATCATGATGGACTAGTTTAAAGATAGGAGAAGAAGGTGGAGAAAATGAGGAGTGGTTTTAAAAAATAAAAGTTGAGTTCAACGTAAATGTTATTTAATACTCGAATGTCTAGCCCTGATAGTAGTGAAAATCCTTTTAAAAGCGATAGCGATTAAAAGATTGTAGCGGATAGCAGGATTAAGCTTCAAAAAAAAATAGAAAATGTCAATAGAAACTATATCCTTATCGGGAAGAAAAAAAGTGGTCTCCAATAAAGAGATGACTTTTTGGGAGAGATTATATCTTGTTGCAATAGCTAAGGGATTGATAATTACAATTCAGCACTTGTTCACTAGAAAAGTAACTATTAAATATCCTGAACAAGAGCGAGTAATGAGTCCTGTGTATCGTGGTCAACACATGTTAAAACGTGATGAGCAAGGTAGAGAAAACTGTACCGCCTGTGGATTATGTGCTTTATCGTGTCCAGCTGAAGCAATTACAATGAAGGCCGAGGAACGTAAACCAGACGAAAAGCATTTGTACAGAGAAGAAAAATACGCCTCGATATATGAAATTAATATGTTGCGATGTATTTTTTGTGGGTTGTGTGAAGAAGCATGTCCAAAAGATGCTATATACTTAACCACTTCAAAAGTATTAGTACCTTCAAGTTACGAAAGAGAAGATTTCATTTTTGGAAAAGATAAATTAGTTATGCCTTTAGATATGGCAATGAAAAACGCTCAACTTAAAAACGCTAATTAATGTCTCTAGTACTTATCATTTTTTCCGTGTTGTCTGCTATCACTTTGGCAACTGCATTTTTAACCATATTTAGTAAAAATCCAATTCATAGTGCTATCTATTTGGTGATTTGTTTTTTCTCAATTGCAGGTCATTATTTATTATTAAATGCGCAGTTCCTCGCAATAGTGCACGTTATTGTTTACTCTGGTGCAATTATGATTTTGTTTTTATTCACCATTATGTTAATGAATTTGAACGAACAACGGGAAGTGCACCGGCCAAGAATTACGCGATTAGGAGCGATTGTTTCTTTTTGTTTGATCTGTCTGGTTTTAATTGCAATCTTTATTAATTCAAAACCTATCGTGGGTGAATACACGACCACTGGTGAGGATTACCAATCTATCAAAGTACTTGGTAAAGTATTGTTGAATGAATATATGGTTCCATTTGAATTTGCTTCTATACTACTTTTAGTTGCTATGATTGGCGCTGTTTTATTGTCGAAAAAAGAAAAATTAGAAAAGTAATATGAATAATATTTTAAACCACATTGGTATAGAAAATTATATATTTCTTAGCGTGATACTTTTTTGTATTGGCGTTTTTGGAGTATTGTATAGACGAAATGCCATAATTGTATTTATGTCCATTGAAATAATGTTGAATGCCGTAAATCTTTTGTTTGTTGCTTTTTCTACTTATCATCAAGATGCGGAAGGACAAGTTTTCGTATTCTTTTCGATGGCTGTAGCTGCAGCTGAAGTTGCTGTAGGATTAGCAATTTTAGTTTCTATTTTTAGAAACTTAGGCTCAATTACTATCGATAATTTAAAAAACTTAAAAGGATAAATGGAAATGAATACCAATATAGCTTTAGTTTTAGTTCTCGCTCCCCTTTTAGGATTTTTAGTCAATGTTTTTTTCGGAAAAAGTTTAGGAAAAACACTTTCGGGTATCATAGGAACAGTTACCGTTTTTATATCTTTTATTGCTACCGCTTATTTCTTTGGCGGTATATCGACACAACCACAAGGAATTAAAATTTCTCTTTTTGATTGGATCCAAATCAGTAATTTTTCGGTTGATTTTGGTTTTCAGTTGGATCAACTGTCTATTTTATGGTTGCTTTTTGTAACTGGAATTGGAACGTTAATTCATATGTATTCGATTAGTTACATGCATGAGGATGATAACATGCACAAGTTTTTTGCTTACCTAAATTTGTTTATATTCTTTATGATCATGTTAGTAATAGGTAGTAACTTATTAGTACTATTTATTGGTTGGGAAGGTGTAGGTCTTTGTTCGTACTTGTTGATTGGATTTTGGTACAAAAACCAAGAATACAATGACGCTGCAAAGAAAGCTTTTATAATGAATAGAATAGGTGATTTAGGTTTATTAGTCGGAATTTTCATCATTGGTAATTTATTCTCCACTTTAGATTATGCTTCTTTAAAAACAGCTATTTCAAGTGCTACTGATCTTGATATGTACATGCTTTCTATCGCTGCTTTTGCCCTTTTTATTGGAGCTTGCGGAAAATCAGCACAAATACCTTTATACACATGGTTGCCAGATGCGATGGCTGGACCTACGCCAGTTTCGGCATTAATTCATGCTGCAACGATGGTAACTGCAGGAATTTTTATGATTACAAGGTTGAATTTTATATTCGATTTAACTCCTTTTGTGCAAACGATTATAGCTATTGTTGGCGCTGTAACTGCTCTAGTCGCAGCTACAATAGGGTTAGTGCAAAATGACATCAAGAAAGTTTTAGCGTATTCTACAGTTTCACAATTAGGATTAATGTTTTTAGCTTTGGGATTGGGCGCCTATGAAGTTGCGGTTTTTCATGTTATCACACATGCTTTTTTCAAAGCTTGTTTATTCTTAGGATCTGGTTCAGTTATTCACGCTTTACATGGAGAGCAAGACATGCGTAATATGGGTGGATTGAAAAAAGCAATGCCTATTACCTTTGCAACAATGTTAATTGCTTCATTAGCCATTTCAGGAGTGCCATTATTTTCTGGTTTTTTCTCGAAGGATGAAATTTTGTTAGTAGCTTTTCATCAAAGCATTCCGTTGTGGATTGTTGCTTCAATAGCATCTATTATGACTGCTTTTTATATGTTCCGATTAATGTTTCTCACCTTCTTTAAAGAATTTAGAGGAACTGCTGAACAAAAAAGTCATTTACATGAAAGTCCAGCTTTAATTACTGCTCCATTAATAATTTTAGCGATTCTTGCCACAATTGGTGGATTGATTAGTTTGCCTGGTAACAGCTGGTTGAATGAGTATTTAACACCTATTTTACCAAAACTGGCAACTGCTGAACATCATTTAGGAACTACTGAATATATTTTAATGGCAATTGCTGTAATAGGTGGAATAATAGGAATTGCTTTGGCTTATGCCAAATATATCAAGCAAAATTCAGTTCCTGTTGCAGATGCTGAAATTTCAGGATTTTCTAAAGTGCTTTACAATAAATATTACGTTGATGAATTCTATGATGCTCTATTTGTGAAACCAATTAACGTTTTGTCTCGTTTTTTTAGAGATACAATTGAAACTGGGTTGTCATCATTAGTTTTTGGATTCGGGAAATTGACTAACGAACTAAGTTATCAAGGAAAGAAAATACAAACTGGAAGTATAGGTTTATATCTTTTTGCATTTGTGTTAGGGCTTTGTGCCATTGTTTCTTATTTATTTTTAGCCCAATAATTTTTTATTATGAACGTATCTCTTATATTAATTATACTCTTAGTTGGAGCCTTTGCGACTTTTCTCTCGGGAGATAAGCTGGCTTCAAAAGTGTCTTTATTTTTTAGTTTAGCCGCGGCAGGTTGTTCTATTGTATTGCTAACACATTATAATGCGGGCGAGAATATTAGTTTAATCACTCAATGGATTACAAAACCAAATGTCTCTTTCGCTCTTAAAGCCGATGGTTTATCAATGGCAATGCTATTATTAACGACGGTTTTAACAGTAATTATTATTTTTTCCTCGTTTGGAAATCAATATAAAAATTCCAAATCCTTTTATGCGCTAATCTTATTTATGTCATTTGCTATGGCTGGAACTTTCCTAGCCTCTGATGGATTACTGTATTACGTTTTTTGGGAATTAGCTTTAATTCCTATTTACTTTATCGCATTAATTTGGGGTAATGGAGATTTAGAGGAGCGTAAAAAAGCGGTGGTTAAATTCTTTATTTACACGCTGGCTGGATCGTTGTTTATGCTAGTTGCATTTATTTATTTGTACCAACAGGCAGGAAGCTTTTTATTAGAAGATTTATATAAACTTGAATTATCTGAGACGGAACAATTGTGGATATTCTTGGCATTCTTTTTAGCGTATGCGATCAAGATTCCTTTAATCCCTTTCCACACTTGGCAGGCGAATGTATATCAAAAATCGCCAACCGTAGGAACAATGCTATTATCAGGTATAATGCTAAAAATGGGATTGTATAGCGTTATTCGTTGGCAACTTCCTCTGACTTCTTTAGCGGCAGCAGAATATAAATATATTTTCATTGGACTGGGAATTGCAGGAGTTATTTACGGTTCGATTGTAGCTTTAAAGCAAAATGATTTAAAGAAATTATTAGCTTATTCTTCACTAGCGCACGTAGGTTTGATTGCTGCTGGAACTTATACGTTGACGATCGACGGTTTGCGTGGAGCAGTTTTGCAAATGATCGCACACGGTTTTGTTGTTGTTGGATTGTTTTATGCGGCTGAAATCATTTTTAGAAGGTACGAAACTCGAACTATTGCTGATATGGGCGGTATTCGGGTTCAAGCGCCACGATTGGCATCGATGTTTTTACTTTTGGTTTTAGCATCTGTTGCATTACCTACAACTTTTAATTTCATAGGTGAGTTTACAGTTTTGTACAGTTTGTACCAAGTGAATATTTGGTTTGCTGTTTTAGGTGGTACAACCATAATATTAGGAGCTTACTATATGTTGAAAATGTATCAGCATTCGATGTTAGGCGAAACAAATGTAAAAGTGTTTGCTGATGTAACGGTAAATGAAGGAATAACTATGGTTGCAATAATTGGAATATTGTTCTTTTTTGGGATGTATCCAAAGCCGATTACGGATTTAATTACACCAAGTTTAGAAGAAATACTAATACAAATTAATAGAATCAACTAGTCAGATAAAAAATGAATACATTAATAGCTATAATCGGATTAGGTGTTTTATGCCTTCTATTTGAAATTTTTAATTTAAGAAAAGCTCTTGTGCCTGTTACAATCATTGGATTGTTAGCAGTGCTAGGTTTAACTATTTCTGAATTTAATTCCACTGAAAGTTATTACAGCAATATGATTGTTGTGAGTAAATTTTCAACTACGTTTTCTTCACTATTCATCATTCTTACTATCTTATTAGTAGCATTGAGCGGCAATTTTTACGAAAAGCATCCCACTAAGATTTCAGATTATGTGGCCATCAAAATATTTCTACTTGCAGGATCAGTTGCGATGGTTTCTTTTGGGAATTTATCAATGTTCTTTCTAGGAATCGAAGTTCTTTCAATAGCTCTATATATCCTCGCTGCAAGTGACCGATTAAATTTAAAAAGCAATGAAGCTGGAATGAAGTATTTCTTGATGGGTTCTTTTGCTTCAGGGATAATCCTTTTTGGTATTTGTTTAATTTATGGTGCGATGGGAAGTTTTGATGTAATTGAAATCAGTGAAATGTCCCGTTCTGCTGAATTGCCAGTTTGGTTTCCAATAGGTATTGTGTTAGTTACGATTGGCATGTTGTTTAAAATCGCAGCAGTTCCTTTTCACTTTTGGGCTCCAGATGTTTATGAAGGATCACCAACGATGACTACAGCTCTTATGAGCACGCTAGCTAAAGTTGTTGCAATGGCGACTTTATACAAGTTACTTTCTGTTTTAAATGCTGATTTATCGGAGTCATTCAAAATTATAATTGTTATTATATCAATCGCCTCAATGACTGTTGGTAATATTATGGCTTTGCGCCAAACTAATGTGAAACGGATGCTGGCATTTTCTGGAATTTCGCATGCAGGCTTTATGTTAATGACGTTGCTAAGTTTATCAACATCGGCGGGAAGCCTATTGTATTACGCTTCTGCTTATGCACTGTCAGGAATCGCAGCTTTTAGTGTGATTATTTATGTTTGTAAAAATAGAGATAATGAAGATATAGTTAATTTCCATGGTTTAGGTAGAAATAATCCTATATTAGCGGCCGTTTTAACTGCGTCATTGTTATCAATGGCTGCAATCCCAATTTTTGCTGGCTTTTTTGCCAAGTTGGTGCTTTTTAGTGATGTCATTGAAGCAGGATATCTATATTTAGTAATAATAGCAGTTATCAATTCTATAATAAGTGTTGGTTATTATTTCAGATTGATGTTGGCTATGTACACTAAGGAGCCTAATGAAGAACGAAAAGCAACACCATTCATTATCTATGCGGTAGCAGTAACTGCGATTGTTTTGAATATTGCTTTAGGGTTATATCCTTCTTTCGTATTGGATTTATTGGCTTAAGCCAAATCGTTTTATATATTGGAAAAACCATCAAGATATTTTTGATGGTTTTTTTATTGTTGATAATTGATGGGCGCGGTGGTTGATTCTTGCCACGAAGGCACAAAGGCTCAAAGTTTTGATTAGTTGTAAATAATATTTGTAGAGAGTATTGCAAATGTTTTAGCTCGCTACTTTGTGGCCGATAGGTAGGTTAAAAAAAGTGTAAATTTAAGCCATTACTAGGACTAAATTCTAGGGACTAATCAGAAGGACTAATCACTAATCACTAAGGACTAATCTCAACTATTTGAAGCTTCTAATAAAGGTTAGCTTAGTGACTAAGAGCCTTAGTAGCAAAAAACATTACTTTGGTGTCAGCCGCAATATTAATATTTGGTTTGATACATTTTTATATCGATCTTATTCCAGCATGAAAGTGGTATATTTGTCAAATTAATTTAGTTACTTATCGCGATGAAAAGATCATTTTTATTTAGACCATAATCTTGATAATTCATAGAGGATTTAGAGTTATGGAAAAAGATATTTTAAAGAAAAACACAATGAAAAATAAATTGAAAATACAAATTTGGTCAGACATTATGTGTCCGTTTTGCTACATTGGAAAACGAAGAATCGAAGAATCTTTAGAGAAGTTTGAACATAAAAATTCAGTTGAGATTGAATGGAAAAGTTTTCAATTGGATGCTGGTTTTGTGGCTTCCGATGATGATAATATGGTAGATCATTTGGCAAATAAATATAGGAAAGATACTGTTTGGGCGCACGGAATGTTAGATGATATGACTCAAAATGCAAAAAATTCAGGATTGGATTTTAATTTTGAAAAAGCAGTCATGGCTAATTCATTGAATGCGCATCGATTGTTACATCTTGCTAAAAAGTATAGTCTCGCAAATGACTTAGAAGAATTATTGTTTAAGGCATACTTGACAGATGGTTTGAATATAAATAACTTGGCTACGCTAAAAGATTTAGGTCTTAAAGTGGGATTAGAAAGTCAAGAAATTGATGAAGTTTTACATTCTGATACGTATGCAAAAGAGGTTGCTGCAGATATTTTAGAAGCGCAAGCCATAGGTGTCCAAGGCGTTCCTTTTTATGTATTTGATAATAAATATTCGGTTTCTGGTGCACAGCATGTTGATACTTTTATAAGCACTTTAGAGAAAGTATGGCACGAAGGTAATTTTGTTTCAAAGCCAACCTTATTGAATAATACAGGTGGTGCTAGTTGCGGAATTGATGGTTGTGATTAGAGTGCAATAAACTTGCTCGATAATTCTGAGACGCTTCCAGCGTATCAAACTGCGTAGAGCGTATATGCTTCTATCTAACGGCATCCAGTTTATCATGCTGCAAGCGTGCCAACAATGTTGCTCCATTCCAAAATGCAGATCTAATTTGTCATGCTGGAAGCATCCCAATAATGTTGCTCCCTTCCTAAATGCCATCTAGTTTGTCAGGCTGCAAGCATCCCAATAATGTTGCTCGATAATGTTGTGACGCTTCCAGTGTGACAAACTAAGTAGAGCGTGTTTCCTTTTACTTTTTCTCTTAATTTGTCGTGCTGCAAGCATCCCAATAAAGTTGCTCGATATTGCCGAGAGCCTTCCAGCGTGACAAACTAAGTAGAGCGTGCTTCCTTTTGTTTTTTCTTCCAGTTTGTCATGCTGTAATCATCCCACTAAAGTTGCTCGATATTGTTGTGACTTTTCCAGTGTGACAAACTAAGTAGAGCGTGCTTCCTTTTATTTTTTCTCCTAATTTGTCATGCTGTAATCATCCTACTAAAGTTGCTCGATATTGTTGTGACTTTTCCAGTGTGACAAACTAAGTAGAGCGTGCTTCCTTTTATTTTTTCTCCTAGTTTGTCATGCTGAAAGCATCCCAATAAAGTTGCTCGATATTGTAGAGACGCTTCCACCGTGACAAGTTAAGTAGAGCGTGCTGCAAGCATCCCAATAATGTTGCTCGATAATGTTGAGACGCTTCCAGCGTGACAAATTGCGCGGAGCGTGCTGAAAGCACCCCAATTATGTTGCTCGATAATGTTGAGGCGCTTCCAGCGTGACAAACTGCGTAGAGTGTGCGTCTTGTTATTTTTTCTCCTAATTTGTCATGCTGCAAGCATCCCAATAATGTTGCTCGATAATGTTGAGACGCTTCCAGCGTGACAAACTGCGTAGAGCGTGCGTCTTTTGTTTTTTCTCCTAGCTTGTCATGCTGCAGGCATCCCAATAAGGTTGCTCCTTTCCAAAAAGCACATCTAATTTGTCATGCTCAAAGCATCCCAATAGTGTTGTTCGATAATGTTCATACGCTTACAGCGTGACAAACTGGGTAGAGCGTGCTTCCTTTTATTTTTTCTCCTAGTTTGTCATGCTGAAAGCATCCCAATAAAGTTGTTCGATAATGTTCAGACGCTTCCAGCGTGACAAACTGCGTAGTGCGTGCGTCTTTTGTTTTTTTCTCCTAATTTGTCATGCTGCAAGCATTCCAATAGTGTTGCTTTGTGCTTAAATGCGCATCTAGTTAGTCATGCTGAAAGCATCTCAATAATGTTGCTCGATATTGTCGAGACGCTTCCAGCGTGACAAACTGCGTAAAGTGTGCGTCTTGTTATTTTTTCTCCTAGTTTGTCATGCTGAAAGCATTCCAATAGTGTTGCTCAGTGCTTAAATGCACATCTAGTTAGTCATGCTGAAAGCATCCCAATAAAGTTGCTCGATATTGTCGAGACGCTTCCAGCGTGACAAACTGCGTAGTGCGTGCGTCTTTTGTTTTTTTCTCCTAATTTGTCATGCTGAAAGCATCCCAATAATGTTGCTTTGTGTTTAAATGCACATCTATTTAGTCATGCTGAAAGCATCTCAATAATGTTGCTCGATATTGTCGAGACGCTTCCAGCGTGACAAACTGCGTAGTGCGTGCGTTTTTTGTTTTTTTCTCCTAGTTTGTCATGCTGCAAGCATCCCAATAATGTTGCTCAGTGCTTAAATGCACATCTAGTTAGTCATGCTGAAAGCATCTCAATAATGTTGCTCGATATTGTCGAGACGCTTCCAGCGTGACAAATAGCATTGAGCGTGTTTCTTTTTATTTTCTTCGTGTTTGGCAGGCTGTAAGCATCCCAATAAAGTTGCTTCTTTCCAAAATGCACATCTGTTTTATCATGTTGTAATTATCCCAATATTGTTGCTCCATTCCAAAATGCACATCAACTTTGTCATGCTGAAAGCATCCCAATAATGTTGCTCAATAATGTCGAGACGCTTCTTCAAATACTTAAACTATTTCACCACAAAAACAATAAGGAAAGAATTAAATTTTTTGTCTTTGAAGATTTGAGAATAGTAAAATTTTACAACCAACAAACGATAATTAATAGAGTCTTACGGAAAACGTAATTTGGAGTTTGGTACTATTTTTTTTGTCAAATAAAATGTAATAAAGTAAATATTGCTCGCGTTTTCCACTAAAAAAATTTACATAATATGTTGATATTCATTAAATTACAAAATATTTCTTTATCATAACTTATTGAATAAATAGTCTAAATCTTATAAAAAACGGCTTTAAATTGCAAAAATGTGCTTTTTATCAGAAATAATTGAATTTCATCGATATTCTTGTTTTTTTTTTGAATTGTGTTAAAAATAACTATTCAGATTATATATATTCGCACAAAATTTTGATAAATTAACTTAAAATTATGTAACGATTAATTTTAAAGTTAATTGTAACCGTGTTGACAAGCAAAGATGTGTACGAATAAATTAGATATTCACATAATAAAATACGAATCTAAAAGGGATTTTGTAAAAGTATAATTAATGTAAGATGTTAAAAGTAGAGGTACTTTAAACCAAAAATAAAAAATAGATTGCCAAACCCAAATCAAGCATAAAAATGAAAATTAAAAATCTACTCTTAAGCTGTAGCAATGTTTACACATGCTCATTATTTTTTCTCACTTTTTACATTTTGCTTCCGACGCAAATATTAGCTCAAACCACTCAAACTAATACCTATTATAAAATAATCTCTCATGGAGACAAAATAGATTTTGGTACAATTGAAAGCGGAGTTACTTGGACAATCTCGTCACAAGATGCCGCTATTTCACCATCTTATTTAAACGCTGATGAAATTAATGGTTATGTTTTTAAAAAAGCAGGCGTATATACGGTAGTGTTTAGTGACGCATCTACGCACACAGAAGGAGAATGTAATCACGCGGCTTTTCCAAAAAACATGCTGATAAAAGTTTCTCCAATTAAAATGACTTTTGATTTTTCTAAAATCTCATTTTCTGAAAAAATCAAAAGAGGCAGTATCTGTGATCAAATTTTTGTTACAGTACCTGTAAATGTAGATTTGAAAGATGTACAAACAGCAAAATTTACAATTCCAAATGCAATGGTGACTGGCGTTGGCTCTGAAATTACTGCCAAGCCTGTAAATGCTGAAGTAGTGCTAAAGAACGGCATACAACTTTTAAAATACCAACTATCAGGGGTTGCAACCAAAGAAGCTTATCTAATGTTTGATTTTGTTGATTACAATAACAATACGCAAACTTATTATAAACCTGAAATAGTAAATTAATTCAATATGACAAAGAACTATACTTATATAATCAATAGGTTGAATTTTAAGACGGCGCTATTTTGTGCTGTACTTTTAATTTCACTTTTTTCGACAAAAACAAATGCACAATGTGCTGTGCCAACCATAGGTTGCTCCAATACAGATTTGTCTAATTACGGTGCCAATTCAAATACGAATGCTGCTACAATAGAATACGACAACTTTGGGTCTTCTTTCCACAGTACAGTGGCTAGAACAGGAGACGGTACGTTGCAATTATGGGGCGAAGACATGGCAAATGATGGCACTTCTGATGTTTTATCGCCAAGGCAGATGAACGCAGCCAACTATCCCGCATTAGGGACGGCAACGCCTTTAAAAATGGCTGTAGCAAGTAGATCTGTCAATACAGCTCAAGGTGTTCTTTTGGCTACCAATGGATTGTATGCTTGGGGTAATGAAGGAACTGTGCTAGATAATGCAATTACAACAAGTACTGTTTTTCAAAAATTAATTATAAATACAAAGGCAGATGGTTTACCAACGGGCGTATCGCCTGCCGACGTAAAAATGATGTTTGTAACCAATGAGACAATTGCGCTTACCACTTGTAGCGGCGATGTTTGGGTAATTTCATTAAACTTAAACGTACGCGGAAATGGGGCAGGGGGATCATCAACACAATGGAGCCAAGTGACCACCGATGCGCCAGGAAATCCTGTTTTAACTAATGTTGTTGCCACAAGAGGTAGCGCCGGAGCTTTAATGGCTTTACGTGCTGACGGAAGTGTTTTTGTTTGGGGTAATAATGTATATTTAGGAAATAATACAGCTATTATTGCGACTCAAACTAGAGCGACTCAGATGACATTGCCTGCAGGAATAACGCCAAAAATGATTGGCTCAGGAAACAATAACACCAACAATAGATCGTTTTATGTGCTTGCGACTGATGGTAATTTATATGCGCTGGGAAGAAATAATGTGCGCCAACTTGGCGATTGGACAACTACAGAAAGATTGAGTTGGGTACAACCACGGTATACATCGGCGGCTGGACCTTTTATGAATAATGTGGTTTGGATCAGCCCACAAGAGCACGATGCTAGTTTTAACGGCTTTAATTTAATTAACAGTAATAAAACGTTGTTCGCCTTTGGGGAGAATAATAACTCAATGTTAAGTACAGCTGTAGACCCTCTAAATCCATTTATTCCATCTGGAGTTACAGTAGCTGATGCTATATTAGCCGTTGAAACGGGTGGTCATACCACTATGATAATCAAGCAATGTGAAACAAATTTTGGTTATGTTGGTCATCGTATACGTGGAAGTATGGGAGATGGTACAGCTACAACTTCAACAGTAAGTACGTTTACATTTGCAACAGCACCAATCACAATTTGCGGTGCTGGTAATCCACAAATTACAGTTTCAATAACACCTACTTCGGGTTCGGATTATTGTGTTGGTTTAACTGCTTCGTTATTGGTGTCACCACCAGGAGGTACGATTTCCTTAGTTAGTGGTCCTGCAACCTTGTCAGGAAACATTTTGACTATTACTGGTGTAGGAACTATTGTGGTTGGATATGCTGTTCCTAACCCTTGTGGAGGGCCAGCTGTAACGGCACAAACGACATTAACTTCTGTTTTATGTGCTACAGATTTAAGTATTACAAAAACAGTAAATAACGCAGCCCCAATAGTGGGTGACAATGTAACTTTTACAATAACAGCAACTAATAATGGTCCACAAGAAGGGTATGGTGTTGTGGTAACAGATGCTTTGCCAACTGGTTATACTATAGTTGGTTCGCCTACATTATCAACGGGTTCTTGGTCAGCACCAAACTGGTCAATAGGTACTCTTGCTGTTGGTGTACCACAAACAATGACTATCACAGCAACTGTTTTAGCTACCGGAAATTATGTCAATACAGCTACTATTAGCGGTACTGCTACAGATCCAACGTCAGCAAATAATACGTCTACAAGCACGCCTACTCCTTTACCGTCATGTAGTGGAAGTTCAGGAAATATATTAATTAATCCTGATTTTGAAAATCCTACTTTTCCCGTGGGTAATAATATTCAGCCATGGCCAATATCAGGTTGGACTGGATTAGGAACTTTGGCTAATGTTGTTCGGACTGATGGTATTTTTTCTGGCGGAGGACCACTAACTTCCCAAAATGGTTCACAGTATTTAGATATAGCAAATGGTTCAGCAGATTTTTGGCAAAACTTTACTTTTGCTTGCAACACGAGAGCTTATTTTTCAGGACATTTTTCAGTGAGAAATGGTACTGCCTCTACAGGAAGAATTGATATATATAGCGTTGACGCCCTTAATAATTTAACATTAGTTGCTAGTTCTAATCAATTGAATATGCCTTCAACAATGAATGTTTGGTATTATGCAGCAGGTACGGCAATTTTAGCACCAGGTAATTACCGTTTTCAAGTATCAATGGGTGATTTTAGCAATTTTGATAACGCTTGTTTTTCTTTTGATGATTTTTGTATTTCAGCAAACGATGATAATTATAGTGCTACACCTTTTATTCCACAACCATCTATTGTAACTGTTGGAAATGTCACTACAAACGATATTTTATCAGGAAATCCAGTGACCGCTTCTAATACCGATGTTACCCCGGTTACAAATGGACCACTAAGTATTGATGACAATGGTGTTTTAACTTTAGCAGCAAATACCCCTTCTGGAACCTACACAATTACTTATAACTTGTGTGAAGTAGGAGCTATACCAACAAATTGTGATACAGCAATAGCAACAGTAGTAGTAGATTCCCTTCCAATAGCTAGTCCAGATGCAGGCACTTACATTTTAAACACGCCAGTAACCATTGCAGTAGTAGCAAACGATACCACAGGCGATACCGTTGTACCAACAACAGTAAGTTTAGTAGTTCCAACAGGAGCGACAGGCGTTGTAACAGATGTTAATGGCGATGTAACAAACATAACCATTACAGGACAAGGAACATGGAGTGTAAACCCAACGACAGGAGCAATCACATTTACACCAGTGACAGGTTACACAGGAAACCCGACAGCAATTCAGTATAATATAGAAGATGCGCAAGGGAATCAGTCTAACAATGCAACAGTAACGCTGACTAATAATGGTATCCCAATAGCAGTAACTGACACTTACACGACCAACGAAGATACAGCAATAGCATTATTACCATTAACTGCTGATACTGATCCAGACGGAACAACACCAATGATCCAATCGATCAATGGAACAGTTTTAACACCAGGAACAGCACAAACAATTGCTGTAACTAATGGAACAGTTAACATTACAGCCGCAGGAGTAATCACATTTACACCAGCGTTGAATTACAACGGTTCAGTAACCTTCCCTTATGTAATCACAGATGGTACACTAACAGCAACTGCTAATCAAGTAATTACTGTAACGGCAGTAAATGATGCACCAATAGCAGTAACTGATAATTACACGACCAATGAAGATACAGCAATAGCATTATTACCATTAACTGCTGATACTGATCCTGACGGAACCACACCAACTATACGGTCGATCAATGGAACAACGTTAACACCTGGAACAGCACAAACAATTGCTGTAACTAATGGAACAGTTAACATTACAGCTGCAGGAGTAATCACATTTACACCAGCGTTGAATTACAACGGTTCAGTAACCTTCCCTTATGTAATCACAGATGGTACACTAACTGCAACTGCTAATCAAGTAATTACGGTAACGGCAGTAAATGATGCACCAATAGCGGTAACAGATACGTACACGACGAACGAAGATACAGCAGTAGCATTACTACCGCTAACAGGCGATAGTGATCCAGACGGAACAACACCAACGATCCAATCGATCAATGGAACACCGTTAACACCAGGAACAGCACAAACAATTGCGGTAACTAATGGAATAGTTAGCATTACAACTGCAGGAGTAATCACATTTACACCAGCGTTGAATTATAATGGTTCAGTAACATTCCCTTACGTAATCACAGATGGAACACTAACTGCTACTGCTAATCAAGTAATAACGGTAACGGCAGTAAATGATGCACCAATAGCAGTAACTGATAATTATACGACCAACGAAGATACAGCAATAGCATTATTACCATTAACTGCTGATACTGATCCTGACGGAACAACACCAACGATCCAATCGATCAATGGAACAACGTTAACACCAGGAACAGCACAAACAATTGCGGTAACTAATGGAACAGTTAACATTACAGCTGCAGGAGTAATCACATTTACACCAGCGTTGAATTACAACGGTTCAGTAACCTTCCCTTATGTAATCACAGATGGTACACTAACTGCAACTGCTAATCAAGTAATCACAGTAACGGCAGTAAACGATGCGCCAATAGCAGTAACTGATAATTATACGACCAACGAAGATACAGCAATAGCATTATTACCATTAACTGCTGATACTGATCCTGACGGAACAACACCAACGATCCAATCGATCAATGGAACAACGTTAACACCAGGAACAGCACAAACAATTGCGGTAACTAATGGAACAGTTAACATTACAGCTGCAGGAGTAATCACATTTACACCAGCGTTGAATTACAACGGTTCAGTAACCTTCCCTTATGTAATTACTGACGGAACACTAACTGCAACTGCTAATCAAGTAATCACAGTAACGGCAGTAAACGATGCGCCAATAGCAGTAAACGATTCGGCCACTACCAACGAAGACACGCCAGTAACGACCACCGTAACAGCGAACGACACAGATGCAGACGGTACCATTGATGTAGCCACAGTAGATTTGGATCCAGCCACAGCCGGTATCCAAACGACCTTCACGGTAGCAGGTCAAGGAACGTATACGGTAAACAATTTAGGAGTAGTAACCTTTACACCGGTATTGAACTTCAACGGAGCCACTACACCAATCAACTACACTGTAAACGACAACCTAGGATTAGTATCGAATATTGCAACAATCTCCATTACGGTAACAGCAGTAAACGATGCACCAGTAGCAGTAAACAACACGGCTACAACAAACGAAGACACTCCAGTAACCATCACAGTAACGGCTAACGACACCGATGCAGACGGTACAATTAATGTCGCCACAGTAGACTTGGATCCAGCCACAGCGGGTATCCAAACCACATTCACCGTAACAGGCGAAGGAACGTACACGGTAAACAACCTAGGCGTAGTAACCTTCACACCGGTATTGAATTTCAACGGTACAGCGACACCAATCAATTACACCGTAAACGATAATAGTGGATTAGTATCGAATATTGCAACAATCTCCATTACGGTAACAGCAGTAAACGATGCACCAGTAGCAGTAAACAACACGGCTACAACAAACGAAGACACTCCAGTAAACATCACAGTAACGGCTAACGACACCGATGCAGACGGTACAATTGATGTAGCCACAGTAGACTTGGATCCAGCCACAGCGGGTATCCAAACCACATTCACCGTAACAGGACAAGGAACGTACACAGTAAACAACCTAGGCGTAGTAACCTTCACGCCGGTACTGAACTTTAACGGCGCAACGACACCAATCACTTACACCGTAAACGATAATAGTGGATTAGTATCGAATATTGCAACAATCTCCATTACAATAACGCCAGTAAATGATGCGCCAGTGGCGATTGATGACTTAGTGACTTCCCCAGAAGATACGCCGGTTGTTTTAACGCCTTTAGTAAATGACAGCGATCCTGACGGAACAACACCAACGATTGTATCGATCAATGGAACTGCTCTAACACCTGGAATAGCGCAAACTATTACAGTGCCAAATGGAACAGTAACCATTTCAGCAATAGGAGTTATTACTTTCACCCCTAATTTGAACTTTAATGGAACAGCAACGTTCCCTTACGAGATCACAGACGGAACACTAACGGCAACTGCCAATCAAGTAATCACAATAACGCCAGTAAATGATGCGCCAGTAGCGATTGATGACTTAGTAACTTCACCAGAAGATACGCCGGTTGTTCTAACGCCATTAGTAAATGATAGCGATCCAGACGGAACTACACCAACAATTGTATCGATCAATGGAACTGCTCTAACACCTGGAATAGCGCAAACTATTACAGTGCCAAATGGAATAGTAACCATTTCAACAACAGGAGTTATTACTTTCACCCCTAATTTGAACTTTAATGGAACAGCAACGTTCCCTTATGAGATCACAGACGGCACACTAAATACAACGGCTAATCAAATAATTACAGTAACTCCAGTAAACGATCCACCAGTAGCGATTGATGACTTACTAACTTCACCAGAAGATACGCCAGTTGTTTTAACGCCATTAGTAAATGATAGTGATCCTGACGGAACCACACCAACGATTGTATCAATCAACGGAACTGCTCTAACACCTGGAATACCACAAAGTATTACAGTTCCTAATGGAACAGTAACCATCACCGCTGCAGGAGTAATTACTTTCACACCTAATTTGAACTTTAATGGAACAGCAACGTTCCCTTATGAGATCACAGACGGCACACTAAATACAACGGCTAATCAAATAATTACAGTAACCCCAGTAAACGATCCACCAGTAGCGATTGATGACTTACTAACTTCACCAGAAGATACGCCAGTTGTTTTAACGCCATTAGTAAATGATAGCGATCCAGACGGAACTACACCAACAATTGTATCGATCAATGGAACTGCTCTAACACCTGGAATAGCGCAAACTATTACAGTGCCAAATGGAATAGTAACCATTTCAACAACAGGAGTTATTACTTTCACCCCTAATTTGAACTTTAATGGAACAGCAACGTTCCCTTACGAGATCACAGACGGAACAGTAACGGCAACTGCGAATCAAGTAATCACAGTAACGCCAGTAAACGATGCACCAGTAGCGATTGATGACTTAGTAACTTCACCAGAAGATACGCCGGTTGTTCTAACGCCATTAGTAAATGATAGCGATCCAGACGGAACTACACCAACGATTGTATCGATCAATGGAACTCCTCTAACACCTGGAATAGCGCAAACTATTACAGTGCCAAATGGAATAGTAACTATTTCAACAACAGGAGTTATTACTTTCACCCCTAATTTGAACTTTAATGGAACAGCAACGTTCCCTTATGTAATCACAGATGGAACGGTAACAGCGACTGCTAATCAAGTAATCACAGTAACGCCAGTAAATGATGCGCCAGTGGCGATTGATGACTTAGTGACTTCGCCAGAAGATACGCCGGTTGTTTTAACGCCATTAGTAAATGACAGCGATCCAGACGGAACAACACCAACAATTGTATCGATAAATGGAACTGATCTAACACCTGGAATAGCGCAAACTATTACAGTGCCAAATGGAATAGTAACCATTTCAACAACAGGAGTTATTACTTTCACTCCAAATTTGAACTTTAATGGAACAGCAACCTTCCCTTATGAAATTACTGATGGAACAGTAACGGCAACTGCGAATCAAGTAATCACAGTAACGCCAGTAAACGATCCGCCAGTAGCGATTGATGACTTAGTGACTTCGCCAGAAGATACGCCAATTGTTTTAACGCCATTAGTAAATGACAGCGATCCAGACGGAACAACACCAACGATTGTATCGATCAATGGAACTGCTCTAATACCTGGAATAGCGCAAACTATTACAGTGCCAAATGGAATAGTAACCGTTTCAACAACAGGAGTAATTACTTTCACTCCTAATTTGAACTTTAATGGAACAGCAACATTCCCTTATATAATCACAGATGGATTAGTAACGGCCACTGCCAATCAAGTAATCACAGTAACGGCAGTAAATGATGTTCCAGTAGCTACATTAGTGCTATCAACACCAATAGAAAATGACGGAAGTGCAAAAACAATATTGGCATTAACTGGAACGGACTTAGATGGCACAGTGAGACCTGACCGTTATATTGTTACAACTTTACCAACTCCAGCACAAGGAATTTTGTTCTTAAGTGACGGAATAACACCGGTAACAGTTAATATGGTATTGACAGTAGCAGATGCAGCAGGACTAAAATTTAGACCTACAGCAGGCTTTACAGGAACAGTAACATTTGCATACACAGCAACAGACAATGACAATGCAATTAGCGCGCCATCAATTGTAAGTTTTGTAGTAACAAATATACCGCCTACGACTAATGATATAACTATAATTCCAGCACTAGCCAAAAACGGTATTGCGCAAGCACTACCAGGATTAGCAGGTGCAGATGTGGATGGAGCAGTGGTAAACTATATTATTAGATCATTACCTGATGTATTGTCAGGAGTGTTAACACTTAATGGAGTGCCAGTAGTAGTAGATCAAGTTATGACAATTGCTGAATCGAGGTTATTAAGGTTTACGCCAAACGTATCCTTTATTGGGTCTTCTGCAAGCTTTAGGATCGCTGCGAGAGATAATGGAGGATTAGTAGATCTTACGCCAGCAACTGTAACAATTCCGTTAATGGAATCACCATCGATCTCGGTCGTCAAAACAGCAGTCTTCAACGACATAAATGGCGATGGATTTGCGCAAGCGGGTGAAACAATTACTTATAGTTTTACAATAACTAATACGGGTAATGTAACTCTTTCTAATGTGACAATAACTGATAATTTAGTTGGGTTGGTTTTAACAGGAAGTCCAATTGCTACTTTAGGAGTTGGAGTTACAAACAGTACAGCTTACAGTGCAGTATATCCAATAAATCAAGCAGATATCAACTTAGGAAGTGTTTCAAACCAAGCAACTGCTCAAGGAACTAGTCCGTCAGGAATAGTAGTTAGAGATTTATCAGATGAGACTAGTGCAACAAATGACAGCCCTACAGTTTTAGGTATATCAGGTTGTGTAATTGAAATCTTTAACGCTATTGCTCCAAATGGAAGCGGTGATAATAAAATTTTCCGAATCAGAGGTTTAGAATGTTACGCTGATAATTCAGTTGAAATTTACAACCGTTGGGGAGTATTAGTGTATGAAAAAAGAGGATATAACAACGAGGAGAATGCTTTTAGAGGACTTTCAGAAGGTAGAGTAACAGTGAGACAATCTGAAGAATTACCAGAAGGAACCTACTATTATATCTTAAGATACAAAGATAGTGCTGCTACAACATTTGAAAAAGCAGGTTACTTATACATAAACAGATAGTCAATCCCAAATCGGTTAGTTAAAAAATAAAAGAGCATGAAAACAAAATTATTACTAATTCTACTGTTACTGTCTGTCAGTATTAGAGCGCAGCAAGACGCCCAGTTTACAAACTATATGTACAATACAATCAACGTGAATCCTGCTTATGCGGGATCACGCCAGTCCATGAGTATTTTTGCGCTTCATAGAACCCAGTGGGTGGGGTTAGACGGTGCACCAGTTACAAATACAGCTTCCATACACACTCCTATAAACAATAGCAAACTGGGAATGGGTGCATCAATTATTAATGATAGAATAGGACCATCAGAGGAATCTAACATCGCAGTTGATCTTTCTTATACGATAGATACTTCGGAAGATTTTAAATTGGCTTTTGGTATAAAGGCCTCAGCGAATCTTATGAACGTAGATTTCACTAAACTCAATCGTTATGATGCTAATGATTACAGTTTTGAGAACAATATCGATAATAGATTTTCGCCAAATGTAGGTGCTGGACTGTACTTGTATTCTGATAATACTTATTTTGGATTATCGGCACCGAACTTGCTTGAGACCAAACATTTTGATCGTTATGCGGGTCCAGGTGCATTCTCTTATATTGCAAGAGAAAGAATTAATTATTATTTTACAGCGGGTCACGTATTTGATTTAGCGTACAACGTAAAGTTTAAGCCAGCGATCATGACTAAACTAGTTCAAGGTGCTCCTTTACAAATGGATTTAAGCGCTAACTTCTTGTTTAATGATAAATTCACTATTGGTGCTGCTTACAGATGGAGTGCTGCGGTGAGCGCATTAGTAGGATTTCAAGCAACTGAGTCATGGTTCATTGGTTATGGCTATGACTTAGAAACAACCCGATTAGCAAATTATAATTCAGGTTCTCATGAGGTGTTTTTACGATTTGAACTTTTCAATAAATACAATCGACTTACATCCCCTAGATTCTTCTAAATTCAAGAAAAAATAATGAAATAAGGATGACGTAGATTTGGTCGCAAACAGCAATCAAGACATGCGAAACAATTGTAACGACTCCAAAAAAAGTAGTAAAGGAGATTCCTCCCGATCTATCGGGGTCACTAAAAAATAAATAGTATCAACAGATGAAAATATATTTTAAAAATTTAAGTTATTGCGCCGTTATTTTGATGTTTACGCTTCAGGGTTTAGGCCAAAAAAAGAGTATTAGTAATGCCGATAAAAATTTCGCTGATTACTCTTATGTCGACGCTATAGCTACTTATGAAAGAGTGGCTGATAAAGGATATAAAGATGAAAAAATGTTTCAGAAGTTAGGTGATGCCTATTATTTTATTGCAAATTTAGAGAAGGCTGAAAAGTGGTACACAGAGCTTTTTAACATGAATGCTAATCAACCAGCGGAATACTGCTACAGATATTCACAAACGCTCAAAGCAGTTAAGAACTATGCAAAAGCCGACAAGATTCTTGAACAATTTATAGCTAAATCTGCTGATGATCAACGAGCAATACTTTTTGCAAATCAAAGAGATTATTTGCAAGACATTAAAGCGAATTCTGGACGATTTGAAATAGCAGATGCTGGAGTAAATTCAGAATATTCTGATTATGGTAGTGCGCTTTATGACAACAAGCTTATTTTTGCCTCCGCACGAGATACAGGCGGCGTTTCTAAAAAAGTGTTTAGATGGAATAATGAATATTTTACAAATCTATATCTTTCTGAATCTAATGCAGACGGGTCGATGACTAAACCTAAGTCATTCAGTAAAGCAGTTAATAGTAAGTTTCACGAGTCTACACCTGTATTTACAAAGGATCTCAAAACAATGTATTTTACAAGAAATAATTATTTAGACGGTAAAAAGCAGAAAGATTCAAAAAGAGTTACGCTTTTAAAATTATACAAAGCAAATCTAGAAGATGGTAAGTGGGTCAATGTTCAAGAATTGCCTTTTAACAGTAACGAGTATAGTGTCGCACATCCAGCATTGAGCGTTGATGAAAAAACATTGTATTTTGCATCAGATATGCCAGGGACAAAAGGGCTTTCGGATTTATTTAGTGCAACGATAAATACCGATGGAACTTATGGAACGCCAGAAAATTTAGGATTTCCAATTAACACTGCCTCTCGAGAAACTTTTCCATTTATTTCCAATGACAACAAATTATATTTTGCTAGTGACGGACATCCGGGATTGGGAGGATTAGATATATTTGTTTCAGATGTAACTGCAATAAATAATTACAAGGAGATTCAAAATGTTGGAGCACCTGTAAATAGTTCAAAAGATGATTTTGGATTTCTAGTGGATAGCAACAAAAATTTAGGCTTTTTTACTTCAAATAGAGAGGGAGGAAAAGGATTAGATGATATTTATAAGTTTGTTCAAACGGCTAAGCCTATTTGTCAGCAAGTGTTAAAAGGTATTGTTACTGATTTAGAAACCGGGCTTATCCTAACGAATACCAAATTGAGTTTATTTGATGATCAGTTTAATTTAATCAAAGAAATTAATTCAACCAATGACGGGAAATATAAATTAGAAGTAGTTTGCGGGAAGATTTATTATCTCAGAGCTGAAAAGGTGGAATATGAAACCAAAGAGTCTAAGGTAATTATAGCTACTACAAGTGGTGAAACAATTCGTCCAATTGAACTCGACAAGCGTAAAAAAGTAATTGATGTAGGTTCAGATCTTGCCAAATCACTTGATATTCCAATTCTTTACTTTGATTTAGATAAATCATTCATTAGAAAAGATGCTGCTTTTGAACTAGAGAAAGTATTGGCAGTAATGCAACAGTATCCTAATATGAAAATCGATATTCGTTCGCACACTGACAGCAGACAAACCAATGTTTATAACGAAAAATTATCTAGCAGAAGAGCTAAATCTACACGAGCGTGGTTAATTGCAAAAGGAATTGAAGCCACTCGTTTAACTGCCAAAGGTTATGGAGAAACACAGTTAGTAAATAAATGTGCTGATGGGGTTGAGTGCACTGAGCAAGAGCACCAAGCGAATAGAAGAAGTGAATTTGTAATTATTTCAATCAAGTAAAATTACTTATACTATAGTTAAAGGCTGTCTAAATTTAGACAGCTTTTTTGTTTAAGTTTTTGAGCCAATAAACTTGTTAAATAATCGTTAAATTCAGAATTATTTTATAAATTGCTGTTTCTTTTTTTTCATATTTGTCTTACGAAATTATATAATGATATTGATTATAATTTATTTTTGTTTATATAAAATGAAGGCGTCTAATACTTAATATTTATCAAATACGAGGTTTTGATTACTTATGAAAAAGCAAGAAAACAAAACAGTTTAGCGAATGAAAATAATTTCTATGAATAGTTATGCGCGATAGTAGATTTAAGTTTCGATTATCAGAGTGCAAATTTTTTTTATTCAAAAAAACAATAGTTCTATTACCTCTATATTTATCAACTTAAGTAAACCAAACTCCATGAAAAATATTTTTACAATCTTACTCATCACATTCTTTAACTTCAATTATGCACAAGATGGTATTGTGTACTATGAATTTACTGACGCTTTTGGTGTGGGCGGCGCAAATGGTGAGGTGTATAATGCCTACACTATGTTTACTAAAGACAAGTCCTTCTACGTAGTAGCCAAAGATTCTTTAGAAAATGCAATAAGTATATCAAAAGCAAAGGCTCATTATCAAAATAGTAGCGGCAGCTACAATAAAACTTCTAGTGGATTAATACTCTCTCCGCAAGGGAACCAAGTGGTATGTAATTATGCAACTAAAACGCTTTATTTCAATTTACAAGATGGGAATCAAGTGTATGTGAAGGAAGTTTTACCCAAATTTAACTGGAAAATTACCAATCAAAAGAAAAAAATTGGTCCTTTCAATTGTATTCTAGGAACTTCAACCTTTAGAGGGAGGAAATATTATGCCTGGTATACACCTGAAATAGCAGTTTTCTCTGGACCTTGGAAATTAAACGGTTTACCAGGAATGATTCTTGAAGCTTATGACGAAGATAAATATGTGAGTTGGAATTTTAAAAAATACCAATATCCTATAAGTGTTAGGCAAAATTACACTATTCGACAAGGCAAAAAGGACAAAAATGTGAATTTTTTGACAATCGATGAATTTAAAGTTTATTGTAAAAACAAGATTGAAAGTGGGTATGAGAGAATGATCTTAATTGCTAAAAATTATCCCGGAATGACCCCGATAAAAGGACCAATGTCGTCTCACTATTTTGAATCTTTTGAATAGTAATAGATGCAAAAATCATTCGCATTCTTTTTATTGTTTATATCGTTTTTCACTCAGGCTCAAGGGTTCACTATCAAAGGGAAAATTACAGATCTTGAAAACAGAGGTATTCAAAATGCTTCTGTTTCTTTGTTAAATGAAACCGGTGATTATCTTGAATATGATTTCACTGATGAGAATGGCAACTATTCAATTGTATTTCAAAACCCCAGAAGTTCGGCGATTACAATTGAGATCTCTTGTTTAGGGTATAGTAAAATATCAAAATTAATAACCAATTCAAGCCAAAGCCAAGATTTCACTCTGAAGAATAAAGTGGAGGTTTTACAAGAAGTGGTGATTGAAATTAGTAAAAAAGTCAGAGTTGAGCAAGACACAACTACAATAAAATTGGCTAGCTTTGGAAACAAAACAGAGCAAACACTCGAGGATATCTTAAAAAAAATCCCCGGAATTGAGGTTTTACAGGATGGTACAATAAAAGCGCACGGTATATCAATTGATAAATTACTTGTAGAAGGCGAAGATATGTTTGATAAAAACTATAAACTTTTATCAAAAAATTTAGACGCCAAAGTTTTAGATGCGATTCAAATTATTGATAATTTTGAAGATAATCCAATATTAAAAAAACTCAATAACTCTGAGAAAGTTGCTTTAAACCTAAAATTAGTAAAAGGCAAGAAAAATATTTGGTTTGGTAATATTACAGCGGGAAGCGGTATAATATCTGAAAATCGCTGGAAAGAAAGTCTTAACTTAGGATTGTTAAGAAAAAAAATTAAACTCTTTTATCTAGCGGACTATAATAATCTTGGAGAAAAGGCAACCGATATTGTTGCCACGAATATACTTGAAAATAATAGCTTCAGTGAAGATCGGCTGGAATTCAAAGCTAAATCGCTGTTTCAAATTAATAATAATGAAGTGGCACTTTTTAGTAAAACTCAAAGTGTTTTTAATAACGCCTTTTTAAACTCGTTAAGTTTTGCAACAAAAATAAAAGACAATTTGTCTTTGCGAGGAGTTGTTTATCTTGCAGAAGATAGGCAAAATCAAAACTCATTTTCAGAAACGAGGTACAATTTAGAAGAAAATCCAATATCATTCACCGAAAACAATTTTTACAATAATCATAAAACAGTTGCTTCAACTGAATTAGAACTAAAATACTATCCAAACGATAAAAATTATATCACCAATCTATTCATTTATAAAATCAATCCGAATGCTACAAATAGCGATTTATTCTTCAATCTGGATCAAATAAATCAATCATCAAAAAATAATAATTATACCTTTTACAATCATTTTAATCACACATTACAGCTATCAGAAAATAAAATCTTGAATAGCTATATATATTTTGGAAATGATAAGATAAAGGAAAATGTGAATGTTCTCTCGCCTTTACTTAATACTTTTCTCAATGTAAACAACAGCGATGTTATAAAGCAAGGAGCAAACAACAATTTATTTTACATTGGCGATAAAACGAAACTTATAACGAAATTTAGAAATATTGATGTAACAAATAGTATTCAATTTGAATTGTCTAAAGAAGAATTTAATAACAGCTTTGTAATTTATAACAATAGTTTTTCCAACTATGAAAATTATTCTAATTTAAAGCAACTCAAATTGTTTTTTGATAACGCCATACGGTATAACTTCTCTAAAAAAATAGATTTTACAGCTGTTGTAAGTTTACAACACATAAACTTCGAAAGTAATAATGTGGCGAGTTCTATTTTTCTTGTAAACCCAACACTTTCATTTAACATAAGAAAAACTGGTTTTGGTAATTTTAAGTTATCCTATTCAGAAAACAACACTTTACCAGAAATAAATCAGCTCACTAATAATTTTCAATTGATTGATTACCGCAGTTTTACTAGAGGTACAAGATATGAAAATCCGTTAAAAAACACAGTTGCCTCTTTTAATTATTCTATTTACTTAGACGAAAAAAGATTTTCGGTCAATACAGCTATGTCTTACATAAAATCAAAATCAATTATTAATACAGAGAGTACGATTACCAGCGATTTTAATTTTAGTAATTTAAAGCAAACAGGCGGTGGAGATAATTACAATTTGAGTTTTAGCTTTGTCAACTACGTCCGGGCATTAAAGTTGGCTTCTAAAATAGAAAATATCCAAAATTGGAATTCAAGTCCCGTAAACGTCAATGCCGCTGAATTTACGAATTCAGAAAACTATTCCAATACAATAAAATATTCTGTTACTTCTTATTTTAAAAAGGCAATAAATTTTGACGGCGGTTTTTCGTATAATTACAGTCAATCAGTTTTTGAAAATAATAAAACGACAAACAGAACTCAAGATATCTTTCTAAATATAAATTACGCTATTTCAAAAACAATTTTAGCTGAATGCAACAATGCAATCTATTTTATTAATCAGCAAAATTATTCGTTCAATAATGTTATTTTAAACTACAATCCGGTAGAAAGTAAATTTTCCTACCGCCTCATTTTTAATAATGTTCTAAATGAGAACCAATTCACTTTGATA
The DNA here is from genome assembly GCF_900129585.1 of Flavobacterium micromati. Lineage (GTDB taxonomy): Bacteria > Bacteroidota > Bacteroidia > Flavobacteriales > Flavobacteriaceae > Flavobacterium > Flavobacterium micromati. The sequence goes on from NZ_FQWF01000008.1 coordinate 154,167, forward strand.
ACGTTAAACAATTTCACATTCTATCGGTCAAGTGTTGAACTTGTTCCAAGATATTTGCTTTGCGCCGTTAAATATCGATTTTGACGCATGATTCAATTTTCTATAGTACATCCCATAATTCAAGGTAGTTGCAATAAAATAACATGATTCTTTGTTAAAAATAAATTGCATCACATTTACAATTTAAATAAAAACCGCATTGTCCAGCTAAGTCTACGATGAGATTTATTAGCTAGGAATTCTTCTGATATTTTGCAACAACTTAGAGTTATTTCAACAAACTCAATTTTCCAAGCATAAAAAAAACGACCTGCTTAAACTAATAAACAGGTCGTTTTTATTACTATAAATTAAGATTAATGCTTCGGTGTAAAACCATCTTCGCTTAATTCTCTGTGTTCATAATCAGCGATCATTTCAGATTCATAATCTGTTTTTTCGCCTTTAGAGAATTTAGCAATTATTTTTTCCATGATTTCATAAATTACCGGAACAATGATAAGCGTTAAGAATAATGAGGAGATCAATCCACCAATAATTACCCAAGCTAATCCATTTTTCCATTCCGCTCCTGCTCCAGATGCTAATGCAATAGGCACCATTCCGAAAACCATCGCAATTGTAGTCATCAAAATAGGACGTAATCGAGCGTGATTCGCTTGGATTAATGCCGTTCTAATTGTTTCACCAGCTTTTCGTCGTTGATTTGTATAATCCACAAGCATAATTGCGTTTTTACAAACCAGACCAATCAGCATGATGATACCAAGAATGGTAAATATATTTAACGTATTATTGGTCAAAGCCAAAGCCAACAGCGCTCCAATAAACGAAAGCGGAATAGCAAACAGTACCACAAATGGATGCACAAAACTGTCGTACAATGAAACCATCACTAAATACACTAAAATAATAGCAGCTAATAAAGCAATTCCAAGTGTTCCGAAACCTTCCGACTGATTTTCTTGATCTCCACCCCAAATGTAATTTACACCTGTTGGTTTGTTCAACTTATCAATTTTTTCTTGCCAGATCCCAACAATTGTTCCTGAAGCAACACCTACGTTTTGACCTTTCACCGTCACCGATGCCGATTTGTCTCTTCGTTCTAAATTACTCGGACCAGAACCCTCGGTTACAGTAGCAAATTGATTTAGTTTTATTTGTTGACCACTGTCGTTGATAAAAATTAAATTACTTACATCAGTAATACTTTTTCTATCAAATGCGTTGTACTTTATGTTGATGTCGTATTCATATTCTCCGGCTCTATAACGACCATCGGTGTTTCCGCTAAACGCAGTTTGCATAGTGATACCTACAGTTTGTAAACTTAAGCCAAGTGCAGCCATTTTATCCCTGTCTACTTTTACATTCACTTCTGGATTCCCATCTTCAACTGATAATTCAATTTCAGTTGCTCCAGCAATCGTGCGAAGTTCTTTTTCTGCTGCTTTCGCGAAACTCATTGCGCTTTCCACATCAGGACCTGTCACAATTAAATTTAGTGTAGCATCTTCAGCAGTTCCTAAAATACCTACTGGAACCGTTTTTACTTTGGCACCTACTAATATTTTTTCTAGTTTACGTTTTGTTTTTGCGGCATACACATTTGCAGGTTCACTGCGTTTATCCAAATCCACCATTTTCACGTTGATCTCTGACTTGTAAGCCGTAGCTTGTGATGCTCCTAATCCTTCACTAGTTTGACCTACCGTAGCAATTTGGCTAAAAACATATTCTTCTTTACTTAAGAATGCTTCTGCTTTTTGAGTCATGAAATTCGTTTGTTCCAATGAAGCGTCTTTTGGCATTTCAATTTGAACTAAAAACTCACCACTGTCTGATGCAGCAAAGAATTCTCCACCTATAAAACCGCCACCCAATAATCCAATTGTTGATGTAAAAAACAATATTAAAACCACTAAAATTGTTTTGATATAATGGTCTAAACACCAGTTTAATAAATTAGAAATCCAGTTAGTGAAACGAGTTAAGTAACTTTCGAATCCAAGAATAATTCTTCCAAAAAGATTTTTACCTTCTATGTGTTCTAATTTTCCATATCGAGAAGATAACCAAGGAATAATAGTGAACGAAGCCAATAATGATAACAATGTTGATATAATTACGGTAACGCAGAACTGCGTGATAATATTAGACACTAATCCCGTGCTCAAAGCAATAGGTAAAAACACTACTACAATAACTAAGGTAATAGAAACCACAGTTCCTCCAATTTCGGCAGTTCCATCATACGCGGCACGAACACGGTTTTTCCCCATTTCCATGTGCCTATAAATATTCTCTAAAACTACAATCGCATCATCTACCAGAATACCCACAACTAGAGATAAACCTAACAAACTCATTAAATTCAGCGTATAGCCCATTAAATAAATTCCGATGAAAGTTGCGATTAACGACGCGGGAATCGTAACCATTACAATCAACGAGTTTCGAATGCTATGCAAGAAAAACAACATTACTAAAGCAACTAATAGTACTGCAATAAGTAAATCATGAACCACCGCATCGGCTGCCATTAAGGTAAAAACAGTACTGTCTTTTGCGACTTGTAGTTTTAAACCATTCGCTTTATAATCAGCTTCTAGTTTACTGATTGTTTTAATCATTTCCTCACTTACCGCAACCGCATTAGCATCAGATTGTTTTATTATTTGTAAAATGATCGCGCTTTTCTGGTTGACACGTGCTACTTTTTCGGTAATTTTCTGGGTGTCTTGAACGTCAGCAATATCATTAAGACGTACTTGAATTCCACCTTTAGAAGAAACAATTAGGTTTCTTAATTCGTCAACATTCTTGTATTTTCCAGCTAAACGAATTAAGATCTTTTGTTCCCTTGTTTGGATATTTCCGGTGGGAAAATCCAAGTTAGAAGATAAAATATTTTGTTGTACTTGTGGAATTGAAAGTCCGTAGGCTTGCATTTTGGCAGCATCAAGATTTACTTGAATTTCTCTTTCTTGTCCACCAATGATATTTACTTGCGCTACACCTTGAACTCTGGAAAGTACGGGCGTTAATTTTTTATCTACTAAATCGTAAAAAGCAGCTTCATCCATTGTTCCATTGGCACCGATAGTCATAATTGGTAAATCACTCAAAGAGAATTTAGTCAATGAAGGCGTATCGGCATCATCTGGTAAATCATTGATGATAGCGTTTATTTTTCGTTGCGCGTCATTCATAGAAATATTAACATCAGCGGATGATGTCAATGTAATAGAAACCGTAGACAAGCTTTCATACGATTTAGAGTCTATTTTTTTAATATTTTCTAATGAAGCGATCGCGTCTTCTATTTTTTTGGTAACGGTATTTTCAACTTCACTTGGAGAAGCTCCCGGATAAATAGTGGCAACTGTAATTACGTTTGTCTCAAATTTTGGAATCAATTCGTAACCAAGATTGCTGTAACTGAACAGTCCACCAAGTGTCAAAATTGTAAACAATACAATAATTAACGACGGACGTTTTATGGATATTTCTGCTAATTTCATGTTTTTTTCGTTTGTTTTAATTTAGCTATAGCTAATGGCTATTTGATAACTTCCACTTTAGTTCCGTCTTGAAGGTTGATTTGACCTGTAACAATTACGTTTTCGCCATCGTTTAGTCCGTCAAGAATTTCAACTTTATCACCAATGATTCTTCCAGCAGTTACCTTTTTAAGTTTTGCAGTTCCATTTTCAAGTACAAAAATTTGGTTGCTGCTTACACTTCCTACAAACGCATTTCTAGGAACAACTTTCAACGATCGTTTTTGTTGGTTTGATGCAAATTCTGCTGTACCATACATTCCCGCTTTTAAAGCAGCAGACGCGTTATTTGAAATCTCAATTTCAACTGGAAAGTTTAAACGCTCATCAGCTTTAGCAGCAATAAATGTTATTTTTCCAGAGAAAGTTTCATCGGGATAAACACTCGCGGTAACATTTATTTTGCTTCCTACTTTCAAACTAGCTACTTGACTTTCGCTAACGTTTACCTTTAATTTTAATTTAGAAACATTGACAATATCAAACAATTGAGTTGCGGGAGTTGCTGAAATTATCGATCCTACTTCTACGTATTTAGCATTAATATAACCGCTTATTGGCGCTTTGATTCTAGTATCGCCCACGTTGATATTCGCTTGCGTTAATTGTGATTTAGCATTAACCATCGCTAGTTTTGCCTGATCCAATTGTTGTTTAGTAACACCACCAGTTTTAAAGGCATTTTCAAATCGGCTATAGTCATTTACAGCATTTTGATAAACTGCATTTGCATTTTGAGCACTAACGTTTACAATATCACTTCTAACAACAGCAAGGGTTTGTCCAACTGAAACATAATCACCTTCTTTCACTAGAATTTTAGTTATTTTTCCTGATTTTTCAGCTGAAAATTTTAATTCTTGCACCGGCTCAAAATTTCCGTTTGACACGAAATCTAGAGTAATCTCCTCTGTTTTCACAGTATCAATTCTCACAGAAACAGTAGCATTTTTCTCAGCGACAACAGCTATTTTTGCTTCGTTTTCTTTTTTATTATTTGTTAAAACAAATGCTATAGCTCCTAGTGCAGCTAAAATGACTATTACTGTTATTATAATTTTTTTCATGTTCTTAGTTATTTAATAATGATTTTAATTCTCCTTTTGATTTGATTAATTGAATTTCTGCAAGTTTGTAATCTAATATGGCCGTCGTATAATTATTTTGTGCTTCCGTTAATGAATTTTCTGCATCAAGTAAATCCGTTAATGGTGCTAATCCTTGAATATAATTATTTCTAGTATTGTCTAAAACTTCTGTTGCTAGTTGCGCATTTTCTCTTTGACTTTGAATCGTTATCAAACTGTTGTCAATTTGCGTTTTGGCATTGGCGAAAGCCAAATCAAGCGATAATTTTGTGTCATCAAGATCTACTTTAACTGTTTGCAATTTTATATCTGCCTGACGTACTTTTGATCGGGTGCTAAATCCTGTAAAAATAGGTACTCGCAGGTTTAATCCGATAGAGGAAAAGTCAGACCAGTAAACGCCGTCAACGGGTTTTCCTCCAAGAGGAAATTGCGGACCTTGGCCAATAAAATTGTACCCAGCAGTTAACGATAATGTGGGATAATAAGAGGCTTCAATTGACTTTTTTTGAAATATCAATAATTCTTCTTGTTTTTTAAGTAGTAAATACTCGCTTCTATTGGCGGTATTTGGTGTCTCAACTAATGATTGCACACTTACATCAAAAGCTTTTTGTGGGATTTCGATTTGGGTTTCAATAGGCATTCCCATAAAAAATTTCAATGCGTTCTCTTGAATCTGTACTGCATTAATCACTTGCTGACGCATCGTGTTAATATTAGAAATTTTAACTAATATTCGATCTAAATCAATTTTCTTAGCTAATCCATTATCGAATTGTCCTTTAATAATATTTTTTACTTTAGTGGTGTTTTTGTAGGTGCTATCAAGTACTGTGAGTTTTTGGCGTTGCACGTACACTTGGTAATAATTATTAGCAACTCGTTCAATAACTTGTTCCTCAGTTAATTGCTCATTTATTTGATAGAACTCTCTAGTTGATTTTGCCGCTTTCAAACCAGTAAATACTGCTTGATCAAAGAGTGCCTGAGTCATTGAAAGTCCTGCTGTTGAAATCCATGGCTGACCAAAAGCAGCTTGAATTATAGTACCAGGTTGACCAAAACCAGCTCCATCAATTACCGTTGTTTGAAGTATGGGATTGTATGTTAAGTTACCATTTGCAGAAAGTTGAGGTAACGCTCCTGAGCGTGTTTCTTGAATTTGATATTCGTTATTTTTTACAGATAACCTTGCTTTTTTTGCATCAGCTTTATTTTCTAAAGCGTAGCTGATCGCCTCTTTAAGGGTAAGCGTTTTGACTACTTGCGCTTGAGCGCCTAGCGTAAAAGTTAAAAGAAGTATAAAAATTGAATTTTTCATTATTATATATTTGGATTTAGTAAATTTTTCTCTAGCTCAGCAATCCCTTTTGCTGTTGCCATGGCTCTTGTGTGGTATTCTAACGCTTGCATTTCTAGTGCAAAAGCCTCTCTCTCGGATCTCGTGTTTTCGTTGATGGTAAAAATTAATGCGTAATAAAAACTTACGTAAGCATCAATATTAATCTCCTCGCGATAAAGTCCTTGTGCAATTCCTTTTTGGATATTTTCCTTAAAGCAAGATTGACACATTTCTATTTGATTTTTTTCAACCTTATAATACACTTCGGGATAATGCTTTTTTAATTGATAAATGGGCGAAGTGTCAGTGGACTTAAACATATCATCAAACATGCGTCTGATTTTAAAATTTTCTTCGATTGCATTAAAATCTTTCGAGGTAATTTCGGCAATGATGTCATTGACTTCGGTGTGAATAACTTGCACGCTTTCTTCAATCAATAATTCTTTATTGGCAAAATATTTATAGATTGTTTTCTTAGAAATGCACATCTCTCCAGCAATATCATCCATTGTGATGCTCTTGAAACCTAGTTTCAAAAACATTTCCTTTGCTTTAGATATTATTTTTTCTTTCATCTAGTTTGTTGAATAAATTCTAATTTCTTAATTGAGTTAGAAAAGATTTTTAAGTAGCAAAAACTATTCGTTGTTTAATTAAACATTTAATCACACAAGGCCTATCAACTCATTCAAGAAAGATTATGATAAAACTTATATGTGCTATAATTTCGTATGAAGTTAAAAAACGAGACATTATTTTGTTCTCATTACTTATCGTTAAAAATAAAGTGCAAATGTAAGCAGGAAACTTTAGGTACTAAAATAGTTTCCACAAATTTTAGAATTAATTAACAATTATTTAAACTAAGATTTAAACTCCAAATTCCAAATTAGCAATTAATTTAATATCTTGTCCAAGTGCTAAGCCGCTTGTGTGATTATAGGAATTGTAAGTTAGTCCAAAATCTTTTCTATTAATTTTTCCTGTAACTTCAAATGCGGCTTTTCTATCACCATTGTAATCATTGATACCCATAAACTCAGCGTCAAGTTCTACAGATCGAGTAATGTTTTTGATAGTAAGATTGCCTTTTAAAAAATTAATATTCTTATTGATTTTTTCAAATGAAGTAGATTTAAATTGGATGATAGGATATTGGTTAACATCAAATAAATCATTCATTTTTAAATGGGAGTCTATTTGCTCGAGCTTGGCATCTTTATTATTTACGTCAAGCGAAAATTCTACAGAGGCATCTTTTATTTCATTGTCCTCAATATCAATATGTCCATCAAATTTGTTGATCGTACCTGCTAAATATGCGATTATAGAATGTCTCATTTTTATCATTACATCAGATTGGCTAGAATCAATTGTCCATTTTGTTTTCATGATCGGTTAAGTGTAATTAGTAACTGTAATGTGAAGCTATTTTTTAAAGTAATTGTCATTTTTAGGAATGTTAAAATTTTCAGCAAATGTAAAACGGAAACTTTGAATACCAAAGCAGTTTCCAATGTATTTGCTTTTTTTTAACATTTGTAAAAGTTTGAATTTTAAGATTATTGAGTTTCTTTGTGCTGAAGACCGTAAAAAAGAGTTTATTTTTACTGTTTTTCAAATTTGAACTTTAAACAAAACAGCAATGCACAGCATTTATCAATATCAAGAATTTCTGTCAGACTATTTGCAATCTCAATATGAAACTAAAGAGCCACGAAATTTATACGAACCTATTCATTACATTCTAGACCTTGGTGGTAAAAGAATTCGTCCGGTTTTAACTTTAATGACTGCTGAAATTTTCAATGCCGATTACAAAAAAGCATTGCCTGCAGCGCTGGCTATTGAGGTTTTTCATAATTTTTCGCTAGTTCATGATGATATCATGGATGATGCGCCATTGCGAAGAGGACAAGAAACGGTACATGAAAAATGGGATTTAAATACTGGTATTTTATCTGGTGATGCGATGCTGATTTTAGCGTACCAATATTTTGAACAATATGAGCCAATTGTATTTAGAGACTTGGCAAAATTATTTAGCAAAACAGCACTTGAAGTTTGTGAAGGTCAGCAATGGGATGTAGATTTTGAGCAACGTAATGATGTTACGATTGATGAATACTTAAAAATGATTCAATATAAAACCGCAGTTTTAGTAGCGGCTGCTATGAAAATGGGGGCAATTATTGCTGGAACCTCCACCGAAGATGCTAATTTAATTTATGATTTTGGATTAAATTTAGGTTTAGCATTTCAGTTACAAGATGATTATTTAGATGCTTTTGGCAATCCAGAAACCTTTGGCAAGCAAGTTGGTGGCGACATAATAGAAAATAAAAAAACGTACTTGTATCTCAAAGCTATGGCTTTTTCGAATCCAAATGACGCAGCGGAATTAAGTCGTTTATTTTCAATTCATCCCGAAGACAGCTCAGAAAAAATTGAAGTTGTTAAAGCACTTTTTAATAGTTCAGGAGCTTCAAAAGCGACTCAGGATGCCATTCATGATTTTACTTTGAAAGCTTTTCAAACACTGGAAAAAATAAATATTAGCGCTGAAAAGAAGGACATTTTGAAAGATTTTGGTGAAAATTTGATGGGAAGAAAAGTTTAGATTCCAAATCCCAAATCCCAAATCCCAAATCCCAAATTCCAAATTCCAAATTCCAAATCTGAAATCTAAAATTTCAAATCTGAAATCTAAAATCGTTAATCTACAATCTAAAATCAAAACTATTTTGTAAATCTGAAATCGAAAATCGTTAATCCACAATCTAAAATCAAGACTATTTTGTAAATCTGAAATCTAAAATCGTTAAACTACAATCTAAAATCAAAACTATATTGTAAGTCTAAAATCATTAATCTACAATCTAAAATCAAAACTATTTTGTAAGTCTAAAATCGTTAATCTACAATCTAAAATCAAAACTATTTTGTAAATCTAAAATCGTTAATCTACAAACTAAAATCAAAACTATTTTGTAAATCTGAAATCTAAAATCGTTAAGCTACAATCTAAAATCAAAACTATTTTGTAAATCTGAAATCTAAAATCGTTAATCTACAATCTAAAATCAAAACTATTTTGTAAATCTAAAATCTAAAATCGTTTATCTACAATCTAAAATCAAAACTATTTTGTAAGTCTAAAATCGTTAATCTACAATCTAAAATCAAAACTATTTTGTAAATCTGAAATCTAAAATCGTTAATCTGAAATCTAAAATCATGACTATTTTGTAAATCTAAAATCGTTTATCTACAATCTACAATCAAAACTATTTTGTAAATCTAAAATCGTTAATCTACAATCTAAAATCAAAACTATTTTGCAAATCCTAAATCTCAAATCCCATGTATTTAGCGCCTATAAATACCGACTCACTGCTTTCACAAGCTGAAAAAGAAAGTTTATATCTAAAGTTAGTGGAACAGCTAAACAAAGATTTTAATTTAGCAAATGAGTCAATAGATCTGTCATTGACTATTTCTGCTGACGAATTAAAAAGTGAGTTACACGAAAAAATCTACCGATTAATACAATATAAATTCGCAGAATATTTAAACCTTCTGTACATTATTGACGTATCTGAAAGTGAAATTAAAAAGCTCGATGGATCAGATTTAGTTATTCTTGCAGAACAAGTCGCTTTTTTAATTCTGAAAAGAGAATGGCAAAAAGTTTGGTTTAGAAATAACTATTAATTATTCAAGCTCTGTTTTTAAAATTGTTTTATTCCATAATTCTGTTCCGTTTTTGTCAAATAACGTAAGTTTCATTTTTCGGTTTTCTTTTGAACCTTCAAAAGAAACAGTCCCAAAATTATGTTGAATAAATGTGCTTCCTGCAACTTTAAATTTATTGTCCTCCTTTAAAACTCGCTCAGAAGCAACTCCAGAAGTTAGTGGTGATACTGTCCAATCGTAAATAGGATAAGTATTTTCCCGCGGCATTACTGACAATTCAGCAAAATGCCTATCACCGCTCAAAAAGAAAACTCCTTTTACTTTATTTGCTGCAATTTCTTGGAATATCTTTTCTTTTTCCTCTGGGAATTGGCTGTAGTTTTCGCTATCAGCAGCATTATTCAGTATTTGACTTCCTATTATTATTACTTTGAAACTAGCTTTAGAAGCGCTCAAAGCGTCAATCAACCATTCAAATTGTGTGTTTCCCAACATGGTTTTGGCTCCGGTAATTCGTGCATCGGGCGATCTAAAAAACCGACCGTCAATAAGAAAAAATTGTGCGTCGCCCCAATTAAAAGTCGAATAAACACCTTCATTTTGATCAGGATTAATTCCGTAATTTTTATTTGCCCAGAAGTCCTTAAACGCTTTTTGAGTAATTTGCTTATTATAAAAACTGCGATCGCTGTTATCTGGTCCGTAATCATGATCATCCCAAATAGCAAAATTTTGAGTTTTTGCCAGTAAAGGCTGCATTTCCGTGATAGATCTAGAATGCGTATTTCTATGATAAATTCCGGTTTTACTATCCCAATCTGATTCTCTTAAATAAATATTATCTCCACCCCATATCATAATATCGGGATTTTTTTTACTAATGCTTTCAAAAATAGAGTAGCCACTTCCATAAGGTTTTCCAAGTCGATCCACCGCAGTTTCGTTTACATAGGTACAACTTCCAAAGGCAATCGTAAAATCAGGAGCATCCTCCCGCCATTGCCACAATTTTTTAGATGAAAACGAAGTTTCATAAGGCAATGTTATTTTCTTTTCATCAATATAAACCGAGTAATTGTATTTTTTGCCGGGTTGCAATTGGTCTAAAACAATATGATATGTATAACCCACGTCTTTTGAAGTTGTGTAATTTTCGGAGGATAAAAGCTGAGAAGGATTGTCAGTAGGAGAATATACTATTTTTACAGTGCTATTTTTTGTGGTTTGCAACCAAATAACGGCTTCTGTCATTTCGCAATAACCCACCATTGGACCAGATTGTAAAATGCTTTTTTGTCCAAAAGAGGAACTAATATAAAAAACGAATAAAAACAGAATAATTTTTTTCATGATACTAATTTAAAAATGGTTGCCCATTTTTTGTTATTGACTTTCTTCTAAATTCCAAATCCTAAATCCTAAATTCCAAATCCCAAATTCTCAAATTCCAAATTCCAATTCTCAAATTCCAAATTCCAATTCTCAAATTCCAAATTCCAAATTCCAAATTCTCAAATTCTCAAATTCCAAATTCCAAATCCTCCAACAAAACTATTAAAAAAACACTCGAACAAATGGCATAAAAGCGCTACCATAAATATTATTGCTATCGTTCAACACATTATATCGAACTCCAATGGTTGCAAATCCAGATCGATATCCTACTCCAACAAACAGCGCGGTATTCCAGTAATTTAACGAATTAGTTCTAGTGCCGTCTATACCTTGATTTACGCGCAGCTGCTCCAACTCCGCAGACAACTGGATCTGGGGTATGGGATTAGCTAAAGTTATTAAACTTCCACCATACAAATTAGTGGCAAAAAAATCTCTTTGCTTTAAATAGGAATATTGAGCCCCGATGCCTAAAGCTATATATTCGTTAAAATTATAGATGGCACTTGGCGCTACAGTGATATCAGTAAAACCAGAGCCAAAACCTAATCCAAGGCCTCCTCCAAATTGTACATTTTTCCAAAAATCATTTTGTGTAGAAATCGCCCCGTTATTTTGTTGTGCGCATAAAGTAGCACTACCCAATAAAGTTGTTATTAGTAAAAAACAGTGTAAAGCGATCACGAAGGTATTGTTTCTCATAAGATTTCATTTTTTTTAACAACATTCACCGTAAAAGTATCTTAAATTAAATTATAAATTTATTGTATTATTGTACTTTTGCCAAACTATTTTAACAAAAAAGGTATATTCACTAAACATTATGGATAGGTTTTCATTTTTAAACGCAGCACACACAGAATTTTTTGCCCAGTTATACGATCAATATTTAGAAAATCCAGATAGCGTGGAACCTAGTTGGAGAAGTTTTTTTCAAGGCTTTGACTTTGGAATGACGACTTACAATGAGGAAAATCCAGTCGAGCAAATTGCAAATTTCGCTTCAAATAACACGGATTATAGTTTAGTTTCTGATAAGCTTCAGAAAGAATTTAATGTATTGAAATTAATCGATGGATACCGTACTCGTGGTCATTTGTTTACTAAAACAAATCCGGTAAGAGAAAGACGAGCTTCATCGCCAACACTTGAAATCACAAACTTCGGTCTTTCATCTGCAGATCTATCTACGGTTTTTGACGCTGCTAAAGCAATTAATATTCAGCCGTGTACCCTTCAAGAAATCATTAGGCATCTAGATACCATATATTGCCAACACATAGGGGTAGAATATATGTACATTCGTAATCCGGAGGTGATCAAATGGATTCAAAATAAATTGGGTGTCAATGATAATCAACCTAATTTTTCGCAAGATCAAAAAAAATCAATCCTCAATAAATTGAATCAAGCCGTTTCTTTTGAAAACTTTTTGCATACCAAATATGTTGGGCAAAAACGCTTTTCTCTTGAAGGTGGCGAATCAATTATTCCGGCTTTAGATGCTTTAATCGAAAAAGCAGCTGAAAAAGGAGTAGAACAATTTGTTATGGGAATGGCTCACCGCGGTCGTTTGAATGTTTTAGCAAATATTTTTGGCAAATCGACACAAGATATTTTTGGTGAGTTTGATGGGAAAGATTATGATCAGGAATATTTTGATGGAGACGTAAAATATCACTTAGGACTTACTGCTGATAAGGTAACTAGTACGGGTAAAAAAATCAATATCAACTTAGCGCCTAATCCTTCGCACCTCGAAACTGTAGGTGCAGTTATTGAAGGAATAACCAGAGCTAAACAAGACAAATATTTTCCTGAAGACTTTTCTAAAGTTTTACCAATAGCCGTACACGGTGATGCCGCAATTGCAGGTCAAGGCATTTTGTATGAAATTGTACAAATGGCACAACTAGATGGATACAAAACTGGAGGAACTATTCATATTGTAATCAATAATCAAGTAGGATTTACCACAAATTACCTTGATGCACGTTCCTCTACTTATTGCACAGATGTAGCCAAAGTGACGCTTTCGCCAGTTTTACATGTAAATGCTGATGATGCCGAAGCAGTGGTTCATGCAATAGAATTTGCTTTAGATTATAGAATGCAATTTGGACGTGACGTATTTATTGATTTATTAGGTTATAGAAAATACGGACATAATGAAGGCGATGAGCCCCGTTTTACTCAGCCAGTATTGTATAAAATAATTGCTAGTCATAAAAATCCAAGAGACATCTATATGGAAAAATTACTTGCAGATGGAGTAATTGATAACACTTTTGTAAAAGGGCTAGAGAAAGAATATAAACTAAACCTAGAAGTAAACTTAGAAGAGTCACGTAAAAAAGATTTGACGATCATTACTCCATTTATGAAAAATGAATGGCAAGGGTTTAAAAGAGTTTCTGATACGCAAATGCTTGAAAAAGTAGATACCTCTTATTCAAAAGAAGGTCTTACCGCAGTTGCTAATGCAGTTTGTAATTTGCCATCAGATAAAAAATTCATTAATAAAATCCAAAAACTAATCAACGATAGAAAAACAATGTTTTTCGAAAGCAATAAGTTAGATTGGGGAATGGCCGAACATTTAGCCTACGGATCACTTTTGCAAGAAGGTTATGATATTCGTATTTCTGGGCAAGATGTAGAACGCGGTACTTTCTCTCATCGTCACGCCGTTGTAAAAGTGGAAGACTCAGAGGAAGAAGTAACCTTAATAAACAACTTAGAAGGTAAAAAAGGAAAATTTACGATTTATAATTCCTTGTTGTCAGAATATGCTGTTGTAGGTTTTGATTATGGTTATGCATTGACAAATCCAAATGCATTGACAATTTGGGAAGCACAGTTTGGGGATTTTTCCAATGGTGCCCAAATTATGATTGACCAATACATTTCTTGCGGTGAAGACAAATGGAACAACCAGAACGGAATTGTTTTATTATTGCCGCACGGATATGAAGGTCAAGGAGCGGAGCATTCATCTGCTAGAATGGAAAGATATTTGCAACTTTGTGCAAGACACAATATGTATGTAGCTGATTGTTCAACACCGGCCAACTTTTTTCACTTGTTGAGAAGACAAATGAAAACAACTTTCCGTAAACCGCTTGTTGTGTTTACACCAAAGAGTTTGTTACGTGATGCAAGATGTGTTTCTTCAATAGAAGATTTTACTCAAGGCACTTTTCAAGAAACATTTGATGATGAAACAGTAAATAAAGCAGATGTAAAAACACTTGTTTTCTGTACCGGTAAATTCTATTATGACATCACTGCCGAAAGGGAACTTAACGGTCGTAATGATGTTGCAGTAGTGAGAATCGAGCAGTTGTTTCCATTGCCAGTAGAGCAGTTGAAAGATATAATTGCAAGATATCCAAACGCAGATGACTATGTTTGGGCACAAGAAGAACCAAAAAACATGGGAGCCTACAGCTTTATGTTGATGAATTTTGATTTAGTAAAATGGAGATTAGCTTCGCTTAAAGCGTATGCAGCTCCAGCAGCAGGAAGTTACACACGCGCAAAGCGCCGTCATGCTGATGCGATTCGAATGGTATTTGATAAAAATTTATTTAATTAGTGCCAACTGTTTTACTAATTGATGGATTTTGATTTTTCTTTTATAGTAAAGAACATTTGCCAGCATATATTCATATTGAAAAAGCTGAAAAGACAGCCAAATTTAATTTAGAACATATTGAAGTGGTAAAATCTTCAGGATTTAATCCAACTCAATTAAAAACAATGCGTAATTTAGTAGAAGCAAATCAAGAACTTTTAATACAAAAATGGGATGAGTTTTTCAATAATTAGTAAATCAAAAAATGCAATAGACATTGTTTTTTCGGAAAACAAAATGATAGTGTACTTAGAAGATGGTCGTGAACTAGCCGTTCCATTAGAATGGTTTCCTAGATTAAGAAAAGCAACATCGGAACAGCTCAAAAAATGGAGGTTTATAGGTAAAGGCGAAGGCGTTCATTGGGAAGAGATTGATGAAGATATTTCGATAAAGAATTTATTAGAGTAAAATAATGCTGACAAAACAGGACATATTTCAAACTATAATAGCTAACAAAGAAGCGATAAAAAACTTCGGTGTTATTGAAATTGGTTTGTTTGGTTCTTATGTTAGAAATGAACAAACAAATGAAAGCGATATTGACATTCTAGTAGATTTTGTTAAAGAAAAAAAAACTTTAATGAATTATATTGATTTTTGTAATTTACTAGAAAGTCTGTTTAAAAATAATAAAATTGATATCGTTTCAAAAAGAGGGCTAAGTAAGTTTATTGGTCCTCATATTTTAAAAGAAGTTGATTATGTCAAAATTGGATGAAATAGAATTTATTAGACATATTTATGTTGAGGTAAGATTTATCCTTGATTCAATGAGTAAAGTTAGTGAGGATGAGTTTTATGAAGATGAAATACTAAAAAGAGCAATTACAAGAGCTTTTGAAATTATTGGTGAAGCAACTAAAAATTTAAGTCTTGATTTCCGCCTAAAATATAATAATGTGCCGTGGAGCTATATGGCAAAATTAAGAGACCGAATAATTCATCATTATCAAGGTGTTGATTTTGAAATGATATGGAATATCACGAGAGAAAATATTCCTGAATTAGATTTACAAATAACAAAAATAATAAACGAACACAGTTATAAATAACATTTAGAATTCATAAATAAAATAGTATAAAGATGATTTTAGAAATGAAAGTCCCATCACCAGGGGAATCAATCAAAGAAGTTGAAATTGCAACTTGGTTAGTAAAAGATGGAGATTATGTAGAGAAAGACCAAGCAATTGCTGAGGTTGATTCAGATAAAGCAACACTAGAATTGCCAGCGGAAGCCAGTGGAATTATAACTCTCAAAGCAGAAGAAGGCGATGCTGTGGCAGTAGGTGCAGTTGTTTGTCATATTGATACTGATGGCGTTAAACCATCAGGCGATGTACAAGTAGCTGAGGTCGCTAAAGCGGTAGAAACAGCTAAAGTTGAAGTCAAAGCTGAAGCACCAAAAGCTGCTCCAGTAGCAACTACAACTTATGCTTCAGGGGCACCGTCTCCAGCAGCAAGAAAAATATTAGATGAGAAAAACATTGCGCCAGCTTCAATATCAGGATCTGGAAAAGCAGGAAGAATCACTAAAGAAGACGCAGTAAATGCAGTGCCTTCAATGGGAACTCCTACTGGTGGATCTCGCGGATCTGAAAGAACTAAATTATCAATGTTGCGTCGTAAAGTAGCGGAGCGTTTAGTTGCTGCTAAAAACGAAACAGCAATGTTAACTACTTTCAACGAAGTTAATATGACGCCTATCAACACGATTCGTAAAGAATACAAAGATGCGTTCAAAGCGAAACATGGCGGAATTGGACTAGGATACATGTCTTTCTTTACGAAAGCGGTTACTAGAGCGTTGCATTTATTTCCAGATGTAAATTCAATGATGGATGGTGATCACAAAATTGCTTTCGATTTCTGCGATATTTCCATTGCAGTTTCAGGACCAAAAGGGCTTATGGTTCCCGTAGTTCGTAATGCTGAAAATTTAACGTTTCGTGGAGTTGAAGCTGATATTAAAAGATTAGCTATAAAAGCACGTGATGGTCAAATCACTGTTGATGATATGACTGGAGGAACTTTTACAATTACTAATGGTGGTGTTTTTGGAAGCATGTTATCTACTCCTATTATCAATCCTCCACAATCAGGAATCCTTGGAATGCATAACATAATCGAGCGTCCTATTGCTGTAAACGGTAAAGTAGAAATTCATCCTATGATGTATGTAGCACTTTCTTATGACCACAGAATTATCGATGGTCGCGAGTCTGTTGGTTTTTTAGTAGCGGTGAAAGAAGCACTTGAAAATCCAATGGAATTATTATTGGATAACAATCCTAAAAAGGCATTTGAATTGTAAGAAATAAAATTCCAAAATATAAATCCCAAATTCCTATTCAGGTCTTTGGGATTTTTTTTTATATTTGAAGAAAAAGTAGCAAAAATGAAAATAAGTAAAAGAGAAATTAAAATTTTTATATTAGGATTTATAAGTTGTGTTGTACTACAAGGTATAATTGACTGGGAAGATTCCGTCCGATCTTTTAAAGAGGGTTGGAACTCAGTTGTTGCTATCAATACAACTTCCGATATATTATCGTGATAAATATTTCTTATTTAAGCAAATACAAATAGTGATTATAATAATCTACAATTGCTTTTCCTTTCATTAAAATATCAGCACCAATAATTCCATGTACTGGATTCGCTTTGTGTTGCATTAACGCTTCGTTCACATGCGATAAATCGAAAATAACTAAGTCAAACGTATTATTTTTCCAGTTACCTATTTGTAAGTGATTTTTTGTGGCTATTTGAGTCAGCATTCCAGTTGCTCCAGCTCCAGCAGCTTTAGAGGCAGATTTTTTAGGTACTAATAAAAATAGTTCAACACTCTCAAATCCGATACAACTATTAGAAGCTCCAGTATCCAATATGAAATTTCCCAAAACGCCATTTATTTTTACTTTTATTAAAAGATGACGCGTTTTAGTAATTATAAATTTTACTTTTTTATAATTTTCCTTTTTAAGGATTTCGTTCAGGTTTTTCATATATCAAAAAAAGGATTCTCAAATTTACTACAAAAATGTTAGAACTTAAATATTTACCATTCAAAACGGTAACTTTGCATTTTTGAAATAAAAGTTTAATGATAATTACTGACACCCACACGCACCTTTATAGCGAAGAATTTGACCAAGATAGAGACACCATGATTAAACGTGCTATAAACGCTGGTGTTTCCCGATTTTTTATTCCAGCTATCGATTCCACCTGCACTGAAAGCATGTATGAGTTAGAGAAAAACTATCCAGAAAATGTTTTTTTAATGATGGGTTTGCACCCAACTTATGTAAAGGAGAATTACCTTGAGGAATTACAGCATGTAGAAAATGAGTTGCAAAAGCGAAAGTTCTACGCGATAGGCGAAATTGGGATCGATTTGTATTGGGATAAAACGCATTTGCAAGAGCAGCAAATTGCTTTTACCACTCAAATTCGCTTAGCTAAAAAATACAAATTACCGATCGTAATTCACTGTAGAGATGCATTTGATGAAATTTTCCAAATTTTAGAAAACGAGAAATCAGCTGACTTATTTGGTATTTTCCATTGCTTCACAGGAACTCATGAACAAGCGCTGCGTGCAATATCCTATAATATGAAACTGGGAATTGGCGGCGTGGTGACTTTTAAAAACGGCAAAATTGATCAGTTCTTGAACCAAATTGATTTAAAACATATAGTTTTAGAAACTGATTCTCCTTATCTCGCGCCCATTCCCCATCGAGGAAAAAGAAACGAAAGTAGTTACACACTGGCTGTAGCCGAAAAGGTAGCGCAAATTTATAATCTTTCAATACCTGAAATTGCAGCGATAACAACTGCGAATTCTCAAGCTATTTTTGGGATTTAAACTAGATTTCACAATTTATACATATTTTTTTTGTTCATTTGCCAATTAAATAATTAAGAACCATAATGCAGAAATTTGACGCTATTCGGCCTTTTTATGACACCGAAATAAACGAAGCACTTCACGATGTTGTTAATCACCCAATGATGAAGGCATTAATGAATTTTACTTTCCCAGATGTAGCTGAGGAAGTGTGGAAAGAACAACTTCGTAATACGCAATCCATACGTGATTTTCAATGTAATGTCATCTACCAAACGGTACAAAGAATATTAGAAAAAAGCTCAGATGGTCTTACAACATCAGGTTTTGAAAAATTAGAGCCAAACACTTCGTACTTATTTGTTTCAAACCATCGCGATATTCTTTTAGATACAACTTTACTAAACACTGCGTTGTTCGAGCACAAATTAGTAATGACTGCATCGGCTATTGGTGATAATTTAGTAAAAAAGTCTTTTTTAAATACACTGGCAAAACTTAATCGAAACTTTTTGGTACAACGGGGCTTAACGCCAAGGGAAATGCTGCAAAGTTCAAAATTGCTATCGGAATATATAGGTCATTTATTGTCGCGTGAAAATCGTTCCGTGTGGCTTGCACAGCGGGAGGGCAGGACTAAAGACGGAAAAGATGAAACTAATCCAGGGATTTTGAAAATGCTTGGTATGGGTTCTGATGAAAAGAATTTGATGGATTATTTTAAAAAAATTAAAATTGTTCCTGTTTCTATTTCTTATGAATACGATCCTACCGATGCTTTGAAAATGCCGCAGTTAATGGCCGAAGCCAATAACGAAGTGTATGTTAAAGAAAAAAATGAGGATTTCATGACTATACTCAGTGGCGCTTTGGGACAAAAGAAAGGAATTCATATTCATGTGGGCAAAGTTTTAGACATAGAAATTGATGCTATAAAGGCAAATAATGAAAGTTCAAACAAGCAAATAGTGGCATTGGCGCAAGTTATAGATGATGCCATACTGAGTAATTATAAATTGTGGTCTACTAATTTTATTGCTCACGATATCGTGAATAAAACAAATCGATATTCGCATTTATATGGTGAGCATGAAAAGTCACTATTCGCACGCCGATTAGAAATGCGAATTGATCATGATAATCCAGTAGCTCTAGATAGTTTTTTAGCAATGTACGCTAATCCGGTTGAGAGTAAATTGAAATACCACGATGTTGTATAAATCCAAAATATTATTGATTTACACCGGTGGAACCATTGGTATGCGAAAAGATTTTGATACTGGTGCGCTCAAAGCTTTCAATTTTAGTAAGCTGTTGTTGCAAATCCCAGAACTAAAACAATTAGATTGCCAGATAGAAACAATTTCTTTTGAAAAACCAATTGACTCTTCGAATATGAATCCTGAGAAATGGGCGAAAATCGCAACGATTATCGAAGATAATTATGCTTCATTTGATGGTTTTGTAGTGCTTCACGGTTCAGATACCATGTCTTATTCTGCTTCGGCATTGAGTTTTATGCTAGAAAATTTAGCAAAACCAGTGATTTTTACTGGTTCACAATTGCCTATAGGAGATTTACGCACGGATGCTAAAGAGAATTTGATCACGGCAATCCAAATCGCGTCTTTGAGAGAAAACGATATGCCCGTTATTAGCGAAGTCTGTTTGTATTTTGAATATAAATTATACAGAGGCAACAGAACAACTAAAATAAATGCGGAACATTTTAAAGCGTTTACATCGCCTAATTATTCTTTTTTAGTAGAATCAGGGGTTCATTTAAAATTGAATTCTGATTTGTTTTTACCACTACACAAGGATCAAAAATTAAAAGTCCATAAAAAATTAAATAATAATGTTGCAATTATAAAAATGTTTCCTGGCGTTAGTGAAGCCGTTTTATCAGCTATTTTTAATATTGCTAATCTAAAAGGAATTGTTTTAGAAACGTACGGAGCTGGAAATGCGCCTACGGAAGAGTGGTTTTTGAATTTATTAAAACAATCAATTTCAAATGGTTTACATATTGTAAATGTGACGCAGTGTTCTGGCGGTAGTGTTAATATGGGTCAATATGAAACCAGTACAGGAATGAAAGAACTAGGCGTAATATCAGGAAAAGACATCACAACAGAGGCGGCGATTACAAAACTGATGTATTTGTTAAGTCAAGAAATAGAGGCAAAGGACTTCAAAACTATTTTTGAAACTTCATTGCGCGGTGAAATGATATAATAATTAGAATTTACTTTTCTAACTCAATTTTTTTCGTGTTCTTTGCAGCCTTAATAAAATAGAGAGGTGGCCGAGTGGCTGAAGGCGCACGCTTGGAAAGCGTGTATATGGCAACATATCGAGGGTTCGAATCCCTTTCTCTCTGCAAAGAAATAATGCTCCCTGAAAGGGGAGCATTTTTTGTTTTAAAGCGTTCCAAACTTTTTAGTTTGGATAAGCTATAAAACGAAAAAGGCTCAGGCTTGTAAAGCTGGGCATTATTTCTTTGTGGGACGCCCCTTTTTGGGATCAACGGAGTTAATCCTTTCTCTCTGCAAAGAAATAATGCTCCCTGAAAGGGGAGCATTTTTTGTTTTAAAGCGTTCCAAACTTTTTAGTTTGGATAAGCTATAAAACAAAAAAGGCTCAGGCTTGTAAAGCTGGGCATTATTTCTTTGTGGGACGCCCCTTTTTGGGATCAACGGAGTTAATCCTTTCTCTCTGCAAAGAAATAATGCTCCCTGAAAGGGGAGCATTTTTTGTTTTAAAGCGTTCCAAACTTTTTAGTTTGGATAAGCTATAAAACAAAAAAGGCTCAGGCTTGTAAAGCTGGGCATTATTTCTTTGTGGGACGCCCCTTTTTGGGATCAACGGAGTTAATCCTTTCTCTCTGCAAACAAATAATGCTCCCTGAAAGGGGAGCATTATTTGTTTTAAAGCGTGCCAAACTTTTTAGTTTGGCTAAGCTATAAAACAAAAAAAGCTCAAGCTTGTAAAGCCAGGTATTATGTCTTTGTGGGACGCCCTTTTTAGCGATCACCGAAGGTACTCCCATCCTCTGCAATATCATTTGATTTTTAGTATATTTTGTTTTTACAACCAGTTTTACACCCAGAAAGCAATATTTGATAGAAGTTTTAAAACACAAAAACCAACTACTTCAGGTGGTTTTTGTGTTTTAAAGGGATAACATTAGCTATTTAAATAAGTTACATTTTATCGTTTTTTTTAACATGACTAGTATAACGTGTTCACTTTTTTCTGTTTTGTTAACAGGACAAGGTGAATGTGTAGTTGGGAATTATTAAAGCAGTTAAAATTTATTCTTTAATGTATTGCATTATCAATAATTGTGAAAGAACGAAAATCGTTTAATTCAAAACAAACTCTGCCTCTCACGATGCTAGGATGTATTTTAACTTGTTTTGCAAATAAAATAATTGCTTCGTCAACATTTAAAAAAGGATTCTCTTTTTTAAAGTGGATCCAATCTGCGTGGGGTATCAGGTTGTTTTGGGCAAAATGATTCGCTTCTATTTCTTCCAAAGAATTTTTATAGTCATCAGCTTCGGTTTTAATATCTAAATCGATGAACTCTGCTTTGTTATTGTTTATTAAATGCTCGTAAATATGTCCTAATTCATGAAATAGTGTAAAAGCAAAATTGTCAACTCTTTTGTGTCTTAAAGTCATTCCTATCGCCGGATTTCTATTACTCCAAAAAGAAACTCCATCAACTGGTGTTTTCTCGCCTTTCTCTTGGTAAATTAATTTAATGCCATGTTCAAAGAGGCAATTTTGTATGGACTCCAGTAGATTTTCATTTTTAACAAAAATAGCTCTCAACTGTGCAATTAATTCTTCCTTCTTTTCATGATTAAAGGGCACGACATGGATCTTAAGTGCTGTGTGCTGCACGAGTTTCACCCATCCCATAATATGGATAACATCTGTTTTAAGTTTTGTCGATTTTTTAAATCGCGCAAAATTACTTTGCATGCTCATGATTGCCAATTCATCTAAGCTTTCAACCTTATAAATGCCCTTAATTGTGTCAATGTCTATGCAAGGATCTCCGCTAATAATTTTTACTTTTTTAAAGAAAGCAATTGGAATAAAAGATTTGATAACAGTCCAAATTTCTATTGCCTCTAATCGCATTTTATTTTTTTCTTCAATACGAGCTTTGTCTAGGTCGTAGTTTTTTTGGGCTTCAAGCCAAAAATCAGCATCAATACCAAGTGCTTTTTCTAATAATAAAGCTAAGTCAGCATTGATGTTTCTTTTTCCCTTGATAATTTCGTTTAGTTGGCTTCGTTTTAAACCAATTAGATTTGCAAAGTCTATTTGGGAACAATCGTTTGCTTCAATTTCATCTGCTAAAATACTACCAGGGTGTGTCGCTATTGATGGGATTATATCTTTTGTGGTCGTCATCTTGTTTGTTATTTTTCGTAATGTTTACTTAAATCCTCGATTTCTAATACATCGATTTTTAAATCACCTGAAGCAGAAGCTACTTCATAAAAAAGAACGCACTACTGTTTATTGACATAAACGGCACTTACACCTTTCAGGTCGCCTTCTTTTTTTTCATAATGCAAACTTTTGATTTGGTACAATTGCTCAATGCGAGTGACGGATTTCAACACATTAATCGTTTTTATGTACTGCTTAACCAATTGCGGATTGGATTTGAATTCTTTATACGGCTTTACAATTCCTTGATAAAGATCGGATAAGTATTCTTTTTGAAATTTTATTTCCATAATTGGTTTTGCAAATATACATATAATGTTCACATATTTGTGAACATTACTACTTAATTAATTAATTTTTTATACAACTGTAATCCTTGCATTGTTTTTCTTTTACTTTTAACTATCTGGTAGATAGGTATTTGTTTGGTTTTACACCCCAGCCACATCAATCACTTTCATAATTCGATCTGTCTCAAATAAAGCCACAATCATTTTTTGATAATGCAAAATGTCCTCAAAGGATAATTCGCGCTCCTTGCGGTCTTTAAGCCATTTTTGCGCGGGTTGGTAGCCACCAATATAGAAGTTCCAAGCTGTTTCAGGAACGTTATTGAAATATTGCTCTTCATTGATATAAACCTTACCATCTACAAATTTTGGTTTACCCACAATATTGTCGCCATCTTCAGGATATTCTGTGATGTAATTTTCTACTGTTTCGCTTTCTAGTAAGTGTAACTGACGTAATTGCCCACCGAGTTCCACTAAATCATAAAACTTTCGAATATCAGTTGGATAAGGCACTCGCGGGAAATCGATTTTCAAAAATTCCTTGTAGGTTTCACGGTAGGTTGGCGAATGCAAAACCGCATAGATGTAATCTAAAATATCAATTGGAGCAAAATCGACGCTTTTAAATTCCCCTCCGCTGGAGGGGTGCCCGCCTCTGGCGGGCGGGGTGGTTTTTTCTGTTACAAACAAAAGACCCAAACCATCAGCAAACTGTTTAACGATTTCCATGTTTAAATTAGGAACTCGCTCCGGAGCTTCTAATAGGTTTTGCTGGGAATTGGTTTCTGGGTAGAGGTAGAGAGGGAAAATAGGAGCACTTCCAAACTTTTTCGCAGTTCCTGTTAAATTGCAATCAGTAGGTAAAGTTGAAATAAATACGTGGTGAAAATCACCTGAAAATTGTCTAGGAGTTAATAAAGCAAAATTATTCTTAAACATATTTTGCATTGTACTAAAAGCTGGTCTTCTTTGTAATTTTTCATCATAATAGCAAAACAATATGTCAAACGGACGATAACTAACTTTTCTAATCTTTTCCAAAATAAGTTTTGAACTTTTTAATTTATCTTCAAAATGGTAACTTGAAGTGTTTGAAATATTGTATTTTTTTATAGCATCTTCTTTGTTTTCAAAAACAGCTACAAGTTCCTTGACTAGTTCATTTTTATTTAAGGAATAAAACATAGCGTCTTTACCTGTCTCAATGCCGTTATTATTTGTGTTAAATAAATTATCAATTTTAAAGCCTAAAATATATTGACCTTCACCTGTAAAATTTTTATTCGTAAAGAAAAAGCTAGGCTCTTTGTAGTTTAATAAATTCCACCTCACATTCTGTAAAGAATTTTGACTTAAAAAATCGTATTTATTATTTCTCTTTCCAAACAGGTCGCAATGAAAAATTTCAGCTAATTCTTTATTTTTCTTTTTGTTTGTTTTTATAAACAAATTGATAGATACACCCTGCATAATGTCAAAGACATTATTGTCTGGTGTTCCATCAGGACAAACCTCTTTTTTCTTAGCATCGCCGTGTAAATCCAATATGTAGATTTTGTCAAAACTTTCTGAAAGATGTTTTCGCATTTGTCTATGAATGATACCATCCAAAAAACTGTTATTCGAAATATAGGCTAAAACTCCTTCTCCATTTTTATCAATAAAATGCTGTCCAAAACGTATAAACTTAATATAATCGTCTGAAAGTGGTTGAATGTTTCTTTCGTTTAAATCCTTTTTATAATCGGCTGTCAAACTTTCAATCCAAGGCGATTTGTTACTGCTACTCACACTATACGGAGGATTCCCCATAACTACCATTACCGGCGCATCACGCTTTATAGCATTCGCTTGATCGGCTTCGTCAGAAAGCCACGAACTAAATAAGGTATGCGAGTCAGGATGTGCTTCTTCAAGACTATTGGTTAGGAATATTTTCAGTCGCTGTTCCTCAGCTCCCCCTTTGGGGGTTGGGGGGCTGTAACCCGTTTCTGTCAGTAGCATATCCATTTTTAAATGTGCCATGGCATAACTGGCCATCAATAATTCAAAACCATTTAATCTTGGAATCAAATCATTGGTTACATATTTACTCCAAATCCCTTGTTGTCCTTTGAATTTCTGGTGAATGTGTTTGACTACTTCAGCCAAGAAAGTTCCTGTTCCCGTTGCTGGATCTAGAATTTGGACTTTGTGAACTTCAATTTCTTCTTCAACTTCTACAATCTTGGAGTTGGCTCCTTTCCCAGTTTGCGTAAAAGCTTTCTTTTTGATTTTGGTTTTAGAAGTATCTGCTAAGCCTTGCGGTAAATTGAATTCGGTTTTTAAAATATCATCTACAGCACGAACAATAAAATTAACAACGGGTTGCGGCGTGTACCAAACCCCACGTGCTTTGCGAAGCGCAGGATTGTATTCGCCCAAAAAAGTTTCATAAAAATGCACCACAGGATCTTCTTGCTTGGTGCTTTTACCAAAGTTTTTCATAATATCTGCTACATCTGTCGCTAGAAAAATGCTCACCAATTCATCTACAATCCAAACCAAACGATTATCCAAATCAAAACCCGCAATGTCCTGAAACAGCTTGCGCAAAAAGGGATTTGATTTTGGGATTAGGTCGGCTGCTTCCATTCTTGAAAATGTGGGCAAAGTGGGGTCATGATAGCGCGCTGCAAACATTCCGTAAGCAATAGTTTGCGCATAAATATCTGAAAATGATTTGTTGTCAATATCGTGAATTAACATTTGCTGAAACGATAACATTTGCGATTTTAGCTGCGAGCGCTTTCCTTCTTGATCGTCATAATTTAGTGATTTTTCAATAACGTCAGCCATTAATCGCGCCTTTCCTGCCATCATTTGCGCCAGCTTTGTAGGTGATTTTATAGACTGTGAAACAACTTGTGCAAAGTTTTGAATCAGGTTGATGAACTGCTCAAAGTTTTCAGGAATGGGAACAATTTCGGCTCGCTCAGCAGTTGAAGAACCAACTCGACCGCTAGAGGAGGGGAATTGTAAACTGGCAATAGCGATTTTAGTTATAAATACGCCGTCTTTATAGAAATGAAAATCCATATAATCAGTGAAAATCAAGTTCGATAAACCTGATTTATAGCGGTCAAATTGTTCTTTTAAGGTTTTGCTATTTAAGTCAATCCCAATATCTTTGGCTTCAATATAGCCTAATGGAATATCCTTTCGAGTTAACACATAATCAGGCGCGCCACAGGCAACCCGCGCAGGTTCATTAGTTACTAAAACATCAGGCAAAATTGCCATTATTAGATTTTGTAAATCACCTCGGTAAGAATGTTCGCGGGCATTTCCGGTTTGAAATAAAATGTTTATTTTGGTAATGTATTGTTGAATGGTCATGGTACGATTTTTATAATTTACTATTATTTTCAAATAAAGCGATGAAAACAACACTCTTGAAATCGTAATCGATACAAATGTTTAAAAGAATAGTTTGGGATGTATGCATTTCTTGATACTTAGTTTATATTTAAGAACGCTAAATGTAAGAAATTTGGAATTGTACTTTGTATATTTTTATCAATAAAGTAAATCAGTATAAACAGCGGTGAACTTCCTACTAGATGATACGTTTATAGTTACGCCAAATGGGCTTTGAAATTACTGTCCTGTTTTTGTCAAATCGAGCGCAGTCGAGATTACGAGCGACATACAAACAACGTTTCGTGTTTCATTACAATCATGATGACGTGCACAACCTGACAAATTTCAATTCTTTTTAACAGTAAATTCAAAACATAAATGGTATTATATTTTGTGTCATTAACGAACAGTTTATTTACTGTAGTTTTTTCTGCGGTGGTCGCTATTTCGCAGTTAGATCTAAACCTCAATTATAAACTTTTCAATGTACTTTTATACTATTCAAAACTAGAAAAAAGTGCTGGCAGCGATCAATATCTTATATTTGTAACCTAGTTTCCTAATCCATCGAGCGCAAACCATTTCTAAAACAAAAACAAAATGCGAATATTTCTAAGTTGTTTTCTTTTTCTTTGCTTTTCATCTCTGTTTTCGCAAGAGATTGTAGCTCCTGAGATTATTCCTCTCGTAAAAGTTGATTCGCTTTATAGGGAAGATCAATTTTATATTGCGGTTTCGTATAATTTGTTGACAAATAGACCAGCAGGTATAACGCAAAATAAGTTTTCATCAGGTTTTAAAGCTGGTTTTTTAAGGGATATGCCTGTAAATAAATCCAGAACGATAGCTTTTGCTACAGGAATTGGATTTACTTACGATAATTATAATGAGAATATGGCTATTACCGGTACAGCTCAAAATGCTGTGTACAATATTATTAAGACAACTGATAATTCCAGCAAAAATAAATTTTCCCAACTCACTGTTGACGTTCCCATCGAATTCAGATGGCGCAATTCAACTTTTCAAAGTCACAAGTTTTGGCGCATTTACACCGGAATAAAATTCAGTTATTTACTGCATGACAGATCGGTTTTTACCAGTGAAAATAGCAAAGTTATAATTAAAGGGAATGATGATTTCAACAAATTTCAATATGGAGCATATATTGCATCTGGATACAACACGATCAATTTATATGCTTATTATGGTTTAAATCCGCTTTTTCAATCGGCAATGATAAACGGACAAAAGGTAGATATGAGATCCGTAAACCTTGGATTGATTTTTTATATTTTATAACCAGAGGACAAGTAAAAGAATTTGAGGAATCGCTCCTAAAAAAAATCCCATTGCAAGTTCTTTATTGGTATGCGCTTTCATCTCTAACCTTGAAGATGCGATGATACCATTGAGAAGAATTAAGGTTGCAACCGTCAAAATACTATTAATTTGAAAGTGCATACTCATACCAGTTATAAAAACAGTTAAAGAACTAATTCCTATCATGTGAAGGCTTGCCTTATAATAACCAAAAAGTAAAATCATTGCTAGCACGATACTAAACAATCCTCCCAACAGGAAAAAATGCAACTCAGGATAACGATCAATAGTAATGCTTTTTTTAACCAACAAAATAAGCAAAAAGCAATGAACCACGAGTGGAATTTTGCGCTCCGATATTTTAGACATCATTATTGTATCAACAGTTCCCATTGCTCGCAGAAGCACAAACACTAAAAGAGGAATGGCAATTGTGACAATTACTACTTGAAGAAGAATAAAAAATTTTTCTTGTGTTATAAAGTCCCCATTGCGATAAAATAAATACAGTAACGTTGCCATTGCCGGTATCAATATCGGATGGAAAACATAAGAAAACGAAGGGAGAATTTTTTTCAACAGTACTGGTTTCATTTTAACAAATATAACTAATCTCAAAAAGTGTACAACATATTGCAGTTGTTTCTGTGAAATTTATCACTGTTGAGAATCAGCAATTGAAAATGTTAATCCAAATTAGTAGGTTTTGTGCAAAGTAATCTTCATTCGCGTTAAGCGCTGATTTCAAAATGGCATAAAATTATGGAATCTACTTATTTGAGAGAATAGAATTGAAGTTTACTAAGCGATTAAATAAAATACAGATTTGCGTATAATATTGGCTTAATACTTCTTTATCGATTGCTTCGTTTTGAAAAGAAGTGTTATTTTTGGTAAAGTTTACAACTTTAATAAAAGTTAGTTCGTCTGTTCAAAGATTTCCATTATAATTTATTTTCATTCCATGAATCCAAAAATAGTAAACAGTATTCAAAAAATAGAAGCTACGTTTATAGATAATAATTTTGCACTTACACTTGATGCAGTTTCTATAGACAGTCGGTCGTTACAAAATGGTTCTCAGACTTTGTTTTTTGCATTGGTGGGATCTAATATTGATGCCCATATCTACGTTGAGGATTTAATAGATGTTGGCGTTCGTAATTTTGTGGTAACACACATTCCTAAAAATTGCGAAACAAAAGCTAACTTTTATGTCGTGAAAGACACGCTAATGGCTTTGCAGGATTTTGCAGCGCAGTATCGCAGTTTCTTTGATTTTCCTATTATCGGAATTACAGGAAGCAACGGAAAAACTATTGTAAAAGAGTGGCTAAACTTTTTATTAAGCCCAGATTTTAATGTAATTCGCAGTCCAAAAAGTTATAATTCACAGGTTGGTGTGCCTTTATCAGTCATTGCAATCAATGAGCAACACAATCTTGGGATTTTTGAAGCGGGAATTTCGGTCAGTACAGAAATGAAAAATTTGCAGAAAATTATAAAACCAACTTTAGGTGTTTTGACGAATATTGGGTCAGCACATGATGAAGGTTTTATCAATTTAGACGAAAAAATAAAAGAGAAAATGTCGCTTTTTCAAACTGCGGAAACGGTGATCTATCAAATGGACGAAAAAATTGAATCCTTTATTTTTCCAATCGCAAATGCTTTTACGTGGAGTTTTATCAATAAAGACGCGGATGTTTTTGTTACCAAAAAAAAAATTGCTGAACTTACAATATTAAACATTCAACATCGAAAAGAACATTTTGATGTAAAAATACCTTTTCAAGATCAAGCTTCTATCGAAAATGCGATTTCGTGTTTGATGGTTTTATTGTATTTTAAATACGATCAGCAAACGATTCAAAACCGAATGCAATTGTTGTTTCCAGTGGAAATGCGTTTGAAAGTTAAAAACGGAATCAATAATTGCAGCATTATCGATGATAGTTACAGCTCCGATTTTCAGTCTTTGAAAATAGCGTTGGATTTTCTAGAAAGCCAAAAACAATCGGGAAATAAAACAGTAATTATTTCAGATATTTTTCAGAGTGGTTTGACTATGGATGAATTGTACAGCAAGGTTTCGGATTTAATTATTTCTAATAAAATTAGTCGTGTGATAGGTATTGGCGAGACCATTTCAGAATACAAACATAAATTCGAGAACTGTGTTACCTATCAAAATACAGCTGAGTTTATAGCTGATTATGAGAATGTAGATTTTAGCAATGAAAGTATTTTGATAAAAGGAGCACGATCGTTTCAGTTTGAACAAATCGTTCAATTATTAGAAGAGAAAACCCATGAAACTGTTCTCGAAATAAATTTGAATGCAATTAGTTATAATTTAAATTTTTATAAAGCGAAGCTGAAACCTAATGTAAAAATTATGGTTATGGTGAAAGCTTTTGGATATGGAAATGGAGGATTTGAAATTGCAAAATTATTAGAACATCACAAAGTAGATTACTTAGGTGTGGCTTTCGCCGATGAAGGAATTTCGCTAAAAAATTTGGGAATTCAGTTGCCAATCATGGTTTTAAATCCTGAAAATACGAGTTTTAGTGCGATAATTCAATATCAATTGGAGCCAGAAATATATAGTCTAAAAGGCCTACGCGCTTTCCTTAAAATTGCAGCGCAAAAAGAATTAAAACATTTTCCAATTCATATAAAAATTGATACTGGAATGCATCGCTTAGGCTTTGAAGCCAATACAATTGATGAATTAATTGCAGCTTTAAAGGGAAATCAAACCGTTAAAGTAAAAAGTATTTTATCACACATGGCAACAAGTGATGATATGCAACATATTGAATTTGCCAATTCGCAAATAGATTTATATGAAAAATTATCCTCTAAATTGATTCGGGAATTACAAATACAACCGATTCGCCATTTGATGAATACCTCTGGAATTAGCAATTTTCCTAATGCGCAATATGATATGGTTAGGCTAGGAATAGGACTTTATGGAATTTCTAATGGTAGTGAAGAGCAAAAAAAACTAGAAAATGTAGGCACGTTAAAATCTATCATTTCGCAAATTAGAGCAATTCCAGCTGGAGACAGCGTAGGTTATGGACGAAAGTTCATGGCTGTAAAACCAACGACTGTTGCCACAATTCCAATAGGATATGCAGATGGAATTGCGAGAGGTTGGGGTAACGAACTTGGATTTGTTACTATCAAAAATAAAAAAGCCCCAATAATAGGTAATGTTTGTATGGATATGTTAATGGTTGATGTTACTGAAATTGATTGTAAAGAAGGTGATGCAGTGATCATTTTTGGTCAAAGTCCAACAGTCAATGAAATTGCCCGTGCCTTAAATACGATTCCGTATGAGGTGCTTACAAGTATATCGCAACGGGTAAAACGAGTATTTTATCGAGAATAACGTCCATTTTGAGTAGAAATTTAACAAATGTAAAATATTTAATTATTTTCGCTTTGTAAAATTATTGGTAACAAATAACACCTAACGTATGGGATTTTTTAGTGATTTTAAAGCATCTTTAATGAAAGGTGACGTTTTGAGTTTAGCCACTGCGGTGGTGATAGCTGCCGCTTTTGGTAAAATAGTTGGGTCAGCGGTAGATGATATCATTATGCCAATTGTAGGTTTAATAACAGGCGGAATAGATTTTACTCAAAAATTTATTGCACTTGATGGTAGTAGTTATCCAACTCTTGCAGCTGCTAAAGCTGCAGGAGCCGCTGTAATTATGTATGGAAATTTTGTTCAAGCGGTTATTAATTTTGTAATTATTGCGTTCTTTATTTTTGTAGTTCTACGAGCTGTTGAAAAAACGAGGAAAAAGGAAGTTGTTGTAGTCGCTGCGCCAGCTGGTCCAACGCAGGAAGAATTACTAACCCAAATTAGAGATTTGTTAAAAAAGTAATTTCCGCTACATTATATATTCTAATTTATCCTGAATTGATTTCAGGTCTAAACCGCTTCTTAACTGAGGCGGTTTTTCTTTATCAATTTTTTTAACCTTTACCGTAATAGACAAATCAATTCAGTTAGTTTGTTACAATTATAACATTTTGTTATTTTTTGTTAGTGCACTTGTCGTGATCTTAATATTATGTATTTTTGCCATTCAAAATTCATATTCAATATTAAATAAATACTATGAAAATAGCTGTTGTAGGCGCTACCGGAATGGTTGGCGAAGTGATGTTAAAAGTGTTAGCAGAGAGAAATTTTATTGCTGAAACAGATGAGTTAATTCTCGTAGCATCTGAGCGATCTGTGGGAAAACAAATTGAGTACAACGGAAAATCACTTACTGTTGTAGGTTTACAAACCGCTGTTGACATGAAAGCTGACATCGCTTTATTCTCAGCAGGTGGCGAAACATCTCTAGAATGGGCTCCAAAATTTGCAGCAGCAGGAACAACAGTTATCGATAATTCATCAGCTTGGCGAATGGATCCAACTAAAAAATTAATTGTTCCTGAAATTAATGCAAGCGAATTAACGAAAGATGATAAAATTATAGCAAATCCAAATTGCTCAACGATCCAAATGGTCTTAGTGTTGGCACCTTTGCATAAAAAATATAATATTAAACGCGTTATTGTTTCCACTTATCAATCCATTACAGGAACAGGTGTAAAAGCAGTCCAGCAATTAGAAAATGAATATGCTAACATTAAAGGCGAAATGGCGTATAAATATCCAATTCACCGAAATGCTATACCACAATGTGATTCATTTGAAGATAATGGATACACTAAAGAAGAAATGAAACTTGTGCGTGAAACCAAAAAAATATTAAGCGATAATACAATTGCCGTTACAGCAACTGCGGTTCGGGTGCCCATTGTAGGCGGACACAGTGAAGCGGTAAACGTCGAGTTTACTAATGATTTTGACGTTGATCAGGTGAGAAACATTTTGCATCATACCGATGGCGTAGTGGTTCAAGACAACAATGATACCTACACGTATCCAATGCCCATGTATGCACAAGGAAAAGATGACGTTTTTGTGGGTAGAATTCGTCGTGATGAAAGCCGAGAAAACACACTAAATATGTGGATTGTAGCTGACAATTTGAGAAAAGGAGCAGCTACGAATACGATACAAATTGCAGAGTATTTAGTAGCTAATAATTTAGTATAAAAATTCAGTTTTCAAAATAAACCAAGTTTTCTGGTAGAAAAACGAAGTTGTTTTTCTACAATTTTTTGAACTCATTTGTTTTTAGCAAATTTTATATTTTGTTAAAACAAATGGGTTTTTATTTCAGGATCGTTATATTTGCGCGAGATGAAAAAGAAGTTTTCCATATTTAGTTTTGTATTAACGTTTACAGTATTATTTTCAATGCTGTTTGAATCGTTGCACAAATACGAACATATAGCTGCACAACTTGCTGAAGTTCAGTGCGTGCATGAAAAAAATTCTGCGACAGAAATAACGCATCAACATCACAATTATGATTTTTGTGGAGTTTGTGCTCATAAATTAAGCACTTTTACTTTCTCTTTTCAAACTGCTTTTGATTTAGTCGTTTTAGACCATTTTTCTAAAAGTGCTGATTTCAAATCAAAAGAAATTACACAATTCTTTAAGGGAAGCCTATTTGCGCTTCGCGGTCCACCCAACGTTTAAATTATATTTCACAAAGTATATCATTTTCAATTTTTGAAAGTGATTCACATGTTTATATATTTTGAACAACAAAAATGCAATCAAAAATTTTTAGTTTTTGCTGCTTCTGTTTGTTTTGCAATATTGGTTATTCGCAAATCACAGTCAGTGGAAAAATCACAACTCAAGACGGAATTCCTCTATCTGGTAGTCATGTACACATTGGTAAAAAAACCGTATCATCAGATGCGATTGGTAATTACACCGTAAAAAAACTTGCTGCGGGAAATACAAAAGTCTTTATCTCTTATGTTGGTTTTCAATCTATTGATACTACAGTAAATGTAGTTGTTGATCAAATGTTAGACTTTATATTAAAAGTAAAAACAGATCAATTACAAGAAGTTGTAATCAGACAAAAGGCTAATAGACTGAATAAATCGCTATTGGAACAAAATATCAAAATGCCAACAATTGAAAAATTTAGTAACCAAACGCTGGGTGATATCTTGAAAGAGGTAGCAGGTGTTTCTAGTTTAAAAACAGGAAGTACAGTGGTAAAGCCTGTAATTAACGGTTTGTTTGGCAGTAGAGTTCCAATTATCAATAACAATGTTCGTTTGGAAGATCAGCAATGGGGAACGGAGCACGCACCTAATTTTGACATTAACGCAGCGGGAAAAATCACGGTTATCAAAGGAGCTTCTGGACTACAGTTTGGTGGTGACGCCGTTGGAGGGTTAGTGATTATAGAGCCTGTTTCGGTAAAAAAAGATACTCTTTTCGGCAAAACAATTCTGAATATGGTCTCAAATGGCAGAGGTAGTTCCATTAGTACAAGTTTGCACAAAGGAAATGATAAAGGATGGAGTTGGAATGCATTGGGAACATATAAGTATATGGGAGACAAAGAAGCACCTGATTACGTGTTGTCTAATTCAGGGAATCAAGAAGCTAATTTTTCTGGCGATATAAAATTTACTGGAAAAAAACATGATGTCTCTGGATATTACAGTTTCTACAATACCACTATTGGAATTTTGAGTGCGTCACATACTGGAAACGTAAACGATTTGTATAATTCCATTACTAATAAAATTCCTTCGGTTGTCAATGATTTCACGTATGACATAAATAATCCAAAGCAAAAAGTTCAACATCATTTAGCAAAACTGAATTACAACTATTATTTTGATGAAACAGCTTCATTAGCTGTTCAATATTCTTTTCAGTTTAATAAGCGATTGGAGTTTGATGTACGTAGAGGAAATTTTAATGACTTAGCTGCCTTAGACTTAGCGCTAACAACGCATGCTGTAAACGTTGATTATAAAAAAACACTGCATGATTGGTCACTCAAGTCTGGATTTAATGGCTCTTTTCAAAACAATTTTGCAAATCCAGCTACAGGAATAAGACCACTGATTCCTAATTTTGATAGAATAGAATTTGGTACGTATGGTATTGTAAACTATGATATTTCAGATAGTTTTTCTGTAGATGCTGGATTACGATATGATTTTTCACAAGTAGAAGCCACTAAGTTTTACTTTAAATCTAGATGGGATGAAAGAGGCTATAACTCTGAATTTGCTGATTTTATTGTGGGCGAAGAAGGCAATCAATGGTTGGCAAAGCCTAGTTTTACTTTTCATAATATTTCAGCTAGTACAGGATTTCACAAGGAATTTGGACAAGACTTGCATTGGTACACTAATGTTAGTTTGGCAACCAGAAACCCAAATCCTTCGGAGTTTTTTAGTGATGGTTTGCATCATTCAACTGGGGTTATCGAGCTTGGTGATTTAGCTTTAGACAAAGAACAAGCGGTCAAATTATCAACAACCTTGCAGAAAAAATGGACAGCTTTCTCAGTTGAGGTAAATCCTTTTATAAATAGCATTCGCAATTTCATGTTCTTACGGCCTGTTGGTTTTGAAACAACCATTCGCGGTGCATTTCCAGTTTGGGAATACCAGCAAACTAACGCAAGGTTAGCAGGAGTTGACGTGCAAACACATTGGAAAATAAACAATCAATGGCAGCATGATTTTGCTTTGGCTTATGTAAACGGGAGAGATTTGACTAACAACGAATTCTTGATTGATATTCCGCCATTAAATCTGAGCAACAAAATTCAGTTTGCAAAAACGGAATGGAATGATCTAAAACTGGAATTAAAAAGTGAAATGGTGCTACGACAAAATCGTTTTCCCGACAATAATTTTATAACAAGTATTGTTGCGAATAATGAATTGACTCCGGTTTTAGTAGACATTAGTACTCCGCCGCCAGCCTATCAGTTGTTACATTTCTATTCGGAGATAAGCTTCAAAACCTTTGGGAAGTCTAGTACAACTATTGCATTTTCAATTCAAAATATATTAAACACCACGTACAGGGACTACCTGAACAGACAGCGCTTTTTTGCTGATGAAATGGGTAGAAACTTGCAATTACAATTAAGATTCAATTATTAAACATTAAAAACAAAAAAAATGAAAAATTTAAAAATTTTAGCTTTAGCCTTAGTATCAATTTTCACGTTTTCATCTTGTAATGAAGATGATCCTATTGCAGTAAATGAGGAGGAAGTAATTACAACAGTTACAACTACTTTGACTGCAGGAAATCAAATCATTACCTTGACTTCTAGAGATCTGGACGGAGACGGACCAAATACTCCGGTAGTTACTGTTTCAGGAGATTTAATAGTGAACACAACGTATACAGGAACAGTGCGTTTCTTAAACGAAGCCGTGACGCCAGTTGATGACATAACATTGGAAGTGAAAGCAGAAGGAGTAGAACATCAGTTGTTTTTTCAAGCACCAGCAGCAATAGGAGCTTTCACGTATACTGATGCTGATGTCAACGGAAAACCGATTGGCTTAGCTTTTACTTTGAAAACAGGAACAGTGGCAGCAACAGGAAATATAATAGTGGTTTTGAGACACGAGCCAGCTAAGAGTGCTGCTGGAGTTGCAACAGGAGATATTACAAATGCTGGCGGTGCAACAGATGCGCAAATCACTTATCCAGTTCAGGTCAAATAAGCACTTCGTTCTGATGTCAACCATTTTAGAAAACGCTATTCGAAAGAGTAGCGTTTTTTTAGTTTTATTTAAGACCTCCCTGTAACTGTAACACTAACTATTTCGCTATTTTTGTGACAACCGAAAAAAAAACAAACTAATGAAAAAAACTTTTTTATTAATGGCCGTAACTTCTGCAATGGCAAGTTTTGGCCAAGACCAAAAGCTAAGAACAATGACTTACCCTGTAACAACTAAGGGAGAAACCGTTGACGTATATTTTGACAACCAAGTTCCTGATCCTTATCGCTGGCTTGAAGACGATAAATCAGCTGAAACGGGTGCTTGGGTAAAAGCTCAAAACGAAGTTACCTATGGCTATTTAGCGCAAATTCCGTTTCGTGATGTACTCAAAGCTAGAATGGAAAAATTATGGAATTATGAAAAGATAAGTGCACCTTTCAAAGAAGGTAATTTTACTTATTATTATAAAAATAATGGCTTACAAAACCAATCGGTTTTGTATCGAAAGGATAAAAGTGGTGCTGAAACAGTTTTCTTAGATCCTAATACCTTCTCTAAAGATGGAACAACTTCGCTGGGCGGAATAAACTTTTCGAGAGATGGTTCTAAAGTAGCATATTCAATATCCGAAGGCGGAAGTGACTGGAGAAAAGTCATTATCATGGATGCGATTTTGCAAAAAATTATAGAGGATACGATTGTTGATGTAAAATTTAGCGGTGTGTCGTGGAAAGGTAATGAAGGATTTTATTATTCTAGTTATGAGAAACCAAAAGGAAGCGAATTATCAGCAAAGACTGATCAACACAAACTGTATTTCCATAAATTAGGTACAGCGCAAAAACAAGATCAAATTATTTTTGGCGCAGACCAAAAACGCCGTTATGTAGGCGGTGGAGTTACAGAAGATGATCGTTATCTTGTAATTACAGCGGCAAATTCGACTTACGGAAATGAATTATACATCAAGGATTTAACTAAGCCAAATAGTCCTATAGTTACCATCGTTGATAATTTTAAAAGCGACAATAATATTATCGAAAATGACGGCGCAAAATTATTCATCGAAACGGATTTAAATGCGCCCAATAAACGCATTGTTACTGTTGACGTGAATAATCCAAAACCAGAAAACTGGAAAGATTTTATTCCAGAAACTGAAAATGTATTGTCTCCATCTACAGGTGGCGGTTATTTCTTTGCAAATTATATGAAAGATGCTGTATCGGTGGTAAAGCAATATGATTATTCGGGAAAACTGCTACGTGAAATTGAGTTACCAGGAATAGGAACCGCTGGAGGTTTTAGTGGAAAGAAAAAGGAAAAAACGCTTTACTATTCGTTTACAAATTATATTACACCAGGCTCGACTTTTTCATTTGATGCCGCAAAAGGAACCTCTAAAGTGTATCAAAAACCAAAAGTAGATTTCAATGGCGAATTATATGAGTCCAAGCAAGTGTTTTATACTTCAAAGGACGGAACTAAAATCCCAATGATTATTACACATAAAAAAGGCTTGAAACTTGATGGAACAAATCCCACAATGCTTTATGGTTACGGAGGATTTAACGTAAGTTTGACACCAAGTTTTAGCATTGCCAACGCAGTTTGGATGGAAAATGGCGGAATTTATGCTGTTCCAAATTTACGTGGTGGAGGCGAATACGGTAAAAAATGGCATGATGCGGGAACCAAAATGCAAAAACAAAATGTATTTGATGATTTCATTGCAGCTGCTGAATACTTAATCGCTGAAAAATATACTTCTCCTGATTTTCTAGCCGTTCGAGGTGGATCAAATGGAGGATTGCTGGTAGGAGCAGCAATGACGCAACGTCCAGATTTGATGAAAGTGGCTTTGCCAGCAGTGGGCGTGATGGACATGTTGCGTTACCATACGTTTACAGCAGGAGCAGGTTGGGCTTATGATTATGGAACAGCTCAGGATAGTAAAGAAATGTTTAGCTACATTAAAGGATATTCGCCAGTGCACAACATTCGTAAAGGGAATCAATATCCAGCTACAATGGTTACTACAGGTGATCATGATGATAGAGTTGTACCGGCACATAGTTTTAAATTTGCTGCCGAATTACAAGAAAAGCAAACTGGTGCAAACCCAACGCTAATTCGTATTGACATCAATGCGGGACATGGCGCAGGAAAATCAGTTGCAGCAACAATTCAAGAAAATGTAGATATTCAGGCGTTTACGCTGTTTAATATAGGGATTATGACAATCCCAACTTCTAAATAACAGTAATTGTAGGTAAGGATTTCACCCTGAGCGCAGTCGAAGGAAGGAGCCATTTCCTGCTATCCGTTACAATCTTTTTCAACGCTGTCAGGGTTTTCAACCCTGACAGCGTTTATAAAAAGGATTTTCACTGCTATCAGGGCTAGGGCATTCAATTCTCCAAACGACTTGCATTGCGAGGAGTTGCGGGGTACGCGGCAAAGCAATCACATCGCAACAAATAACAATAATAAATTCAAAAAACGCCACTTGAAAGAGTAGCGTTTTTTTTGGTATAAAATTTCAGCGCTATAAATTGTATCGCTTTTTGTGTTATCCTAAAATTATACAACTTGATCTTCAATTATCTACAAATTGCTGCTGTAAAAATTTAGATTCTTGTAGCACTACTGACTAAAAGCTGATGTAACTGTTTCGTTAAGCAACAAGTTTTATACTTGGGTAAATAAGCTTTTTAACCGCATTTTAACTCACAATGTTTTATTAACGCAGTCGTTTTTTCATGCTTCGTTCTTTAAATTTGAGAAACAATCATTAAATAATATAACATGACAGTACAAATTAATACAGACAGTAATGTAGAGGGAAGTGCACGTTCAAAAGCTTATTTTTCAGATGAATTAGAAAAAGCTTTAATACGTTTTGAGGAAAAAATAACACGTTTAGAAGTGCATTTTGGAGATGAAAATAGTGATAAATCAGGAATGAATGACAAAAGGTGTTTGATTGAAGCTCGTATAATAAACATGCAACCAGTGGCCGTTACAAATCATGCCGAAACTACCGAGAAAGCTTTTCACGGAGCTTTGGATAAAATCAAAAAAGTATTAGAAACAACTTTCGAAAAAAAGAAAACCTATTAAATAATTCCATTTTTGGAAAATAGAAAAATGACATTGTCTCTTGTTTGGACAGTGTCATTTTTTATTTAAAACAGATATGTAGAAGCCAATTTTTGTTGAACGCAATTTTTGTGGCACTTCATCACAGAATACGGATGTACCTAATCTACTACTTTATCTTGAAAAAGAATGGTTGCTAATTTTTCATCCCTTTCATAAACATCTTTATAAAAATGAAGTACACCTTCATCATCAACCCACGCGGTAAAGTAGCCAATATAAACTGGAATCGATTCTTTTAGTGTGTACCAGTATTCAGCTCCGCTGTCCATTTTAGCGTTTATTTTTTCTACCGTCCAGCCTTTATCATTTTTCATAATCATTGCTGCAAGTTCTCGTGGCTTTGCCACCCGAATACAACCGTGACTAAAAGCTCGATTTTCTCTACTAAACAATCCTTTTGAAGGAGTATCGTGTAAATAAATCGCGTTAGAGTTTGGAAATAAAAATTTAACCAATCCTAGTGAATTTGCTATCCCAGGTTTTTGCCTCACCGTGTTATTGTTCCACTCCATATTATGTTGTTTTAAATAATTTGGATTTTTTTTAATGGCAGGTAAAATTTCATTTTTTAATATACTTGCTGGTACGTTCCAATACGGTCTAAAAACAATATATTTCATAGGTGCACTAAAAATAACTGTTTTGCTCATAGTTTTGCCCACCACTACTTTAGAACGCAATTCCGGTTTTCCATCTCTAAAAAACGTCAATTCATAAGCAGGGATATTTACAACAATGAGTTCCTTTGACTTAGTGATATCATTGGAAATCCATCGGCAGCGTTCCATATTGACCATTATGGTTTTGATGCGTTGCTCAATAGGAACATTCATAAAAGCAATATGTTGTCGAAGAATGGTTGTATTGGATAAATGTCCTATACTCTTTTTAAAATTTAAAATTCCAGTAGCTAAATCGTCATCATAAACTTCGCTTTTAGAATTGGTAGCAAGTGCATCAGTGAGAAATAAATAATTTCTAATTTGAGCAATCGTCGCGGAGCTATCAGCTGGTTTAATTGATTTGATTTCAGGATCTAGCATTATGGTTTCCCAACCGGCTTTTTTGGCAAAATTTTGATATTTAAACAAAGCGTTTTTTAATAAGTAGTACTGTTTCAAAACACCTTTCTCTTCCCTATTAATTAACGAGGGATTAACGAGTAACGAGTCTAAAAAGTGAATATATGTCTGCTTTTTTCTCGGTAAAAACCATTCTAAATCTTTCGTTTTATTGCTGTCAATTCCTTCAAAAACTTTATTAGTATAGAAAAAATAAAGTGCTGAACTCAGCAATTCAGTGTCGACGCTTGCTTTTTGGTTCTTAAATGGATTTTGGTAAATAAAGTCAAATCTTTCTTTATAAGGAATTGTGGTTTCTATTCCATCAGCACTTAAATTGTTCACTTTGTTGTACAGTAAACCTGAAAATTCGTTGAGACCTTTCTCATCAAACCATATATAATGAAACTGATGCTTTCGATACAACTGTTTTACTTCATTTTGATATAACTTTAACTTAGGATATTTTTCAAAAAAGATCGCAATTTGGGCGCTATCAAAAGCCACTTCAAGAGTATTTATGGGAACAGGAGCTTCAACAACTGGCTTTTCCATTTTATTTTTACAAGAAGTAAAAAGAAGCATTAAAACTAAGGCAACAAGCACAGCGGCGAAATTCAATTTCTTCATACTTGATTATTAATTTGTTACGAAATTTGTAAAAACGTAACAAAAGTACATTAAATGTTGTTTCGCACGACTAAATTATAAGTGGCGGTATTAAATATGATGTTGTAAAGGAAAGATTCAAGTTTGAGTATCTCTAAATTTATAAATTAACAAATTTATAATCAGTATTTTATAATTATAAATCACAAAAAATATTGATTTATTAGATCAATCTACAAATGGAAAATCTTAAAATTATACAACTTTAGAAATGCATTGTGTAAAAGAATAGTACATTTAGGTATTCACTTTTGCATTTAGAATTTTAAGTGTTTTTTCAAACATAAATTTAAAGAAAATGACTCACGTGTTAACAAATAGTAAAGCGGAATTAGTACAAATTTATTCATATACAACACTAGTAAGGAACTCTCCTTTGTACAACAACAACAACAACAAAAACAACATCTAGATGAATGCAATTTTAGAACGTATCATTATAAATTATAAAAAAATAAACTTTGGGCAGGTTTTGAAGCAATTAGGTTATTTTTTTGCTAGTTTAATTATATTAATCATAATTTCGTCTGGGCTATTTGCTATTTACTTTAACAATAACAAAACACAAATAGTAGCTCAAATCAACAAAATAGTTAATGAAAATATAGTTGGCTCAATATCTATTAAGGATGTAAATTATAAATTTCTTAAAGGTTTTCCGAAAATGACTTTGGCTTTGAGCCAAGTAGAAGTGCACGACAGTTTGTGGAAAATACATAAGAGAACATTACTCAAAGCAGCACAAATTGAAATAAGAGTTAATGTTGCAGATCTACTTGTGAATGAAATTAGTATCGACAAAATTGAAATTCAACAGGCAACTTTACATTTATATAAAGACATAAACGGACTTGATAACAGTGCTATTTTTAGAAAAAAACCTGTGGATTCGTCGTCAAACAGTTCTACCACTTCGTCAGTGCGTCAAATAAATGTGAGTCAATTTCATTTTATTTCAGAAAACCAAATAGGGAAAAAGTTATTTGATTTTGACAAAATTGATCTCAAAAGCAAAATAAAATTCCAAGGTGATGATTGGGAAACTATTGTGTACGTAAAAACTTTTGCTAAAAGCATGGCTTTTAATACTAAGAGAGGAAGCTTTATAAAAGATAAAATGGTCGAAGGTAAATTAAAAGTAAATTTTTCAGAAGTAAACAATCAAATTAACGTTGCAACTGAAGATTTAGCTATTGGAAAAGAAATGTTTGGTATCGACGCGAGTTTTAGTTTAGATAAAAACAAGTCAGCATATAAAATTGACATTAAAACAAATATTTTATGGCGAAATGCTTCTGAATTGTTAAGCGATAATATTAGTGTTAGGGTCGGACAAATTGATTTAAAAAATCCAATAGAAGTAATGTGTACAATTGCAGGCGACATTAGTGCAAGTGGGGATCCTGAAATAAAAGTGAAAACTAAAGTAAGGAATAATGAACTTACAATTCCGGATGGAATGATCACGAATTGTAATTTTGACGCAAGTTTTACTAACAATTCTAAAAAAGGTGCTGGCTGCAATGATGCAAACTCGACGATCACATTATCTAAATTTACAGGGGATTTTAAGGCCATTCCGTTCTCCATTCCGTTAGCAATGATCTCGAATTTTGAAAACACAACAGCTTCAGGAAGTTTCAAATCAAGTTTTGATATTACTCGTTTAAATACCATTTTATCAGCAGATTTAATTCGTTTCTCTAGTGGTCAAGCCAAAGTGAATTTAGATTTTAATTTCGGAATTGTAGATTTAAAAATTGACAAACCTTATTTTACTGGAAGCATAACAGTCAAGGATGCAATGGCCAATTATGGGCCGCGGAATTTAACTTTTATAAAAACAAATGTGGAGCTAGACTTTACAGAAAAAGCACTTTTAATAAAAAAAATGAACTTTAAAGACAATCGTAATAGTGTTTTTATGAAAGGTAAAATTGATAACTTTCTAACTTTGTATTATATAAATCCTAAAAAGATGGTAGTTGATTGGAACATATACACACCTTTTCTCGACGTGAAAAATCTGGTGAGTATACTTAC
The DNA here is from genome assembly GCF_900129585.1 of Flavobacterium micromati. Lineage (GTDB taxonomy): Bacteria > Bacteroidota > Bacteroidia > Flavobacteriales > Flavobacteriaceae > Flavobacterium > Flavobacterium micromati. The sequence goes on from NZ_FQWF01000008.1 coordinate 197,864, forward strand.
CGATTCTAATCAAACTAAAGCAAAAAAATCTAATTCAAAAGGTAATATTTCAGATGAAATACATGATGTTATTGAGAAATGCCAAGTAGTTTTAAATGTAAAAGTAGATAGAATTGTGTACAATAAGTTGGAAGCTACTGCTGCGAAAGTAAAAGTTTTATTAGTCGATAATGAATTAATAATACAAAAAGGAAAAGTTAATAGTTGCGGTGGCATAATAACATTCGAAGGAACGCTGGTGCCTGATGGTAAAAATTACGTAGTAAAATCCAACACAAAAATTGATAAAGTCGATATAGCTCAATTTTTAACTTCAATGAATAATTTTAGCATAAAATCGTTTAGCCCTACAAATTTGAAAGGTTCCTTAACTGCTCAAGCAGTAATTCAAGGAAAGTTATTTGCTGGTGGCGCGCTACAAACAAATTCGCTCGCTGGTAAATCACAATTTGCCGTTTTAAACGGAGAATTAATCGATTTTAAACCAATCACAAATATTGCTAAATTTGCTTTTCCTTTTAGAAATATCAGCAACATAGTTTTTAAAGACTTGTCGGGAAATTTTGCGATCAACGGCGAATTAGTCAAAGTAAATGATTTGAAAGTCAGTTCTAATATTTTAAATTTAGACATAAACGGTATTTATTCTTTTGGAAGGGGAACAAAACTAGCATTAACAATTCCCCTTAGAGATCCAGAAAAAGACAAGTTCATTGATGATAAAGAAGCGCGTGCCGAAAAACGTCTAGAGGGAATTGTATTGCATTTATTGGCTGTTGATGAAGACGGAAAAATAAAAATAAGATGGAATAAAGACCATCAATAAAAAACAAAGCAGATGAAAAAATTAATCCCAGTTTTAATATTTATGACTTTATTAAGTTGTAAAAGTAATCAGTTAGAGAACTCCTCCCCAGAAATTAATGTCAATGCTACCATCACTGCTTGGCATAAAGCTGCTGCAGAGGCAAATTATGATGCTTATTTTAATTTAATGACTGATGATGCAATTTTTATTGGCACCGATGCAAATGAAAATTGGAATAAAAAAGCATTCCAAATCTATGCTAAACCTCATTTTGATAAAGGAAAGGCGTGGAATTTTACAACATTAGAGCGTCATGTTTATTTTGATAAAACGATGCAAACGGCTTGGTTTGACGAATTGCTAAATACCCAAATGAAAATTTGTAGAGGTTCAGGAATATTGATAAAAGAAAATGAGCAATGGAAAATTAAACATTATGTTCTTTCAATGACTGTTCCCAATGAAAATTCGGCTGATGTAATTAAAACCAAAATGGGAATTGAAGATGCTTTAATTAAAAAGCTGCAAATAAAGAAATGATTATTTTAAATAAATTGAGTTGCAAAATAAAATCGTACAATCATAGAAATTAATTACACACAGAATCTTTTCTCGCATTACATTAAAAAATAATGTCACGCACCTTTTCTCAGATTAGTATTTAGTCAAATAAATGGTCAATAAACACGGAAAGCAAAAAATGAAAATGAGTTTTTAGCAAGGTTTTTTCTTTGATAGCGTCCCGTTTGATATAATTCCTTAATTTTGCCACCCGATACCAAAGGCCGAGATATACGAAGTAAAAATATTTTAAAAAAGTGGGAAGCAAAAATAAATTAAAGCGATTCAAAGAAAACGAAACATTCATTAATGTTTTCCAACCAACAAGAGAGGAAGTAGTGGGAGATTTATTTGCGCTCAAAGGCAAATGGAACTCTGATTTCTTCAAAAATGAAAATCCGCTTGTGTTGGAATTAGGCTGTGGAAAAGGAGAATACTCTGTAGGTCTGGCTGAAAGATATCCTAATAAAAACTTTGTTGGAATAGATATTAAAGGAGCACGTTTTTGGCGTGGTGCTAAAACAGCGGTCGAAAATGGTTTGCAAAATGTGGCTTTCATTCGAACTCAAATCGAATTAATCAATCATATTTTTGCTGAAAATGAAGTAGACGAAATTTGGATTACTTTTCCAGATCCACAAATAAAATACAAAAGGACAAAACACAGAATGACAAATTCAGAGTTTTTGCAATTGTATAAAAAAGTACTTAAAAAAGACGGTGTTGTAAACTTAAAAACCGACAGTGAATTTATGCACGGTTATACTTTAGGATTGTTGCATGGGGAAGGACACGAGGTTTTGTATGCCAACCATAATGTTTACGTGAACGAAGGAAGTCCAGAGGAAGTAACTGCATTTCAAACTTTTTATGAAAAACAATATTTAGAAATCAACAAAGCAATTACTTATATTCGATTTAAAATTAAAGAATAGTTTATATTTGACAAAGATTTTTATTACACTTTTATGGTCACAGTCCAATTAATCACTTCTCTATTTTTAGGTTTTTTTACGGCTATCATAGGAATTACTCCGCCGGGATTGATCAATATGACTGCGGCTAAGGTAAATCTCAAGGAAGGAAAAAGAAGTGCCTATTGGTTTGTTCTCGGAGCGATAATCGTAATATTTTTTCAGGCGGCACTTGCTATTTTATTTGCTCAGTTTATAAAAAATCATCCAGATGTGATTGTTTTATTGAGGGAGGTTGGTTTTGGTATTTTCTTTATGCTTTCCATTTATTTCTTATTTATAGCCAAAAAGCCAACAAAGAAGAAAGATAAAATAAAAAAGCAAAGCACTTCAACTCGTTTTTTTCTGGGAATGTTGCTTTCAGCCCTTAATTTTTTCCCTATTCCTTATTATGTTTTTGTAAGTGTGACTTTGGCTAGTTACCAACTATTTTATTTTGATATTGGACATGTTTTAGTTTTTGTATCTGGTGTAGTTTTAGGTTCTTTTTTAGTATTCTATTTTTACATTACTTTTTTCGAAAAAATTCAAGATAAGACTGATTATTTGATGCGAAACATTAATACTATAATTGGCAGTATCACCGGATTAATTGCGGTAATAACTTTAATCAATATTATAAAGTTTTATATAAATTAATCGAAGCAACTTAAAATCATTTTCATTTGATTTAGAACTATGGAAAACGACAATTTTTTTGAGCGCGTTTACGCTGTTGTAAGGGAAATACCTTTTGGAAAAGTAACTTCTTATGGGGCTATTGCTAAAGCTTTAGGAACCGCACGCTCTGCTAGAATGGTGGGTTGGGCCATGAATGCTTCGCACAATCTAGAGGATGTTCCAGCACATCGGGTAGTAAATAGAAATGGTTTGCTTACCGGTAAACTTCATTTTGATGGAACAAACTTGATGCAGCAGTTATTAGAGAATGAAGGGATAGTTGTAATTGACAATCAAATAAAGGATTTTAAAACTGTTTTTTGGATGCCGGAAGTACGATTATAGAATATTTAAGAAATCTTTATCGATAGTGTTTAGCAGCAAAATTTTTGTCATTATTATTTTATTACAAACGGTAATCAAACGGTTATAAATTAATTCAATTGTAAAAAGCACCAATAAATTATTATGGAAACAAAATTTTACTATCTACATGGTTTACATGGCTCTAAAGCTTCAAAAAAATTTTTAAAATTGGTGGAAGAATATCCTAATATTGAATGTTTAGAATGGGGTATTAATGATAATATTGAGCAAAAATTAATTGAATGGGAGCAGATTGTTTTTTCTAATACTTTTACATTTTCATGTGTAATTGCAAGTTCTACAGGAGCAAATTTTGCTGTTCAATTGCGCAATAAAAATAAAAGCAAATTCTTTTTTTTAGTCTTAATTAATCCGTTGCTAGATTTCAATTACCTAAGTAATAAATCATTAATACCAAGCCAATTAAAAAGTTATTTAGTACAATACGGACATATTAGAGAATCGTTAATTCTGATATCTGAAAAAGATAATGTAATTAATAACATAGATTTTATTAAAAACAACGAATACGTTAAAAATAACAATCAAATTATTATTGATTATGAAAGCTCTCATACATTTGAAAATTTAGCTTCGTATTACAAAAATATTAATGTACTAGTTAATAGTATTTATTTGTGATTACGATAGCTTTTTGTAATTTCTAAACAGGACATTTTACAAAGAAGTTTTTTTATTCTAGAGGCGTAAAATTATTACATGTTTTTTTACTGTATCGTATTTTGATATACAATGTAGGTATATTTGGAACAAAATTTAAAAACTATTAAAAAATGATACAAGAAAATATTGTAATATTTATCAGTTGGTATATCGAAAACAAGGAAGGAAAAGGATCTAATTATCTATTAAAATCATTTAAAGACGATAAAAATTTATTCAGCAACAAGCTTTTTGAATATGCTGACGAATTTAATAATAGCTTTGGAATTAATCTCTTCGATATAAATTATGATGAAGTTAATGATGACTTTATTAATAACATACAAGAGAAACTGAAAGAAAAAAATCCGCGATTTACTGAATATAATAAAAGGAATGGCAATGGCATACCTAATGCTATTTTTGGAAAAAGTAATTATTTGAGGTTTTTAAACGAAGTTCAATTACTTCTTTCAGTTCAAGATGAAGTAAAAAGCAATACTAAACTACCATTTAGAAAAGAGTTTGTAAGTTTTTTAATTGAGGAACAAGGTTACACTGTTGGTTCAGCGAGAAGCTATGCCTCGTATGTAGTTTCGGCTAATAAAGAGGTCTTGTCTAAATATTTTAAATTTGATTTTTTAGTTACATTGTCTGAATTATTAGATAATCAAGAAAGTAAAAACACGATAAAACATCTTGAATTAGGTTTAACTCAGATGCTAAAATTTAAAGATCCAAAGCTGAAATCTAAATATAAAAGTGGCTTTATAGAATATCAGAATTTCATAAATTATGAAATTTTAAATGTAGAGATTTTTGAAGAAGAAGTTGACTTTAATACGTTCGAAAAAGAGATTAATGATACTTTCATTCCAAGTCCTTTAACTAAAGAGGAAATTGAAGAGTATAAAGCAGAGGCCATTGCTAGTGAAGAAGGTAATCTTGCGGTGCTATTAGATCAAGAATCGATAATGAAGAATTTTTATTTTAGACTAACGACTCAAAATAGATTATATGGAGATATTTATTACCCGATTAGCTTAATAAAAAAGATATTTTATCTGGACAAGGAGAATAGAAAATATTTTGATGCTTTGATTCACAATCAAATTAATAAAATTAAAATAATTTAGTACATGACAAAAATATATTTTACTGATTACCAGTAAAATAAACGACATTATATTAGGAAAAAAGACCGATGTTTTGTAAATTATAAGATT